>CAWGOD010000018.1:0-159430 GCA_963824175.1 uncultured Chloroflexia bacterium | reverse complement strand
CCGCATTGCGGGAGATTATTGGTCAGATGGAGCTGGCAGATATTCTTGTCGGTCGGGCACGAATGGATGAAGAACTGCAGCGCATCATTGATGAAAGGACCACTCCCTGGGGTATCACTGTGCAATCGGTTGAGATTAGAGATGTAGTTATACCCGGCGCATTGGAAGACGCTATGAGCAGACAGGCCCAGGCAGAACGAGAACGCCAGGCAAGGGTCATCCTGGGTGAGAGTGAGGAACAAATTGCTGATTCCTTCGCTAAAGCGTCGGAAGCTTATAAGGATAATCCGACAGCACTCCACTTGCGGGCTATGAATATGCTCTTTGAAGGGCTGAAAGAGCGGGGCGCTATGGTGATCGTACCTTCCAGTGCTGTGGATACCATGAACCTGGGAGGGTTAGCGGGAATAACAGCGATGGCTGATATGGCACAACGCTATGATGACGCAGATAAATCAGATAAACCAGATCAAGGAGAATAAATTGACCGATCAAGCAGAACTGAAAGCAGATGTGATTGAAATAACCGTCAGTGGCACTTTCAAGACAGAACATGTCTTCAATACCCCGGAAGGTGTCTTAGGTGCCTTGACGATCAAAGGTAGTAAAGGGGAAGGAAGTTTTATTGGAGCTGATGAAGTTGTCCTGGATTTTAAGAAACCCAGTGTCTGGAAGAACCAATATGAATTTTATGAAGGAACTTCCGTAATTGGAAAAGCGCATCCTCCTAAAAAATTGAAACGGGCCTTCGAGATAGATTATGAAGAAGAAATCTATCATCTAACTCCTGGCGGTAGTAAAATGCGCAGCTGGACTTTGAAGAATATCCAGGCCCAGGGAATTTGTGAGGTCCTTCCCCGGGGAGGATTAAAACGAGGTGCCTACATCAAGATTGGGGCAGAGATCCCTCTGAAACTTCTGGTTTTCGTGTACTGTCTGGTCATAAAACGCTGGCAGGAGGAATCTGCTGCTGCGGCTTCTTGATAATAATAACAATCAAACACTCAATGGAGGCGGATAGATAGATGGCAGCAGTTGAAGTAAAACACTTGTACAAATCCTATGCTGATGTGATTGCAGTAAATGATTTGACCTTTTCTGTTGAACCCGGTGAGATCCTGGGACTGATTGGTCCAAATGGAGCAGGTAAGAGCAGCACCATTAAAATGATCCTGGATTTCATGAAACCGGATGCTGGCTCTGTAAATATCTTTGGGCAGTCCATGAATGAAGCCTTTAAGGATCGCATTGGCTACTTGCCTGAAGAGAGAGGATTGTATAAGAGACTATCAGCCATGGAATTGATCCTCTATCTTGCCTCCCTAAAAGGGATGGATAGAAAGACAGCGGAAGAAAGAGCGAATGTGTTGCTAGACAGAGTAGGAATGCTCGAAAACAAAAACAAGAAAAACAAAGAGATGAGCAAGGGAATGGGCCAGCTGATCCAGTTTGTTGTTACTGTAGTGCATGATCCTGATCTGATCATTCTTGATGAACCTTTCTCCGGACTTGATCCAATCCGAACGGCATCCGTTCAGGAAATCATCAGTGATCTAAGAGAAGGTGGAAAAACTGTCATTCTCAGTACACATCAAATGAATAAAGTCGAAGAACTATGTGACAGTGTCTTGATGATCAATAAAGGTAAAACCGTTCTTTATGGTGATATTCCGACTTCGAGGGCAAATTTCAGGAAGCATTCAGTTCGTCTTGAAGCTGAAGGCTCATGGTCGGATATCCCGGGCGTAATTGAGATCAGACCCCACAACGGTTTTGTTGAATTAATGCTTGAACCGGATGTCACTTCTCAGGAGGTTCTGGATAATATTAGGACCCAGGGAGTTTCCATCAATCGGTTTGAGGTAACAACACCTTCGTTAAACGAGATTTTTCTAGAACTCGCTGGAACAGATTATGAATAAAATTTTCCTTTTGTTTAGGCATGAATTCATCCAGGCAATTAAAAAAACTGGGTATATCATTTTGACACTTGCGATTCCGGTATTGGCTCTTGTTATTATCGGGGTTGTTCAGTTATTTTCGACTTTGTTTGAACCGGCAGTTGATGAATTAACCCGGATTGGGTATGTAGACCAGGCAGGGAATTTTGACGCGTATCTAGATCAAGGGCTAATTCAATTAATTCCTTACCAATCCGAAGATCATGCAACTGCTGCCCTGGTGGAGGGTGAGATCGACGAATTTTTCCTGATACCTTCGGATTTCTCCTCAACAGTATCGATCCAACGATTTACCATGGCGAGAGAGCTCGAGACGCCGATGGTTAAGAAGTATGCCATCTCCAGTTTCCTGATCAAGAATTTGTTAAAGGATGAAGTCCCACCTGGAATCATCGAAACGGTTTTATCTCCGATAGATATGAGCGTAACAAGACTTGATCAAGATGGTTCAATTGCAGAATCACAAAGCAATATTGGGAATATCATCATCCCTGGTGTATATGCTTTATCATTGAGCATGGCATTGATGTTTGGTAATAATTCCCTGATCAGCGGTTTAGGAGAGGAAAAAGAAAGTCGATTGATCGAAGTATTAACCTCTTCAGTATCAGTTAGTCAGATGTTAATAGGGAAAGTCCTGGCTCTTGGTACAGCGGGATTATTACAGGTCCTTTTGTGGTTGGTATCGGCTCCTTTGATCCTGGATCTGGCCTCAGCAACTTTTGGTGGATTGTTGGCTAACATCCAGATTCCCCCTAACTTCATTGTCTTTGGAGTGATCTATTTTGTGCTTGGTTATTTGCTTTTTGCTGTGCTATCTGTGATGGTAGGTGGAATTGTATCCACCGCAGCAGATGGACATAACCTGTCCATGTTCTACATCATGGCAGGATATATTCCATTGTGGACTTTTGGCGCTTTCATTGCTATTCCGGAACATCCGATCTGGGTGGTGCTTTCTATTTTTCCGATCACTGCTCCAACCATGACGATGTTAAGAATGGGTGTGTCTGATATCCCCTGCTGGCAACTTGTTGCTAGTTTGGGCGTGTTGATAGTATCTATTGCCATCGGGCAATATATGTCTGTTAAGATATTCAGAACTTTCATGTTGATGTATGGAAAAAGACCACGAGCAAGAGAGATTTTCCAGGTATTAAAAGCTTCCTAGGAATAAGTTTATATATTTTGATTTTATATATTACTTGGATGTAAATAGCTGTAAACCATGTTGGTTTACAGCTATTATTTATTTCAATTAAAGATGGATTACAATACCTTGAAAGATCAGCTTCCGCATCCAAGGAGCAATTCATGACAATACAGAAAAGAGGTTTGATCAAAAACTCAACCAGGAATTTTTACAGGGAAAGAGAAAAGCGCTGGGGAGTATTCCCTATTTGATTTTATGCATGGCTATATGTATTCAAAATGGCCTTATTTATATATCAGCGTGGCTCTTGGGGAACACCGTCTGTATAAGGTCATCCAACCGATCTTTCTTTTTTTACAATCTATATTGGAACCCTCTCATGAGGATGATCCGGAGGAATTTGGAAATGCCTGGGCAAATGCTTATCATGGAAAGGTTGTCCCGATCGATGAGGCCAAACGACTGGTATCAATCGAGGAAGAGATTGTCATCAAGGATCTGGAACAGATAATTCCCTATACCCGCGCTAAAGATATCATCATGCACAATCCTCAGACGATCGTGGCCCTGGATTGTCCCTGCCGTATGGCCCGTGAAGATCACTGCACACCTGTAGATGTTTGTTTGATCGTGGGAGATCCATTTGCCAGTTTTATACTGGAGCACCAACCTGAAAAATCACGCTTGATATCCTCTGAAGAGGCTATGGGAATTCTCCAGGCAGAACATGATCGCGGCCATGTCTCACACGCGTTCTTCAAAGATGCCATGTTAAATCGTTTTTATGCTATCTGCAATTGCTGCTCGTGCTGTTGTGGGGCTTTTCAGGCTCATAATAATGGAACTCCCATGCTTATGTCCTCTGGATATACGGCCATTGTGGATTCTGACCTCTGTGAGGGATGTGAAACTTGCAGTGAATACTGCCAATTTTCCGCGATAGAGATGGTAGATAATGAGGCGCTGATCCACAGTGAGGATTGTTTTGGATGCGGCGTCTGTGTTGATAAATGTGCCCAGAATGCAATCAGTCTTAACCGTGACCCTGCCAAAGGGATTCCTTTGGAAATTCACAAATTGATGGAAGAAGCTGCATTGGTTAGCTGATTGAGCTCAGTGAACTGAAATTACCAGGCAGCCGGTTGTGTTGACGAGGGTTTGGGGTTGAATGCTGAAGACCGCATGATGTGATCCCGCTGCGACCCAGACAATTGAATGATCAAGTAGATCCCGATCAATGTAGATCGGGATTTCTTTTTTCAATCCATACGGAGATACTCCCCCAATCGCAAAACCTGTTTCTTCCCGGACGAAATCAGGCGGAGCGAATTGGATTTCCACTCCAAGTTGATCTCCGACGATTTTTTCATCTACTTTGTTATCACCGCTGGTCAGGATCATGATCGGTTTATGGCTGTCCGCTGTTTGAAAAACCAGGGATTTGACGATTTGGCCCACCTGGCATTTGGCGGCTGTCGGCAGCTTCTCTTGGCTGTCCGGGTGCTGTCTGGAAGTTCCTGTACCGTGACAGGGATATTGAGGGATCTCAGTACATCTTCCACGACGTTTAACGCTGGAGCTCTTCATTGGCCATGGCAGTCTATTCATCCTCTGCGATTTCTTCCACAACAGAGATCTCAATATAGAAGGGGTCTCCAAAACGATTGCCATCCGAGTCATAGGCCTGCCACCAGGAATTGTACCGACCTGGATTGTCAGGTGCGCTGAACGTTATTTCTAATATCGCCTTGGTGGATTGACGCGCTGGATATAATCCCTGGGTCTTTTCAGACCCCAGAGCCAATCCTGAAATCAGCTGCATTGAATAAGAAGAGTTCCAATTGCAGCTTCCCGTGTTTTCAATTAACCATCGTTTTGTGATCTTTTCACCAGGGAGGACTTCTGTCCCGTCAGGGATGGTCAGGTCATCCAGAAACTCAAGCTGGTTTACACAATTCGACTGTTTGGTGGGTAGGGGAGTTGGAGTGGATCCGGAGATTTGTTCCAGGGCTGGATTGGCAGTAGGCGGTACAAAATGTGCCGCCTCGGAAGGAACGGGTGTACCGGAGCCAGACTGGCATCCGGTTATTAGAAACAACAGAATGAAGGTTGTGATAGTTCTGACGGTTTTCGGCCAGTATTTATTCAACCGGGGGATTTGGTTCATCGGTTTCTGCTTCGTCGTCAAATTCCGATTGGTCCATTACTAAAGCGCGGATGGCATCTTCGATTTCTTGGGTGAAATCCAGATTCTCTTTCAAATATTCCTTGGCATTTTCACGTCCCTGCGCTATACGCAGATCATCACCATAATAATAAAAGGATCCTCGTTTTTCGATCACCCCGACCTCTACAGCCAGGTCAAGAATATCGCCAGACCGGGAAATGCCCTCATCATGCATGATGTCGAATTCAGCAGTCCGGAATGGAGGAGCGACTTTATTCTTCACAACCCGGACACGGGTCCGGCTGCCGGTTATTTCCGTTCCAGATTTTATGGACTGAATTCTGCGAACATCCATCCGAATCGAGCTGTAAAATTTTAGTGCACGGCCACCTGGAGTTGTTTCTGGATTGCCAAAAACAACACCGATCTTTTCTCGCAGCTGATTTGTGAAAACCAAGCATGTATTTGTTTGTTTAATTGCGCCGGATAATTTCCGAAGTGCCTGGGACATTAAGCGAGCCATTAATCCCATATGGGAATCGCCCATATCCCCCTCGATCTCTGCCCGGGGAACCAGAGCAGCAACGGAATCGATGATGATGATATCTACTGCACCAGACCTGATCAGTGACTCGGCAATTTCCAGAGCTTGTTCACCTGTATCTGGTTGAGAGATCAACAGGTTATCTATGTCCACTCCTGTCTTGGCTGCATATGCAGGATCAAGGGCGTGTTCCATATCAATAAATGCAGCCGTCCCGCCCTGCTTTTGAGCTTGGGCAACGATATGCTGACAAATTGTAGTTTTTCCGGATGCTTCAGGACCATAGATTTCGGTCACTCTGCCTCGGGGAAGACCTCCCACACCGAGAGCAAGATCAAGGGATAAAGTACCTGTAGGGATCACATCCACGGTTAAGCCATGTGCATCCCCCAATTTCATTATTGCCCCTTCTCCGAAGCGTTTTGTGATGTCCTGGAGCGTTTTATCTAATGCTGCTTTACGTGGATCTTCCGCCATTTCTTCCTCCTCTGAATGCGTCGCATAACAGGTTGATATGCTGATTTTAGTGTAGCACAAATGTTCTAAACGTCAAGGGGAAGGCGAAAAATAATATTCCAAAGGGGCAGGCTCATCATTAGTGAATCCGCGCCAGACATTGAACTTAAAAAAGGTTACCTGTCCTGGTTTGATCTCAACAGTTTTCTGATAAGAAATACCAATATTGGTAACCGGGATAGAGACGAGATAAGTACCGGCAGGGATATTGGAGACTGTTAAATTTTCCATGTAATATGGATCGCTGTTGATAGCTTCGTGTTGGTAGGATTTTGCGATCCACAGGTGATTATTTGGATCATCGCTGGTCAAAGCATCTTCGTTGCGGTACACATAAACCACTTGTTGTTCATGGTGCCGGCCTTCAAAAGTTAGGATTTGGCCAACAAGGATACCCCATCCCTGGGGTGGGGAGATCCATAAATCCGGGTTACGGGTTGAGAAATATTCATTCTTTCCGACCCGGACTTCAAAATGCAGGTGTGGTCCGGTGGTTTTTCCAGTATTACCCATATTACCCTATCTTCTCTCCAGCTTTTACCTCCTGCTCCTCAACCACGAGGATTTCATCCAGATGGGCATATAAGGTGTATAAAGGTTCACCTTGGTAACTGAATGAATGCTGAATGACTATAGCCTTACCGTAAGGATCATCGTAAACATTATCTCCACCCCGGTAGATACCCTGGCCAGTATAGATCACTTTTCCCTCTCCAGCAGCCAGGATAGGAGTGCCAATATCCCCAGGAATATCGATTCCTGTGTGAACCACATTTTCGAAAAAGACGTCCCCATAACCATAGTTGGAATATGCTGCTTCGATATCAAAGGCTGCAATTGGATTTAGGAAATAAAAATGGTCATACTGGCTAGGAATCCATGGGACAGGATAAACAGGAGGGCGCCAGGGATCGATGTTTGACTTGGGATCTGGAGGTAGTGAGAATTCAGGTGTAGAAAGGGGAGGAGTGGGGGTTGGGCTGTGTTCCGGAATTGGAGTTAATGTTGGAGTAACAAGGTTCAAGCTAACCTGGGTATCTGTAGGGAGAGAGGACGTATCTGTTGGAATTGGGAGATCCGGGCTGGGAGAAGTATCCGACGCGGTCTCAGGCTGGCATCCTGATAGAAGGATAACTGTTATCAAAAGGATGAGGATATTCACTGCTGAGGTTCCCATCCTGGAGTAAACTTTATTTGGACCGATCCTGGAAATTCTTTTCATAAGTTTTTATGGGTTGGCGTTGATACCCAGTTGTTGGATATCACTCTGGGAATAAAGTTGAAGCAAGGCTGTTTGCAAATTCATTTCTTGGGTGAAAGCGAAGTATTGATACCGGGATGCGGATTCAGAATACTGCCAGAAGGGTTCTGCAGGGAAACGTTTCCAACCATAAGCATCCGCTAATTCTGTGAAGTCGATCCAATAACCATCCTGAATATAGAGGGATCTAGCCCCGCCATTTTCAAATTGGGTGTTGCTCCCTGAATATCTAGCATTAAAACTCCAGTTAAAATCATGGAGTGGTTTTCCATGCGATCCTTGTTGATTATTGGCCCGGATATAAACGCGCCAATAGGTTTGATCCCGATATTCTTCTTTCACCAGAACTAACCAGTTTGCCATCCGCGGGATATCGTCGATTGTGATTCCTCGACCAGTAAATAACCATTCCAGGCTTACTCCTGGTGTGAGTGGTTCATAGATTGAAATATAGGCATTTTCCAGCGTCCCCAAAAAGTCCCATCCGGCCGTATCCAAGACGGCTTGACGGAGGGAAGAGAATGAGCCTACAGCCTCCTGGTTAAATCTAGGATTCGGCACAGTCAAATTTCGTAATTGGATCAGGTCCTTACTCTCTGCAGCTTGTTCAGCTGCGGAACCTTCTGCAGGATACCAGAGGGGAGTTGGGCTTGGGCTAGGATCAAGGTTGGACTCGTAAATAAATGCATTAACCGCGCTCCAGCTGATCCCCTCTACATGACCGGGCATTTTTACAGCTGGCAGCATCACCTGGGATGACCCCTTAAATCCGGGGTAGGCAGTGAGGTAAGTATCATAAGGACCTTCCAGCACTGTATACAAAATATCTCCACCACCTGACCACATAGGCCAGTCTCCGCTGCCTGTGATAACAGGGTCTCTACCGGGATCATGTGAATCCCAATTTACCAAGGAGTGATTTCCTTCCTCTGTTACGATCGACCAGGTCAGATATCTTCCATCGGGGGACCAGGTGGGGTGATCAATCGATAGTCCAGGAAGATTTGCAACCGGGACAGCTTTATCTACCTCGCGGGAATCCAGATCCGCGTACCAGATCTCCTGGAGGCCATTTCTTGTGCTAACAAAACTGATCAAGCGCCCTTGTTTGGACCAGTTAGGTGCGAAATCAGCTCCTGGGTGATTCGTAAGCGGTATTTCCCCGCTGGTTCTATTGATATCTTGGAGAAGGATTTCCAAGTTGTTTACTTGGTAACTTTCATAGGCCAGCCATTGTCCATCGGGTGACCAGGTTGGATTTCCGTCATAAGCAAATGTATCAGTAAATTGTTGGATCTCACCAGTGTTCAAGTCTAAGATATAGATATCCCAGGGACCATTCCTGTTGGAGGCAAAGGCCACGAGTGATCCATCTGGACTGACGGCGGGAGCGATATCATGGAATGGACCAGTGGTGATCCGTGTTAAAGGCAGGGCAGTATATCCGATGCCTGACCAGTCTTCCAGAAAAGGTTGATAAGCAAAAAGGTGGATATCTTTCCCTTCGCGTATCGACAGGATCAGTGAGCCGAATTGGGACGGATAGGCTAGAAGATCAGGATTGATAGGTTCTGCCGTGGGGGTGGGAAGTTGGCGCGATTGTCGCGATTGGTGTGACTGTTTTTGTTAGTGTGGCCTGTAGCGTTTCAGCCTGGTTATTCTCTATCTGAGCTTGCGCATCTGGATAAAATATTACAGCTGTGATGACCAGGATAATACCAATCACTATGATTATCAGATAGGAAAGATAAGTTGGTCTGGAACCCTCTTCCTGGATCTGGTCTGAGTTATTTTCAATCATAAATAAGTCTCTGTATATTGGTTAAGTAATTCGCAGCCAATTTGGGAAATAACTCTTCAGCCGCCCTTTTTGCACTTTACCCCACCCAAGTGGGTTTCCGGCTACAGTAACAAGAACCCATGAACTGGGAAAAGAACCGTCATCGGATATCTTAATTGGGGATCCCCGCTGATAAGATGCTAAATCGGGTTCACCTATCGAAAATTCTAACACTTTTTGGGCGTCTGCCCGTTTGATACCCGTTGCCAATGCAGGACTGGGAATAAATCGGTCTGACCGGAAAGTACCCAACCACCAACCCCAATGGTGTATTTTTAACCCTTCCAAAGCTGGAGATCCGGATGCGATCCAGTAAAGCCGGTTCCCGTATACTGCCAAACCCTGATCGCCTGGCGAAATATCTCTGGTCCTGCTGGTGAGCATTAAGTTGTTTTCAAAGAATTCTTCATAAATCGACATCAGTTCCGGATCTATCGGGTTGTTGCTGTACTTTTTGGGAAGATCGGATTTTAATTCAGTTTCTATTTTCCTCATTCTGGCGATAAAATGTCCCTCACCGCTAGTAATATGGGGCCAAATTCGGACTGGGCTGGATAGATCGATTGGATCTGAATGAGTGAGTGGGATACCCGGAGAAAAACCTGAAACCGGGGGTATGGCTTCAATATTAAAACCTGGTTTTTTGTCGAGGAAACGGAGGATCGTTCCTTCATTTTCCAACTGGTTGAAAGTACAGGTAGAATAGACAAGAGTTCCGCCAGGGCGAACTAATTTGCCGGCGAACCAGAGTATCTCATCTTGGATTGCGGCGAGGCGTTGACTGAGCTGTGGCGACCATTTTTTTATCTCCCCAGGACGGGTCCGGAATGTCCCTTCCCCGGAGCATGGCGCATCCACTAACACCCGATCGAAATATTCCCCAAAATGATCAACCAATCGCTGAGGTGTTTCACTGACGATCGAGATATTTCTACTTCCCCAGCGTTCAATATTCCGTCCTAATGCTTGGACTCTTTGAGGATTTGGATCATTTGCGACAATATATCCCCCATTGTTCATTTTGCTGGCGATCTGGGTTGTCTTTCCTCCAGGGGCGGCACAGAGATCAAGAACTCGCTCACCGGGTTGCGGATCCAGAACTGAAACAGGAACCATGGCTGATGGTTCTTGGAGGTAATACATCCCAGCAGCATGATAAGGATGTTTTCCCAATCCTTCTGTCTGGTCTACTCGATATCCATTTTCTTCCCAAGGCAGGGGAATAAAACCTGCTGAGATTTCTTGTTGGAGAAGGTTGAGTTCAGATTTGTTGGGATTGATCCGCAGACCAGTGTTAAGGGGTGCGTCCTCCAGAGCCTGCCAGAATTTGGGAGCATCGCCCTTCAATAATGAATCAACTGTATTCACAAACTCTGGTGGGAGATTTTTATTCACTGGAGTGAAAATGAACAGGATCTGGTTTTGATATTGGTTTGTTTTAATGTGACTTTCGGCCCATCTTCCGTGTCTGTTTTTTCTTCTGTCAGGGAGAAAAGATCCAAAGTCACAAAATAATCGCCGGGTTGGTTCTTATTAACTGGAAGATGAAGGGTGATCTCGTTCTCTGGATTGAAAATATTGACCATATTTGCGGTCACCAGGATCTCATTATTCTCATTTGTCAAATTAATGGATACGTTTGGTGCTGATGAAAAGGATGATAATCGGAATAAGACTTTAATTCGGCGTTTATCAAGGTAGGGTTCAGCGGTTATTTCTAAAATATCAGTATCCTGGTTTTCAGGCAGGATCTGATCGGGTTGTATGGATTGATTTTCAAACATGATCCAGTTCACCTCTCTTTGCAATTATCTGAATAAGTGTACCATCCTGGAAATGAAAAAGTCCAGTCAGTGAATTGACTGGACTTTGAATGTTACATTCTTAGTCAGGATCTAGTCGTCATACATATAAGCCAATCCGATAGCTCCGGGTCCCGCATGGGTGCCAATCACTGGGCTGACTTCCGAGAATACCGTTCAACTGGAGAAATGCGTTCGGCAGCTTCATCCAGTACTTCTTGAGCAATATCTGGGCTATTGGCATGCAATGTTGCCAGGCGGATATTCTTCTTTCCTCTGGTTTTTTCCTCGACCAGGTCAATGATAGCCGAACAGGGCTTTTTTCTGGGTTCTCACTGAATCAAGGGGAACTATTACGCCACCTTCGATGGCCAGGACTGGTTTGACGTTCAACAAGGTCCCCATAAATCGCTTGGCAGCTCCGATCCTGCCGCCCCTGTGCAGGAATTCAAGGGTATCCAGAACAAAAATAACGCCGGTGCGATCTTTGCCATCTTCCGCGAGGCGCTTGCATTCTTCCAATGAGGCGCCCTGGTTGGCCGCTCTGGCGGCAGCTAGGACCTGGAAACCAAGAGCCATGGCCAGGGTCTTGGAATTGACAATTTCAATCTTTGCATCAGGAAGCAGTTTTTTGGCTTGTGTGGCAGAAGAGATCGTACCGGAGAGATCTTCCGAGATCAGGACAGCCAGAATATCATAGCCTTCCTGATGGAGTTTCCGGAATAAGACCTCAAAATCAGCTACAGAGGGCTGTGAGGTACTGGGCATCACTTTAGCTTTATCCAGACGTTGATAAAACTCAACTGGAGTGATATCCACACCATCATAGAAATTTTCTTCACCCCAGATCACAGTTAGTGGAACGACGTGGATTTTATTTTCCTGGATGATATCTTTAGGTATATAAGGTGAACTATCGGTAACAATGGCAACTTTTGACATAAAACCTCTCCTGCGTAATAATGAATAATCTCTTAAATACGTAGATTACAACACTCTTACTAGGGAGAGGATACGATGAGTTCTTTATGTGATTTTACCTGTCTCGCCGAACTACTCACCATGCATAAAGGCGATCGCCAGTGTGCCAGGACCCACATGGGTACCAATCGCTGGGCTTAACTCAGCCAGGAATGTCTCATCTGGAGAGAGGATATCTTCTGCATTTTCCAGCAAGGCTTGGGCTTGTTCAGGGACATTGGAATGGAAAACTGCCAGTCGCAATGGTTTTTCCCCAGCTGATTTTTCCTCTACAAGTGAGATCAACCGTTCCAGAGCCCGTTTATGGGTCCTTACTGATTTAACGGCCTCTATTGATCCACCATTCATTTCCAGGATAGGTTTTAGATTCAACATTGACCCCAAGAAGCGTTTTGCGCCACCGATTCTCCCTCCCTTGTGGAGGAATTCGAGGGTATCAACCGCAAAGATAACTTTGGTTTTTTGCTGTGCTTTAAGAGCTATTTCTTTCACCTCTTCCAGACTACCGCCAGCTTCTGCTTTCCTGGCTGCTGCCAGTACATGAAGCCCCGTAGCCATAGCAGCTGTTTGGGAATCAATTACGACGATCCGGTCTGATCCAATTTCGTTCTTGGCCTGGAGGGCCGAATTGACGGTTCCGGAGATACCGGATGAGATCAAGATCGCTACTACATCCATATCTTCATTTAGAAGCTTGGAAAAAATTTCAACAAACTTGGCCTCAGGAGGTTGTGACGTACTGGGTAGAGATGGACTCTTTTCCAGTCGAGTATAGAACTGGGTGGGTGTGATATCAACACCATCCTCGAAAGAATCACCATCCCAAATGACAACCAGGGGGACAACCTTGATGTTATATTTTGTGATCAATTCTGGCGGTAAATAAGCTGTACTGTCGGTTACAATTGCGACTTTATTCATATGTTTTCCTCATGGCGATGATCGCTTCGAGAAGAATATTGTTGATTGTTTCCCAAAAACGGAGCGGGAATTCCCGCTCCGTCTATAGCACCCTCGGCGTGACTCGAACACGCGACCCCTTACTCCGCAAGCAAGTGCTCTAATCCACTGAGCTACGAGGGCAAATTGATTGGAGATGATTGTACAACATGGGTGTATAAATGGCAATAGCTTGGAACAATAAGCCTGGATAAGAGTCTTTGTATAGTTTTATTTGAGTTTTTTCAGGGTGGAAATCAGTATTATAGGTGTAACATATTGTGGATATGATGAAGGTCATGCAATATCCATGAGCTTGTACTTTCCCTTCCAGGAGGTGTTCTGATATGATTACTTGCGTGAGACGGGATAAGTATTAACTTTATCACTGTTTCCTCCTTTGGCGAAAGCCTCCTCAAGCGGATGATTCTGGTTGAGGAGGCTTTTTTTATTAAGAATGGATTGTTCCTGAATATCTTAATCTATCTATAATATTTTTGTTAAATTACTGCTGTAGAATATATCCGGAAGCTATAATAAGAAGTAAGGTTTATTGAAATAATGACATCTACCAAGAAAGGTAATTCAGAAGGATCAGAGTTTCAACGATACCTTCAATATAACTAAAAAGGAATTAGCATGGTAAAGCGGAATAGACTCATACTCGTAATAGTTGTCCTGGCACTTGTCACCCTGGCTTGCGTTTTTAATCCCCTGGCACTCTTTGAGCAGCCAGCTTCAATTAAGAACGATGAAATTGTGACAACAATTTCCACAGTCGCAATAGATGGGGGAGACCTTCCGGCTCTCTATCAGGCTATCAACCCCGGTGTTGTTGCCATCCGGGCATTAACGGAAGAGGGTGGAGGTTTAGGCACTGGATTTGTCTGGGACGAACAAGGACATATTGTCACGAATTTCCATGTAGTTGAATCTGCGACTGACCTGGAAGTGGATTTCCCATCAGGATTTAAGACCAGGGCGGAAGTTGTAGGTATGGATACTGATACAGATCTGGCTGTGTTGGAGTTAGACCAACTGCCCCCGGAATTGGTCGTTCTCACATTGGGAAATAATCATGATCTGGCTGTTGGGCAATCAGTGATTGCTATTGGCAACCCCCAGGGATTAGATGGGACTATGACCCAGGGGATAATTTCTGCACTAGGTAGAACATTGGATTCAATGCATTTTGCTCCAGGGGGCGGCGTGTTTGCCACTGGAAATATTATCCAGACCGATGCTGCAATCAATCCTGGGAATTCTGGAGGACCATTAATCAACCTCAACGGCGAAGTCATTGGCATCAATTCAGCCATCAGTACAACCAGTATTGATATGACTGGACAACCGGTTAATTCCGGGTTGGGTTTTGCGATATCCATTGATACAGCAAAGAATGTCATCCCTGACTTGATTGAATTTGGATCTCACGAAACTCCATATGTTGGTATCTCGGTCCTGGGTGAAGTCAGTTTATTCGTCCAGGAAGAACTGGAGCTTCCGCAATCTACAGGTGTATATATCCTGGAAGTGACCCCGGGAAGTCCTGCAGATCTAGCAGGCCTGAGAGGTTCAGATGTAGAAGGTGATATTCCTTTGGGTGGGGATTTGATCATCGCGATTGATGATCTGGAAGTTCAGAATTTCGAGGATTTTATGGGGTATCTGCTTACATACAAAAACCCCGGCGATGATGTTGTTATCAGTGCCATCCGTGATGGAAAAGTCTTGGAATTTGAGGTTAGGCTTGCCAAACGTCCCTAAAGTAGGATCATCTTAGAAGATAGAAAATGGATTAGATTATTGTGTTCGAGAGTAGATCCTGCGATAAATGGCGAAAATCTCTGAAATATTCTTGATATAGGTTTTTGTTTCAGAAAACCTGATGATTTCCACAAATAGATCAGGATCTCCGCCGGCTTCATCCAACCAGACGGCAGAATTTCCCGGTCCAGCGTTATACCCGGCCAGGGTCGCAGTACATATCTCCATCGAAGTATGACCTTAGAAAATCTCAGATAGGCAGTACCCAGCTTAACACTGACAATCGGACGATAAAGGTCCTCATCGCTGTAATCTGGCGGCCAGCCTTCTTCATCAGCTCGTTCTGCGCCAGTGCTGGGTATTATTTGCATTAACCCCCTTGCACCGGCCGTGGACCTGACAAAACCTTCAAAGAGTGACTCCTGTCGGATGACACTGAAAAGAAGCAGAGGATGGAATCCATATTCCTGCCCGGCTGGAATTACCAAATCACTGTAATATGTTCCGAATCGGATATGGTTAAAATAGACCGGTGCATTCATAGTCTCTGCATCATCCATACCAACTGCGTTGAGAACCTGGCGAGAGGCAAAGATGGCAGGCCTGTATAATCCCAGATCCAGATAATAATTCGCCAAACGGTAAGCTGCTGATGGGATCAAAACTGACTTCATTTCGCAGCGCTTCAAATTCTGCTCTGGCTTCATTATAAAGATCCAGCTCCCAGAATTCTGTCCCGCGAATGATCCGGGGGTCTTCAGCCAGTAATCCGAGACTGTCCAGGTTTGTCTCCGGTGGGATAGAAAAAGTCTCCTTGATCCAAGCTTGGGCTTCTTCTTTTTCAACCAGAACGTCAATCCCGATATCATAATCTTGCGGGGGAGTGAATGGCTCCCGGCCCTGGAGCAGATCCCGGGCTCGTTCGCTGTAATAACCTGTAGGATCCGCGTTGGCTCCTTCCCGCCAGGCGGCTTCGGCTGCTGCGGTATTTCCTTGTATTTGATACACTTTCCCGATCCAGAATAAGGCCTGGGAGAGCTCTTCAAAGTCCTGGGAAGCGTCCCTATATATAGAGAACCTTGACAGGGCAGTGTTATATGCTGATAATCTGACCTGGCAGATAGCGCTCTTGAACAAGACTCAAATTGCCGTACGCTGAAGTTGGATATTCATCAAAGACACGCATCCACAGCGCTGAAGCAGTTTCTAGATCTCCTGTCATTTCTTCAACTCTACCAGCGTCATACAGGAACTCTGCCGCCCGGGGTTGATATGGATTGCTCTGGACAAAATTCTGCAGTACACTGGCTGGCTTCACTATATCGGCCTAAATAAAACCAGAGCGAATAGGCTTTGAATTCCCAGGCCTGGACCCAATAGGCATGATCAGGATATTTATCGATCAATTCATTCCAGGCGATCAAGGCCTCTTCATGTCTGCCCATGGCACGGAGTGAAAAACCTTTAAAATAAAGCGCAGTCCCGCGATCACGCAGCTTCGGGATTTGCCAGGTAGCGATCAAATGCTTCCACCGCATAACTGTATTGACCGGCGTAATAATCCACCAGACCTCGGTCCAGGTCATTGATCGCAAAATCCATTATTTACGATCTCGATCAGACCCAGGTATGAATCGTAACTGAGTGGATATTGGAGAACTGCGTCTCTGAAAGCAGCTTCTGCAAGATCATTTTGTCCCATTTCCAGATAGGCAAGTCCGAGTAAATAATCTGCCCGGGCTTTGGCATAATCATTATCTGTTTGAGTATACACATCGTTGTAAATGACTATGGCCGTGTTGTAATCTTCCAACTCGGCATATTCCTGGCCAATTTTTAACTGCAAGGTATACAGATCTTCTCCAGCTGCCGGCAGCGATGGCAGCCTGATAGGCCTCAATGGCTTTGATGGATTCTCCGGCAGCTGAAAGGGCATTACCTCTTTTTTGCTGCATGTAAGCATCAATAATTCCTGGGCGGCGGTTCAGATATAGTGTGTAGGCATCAGCAGCTTCCAGATGTCGATCCAGGGCAGTATAGGTTTCTGCAAGGGCGAAATAGGCTTTATGGATGATATCCGATTCTGGATAACTGGCTACCAGCAAGCGCAGGTAATCCAAAGCTTTCTGGTAATCACCTTTTTGGATAAATACTTTTCCTAGACCCAACAGCGCCGCGCTGCCTTCTTCTGGTGTTTGTGCACGGGCCAGAGTATCTTCATAACTCGTTATTGCTGATTCCCAGTCCCCGTAAAAATAATGGATATCGCCGGAAATTGAACTATCCAGTGGTGGCAGGAAGGGAGTTGAGGTGGGGACAGGTGTAAATACAGTCAGATCCTGTACTTCGGCTAGCACAGTTTCGGCAGGATCTTCAGATGGAACAGGTTTAGTTCGCTGAATGGTTAGGATATACCACCCGGCAATGGAGATTGTGCCGATCAATATGATCAGTGTTGATACCTGATAGAATCGTCTTCTCATATTTTTAGGTAAGAATTCGTAATTATATGGTCCATTCCCCATGGATGATGGCGGTCAGATACCATTGATCATTCTCTGGTACGAATACCAGCCGCAGACTCCGCCAATCCATTCCCCCATAGCGGGGATCGATACCGGGGAAATAATATTCAATCATAATACCATCCGGGAAGATTTCCTGGATATTATTGAGCGAGTTCCCAGAGCTTACTTCTACATTAAAACCTATAATACTGGGTTTTTGATAATCCTGGTCATAAACGAATTGCTGATGGTATTCGATGAATGTCAGATCGATCGGCTTTCCGGTTCCATCATAAAGTCCCCAGGCAAAAGGCTCTGTAGAGTTGGTGTAGCTATCAAATTCCGAAGGACAAATTATCCGGTTATTATTATTGAGATACTGATAGGGTGAGAAACGCAGACATAATTCCGGGTGAATAATTGGGATCAGTTGACCGTACTGGTCGTTTTTTAACGACTCAAGCACTTGCTGTCCCAGTATGATCAGATCCTCCGGCAGAGCACCATGTTGTTCGGCTAAAAATCCCAAATCTACCCAACCTACAGTATCCTGGTGACCGATAAACACCCAGGTAGTATTTCCCTTCTGATAGATATCCCCGGTCGGCAGGATGTCAGTTCCATAGGAAGGGATCTGGCCCAAGTTAAGGGAGTCAGCGGAAGGTTTTTCATGAACGCTCAAAAATGAATCCCGAGCAATTCCAACCACAGTGTACTTATCGAAAAGCTCTTCAATCTCTAACGAAATTACCTCTGTTGGTTGGATCCTAGTAGGCGTGATTGTGGGATCAAGTTTCGCTACTTCCGAACAGCCAGACAGGACTGCACCCGGCAATAAAAAAAGTCCGATTATTATAAATATTACTTTAGAGAGATTCTTATTGATTGAGGTTGGCATAATACTCACAAATTCGGGCTAAAGGACATTCCTGACAAAGCGGTTGGCGGGCCTTGCAGATTTCGCGACCCAGGCGGATAATGTTCAAGTGAACAGGATAATAAGTTTCCGGTTCAAATTGCTCAGCCAGATATGTATGAGCTTTGGCAGCATTCATTTTCTCAGGACGAATGCCCAGTCTACCGGTAATCCGGTAGACGTGGGTATCTACTGGAAAGGCCGGCATGTCAAGAGAGAAAAGCAATACGATTGCTGCGGTTTTTGGGCCAACACCTTTTAGCTTGATCAGCCATTCGGAAGCTTCTTTGCTGGGCATTTCTTTCAGAAAATCAAGTTCTATCCGTCCCCTTTCTTCCGTAATCACTTTTAAGGCATTTTGTATAGCTGGACCTTTCTGGTTAGCCAAACCTGCGGTTTTGATCAAGGGTAAGATTTGTTTTTCTTCAACATCCCTGATTTCTTCCCAGGTAGGGAATCTTTTCAGGAGAGTATCATAAGCGATATCCCGGTTAATGTCATTTGTATTTTGGGAGAGGATTGTAGATACCAGTTCCCCTATGGGAGAAAGGTGAGGACGCCAGGTTGGCGGGCCATATTTATCCACCAGTAGTTGGTGGATCTCAGCCGCAAACTGTTTTTTGTTCATAGATTAGCTGTATTGTAATTTAAAACAGGGCTTTCCTACACCAATCGGGATCTGGCATTGATTGCGATAATTAAATGTAGGCCCCAGATCGTTTAATTCTGGTAATTGCTCTGGTGAGAGGAATTTTAATTGTCGGAGGATCTCAATCATCACCGCTTCAAGAGCTCGTTTCCCAAGGTCTCCACTGGCAATCTTCAGAGTAATACCTAATGCCGGGGATCCCGGAGCGATCGCATTCTCAAATAAACCAGCAGCCTGGTATGCCTCCGCTCCAGCTTTGGAGATGATCTTCCCTTTTTTGAGTTCCATCAACCTGGTATCCAGCCTGCCGGGACCGGCCACAAAAAATGGATGATTCCCCATAGCTGATGTAATCTTGCGACAGGCCTGGGAACGTCTCTCTGGGAATTTATCCGGTTTTACAAGACGGGCCCATCCCAGGGCCGCGTTGTAAAGAGGAACAGCGAAAGTTGGCACCGAGCAGCCATCCCTACCGATTTGAACTAGGTTTGGGTCGAGCCCGCAGAAATCACTGAAAGTATCCAGGATCTGTTTCTGGACTGGATGATCTACCTCGGTATATCTCTCTTTTGAAACACCCAACAGCGCAGCCTGTCCTAACATGCCGGTGTGTTTTCCCGAACAATTGTGATAATTCTGTGTTGGCGATTTTCCCTGGTCTTTGAGTTTCGCCCGACTGGCTTTGTCAAATGGTTGGTGAGTGCAGCATAATAGATCCTTCTCTGTGATATCTATTTTGCTCTGCAGCCCGTAAATTGTTTTTAGATGAGTATCTGTGCTGGAATGTGAAGCGCAGGTAATTGCTAACTCTTCACCTGTCATCTCATATTTTTCCAATCCGCCCATCTCTACCAGTGGAACAGTCTGGAAAGGTTTTGCCGATGAGCGCATGAAGGTCACACAGTTTGGGTCCCCTGCGAAGGCAAATAGGTCACCCTCAGCTGTTACAACCGCAGCAGCCCCATAATAGATGGATTCAACAACATCTCCGCGGAGTATCTGAAAGAGGGGAATATACCCCGGATTGTTTTGGTCAGGGTTTGTCATGATAATAATTCTGGATAGGATTATCCAGTTGGTGAAATGCTAGGGGATCTTCTTTCCGTTCTCATCCATCCGGGGAAAGTAATTCCTTAAGTAGTATTGGGATAAACCGTGTTGAAGCCGCTGAAGGAAGAATTCACGATCTCGTTTCAGGAATTTAAAATCATCCAGGAATTTCTCTGCCTGGTTTTTTATATCCTCGGCTGATGCCTTCCGGTTGGCAAGTTTATCTATCCGCTTGTAGATCTTGCGGAAGGTTTTTTTCAATTCCCGGATATGGTCCTGGGTGATAGGACCCCCACGTCCGCTGATCATCTCATAGTCCCGAAAACGGGCTCTTAGTAGAACGTCCAGGGTGTCTATCCAGGTTGGTAGGTGGGCTTTGCTCAGGAAAGGAGGGCCTTTATCTACAACGGCGTCTCCGATAAACACCACTTTTTGAGAAGGAATGATCACCCAACTGGATCCAGGCCTTGGTCCGGGATGATGTTCTACCAGTACTTCCTCATCAGACCAATGGAATTGTATTTTTTCAGTGAACGTTATATCAGGGATCAACCACTGCATACCTGATGTCTCGGGGTATTTTTCCCATTGGGAGCCGCTTTCTGTAAACTGTGGACGGTAAATTGTGTTTGGTTCTTGCAGTCCGGTGGCGGCATCTTTATGGGTTAGGATCGGGCAATCCAGGCTCTTGGCGCCAATAGTCCGGTCCGGATGGTCATCAAGGCAAACAGCCAGCTTATGGATCGTACCCTGGCTGCGATTCAATAATGTGGTCTTCCAGCGATGTCCATCTTCAGGTCGAAGGGGCGCATCAATGAATATCATTCCCCGGGGCAGCAGGATTGCACCAATGGTCGGTCCTGGGTAACTATCTTCATAATAAATCCCGGGTTTAATTTCGTGCATTTATTCTCCTTCTGAGGTTTTCGTTGATGTAAGATCCAGTCTTAAAGAGATGGGATAGTAAATGTGAATTTTGCTCCACCTTCCGGAAGGTTTTCTACCCAGATCCGGCCTTTGTGTCCTTCAACAGCGAGTCTGCAAAAAGCCAATCCCAAACCCAACCCCTTTATTCTCTCATCAGGGTGAATGCGAGTATATTTGTCGAAGATACGGTCAATATACTCTGGATCTACTCCAGGTCCCGAATCCTGGACCCAAAATCGGATGGAATTGCCGTCGGCCTCGACTCCAAAATCAATATGTCCTTTGGAGGGTGTGAATTTGATGGCATTCTGAAATAAATTGATCAAAACCCTCTCAAGCATATCCCGATCGGCATTAATTAGTGGTAGATCAGCAGGGATGGTCAGGGATACGGTTTGTTTTTTAGCATCAGATTGAGTGATCAAGGCTTGTTTGGCATAATGGATCAGCTCATCTGGTTTTACTTCTTCTAAATTTGTAATTGCCCGTCCGCTTTCAAGCTTGTTTATATCCAGAAGTGATTTTGTCAATCTTTGGATTCTGACGGTGGACCGATTGGCGATGTCAAACAGGTCCTGAATTTCTTGATCTCTTGCGCCGGGTAGGGATGCCTGGATCACATCCAGGCTTGAGATCACGTTTGATAATGGAGAGCGTAGATCGTGGAAGATCATGGAAGTCAGATCTTCCCGGAGTTGGTCCAGTTTTTTCCTTTCAGAGATATCCCGTAAAATCCATTGTAACCTGCATTCATTGGCGATCTGGATCTGATGGACATTGACGTGGATAGGAATTTCTTCAGAGTTCTTGGTTTTCAGATTTGATTCATATGAATAAGATGCCACATCCGGCAGCTTTGAGAAATCCTCACCAACACCTTCCCAGTCGATTTCATGAATTTCACTGATGGATAGTTCTTTAAGTTCTTTTTCAGAGTATTGACTTGTTTCAAGGGTACGATTATTGGTTTCAATTACATTTCCCTGCAAATCTGTAATGATAATGGGGTCAATACTATTTTCAAATAAGTCATGGTAGCGGCTGTGTGTGATCTCTAAATCTTCATATAGCTGGGCGTTTCGGATGGACGAACCTGCCAAGCTTCCAATGCCAGATAATACCTGGAGAGCATCAGTTTGAAAATGTCCAGCAAGTGGATTCATAGCTTCCAGCACACCGAGAATTTTTCCTGGGATGAAGATCGGCGCTGCAACGATTGCATATGGTGATATCTCGGGGAAGAGTTGATTGGTTTGCGAAAAACGAGGGTCGTTTTTTGTATCCGCAATGATCTCCCCTTTGCCGGATTCGGCAACCCAACCGGCAAAACCCTGGCCGATCCTGATTTTTCTCCCAACCAATGAAGAGCGGAGGTCGATAGTATCGTGGATAGCGGCCTTATACACCAGATTGCCTTCTTCGCTATCAATTAACGATAAGGCGACAGCCTCTACCTGGAGAGCTGTCTGGATTTCCTTGAGAATATTATCCAGAACAGTTTCTAGTCTTAAGGTTGATGACATTGCTGTGGCACTGTTTGCCAGGGCAGTCATTACTCTCGCCCGCCGTTCACTTTCGCCAAATAACTGGGCATTGAGGATCGCGATACCGGCTTGATCTGCGATGGCATGAACCAGCGCCAGGTGGTTCTTCTGAAGGTAGTGGGGTTTAGGATGGGCTAATGTGATCACACCCATCAAGTCATTCCGGGCCATGATCGGCACAGCGACCACTGATTTCGCGCCGGTTACTTCATCATCTGGCCGTCGAAGCCAACGTTCATCCTGGCTGGTATCTGGAATGTTCACTGCGTCCCGGTTTTCCACTACCCAGCCCGCGAGTCCTTCTTCCAGGGTTGCCTTTAGCTGTTCGTTTGTATGGGAAAGAAGCTGGTCATTCACGATCATGGCAGATTCAAGGGGATGGCCATTTTCGTCCAGAACGATAATACTGCCACTGATGGCTCCAATGGTTTTTAAGGATAGAGACAAAACCCGCTCAAGTACAATGGAAAGATCCAGGGTAGTTGCAATTTCGCGACTTATGCGATAAAGCAGCTCCAGGGATGCTTTTTGAGTTCCTTTTTGATGATCGATACCGTTTTTTATTTGTTGTCATACCAGGAATCCTGCTAGCATTATTCTAACTCAAATCCTGGAAAAGGTTTTGAGAATTGATCAAAATACCCGTCTAAATCCTCAAAAGCCCCAAAAAAGGCTTTTGAAGATCAATAAATGTTCTCACCTTTATTAAAATAGATTATTTCACTATCCGGGAACGAATATACTCTCAGTTTTGTATGTCAAAAACTTATAACTATCAGTCCATTACACTTTGAGGGAGCAATACCAATACTCAGGTCGTATTAGAGGTAGATTTGAATAGGATTGAATACTTAATGGGGAAGAGTTGGGAGCTGAATTAGCAGATCTTCAACAGTAAGTTTGAGGTTAGCATTTTTCTGCAACAAACTGTGTGCTCGCTGAAATAAATTAACAGCCGATTTTGCTTCCTGCAGATCTACAGAGCTGATTATAGTCTTGATCTCCTCTTCGCGATCGATGTTGCGGATGGGAGTGTCTGATTTCCCTACTTGCAGAAGAATATCATGCCAAATTGAACTCCAGATGTTAAGCATTTCCTGAACCATTGCTGGATCCTTAACCAGTTGATTTGCATAGGTGAATCTGGCAACGGAATCACCCTTTAGGATTTCATAGTGCTGGTCTAGAAGATTGTTTCTCCTCTCGAGAATTTCCGGATCCTGAAAATATGCCAAAGCAAGTTCCGGTTTTCCAGCAGATATGTGAGCCAGGAAATCAGCATGATCTTCAGGGATCTGATACAAATCCTCCAATCCCTGCCTGGTTGTTTGAATAGGTACGGGATTGAGTTTGATCTCCTCGCAGCGGGAAGCGACAGTTTCAAAAAGGGAGTTTGTGGAAACCGCTGTAAGGATCAGGATCACAGACCCGGGTGGTTCTTCTAAAGTTTTTAAGATTGAATTCTGAGAATTTCTGTTCGCTAATTCAAAATCGATCAATAACCCGAATCGTCTGGAGGCTTCATAGGGGGAGAGGGACAAATTCCGGACCATCTCCCTGACCTGGTCGATCTTGATCTGTTTGCTGCCTTCCTCAACAATGATCGGAAAGAGATCCGGATGTTCCATTTTCTGGAGCCTGGTGCAGGTAGGGCATTTCAGGCAGGGGATTCCAGGACTCTTGGCATTTGGGCAGCAGATAGCCTGAATAAAACGGATCGCCAGATTCTTCTTTCCGATATCGCTTGGTCCGGTGATTAAATATGCATGGCGCAGCGTATTATTTTCTATGTGTCCCTGCAGTAATTGGACCGCCCATTCGTGTCCGATCATATCCCAAGTCATGGATGAATTCTACTTCGGGGTAGATATTAACGCAATGTTGTTGACATGCATCTGGCAACCCATTAGAATGAGCCCAGTATGGATATCCTGAATTCTCTCAACGAGCAACAAATCAAAGCTGTTACCGCTCCCCCTGGACCTATTCTGATCCTGGCCGGTCCTGGTTCTGGAAAAACACGAGTATTGACGCAACGTGCTGCTTATCTAATTGGTGAGTTAGGGATCCAACCATCTCATATGATGGCTGTGACTTTTACGAATAAAGCTGCTAAGGAAATGGGCAATCGCATTGCGAACCTTCTTGGTCAGCATACTCATGGGATGACTCTGGGTACATTCCACGCTACTTGTGCCCGTACCCTGCGTATCGAAGCGGAACATTTACCGGTGGATAGAAATTATGTGATCTTTGACGCAGATGACCAGACCAAGATCGTCCGCCAGGTTATCAAGGAACAAAATCTGGATGAGAAACGATACCGGCCGCAGAGTGTGCACGCTTCTATTTCTGCTGCCAAGAACGAATTATATTTGCCAGAGAATTTCCCTGTCCAAACATACAGGGATGAAATCGTCGCCCGGGTTTACGAACAGTATCAGAAGGTCCTGCTTATGAGCAATGCCCTGGATTTTGACGACCTGCTTTTATGGACAGCTATCCTGTTGAACGATAACGACAAGATCAGGGAAAAATACGCCCGGCGCTACCAGCAGATCCTCGTGGATGAATTCCAGGATACTAATATGGCACAATACACCTTGCTGAAACACCTGGCATCCTTTCATAAGAATATTTTTGTAGTGGGGGATTCGGATCAATCCATTTACCGCTGGCGCGGGGCAGATTATCGCAATGTGCGCAGATTCGAACAAGATTTTCCGGACACGGAAGTTATTTTGCTGGAGCAGAATTACCGCTCAACCCAGAATATTCTCGATACGGCGATGGCGGTCATTAATCGCAATAGTAATCGAACACCTAAAAAACTCTTTACAGAACGGGGTCCAGGGGAAAAGATCTTTATCCGCGAAGCTTATGATGAACGAGAACAAGGGCTCTTTGTTGTGGACCAGATCATTCAGCAAATTGCGGAGAAGAAAGCATCTCCAGCAGATTTTGCGGTGATGTACAGGACCAATGCTCAATCTCGCCAGGTAGAAGAAGCCTTTTTATCTGCTAATCTTCCTTATAAGCTGGTTGGGGCTCAGCGTTTTTATGGACGGCGCGAAGTCAAGGATGTGATCGCGTATCTCCGATTGGTGGCCAATCCTGATGATGGATTCAGCTTGGCCCGGATCATTAATACTCCCAGCCGCATGATTGGGGCGAAAACATTCGCCGAGTTAATAACAATTTCTGGTCAGCGAGACATTACCCCAGGTAAATTACTGCTTGATCTTGGTCAGGAAGAAACTCCTGATTTGGAATCTTTTTCAACTGCGGCCGGGAAAAGGCTGGCCGGTTTTGGGCGTTTATTCCATAAATGGCGAACAGCTTATGAGACCCTGCCGCCTGTGGAAATTGTTGATCTGATCCTGGATGACATTGGTTTTCGCAACTATATAGAAGATGGCAGCGAGGACGGATATGAGCGCTGGGAAAATGTAACCGAACTTCGCCGCCTGGCATCAGAATATCAAACTGTTGGGCTTTTATCATTTCTGGAGGATATTGCCCTGGTCTCGGATCAAGATACCCTGGATCCAAACCTGGAGGTACCTACCTTATTGACGCTGCATGCTGCCAAAGGGTTGGAATTCAAGCAGGTGATGATCATTGGTATGAATGAAGGATTACTTCCTCACCAGCGTTCATTCGACGAACCGGAAGCTATGGAGGAAGAACGTCGGTTATTATATGTCGGTATTACCCGGGCGAAGGAGAGATTATATTTATTCCATTCGCTTAACAGGTTCAGCTATGGATATATGGAGCCCATGGAATCATCCCGTTATTATCGTGATATTCCCCCCGAGCTGCGCGCAGAAAATGGATCTCCGATTATTAGAACAACCAGCACGTCATCTGCTGAATCTGTCCGTCCCTGGAAGGAAATTCAAAAAGAATCCAGTCGGCCAGCCAGCCAGGAGATCCAATATCGCCCCGGTGAGAAGGTCGACCATCCCAAATGGGGACAAGGGTTGGTATTGAACAGCATTCTTCAGGATGATGATGAAATTGTGGATATCTTCTTCGAAGGAGTTGGGAAGAAGAAACTGATTGCGTCATTGGCGGATCTGAAAAAGATCAGCTGATTGAAAATGGTAAAATACAATCAGTTCTCCCATCGTCTGGCAATGAGGGAAACCTGTTATGGCCGTAATTGAAAAAGGCTCATTTGAAGTGATCAGCCGCAGTCCAACACAAACCCGAAGGGTTGGTATGCGATTGGGCGAGCTGCTGCTTCCAGGTGATGTGATCTGCTTGGAAGGAAATCTGGGAGCAGGTAAAACTACCTTCGTTCAAGGAGTTGCCTCAGGTTGGGGATCTTATGACTCTGTAACCAGCCCATCCTATGTGCTAGTAAATGTTTACCGCCGCCTGGATGATAACCTGCTTTTCCATCTGGATGCTTATCGGTTATCCGGTCCAGCTGAAGCTCTCGATCTTGATCTGGATGCTATGTTAGGCCAGGGTCCGCTGCTGGTAGAGTGGGCTGATCGAATTCAAGAAGCTTTGCCGGATGAGTATTTAAGGATAAGGATGAGTTTGATCAATGACGAACAGAGAGATTTTATCGTCAATGCCAAAGGCGAACGACATAAAGAGATCCTGGATCGGTTCAGGGGAGATATTTACGGAGCTTAAATGTTATTAGGTATAGATACCTCAACTCAGTCCGTCGGAATAGCTATCTATGATGGCCAACAGATCCTGTGCGAAGAAAGTTGGATATCCCGCCGATATCACACTGTGGAACTGGCTGGAGCTGTAGATAACAATCTGCAAAGAGCTGGTTTGAACAGCCAAAGATCTGGATGTGCTCGCGGTGGCGACTGGACCGGGATCATTCACTGGTTTGCGGATCGGGATGGCGTTGGTAAAAGGTCTCGCATATACTCATCAACTTCCTGTAATCGGAATTCCTACCCTGGATATAACTGCTCGGGCTATACCTCCATGTGATAAACGTTTGGCAGCAGTGCTGCAAGCAGGCCGCAGTCGACTGGCTGTGGGTTGGTATATCACAAAAAATGACCAATGGTTCTCAGAGGATGTCATTGAAAATCTTTCCTTTGAAGAATTGCTTGGAAAAATAGACCAGCCCTGTATTCTAACGGGAGAATTGACCAAAGAGATCCGCGAGGCAGCGGAACAATATGATCTGATTAACACTGCTGATCCTACCTTAGCCATGCGCAGTCCAAAATACCTGGCGGAATTGGCCTGGGAGAGATGGCAGGCTAATGATATTGATGATGTTTTGACCTTAAAACCGTTTTATTTGCATAAAGGGGACCCGATCCCGGGATAACCCTTTCTTTTCCAAGGAGTGAATGAGTTAATGGATCAGGGCCTGGAACTGAAGAAAATAGCCGATGCTGTTTCAAACTGCAAAAAATGTGATCTATGCCATTCCCGCGAAAAAGGAGTGCCTGGTGAAGGACCTCCCAATGCCGAGATCGTGTTCATTGGAGAAGGACCAGGGTTTCACGAAAATATGCAGGGAAGGCCGTTTGTAGGAGCCGCTGGTGACTTGCTTATAGAACTTCTTAGTGCTATAGGTATGACAAGAGAACAAGTATTTATCACCAACGTGGTAAAATGCCGTCCACCTGGAAATCGTGATCCACTCCCGGAAGAATTAGAAGCATGTAATCCTTATTTGGAGAAACAGCTTCAGATCATTAATCCAAAAGTGATCGTGACCCTGGGCCGTTATTCCATGGCACGGTTTATACCGCAGGCCAAGATCAGTGAGATCCACGGCCAGCCGGTCAATGTGAATGGGATGCTGATAGTGCCCTTTTTCCATCCGGCGGCTGCCCTTCATAGGCCCTCATTGCGACCTGTTGTGGAAGCGGACTTTGCAAAATTGCCTGATCTGATCAGAAATGCACAGCAGGCGCCGGTATACCAGCCGACAGAAATAATTGAGGATAATAACCAAGCTGAACAGCTGAGTTTGTTCTAACTAATCGGGAATATATGGAATACTATCAATTATGAAGAATAAAATACTCTATCAAAAATTGAGCGACCGCACAGCCCATGTAGTGATCCTGGGTCTGGGTTATGTAGGTTTGCCTCTGGCGACTGTGCTTGCCGATGCTGGCTACCGAGTGACAGGTGTGGACCTGGATGAAGAAAAAGTCAAATTGCTCAATCAGGGCATAAGCTATATTGATGATGTAGAAACCAGCCTGGTTAAAAAATTAGTTGACGGAAAAAAGCTTCAGGCTACTACGGACTTCTCGGTCGTCTCTGATGCAGATGCAGTGAGTATCTGTGTGCCAACCCCACTCCGGAAAACGAGGGACCCAGATCTTTCATATATCGTGGCTGTTTCAGAATCGATAGTGGATTATGTCCACCCGGATATGGTGGTTGTTCTGGAATCTACAACCTATCCTGGAACCACAAGGGAACTGTTACTGCCTATGCTGATTGAGAAAAGCGGATTAGTAGTTGGTGAAAACTTCTTCTTGGCTTTTTCTCCTGAGAGAGTGGACCCAGGGCGTGAGGACTGGACGACAATTAATACTCCAAAAGTTGTGGGTGGGATCACACCAGCCTGCACTGAAATGGCGGCTAAATTTTATGAAGGAGCCATGGAAAATGTAGTCCGGGTAACCACAACGGAAGTAGCAGAGATGACCAAGCTGCTTGAGAACACATTCCGAATGGTTAATATCGGGCTGGTCAACGAAATGGCGATCATGTGTGATCGGATGGGTATTGATGTCTGGGAAGTGATTGACGCAGCGGCTACTAAACCGTTTGGCTTTATGAAATTCACCCCGGGTCCGGGATTGGGAGGCCACTGCATTCCGATCGATCCCCTGTTCCTGTCCTGGAAACTAAAATCGTTGAACTATACTGCCAGATTTATTGATCTCGCTTCAGAAATTAACATCGGTATGCCACGCTATGTGGTTAGCAAGGTCCAGGAAGCGCTAAATAATCAGCATAAGGCTATTAATGACAGCAAGATCCTGGTGTTGGGTGCCGCATATAAGCCAGATATCGATGATGTACGGGAATCACCGGCGCTGGATGTGATTGTATTGCTGGAGCAGAGCGGAGCGGAAGTGTCCTATCATGATCCCTTTATTCCAGAACTGCACCATGAAAATGTCGACCTCTCCAGTGTCCCGGACCTGATGAAAGCAGTTGAGAGTGCTGATTGTGTAGTGATCATCACCAACCACAGTCAATATGATTATGCAGCCATTCATAAAAAAGCCAAGTGTGTGATGGATGCCCGTAACGCGTTAGGTAAATTAGGCAAAGGTGATCCAAAAGTAACCGGTTTGTAAATTCAGGGAACCAGGAAGGATAAATGGACAGATATCTTGTGACGGGTGCTGCTGGTTTTATTGCATCGGTCGTTTCTCAAAAATTACTTGATAGCGGTGCAGAAGTGGTGGGTATTGATAATTTGAATCATGCCTATGATGTGCGTATGAAAGAGTACCGCTTAGAAAAATTAAAGGATAATCCTGGATTTTCTTTCCTGAAACTGGATGTCAGCGACCGATCGCTCCTTGATAATGACCAACTTATTGGAAAAGACTTTAAGGCAGTGGTTAACCTGGCAGCCAGAGCGGGTGTGCGGGATAGCCTGGAAGATCCCTGGGTCTACTTGGAGACTAATGCGACTGGAACTTTAAACTTGCTGGAACTCTGCAAGCGAGAGGGCATCGGGAAGTTTTTGCTCGCATCAACATCCAGTATTTATGGTCAGGAAGCTCCCTTGCCCACACCTGAGACAGCTCCTAGCAATAAACCACTTCAAGCATATGCTGCATCAAAAGGCGCTGCTGAAGTGATGGCTCATGCTTACCATTATCTATTTGGTATCGATGTTTCAATTGTGCGTTATTTTACAGTCTATGGTCCTGCGGGTAGGCCAGACATGGTAATGTTCCGTTTCGCTAAATGGATAGCTGAGGATATGCCAGTCAATTTGAATGGTTCAGGAGAACAATCCCGAGGCTTTACATATGTTGAAGATATTGCACGGGGAACGATCGCAGCATTGGAGCCAGTGGGTTATGAGATTTTTAACCTGGGTGGGCACGAAGTAATCACTATCAATGAATTGATTTCAACCCTTGAGGCGATCATTGGTAAAAAGGCTAATGTTATTCACCATCCCCAGCATCCGGCAGATATGATGACTTCTCATGCTGATGTGACAAAAGCGAAGGAATTCTTAGGCTGGGATCCGCAGAGTTTCCTTGAATGAGGGTATTGAAAAAACTGTCCAGTGGTATTTAGATGAACAATCCTGGGCGAAGGATATCAAAACTTCACCTTCTGATTGAAGGTAGACTCCCCAATCAATTCTTGAATCATACCGGGGGTTTTCTTTTGTCGTAATGTTGTGATTGGGCAGTACATAAATGATCTGTAAATCAAGCCATGGTATTTTTTCCCTTCCTCATTTTTACCTGATTCTCCCCTCATTAACTGATATATTTATAGTATCGGTAGAACTAATCGTCTACCAGTAAACATTAAAAGGTTCAAGATCTGTTGGGAATTATTGACCTCATGGAGTATGTTGTATGCTGTTGATACCAGGTTTGTTTTCTTTATTATTTGTCCTCCAAATTTTAAATAGTGACACATCCCCGGGGGAATCGATCGTACGTACTTTTTTGATCATGAGTGGTATCGCCTGGATCATCACTGAAGTCCTATCCATATTTGATTTGATAACTTTTGAGAGTGTATTTTTCTCATGGTTAGGTGCAGGTCTAATAGTCATTTCTTTGATTTTTATATTCTATAAAAAAAACCCCGAATCGGTTAAGGCGAGAATTCAAAACCTTGTGGATAAGATATCAGGTTTTACCTGGCAGGATGTTCTGATAATCATCGGAATAACCTTAATCCTTGTCTTGACTTTAATTGTCGCGTTATATTCTCCTCCAAATACTTTTGATTCTATGACCTATCATATGGCCAGGGTGGTTCATTGGATCCAAAATCGTAGTGTTGATTTCTACCCGACATCAATTCCAAGACAAAATCATTCGATGCCTTTTGCTGAATACCTGGTTATGAATGTTCAGATAATGAGTCAAACAGACCGGTATGCAAATTTGATTCAGTGGACAGGGTTTGGGATCTTAATGGTCACGGTATCGATGATTGCTGCGCAGTTTCGTATCTCACGAACTGGCAGGTTGTTTGCCGCCCTGCTTGTAGCAACTCTGCCAATAGCAATTCTCCAAAGTTCGAGCACACAAAATGACCTGATCACAAGCGTATTTTGTGTAAGTTTTGCTTATTACCTGTTGAAAGTAATTAAGGATGGTTCTTGGATTGATGTGGTTTTCGCTGGATTGTCTTTTGGATTGGCATTATTAACTAAAGGTACAGCATATATTTATTGTGCGGCAATAGGATCTACATTTGCTATCGCAGGGCTAGCAAAGAAATTTAAACAAGGTTCTATAAGACTCGGTTGGTTATTGGCAGGTATAGTTCTCTGTGGGATGATTATAAATTCCGGTTTTTATGCTCGGAACTTGGAACTTTATTCTCATCCACTATCTACTGAAACAAGTCGTATTACTATAGATCGGATTTCTTTGAATGGGCTTTATTCGAACTTGATTAGAAATGGATCCGTACATCTAGCTGTTCCTTTCCCTGATTTAAATCAAAAGACTTCATCCTTTTTTTCGGCTCATTTGAGTGGTATTGATCCAGAGCATGACACAGTATTTCAGGGTACGGATTTTAAGATTAAATATCTAATCAACGAGGATGAATCAGGAAATTTCATTCATTTTATTCTTCTTAACATCACTCTGGTTTTGTTATTGGTTTCCTGGAAAAAGAACGCTCCCTATATTAATATATATGTGATTTCATTATTTTTATCAATCATCCTCTTCTCTGGTTTATTAAAATGGCAACCGTGGGGAACACGGCTCGAATTACCTATCTTCTCCCTTGGAATTCCAGTTATCGTATATGCAGTTGATAGACTGCGAAAATCCCAAACAGTGATTTTTGTTTTGTTTATCGGTCTGTTTATTTGTAGTTTGCCATATCTATTTTTGAACAGTACCAGACCATTAATTCCTCTTTTTAGTGATTCTTCGATTCTTAGATCTTCTACAATCAAGCATTTCTTCTCAAATCGCCCAGACTTGTATGATGAATATAGTGAAATAATCTCACCCTTTTATCAAGATAGTTCTGTGTTTCGTGCGGACCGGCAGGAACTATATTTTTCAAGCAATAAGCGCATTTACCAGGATTATTTATCTGTCATGGAAATGGTCAATGAATTAGATGAAGAATATTTAGGATTACATCTTAGTGCGAATGATTGGGAATACCCAATTTGGGTGCTGGCTGATCGTTTAGATTCGAGGAGTGAACCAGGATTCATTCATGTTGGTGTTGAAGATCAATCCAGTATATTAGATAGAAATCCTAGCATAGTTCCAAATTATATTATCTCCTCAGATCATAAGCATCTATCAGATGTAATGAATAAGACATATGAACTCTTAGTTGATACAGAATCCATTGATCTCTTAGTGGGCTTTGCTGATTAAAACTGATAAATATTTGAAAAATGATTTCAGTTTATATATTGAGTAAAAGACGGTCAGAATGAAATCTGTATGGTATGTTAGTAAAACTGCATAGATTTGTTAGTTATTGACATAATCACTGTGGTGGTACTATGATTATGGATTGAAATTTGATGAGCAGATAATATGTTTGATTTAGGACCCTTATGACTGCGACGAATGTAGATCACCAATTGATCATCATTGATCCCGAAGATAAAAAAAACAAACTTATCAACTGGCAGGAAATTTGGCAGTATCGTGATTTGTTTTTCTTTCTTGTTTGGAGGGATGTTAAAACCAGATATGCCCAATCTGTATTGGGAGTGGGCTGGGCAATCATTCAACCTGTGTTTTCGATGATCGTTTTTACAATAATATTTGGAAATCTGGCAAAGGTAGATTCTGAAGGTGTACCATATGCAATTTTTAGTTTCACAGCGCTGGTTCCGTGGACATATTTCTCGTCATCATTAACCAGTGCAAGTGGGAGTTTGATCAACTCAAAAAATCTACTAACTAAGATTTATTTTCCCCGATTGGTAATCCCTTTATCTCCTGTGATCGGAAAGCTGATTGACTTTGGTATTTCCTTATTGATATTAATTGGGTTAATGTTTTGGTATGGTGTGATACCCACGATATGGACCTTAATGCTTCCTGTTTTTATCATCTTGATGATGCTAACCTCAGCGGGAGTGGGTATGTGGTTAACAGCGTTATCTATTCAATACCGGGATATTCGGTATGGCGCCGAGTTTTTTATTCAGTTATTGATGTATGGATCACCAGTGATCTATGCAACAAGCATCATCCCGGAAAAATACCAAATTATTTACGCCCTAAACCCGATGGTCGGTGTGATAGAAGGATTTCGAGCAGCACTTCTTGGTACCAGAGCTATGCCCTGGAATCTAATTGGGATTGGTTCATTGATGGCCATTGCTTTCTTTTTAAGTGGTGCTCTCTATTTTCGATCCATGGAAAGATATTTTGCAGATGTAGCATAATGAGAGATTATTAGATGATTTTTGTTTGCGAGAAAATTTATGCCTTCACACGCTATTAAAAGTAGAAAACTTATCCAAAAGATATAGAATTGGTTTTGAACAACAGCGCAAAGATTCATTAGCTGAGGTAATCTTTGATTGGTTTTCTAAACCAATCAAGAATTACAGAAGATTGAGGAATTTAACTCAATTCGATCAGAATTTACCCGATTCCCAAGATATTATTTGGGCTTTAAAAGATATCAATTTCACAATCCAACCAGGCGAGGTGATAGGAGTTATCGGAAATAATGGCGCTGGCAAAAGCACCTTACTTAAGGTATTAAGTCGAATTACATACCCAACTCAACGGGAAAGTCGAATTGAATGGTCGGGTATCAAGTTTGTTAGAGGTGGGTACAGGTTTCCATCCGGAATTGACAGGACGTGAAAATGTCTATCTAAATGGAACAATTCTTGGGATGACAAAGAAGGAAATTGACAGGAAATTTGATGAAATTGTTGAATTTTCAGGTGTGAGCAAGTTTATTGATACTCCGGTGAAATTCTATTCCAGTGGGATGAGGGTTCGTTTGGCGTTTTCTGTTGCTGCCCACCTGGAACCCGAAATACTACTGATCGATGAAGTATTATCAGTTGGGGATGCTGCTTTTCAAAGAAAATCCTTAGGGAAAATGGAAGAAGTATCCAAGCGGGGAAGAACTGTATTATTTGTTAGTCATAATATGGGGGCAATAAGATCCCTTTGCACAAGAGGAATTCTTTTGAAGGACGGCCAACTGGCAATGGATGGGGATGTAGATCAAGTGATCAACGCTTATCTTACGGGTAATGAGGTGTCAGCTGAAGGAAAGGTTGTCTTTTCTGAACAAGATATACCTGATGATAATGAGTTCGGAATATTATCCGTTGAACTGCTGACGTTGAAAGGAGAAGTGAAATCAACTTTTCAGATCGATGAAGGATTTGAAATTCACATCAAATACAAAATCATAGAACCTGTTAAGAATCAAAGAATAAATCTTCGCTTAATTACATCTTTGGGGGAGACTGTTTTTGCTACCTATGAAGATGCTCAAATCCGGGAAGGCTATATCCGTGAACCTGGAACGTATAAAGCAATCTGCCAGATACCACCAAATTTGCTCAACAATCTGTCATACCGAATTCGGATAGGATTCGATTCGCCAGGTTATAAAGTCCTAATTCCTGGAAAGGAATATTTGGGGGTTGATATTGTTGATACATCTGAAGGTTATCGATACGCGGAGGGAGCTTTTGATGGACCCATCCGACCTAAAGCGGAATGGTCTGTAGAAGATATTAGTAGCTAGATCAACACCGATCTGCTCTGATTAATAATTTTCGATTGCTATGAAAGTTTTGCATATTAATTCAACCTCCCATACAGGTGGAGCTGCCCGAGCAATGCAGCGTCTTCACGATTCATTGATAGATAAAAAACATGAATCGAAATTCTTGGTAGGCAGAAGTAGATTTCCTGATAACCCAGAGATCAATATTATCTGGGATGTCACAACTCCCTTTAGGTCCATTCAAAATAGTGTTTTGTCCAGAGTAGGGAATCAATTTGAAAGATATCTCGGAATAAATTCCTGGGCGAATAGACCTGCGAAATACCTTGCTGGCGCAGATATCTATCAATGGGCAGATATTATTGATTTGAGAAATCTGTTTGGCGGTTTCTTTAACCTTTGGAGTCTTCCTGATCTGACAAGAAAAAAACCAGTTGTTTGGAGATTGCCAGACATGTGGGCTTTAACTGGACATTGTGCGTATCCTTACGATTGTGATCGCTGGAAAAGTGGATGTTATCAATGTCCTTTGTTGCGACAGGACGGCCGTGGGAGAGTAGAACCAAAACCTACCGTTTTGGATGGGACCAGGCGAGTGTGGAAAGCAAAAAGGGATTTGTACAACCAATCACAACTACATATAATTGTGAATTCGACCTGGATGAAAAAGCAAGTTGAAGAAAGTATTCTAGGAGAGTCTCTCTCGTTAAATGTAATATCTAATGGAGTTAATCTTGAGATTTATAGGCCCATTGATCAAATACTCGCCAGGAAATCTTTAGGCCTTCCATTAGAAGGAAAGATCCTGCTCTGGGCTGCCAGTGAGAAAGATAACTTCAGAAAAGGATTTCATATTGCTCTCGAGGCAATCGACAACCTCCAGGAGAAATATTCTGAACCCCCAATGCTTATCACTATGGGGGGAGGCGAAAATAAGAACATTTCAAAGATGGTTCAAAATCAAGTTGACTTTGGGTTTGTTCGTGATCCTGAGCAACAAGCATTGATATATTCTGCAGCAGATGTTTTTTTATGTACTACACTGGCAGATGCCCAGCCTCAAACCGCTTTAGAGTCCTTGGCTTGTGGTACACCAATCATCACTTTCGCGATAGGACCTATGCCAGATATTGTTCATGAAGGTAAGGAAGGTTTTATTGCGACTAAGGTAACTTCCCAGGCTCTGAGTGAAGCAATCATTGATTTTTATAATAGAAGAGAATTGTTTCCAGAATTACGAAAGAATTGCAGGAAAAAAGCTGAACGTCTTTATAACCTAGATAAACAAACAGATCAGTATATTGATCTGTATGAACAGCTTCTAAATAAAGATCTATAAATGAGCTTTGTTGGAGTACTTACCCTTCACTGAACAGGTATAAGATCAATGAGTCTTGAAACACATTTGGCAGAAAACTCTTACTAGATTAGTAACCCGTCGTTGATATTTTACTTTTGCCATATATTTAAATTACTAAAAATTGGATGTTATACTGGTTCTGCCTGTACTTAACTAGCCAGGATTGAAATTAGAAGATATGGATTTCATCAATACAAATATTCCAGAAGTTGTCATAATAAAACCAGAAGTATTTACTGATCCTCGTGGTGAATTCCTTGAGACGTACCGGTTGGTGGAATTCTCTAATGCTGGTATTCAGATTGGTTTTGTACAGGATAATCATGTAGGTTCGAAACTTGGCGTTCTGAGAGGCCTCCATTATCAAATTCAGAAGTCTCAGGGAAAGCTTATCCGAGTAATCAGTGGGGAAATATTTGATGTAGCTGTGGATCTTAGGAAAAGCTCACCAACCTTTGGCCGCTACGTGGGTATTCGATTGGATGACAAAGACAAAAAAATGCTTTGGATCCCTCCCGGATTTGCACATGGATATTATGTTATGAGCGCCCGGGCAGAAGTGGGGTATAAGGTTACGGAATATTATGCTCCAGAATTTGAGAGAACCATTATCTGGAATGATCCGAAGTTAAAGATTGCCTGGCCACTCCTAGAAGATGGCCATCCGATCCTGTCGGAAAAGGATCTTCACGCCCAAAAATTTCAGAATGCCGATATCTATGAGTGAAATATGAAAAATGTATTGGTCACTGGTGGGGCTGGTTTTATTGGCTCGAACTTCATAAGTTATTTGCTGGGTTCTCAACCGGATTTGGATATTTATAATCTGGACTTGTTAACCTATGCCGGCAGTCTGGAAAATCTGAAGGACTTGCCAAACTCCGACCGCTATAATTTTATTGAGGGGGATATTTGTGATAGAGACCTTGTGAAAAAGATCCTGTCTGAGAATGATATTGACTTAGTGGTGCATTTTGCCGCCGAGACACATGTGGACAGGTCAATTCTTGGGCCAGAAGCATTTATCCGAACCAATATACAAGGTACGTTTGTTTTACTTGAATGCGTTAAGAGATTATTGGAAAACTGGATTCTGGAAAAATTCGTCCGGATGTCCATTTCCATCATATCTCCACCGATGAAGTGTACGGTACCTTATCGCCGGAAGCACCTGCCTTTTCTGAAGAATAACCAAATATTGCCCAATTCACCTTATGCAGCTTCCAAAGCAGCCAGCGATCATCTGGTGCGATCCTATTTCCATACATACGGATTGCCCATCACCATTACCAATTGCTCCAATAATTATGGCCCCAACCAATTTCCGGAAAAATTGATACCGCTGATGATATTAAACGCGATTGAGGGCAAACCGCTGCCTATTTATGGTGACGGTCAGCAAATCCGAGATTGGTTATATGTTGAGGATCATTGCCGGGCGATTTGGACTGTGATCCAGGATGGTAAGCCGGGGGAAACCTATAATGTGGGAGGAGAAAATCAACCTACTAATTTGGAGATCGTTCAGGAGATTTGTAGGATCCTTGATCGGGATCTCCCGGATTCACAATATGTGCCGCATGAGCACTTAATTGAATATGTCACTGATCGGCCTGGCCACGATCGCCGCTATGCGATGAATATCAATAAGATCAAGGCTGAAGTGGATTGGATACCAAAAGTCAATCTAAAAAATGGGCTGGAGTTAACTGTTACCTGGTACCGGGAAAATTCAGATTGGGTAAAAAAGATCAGAGAGCAACAGGAATATCAATCCTGGATAAAAAATAATTATCAGGACAGGAGTGTTTCATGAAAGGAATTATTCTTGCTGGTGGATTGGGAACCAGATTATATCCGCTGACAATTGCAGTCAGTAAACAACTTCTGCCTGTTTATGATAAACCGATGGTCTATTACCCATTATCCATGTTAATGCTGGCAGGTATCCGGGAGATACTGGTGATCAGCACTCCTGAGATATTGCCATTATATGAAACACTTCTCAATAATGGAGAGCAGTTTGGTCTGAAGATTGAGTATAAAAAACAGGATGAACCCCGCGGTTTGGCCGATGCATTCAGAGTTGGTCGGGATTTTATTGGAGATGACTCTGTATCATTGATCCTGGGTGATAATATTTTTTATGGGCAAGGCCTGCCTAAGCTCCTCAAGCAAGCAGCTGGGATCGAGAAAGGGGGAATCATATTTGGTTATGAGGTTAATGATCCAGAGAGATATGGTGTAGTTGAGTTTAACGATGATGGTCAAGCCCTCAACATAGAAGAAAAACCATCCAATCCTCGCTCAAATTATGCGGTTCCTGGATTGTATTTTTATGACAATCAGGTTGTCCAATATGCTGAGAACCTGGAACCTTCCGACCGGGGAGAATTAGAGATAACTGATATCAACCGGATCTATTTAGACCAGGGAGAACTGCAGGTGATCATGTTGGGTAGGGGTATAGCCTGGTTGGATGCTGGAAGTCCAGAATCTCTGCTGCAGGCGGCAAATTTCATTCAGGCGGTAGAAGATAGACAAGGAATGATGATTTCCTGTCCGGAAGAGATCGCCTACAAATCGGGATTTATTAATAATGAGCAGCTGAAGAAACTCGCGGAGAATTTTAGCAACACACGCTACGGTGACTACCTAGAAAAATTAGCTAATGCAGATTGAAGTACCATTCGATGATGAAAATATTGATCATTGGTTGTCAGGGGCAGTTGGGCTGGGAATTAACGCGCTCCTTATCATCTCTTGGTGAGGTTATCCCTGTCGGTTATCCAGATCTGGATCTCACAAACCCAGGAAGCATCCGATCGTGGATGCGGGAGACTCAACCTGGTGTGATCATTAACGCCGGGGCGTATACTGCTGTTGATCAAGCTGAAACCGAAGTTGAATTAGCAAATAAAGTTAACTCTATTGCTCCGCTCATTCTGGCAGAAGAATCCCAAAAACTCAATTCATTATTGATCCATTTCTCTACGGATTATGTTTTTAATGGAGATAAAGGCAATCCATATAACGAGTCTGACCTTCCTGACCCTATCAATGCCTATGGGCGATCCAAGCTGGAAGGAGAAAGGAGTGTTCAAAGCCTGGGGGGCAAGTTTTTTATCTTCCGGACTAGCTGGCTCTACAGTACGAGGCGGGATTGTTTTGTCACTAAAGTCCTAAAATGGGCCAGAACAGAAAAAATTATCAGGATTGCATGCAGACCAGGTCGGCAGCCCCACCTGGAGTAGATCTCTGTCTGATGAGACTTATCATTCTTTGAAGATCATGCTGCAAAATGGTGAGTCCTGGATAGAGGAGAATGCGGGGATCTATCATCTGGCAGGCAACGGCGCTGTGAATAGATTCGAATGGGCAGAGAAGATCCTACAGTATGATCCCAAACCGGAAGAAAATATCTATTCAGATTTGATTCAGACGACCAGTGACACTTTTAATCTGCCCGCAAAAAGACCTCGAAATACAGCCCTGGATTGTTCTCGATATCAAAAAGTATTTAATTCTTTCTATTCTGATTGGGAGATCTCCCTTAAGAAAGCCCTAACAGAGTAAATTTACAGACCCATATCCGGGATTTCGGCGATTAATTACTTTCTACCTCGCTTTATATTGACAACTAAAAATAAACTGATTTATCCAATATTCAACAAAAAACCAAGTCTTGACCAATTTTGAGGATGGATTATAATTCAAAAGTTGAATTATAAAATGTAGGAGTGAATTAATGGATCTCTCTCCAGAAGATAGGGAACTGATTCTGTTAGAACAGATTGCTGAAAATCCTGATGTGAATCAGTCTACCCTCGCTGAAAAACTGGACGTGGCTGTAGGTACGGTTAACTGGCATATCAAGAGGCTTGTTTCCAAAGGTTATGTTAAGGCGAAGAGAGCCCAGCGAAAGAAATTACGTTATATTATTACGCCCGAAGGTATTGCCTTACGGGCAAGATTAACTGTGCAGTACATTGAAAACCAGATGAGATTGTATAGAGAAACCAGGCAGGAAGTAAAAAATCTTTTAGCGGAGATCAAAGAAGAGGGATATAACCAAGTTAGAATTACTGGCGATAGCGAAATCGCTGATGTTTGCCAGCTGACTTGTTTGGAACAGGGTTTTGATATTGTTGATCGTGATGACTTGCCAACCCTGGAAGTGAATGGTTATTCAGTTTCTCGGAAGGAAAATGCACCAGTACTGGAATAAAATTAATAGCAGAGCTTAAGTATCAGGCTACATATAAAGGAATTAGAAATGAAAAAAGCGGTCATTACTGGAATTACCGGACAGGACGGATCATATTTAGCAGAAATGCTCCTGCATAAGGGGTATGAAGTACATGGTGTTATCCGGAGAGCAAGTACATTTAATACTCGCCGTCTGGATCACTTATATCGGGATCCACATAATGGAAAAAAAGTTCAGCTGTTTTTACATTATGGCGACCTTTCCAGTTCAGACAGCCTGGAGCGGGTAATCCATGATGTTCATCCTGATGAGGTTTATCATCTGGCGGCCCAAAGCCATGTCCGTGTCAGTTTTGACATGCCTGAATATACAGGAGATGTCACTGGGTTGGGCACGATCCGAATCTTGGAATCTATCCGGCGCTTAGGAGGAAATACTCGGTTTTATCAGGCATCTACCAGTGAGCTGTTTGGCAGTGCTGCGGCACCACAGAGCGAAACAACCTCCTTCCAACCCCAAAGCCCTTATGCTGCAGCCAAGTTATACGCTTTCTGGGTGACGAGGAATTACTCCCAGGGTTATGGACTGTTCGCTTGTAATGGCATCTTGTTTAATCATGAATCCCCCCGGAGGGGAGAGACTTTTGTAACCCGGAAAATAACCATGGCAGTAGCCAGGATAAAAGCTGGAATGCAGGAGAAATTGTACCTGGGCAACCTGGAAGCAAAACGTGATTGGGGATATGCACCTGAATATGTCGAGGCGATGTGGTCAATGCTCCAGCAGGACGAGCCTTATGACATCGTAATTGGCACTGGTGAAGCTCACACAGTGCGGGAATTCGTCGAAGAGGCTTTTGGATATGTCGACCTGAATTATAAGGATTATGTCGAGATCGATCCGCGATATTTTCGACCTACTGAGGTAAATCATCTGGAAGCGGATCCATCCAAGGCAAAGAGGATTCTCAACTGGAATCCGAAAGTCCGCTACCATGATTTGGTTCGGATCATGATGGATGCTGATCTGGAGCTGATAGGGTTGGAAGCTCCTGGGGATGGGAAAAAGATTGTAGAAGATAAATTTGATGACTGGCATAACTGGGATGACCAGGTTATCAGCATGGGGAGATGATCATGGAAAAAACGAACTATCTTGACCCAAAAGAATTCTGGGCAGATAAAAATGTATGTGTAACTGGCGGAGATGGTTTCTTGGGCTCATTTGTCCAGAAAGTCCTGGCAGAGAGAGGCGCGAAGGATGTTTTTATCCCTTTGATCGATGATTATGATCTGACTGATAAGGACAATATCCAGCGCATGCTCAAGGATGCGAAACCGGATGTGATCATCCATTTGGCTGCCTTGGCTGGAGGCATTGGAGCAAACCGGGCCCGTCCGGCCGAATTCTTCTATAAGAATCTGATGATGGGTGTTCCCCTGATGCATGAAGCCTGGCAATCTGGCGTAGATAAATTTGTGGCTATTGGCACCATTTGCGCTTATCCAAAATTCACGCCGATACCTTTCCAGGAAAAAAACCTCTGGGATGGATATCCGGAAGAAACCAATGCGCCTTATGGCCTGGCAAAAAAGATGTTATTGGTCCAAGCTCAGGCATACAGAGAGCAATATGGATTTAATGCTATTTATCTGCTGCCTGTGAACTTGTATGGACCTCGGGATAATTTTAACCTTGAGACTTCTCATGTGATCCCCGCATTGATCCGAAAGATGATCGATGCTGTGGATCGGGATGATAAAGAAGTGGTTCTGTGGGGAGATGGGTCGCCGACAAGGGAATTTTTCTATGCTGGTGATGCAGCCCGGGGTATTGTCATGGCTGCAGAGCGATATCATGGTAGTGAACCTGTAAATCTTGGCGCGGGTATGGAGATTAGCATCAAAGATCTGGCTCTGATGATTGCTGAGTTATCTGGATTCGATGGTCAGTTAGTATGGGATACAAGCAAACCCAATGGACAACCCAGAAGGGCTCTAGATACACAGCGAGCTAAAGACTATTTTGGGTTTGAAGCGGAAATGCCCTTTAAAGAAGGGTTGAAGAAAACCATAAAGTGGTACAGGGAGAATAAAGATCAGATCAAGTGATCAGGATCTGAGGATAACAGAAGTTATCCAGCTATTTATCCACATACCCGTGAGGGGTTTTCCCGAATTATCAACAATCTTATCCACATATGGCGTTATCAGGATGACTGATTGAAAAAATGAGCAATATAACGATTTTCACCGCACCGAAACCTTTTTCGGATCCACATATCAATATTATTCAGCGTAATGCTGTCAGATCCTGGAAAATGCTGGGCCCCGATGCTGAGGTATTCCTGATCGGTGATGAAAGCGGGATCAAGGAAGAGGCACGACATCTGGGTGTAGGCCACATCCCGGACGTTGAAGTCAATAGCTTGGGAACACCCCTGGTAAGTTCGATTTTTTCTCTTGCGAGGCACGCATCAACTTCTGATCATCTCATCTATCTTAATGCCGATATTATCCTGCTTCCAGATACGCTTAAAGTCATTCAGCAAATCAACCAGGGGCATGAGGACTTCCTGATCGTGGGTCGGCGGTGGGATCTGGATGTAAACTCGGAGATTGCTTTCAACGCAAATTGGGCAAACGAACTAAAAAGTAGGGCTGTTAACCAAGGGAAAATTCATGGTCCGGCTGCGATGGATTATTTTGTATTCCCTAAACATTTGTACCAGGAGATACCACCATTTGCAATTGGTAGAGCAGGTTGGGATAACTGGATGATCTATCATGGAATGCAGCAGCCCTGGCAGGTTATTGATGCTACTCCAGCTATGATGGTGATCCACCAGAATCATGATTACAACCATCTTCCGGGTGGAAAACCCCATTATCGATCTCGACGAGTCCAGTCAGAATGTGGATTTGGCGGGAGGATATACAAAAAGCTTTGATCTATTGGATGTTCGGCACGAATTCAGGGGAGGAAAGATCAGGAGGATCAAGCTGACTCTTCCGATTGTCTTAAGAATATTAGAGCGCTTTGTTAACCCGCAGCTTATGGAAGGCTGGCGTTGGGAGTTAACTCGAAAAATTCGGAAATTGCGAAGAAGAATCAGTTGATTGGTCAAGAATAATTGATCTTGATTTATCGAGAAAATATCATGAGAATTGGGTCTAATCCCGTAAAAAATAAACAGCCAGCTATATCCCCTCCTAAACCGGTAACGGTAGTGGTGATCTGTTATATACCTTATCTGAGTGGTTATTTTCAGCACAGTTTGGATGTATTAAAACTATCTCTCGACAGCATCTGGAAAAATACACCAGATGAAGAATATGATTTGCTGGTTTTTGACAATAGCAGTTGTGATCAGGTCAGGGATTATCTGACCAATTTAAAGAATGAGAATAAGATCCAATACTTGATTTTATCAAGCAAAAATGTGGGCATTCCCGGCGCCTGGAATATTTCGTTTAATGCAGCTCCTGGCAAATATGTCGCATTTTCTGATTATGATATTTATTTTTATCCTGGTTGGCTGAACGAGCATTTGAATGTCCTTAATAATTTTCCAGATGTTGGAATGGTTACCGGTACGCCTATCCGTCCCCCCCTCGAATTTTCTACAGCGACGTTGGAGTGGGCTGAAGCTCAGACTGAGCTGGAAATTAAACGAGGTGTTCTGCAATCGTGGGATGATTATCGTACGCATACCAAAAGCTTGGGTATGTCGCAGATGGAATCAGAAGAATCCTATCAAATGGGTGAAGATATTCTGCTTAAATTGGGAGAGAATGAGGTTTTTATAGGCGCAGGACATTTCCAATTCGTTGCTTCAAAGGAAGTATTGGAAAAAGTGACCCCATTTCCGAATAAGATTGCGATGGGAAATGAGCGTTTATTGGACCAGAGGATCAATGAATTGGGGTTATTAAGACTGACATTAACACGGAAATTTGTCCAGCATTTAGGAAATGTTCCACCCCAGGAATTACTAGCTCAAAATGAAGGTTTCAAGAAAAAAAACATACCAGATGGATCAGTCAGCAACAAGGTGGGTTTTTGGAATATTCCCATACTTAAAAGGGTATTATTAAAAATATATAATTCAATCTTTGAGATTTATTTCCACCAGTGATCCGAATAATATGAAGGTATTGAGAATGGAAAAGCGAATTTTTTTAGTGGCAAATCATGGACTTTCAATCATATATTTTTTGCAGAGTGACGTGCTTGCTACTCTGGTTAAATCAGGTCTTGATGTTGTTATTTTCACTGATGATGAAGTAATCCCGAAAATCCAAAAAATGATTGAGTATCCAAATGTTGCTGTTGAAAGCTTGCGCTTATCTGAGGTAGATAAGTTCTGGAAAACGAAGTATCCATCTGTTCAGTACTGGATTGATTTTCTCCGCCGGGCTGGTGCGTCAAATAAAATAAATCTAGAAGCGGTTCAGTCATATATCGAACAAGTTGAATTTGAAGCCCATCCCAAAAGGAAATTAATCTTTCCCCTGATCAAATTATTAGTATCGATCCTGCGCAATTCACGTTTGGCCAGGAAAATGCTGGTTATGATCCAGGGTCTTTTTACTCCTGAGATTTATTCCGACTTGTTTGATAAATACGAGCCGGGTTTGGTCGTATCTATCACTCCAGGCTGGCGGCAAGATCGATATCTGCTCAGGGAAGCGAAAAAACGAGGTATTACAACGAGCTCTATCATTCTCGGGTGGGATAATACCAGCAGCTACAGCCTTCCCGGTGCTGAAGTGGATTGGGTTTCCTGCTGGTCAGAGATTCAAAAAGAAGAGTTGGTCAAAGGATCCGATTGGAATCCTGCCAGAGTTAATATTGGCGGAATCCCTTCTTACGATGGATATTTTAAAGAAATTTGGAAAATGCCACGCAGTGATTATTTTAAATTGCATAATTTGGATCCGGCCCGGAAATTAATTTCATATGCCTGTAGTTTCATCTCATTTTCCCCGAATTTTCAAAATATCGAAGCGTTGGAAAGTGTTATTAGCTCAGATAGCTTGCTCGAGCCTTGCCAATTATTGATCAGATTGCATCCGAACCATTTCCTGGAAGATCCCCGGTTTAAGGATGAAATGAGAATGATCAATGAGTTAGCCCAGAAAAATGTTCATATCCATCTGGTTGAACCGGTCGCACTTGGGGGAGACCTGGGATACTATTCAGGGGAAGATATGCCAGAAAAATCATCCATGATGGCCCATTCTGATGTGATGGTGACAGTTTACTCAACCATGGCACTTGAGGCATCTATCCATAAAACCCCTGTTATAAGCCTGTGCATTGATTCTGGATCTGGCTGGCCAAATAATTTTTCCCTGAAATTGTCACAAATTGGTGGGTGGCCAACACATGAAAGATTTATCGATTCAGGCGCTGGAAGGGAAGCAATCAACCGTGAAGAATTGGTAGAGGCTCTTAATTATTATTTGAATAATCCAGACCTGGATCAAGAGATCAGACAGGGTTTCATCACCCGGGAATGTACCTTTATTGACGGCAGCGCAGGAAAACACACAGGCGAATTTTTAGCATCCCTTTTGGCGTGATAATGATTCACCTAAGTCAGGCATAGTTTTTGGATTAGTACAGGTGACCATGAAATTTCTTATAGCTGGTTTTGGATCTATTGGAAGAAGTCCCACAGAGAGGACAGGGAAATAGACTAATCGATTTAGCGGCATTGATCGATAGTGGAAATCTATCATCATCAGTATCAGATTTGGATTGATTATTTTTGCGGCCGATCATCAGTTCAACAATATTTATCTATGAGGGATAACCATGGCGAATATATTAAGGAAAAACTGGCTCTTGATAGGATTGCTGATCCTATTTGCTATCTATATGGGTGTCTATATTTTTCAAACCAGTTTTATATCAAATGGGACCCGTTATTTTGTGCTGTTTGATGACGCTATGATCTCGATGCGATTTGCCAAGAATTTCGCCGAGGGATTTGGGCTGGTTTGGAATCCAGGCGAATCTCCGATAGAAGGTTATACGAACCCTCTCTGGGTAATTTTTATGGCGTTTTTCCACCTATTCCCTATCCCTGACTCAAAAATCAGCTTATTTATTCAAATCAGCGGCGCGCTGTTTTTGCTGGCTAATCTTGTGTTTGTAAAAAAGATCACTGAGGAAATATCAGAAGATCCAATTGCACCATATCTGGCACTGATCCTCACCGGATTATATGTACCTCTCAATGATTGGGGTTTGCAGGGAATGGAGGTCAGTGGCCTTGTCTTATTGGTTTCTGCGGTAAGTTTTTTGGCAATCCGATCAATTAAGAATGGGATGTTTTCTAAATGGATCTACATCTTATTGTTTGTTGGTACGTTAATTCGGATGGATATAGTAGTGCCATACCTGGTTTTCTGGGGATTTCTAGTGATCTTTGATGCAAAAAACAGGAAACAGCATCTCTTTTGGGGTTTTGGCCTGCTGGCATTCTCCCTGATTGGTCAAACACTGTTTCGTCATTTTTACTATGGAGATTTGCTGCCAAATACCTACTATCTGAAAATGACGGGTATATCACTGGTTCTTCGTGTAAAAAGAGGGCTTTTTGTTCTTTATCATTTTTTACGGGATTTTAATTGGGTCCTCTTCATCATCCCCTTTTTGGTTATTTTAATCCGATTAAACTTATCAACGATCCTGCTCGCATTGGTCTTTTCCGCCCAGATTGCGTACAGTGTTTACGTTGGTGGTGATGCCTGGGAGCATGTCGGGGGAGCCAATCGTTATATATCAATAGCAATCCCCTTGTTCTTTATCCTGTTTGCCTACGGATGGGAACAGATCAAGAATTCCCTGTTCGCAGCTGTGAAGGATCAAAAATTCATCATAAATCCCACGGGGAATATTGCTTTTGTTCTGGTTGTTCTGATGAGTTTAGTGAACTTTAATTTCATGAAAGAAAACCAAAATAATATCAAGAGAATGTTTTTATTGTATGAACCCCATTTTATCGAAGGAAACAAATGGAATTTGGAGATCGTTCAGGCGGTGAAATCAATCACTACAAATGAGGCTGTAATTGCTGTCACAGGAGCAGGAGCGATTCCATATTTCACTGAGCGGCATTCATATGATGTTTTGGGAAAGATCGACTCCTACATTGCCCATTTACCAAGCCATATACCCTCTGGCGGTTTAGAGAATATTCGTCCAGGGCATATGAAATGGGATTATGAATATACTTTTGGACAATTAAAACCGGATATGATCCTGGGGATTTGGGAGGATCGGGAAGAAGCAGAACCGATCCTCGCTGAATACTATACAACTATTAGTGTGAACGGAATGAATTATCTTGTTCTCAAGGACTCTCCAGAAATACTCTGGGATCTGGTTGATCAGGAGGTTTATTGACGGTTTTGATCATCGGAAAGAGGGAATTTTCAAGAGAAAAAAATGGAAAAGTCCTACAAATCAGTGTGGTATCAAATACACCCGATTTTTTCAAAAATATTAATCATTTTTTAATTTTGGAGAACGACGTATTATGAAGGTCTATTATCAGATCAAGCGCAAGCTAAAGTTATTGAGGTTGAAATTTCGGAGGTTTCAAGCAGCCCGGCGCTGGGGCAAGGATGCCCTGGCACAAGCTCCTCCTGTGCTTGGATTTGCAATCCCAAAAGCGGGTTCTCATCTGATAATCCAAATCTTATACGGGTTAACCAAGATTGGCCCATTTGTTAAACCCGGCTTTCCACCGGTAAATCGATTTGAGGATAATACCAAACAGAATGAAGCGACCATTCTTGAAGAAATAAATGGAATGCGTTCTGGAGAGATCCGGTACGGATATTTACACCCGAAAGAACCTTATCTTTCTGCCATCACGGCTTCTGGCAGGGCATCGATTTTTATCTATCGAGATCCCCGGGATCAATTGGTCTCCTTGGTTTTTTATGCTAAAGATATGCAGCTTGATCATCACATGCACGAATATTTCGATCAAGTATTATCAACTATGGAAGAACGTTTAAATGTAGTGATAGAAGGATGTGATCTCCCTGATTTGCTTTTGGTTAATGTAAGGGAGAGATATGAGGATTATCTGGGCTGGTTTGAAAGGGATGATGTCCTTTGCTTGAAATTTGAGGATCTTATTCTCGATCAGGAAAACACATTGGGAAAATTTCTTGATTACATCGATAGTTTTGGAGTCTCCCTCTCAGTTTCCAGGCAGGAGGCAATTGAGGTATTAAGTGATGCTATCAAACCAAAAAAATCAGGTACTTTTCGCAAAGGCCAGCCTGGCGATTGGAAAAATCATTTTACAGAAGATAATAAACGACGATTTAAAGCAGTCGCAGGTGATCTATTATCCAGGTTGGGATATGAAGATAATGACCAGGATTGGTGAACTATAGCTGAAAAATCTATGAATTCAAATAAACCTCTGATCTATAAGGGAGTAGAAGCGGTCCAATCTGCCAAACATTTCCAGTTTGTTACTCCAAAAAAAGTAATCTGTGAAGCATTTTCTCCGGATTGGAGTGGGAGCCTAATGGATGGCTTGGTTACTCTTGATGAATTGGTAGACAATCTGGTTTGTTTGAGGTTGACTACCCCACGTCGGTACGCCAGGCATATCGGCAACACAATCTCCGGAGAGATACAGCAAGAGGCTGGTGAATTGGGCTTGCAAACAGATGGGGAAGTACCGGATGTCCAGGAGTTTGAGCATTGGATCCTTAAAATTCCTGGAAGTGGTCGGTTGTTATGGCCTATGTACAGGTGGTTATTTAAAGTGCTCCATAAGGTGAAGTAATTTGTCAACGATTTCTTGTGGTATGCAGGTGTACAACTCCGCGCAGTTATATGAAAGGGACTGACTCGGGCTGGATTGCAGAAATAAGAAGAATTTTTATTTTTGGTGATACATTATCAGACTGTAAATATGATACGGGATAAAGAATGAAATTTCTGATTGTTGGTTTTGGATCTATTGGACGAAGGCATTTTAGGAATCTTCTTGCTTTGGGTGAGAGAGATATTCTTTTTTACCGAACCCATCACAGCACCTTGGAAAATGATGAGCTGGAAGGATTTCCTGTAGAAACCGATTTGGATGTAGCTTTAGGGCATCAACCAGATGCGATTATCATAGCCAATCCCTCTGCATATCATCTGGATGCGGCTATCCCAGCTGCCAGACAGGGCTGCCATATTCTGTTGGAGAAACCGATTTCTCATTCCATGCAAAGAGTTGAAGAATTTTCTCAACTTGTTCAGAAGAATGGAGTCAAGTTATTGGTTGGCTTCCAGTTCAGGTTTCATCCCAACCTTTTAAAGATCAAGGAATTACTGGAAGAAAATAAAATCGGTCGTGTCTTGTCTTACCGGTCTCACTGGGGAGAATACTTACCAGCCTGGCATCCCTGGGAGGATTACAGACATAGTTATGCTGCCAGAAAGGAACTTGGAGGCGGAGTCCTGTTAACGTTGTGCCACAATTTTGACTACCTGCGCTGGTTATTTGGAGAAGCCCAGATCCATTCTGCATTATTAGGACATAACAGCGACCTTGAGATAGAAGTAGAGGATACTGCTGATATTGGATTGCTAAGCAATGGCGATATTATTGGCAGTCTGCACCTGAATTTCACACAATTACCCGGAAAGCACATCCTTGACATTATTGGTACAAAGGGATCCATTCATTGGGATTATTACAAGAATCAAGTTGATCTGTACACATTTAACGACAAGAATGAAATAGAAATAAGTACTTTCTTCGCACCGGATGAGTTTGATCGAAATGATTTATTCATCGAGGAGATGGAGCATTTCATCAATGTGATTAGTGGACAAAAAGAACCTGTCTGCAGCCTTGATGACGGGATAAAAGCTCTGGAATTATCCGTTCAGGCGAAAGTAAAGGGGGCCAGGTGATAAGAATATCCTTAGCTCACCGGGAATCATTCGTGTTCCGTGATATCGCGGTTGGTGATTATATAAAGGACATCAAGGCTATTGTTTACATGTTTTAGGAGAGGTTATTTGGATTGAATCCAAAAAACCTTCCCAGCGAGTAGAACTATGAAAAAAATGGAACCGGGTATATTATTCAGAAATTTGCTGATAGAGATCGTTATCTACAGTATTCTGATCTTTGGATATTACTTGCTAGTCCTGCGCTGGCTGGATGATTGGTTGCTGACGATCTTTAACACAAATCTTGTTTATTATGCAATTGCTGGTTTGGGGATTGATCTTCATTCAAGCAGTATTGCTGGATTTTGTCACTTCATACCTGATGAAATTCATTAAAATAGACCAATTTGGCAGTAAGAGGATCCGCGATGTATTTTCCGATCGCTGATGTCACTGTAAGCCCCATCTTGCTGATGAGCGTCGGATTCCTGGTTGGAATCCTGGGCGGATTTTTTGGCGTGGGCGGCGGATTCTTGGCTGGACCGATGATGTTTTGGACAGGTGTTCCAATGAACTTTGTGGTTGGGACCGACCTGGCCCACATGACCGGAAAATCCCTGGTTGCAGCCCGCCGGCACCGCGCCCTGGGGCATGTGGACCTTAAACTTGGGCTCTATATGGTACTGGGAACAGTGGTCGGTGTTGAGATCGGCGCCAGGATCATCGAAGCACTCCAGGAAACTGGAGCCATTGAGTTAACGGTGGGTATCACTTATATCGTCATCCTGGTGTTCATCAGCGGATTTACAGCCTGGGAAAGCATCCGGGCGATCCAGATGGTGCGTACAGACCAGATCGATGTGAATAAAGCGGTCGGGTTCCAGGGGCTGGCCAAGCGGATCCAGGCAGTGAATATTCCCCCTATGGTTTCTTTCCCGGTATCCGGTATTGAGTGTATCTCGCTCTGGATGGTGCTGGGAGTAGGGTTCTTTACAGGGATCCTGGCAGGTAGCCTGGGTGTTGGCGGCGGTTTTATCCGGATGCCGATGCTTGTCTATGTATTGGGAATTCCTACCCACGTAGCTGTGGGCACGGATTTATTCGAGATCGTTTTTTCGTCTGCATTTGGGACCATTACCCATGCTATAAAAGGAAATGTGGATATCTTGATGGCACTGGTAATGCAAACCGGGGCCGCTATCGGGGCCCAAATAGGCGCGAATGCCACCCGGTTTTTTGCTGGTCCGCGGATACGATTGGCATTTTCTGTTTTACCAATGATTGGCGCAATTTTGGTTATTGTTCGCCTTATTTGGCGGCACAATGGGGCATTAAGGAGGATTATTCCTAGTTATGAAAATCCTAATTTATATGGATAGCGAAAAATACCATCATGCCCCGGTGATGATGGGAAAGATCATCGCCAAGGCAACCGGTGGAGAGATCAATGTCCTCGTGGTTATTCCCAAAGGTGGTCATCCAGAGAACGGGGAAGCAGTCGCAGAACAAGTAAAACTAGATCTGGAAGACTACTCATCTCAAGGTATTCGTCAAACAAGGGAAATCAAAGGAGATTATTAAGGAAGAATTAGATCGCGAGGAATATCAACTAGTAATTGCTGATACAGATAGGATCAATCGCATTAAGAAATCCATTGAAGTTGATCCTGTGTTTATCAAACAATCTGCGATTTCCCTATTGTTAACCCAACATACTAAACCCAAGATCAAAAAGATCCTGCTTTGTACCGGGTGCAAAGAGGATGATTATTCATTGATAAACCAGGCTTCAGCTTTGGCCGCAGATCTTGGAGCTGCAGTAACACTTTTGCATGTTTTCCCGGGTGCTGTACCAAGCATGTATACCGGTTTGGAGCAAATTGAAGAAACGGTGGATGAGATGCTGCAAACGGATACACCATTTGCGCAATATTTGAGAAGGGGTGTGGAAATATTAAAAGAAAATGATATCGAATCTGAAGTAAAAATCCGGCGGGGGATTCCAATTGAAGAGATCGTCCGGGAAACACAGGTTGAAAATTATGACCTGGTTGTGATCGGATCCTCGATGGTTGATCAAGGATTGCTGGAAATGCTTCTGGGAAACCTTGCAGTTAAGATCATAAACTGCATAGAATTGCCAGTTTTGGTCATTGGAACCCGGTCTTTAGCGTAGGAAAACAGTCGGTTTTTGAGATGGATCGATGTGGTATGATATGCAGTCGATTTTTCGAAAATAATAATAAATCCACCTGGTAGATGATAAGAAAATTAAGGAGAAACATAAGCACTATGAAGAATAAAGGAAAGATCATTGAACCCTATGGCGGCGAGCTGGTAAATTTACTCGTCAGCGAGGGGGAAAGAGAAGAATGGCTCGATAAAGCGAACCAATATCCCTCACATCAGTTAACTGACCGCTCCCTGCATGATCTAGAGCTTTTAGCTGTAGGTGGTTTTTCACCCCTGACCACTTTTATGGGTGAAGATGATTACAACGGAGTTTTGGCTGATATGAGATTGGCCAACGGAACGCTTTTCCCCATTCCGATCACACTTACTATTCAAAAGGAAGCTTTGCCATCCCGGGGTGAGTGGATCACCCTGCGTGATTCACGCAACTATATCATTGCAGTGATGCGGATCGAGGAAGTTTTCCGCTGGGATCCTATCGAAGAAGCGACCCAGGTTCTTGGATCCACGGATCACCGCCACCCCCTGGTTTCAGAAATGGAACAGTGGGGAGACCTTTGTATATCTGGCGAACTGAGAGTGATCAATTTGCCAATCTACTATGATTTTGCGGATATTAGAAAATCCCCTCGGGAAGTCCGGGAAATTCTAACCAAGATCGGCAATGAAGATGTTACAGCCTTCCAGACTCGCAATCCTATGCACCGGGTACATGAAGATCTGACCAAACGGGCTATCGATCGAGTTGGGGGAAGTCTTTTGATCCATCCGGTAGTTGGATTGACCAAACCTGGTGATGTGGATCACTTCACCCGCGTTCGTGTTTATAAAGCACTGGTTGAAAATTATTACGATTCCAATACTGTTTTAAGTTTGCTGCCCCTTGCCATGCGTATGGCTGGCCCCAGAGAAGGACTCTGGCATGCCATTATTCGCCGTAACTACGGCGCGAATCACTTTATCGTGGGCCGTGATCATGCTGGTCCTGGTAAGGATTCCAATGGCAAACCATTTTATGGTCCTTATGATGCTCAGGAAATTGGTTGAAGAGCACCAGGAAGAAACCGGTGTGACCGGTGTGTTCTTCAATGAGCTGGTTTATATCGCTAAAGATGATAAATATGTTGCCAAGGAAGATGCGCCTGATGATGCTGAAGCAAAATTCATCTCCGGAACCCAGGTCAGGGAAGAATACTTGAATAAAGGGAAAGATTTACCTGGCTGGTTCACACGACAGGAAACAGCAGAGATCCTTCGGGATTCTTATCCACCGCTGCATAAACAAGGTTTGTGCATCTGGTTTACAGGATTGAGCGGATCCGGGAAATCCACCATCGCAGAGGCTCTGACTCCTATGCTGCTTGAACGCGGCCGGGAAGCAACCACCCTGGATGGAGATGTGGTGCGAACCCATTTATCCAAAGGTCTGGGATTCAGCAAAGAGGATCGCGATACTAATATATTGCGGATCGGTTTTGTTGCAGGAGAAATTGCCCGCCATACTGGTACCGTGATCTGTGCAGCAATCAGCCCTTACAGCAAAACCCGCAACGAAGCCAGGAAAATGGTTGGTGGAGATCAGTTCATTGAGGTCTTTGTGAATACCCCGCTGGAAATCTGTGAAGAACGGGATATCAAAGGTCTTTATGCCAAAGCCCGAAGTGGTGAGATCAAAGGATTCACCGGAATTGATGATCCATATGAAGAACCCGTGAATCCCGAAATCAATGTAACAACTGAAAAGAAAACCCCTACGGAATGTGCCAGGGAAATTATCGATTACCTGGAAGATAGGGGTTTCCTAAAACCCGATGGGTTTAACTCTGTAAAATCCTGAAGGAGCTTGTGAAATAAGGCTTTCCTCTGCCGGATTTAAGACTGGCAGGGGAAAGCAAATAAGGGAGCGGTCAATGACAGGAATCCAGGAATTATTCGACCTAACTGGTAGGACGGCTATAGTAACTGGGGGAGCCGGTTTTCTGGGACAACAATTCTCAGAAGCCCTGATAGAATCTGGCGCAAATGTAGTTGTTGCTGATATCAATCAGCGGATTGCATCAGAGTCAGCAGAAATGCTAAAAAGGAATGGGGGAGAAGCAATCGGTGTTGCCCTGGATGTCACAGACCCATCTTCTGTAAAGCAATTGATGGTTTCAACTCTTGAAAAATATGGTGGATTAGATGTTCTGGTGAATTCTGCTGGCTTGGATCCAAAGTTTGATGGCGAATCTAAAAACTCTCATGTAACATCATTTGAAGAATTTCCCCTGCAATCCTGGAAAGAAGCTCTGGATGTTAATCTGACAGGAATGTTCCTAACCTGCCAGGCCGCTGCAAAAGTGATGAAAGATACAGGTAAGGGTTCAATTATCAATATCTGTTCTACTTACGGTATCACTGGACCAGATCAGCGTTTATATAAATCTCTGGGTGAACCCCGTTTATACAAACCGGTCTATTACACAGTAAGCAAAGCAGGAGTGCTCGGTTTGACAAAATATATTGCCACATACTATGAAGGAACTGAGATCCGCTGCAATGCCCTAACACCCGGGGGTGTGGAAAGAGATCATGACCCAGCATTTAAGGAAGCTTACAGTCAACGGACTGTCATGGGCCGGATGGCCTATCCCCATGAGATGAAAGGGGCGGTTGTTTTTCTGGCATCAGAAGCATCAAGTTATGTGACTGGAACAAACCTGGTCGTAGATGGAGGATGGACAGCATGGTAGAAGTACTGGCGCTTATCCCCGCTCGAGGTGGATCGAAAGGTATTCCCCGTAAGAATATCAAGGATCTGGGGGATCATCCCTTAATTGCTTACAGTATAGCTGCTGGTTTGAGTTCAAAATTGGTTACTCGAACCATAGTAACCACTGATGATGAGGAGATAGCCCGGAAAGCCAAGGAATATGGAGCAGATGTTCCTTTTTTACGTCCTGAGGAGTTTGCGCGGGATGATACCAGGGATCTGCCAGTTTTTCAGCATGTATTGTCTTGGTTAAAAGAACACGAGGATTATCAGCCTGAAGTAGTAGTACAGCTCCGACCAACCAGCCCTTTCCGTTCTCCAACACTTGTTGATGAAACGATCCAAATATTGCTTAATAATCCCCAGGCAAATTCTGTGCGGGGAGTTGTACCTTCTAAGCAGAATCCTTATAAAATGTGGCAAGTTCTGGATGATGGGAAGATGGAACCTCTGCTGAATACCGAATTTGTCGAACCTTATAATATGCCGCGCCAGGAATTACCAGAGACCTTCTGGCAAACCGGTCACATCGATGCCATCCGGACTCAAACAATCCTCAATGGTTCTATGAGTGGGAAGAACGTCTATGCATGTCAGATCGATCCCTGGTATTCTGTAGATTTGGACAGCCTCCTGGACTGGGAACAAGCCGAATCCCAAATATCAACTTTAGGAACTGAAATTATTTTGCCTCACGAATCTTCATCTAAGATCCCTGAAGATATTTCACTACTGGTGCTGGATTTTGATGGTGTATTGACGGACGATCGGGTGTATGTAAATCAGCATGGGGAGGAAACTGTCGCTGCCCACCGCGGAGATGGCATGGGCATAAGCCGAGCAAAAAAAGCTGGTATTGAAGTTATTATCCTGTCAAAAGAGAAAAATCCTGTAGTGCAAGCACGAGGGAATAAGTTGAAGATCGATGTCTATCAGGGTATTGACGATAAGGGTCAAAAGCTGCAGGAAATCCTTAAGGAAAAAGGACTCTCTGCTGAGCAGGTGGTATATGTGGGCAACGATATCAATGATCTACCTTGTTTTCCGCTGGTTGGTTTGGCTGTAGCAGTAGCCGATGCGCATCCTGAAGTAATAGTCCAGGCTGGCCTGGTACTGCGTAAAAAAGGCGGCTTTGGTGCCGTGCGGGAAATTTGTGATCTGCTAGTTGACAAGATAACCGCAGGAAAGTAAATATTGGGAGATTGAAATATGAAACGAGAAGTGAAGCTAGGTAAACGTTATGTGGGCGATAGCCATCCAGTTTATATCACAGGTGAAATTGGCATTAATCATAATGGAGATCTGGGTGTTGCAAAAAAATTGATCGATGCTGCTGTTGAAGCAGGTTGCGATGCAGTGAAATTCCAGAAACGAACCCCGGAGTTATGTGTGCCGGATGATCAGAAGGATAAGATGCGCCACACACCGTGGGGGTATATCAGCTATATGGAATACCGGGAGAAAGTGGAGTTTGGTAAGGATGAATTCAGCGAGATCGTAGATTATTGCAGGGAGAAGAAGATCGATTGGCAGGCTTCTGCCTGGGATGAACCCTCAGTAGATTTTTTAGAGCAATTTGATCCCATTGTTCATAAAGTAGCCTCCGCGTCTTTAACGGACTCAGCTTTATTGTTAAAGATGCGCCAACAAGGACGTCCGATCATCCTCTCCACGGGTATGTCCCAGATGGAGCAGATCAAAGCGGCTGTGGAGCTTGTAGGAACGAATGATTTGATCCTGGCTCACTGCACCAGCGCCTATCCCTGCCCTCCAGCAGAATTAAATTTGAGGATGATCCAGACATTGCGTGATATGTATCCCTGCCCGATCGGATATTCAGGGCATGAAATTGGTTTACCAACTACTGTTGCAGCTGTGACCTTGGGCGCTTCCTTAATAGAACGTCATATTACTCTCGACAGGGCTATGTGGGGATCAGACCAGGCAGCATCCATTGAGCCAGGTGGCTTACGGAGATTAGTGAAATATATCCGAGTCGTGGAAGAAGCTCTCGGTGATGGTGTGAAAACTGTGTATGAGAGTGAACGATCCGGCCTGGAGAAACTGCGCCGGACAGACACCCTACCTATTCGTGGACGTTATCAAAAAGATTAAACCAGGATTGAAAGATCCTGAGTTTAAGGTGAAGACCTATGGCTGAGTTATCCGGTTTATTCAATCGGGGAATACGCAAGCTGCAGCTATTTGGGCGCATCAGACGGTTGAATAAGATGATCGCTGCCCATACAGTTCCGGAAGAAAAACAGAAGCCCATAATATTCTTTAACGCTTCTGCCCGCTTGGAAGGGTTAAATCTCAACGCTGCCTTCGGTATGATCTCCAGTTGGGGTGTACAGTTGGCTGGGCGAGAGGTTGTCCATTTTGCCTGTGAGTCCGGGATGAGTCAATGTGTCCTCGGCGCAGGACTGGGTGATCCCAGAACACCACCTCCCTGCCAGGGCTGTATCCAACATTCGAGATTATTCACTGGGGCAGCTCAGACTGCCTGGTTCAACTATCAAGAGGATCCCGATCTCCGACAAATTCTGAATGGAAAAACCGTAGAAGAATTGGAAACATTCAGCTACCAGGATCGCCCCCTGGGACCATTGGTGCTGCCGAGTTTGCGATGGATTTTGCGTAGACATAATCTGCAGGAAGATGATCTCACCCATTATTTATTCTCGGAATATATTCTTTCTGCCCATAATATTGCTGTTAAGTTTAATGAGGTTTATAAAGACCTTGAACCTGATACAGTAGTTGTATTTAATGGATTACAGTATCCAGAAGCTGTGGTCCGCTGGATATCACAAAGACATGGCATTCGGGTTGTTACCCATGAGGTGAACCTGCAGCCGTACTCCGCTTTTTTCACTGATGGACAGGCAACAATATACCCGATGCATATCCCGGATGATTTTAAATTGTCCGATGAGCAGAACCAGGTTCTTGATGGTTATCTGGCAAAAAGATTTAAAGGCGATTTCAGAATGGCAGGGATAAAATTCTGGTCGAAAATGGAAGAATTACCTGAGGAATTTCTGTCTTTTTCCAAAGAATTCAAAGCAATAGTCCCTGTGTTTACCAACGTTATCTTTGATACAAGCCAGGCTCATGCAAACACATTATTCAAAGATATGTTTGAATGGTTGGATCTTGTTGTTAATAGATGCAATTAAACATCCAGATACCCTGTTTGTCATCCGGGCCCACCCTGATGAAATGAGGAAAGGGAAAAGCAGCCAGGAAAGTGTTATGGACTGGGCGGTAGAAAGGGGAACAGCAGAGATACATAATATCAAGTTGATCGGTCCGGATGAAACACTCAGTTCATATGAATTAATTCAGCGCTCGAAGTTCACCATGGTCTACAACTCTTCTATCGGATTGGAAGCAACGCTGCTCGGCGCGGCGGTTCTGTGTGCTGGAAAAGCCCGCTATACACAATACCCAACAGTGTTTTATCCTGATTCGCAGAAGGATATATGAAGATTATTGGAATCTTTCCTGGACTCTGATGAGATCCAGATCCCGGAAGAGTATTACGAATACGCTCGGAAGTTCTTATATTTTCAGCTTTTTAGAGCATCACTTCCGTTTGATGAATTTCTATATGAACATCCAACACCCGGGTATGTACAGATCAAGAATCTGTCTTGGAAGGATATGAGGTCCGGTGAATCTGTAGTATTGGACACTGTGGTTTACGGTATTAAGGATGGTAAGCCATTTATATTGGAGAATGATCTTATATCTGAAACGTAATAAGGAATAACTATTGGAGATCTTCAGGATTATCTCATAGGATTTGGGGTTGTTTTTTCGGTTTCCAGGATTGAAGCTTTTGAGATCCTTAGCCTGGCAGTAAAACCAAAAAATTTGGAACTTTCCGAAAAAGTCAACCGGGCATCTGGAAAGAGCATTTAACGGACTAAAATAAACGTCGATTTAAAGCAGTCGCTGGGGATTTATTGAGCCATCTCGGTTATGAGGAAAATGACCAGGATTGGTAGAAAACAATACTGGAACATTCATGTCTGCACAAAAACCACTTTGTTCGATCGTCATCCGGGCCTATAACGAAGAAAAACATATCGGAAAACTTATTAACTGGCATTGACCAGCAGACTCTCCGGGAAAGGGAAACCCTGATCGTGGATTCTGGCTCAACGGATGAACTCTCGAAATCGCTTCAGAAATTTGATGTCAAGATAGTAAATATTGATTCAAAAGAATTCACATTTGGCAGGTCATTGAACAAAGGTATCCAAGAAGCTCAGGGGCGCTATATTGTGATCATCAGTGCCCATTGTTATCCTGTATATCCTGATTGGCTGGAACAGCTGCTGAAACCGTTTGAGGATGAGAGTGTAGCGGTGAGTTATGGGAAACAACGCGGTGCAGATACCAATCATTTTTCCGAACATCAATTTTTCCGGACATACTTTCCTGATATCAGCCAACCTGACCAAGGACAGCCGTACACTCACAATGCCAATGCTGCCATTCGTAAATCTCTTTGGGAGCAGCATCCTTATAATGAACAGATCACCGGGCTGGAAGATCTGGCCTGGAGCAGCTGGGCCAAAGACCAGGGATATTCGATTGCCTATGTGTCTGAAGCTGAAATTGTGCATATTCATCAGGAGACTATTAAACAGGTCCATAATCGCTATAGGCGGGAGGCAATTGCCATGAAGCAGATCCTGCCCGAAAGTCACTTTTCGGTCCGGAATATGGTCGGTATGTTCATTCAAAAATCGATCTCCGATCTGTCTCAGGCTCGTAGGGAAAAAATATTCTGGAAGGAAGTTATTGACATTCTGCGGTTCCGTCTGGTCCAATATCTAGGTACCTGGCAGGGGTACCGATATTCCGGGAAAATTGACCAGAAACTACACAGACAGTTTTATTATCCTCCAGGTTCGCTGACAGATAAGATTCCAGAATCCCGCCCGATCAAACCCATCCGCTACCCTGGTGAGGAGTAACAAAAGATGACCAAACTAGCAGCCTTGGTGCCAATGAGACACCATTCCCAGCGGGTGCCAGAAAAAAACTTCCGTGACCTGGCCGGGAAACCGCTCTACCAACACATTCTTTCAACATTGCTGGATGTCCCGGAGCTGGATGAGATATATGTGGATACAGACAGTCCGGTGATTGCGGAGGGCATTAAGAATTCCTTCCCGGAAGTCAATGTCATTGATCGACCTGAGGATTTGCGGGCGGATGAGGTATCGATGAACCGGATCATAGCCCATGATATGTCAGTGATTGGAGCGGATCTTTATCTGCAAACCCACAGCACGAATCCCCTGCTTCAGGCAGGGACGATCTCTAAAGCCATTCAGATATTTCTGGAGAATAGATCTGAGTTCGATTCCCTCTTCTCCGTAACCAGGCTACAAACGCGTCTATATGACCAGGAAGGCAAGGCGATCAATCATAATCCTGGAGAATTGATCCAAACCCAGGATCTATCGCCATTGTATGAAGAGAATTCCTGTATATACTTGTTTACAGAAACCGGTCTCAAGGAGAACGGTCACCGGATAGGGAGTTCGCCATACTTATATGAAATTTCCCCTGATGAATCCTGGGATATCGATACTCCCCTTGATTTTGAAATAGTTGAATTCCTGATGAAGAAAAATAAAGAGTGATCTAATGCCTACAATATTATTCTCTGCACCTTATATGATTCCATTCCTGGACCGTTTTGGTCCGGTTCTAGAAAATTTTGGACTTGAGTTAATTATTCCTGAAGTGGAAGAGCGTCTGGAAGAAGCTGAATTGTTGGATTACGCAGGCAAATATGATGGAGTGATCTGCGGAGACGATCGTTATACCCGCCGTGTGATTGAAGCTTCTACTCCCAGGTTGAAAGTAATCTCCAAATGGGGTACTGGTATAGATTCAATTGATAAAGAGGCTTGTAAAGAGTATGGTGTGATGCTTGGAAATACCCCTAATGCTTTTACTGAACCTGTGGCAGATTCTGTGTTTGGATATATGCTGACTTTCGCCCGCCAGCATCCCTGGATGGACCGGGCTATGAAACGAGGGTGTTTGGAAGAAGATTCCAGGCAAGGCTTTGAGGTGAATGCACTTTGGGTATTATTGGTATTGGCAATATTGGGAGCGCACTAGTGAAAAGAGCGCAACCGTTTGGGATGAAAGTCCTTGGCAATGATATCCGGGAAATTGATCCCGGATTTGTATAAGACATATGGACTTGAGATGGTAGATCTCGAGGAATTATTATCACGAGCGGATTTTGTGAGTGTGAATTGTGATCTAAATCCCACCAGCAGGCAATTGATTGATAAAAAGGCTTTTTCCCTGATGAAACCGGAAGCTGTCTTGATCAATACTGCCAGAGGTCCCATTGTGGAAGAGGAAGCTCTGATAACTGCCCTGCAGGAGGGGAAAATAACCGGAGCGGCCATGGATGTATATGAAAATGAACCCCTTCCCGAGGACAGCCAGCTTAGGGATTTTTCCCAGGTGTTGCTGGCTCCGCATAATTCCAATTCCAGTCCGCAGGCTTGGGAAAAGGTACACTGGAATACAATAAAAAACCTGCTAGATGGGTTGGGGATCGATTATCAGATCAATGAAAGAGGTGAAATCATATGAAAAAGCGATATGTTGTAGTCACGGGCGCAGCAGGAGGTATTGGCCGGGCAACTACAAATTTCTTTGCAAAAAAAGGTTGGATCGTGGTTGGAATCGATCGAGCGTCGTTTGATGGTGATTTCCCCCAGAATGGGCTATTTATCCAGGCGGATGTCTCTCTTGAAAAAGATTGGCAGGATATCCAAGGGAAATTGGCTGAAAGGACATCCAGTCTAGATGCATTGGTAAACAACGCCGCCATCCAAGTTGCCAAACCCATAATAGAAACGACGGTTGAGGAATGGGATCTCGTATTGAATGCCAATCTGCGTTCTGTTTTCTTGAGTGTAAAGATGCTTTATCCTGCACTAAAAGCCGAAGATGGTGGAGCGATAGTGAATGTGTCATCTGTTCATGCAGTTGCGACTTCCAAGGACATTGCCGCGTATGCAGCCAGTAAGGGTGGAATATTGGCTTTGACCCGTGCTTTGGCAATTGAGCTAGCTCCTGATAATATTCGGGTGAACAGTGTTTTACCCGGAGCAGTTGATACACCTATGCTAAAGGCTGGTTTAAGCAGGGATCACGCTGGCAGCGGAACACCAGCAGAACGTCTGGAAAATTTGGCTCGCAGAACCGTCAGTGGAAAAATTGGCAAACCAGAAGAGATCGCCAGAGCAATTTATTTCCTGGCTGATCAGAGTGAGTCGTCCTTTATCACTGGACAACCAATGGTGGTAGATGGTGGCGCGACAGCCAGGTTGAGCACCGAATAAATTATGGATTCGATTAAACAGAATTTTCAAAAAACATCTCCTGCCGTATTTCAAGCTTTACGTTCTGGAAGAGATGCCCTGGTCCGGATGGCAGATTTGCCCGGGATGGTCTTCCATCCTTGGTGGCTGGATTCAAATCAGCGCTTGAAAAAATATCAAAATATGTATACTGGCAAGCGCTGTTTTGTGATCGGCAATGGACCCAGCTTGAAGAATACAGATCTTTCTTATCTGAAGGATGAATTTACTTTTGGAATGAATCGGATTTACCTGGCATTCGAGGAATGGGGATTTCAAACCAGTTTTCTGGTTTCTGTCAATGACCTGGTCATTGAACAATGCCACAGTGATTTTATTGATTTGCAAATGCCAAAGTTCTTTTCCTGGCGTTCAAAGGACTTGCTTTTTCCGGAAAGCCAACCAGATATCAATACTCATTTTCTTTACACAACATATACCGGGCCTAAATTCAACAATCGGATCACAAATAGATATTGGGAAGGGTCGACGGTTACTTATGTATGTTTGCAGCTTGCTTTTTGTATGGGTTTTAGTGAGGTATATTTAATTGGCGTTGACCATAGTTTCGATACCAAGGGTATAGCCAATCAAACCGTTGTATCCAGCGGAGATGACCCAAATCATTTCAGTCCGGAATACTTTGGAAAGGGGTTCCGTTGGCAGCTTCCAGACCTGGATGCATCTGAGAATGCTTATAGATTAGCCAACCATACTTATCTACAGAGCAGGCAGAAAGATTTTTGACGCAACGATTGGTGGACAACTTACTGTATTTCCGAAAGTTGATTTTGAATCAATATTTAATTAACACAGAGATGGAGTGAACTATAATGGAAAATGGAGATAAGAAATCGATTTTTGCTCCCACTGAATTCTGGAGAGTATTCATTGTTGTCGTGATATTAGCTAGTGGTATGATCACTCGCTTATTTGATCTTACAGATCCTCCCCTTGATTATTCCGCTACAAGGCAACTCCGATCAGCCATGATAGCCCGGGGTATCTATTATCAAACCCTCGATGATGCGCCCGAATGGAAGCAGGATATCGCTCGGAAACTACAGAATAAACACGGCTCTTATTGAACCTGAGATCATTGAAAATATTACTGCTGCTACTTACCGATCTGGTTGGAGAGGAAATAGTCTGGATCGCGAGAATTTATTCATCCTTGTTTTGGGTTCTAGGCAGGATTAGCGCTCTATTCCCTCACCAGGGGTATGGTATCTGATGATGCGGGAGTTATCGCACTTATTTATTATTTATTTGCCCCCTTTGGTTTGGTTGTTAGCAGAACCTTCCAACCTGATCCGTTGATGACTGCAATGATCGTTACAGCCTGGATGGCATTTTTCCATTGGTATCGGTCCTCGAGCTGGAAGTGGGCCATTATATCAGGGATTACTGCCGGGGCTGCAATGTATATCAAATCAACCTCGGTATTCTTTTTATTATTTGGTATGGCGTTTGTAGTTCTTTCAAGGAAGAAAATTATCTCGATACACTGAAAGACTTCCAGGTTTGGGTGATTATTTTGTTGTCTGGGATTCCAGTCCTAGCCTATCATATTTATGGAATATTCATTAGCGGTGTCCTTGAAAGTCAGCTTAAGGGGCGTTTCTTTCCCCAGATGTGGAGTGACCCGAATTTTTATTTGCAATGGAAGAATGCAATCTCAAATGTAACTGGCCATTACATAATCTTGTTGATTGGTTTGGTAGGATTGTTTTTCCTGGAAAAGAATCGGGATCGGCTCTTCCTTATTGGTATCTGGGTAGGTTATATCCTGTATGGGTTCGGATTTTCTTATCATATAACTACTCATTATTACTACACTTTGCCGGTAATCCCCCTGCTGGCTGTCACATTGGGGTCAGTGTCAGATAGAGTAATCAACTTGGTTCAGACAGAAAAAACTTACTCCGCTGATTTGGGCTGGAGCTGCTGTGATCTTGGTCGCTGGTATGGCATGGGCGGTGTTATTGGTTGGTGAGAAAGATGACTACCGCCATGAACCTCCTTATTATCAAAAGGTAGCCAACTTTGTAGAACCCGAAGATAAGATTGTAGCTCTAAGCCAGGATTATAGTTATCGACTTGGATATTTTGGTTGGCGTTCTGTGATCCCATGGAGAGGATAGTGAAGATCTGCAATATATTGAACTCAAGGATTCAGACAGTGGATCCATTTACCGAGCGATTTTCAGAGATTCTCCACGGATTTTGATTACTTTATCATCACACAATGAGGAGAATTTGAGCGCCAGGAAGATCTGTTTAATGAATTAAATGATCATTATCCGGTTTTGGTAGAAGGTGGCGGATATATGATCTTTGATTTGCAGTGAGCGATTGGACTAAATGATGAAACCTCTGGTATCGATCATTACACCATCTTATAACCAGGTGCAATACCTGGAAGACACAATCCAATCTGTCATTCAACAGGATTATCCTAACATTGAGTATATTGTTGTTGATGGCGGATCAACAGATGGAAGCCTGGAAGTAATCGAAAGATACAAGAATAAACTAGCCTGGTGGGTCTCCGAACCAGACCAGGGTCAGGCGGATGCCATTAACAAGGGTTTTAGAAAAGCTTCTGGGGAGATTATTGCCTGGCTTAATTCGGATGATTTGTATCTGCCTGGTGCAATATCCTCCGCTGTAGAGTTATTCCAAGAAAATCCTCATCGGGTGTGATCTATGGTGATGCGGTTTCTGCCGATGCTGATGGGCGATTGCTCAATGAACTCCGTTTCAGCAATTGGGGAACCCTGGATTTTCTCAAGTTTAATATCATTTGCCAGCCGGCAGTATTTATGAAGAGGTCTATTGTAGAAAAAGTTGGATATCTGGACCCAAGTTACCACTTTTTCCTTGACCACCAGCTCTGGATTCGCCTATCCCGGGAGACTGAATTTCATCACCACCCCGAGATTCTGGGCTGTTTCACGTTATCATCCAGGACGCCAAGAATGTCACTATGGCATCGGAAAGTGGAGCAGAGGTGATCAGGATCATGGATTGGGCGGAAAAAGAACCTGACCTGGCTGCCATAATTAGAATAATTATCAACAAGTTTGGGCTGGCGCATATCAAATAATTGCCAGATACCTTCTGGATGGGGGAAAGCCAAAAGAAGCGTTTAAAACTTACTTAAAAGCCGCCAGAACTTGGCCGCCATCCCTGAGTGTTTACTGGCATCGATTTTTATTCTCTGCTCTTGATATCCTGGGATTGGGTTTCCTGGGAAAATGGTATTATTACTTGAAGAACAGGCGGAAACCTGGGATCCTCAGTGAGGGATCCTTGGAAAATTGGCCAGGTTTGACCTCACACTGAAAAATAATCCGGAGAACAGCTCAGGGATAAAAATGGATAATTACCCCCTGGTTTCTATCGTTACACCATCCTATAACCAGCAGAGATACCTGGAAGAAACGATCCTGTCTGTGATCAATCAGGATTATCCTGCTCTGGAATATTTTGTAATAGATGGCGGTTCGACAGATGGTTCAGTAGAAATAATTAAAAAATATCAGGATAAACTGGCAGGATGGGTCTCGGAATCTGATCTGGGCCAAACAGATGCCATAAATAAAGGGTTTGATCGCTGCCAGGGTGACATTATGGCCTGGATAAACTCTGATGATATTTACCATGTTGGAGCAATCAGCTCAGCAGTGGAATTCCTTCAGGAACATCCAGAGATTGGTATGGTATATGGTGATACGGATCTGATTGATGAAGACAGTCGCAGAATTGGCCAATTTAATGCCAAACAAACCAACTACCAGCGTTTAATGAGGGGTGGAGTTTATATACCTCAGCCTGCAGCATTCTGGCGGAGGGATCTGTGGGAAAGATCAGGTCCCTTGGATACATCATTCTATTTTGCAATGGATTATGATTTGTGGGTCAGGTTTGCGAAAATTGCCCCGATCCAATATACACCTCAGCTATGGGCGAGTTTTCGAATTCATGATGGTGGAAAAACAACAAATTCTGATGATCGCTGCTGGCCGGAGATGAAGAAGGTCTACAAAAGGGAAGGGGGGGGTATATTTTCACCCTTTATGGCAAAATATATCTTGCGCATGATCCTTGGACCTGTCTGGAATTGGTACAAAATGAAACGGTATAAAATGGGTTAGTTGTTTCTAGGAGTAATTTATGGAAAGCTGGAGCTTACGTGAAGAAATTTTGAAGATTATCAATAAATGGTATCTTAGTCTTGCTTTTTACGATTTTGGGTGGATTGGCGGGATTGGCACTTTCTTATATTCTTCCAGCCCCTTATCGGGCGACAGCTGATCTTTATGTGGGCATTGATGTTACTCGGGTCAATGAAATGGAATACTTGATTCCTCTTGCGAAAACCGAACCTTTGAACTTGGATGATTACAAAAACTGGCAGCTGAAACAAGTGTCTTCTATTCTATCTTCTGATGAGGTTGTATTAAATACTCTGGAAGCCTTGGGGAACCCAGAGGATCTTGGCTCCTTTAAGAAAGATATTGATCTGTATTGGTATGATACTGGTGTCTGGCAGCTGGAAGTGATCAAGAATGAGTCAAAATGAAGCTCGGAAAGCAGTTCAAGCATGGTTGGATGAAGGATATAAGAAGATCGAGGGACTTCTTGAGATCAGTGATATTGCCGCCATTTGATGCCCAATTATTTGCCCTAGCGGATGAAATTGGCTCTCTAAAATCACGAACTTCGAAATTGGAAAGTTTTCAAAACTCTGCAGAGGAATGGCAGAGTGTATTTTCTGCTCAGGACCAGATTCAACCCCTGGATGATGATCTATTGACAGAACTTAATGCCTGGATACTGGTTTACAGGAAAAGCGGACCGCTGTGGCAGATCCCGGTAGGAGATTTTCCCCAACCAACAGACCCTGTATCACTTTATATAATCTGGCTGGAGAACGCCAATATTCTTGCTGAACAGGACCTGCAGGAATCCCTGGATCAACTCTCTATTTTGGAGGAAGACCGCGAGAAGGTGCTGCCAGAATATCATGAAGCTCTGGATGACAGTCTGGGCTTATCAGCCAACCTGGTCCTTCAGCCGCTCAGTTCGGAGGTTGAAGTGAGTCAGACACGAGCTACGGGAGAATCGTTCTGGGTGGCGGAATCCTCGGTTTGTTAGCCTGGTTCATTCTGGCTATTGTCAAAATCAGTATAAGTGGGAAAGAAAATGACTAAGGAACTTCTGCAGAAAGCCAGAAAAGTCCTCTGGGCTGCGTTTTTAGTTTCGCTACCTGTAACCAACTTCCCTTATTTTCCAACGGCGATGGGGGGGAGCAGGGTAAGCGTTAGGCCGTTGTTGATCTATCCACTCTTTTTCCTGGTTTTGCTGATCTTACCCACTCTGTGGAAGCGAAAATTACCTAGAGTCTGGCTGCCATTTCTGGTGTTTATATTATTAGCCCTGTTCTCTTCATTAATCCCCGTTTTCAGCGGAGTGGTATCTGAATTGAGTGAAGTAACGGTGAATTCCCGTCTGATTAGGACCTTATTTACCTTGTTTTTAGCTGGAGGGATTTATCTAGTAATTCTTTAATGCCAATCAAAGAAGAGGATTTGGATTTCACTTTGAAATGGCTATATGTTGGCCTGACCATATCATTAATTTGGGGCTCCTTACAGCTGATATATATTCTGGACCTGATACCCAACTGGTTCAGCATCATGAAAAGTATCCAGCGTCATATTACGATCAGTCGAGGTGATGCAGGGAGGTTGATTGGCCTAACTCAAGAACCATCCTGGTTTGCTGACCAGCTGGCCGCTTTATATTTACCCTGGATATACTCTGCGGTATTGGTAAATCGATCTGTATTTAAACGGATCACCAAGTGGTTAACAGTTGAGATGATCCTTTTTGGTTGGATCGGTGTGATCCTGGTTTTTACTCTATCTCGATCAGGTTACCTGACAGCTGCAGCAGTTCTAGGGGTAGGGCTATTATTTTTTAGACCGAAAAAGCCCAAATCCAAGGAAAGCACCCAGGCAACTGGGGTGTTTTGGAGGATTTGGAGAAGAATCCTTGCTCTGCCGGGTTTTATCAAGATCCTAATTTCAGCGGTTTTAATGATAAGTGTTCTTGGAGTAGTGGGATATTTTGCGAGCAGAGGAAACAGCTATATCTCCTCTATGTGGGATTACTGGCGAACACCATCTGGAGATTTCCAATTTCTGGGTGGGAAATCCCTGAGTGGATACATCCGATATATTGGGTTTGGCCCTCGCTTTTTATATTGGGAAACAGCATATAATATCTTTAAAGCCTACCCGTTATTTGGTGTTGGTTTAGGAAACTATACAATTTATTTCCAGGATTTCCTTCCATCCCAACAGATAGGGTACATGCCAGAGATATTGCGAATACTGGTGCCAGATAAACCCTCGATTATCACTGCCAAGAATTACTTTGCCAGATTATTGGCTGAAACCGGTTTGTTTGGAGTTACAGCTTATATTACCTATTTGATTTCCATCACAGGTGAAGGACTGTATATCTGGTTATCAAAGGATCAAAATCAGAAATTCTGGGGTGGGGGGATCTTATTGGGTATGATTGCTTTCTTAATGAATACTTTTTCTTATGATTCTTTTGCAATACCCAATCCCTGGATCGTTTTCGGCTTAGCTACAGCTGCTTTCCAGATCTTCCGTCAAACTGAAAGTGAAAACAAGGAGATATCAAACTGAATAATAAAAATCTAATCATCGGTTTAGTGATACTTGTTGTCGTTGTGACTGGTTGTTGCTGTCTGGGGACCGGCATTACCGCGTACAGTTTGTTCCGCTGGGGAGGTGATGACCTAATTTCCAATAACTCTCCAGTAGATGTGGAGGTGATCCCTGCCCCAGGTCTGGCAGCTACTCAATCTTCCCAGGACAACCAATCATCTTCAGGTGATTTGTCAACACTTGATACTTTATTAAATGCTGATATCCCTATCAACGATCCTGTGGATTTAGCTCTTCGCCTGGAAGATAAGGAAAATATTCCGCTTACTCTACCGGTTTCGAACCTTGATCTTCCGATTGGAACTCAAAAGAACTTTTGGGTAACTGATGTCGATACAGCAGAGAATTTCCAGATCGAAGCTACACTTGCAGCAGTTACTGATCACCTATACTTCTGGATCGAGAATGGGGTTGAATATTCTGAGAGCGCTTTAGATAGATTAGCAGCAGACTTTGAGGATAATATTTATCCTACTAATCGGGAATTTTTTGGTTCTGAGTGGTTCCCGGGAGTGGATGAGGATCCACATCTGTATGTGATCTATGCCCGTGGTTTAGGATTTAACCTGGCAGGTTATTATAATTCCACTGATGAATACCATCCGGAGGTTCACGAGTTTTCCAATGCCCATGAAACATTTATGCTTAGTGCCGATAACGCAGGTTTGCGTGATGGATATACCTATGGTGTTCTGGCGCACGAGTTTCAGCATATGATCCACTGGTACCGGGATCGAAATGAAACTTCCTGGTTGAATGAGGGTTTTTCTGAATTGGCAACCTTGCTGACAGGCCATAGAGATGGACCAACACATGATTATTATTTTGCTGATGAGCCTGATACGCAGTTGAATGACTGGCCTAATGATCCTAATGCAACTATCCCTCATTACGGAAACGCATTCTTGTTCGTGACATATTTTATGGATCGTTTTGGCAGTGAAGCTACTCAAGCTTTGGTGGCGGATGAGCTCAATGGGCTGGCCAGCGTAGATAAGGTTTTGAATGATCTGAATATCATTGATCCGCTTACAGGTTTACAGGTTACTGCTGATGATGTTTTCCTGGATTGGGTTGTGACAAATTTACTCAATAATGAATATAACGTAACAGATCGGTTCAAGTACATCAGCTATCCAGATGCTCCTTATTTTTATGCTACAGAAGAGATCGATGAATGTTCAACTAGTGAGTTTCAACGCGATGTTCATCAATATGCCGCAGATTATCTAAAACTGAATTGTGGTGAGAGTTATAAAATCAAATTTACTGGCCAACAGTCCGTCCAAGTACTACCGGAAGATCCCTATTCCGGGTATTATGCTTTCTGGTCGAATAAAGGTGATCATTCTGATATGCGCTTGACGCAAGAATTCGATTTTCGCGATCAGTCAGGACCGATCACTTTCAATTATCACCTTTGGTATGACCTGGAAGAAGACTACGATTATGTTTTCCTGGAGATATCCACCGATGGGCAGGATTGGCGCATCATCCGTACTCCTTCCAGTACATCGGAGGATCCGTCTGGAAACAGCTATGGATGGGGGTATAACGGTCTGTCCGGGGGTAGTGGAATCTGGATTGAGGAGACTGTTGACCTATCAAGTTACGCTGGAGAGTTGGTTCAGCTCCGCTTTGAGTACATTACAGACGCAGCCGTTCATGGTGAAGGTTTATTGCTTGACGATGTATCTATACCTGAAATAGGTTATTCTTCTGATTTTGAGGTGGATGATGGAGGCTGGATAGCAGAAGGATTTGTGAGGATTGAGAATAGCTTACCTCAAACCTACCGCTTGGCGTTGATACACATGGACGCGGTGCCCCGTGTTGAATATTTATCTGTACCAGCTGGAAATCAGCTGGAAATTCTTGTTGAGGAAGGAGATAATGGTTCTCACCCGGTGGTTCTGGTGGTAACAGGTACCACACGCTTCACAAGACAAAAGGCGAATTACTGGATTGAGTTGATCACTGATTAAGATTATAGACACTCCCGCTAGCGGGAGTGTCTATTTATTAGTGTTGATTGAAAATCCCCCGGTCATATTATTTATAGGTCTTAGGATTCCTGAGGATGAATGAGTTCATCCAGTTGTTCTTCCAATTCCGCTCTTTTCTTTTGAGCTGCTTCTTTAATCTCGATCTGAATATTATCTACTTCTTTTTGGATAACGGTCCGCAGTTTTTCTCCGGAATATGGGGCCAGCATCAAGGCAGTAATACTGCCTAGAACACCCCCTAATACTGCACCGAAAATGAAAGCCATTGCTTTTTTCATCGTTCAATCTCCTTTTTCAATCTGGACATAGTTTATTATAATTGGTCTTTAATGAAATAGGTACGCTCTTATTGCTGAACAGGAGAATCCGCAATGATCGATAAGACTCTCCCCCTGCTAGATTTACACCGCCATCTGGATGGAAGCATCCGCCTGGAAACAATATTAGATCTGGGGAAAAAACATAATATCCCTCTTCCTGCGCGCGATGTGGAGGGTTTGAAACCCTTTGTTCAAATCGTGGAACCCACTCCCGATATCGTGACCTTTTTTGAAAAATTTAAATACATGATCGGCGTGCTGGTTGACTATGAGGCCTGCACCCGGGTTGCGTATGAAAATGTCGAAGACGCCTATCTAGAAGGTATTGACTATATTGAATTGCGTTTCAGTCCGAAATTTATGGCAGGACCTCATGGGCTGGACCCTGCAGGAATTGTAGAAGCGATCATTGAAGGAACAAACCAAGCCCAGAGAAACTTGGATATTCAGGTTAACCTGATCGGTATTCTAAGCCGGACTTTTGGTCCAGATCAATGTTGGTTGGAGTTAGAATCCTTACTTCAGTACAAAGATCAGATCGTGGCTCTGGACCTGGCAGGGGATGAGGTGAATTATCCGGGGAGCCTTTTTGTAGATCATTTTAAAGAAGGTCGGGAGGCAGGTTGGCATATCACTGTTCACGCCGGAGAAGAAGGTGGACCGGATTTCATTTGGCAGGCTTTGGAAGAGTTGGGGGCAGAGCGCATTGGTCACGGTGTTAGTGCTGCTCGTGATCCAATGTTAATGGAGTATCTGGCAAATAATTCTATCGGTGTGGAGAGTAATCTGACCTCCAATATTCAGACCAGGGTAGTAGATCAATATATGAATCACCCCTTAAGGACTTTTCTTGATGAAGGGATTCTGGCGACCATTAATACAGATGATCCTGGTATCAGCAATATTGACCTGAATTATGAATATGAAATAGCGGCACCTGCAGCAGGATTATCTAGTCAACAGATCACCCAGGCCCAAAAAAATTCATTGGATGTTGCTTTCTTGAGTGATCAGGAAAAACAAAATCTGAGAGATAAGGCCAAACTGCGATTAAAAGAGATTGAAGAATAATATAAGACCCAATCAGTGGGTTACCCAAGGCAGGAACGAGTTGGTTCCATTGCGTCTGGCAATAACCCCCGGTATATCTAATACAAGCGAGATCCAAATCATCAATTATATTGGTATTTTGGTCAGGTCCGTGCCTAACGCATTTTACTAATGATATCTAAGTTGTTATAGAACCGGACCATGTCAAAATCAATATCCAGAAAGAAACCTAAAGCGGAAGTATCGATTACTACAATCTGATCAAGCCTAAAATTTTATCAAAATTGTACAAGGTACTCTTTTCCAGCAAGGATAATATTAAATGAATAATAAGAGAGTAATATTTGTTCTTTTGTTTTTATCAATCCTCTATTTTTTAATATTTATTGATCCGAATAATACTGGAGCAAAGACAGTAGAAATGATCAGTGTGTTTGAACCTGATGAATTTGCCCAGTATCCACATGCGATCCGTATGTTGGAATTTAAAGGTATCAGTTTAAGGCATAAAATATGGCACTTTGTGGCATACCAGCACTATTATTATGGGTTTCCTTTCTATGCTCTCTCAGTTTTAGCTCTTCTTCCTGTTAAATTCCTTTCAGGAATCAATAACGTTCAACTTAATATGGCGGTGATGCGTCAGTTTGTCAGTGTCTTACCCATGATAACAACCTTTTGGTTATTAGTTTATATCCAAACAAAGTTTGAAAAGTTCTGGAAATCAATAATTTTGTTTATTTTCTTATTATCTATTCCAATCGTGATTAAAAATAACCTTTGGTGGCATCCGGATAGTTTGGCAATTCTGTTTTGTGTGTTAGTGATTTTTTTCCTTTCCCGGGATCAATACAGGTTTGGCGTAAATTTTAATTTTGCAGCCATCGCGGTTGGATTAGCAATAGGAACGAAGAATTTTGGATGGTTTTTTTTCCTGACAATTTTTGTATATTTATTTCTGGGTTATAAAAACGAAAATATTCGATTTCAAAAACTATTAACAAAAAGTGTAGTCTTCATAATACTTATGATTTCAGTGGTGATTATCAGTAATCCCGCATTGATCCATCCCGTAGAGAGAATGCGTTATTTGATGATTTAAAAAGCACAATCAGCAGCTATGAGTTTTGGATGGGATGTTGCCTATCAAAAAGGACCCGGATCATGGTTTTCAATTATCTCTGAGTATTATGGGCATTGGTTAACCCTCTTACTTCTCCTGCTTGGAATCGGAATTGGTTTGTATAAAAAAGAAACTCGCTTGACGAATATCCTGATTCTGACCTGGGTATTTCCTATGTTGATTTATATACTGTTTTTTGTAGCCACCAAACCAACACATCTACTAATGCCTATAGCATTACCGTTCTTTTCGAGTCTGGTAATTTCATTCCTCCAATCGATGAGGAGATAGATGACTGGAAAAAGTACCTGTATCTGATAATTCCATCTTTGATTCTTTTGATGCAATTCGGGAGGAATGTGATCTGGGACTTTGAATACATTAATGATACCTTTCATCGTGAAGAGCCCCACCCTGCATTGTCTTTCTATTCAAAAATGGAACCAGAAATCTTTGCCTGTTTACCAGATGGCCACATGATGACTGTCTTCCGTGATGTTAGAGCATATGTGCCTGAAAGTGAAAATCTAAATGTTGAAATCAGCTGGAAAGCAGTTGATTATACCTATATCAAGGACTTTAACCCTGAGATAATCGTGCTCCAGATGCAAAAGATTTATGATTATACAAGCTCAAACTTAATCGATGATGCATTTGATAAGGATCAAATGAGACAGACCCAAATCTTTTATTCTGATGCGAAGAACATGGACCTTGAGGATTACCAATTCCAATTTGGGGATAATTACGGGATGATATTTTTGCGGGACGATATATCTGATTTATTATCTTGCCCTGTTGATAAGAATAAGCGCAGTTCATTGATCAAAATATTAATATGACTGTAAGACAAATTAACTATTCTGAAGGTTTATGAAACAAGTGAAAAAAATGGAAAAGGTAAAATTCATCCTGTGGATCGGGTTTTTCATCCTCGTTCTATTGCAAACAGACCGAGGTTTCCGATGATGCATATTTTACTTTTCATTCCATATAAAATTTTATTCATGGTTATGGATTGGTACATAATGTTGGGGAACGAGTACAAACTTTCACTCATCCCTTATGGTTCTTTATTCAATCCGGTGCCAACTTCATATTACAGAAGGGATTAGGTTTTGATTTCTGGTCACAAATGTATTTTGTAAATATATTGATATCTATATCGCTCTCATTGTTTACTGTTGTGGGTCTTGTCTATCTAGTCTCAAAGAACGTCCAGACCTCAATCATTGTTGTAGCGGTGTTGATTTCCTCAAAAGCATTTCTGGAGTATTCAACCTCCGGACTGGAAAATCCACTTACCCATTTATTGTTGGTTGCCTTTTTCATAATATATTTTGAGGAAAAACTATCGGAAAAACGAAAGATATTATTTTTATCATTTATCGGATGTCTTGCTTCTCTTAACCGATTGGACACGATTCTGTTTTTTATCCCTCCCCTCATTTATTTGTTCTTTAAAAACCAGGCTTCAATAAAAAAGATTATAGCGGTTATAACAGGATTTGTGCCATTAATTATCTGGGAGATATTCTCTTTATTTTATTACGGAGCATTATTCCCCAATACAGCTTATGCAAAATTAAATACTGGAATAAGCCGACTTTCATCGATAATACAAGGTTTGAAATATTATCAGGATTCAATTCTCACAGATCCGATCACTCTGATAGTGATTCTCGTGTGTGTAATCCTGATCTTGTATAGAAAAAGCTATAAACAATTACCCTTCGTTATTTCAATTTTTCTGTATTTATTCTATATCCTATCCATCGGGGGAGATTTTATGAGTGGCCGTTTTTTCTCTGCCGTTCTCGTTCTATCTGTTGTCATAATTTCTTATGAGATCTCAGGCTGGAAATGGAAAAAACAAGCTATATTATTGCTCTTGATCCTTGGCTTTGGATTGATTAATCCTAACTCGCCTCTCCGCGCTCCTCTGGAGTACGGAAAAGAAGATTTCCGCCAATATATCAACGAAGATGGTATTTCTGATGAAAGAGCTATTTATTATTCTTATCTTGGATTGTTTTCATCCAGTAAAAGATCTGGATTTCCGGGGTCGAAATTCTCTGGAGATGATTGGATATACAAAGAAAACTCCGGGGAACTTGTTGTCCTGGGTCCATTAGGAGTTGATGGTTATGCCCTTGGTCCGAATGATCATGTGATTGATAAAAATGCTCTGGCTGATCCTCTCATGGCGCGATTGCCCTTGGAAAATCAAGATGATTCGCGGATAGGGCATTTTAGACACATAATACCTGCCGGTTATTTTGAGACCTTAGAGACCGGCAGGAATGAAATAGAAAATCCAAATATTGCCGCCTATTATGATCGGATAAAACTGATTGTCCGGGGGGATTTGTTTGATATTGAGCGGTTGAAAGAAATTATCAATCTTAATCTGGGACGGTATGATCACCTTATTGAGATAAACGAGTTCCCTGAATGATGAAATGATGGTTTAATTATTAGGGAAGTCAAAACAAAACCAAGGCCCCTACCAATTAGGAGGGTACCATGTCATAAATCTCCCATTTCCAACAAGAAAATCACTACGGCTATCTTCCGCGCGAAAAAAGACGCCGGAGAACCCATTACCATGTTAACTGCATATGATTATCTAACTGCCAGAGCGGTGGACCTCTCAGGGATAGATTCTAATCCTGGTCGGAGATTCCCTGGGAATGGTTGTTCTGGGCTATGAAAACACCTTGCCAGTCACTATGGAGGATATGCTTCATCACTGCAAGGCAGTTGCCAGGGGAGCTTCCAATGCCCTGTTAATTGGAGATATGCCTTTTATGTCATACCAGGTTAGTCCTTCTGAAGCTCTACGCAATGCAGGACGGTTTCTCCAGGAAGCCGGTATGGATGCTGTCAAACTTGAGGGAGGCCGGGAGAGGTTGGACGCCAGTCCGGGCAATCGTTGGCTCAGGGATTCCAGTCTTGGGACACCTGGGGCTCACCCCCCAGAGTGTAAATCAGCTGGGAGGATTTAAAACTCAAGGAAAGATTGCTGACTGAAGCAGCGCCGAAATTCTGGCTGATGCCATTGCTTCTTGAAGAATGCCGGGTGTTTTGGGATTGTCCTGGAATCTATTCCGTCCCGTCTGGCAGAATATATTTCTAACAGTTTGACCATTCCATCTATTGGCATTGGTGCAGGTCCGGGATGCGATGGGCAAGTCCTTGTTACCCATGACCTCCTGGGATTGTTTGATAAATTCACGCCAAAATTTGTGAAACAATATGATGTTCTCCATCAAGAGATATCATTTGCATTGCAGTGATTATAAAATCGACGTTGAAGATGGGAATTTCCCTGGAAAGGACACACTCGTTTTCCATGTCCGATCAGGAATGGCAAAAGTTCCTTGATCTCACTGGAGATTCCTGAATATGACCGATATCCTGATTGTTGGGTCCGGCGCGATGGCTCTATTCTTTGGTGGCCAGGTTGGCTGCTTCAGGCAATAAGAGTGACTTTTCTGGGTACCTGGCGGGAAGGGATCCAGGCTATAAATCGAATCCGGGATTTGCATGGTAGATACTGCCGGAAAGAATTATTTTCCGGCAAGGGGTCAACGAATCCTGTCGAAAATTCCTTCAGCAAATTGGCATTGGTTCTGGTTAAATCCTGGCAAACAGGAGAGGGCAGCCAAACAATTGGCCCAGGTATTGGATCCTGAAGGGATTGTTTTATCGCTTCAGAATGGGTTGGGTAATTTAGAGATTCTGGGCGAAATCCTGGGAAAAGTCGGACAGCCCAGGGGGTGACTACCTACGGGGCGACACTATCAGGACCCGGGCGTCGTTCGCCCAGGCGGTGAAGGAATTATCTCGGTCCAACGCACGCCAGGTTGGACCCGTTGATCCATTCCCTCAAGCAATCTGGTTTTTCATTCAGAAGTCTCTGATGTAACCAGCATTGGTATGGAGTAAATTGATCATTAAATGTGGCTATCAATCCATTAACAGCTCTCCTGAATGTGAAAAATGGGCAGCCTGTTAGAAAACAAAACTGCATAAAGATCATGGGTCTTGCAGCCCGGGAAGCGGGAAATGTCGCCCGTGCGCTGGGAATCAAGCCCGTTATCAAGATCCAGTCTCGGCTGCTGAAGCGGTAGCATCAGCCACAGCGGATAATATTTCCTCCATGCTTCAGGATATCAGAAGCGGGAGCCCCAACAGAAATTGAGGCCCTGTGTGGCGCTGTTGTCCGAGCGGGAAAGTCGGTGAATTTGAATACTCCGGTAAATGAGATCATGTTGTTGTTGATTCAAGCGCAGAGAAAGTTTTAGTGAGGATTTCATGAAAATGAAAATCGTGAAAACAATAGTTGAGTTGAGAAAAGAATTATCCGATCTGGATCGGCCAGCTGGGTTTTGTGCCTACTATGGGATACCTTCATGAAGGTCATCTCTCACTGGTGGATAAAGCGCGGGAAGATAATCGCTCTGTGGTTGTCAGTATATTTGCGAATCCCACTCAATTTGCACCGGATGAAGATCTGGATAATTATCCCCGGGATATCAGACCGCGATGTCGGCTTTCTGCGAAAATGCGGGTGTGGATCTGGTTTGGATCCCCACTGTAGAAATCATGTATCCGGAAGGATATCAGACATGGGTTGAGATGGATCATTTATCTATCGATCCTGGAAGGATCCTACCGGCCAACACATTTCCGGGGGGTTGCCACTGTGGTAGCCAAACTTTTTAATGCAGTGAGTCCAGATAAGGCTTATTTTGGGCAGAAAGATGCCCAGCAGGCAGCAGTTATCAAGCAGATGGTACGGGATTTGAATTTCCAGGTCGAAATTATTATTTGTCCAATCGTGCGTGAGCCAGATGGGGTCGCAATGTCCAGCCGGAACATATATCTGGGACAAGAAGAAAGGTTCGCAGCCAGATGCCTTTCACGGGGTTTGTTCCTGCGCCCGGGACGCATTCCAGAGAGGGGAAAGAAGGGCAGAGGTTATTAAGGAAGATTGTCAATGATGAAATTGAAAGTGAACCGCTGGCCCATCTTCAATATGTCTCATGTGCTGATCCAATTACACCTGGAAGAGCTTGAAAAAGAAGTCAAGGAATGCCTGATCTCTATGGCAGTTTTTATTGGCAAGACCAGACTGATTGATAATATTATCTTAGGGAAGTGATCATGTATAGAAAAGTGCTAAAATCAAAAATCCACCGGGCAACAGTAACAGATTCAAACCTGGATTATGAAGGCAGTATCACAATCGATAGTGATTTGATTATCAAGCCGGTATGGTGGAGTATGAACTTGTTCAGGTAGTTAAATCTAAACAATGGCGCCAGATTTGAAACCTATATCATTTCTGGGAAAGCCGGATCCGGCATAGATCGAAATTAATGGCGCTGCTGCAAGGCTGGTTCATACCGGTGATAAGATCATTGCTATGGCTTATGGGTTGGTTGAATGAAGAAGATCTGCCTGATTGGAAACCCACGATTGTGCTTGTGGATGATGAAAACCAAGTGAAGGAAATTCTATGTTAATGACAATCGATATTGGCAATACCAATATTTCCCTCGGGGTCTATCAAGGAAAAGAGCTGGGACCCTGCTGGAGAGTATCAACTGATCATCAGCGCATGCCGGATGAATATGGCCTGCAAATTGATGGTTTATTAAAACATGAGAATCTAACAGCTGCGGATATTACAGGTGTAAGTCTCGCCTCAGTAGTGCCGCGTTTAACAGGGGTTTTCCTCCAGGCTTGTAAGGGATATCTTGATCTGGATCCCCTGGTTGTGGATGCAGGAGTAAAAACTGGTGTGCGCATATTATATGAAACTCCCCGTTCGGTAGGGGCAGATCGCATTGTTGCCGCCGCTGCGGTGCAGCACCTTTACGGAGGTCCGGCATGCGTAGTGGACTTTGGAACCGGTACAACTTTTGACGCGATCTCAGAAGAAGGTGATTATCTGGGAGGTGCGATAGCTCCAGGAATTGGTATCGCTGCTGATGCGCTGTTCCAGCGGGCTGCGAAATTACCAAAAGTAGATCTAAACACTCCTCCATCAGTTATTGGCAGGAATACTCCCCATGCTATGCAATCTGGATTGATATTTGGTTATGTCGGCTTGGTAGAAGGTATGGTTGCCCGATTCAGAAAGGAATTGGGACCCAGATATGAAAGTTATCGCAACGGGAGGGTTAACCGAGATAATCGCCCGTGAAACCAAGGTGATTGAGATTGTCGCTCCCTGGTTAACGCTGGATGGTCTGCGGATCATCTGGGATATGAATCAATAAGCCCTTTGATCGGTTCTGTTTTGTGGCAGGAAGGAAAACATATGAAAGTACTTGAAAATAAAAGAATAATTCTGGGTGTGACTGGATCGATAGCAGCCTATAAGACAGTGACCTTGGCCTCGTCCTTAACCAAGGCCGGGGCACTGGTTGATGTCATCCTGACAGAAGCGGCTTCAAAACTGGTTTCCCCGATAACTTTTTCCTCAGTCACCGGGCGAAAGGCTTATATCGATGAAGACTTGTGGAAAGTGGATGACCATGTATTGCATATTGAATTAGGTGAGAAGAATGACGCCTTGTTAATCGCGCCAGCAACAGCCAATACCATTGCAAAAATTACCCATGGGATGGCAGATAACCTGCTAACACTGACTGCCTTAGCATCACGAACTGCTCTTCTCGTGGCACCGGCCATGGATGGTGGGATGTACAGCCACCCGGCAACCCAGGAGAATCTGGATCTCTTGAAAAAACGAGGAGTGGAGATCTGGGGACCGGCAGCTGGCCATCTGGCTTCTGGCCTGTCAGGAAAAGGGCGGATGCTGGAACCGGACCAGTTGCTAGGACATCTGCGATGCTGGCTTGGGAAAGATGGAGTATTAAAGGATAAAAAAGTGGTTATCACAGCAGGGGGGACCCAGGAACCAATTGACCCGGTTCGTGTTATTGGTAATAGATCTTCTGGAAAACAAGGTTATGCGATCGCCCAGGCTGCCCTGGATCAGGGCGCTGAGGTCATCTTGATCTCAGCCCCAGTGGCCCTGGCAGGACCTGTAGGGGCCAGATTGATTTCTGTAAAAACCGCTAGCGAGATGGCTGAGGCAGTATTTTCCGAATCAAATGATGCAGACCTGTTGATCATGGCTGCGGCAGTGGCAGATTATAAACCCACTCGAGAAGCAGAGAACAAGATCAAGAAGGATCAGGGCGGATTGGATGTCATCCAACTGGAGAGAACGGTCGATATTCTAAAGGAAGTAGCTCGAAATAAAATTAAGAAGAAAATTGGTCCCGCAGTAGTGATTGGCTTTGCAGCGGAAACGGAAAATCTGCTTGAAAACGCAAAGTCCAAATTGGAGAATAAGAATCTTGATCTGATTGTTGCTAATGATGTAAGCAGGGAGGATCGAGGTATCGGATCGGATAAAAATCAGGTAATATTGATATGGAAAGATGGACAGATCAGAGAGCTTCCTGTGATGGATAAATCCGACATATCGGATGATCTGATCCTGGAAGCAGCAAAATTGCTAAAGTAAATATATTATTAAGTTTATTTAGTTGGTGGGATCCCCGCAAGCAGGAGGGTTTTGATGACTGCAGATACCTATAAAAAATTGGCTGAAAAACTGGATACAATGCCCCATAATTTTCCAGCAACAGAAAGTGGGATAGAGATCCGTTTACTTGAAAAGATCTTTACCCCTGAAGAAGCCCTTCTAGCGGCAGAGATGTTCTATCCGAAAGAGCCGGCTGCGGAGATCGCTGCCCGGGCCAATGTCCCAGAAAAAGAAGCACGCCGAACTTTGAAGGATATGGTCAGGAAAAAAATGATCCTCTTTTCGAAGGGAGAATCAGCGCTGATCTTTGGCTTAATGCCTTTTGTGGTTGGATTTTATGAAGAATTACTTCCCAGGTTGAACGAGGAAATCGCAGCCTTATTTGAGGAATACTTCCAGGAAACAAGGGGCGGCATTACAGGGAAAGGTTTGTCTGTTCATCGAGTGATACCGGTTCAGGAGTCAATCGATTTTGAAATGGAAGTATATCCTTATGAAAAAGCCTCCGATTTAATTGAAAACGCATTGGCATGGGGAGTGAGGGATTGTATATGCCGCGTGCAGAAAAAATTGATTGGCGACCCCTGTGATCATCCTCTTGAAAATTGCCTGGTATTTGCACCGGTAGAAGGATATTTTGATAACAGTGAAGTAGATCGGTCCATCACCAAAGATGAAGCGCTCCAGATCTTGCGAGATTCGGAAGAGGCTGGATTAGTACATACTACAGGTAATTATCAGGATCGGAATTCCTATATTTGCAATTGTTGTACCTGTAGCTGTGGAATTCTAAGGGCCGTGGCCGAGTTTAATAATTCAGCAGCTATCGCCAAATCGGATTTTTTGGTTGTCGTGGATGACGAGTTATGTGTTGCCTGTGGGGATTGTGTGGAACACTGCCAATTTGACGCCCTAGATGTCGACGGAATTGTTTGTGAGGTAGACCCGCGAAACTGTGTTGGATGTGGGTTGTGTGTCCCATCCTGCCCAGAAGGGGCCATGGTTCTGGTCCGCAGAGAAGTAGGCGAAGTATCTCCTCCCCCTGCCACTCTGAGACATTGGGGAATAGAACGCTCCCAGAATTGAGATCCTGATAATTCAAGACAGTGTATTTTTATGATTACTGAATCCAGGGTCTTGATTATTGAGCCTGGATTTCTATTACCCATTATACAAAAATCTAAAGTGTACGCAATCTAACTCAAATGGTAGAATGAGCGAGGTTTTAATAGTTGTATGATCGTATTCTCGAGAATACGAGGAGGATTTAATTGACTCTTGATAAAGTTCAAGAAATAACCCCAAATCATTTCAGTCTTCCCAGCCGAATAGAGAGGTTGGGTGAACTTGCCTACAACTTGTGGTGGACCTGGAATCCTGACGTCCAGCGTCTTTATAAACGCATCGACAGTGATTTGTGGGAAGAGACAACACATAATCCGATCCAATTTCTACGAAAAGTTGGGCGGGCGAAATTGAATGCGGTAACTCACGACAGTCATTTTTTAGATTTTTATGACCGATCCATGCTGGCTTTTGACCAGTATATGGAGCGAGAGGATACCTGGTACCAGACCAACCATGGCCATGTAGATAAAGAGGTTATTGCTTATTTTTCTACCGAGTTTGGGCTCCATGAGACAGTGCCGATCTACGCTGGCGGCCTGGGTGTCCTATCTGGGGATCACCTGAAAGAAGCAAGTGACCTGGGGCTACCTCTAGTGGCGATGGGATTCCTTTATACTAAAGGATATTTCACTCAGATTATTAGCGAAGATGGTTGGCAGGAAGCTCAATATGTTAAATTGAATTTTGATGAATTGCCCGTGCTGCCGCTGGTGAACGATGAGGAAAAACCTGCAACTGTTTCTGTGGAACTTGCCGGTAGGGAAGTATTAGTAAGAATATGGAAGATCCAGGTTGGCCGAGTTCCCCTGTATCTTTTGGACTCCAATGTAGATGGTAATTCAGATGATGATCGCGAGCTGACTTCAAGATTGTACAGCAGTGATCTTGACTTGAGGATTTCCCAGGAGATCATCCTTGGTATTGGTGGTGTAAGAGCTCTCAGAAAACTAGGCCATTCCCCAGCAGTATGGCACATGAATGAGGGCCATTCTGCTTTCCTGGTCCTGGAGCGGATCCGTGAGCAAGTAGAAAAAGGTACCAGCATAGAAGAGGCAATTGACTATGTCCAAGCAAAAACCGTATTTACGACCCATACGCCAGTTCCTGCCGGCAATGATGAATTCCCTGACTGGCTAATCGATAAGTATTTTGGTGGAATGCAGCAACAGCTGGGTTTGTCTCGGGACGAGTTCTTTGATCTGGCTCGCCATAATGTAAGCTGGGGTGAGACCTTTAGCATGCCGGTCTTAGCCATGCGTACATCTAATCTGCGGAACGGCGTTTCTGAACTGCACGGTGAAGTAGCTCGGGAAATGTGGAGTTCCCTATGGCCCGGTGTCAAAACTGATGAAGTTCCGATCAGCCATATCACCAACGGTATCCATACCGGAACCTGGCTTGCACGGCGGATGAGTCATCTATATGGTAGATATCTTGGATCTGATTGGCTGGAGAATATTGATGATCAGGAGATCTGGAAGGTAGTTTCCGATATCCCTGATGAAGAACTATGGGCGGTACGCAGGCACCTGAAGAGAAAACTTGTGTTCTATTTGAGAGAACGGGCCCGTTCTCAATGGGGCCGAGACGAGGTTCATCCTGTTCAGGTGATAGCTTCTGGTGCTTTATTGAATCCTTATGCATTGACTATTGGTTTCGCCCGACGTTTTGCGACCTATAAACGGGCTGACCTGATCTTAAGCGATTTTGAACGACTATTGAAGATCACAAACAAACCCAACATGCCAGTCCAGATCATCTTTGCCGGAAAAGCTCATCCTGCAGATCAACCAGGAAAATTGCTGATCCAGAACGTATACAGGAAAGTGAAAAAGGCAGAAAGTGGGGGTAGATTGGTGTTTGTGGAAGACTATGACATGAATCTGGCCAGGTATCTGGTTCAGGGAGTTGATGTTTGGTTGAACACTCCCCGGCGGCCGAATGAGGCTTCCGGTACATCCGGGCAAAAAGCAGCTGTAAATGGTGCCTTGAACTTCTCGATCCTGGATGGCTGGTGGCGTGAAGGTTTCAATGGTAAAAACGGTTGGGCAATCGGAACCGATGACAGCCATGCGGATCACAAATTCCAGGATGATATGGACGCAGAAAGTCTTTACGATACACTTGAAAACGAGATCATTCCCCTATTTTATAACCGTTCTCCTGGAGACCTGCCGGTTGAATGGATCGGGTTAATGAAAGAATCCATCCGGACGCTTGCACCAGAATTCAGCATGCGCAGAATGGTAAAAGCCTATGCCAACGAACTGTACTTTGAGTTGATGGACCGTAATAAGTAGGGTAGATAAGGAATTTTTTATGTTTACATTTGAATTCACCACACAGAGTATTCTGATCGCTCTCCTGATATTCACCGTCCGCGTGATTTCAACCAGCCTTGATACCCTGCGCGTGATCCTGACCCTGCGCAGTAACAAGTTCTGGGTCTGGGTGTTGGGATTTTTTAACTCGGCTATCTGGGTCCTAACTTTCGCTTTCATTCTGGCGGATATAGACAATATTGTCAATGTGATTATGTATGCGGCAGGTTTTGCCACTGGCAATGTGGTTGGTATGTGGCTCGAAGATAAGCTAGCGATTGGTTTTGTGGAAATTCGAGTGATCAGTCCAAACTGGGGGGCAGCCATACTGGAAGTCCTCAGAGAGAATAATTATGCTGTTACGGAAATTCCAGGCCGCGGAAAAGATGGAATGGTTTCTGTTATTACCTCCAGTATCCGCCGGAGCCAGGTACATGATTTCGAAAAACTGGTTAAGGATGTGGATCAGGATGTTTTTATGACCACTGAGGATGTGGTTGCCGTCCAGCGAGGTTACTGGCGCGCGAAGTAGGAACTCTCCGGAGCCTTCGTATGATTAAAAATAAGGACGAAGTCCCTCTAAAGGGACTTCGTCCTTTTCTTTATTTTCAAATCAGTTCTTCTATTGGGATTGGATCTTCCTCAAGGTTGAACTGCCAGGCGCAGTAGATATTCATCCGGATGTGGATCTGGGGGACAGGCGATCACAACTGTCCTGATCCGCGGATCGATAGTATGGGCAAAATATGCATATTCAGCGATGCCAACCGGTTTGCAGGGAAAGTCATCCAAGCCTTTCCTTTTGCGGGCACTCTGGACTCGGCAATCATTCATCTCAAAACGCAGTGTATTTTCATCAATGATATCAACAGATTGCTCATTGATCCGGGCGTAGAGTCGGAACTGCAGCGCTTTTTTCAGGGCAGGGAGTCCCCCTCCGGGTTCAATCCTGTGGCGGCGCATAATCCTTTTGGCTTCGATCTGGGTGAAGGAAATCCAGGCTTCTGTATCTAGTTCAATGGCTTTTTCCATACCGTATTGACGCTCTACAGCCTGGAACCAGAGCCCATCATGTGCCAGCCAATTTTTTGCTGAATCCTCCAGCATATCAATCAGGGTTTCTTTTGGGAGAGTATAAAGATATTCCCTATCCGGCATGATCCCTCCTGCATCATTGTCTGTCAGACGATGGATTGGTCTTTCTTGGAGATCAGATTTTGGATCTGTGGATCCAGTTTCGTATTCCTCCAAACGAACTTATGATATTAGTGATTTTAGCATAACCTGGATGGTGAAAACTTATCCTTAGACCGGGGCAACTAGATAATTGATCCAGCGTTGGGAGAAGAATCGATATAATCCCAGAGCGAGTTTCACAACTTCATCTGCTAAGACCATCAGATAAACCCAATGAACCGGTAAACCCAGAACGAACGCGCCAATTAACGCCATGGGTACACCAATAACCCAAACAGATCCAGCATCAATGAAAAAGGCAACTCTTGTATCTCCGCCACTGCGAAGAATACCAATTAACAAGATCATGTTTAATGACCGAACCGGTAGAGATAAGGCCATCAATCCGATCAATTTGATTGTGTAATTGATAGTGACTATCTGAAACCTTGTAAAAAGATAGAAACGGACTGGCAAAAACGTACATCGTCAATCCTAAGATCGTTGCTCCTACTGCTCCAAAGACCAGGAATTTTTTTGCATAGGATGTGGCAATTTCATTTTGCTTGGCCCCAATCTGATTTCCGATCATGATCGCGCAGGCATTGCCTAAGCCTGCAAATACCACAAAGATGATCCTGTCTAGCGTTCCAGCAATATTCACAGCTGCAATGGATTCAGTCCCGATCCGGGCATAGACCACATTATAGGTAGTGATCCCAAATGACCAGACAATTTCTGTAGCGATTACAGGTAGAGTTGTCTTGAAGAACTTATTAATGGACAATATCTTGAAATTCAATAATGCGGGCAATTTTGCCGCAACAGGCAGTTTTTTACGGTAAATAATAAATAGCAGCAAAACTACCTCGATCAGGCGGGAAATGATTGTGGCAATCGCCGCACCTTTTACACCCAATGATGGCAGTCCGAAATTTCCAAGTATCAGCCCGTAATTCATCAATGTGTTTAAGCTTAATGCCACCAAACTTGTGACCAGGGGAAGTTTAACGTTTTCAGTGCTTCTTAAAACGAAAGCGAAGCTGTTGGTAATAGCAGTGATCACATAACTGAAAGCGACGATCTGCAGATAAACGCTACCCTGGGATATGACTGCTGGATCTTTTGAATAGATACTGATTACCTGAACAGGGAAGAGGATAGCCACCAGGGAAAAAATCAATGCACCGCTAATGCTCATCATCAAGCTTAAACCCAGAACACTTTGAATCCGTTCAGTATCTTTTTGTCCCCAATATTGAGCTGCGAAGATCGCTGACCCACTTCCAATACCAAAGAATAGCAGAGATACCAGGAAGAATATCTGATTGGCAACTCCTACTGCAGCTACTGCGCTTTCTCCAAGCTGGCCGATCATCACGCCATCCACCATATTCAGAGATGCGAATATTAAATTCTGGAGCATGATTGGAGCAGCCAACTTGAGCATGGTATTGAGGAACTTTTTATCACCAAACAAGAACTTCATTAAATCTCCTGATAGATCATCCAGCGTCTACCTGAAAGCAATTTGAATATTATACTGTCTTTTTCTACATGGCCTCTCATCCGCAGGTATTATTTGATAGTATTAGAATCCCGCAAGAAATCATCCCGACTTGGCAGGTATTAAATCCCCGATTATAATTTTCATGTGGCACAAAAGAAAGATCCCCGGGATTTATCCATTAATGAGCTGCGCAGGCTGCTGATCGAAAAACAACGCTCAGGCAGAAACGAGCGCATTGAACGCTATCGCGAGACAGGTAGAGTAGTCCGCCTGGTCTCAGATGAAGAAGAAACCTCTTGGGAAGATTTAAGGACAACGTCACCCGTTGGGGAAGGCCCCCCGGATCCTGTTGAAGAGGAAAAAAAGAGAAATAAAAAGGTTGTGGATGGATTCCTGCTGGCAATCGAGGTCCTAGCTGTTTTAGGCCTAGTATTCGTGCTCTTTAATGGATTGGATATCCTCCAGCAATTGAACAGGGAAGTTGCCTTGGCCTTGGAACAACCTACACTGACGGCAACGCCATTGATCAAAGCCGTTGTTCTACCGGGAGGCCATACTCCACCTGATTCACCTGGCGGCAGTCAACCAAACATCGAAGAGATCCCGGAACATTTACGACCAGTCGTTCAATCCTATTGGGAAATCCCGATTCCAACCCCTGGTCCTAATCATGCCATTCGATTGCAGATTCCCAGCGATTAACAAGGATGTCCCGGTTGTTGAAGGGGATGGACCAGAACAGTTGAAAAAAGGTGTTGGTCATGCTATCTATTCCGTTAATCCAGGTGAAATCGGGAATGTGGTGTTATCTGCCCATAATGATATCCAGGGTGAGATCTTCCGTGATCTGGATCAGCTGGAAGAAGGGGACCTGGTAATCTTGTTCTCTGAGAGAAAGAGCTATACATATGTTGTAGAAGATGTTTTGATCGTTGAGCCGCACCAGGTGGAATTCCTGGAATCCACAGATGAATCCATTGCAACTTTGATCTCCTGTTATCCGTATAGGATTGATAATCAAAGAATAATTGTCATTGCGAACCTAATTGAGGGATGAAGTGTTGTAGTAGTCGGGAGGAGTTTTGTTTAACTAAGAAGTTTGTTAGGACAAATAATCTATTGGTTCTATTCAATATTGTTAAGCTATTGAGGTATAAGGGGATATACATACCATGACCACCGAAAGTCAACGTTCACCTTCCTGGGGGACAACAACAAAATTAGTGATTGGGTTAACCCTGGTGGCAATTCTTGCCGGGATCTTTATTTACTACCGCTCCATTGTATCGTTACTGGTCCTGGCTTCTATCATCACCTATCTGTTTCAACCAATCGTAGCTCTGTTAACAGAAAAAACCCGTCTGTCCTGGCGGATGAGCACAACCACTGGTTTTTCTTCTCTTTATCATCTTATTGATTGGTTTGTTAACTGGAGCGGGCCTGGCTATCGCCCAGCAGGCAACTGGATTGGTGCGCGTTGTTCAGGAATTTACCGAGAATCTTACCTGATCTGGCAAACGATCTCACTGTCTTCCTGGAACAGTACGGGATCAAAGATATCATTAATTTGAATGACCTGGCCAATCGGCTGTTGGAAACCATCCAACCGCTGCTGGGTCAGGCAGGATCAATAGTTGGCTCTCTGGCAACTGGAGCTGCGGCAAGTATTGGCAGGATCTTTTTTATTGTTTTTGTGGCGTATTTTATTCTGTCTGAATCCCAACGTGTAGGTGAGATCACCTTCGATCAGATCCCCCAATATGATTATGACATCGGCCGCATGACCCGCCAGCTTAGAGTGATCTGGGACTCTTTTTTCCGGGGACAATTCATCATCTTTGTGATGGTATTCGTGGTATACCTGATCATTCTTTCCGGCCTGGGTGTCAGATATTCGATCGCCCTGGCAGTATTGACTGGCCTGGCAGTTTTTGTTCCTTATGTTGGCTCCTGGACCTCATCCATAGTGATGGTGCTGGTAACGTTTTTCCAGCCGGTCAATTATTTTGGCTTGCTCCCATGGCAGTACTCTGTCATGGTTCTGGCGATTTCATTGACCACTAATTTCATCTTTGATAATTACATCACCCCGCGTTTTTTGGGCCGCACTCTGGACATTCATCCAGCCGCAGTGCTGGTTGCTGCTTTATTCATGGCCAGCCTGATGGGTTTGGTCGGAATTTTCCTGGCTGCTCCTGTTGTTGCTACGCTCAAATTGCTGGGTTTATATGTGTTTCCGGAAGATGTTCGATCTGGATCCCTGGCCTGAACCTGAAGAAGAACCAACCCCTGTTGAATTCCCATGGTTCCGCTGGTCCAGGCAATTGAAAACCTGGATTCAAAAGATAAGGTCAAGAAAAAGGAACCAGGACAAGTAAGAATTAAATAAAAAAACCTGCTGAGTAATTCACCAGCAGGTTTTTTATTTTTGATCCAATTCTCTAAACTGCTGCACTTACGGGGGAGTAGAGGATTTCCTGAATGTTGACAATCTTCCGGCGCAGATTCTTATCCCTTTCCAGAAGATCTGTAATTTTATCGTGGCCGTACATCACCGTAGTATGGTCCCGTCCGCCCAGGATTTCTCCGATCTTGGGTAGTGATAATTCGCTCTCTTCCCGGAGCATATACATTGCTACCTGCCGGGGGAAGGCTACTCGCTGGCTGCGGCTGTGGCTCAATAAATCTTCCATTGATATGCCATATTCCTGGGCAATGGTATTGAGGATCTGCTCAGGTTCGATTTCTTTTGTTTCTGGCATCAGGTCTGCCAGGGCATATTCAACCAGTTTTTCATCGAGGACCATGCCCCTTAGATCAGCATAAGCCCGTAAGCGAGTCATCGCTCCTTCCAGTTCCCGGATATTGGTCTGGAAGCGCTGAGCGATATTTTCCAGGATTGTATCAGGCATATCGAAACCCATTCGATTTGCTTTAGATTGGAGAATTGCTACTCGGGTTTCAAAGTCTGGTGGCTGGATATCGGCAGCCAAACCCCATTCAAAGCGATTGCGCAGTCGTTCCTCAAGAGTGACCATGGCTTTTGGTGGTCGATCTGAGGTCATCACAATCTGCTTATTCTGGCCGTGAAGGGTGTTGAATGTGTGGAAGAATTCTTCCTGGGTTGATTCCTTTCCAGCAATGAACTGAATGTCATCGATCAGCAGGACATCGATCCTGCGATATTTTTCCCGGAAAGCCTGGGTTGTGTGACTGCGAATGGCCGTGATCAGATCATTGGTAAACTCTTCTGAGGAGACATACAGCACTTCCAGTCCCTGTACCTGACTCATATTGCCAATTGCATGCAATAAGTGAGTTTTTCCCAAACCTACGCCACCATATAAGGAATAGTGGGTTGTATGTTTGGGCGGGTTTTTCAGAAACAGCCAGAGAAGCAGCGTGAGCCAGACGGTTGCTGTGAGCCAACTACGAAATTATTGAAGTTATAGCGGAAATTGATAGAGACTCGTTGGGGAGGGGAGTTCTCAACCCGGGGAGTTTCAACCTGGGGTGAATCTAGCATTTCTAATTGATCCTGGGAAGTAGGTTTTTTGGCACCGTTATTTATCACGAATGTGATATCCACCGGGCGGTTCATCGTTCCATTAAGCAACTTGGTAATGGTGCTTTTTAAGCGACTGTCTAACCAGTCGCGGGCGTAAGCATTGTGAACACCAATTTGAAAATCACCATCGGTGACCGAGATCAGCTCTGCATCTCGCACCCAGGTATCAAAAGCTGCTTTTGGCATCTCTAATTGCAATTGGCCAAGGGCAGCTTGCCAAGCTTGCTTTCCTTCCATGAACCCAGTCCTCCTCACCTCTTCAAGAAAGAAGTATACTTGATTTCCGGAAACTCCCCTTCCGTAAAAACCAAGGCCTGATTTAGCATCAGGATCAGTCGTACTTTGAATTGTAAAAATCCCAAAATGGGGGAACGCTTCAAGACTAATTCTAACGGATGAAGGTGACATGGGCAATCCTGCCCTCTAAAGAAAATGGATTTATTAAGGTTAGTAATCTTAAGGAATAGGTCTGGTTTTCAAGGATTATCTCATATACTCCTTAAGCAGTGTTTTTCCGCTTGATTTGGGGTTTGGGAAATCGACAACCCCTACAGATGGGGGTAGCAGCAAAACCTGATTTCCTATTCTTAACATATTCAAAAAAGATAAAAAACTCATTCCAGCAAATGAAACACGTCTACTTGAATCTCAGCTATCTGGGACACTTTAATCACTCTTGGAATGAATAAAATACTATCTGAAATACCTAAAATTCACTACTGATTCACAGAGCTATAATGGTTTCTTAAGGTTATCTGCACCTGGAGCGGCATCCTTCATGGAAGATAACTCTATGTTAGAATTTGAAACATGGATGATAAAGGTTCACCTCCAGTAAAGACTTTCCTGCCCATCTCGTTGATCCTGGCAATTCCTGGATGGATACTGCTGATCTATTTAGTAACAAAAACTGTTCCGGAATTACAGAACCGCTGGTTGTTTTATGTCGCCATTGTCATCACTATCACAGGGTCTTCTTTTCCTGCAGTGGCGTACTTGAATAGGATCATTAAACCATTTGGTCCGGCCAATTATGAGATCGTTATCCGGGAAGGGATCATGATCGGTCTCTACACAGCTATTTTGTTATGGTTGAACAAAGGCCAGGTATTGAGTTTTGGCCTGGCGTTGATCTTGGCCGTTGGTTTAACTCTGGTTGAATTATTAATCCGGTTGCGAAACCGGAGCGCCTGGAGTCCAGAATAGCAGTGATAATTTTACTCTGGTATCTTATATGAATGATTTAAGCCGAATACCATCCGTTGATCAGATCCTCACTTCCAAGCCGGGAATATCCTTGGTTGAAAACTACGGCCATCAAGCGACAGTAGATGCCGTCAGGGATTGCTTAGCCCTGGTCCGCCAGGACTTCCTTGAAAATGGTTCTGAGGTACCTGATCTGGATTTACTCTTAAAGATGATAACCGATTTGTTGAGCAAACGGTTAAAACCAACCCTTGTGCCGGTTATTAACGCTTCAGGTGTGATCATTCACACAAATTTAGGACGAGCTCCTTTAAGCAGTTCTGCTCTGGAAGCGGTCAAAAATGTCAGCGGTGGGTACTCCACGCTCGAATTCAGCCTGGAGACCGGTGGGAGAGGTTCAAGGTTAATTCATGCCGAATCCCAGTTCCAGCAACTGCTAGGGACTGAATCCGCACTGGTTGTGAATAACAACGCCTCCGCTGTGTTATTAAGTTTGACTGTATTAACCAGGGGTAAAAAAGTGATCATATCCCGTTCCCAATTAGTGGAAATTGGTGGAGGATTCCGCATACCAGAAGTTCTGCGCCATTCAGGAACTGACCTGGTAGAAATCGGGACGACCAATAAAGTTCACCTGTTTGATTATGAACAGGCATATAGCAAAGAAACCAGCGCTGTAATGAGAGCTCACTCTTCTAATTATTCTATTGTTGGTTTTACCAGCGAACCCGAGATCAGTGAGATCGTAAAAAGCGCTCACGAAGCGGGTTTATGGTTTTTTGATGACCTGGGTTCGGGGGCTATGCTGGATACCAGTGTATATGGCTTGAAACACGAACCGATGGTACAGGAATCCCTGGCTGCCGGAGCCGACCTGGTCTGTTTTTCAGGTGATAAGCTCCTGGGCGGTCCGCAGGCGGGAATCATCCTGGGTAAAAAGGAATTGATCGATCAATTGAAAATCCATCCCCTGGCCCGAGCAATCCGGGCAGACAAGATGGCGCTCAGCGCACTCTCCGCTACACTGGATCACTATATTAAAGGAGAGGCGCTGTCCACAGTTCCTGTCTGGCAAATGATTTCGGCTGGTCAACTAGAGATAAAGTCCAGAGCAGAAAAATGGAAAAAAACTCTCAAACAAGGGGACATAATTGAGGCGCAATCGATGGTTGGAGGAGGTTCCTTACCTGGGGAAACTCTGCCGACTTATGTGTTGGCTCTAGAGGTGGATCATCCTAATCAGCTCCTCGAAATCCTCCGCAATGGATCGCCTTCTGTGATTGCCAGGGTAGAGGATGATAGGGTGTTATTGGACCCCCGGACTGTGCTGCCTGAAACGGATCCGGATTTTATTAATGCATTGCGATCAGCATGGAGTATATATGAAGAATGATCTCTCTCAAATTATGGAACGGGAAAATATTGATGCGCTTTGGATAATGGGCAGCGCCTCCCATAACCCATCAATGACTTATTTCACTGGAAGGGCCCATGTTAGTGGGGCGGACCTGATCCTGATCAGAGGAAAAGAGCCGGTGATCTTCTGCAACGCCATGGAACGTGAGGAAGCCGCGTCTACTGGATTTGAGACAATTGTTACTGCCAAGTATGGATTCCTGAAGATCTTGGAAGAATCCCAGGGAAACCTGGTGGAAGCCAATGCCAAACTTCGTAAAATGATGTTTGAGGAAATTGGAGCTGACAAGTGGTCGAGTTGCGGTATACGGAAAGCTGGAGATAGGACCTATCTTGGGCACATTAAAATATCCTAGAGAAAATGCTGCCCGAGATCGAGTTTATCGGTGAAGGAGCAGATTCTATTCTTCTGGAAGCCCGGGCTACCAAAGATATTCATGAAATTGAACGCATTCGCGAAATGGGAAAGATCACCACCGAAGTGGTCGGAAAGACAGCGGCCTATCTCCAATCCTGCCAGGTAAATGAAGATGAGATCCTGCTGCAGGAAAATGGTGAACCGTTGACAATTGGAGCCATGCATATCAAGATCAATTACTGGCTGGCAGAACTGGGAGTGGAAAATCCCCTGGGATGCATTTTTGCGATGGGGCGAGATGCAGGCATACCCCATAGCGCAGGAACTCATGAGGATTCCATCCGACTGGGAAAAACAATCATATTCGATATCTATCCCCAGGAAGCAGGCGGCGGATATTTCTTCGATTTCACAAGAACCTGGTGCCTGGGTTATGCCCCGGAAGCAAGAGACTGCTATTTACGAGGATGTAAAAGCTGTCTATCAGACCATCATGGAAGAGATGATGATGGATGAACCTGCGGTCAATTTCCAGGAACGCACCTGTGAGCTATTCGAAGCCCAGGGTCACCGGACCATACGTCAGGATAGCCAGTTGGAATCAGGATATGTGCACAGTCTGGGACATGGGTTAGGGTTGGATGTGCATGAACGGCCCTGGTTCAGCAAGCGGGGCAGCGATTGTGATATGCTAGATGCTGGTTCAGTGGTCACCATAGAACCGGGGTTATATTATCCAGATAAAGGCATGGGATGCCGTCTGGAGGATACGGTTTGGGTTCGACCAGATGGGAAATGGAAATTCTGGCCGATTACCCGTATGATCTGGTGCTGCCGATGAAACACTGGAAAGGCTAAACCGTTTGGATATGAGACAAGATCAGGTGATCCTATGAGTGAAAATCAAGTAGAGGAAACCCCCAGGGAAAGTTTGGAAAACCCGCTGGCGCGCATTCTGGGCATAGAGAGTTCCTGTGATGAAACTGCGGCAGCAGTTGTAGAAAACGGCCGCGAGATCCTTTCCAACGCAGTGGCCTCCCAGGAAGATTTGCACGCCCAGTTTGGTGGCATATTCCCTGAAGTGGCCTCAAGGCAGCATATTCTTTCCATATACCCGATTGTTGATCAGGCTCTCAAAGACGCTCATTTAAAACTTTCTGACCTGGATGGTATAGCTGTAACTCGCGGCCCTGGACTTCCAGGATCCCTGGTGGTTGGCATTAATATGGCAAAGGGATTGGCGATTGGCAGTGGGCTGCCATTACTGGGGATCAATCATTTAGAGGGACATCTGTATTCAGCCTGGCTTGGAGAAGAGGGGAAGAAAAAGAAGAAAGCCCCTAAATTTCCGCTCCTGGCTTTAATTGTGTCCGGAGGTCATACTGAACTGGTCTTAATGAAGGATCATCTGGTGTATGAGCGCCTGGGTGGCACACTGGATGATGCTGCCGGAGAAGCTTTTGATAAGGTTGCCAGACTGCTGGAATTGGGTTACCCGGGAGGGCCTGCGATTCAGGAAGCTGCCCTGGATGGAGATCCCAATGCTTTTGATTTTCCGCGCTCCTGGTTGGATGACAGTTTCAACTTTTCTTTCAGCGGCCTGAAAACTTCTGTTTTGCGAACGGTGCAGCAGCTTGAGAAACAAAAGAGCAAACTGCCTATTAATGACCTGGCATCCAGTTTTCAGGCGGCTGTAGTGGATGTCTTATTCCAGAAAACGTTACGGGCGGCTGAGGAATTTGGAACAAAGGATATCCTGATTGCAGGGGGTGTTTCCGCCAACCAGGCTTTACGGAATAAGTTTAAGGGGCAGAAAAAATACAGTGTTCATATCCCTCCCCTGTTCTTATGCACTGACAATGCAGCCATGATTGCCGGTGCTGGATGCTATCGGTTCCATGCTGGTCAGCGGGATAATCTCGAAATGGATGCTGCACCGACCTGGTCGATCTCTGATCTATAGGTATTTACCACTTTTACTGGTTGGACATTTCAATTAGAAAACTACTGGAGGCGGATGATGGCTGGTTTAAATAAATTCCTCAATAGAATAAAAACAGCTCAATGGATTCTTATCGCAGCCGGGGTATTGGCCGGGTCTATCGCTTTTGTGATTGGTGTAGCAGATAATCTCCCTGGCATTATTCTCCTCTATCTTGGACTTACTTGCTTGGCAGGGGCCTGGGTTTGGAATTGGCCTTCACCGCGAGATTTCTGGATTCTCCTGCTGGTCTCCCTGGCGGCTTTTCCTGTTGGAGTAGTGCTGCACAATCTAATCTATGCTTTAGGTACCATGGTGGTTGAGAACCGTTTCCTCACCGGTGTGTTAGGATTCCTGGGAGGATTCTTTTTTCTGGTTGCGGTGATGGCTGTAGGTCCTACGGCGTTTGTGGCACTGGTGGGAGGGATTTATACCAGCTGGCGGGGGATGACCAGATTAACCCTGATAAATCGGAGCTATCGTCGATTCGTTCAAAAACATCAAATACGTGATAAACAGCTCTACCGGCTGTTGAATCATGTTCGGCAGTCTGCTTCTGGCGCTAATTTGCAGCCCTTAAAATATATCATTTCAAATTCTACTGAGAAGAATGATATGATCTTTCCTACACTTTCTTGGGCAGGATATTTAAAGGAATGGGCTGGTCCAGAAGAAGGGGAAAGACCATCTGCCTATATTATCCTTCTCGGAGATACTGAACTGGCCAAGAGCTTCCAGTATGATGCCGGTATTGCCAGCCAGAGCATCACCTTGGGTGCTGCTGAGATGGGCTTAGGCGGATGTCTGATCGGATCGATCAAGAGAGATGTTCTGAGGAAAGTCCTCGTCATTCCCGAGCAATATGAGATCCTGCTAGTGATCGCCCTGGGAAAACCTGCTGAACAAGTGGTGATTGACGAAATGAGTATAGATGGAGAGATCAAATACTGGCGGGATGAAAAGGATATTCACCATGTGCCGAAGAGGGGTTTGGAGAAGTTGATTCTGGAACTGTAGTGGTCCTGGGAGGAAGGTAATTTTCTAGGGTCCTCTATATTTGATCTTCAATCATCCCTGTAACTCCCTACCTGCAGTTTATCAACCCATGCTATTGAATCAAAGAGATCAGATGGGTCACCATCAAGACAAAAATCCGATTGTTTTTTCTTTCTTTTTCATCACGATAAAGAGTTCTAACCGTTCCCTTTATCGGGACTTCTTTTATTATTGAAAATTTCTTTGAGAGCAAACTGTCCGCCTAGGAAAATTCCTCCCAGATCAAAAGTTAGATCTTGCCAGCTGAAAGCCCGGTATGTAAAAAATAGCTGTGATAGATCTTCCAAAATTACTAAATAGAAATACTACCAAACTTCCAGTAAATTGGGAATATGTGGATTCTTTTAGCTTTGAACGCTATCTCCCGGGCTGTGTTGTCCGGCTGCAATCTCCTGGAGATGAGACTAGATCTAACCAGCTGAAAGCCCGGTATGTCAAGAAAAGCTGCGATAGGAGCAGCACTTTTATATTGGCTGAAACACCATTCGTAGGGGTATGAAATAAATGGGAGCCTGGTTGGTCGAATTACTATATATGCTGATTCTTTTTGAAGAGGAGCAATATCTACTTGCTCATGAAAAATGATTTTCTTGTTATCAACCAATTCTTGATAGAGACCCGTTTGCATTAAATTGTCATAATTCTGTCGATAGTCAAGGTTAACTTGGCGGTATAAAACACCGTCTCTGGAAAAAATGAAACCGCTAGGATCTCGAAATGACCCTGCATCTCTATTAAGCTTGGCCATTCATTCTCCTTTTTTGAACAGCTTATTCCATACCCATTTAAATGCACTGGCTATCTTCGTTCTTATTATGAAGATGAAACCCAAAGCAGATGCCAGTATTACCTGGATTAGAATACTTCCAGTACCTGGATCAAGATATATTTTTGGGACAGGAAAACCGGTCATTGTTGAACTCCTTATCGATGATACTTGATTTAACTATACTTTAGATCCAAGATTTAAAACTATTCTACCATTTTTGTAACATCTACTATCTGGTAAGGCTTACCGCCAACTGAAAAGTAACTTCTATCTGGGACTAAATTTAAGTTTGCCTGAAAATACTTATTGAAAACTACCCTGAACGAATTGACAGGTGTTATAGAAGGATACAAGGTGGAGTAATCAAGCCCGGGAAAATAGTATGCATTCATGATTGATAACCTTTCATTGAGGTTTGTATTCTCAATAGAACTCTGGTTAACCATGGATCCAGGCCCATGGTCTCCTTGAATGATTATAACCGGAGGAGTATTTGACTGAGCCAGAAGTTGATCTACAACGACCAAAATTTGATTAAGAAGATAGTTCAATTCACCGGAAAACATCTCTATGTACTCCTCTTGAGTACCGCCCCTATTCATAAAACCATTCGCATCATATCTGGTGAAAGACCTTGGGGGGCGAATGGAATTGCCATTTTGATCAAAAACAAAGGGGGGATGGGGAGCAAAGATGTGTGCGAAAATAAAGATAGGATCTTCCTCGGGTTCTATGTTCCCCAATTCATTTAGAGCATAGTTGACCCGGTCTCTATGCAACCCATAAAGCAGATCTGGATATAGATACACAAGAGGTGTATTAAGCAACAGTGCCTCCTGGTATTCATTGGGACTTATCAGAGGTGCATATTTTTTATCAGAAAGCATCCCCTCAGTCACCCAGTAACCGCTGGAAAATGTCAGCGTTTTGTATCCTTCCTCAGATAGGAAATTTGCGACAGTGCTGTCCTGTATAAGATTAACCAATGGCCCCCAATCATCACTCTCACCCATTAAATCAGATACATCATCAAGATAGGTAATGTTCAAAGATGAGGATAGGGATAAAATTGTTTGACTGTAATTAGATCTGCTTTCCTGTGGTATATAAAACCCCCTTTCTTCTAGTTGGAAAACAAATTCAGAAATATTAGTGTTGTAATAATTTTCCAGAATATCTTGTCCTGCAAATGCATCAAAAATTAAATAATATATATCAGGGGCTTGATTGATTTCCGCTCCTTCTTGCCCATAACCCAACCCACCATGTTGGATTAACTGTTTGCTTTTTTCAGCTATGGTTTCGTACGGTTCCTTTGATGATCTGATGTATTTTAACTTCAGCCCAATCATATAAACTGAGGAAATGGTCAGAATTACTGTGACCACAATAAGAAATTTATTAATCAGTTGTGTCAGAGATGTGGATCTTAATACTCTAGCTGCAGCAGCTATCCAGAGCGCCGTCCAGACAAAGAATATCAACAAGGGGAAATAAGGTGAATATTGTAGGGTGGTTTTTGTTTGAACTATCCCTAAACTGTAACATATTGATCCGATTTGTACGAATACAGGTTGAAAATAAAAAAAGATAATAGAAATAGCTGCCATTGTTATGGCAGCCTTTTCCCGATTTTTTGTCAAAAGGTAAATGATATACGATAATATCCCGAGCACGAGGAATAAAATTATCCAGGTTGGGTAGACAAATTTAAATTGAATCTTATTACCGAGATAAATAAGATAAGCAGGTATAAGACTTAATAATAAGGGATAAATGAAGAGCATTGATACTCCAATGGTTAGTTAGTCTTCAAAGATTTGGGTATAACGATACTTTAAAGACCCAAACTGGCTTTGGATATCTCTCCCATTTCCCTAGTATTTTACCTTGGTTTTTTGGATATATAAAATAAAGGTATATCTGACAGAAAATAACCCTCTGAAAGGTCAAACCTGTTTAATACCCAACAGGAGTTTTGCAGCGTCAAGCTCTTGAATATCATCTGATTAGATAGTTGAATAATCTATGGCTTTGGGAGTTCAGAATTTTCAACCAGTGGTCAATTGCTCATCTCGATTTGAGAGAGAATGATGATCAGAACCCAGTCAGTCACTTAATCTTCTCATTTATCACTCGATGAATGGCAGCTAAGCTGATCGGTCCCTCCCGCAAGACTTTCAGCTTTTCTCCGCTGCAGTCCAACACGGTAGACGCCTGACCGCCTGGGACAGGACCACCATCCAGGATCAGATCGATCCGGCCTTCCAATTGCTGCAGGACTTCACCAGCCGTCAGTGCGCTAGGTTCGCCGGATAAATTGGCAGAGGTAGCTGCTAGCGGGCCGGTTTCTCGGAGTAAACGCCGAGCTTGGTCATGATCTGGCAGGCGTAGGCCAATAGTAGGCTTGGGGGAGAGGTTGCCAGGCAGCTCGGGCAGCATTGGCAAAACCAGGGTCAAGGCCCCGGGCCAAAAATTATCAATGATTTGTCGGATATCAGGGGGAATTGGCAGTGTGATCTGATCTAAATCCTCCACATCGCCAACCAGAATTGGAATAGCCTTGAGGTGGGAACGTCCCTTAACATCGTAGATCTTCTCAATGGCTTTTACATTAAACGCAGAAACGCCTATACCGTAAACCGTATCGGTAGGGAATGCGACTACCCCGCCTGCTTGGATAACCGCTGCAGCACTGTTCGAAAACATTTGGATGGCTCTGGGAAAGAATTTCTGTTTTTTTATTCATTTATCTGAATGCTTAAATAGCGGTCTTGGCCAGATAGATCGTTAACGAGGTGGATAGTGATACCCGGCCAGACTTCCTTGGCGAGAGCAAGTGCTAAGGCACCGCAATCCTCATCTAGCTCCAGAAAAACCGCGCCGCCGGGATTGAGGTGCTGCCCTGCTTCTTTCAGGACTTCCTTAATATAGTGTAATCCATCCTGTCCGCCATCCAACGCCAAAGTCGGTTCAGATCGATAGACATCTAATGATCTAAGTTTGTCAGAGGGTATATAAGGTAAGTTGGCAACCAGCAAGTCAATGGGCAAGGTGATCCCCGAAAAAAGGTCCCGTTCCAGAAAATGGATCTGAGACATGACTTCATGCCTGCTGGCATTATCTTTTGCTACTTGCAAAGCTTGGAGGGAAATATCGGTTGCAATTATTTGCAGATCAGGGATGGATTTAGCAAGCGAGATTGCGATACATCCGGACCCGGTGCCAATCTCCAGGCAGGATCTCTTTCCGGGATTTGCTTGCAGCCATTCCAGAGCCAACTCAACCAGACCTTCAGTTTCCGGGCGAGGGATCAGTACATCAGGTGTAACTTTAAAACGCAGTTTAAAAAATTCCCATTCACCGAGTACGTAGGGTAGGGGTATGCCATCCTGGAGCTTGTTTAATTGCTGTGGATAAACTTTGATTTTGGGAAACAGATAATTCAGGAGAAGGATGAGCGATGAGCTCGGATTTGGATTTTCCGCTAATATGACCCAATAACACTAATGAGTCCAGGTAAGGGGATTCACTGTGGGACTTAAGCTGATCCTGAATTTTCTTCAGCATGGTTTTTGAGGATTCTTTATTCTTCTTCAAATCCTGCTTCGGCAAGTCGTTTGGCTTCATCCTCAGTGGCCAGTTCATCAATAAAAGGATCGATTTCACCATCCAGTACCGCTGCCAATTGGTGCACAGAAAAATTAATCCGATGATCCGTGATCCGGGACTGGGGGTAATTATAGGTCCGAATTTTCTCAGAACGATCTGCGGAGCCTACCTGGGATTTCCGATCGTCATCCTGTTCTTTCTGGCGTTTGTCTTCTTCGATCTCAAATAATCTGGCTTTAAGAATGCTTAGAGCCCGAGCCCGATTTTGCCCCTGGGAGCGTTCATCCTGGCACTGTACAACTATACCAGTGGGTTTATGTGTCAATCGGATAGCAGTAGAGTTTTTCTGCACACTCTGCCCACCTGGCCCACCTGCTTTGTAAACATCCATCTGAATGTCGCTTGGTGGGATATTTATTTCATCCACATCATCAACTTCAGCCAGCACGGCCACTGTGGCTGTGGAGGTATGGATGCGACCTTGTGACTCGGTTTCAGGTACTCGCTGCACTCTGTGGACACCAGATTCATATTTTAGTTTGGAGAATACATTTTTACCTTTAATCAAGGCGGTCACTTCTTTTAACCCCCCCACGCCACTTTCATTGAGGGACATGACTTCGATTTTCCATTTTTGCCGTTCGGCATAGCGGCTGTACATGCGATACAGATCACCGGCAAATAGCCCTGCTTCATCCCCGCCGGCGCCAGCCCGAATTTCGAGAATGACGTTGCGTCCATCGCGAGTATCGCGGGGAACCAGCATAAGTTTCAATTTTCCCTCAAGCTCAGTGATTTCTTCTGAGAGGCTGGAAATTTCCATTTCAGCCAGTTCTTTCATTTCCTGATCGCCAGTTTCAGCCAGTGATTTTGCCCCTTCCAACTGTTCCAAAGACTTTTTATATCGTTGGATGGATTCTATAAAGGGATCCAATTCAGCTTTTTCCTTGCCGAGGTCAGCTGCCAATTGGTAATCATCACCCACCGTCAACAACTTCTGATTGACTTCGTCGTAGCGGTTTTCAATACCGGCTAATTTGTCTAATAGCATTTTCATATGGTCTTCACTTTGGATCTATTTTGGCAATTGCGGGAGAAATTATACCACTTCGAATCGATAGGCCAATTTATCATTAGAATTCTTTGTTGAGATTATCCTCGCTGAATCTTGCGTACGTTGTGTGTTCATGCTATAATTCAGTCGTTCAAACCCCTCATTAAGGTCAAATTGAACCAAGTTTATCCCCCATTCCCGCTTTTGCGATCATAAGTTGGTGTATTCTGTTGGAGATATCTCCAACTAAATTCTAATTGTATTATCTACAAATTAAGGTTATCCCTATCGAGAGAAAATATGGAAACAAAAGAACTCTTAGCCAAATCTTTGGCTGAATTACGGCAGATTGCCGAAGATTTAAATGTTAATCGGGCCAAATGGCTCAAAAAAGAAGCGCTTCACCTAGAAATCAAGCGCGCTGACGCGGAACTAAATGGCCGTGAGGTTCGGGGAGGTATCCTGGAAATCATGAGTGAAGGAATCGGTTTCCTGCGCTCTGCCAATTATATATCCGGCCCGGAAGATATTTATGTTTCCCAGTCACAGATCAGGCGTTTTGATCTGCGCAGTGGAGACCTAGTGATCGGCGATGTCCGCCCTCCCAGGAATTCGGAGAGGCATTATGGTTTGTTAAAAGCAGAAAGTGTTAACGGCCTTGATCCTAATAAAGCCAAACGGCGTCCTGATTTCCACTCTCTGGTACCAATATTTCCTAATGAACGTTTTAACCTTGAAACTTCCCCGCATATCACCTCCACTCGCCTGATTAACCTTATCACCCCGGTGGGACGTGGTCAGCGAGGATTGATCGTATCTCCACCCAAAGCCGGGAAAACGACCATCTTGAAAGAAATGACAAACGCCGTATCTAGCAAATATCCCGATGTGCATCTGATCGTGGCCTTGATAGGTGAGCGTCCGGAAGAAGTTACGGATATGGATCGCTCGGTGGACGCTGAAGTGATCTCTTCCACTTTCGATGAGCCAGTATCCTCACATGTACGTGTAGCAGAAATGGTACTCGAAAGAGCAAAGAGATTGGTCGAATCAGGCATGGATGTAGTGGTCATGTTGGACTCGATCACGCGCCTGGCCCGGGCTTATAACCTGGTGGTCACCCCCTCAGGAAGAACACTCTCCGGTGGTATTGACCCCTCTGCCTTATATCCGCCCAAACGTTTCTTCGGCGCTGCCCGGAACATTGAGGAAGGCGGCTCCCTGACCATCATCGGGACCTGCCTGGTCGATACAGGATCAAGGATGGATGATGTGGTCTATGAGGAATTCAAAGGAACCGGGAACATGGAACTCCATCTTTCCCGCACCCTGCAGGAACGGCGAGTTTTCCCAGCAATCGATATCTCCCGCTCTTCAACCAGACGGGAAGAATTGTTACTTGGACCTGATCTCACACCTCGAGTCTGGCTAATGCGCAGGATGTATGACCAGATGGTCTCAGATCCTCCCCATGGGGCGGGTATGGACCAGTCATCTGCTACGGAAACAATCTTGAAGAGGATCAGTGAGACCAGCGACAATGAAGAATTCCTGGCCACACTGAACGAATAATTTTTCTCAAAGTAGTAAAATATAGAAATGCGTAGGGACTTACTGCTTTCCTGGTTTTTATGGGTTGTAGCATTTATCTTTTTGGCTGGCGCTGGATTTTTATCCTGGGTCAAATATTTTACCGATCAAGAGATCGCACTAACCCAACCTAAACCAAGCAATGTTATACAACAACCTAAACAGGATGCGGACAATTACCACATCCCGGATTTTGAGTTGGAAGGACCTGAACCAGCTATTACAAGGGCTTCAAAACTTTACACGATTATCCCTGAGAGAGAAAACACAAAGGTCTTATCTCACCTGGTTGCCGCTAACGATTCCATGTTTGGTCTAGCTGATCAATTTAACTTGGAACCGGAATCGATCTTGTGGTCGAACTACGATACGCTTCAGGATTCTCCCCATTCCCTCACTCCAGGTATGGAATTGATGATCCCACCGATTGATGGGATCTACTACCAATGGGAAGTTGGGGATAATGTTGATTCTGTCGCCGCAAAGTTTAAGACCGAACCGGACTTGATCATCAATTGGATTGGAAACGACATAGATCTGTTAAATCCTGTTTTCGAAGCGGGTGATATGGTGATGATCCCGGGCGGTAAACGTGATCTGCAGCAGTGGATCATCCCCACCATTTCTAGAGGCGCTGCTGGAGTGTCTTCCGGTATTTACGGGGGGGGAGCCTGTTCCGGTCCCTTTGAAGGTCTATACGGTGGAGGCGGCTTCATCTGGCCTACCGTTGGTCATACACTATCTGGAAATGATTACTGGTCAGGCCATCTGGCGATCGATATTGGCCTGGTTGTTGGTGAACCAGTTTTTGCCGCGGACTCAGGTGTGGTTGTTTTTGCGGGTTGGGCTACCGGGGGATATGGCTATGTAGTAGTTGTAGATCATGGCACTGGATACCAGACCCTTTATGCCCACCTTTCTGGTGTTACATCAGGCTGCGGCCAGAGTGTTGTTCAAGGCCAAACGATTGGATTGGGCGGAAATACAGGAAACTCAACAGGCGCACACCTTCACTTTGAAGTTCGCTTCCAGGGAGGTTTTGTAAATCCCTGGTTTGTATTGCCCCCGCCCTAATGATTATTTAAGAGGAGATAAAGATGGGAATTGATAAACAGGATCAGGATTTCGAAACTGAAGTGATTGCTGAAACAGATAATTTTCTTGCCTGGCGAGCAGATGAACCCGATGGTGAATCCACATATCACCTGGAACTTAACAATCTAACAGTACACTTTTTCGCTGAAGAATGGGAAGAATTCTTGAAATTAATGGGGATGATCTAAATGGAAATAAAATGCACCCGGGGACAGGTGCGTTGAGCTGTAAATCACACTACCGGATTGATAAGGGACGGAATTCTTTCAGAAGGATTTCGTCCCTTATTTTTAATCCACCCAATCAAACGAGCGCTTAACTGCCTTTTTCCAACCCTTATATTGCCTATCTCGTTCTGTCTCTTCCATTGCGGGTGTCCAGACCCGATCTTCCTGCCAGTAATCCCTTAAATCTTCCTGATCCTTCCAGACACCCACTGCTAATCCTGCGGCATATGCTGCTCCCAAGGCTGTGGTTTCAGTGATAGTTGGTCGAATCACCGGGACATTCAATATGTCAGCCTGGAATTGCATGAGTAGTTCGTTATTTACCATACCTCCATCCACTTTCAGGGAAGCCAACTTGATCCCGGTATCTTTTTCCATAGCTTCCAAGACCTCTTTGGTTTGAAAAGCAGTAGCTTCCAGTACTGCCCTGGCGATGTGAGCTTTTGTAATAAAACGGGTCAATCCTGCTATTACTCCGCGGGCGTTCGACTGCCAGTAAGGTGCGTAAAGTCCAGAAAAGGCAGGTACAAAATAGATCCCACCATTATCCTCGACCTGATTTGCTAGTTCTTCCACTTCGGCAGATTCCTGGATCATCTCCAAGTTATCCCGCAGCCATTGTACAAGGGCACCAGTGATCGCGACTGAGCCTTCCAGGGCATAAACTGGTTTGGCATCTCCAATTTTGTACCCCAGGGTTGTTAAAAGACCATGTTCACTGAGTGTTGGTTCTTCGCCGCTGTTCAATAACAGAAAACAACCTGTTCCATAGGTGTTTTTCGCTTGACCTGGATCAAAACAAGTCTGCCCAAATAATGCTGCATGCTGATCGCCCAAGATTCCAGCAATTGTCAATCCGGATAGGGATCCTCCGGCTTCTCCATATATCTCACTGGAAGAACGAATTTCCGGTAGTATGGCTTCTGGAATATCAAATATTTTCAGGATATCTTTATCCCACTCCAGGGTCTTGAGATCCATTAACATCGTTCGGGAAGCATTGGTAACATCAGTAACATGTCGACCGTTTTCTACAGCTCCAGTGAGATTCCACACCAACCATGAATCTATAGTGCCAAATAGGATCTCGCCATTCAGTGCTTTTTCACGGACACCTTCTACATTATCCAGGATCCAAACTATTTTTGGACCGGAAAAATAGGTGGCTAGAGGCAGGCCAACCTTTGATCGAAAGCGGTCCTGACCTTGTTCCCCCGCTAATTTACTGCAGATCTGATCAGTCCTTGCGTCCTGCCAGACGATGGCATTATAGATAGGCTGGCCTGTTATTTTTGACCATATAACAGTTGTCTCGCGTTGGTTGGTTATACCGAGTCCTGCCAGATCTGTATGATCAAGTTTGGCATTATTAAGGGCTTCTTTGATCACATAGATTGAATTTTCCCAGATCTCCACGGGGTCATGTTCCACCCAGCCGGGTTGAGGGTATATTTGATGGTGTTCTTTCTGGCAGCTACTGATGATTTCCCCGGTTTGATTGAAGAGGATACACCGGGTGCTGGTAGTCCCTTGATCCAGCGCTGCAATGATCTTGGACATGAATATTCCTGCCTTTTATGTCTTATTCTTAACTTGTAACTGTTTTGAATTATAACGAAATTGCTTTCAGTTTCACAGTGTAATGCAGCGGGGATCAAGAAAAAGAACAGATGGGATATAATGAAAATGTTAATCTTGGCCAAGGAAAAGTTATAATAACCTCACTCCTGAGGGTCCATTTTCCTGGAATATAAATCTGGATCTCATATGACCTCTACCCTCTATTTAATTGATGGACATGCCCTGGCATACCGAACGTATTTTGCCCTTACCAGCGGTGGGACCAACCCGGCCAGATGGCTAACCAGCAAGGGTGAACCCACAGCCGGTATCTATGGTTTTACTAGTGTCTTGCTGCGTTTGCTGGAACAAGAAAGGCCGGATTATCTAGCGGTCGTCTTTGATACCGGAAAAACCTTTCGGGATGATATATTCCCGGAATACAAGGCCACCCGTGAAAAAATGCCAGACGATCTTCGGGTCCAGATCGACCGAATCAGGAAACTGGTAGATACCTTTAATATTCCCCGCGCTGAACTGGAAGGATATGAGGCAGATGATGTCCTAGGAAGCCTGGCCAATTGGGCAGTTGACAAGGGCTTGGCGGTTAAGATCATAACAGGTGACAAGGATCTGCTACAGCTGGTGAATGATCGCATCACAGTCAACCTGCCAGGTAGATCACTCAGCGATGCCAAGGATTATTTCAGGGAAGATGTGAAAGAATCAATGGGTGTCTGGCCAGAACAGGTAGTGGATTTCAAGGCCATTATTGGGGATCGATCAGACAATATTCCCGGGGTCTACGGAGTGGGGGAGAAGACTGCTGTAAAACTTCTGGAAGAATACAAAACCCTTGACAATATTTATGATCATATTGACGATGTAGGTGGCCGATTCCAGACAAAACTAATGGATGGAAAAGAGGATGCCTATCTGAGTCAGAAGTTGGCGACTATTGTCAGCGACCTGGGAGTAGAGATCGATCTGGATCAAGCCAAACCTGATCAGTTTGATCCGCTTAAGGTCAGAAATATGTTCCGGGACCTGGAATTTGGCTCTCTTTTGAATAGATTGGCTGTCGTTGAGGAAATCTATGGAAAAACGGTTTCCGAAGGACAGATGGACCTCTTTGCTGAAGTCGAAGGAGAAGCCTCGGAATTCTTAACTACAACAGATGATCCCGGATCCATTGATGTTGAGGTAATAACCACTGAGGCTCCAACTAAAGAAATTAGGAGAAGTCCTCTCGAAAGCTGCGCAGATTGCTTTTGATACTGAAACCACCTCTACAGACCAAATGCAGGCAAAACTGGTCGGGATATCACTGGCTGTTTCTGACGATGGTGGATACTATATTCCAGTAGGGCATACTGATGGAGAACAGCTGCCTCTGGAGCAGGTCCTGGATGTTTTAAGGGGCCCTCTGACGGATCCAGTGATCCCTAAACTGGGTCATAACTTGAAATATGATTATGTCCTATTAGCTCGAGCTGGACTTATGGTTCAACCACTCAGCTTCGACAGTATGATCGCTGAATGGTTGATCAATCCTTCATCCAGGAATCTAGGGTTAAAGAAGTTGGCCTGGGTGCGCCTGGATCGATCGATGAGTGAAATTGAAACTTTGATTGGTAAAGGTAAATCCCAGATCACGATGGCGGAAGTTGCCATCCAGGATGCGGCCCGATATGCGGTTGAGGATGCCGTTATGGTGCTCTTACTTCAGCCAATCCTATTGCAGGATTTGAAGGATACGGAAAGCACAGATCTGTATCGGGACATTGAAATGCCCCTGGTTCCAATTCTGGCTGCTATGGAAATGGAAGGTATAGGATTAGATACTGCCTTCCTGGAAAAAATGTCTATCCGGCTGGAAACTGAATTGGATCAGCTGGAGGAAAAGATCTTTAAAGGTGTTGGTCATGCATTTAACCTCAATTCCCCCAAACAGCTTTCGGAGGCTTTATTCCAGACATTAAAACTACCTCCCCCGGGAAGGAGCAGCAAAACAGCAAGTGGTTATTATTCAACTGCGGCGGATGTACTTGATGTTATTGAAGAAAGAACACCAGGTACCAGCCTGGGTACTTCAATATCGAGAGTATTCAAAATTAAAATCCACCTATGTGGATGCCCTGCAGGAACAGGTCAATCCAGAGACAAAAAGAGTTCATACCTCCTATAACCAGACTGGATCTGTTACAGGCAGGATAGCTTCTACCGACCCGAATCTGCAAAATATACCTGTCAGGACCGAGTTGGGCAAGCAGGTAAGAGAAGCATTTGTGGCAGCGCCTGGAATGTCTCTGGTAGCGGTGGATTATTCCCAGATAGAACTTAGAGTAGCGGCCCATATGGCCCAGGATCAAGCCATGCTGGAAGCTTTTCGGGAAGGCCGGGATATTCATACTACAACTGCTGCGGCGATCTATGATATCCCACTTGATCAAGTGAGTTCCGAGCAGCGGCGAGAAGCTAAAGCAATCAACTTCGGTTTGATCTATGGTATGAGCTCCTTTGGTCTGACCCAAACAACTGATCTGACTTTGGCAGAGGCAGAGATCTTTGTCGAGACCTATTTCCAGCGTTTTCCTGGAATTAAATCCTACCTGGACAATATCAAGGTCCAGGCCAAAGAGATCGGTTATGTAGAAACTTTACTGGGAAGGAGAAGATATTTCCCCCGGTTAGCAACAACTACAGATCATAATCTGCGGCGGCGTGAAGAAAGGGAAGCCATCAATGCCCCGATCCAGGGAACAGCGGCAGATATCATGAAATTGGCTATGATCTCTGTTGCGGATGAACTGGAGAAATCTGAGCTGACGGGCAGGATATTGCTTCAGGTACACGATGAACTTGTGCTTGAGGTTCCAGAGAACGAAGTTAACAAAACTATTAAGCTTGTACAATCTGCCATGGAAGATGTATACTCTTTAGAGATTCCCCTTTCGACGGATGCCCAGTATGGTCATAATTGGGGTTCATTGGTGAAATACAAAGAAGATTGATGAAGAGAGATTTTAATGACTGATCAAATGCAAGAGCTCCAAAATCTGATATCAAAAGGCAATTCCGCTGCTTGGGATCAGAAGTGGAATGATGCGGCGACTTATTATCAACAGGCTCTCGAAATTGACCCTGAAAACTTCAAGGCATTGACAAATGTCGGTCTGGCCTATTTTGAAATGCATGAGTATCACGAAGCGCTAAAGTCTTACTCTAAAGCGATCGAATTGAATGCTGAAGACCCGGCTCCGTACGAGAAGATGTTCTTGATCTATGAAGCGCTTGCCCAACCAAATGAAGCAGTGAAATCAGCTTTACATGCGGCAGAATCTCATCTGAAGAACGAAGATATCCAGAAGGCAATCGAAAATTGGAAGCGAGTTGTTGGGATTGATCTTCATAATATTAAAGCCCATGCCCGGTTGGGTATGGTTTACGAAAGACTTGGTAAGAAAAAACTGGCAGTCAGTGAATACATTAACACTGCTGGCTTGTTACAACTTTCAGGTAATACTGAAAAAGCGTCGGAATCTATTGATCGCGCTCTGCAGTGTTCACCCGAAAATATAATTGCCCTGAGAGCTAGAGAGATCCTGCACCAGGGCCGTCAGCTGCCATTGCCAGAACCGGTCCTAACCGATCCGGCTGATGAAATTAAGCTTGATGTTGCCCAGTTGGAAGCACCGGAACCAGCTAAACCAACAGTCTATGAAAATCCGATCGTTGAAGCAGTAGACAAGGCCATGATCATCCTGGCTGAAGCTCTGTTTGAGGAACAGATCTTTGAAAAAGATAGTAAGACACAGAGGAATGTTGAACTGGATGAAGGATTAAGCTGGAACCTGGATGGGGGATCGGACCTGACAGATGACAGTTTATTAAAACTTCATGTATCCCAGGCAATTGAGCACTATTCTTCCGGAAAGGAAAAAGAAGCTGCTGACCATATTAAGTCTGCAATTGACGATGGCTACACAAACCCGGCAGCATATTTCCTATTAGGTTTTCTATATACTAAGCTTGGCAGAGTAGAGAGCGCCACGCGATCTCTGACCAAATCAGTTCCTCATGAGAATTTTGCCCTGGCTTCTCGTTTGCTGTTGGCAAATCAGTACAGCAGCGCAGAGCAGTGGGTTGAAGCTAGCAAGGAATACCTGGAAGCGCTGCGCATTGCCGATACATCCCTGGTTGACAAAGAGGATGTGGAAGATTTGATCCATCTCTACGAAGTGATGATGGATGATCTTGAACAACGTGAAGGGGATGAAGCTTATATTGAAATGAGCAAACATATCGAGGAATTGCTGCTTCGATCGGATTGGCGGGATGTTTTAACTGACCTACGAACCAAAGGTAGATCGGAGGACGGTATATTGCTGCCCCAGATGGATGCGCTACTGGATGATCGCAGAAGCCAGATTATGGGTATTCACAGGGATATCATGGACCTGGCAGCAGAAGGTTTTTACGGCGCAGCCATGGAAAAAGCATTCTTTGCTCTCAGGAATGCGCCAACTTTTCTTCCACTGCATGTCACTATCGGTGATCTGCTCATGGAACAGAACAAGATTTCCGGCGCTGTTACAAAATATCTTGCTGTGGCAGATGTCTATGTTGTCCAGGGGAAAACTGAACGTGCATTGGCGATGTTGAAAAAAGTCATTGATCTACAGCCAATGAATATTGAAGTCCGCCAACGGCAGATTGACCTGTTGGAAGAGTACGGTAAAAAAGAAGAAGCTATTACTGAATATATCAACCTGGCTGAGGTTTTCTTCCCCCTGGCGGAATTGGACAGTGCTCGAGCTGCTTATTCAAAAGCCCTGGGTCTGGCAAAGACGATATCTGATAATGGTGGAATAAAGCTCAAACTGCTTCTTCGATTGGCTGATATTGATATTCAGCGCCTGGATTGGGAATCTGCAATCAATACCTACACAGATATTTGTGAGTCTTCACCTCAAAACCAGAAAGCAAGTATTTCTCTGGTAGATCTGAATTATCGTTTAGGTCAAAAACTCCCTGCTGAGAAGGAAATTGATCGCTTTGTAGAGCAGTACGATATCTCAACTGATTCCGAGACAATTCATGGTTACCTGGCTGCTTTGAAAGAAGAGATTCCGAGCGAGGATTATATTATCAGACGCCTGGTTGATCTTTTCAAACACCTGGGACAGCGGGATCTTGCAATTGGTGAGTTGGATAAGTTGGGTGAATTGCTGCTGGACAGCGGCCGCAGGCAAGATGCGGTTGAAGTCATTGAAGAGATCATCAGCTTAGGTCCTTCCAACGCAGAAGCCTATCAGAAATTATTACAGCAGCTGCGGTCTTAAGAAAGTATTTTCCCGTAATTAATAGTATATTACTAAAATCTTGGCACCGCAATAAATACTGGATTGGTTTGAATGATGGATCTTCAGGATCAAATCAAAAAGTCTTTGGCAGGTGATTTGGAGTCTTTTAACCAAATCATATTATCTTTCCAATCCCTGGTCTACAACCAGGCATACCGGATCATCGGGGAACCGGATGCCGCTGCGGATGCAACCCAGGAAGCTTTTATCTCAGCCTACAAAAAACTGCATACGTACCGGGGGGGATCGTTTAAGAGCTGGCTGCTGCGAATTGTCAGCAATGCCTGTTATGACGAATTTCGCCGGAGAAAGCGAAAGCCGGTAGTTCCCTTATATCCGGAAGGGGATGATGGGGATGAAATGGATTCCGCCAGCTGGTTGGAAGACCCATCCGAAAAACCTGAAGATACATTGCTGCGCAGGGAACTTTCTGAAGCAATCCAATATTGTTTAGATCGATTGGAATATGAGTTCCGGACCATCGTGGTCCTGGTTGATATCCAGGGCCTGGATTATGCTTCTGCGGCAGAGATCACAGATCGTCCGTTGGGTACGGTCAAGAGCCGGCTGGCTCGAGCTCGGAATAATCTCAAAGATTGCCTACAGGGTTTTAAGGAACTTTTACCTCAGGGATTGCGTCATGTAGGTGAGGTTTAATGGAAATGAAGATGTCTAACAGGGATTGGGTTCAATTATCCTCCTATCTGGATGGGGAATTGAACCCGCGAGAAATAAAAAAGATTGAAGAAAGGTTAACTAAAGAACCTGTTCTTCAACTTGCCCTGGAAGAACTTCATCGGACGAAATTGACCTTACAGCAGACACCAAAATTGAAAGTACCCCGTAATTTTATTCTGACCCCGGAAATGGTAGGTTTAAAAACCCGTCCACGACCAGTTAGAAGATATCGGCTAGCTTCAGCCCTGATGACGTTTATGTTGATCGGTGTTCTGGTTTTAGATTTTGGAAGGTCTTTTGTGAGCGGATCTATGGCCCCTGCTGCACCCAAAGAAGTTATGTTAGAAGCAATTTCTGACTCAGCAGCTGATGCTCTTGAAGAACCAGCCTTGATGGAAGCTGAGGGAGCGATGGAGTCAGACCGGGCTGTTGCTGAAACTGAGGCCGGAGCACCCCTGGAAGAAGAGTCTCCCGCTCCACAAGTGGCAGCTGAAGCTGTAGAGGAAGGAGAGGCGTTAGGAGCTGCTCAGGAAACTGAAAGTAAAAGTGCTGAAGAAGAAGCTACAGATTTAGATGCTACTACCAACCAGGCAGAAGAATGGCAGGAGGATGAAGTTGCTGAAGAGCTCGCAGTACCCAGCCAGACATTTGCTCCCGAAATTCCAGGAACACCCGTTCCTCAACCTTCACCTTCAGTATATTTTCCGGATGATGAGATCCATAGGATAGAGAAGATACCTTCTATCGATCCTTTCCGGATCCTGGAGATAATCTTTGGGTTAGGTGCATTAAGCTTTGGAATCGCTGCCTGGGTGATTAGAAGAAGAAAATCCTGAAATTTCAATATTCTGATAATTAAAAAAAAGCCCGGGTGTATTATCCCGGGCTTTTCATTTTCATAGATATCCGTGAATTTTGTTTATCCCTTTGCTGCCTTGCGAACATCATTGAGGGTTATTCGTCCTTCCGCGCCAGTGCCTTTGACTGATGTGAGGTCAATGCCTTCTTTTTCAGCCAGCTCCAAAGCTGCCTTGGTTGCATTTACCTCAACCTGATCATCCAGGTCTTCGGCAGATACATCTGCCAAGAATGCTTGGGGAATTTCCTCAGATGAATAATCAGCGGCCGGAACAACCTTTCCCTCAGTCTCTGGATATTCCCTGGTGCCAAAGCGAGTCAGGACAACAGCGCCTGTTACCCACAGCCCCAGAATGAATTTTGGTAAGAAACCAACACAGGGCACAATATGCTGGAAACCATTGAACAAGAGTGAGAGTATGAACATCCCGACTCCGGCCAGGATGGGTGTCGCCCAATTCTGATCCAGAGCCTCAGCCAATTTCTTTCCGATCTCTATGCTCAGAGATACCATCCCGACTACCCAGGCAGCTAACAAGGCAAGGATACCCAGCAAGCTGACCGGACTGAGTAGGATGGTCAGGATCAACGCTATCAATACCAGGGGGGCAATGAAGGTTATTCCTAATCCAACCACGATTGACATCACCGGTTGTCCAAAAGCAGCCCGATTGACTACCGGAGCCTGATTTTGGAAGAAGAGCGCGACCAATACCGCCAATCCTGTCCAGATCAAGACCTGGAAGAAGAACCATGAAGCGGATACAAATGGAAGTTCCCTAAATTGAAAGACGGGGAAATCTCCCTTCAAACAGGCCAATATCACTGGGTAAATTGAAATCAAAAGGTACATTTTCTTCTGTAACGATAGTCCCACTGATATAAGCTCCTGATGCCTGTTCAAAACTGCTGCCCAGGACTGTTAGGTCGCCGATCACTCTGGCTTCTTCCTGGAGCTCAACGATTCCTCCCAGGGCAACCAGATTGCCATTAATTGTGCCATTTGAGGTGACATTTCCCCCCATGACCACCGTGTCCCCATTCACTGTTGAGGAGGTTTCCAGGATGACATTCCCTCCGAAAACCACCAGATCACCATGAAGGGTTTCACCAGAATCCAGAGTGAAGTTACCTCCAAAAATGACTTTGTCGTCTCTGAATCCAGAAGCGGAAACAGTTGATGGGAGTAAGTACTGCGCTTATTAGCAGTACTAAAATTAAAATACGTGTAAGTTTTTTCATTATCCAAGCTCCTTCTGCATTTCCCTGGAACGGTAGAAAGCTATTGTCCAGGCTGCAGTGATCCCGCTTAGGCCGAAAACTGAAACATATAGCCAGACGGGAGATAGTAATTTTGCGCCCACTCGGAAGAGGGGGGTAATGATATTGCTGATCTGATTTAGGAAGACGAACCAATTGGTGATCAGGGTGACCAATTCAAACATCATTTGCGGGAAACTTCCCACAACGGACCTTAGTTCGAAACCGACAGTAGATAAGAGGATCAAGGTTGCCAGGGAAATCACACCCAGGGTAATGAACAGAATTAATCGATTCTTGCGTTTTTCCACTTTATCGATTTGCTCCAACCAGCGTGTGCTGAACCCAACTGCAGGGGCTGGTTCAGGCGCTGTTTTGAACAGGTGAGTGATCTGATGGCTTGCCTGGTAAAGGGCCTGGCATTGAGAACATTGTTTCAAATGACCATGCAGATTTCGCTGCTGTTCCTGGTTGAGTTCTTCATCCATCAGGATCCAGTTCTCATATTGTTGATGTTTCATGGGCAATCCTTTTTGCAGCTGAGTTTACGTTCGGTGCTGAGATCAACTGCATTTCCTGCCATTTCTCAGCCATTAATTTTCTTGCTCTGAACAAGCGGCTTTTTACTGCACTGCTGCTGAGTTCTAAAGTCTCAGCAATTTCCTCGTACGAATAATCATGCCAGTATTGCAATATCACCGCTGCCCGGTCTGTTTCAGTCAAATCCGCCAGTATGGCCTGCACCAGGGCATTTTTTTCCTTGTCCAGGGCTACCTTTTCAGGACTGGGACCTGGATCAGGCGGCGCTAACCAGGCATGTTTGTCGCTGTCCATGGATAAGATAGTAACTTTCTTCTTTCTCAATTGATCAATGCTGTAATTTGATGCAATCGAGAGAATCCAGGTAGCAAATGACCTTTCCGGATCATAACGATCCAGAGCCTGGTAAGCTCGGATAAAAGCTTCCTGAGCAGCATCTTCAGCGGCTGTGGGAGTACCCAGCATCCGATAACAGACACTAAAAACCGGTCTCTGGTATTTTTCCACAAGCATTGAAAATGCTTCTTTGTCGCCGGCTTTCGCCTCAGCAATTAATTGCGATTCGGTCTTACACACTCAAGTTCTCCTTGCGTCCTGCCTTACTCCAATATACGGGGTTACTATAGAAGAAGTTGCACGATTTGTTGGTGAATTTTAATCATCTCCAAAAGGTAAAAATCCCTCGCCCCGTACCTCGTGAGCCTGCCCAATGATCAAAAATGCTTTTGGATCAACTTCTTTGGTCAGGTCTTTTAGATGAGGTATCTCCGCCCGGGTGACCACGCATAACAGGATGCTCTTGTCTTCACCAGAATATCCCCCCTTGGCATTCATGATAGTTACCCCTCTCCGCAAGCGGTTGAATATCTCCTCAATGATCGGTTCTGGCCGCCCAGTGATGATCAGGCCGGTTCTGAGGATATTTGAACCCTGGCTGATGGATTCTGCTGCGATGCCGCTAACGTATAACATCACCAGGGCATAGAGGGCGTTTTCCCAACTGAAAGAAATGCCAGCCAGGAAGATGATCACGGCGTCGGTCATCAAGTAGCTTTGAGATACCGGGATTCCGCGCCAGCTGCTCAGGATCCGTGCCAGGATATCAGATCCTCCACTGGTCCCTCTACCTCTGTAAACCAGTCCAAAACCGATCCCACTGACGACACCGCCATAAAGGGAGTTAAGAACGAGGTCTCCAGTAATGCCTTCTTGAGGGAGGAATGGCAGCGGTATATCTACCAGGATTGAAAAACTCAGGATCGCAAATGCAGTTCTAGCTGCAAATCGGGGTCCACCCAGGAAGCGCCAGCCCAGGATTAAGAGTGGAATATTACCTATCAATACCATCACACCAATTGGCCAGCCGGTAAAACTGTTGATGATTTGTGATAAACCGCTAACTCCACCGCTGGCAAGTTTGGCGGGAATTAAGAATACCCTTAATGATCCAGCTTGAAGGATCGCTCCTAATAAGGATCAATACGTAATCCCGGATGGTCATCTTATCCAATTTGATATTCTTAAGGTAATCGATGATTTTTTTCATATTCAACCCTTTGGTCCTGTTCAAGCGAAATTATACCTGCTGAAATAGAAACCCGGCAGAAGGTTCAACCTCCTGCCGGGTCATATCTGTATAATTTGATTTGCTAGGATCAGTCTAAAAGGGTCGTGTGAGCAAGGTTTTCAATCACACCGATCACAGCTGAGTTATCCAGATCCTTCATACCCATCTGCAGCATTGCCCCAAACAGCTGAGTATGCAAACCCGCTGCGGGGAGGGGAGCACCGTATTCCCGGGCGGTATCCATAACGATTTTGAGGTCTTTTTCCTGCATATAGGCTTTGAAACCTGGCTTGCGGTTTCCGGCGAATAACCGTTCTGGTTTGACATCCAATGTCCAGCATTGAGCCGCGCCACCCTGGATCGCCTGCACTACCCGGGCTGGATCAGCTCCTGATTTTTTTGCCAGGATCATAAGCTCTCCCATTGCAACCATCTGGGCAGCCACCATCACCTGATTGGCAGCTTTTGCGATCTGGCCTGAACCAGCATCGCCAACATGAGTGGTTTTCTTGCCAACAACCTCGAATATGGGAAGTAGTTTGTTCAAAGCTTCTTCTGGTCCACCTACCATGATTGCAAGGGTTCCTTTCTGGGCGCCAATATCTCCTCCGCTGACAGGAGCATCCAGGGCAAATGCTCCCTGGGCTTCAAATTCAGCGGCGATTCTCCTGGCCAGGGAAGGTTTGATAGTGGAATGGTCCACGTAGATCAAGCCTTCGGAAGCTCCTTCCAGGATGCCTTCCTCTCCCAGAGCAACCATCTCAACATCCGGGGAATCTGGCAAGTTTGTAAAAATGATATCAACCTGGGAGGCGACATCTTTGGGTGAGAATCCTTCCTTGGCTCCTTCGCTGACTAATTCCTGAACTGCTTCTCTGCTGCGGTTGTGAACTACCAATGGATACCCTGCATTAAGAAGATTTTTGGCCATTGGTTTGCCCATCAATCCCAATCCGATGAAACCCAATGTAGGTTTAGTTTTCATTCCTGATTTCTCCTTTTAAATCTCATGTTCTATGACTATGTATGGTTCAATTACTGATCTGTTTTAATTTCTATTGTAAATCCATCAGGATTATCCTGGATGACCCATCCCAGAGCTTCAACAGCTTGCCTGAGTTTGTCAGCTGTATCCCAGTCTTTTGACTGGCGGGCTTTTTCCCTTTTTTCTGCCAGGACAATAACCTGAGGGGGGATTCGTGTACCTGTGTCCAGTTCTGACTGAATTGAAAGCGCCTGATCCCAGCTGGTCTGGGAAATTCCAGCCAGAGGATCACAAAGATTGAAATCTCCCAATTCCATCAGATCTATCCCGCTACCTGACTGTGATGACCTGCTCAGAACCTTCCCGCAGAATAGTTACATTGCTTTGGCCAACAACATGGAAACAGGCGGATTGAAAATCGATCACCAATCCTGTATTTTCATCTATTCCGATCACAACCTGGTCTTTTGGAAGCTGATCCTTTAATACCTGAAATCGGGATTCTCCCATATAACAGCGGCTGGTATCCAGTCCGTCCCCACCATCTTTATTATTCCAGTGAGGTATGAAAACCAGTGGTAAGCCATAATGGGAGAAGAAATCCAACCCATCTTTCCAATGCGGATCCTCACCGACCTTATAGATCTCATAAACCGGCAGTGCTGCTGAACTGATCGCCACGGTTGTTGCGCTTGAAAAAGCCAGGGCAGCGCCCAACCGGTGTCGGGCTAGAATGTATTCCCAGGTAAGGGAATTCTCGAGCTGGCGAACGGCATAACTTGGACTTCCCGGCCCCATGAAGATCAGATCGGATTTCAGGATCGGATGGGCAATTTCGTGATCATCAGGGCTGAATTGGGTGCCTTTTTTCCTGGCTGGGATCAATTGGATGCGGGGCTTGTAATTCTGGAGACGATGCTGGATAAAATCACCGACATTGCCAGCAACCTGTTCGGCGTTTAACTCAAAACCGGCCGGTGTTTCGATAATGCTCACCTTAGGAGATTTCGGTGATAAGCGGAACATAAAATCAAAGATCTTCTGTCCGCCTGGTGCTGTCTCGCCAGAGCCAAATAATGCAATTGGCCCTGGTTGTGTGGATGTATTTTGATCCATGTTTCAACCTATAAGTATGTGGTAATCTGCTTGATAATTCCCTAACATCATACTACAGATTATTAACCTGAAATATCCGGATTGAGTTTCTAAATCCGGTTTATCCCTATGTAACAAGAGTGGTTGTTTTGAGATCAGGAATAATGTCGTGAGATATTTTCCAGCAGGTAATCCTGGCAGACTTCCCTGCTTTCATAGATTGGTTTCCAGCCCCAATCAGCCCTGGCAGGACTGTCGTCGATATCTTCTGGCCAGGTATCGACAATAGCCTGGCGCTTGGGATCAGGTTTGAAGTCGATCTCAGCATCAGGAAAACCGTTTCTGGTCATATCCTTGAAATCACCAGCAGAAAGGCTGAAGCTGGTGATGTTGTAGATGCGCTGTTGAAGTTTTTCAACCGGAGTATTAGCGAGCATGATCAGCGAACGAACTGCATCTGGCATTATCATGAATGGGATAGTGACATCAGAGCGAACAAATGAATTGTACGGAAGGCCTTGTGCTGCCGCGTGGATCATCTCCGGACCAAAGTCGCTTGTTCCACCGCTAGGGATAGTGAAAGCGCTGATTATGCCCGGGAATCGGATTGCCCGGAAATCTATCCGGGTTGGGATCTGATCGTCCAGCTGATGGAAATTTTCGCTGTAATAGACACCGACTTTTTCACAGTAGAGCTTGGAACAGCCGTACATCGTAGTTGGATCATTAAATTGATTTTCTTTGATAGGGGGAGAAGATTGTTTTGTTTTCAGGTCGGGTAATCCATAAACTGCTATGGAACTAGGGAATAAAAACTTTACTGGATACTTTCCTGCCTGGGATATCCTCGCGGCCATCTCAAGCAGGTCGATAGTGATACAGGAATTTATTTTATGGGCAAGAAAGGGATCCAGTTCCGCAGTAGTTGAAAGAACAGCAGCTAGATGATAGATATGGCTGAAGCTATTTTCCTTCTCAAGGGAAGCGATCACTTCTTTATTCAAAAGGTCCGCCTGAAGGTGCCGTGACATCCCAGATAGTTTTTCTGGAAGAGGTTTTAAATCTAGAGAGACGATCTCGACATCTTCCTCTTCCGAGAGCAATTGAATTAGCGCCTGTCCGATCTCTCCGCATGCACCCGTAATTAGAACCCTCTTGTCAGGCATTAACTACTCCTAATTCATTCAAAAATCTTTTTGCTTATAGGATGGATAACAATTATACTAGTATGCTAGAATGATTCTAGTATGTCAGGATGATTTTACCATACGGGATTTTATATTGAATTCACCATGAAGGAAATCATATTAATATTCAGGAGAGAAAGATGCCATTAACTGTTGTTGTTGGCGCCCAATGGGGAGATGAAGGCAAGGGAAGGATAGTGGATCTGCTGGCTGCTAAAGCAGATATTGTGGCCCGATACTATGGCGGTGATAATGCCGGGCATACTGTAACTGTTGGGGATGAGACATTTAAACTCCATCTGCTGCCTTCCGGTGTGGTCCATCCACATTCGATCGGCCTGCTTGGGAACGGAATGGTAATAAATCCAGCTATCCTTCTAAATGAAATGGAACAGATCCGTAAAGCGGGTGTAGAAGTAAATCCCGATCGGATTAAGATCTCGCATGCGGCCCATATCATCACTCCGGGTCACATTGCCCTGGATGGAGCCCGGGAAGCAGCTCGTGGAGATGGTTTGATAGGGACTACCAAACGAGGTATAGGTCCTGCCTATAATTCCAAGGTTACTCGCTCAGGATTGAGAATGGAAGACATGCTGGATCCAGCCGGATTTAAAGAGGCTGTTCGCTGCCATATTGAAAGTGTGAATCGATCAGCTTGAGAAGTTATTTGATGCTGATATTCTTGATAGTGAGGCTATTGCTAAACAGTATCAGGATTATGCTGAAAAACTGTGCCCCTATATTATTGAAGTTGGCGAATTCGCTGATCAGGCTTTAAAAGCAGGAAGTATTATTCTGGCAGAAGGCGCCCAAGGGACTCTATTGGATCTGGATCACGGTACTTATCCTTTTGTGACAAGTTCCACACCAACAGCTCCCGGTGCGCTGGTCGGGCTGGGACTGGGAATTGGATCTGCGAACCGAGTCGTTGGTGTTGTTAAGGCCTTTCAAACCCGGGTAGGGGAGGGACCATTTCCAACCGAACTGGATGGAGATCTCGCTGTTCGTCTACGAGGAACAGGTGCGAATGATTGGGACGAATTCGGGACCACTACTGGCCGGCCAAGACGTGTGGGATGGCTTGATATTGTCCTCCTTCGTTATGCAGTACGCCTTAACGGCATTTCCGATCTTGCTTTAACAAAACTGGATATTCTATCTGGACTAGAAACGATCAAGATATGCACCGGGTATCGGATTGCTGAAAAGACCACGCCAACCCTACCGCTCGGACCTTCAAACCTGGAAGGAGTTGAAGCTGTATATGAAGAATTGCCTGGTTGGCAGGTTGATATAACCTCTGTCCGGACCTGGGAAGACCTGCCAGAAGCTGCCAGGAATTATGTTTCCAGGATTGAAGAATTGCTGTCTGTACCTGTTAAGATAATATCTGTTGGTCCTGAACGATCACAGGTGATCCAGCGCTAACGAATTATGAAAAGAATCTGGATTTTCTTCCTCCTTTTCCCTCTAGCAGCCTGTTTGCCTGTTGTTACTCCAACACCGGTACCAACGGTCAGTCCGACTATCACTCCGACTACTTCTCCAACGGTCGAATGGTTCCCCCCAACCCCGACGATAGAGATTTCACCAACTGTTGAGATTACTCCAACACCGGAGATCATGGCAGAGTTGGGAGAGATCATTTTTAAAGATGATTTCGAATCGGGAGAGGGTTGGACGGTTCCTCAATCAGATCGGGGAGAGATCAATATCTCCAATGGTGAGATCAACATCATTATCAACGAACCAGGATCCTTTTTTATTGGAACCCTTGAAAAACCCGATTTGCAGGATTTTTATGCTGAAATATCTGCAAGTCCCATTTTGTGCTCTCCACAGGACGAATATGGATTTTCTATTCCGGGTCTTTGGCAGAAATCAGTATTATCGTTTCTTACTGAACTGTGAAGGCCAGATTCGGCTGGACAGTATTTCAGGAGAAACAGGAACGATCCTGTATCCCTGGACCAGAAGCGCTTCGGTCCCGGTTGGAGCACCAAGCATTTCTACGATAGCTGTGTTGGCTGTGGCTGACCAGATCTATGTTTTTATCAATGGTGTTCAACAATTTACAGTCAGAGACCAGCAGCTGTTGGTAGGCTCTTTTGGAGTATATGCCCGTTCAGTAGGTGATACGGCGGTTACGATCAGCTTTTCCGATTTTATTGTCAGAGAAGTACTTCCAAAAGAATAAAAATACGTAACGAGGGAACTCAGGAAAATATTAGTATCTGTTCCTAGATTGATATAATTATCAGCTTATCATGAAGGCAGACCCTGAAAGTGAGACAGTGTATAATACTCGGTAATAAGAGGGCAATTATCTGATTACCAGGAAGAGCAGAAAAAATCTGCTCAAGAGGAGGAATTGTGTATCACAAAATTACTATCGCCGGGAACTTAGGACGAGACCCAGAGATGCGGTTTTTACCCAGCGGCCAGGCAGTAACAAATATCAATGTTGCAACTAACCGTGTCTATACAGATTCGAATGGACAGAAGATTACAGAAACGATCTGGTTCAGGGTTTCTGTGTGGGGTGCAAGGGGTGAAACAGTTAACCAGTATCTAAAGAAAGGTAGCAAGGTATTGATTGAAGGGCGTTTAAATGTTGATCCCGAAACTGGCGGCCCGCGAGTGTTTACCCGAAATGATGGAACTACTGGTGCGAGTTACGAAATCACTGCTCAGAATGTGATCTTCTTATCTTCCCGATCAGAGGACCAATCCAATCAATCCCCAGATAGTGGAGGATTTTCTGAGCAGGTAGATGAGGATGATATTCCGTTCTAGCCAGTTCGATATTTATCTGAGAGGCGTCTGTCATGACAAAAGAAAAATCTCAAGTAAAGATCCCCGGGATCATAATCCCTCCAGATCTGGAAGCTGTATATGCCAATCTGGCCCGGATCACTCATTCACCATCCGAGTTTATTTTTGATTTTGCCCAGATGCTGCCCGGTATGAAAGCCCCCGGGTTCAAATCCAGGGTGTTGTTATCCCCATTAAGCGCAAAATTGATTTATAAAGCACTTGGTGATAACCTGGCAAAATATGAAACTAGCTTTGGTGAAATCAAATTACCTGGATCGACTTCCCTTGCTGACCATTTATTCCAGCCACCTGAAGAGTAGACAGGTGACGAAACTGGACAAATCTTTGATTTGATCCAATCAATATTAATTTATGCCAAACAAGATCCTGAAATTTGACAACATCGCTATAGCTGTTCATCCTTTAAACCAGGAAGCGTATTTGCTTGCGGAAGAGATTGGCGCGTCCCTTGAAGAAAAGGGAATAAATGTGCTCCTGGGAAAGATGGATGAGCCAGATCTTCGGGAGGGGATATCCAACGGGAGCCAGGATCTGCTGATTGCCTTGGGCGGAGATGGCACTATGCTCCGTGCAGGTCATATTGCGGCGATATCAAGCACACCGATCCTGGGTATCAATCTGGGTAGCTTTGGCTTTTTAACAGAGGTCCAACGAGATGAATGGAGCAGTGCCCTGGATCGTGTTCTGGCAGGTGATTTCCGGTTGGAAAAGAGGATGATGCTGCAGTCCACTCTTTTCAGGGATGGAAAAGAACTTGGGAGCTGGAGTGCCCTGAACGATTCTGTTATCAGCAGAGGGGAGACCATCCGTCCGGTTCAGCTGATCATTGAGATCAATAACCGCCATTTGAGTACGATCGTTGCGGATGCGGTGATCGCCTCCACGGCTACTGGTTCAACAGCTTATGCCATGGCTGCAGGAGGGCCTATTCTCTCTCCTGAATTAAGAAATGTTATTCTTGTCCCTGTTGCACCTCATCTTTCCATTGAACAATCCCTGGTTTTATCCGAAGATGTCTGCATCGCCGTCATTGTTAACACGTCCCACCAGGCTGTTATGAGTATTGATGGCCAGCCTCCTGTGAGCCTGGTAAATGAAGACAGGATAGAGATCAAAGCCAGCGATCATGCAGCCACATTTATTCGTTTTCAGGATCCGGGATATTTCTACCGGAACTTGATCCCATATATGGACCAAAATCCAACTATCAAAAAAAATGTCTGAAATAGAAACCACCCTTACTTGTACTTTCCATCCAAAAGTAGAAACTCAGCTGCGATGTAACCGCTGCAACCGGCCTATCTGTATTAAATGTGCCACGCATACACCTACGGGGTACCGCTGCCATGAATGTATCCGTTCCCAGCAAAAAATCTTTATCACCACAAAATGGTTTGACTAGGTTATTGCTGTTGCTATAACTGGAGTCATTTCATTTCTGGGAAGTTTATTCGCGAGCAATCTGGGTATCTATCTTATGATATTGATCGCCATTGGCGCTGGTTACCTGATTGTCTGGGCAGTTAAAAAAGCGATTAATAATCGTCGATCCCCCTTTTGAAATATGTTATGAGCGGATCTGCATTATTAGGTAGTTTAATCCCTGTTTTTGGCATTCTCATCAGGGATTTCCGATATTATGGGACTATCTTTGGGGGGGGGCTCTATTCCATGCTATGGTATCTGGCATACTCAGTGATCCTTACTGGCTATGTGTATTACCAATTAAGAAATTAATATGCTCGTAGAACTCCGAATTAAAAACTTTGCGATCATAAATGCTCTCAACCTGGAATTCGATCCGGGTCTGGTTATTTTAACGGGAGAAACCGGAGCTGGAAAATCCATCATCATGGGGGCTCTGGATATGCTACTCGGCCAGCGGGTGGATATGTCCACGCTTCGAAAGGGCAGTGAATTTGCCAGTGTTGAGGCTGTCTTCAGGATCCCAGAAACTGTCAGGGATCCGGTCATCAAGCTTCTTGAACAGGAAGAGTTACTTGATGGAACCGAATTTCTGACCCTGACCCGGGAACTGAGAAAAGATAAAAGAAATATCGCCAGAGTGAATGGGCACAGGACTAATGCCGCAGTATTGGTTGAGCTGGGTCAATACCTGGTGGATATTCACGGTCAATCTGAACATCTTTCTTTGATGCGAGTTAACCAGCATTTGGGATTGCTGGACCGTTTTTCGGGAACAACAGGACAGTTGGAATGAATACCAGAAAGTCTATCAACAGCTGAAAGAAACCCAAAATACTCTGGCAAGATTACGGCAATCTGATCTGGAAGCAGATCAGAAAAAGGAGCTGCTGTCTTTTCAGGTAGAGGAAATTGGTCTGGCAGCCCCTCTGGAAGGAGAGGAAGAACCGCTGATCGAACTCCGCAACAGGTTGGTTAATGCCGAAAAACTTGCCGATCTAGGCCAGAATATTCTTATCCTCCTGGATGATGCACCTTCTCACCAACCCACAGTGATGGATCTGGTTGGCCAAATTGTCAGTTCGATGGAAGTTCTCTCAAAGACAGATCCAGCTCTGGAAACCCAAAATCAACGGACTGCTGAACTCAGTGATGGGTTATTTGAGCTTGGAAAGAGTCTGCGGTCTTATCTGGATACGCTGGAATTTGACGCCAATGAGCTTGAAAAAACCCAGGATCGCCTGGCTTTGCTTCACGAGTTGAAGAGAAAATACGGTGAAACCATTCCTGATATCCTAAATTACATGGAAGAAGCCCGTCAGCAATTGGAAGAAATCACTGGCAGGAGTACCCGAATCGGGGAATTGGAAGAAATCGAAGGCAGTCAGCTTGTGGAATTGGGTATATTGGGTCAGAAGCTGACCCAGGGTCGAAAAGCTGGAGCTCAACGACTTGCTTCTGAATTGGAAAAACAGCTGGATGATCTAAAAATGGCAGGATCACGTTTTGAAGTCTCTTTTGTGGAGACAGAGTCCGATTCAGGTGTGCCGGTTGAGGATGGAAAAAGACTTGAATTCTATCCGGACGGATTGGAGAAAGTTGAGTTCCTGATCGAAACCAATCCGGGTGAAGGTTTAAAGGCGTTGGCGAAAACCGCCTCAGGTGGGGAAACCGCCCGATTGATGCTGGCATTAAAGAATGTGCTTGCCAAGGCTGATCACATTTCCACCCTGGTATTTGATGAGATCGATCAAGGGATCGGTGGCAGAATTGGCGCAGTTGTGGGTGAGAAGCTTTATCGGCTCACTCCCGAGCATCAAGTCATTTGTATCACGCATCTTCCGCAATTGGCCGGTTTTGGTCAGCAGCATTTCCAGGTGTTGAAAGGTATGGCAGATGGTCGGACGTCGATCCGAGTCCAGGAGATCAATGGGGAAGAAAGGGTAAAGGAACTGGCGACCATGTTGGGCGGCCCCAGTGAAAAGAACTTGGAATCAGCCCGGGAATTGATGGACTACATTTCCAAAGTGATCCAATAGGATTTATCTCCCCTATGGATATAAAATCGCATATTATTCGGTTCAGAACGAACCAAAGGAAAAAGAACCGATCCAATCCCCTGGGAACGATCGGTTTATTATTAGCTGCAATTTTGAGCATTGGCATGGCAGGGGGAGTTATCTATGCCGTGAGCCGTTATTCTGAAATCACTGAAGGTCTGCCTACACCCCAGAAGATGGAGGTGTTGTTAAACCCCCAGAACGGATCCCTGTTAATGCCAACCACGGATAATGGACCAACAGGGGGTACAGGAATTGTGGAGGTTTGAAAACCCGGCAGTAGACTATCGTCGATATGTGAATATCACTGATGGGAATATGCTGTTCTTCCGTGATGTGCCAGAGGAATTGATCCAGGCCACATTGACTGCGGTGGATGTTACTTTCCTGGAAAAACCGGAAGGTTTTATCACTAGCATTCTGGATAATAAACCTGATCCGATCACTCAATCGCTTGTTGAGGATTTTTTACTGTGGGAAGAGGTTGGTCATCCCTATTATGAGATCCGGGTTAACTTGCTTTCTGATCAGGTGATCGCCAATTACGGAAGACAAAAAGTCCTGGAATGGTATCTAAACAGTGCATATTACGGTCGGGAGATTTATGGCGCAGCCCAGGCCTCGTTGTATTATTTTGGAAAAGATCTGAGTAGGTTTGGATCTGGCTGAATCTGCCCTGTTGGCGGCAGTTGCTAAATTCCCATCTTTGAACCCATTTGATGCACCAACCGCAGCCAAGGAAAACCAGGAGGATATTCTGGAAAAGATGGCGGCTGCAAATTTCATCACTTCCCAACTTGCGGAACAAACCAGGAAGAAGCAGTTGTTTTATGCCGATCCTGATCAAGGGCAGAGCCAGCCAAAACCTGAATATGTAGATTACATCCTTGATGAGGCCAGTATTTCTGTTCCTCAAGACCGCCTGTTAAGGGGAGGATATCAGATCTTCTCAACTATTGATCTGGATCTGCAGCAGATGCTGGAATGCACTTCAGAAATAATGGTTGGGCGGGTATATGGTGAGGAGCAGCCAACCAGAGATGATTGTGAAGCGGCTCGCTTAATGCCGCGCTATACGGGACAGATACTGGAACAACAGGATTCCCTGGAAATCGATCTGGTTCTTCTTGATCCCAATACCGGTGAGCTTCGAGCGATGGCTGGGATTACAGATTCCGGGAAGAAACCTGGTCTGTCTGAACCCAGGAATCCCGGAACCTTGATCACACCCTTTTTATATTTGAATCAATTTACCCAGGGATTTGAACCAGCATCCCTTGTTTGGGATATTCCTGTCAGTGAAGAACTTTCGGTTGAACTGCTTCATCCCGGATGTGGTTTGGATTGTAATTACCAGGGACCGGTGAGCATGCGCAAAGCCCTGGTGAATGACTATTTATCCCCCTCTATCCAATTTTGGTCAGCTCAGGCGAAGAATATTTATCCAAGCACTTTAACAGTATTTGGATATTCTCTGGGAGCAGATGTTTGTTTTGATTGCCCTGTGTTTCCCAAGAATCCTTACCTGGATTTGGTTGACCTCGCCCAGGGATATGGAGTTTTTGGTAACCAGGGATATCTGCGTGGAAAATCAACAGGAAATTCCAGTTTAGAAATCCAGCCCTCAGCAGTGCAGCGAATTGAAACCCGGTCCGGAGAAATCATCTCCAGCGAAAATGTATTTATTGAAAAGAAGATCATCAGTGAAGAATTGGCTTTCCTTATTAACGATTCGTTGAGTGATGGAGAAGTTCGCTCAGACTCTTCTCTCAGGGATGTATTTCAGATCGGCCGGCCTGCTGCTGTGAAGGTAGGAGCTGTGGCCGATGGAAGCTCCTCCTGGGTGATCGGCTATACTCCCCAGATCGTCACTGCCTCTTGGGTTGGTAATCCCGATGGAGTAGGAGGTGGAGCTGATTATCAGCAGATCGCCGGAAATCTATGGCGGGCGATCACTCAATATATTTCGAGAGATCTGCCGGCAGAGGATTGGCCGCTTCCGGCCAATATCATCACCCTGGATGTTTGCTACCCCTCCGGGCTGCTGCCTACCGAAAACTGTCCCAGGATCGTCCGGGAGGTATTCATACAGGGTAATGAACCTGCAGGAGCTGACAATTTATTCCAATCTTTTGAGATCAATAGAGAAACCGGATTACTGGCATCAGTATTCACGCCTTCCGGGCAAATTGAAGAACGGGTTTATTTGAGCGTACCTCCGGAAGCGAGATCTTGGGCTGATCAAACAGGGATTGAAACTGCGCCAACCCTATATGACCTCGAGATCCCGGACGAAAGGGATGATGGATTATCGGTCACGACTCCAGAAAATTATTCTTTTGTGAAAGGCAGGGTCAGAATTATCGGATCGATCCCTGAGGATGATTTTGTATCTGCCAGATTGCAGTATGGAATGGGTTTGAATCCTGGATCATGGATCCAAATCGGGCCTGAAATTACAACCCCGTCATTTTTTACACGCCTTGGAACTTGGGATACAACAGATCTGGAGGATGGGATTTATGCTCTCCAGCTGGTATTGATCCAGGAAAGACAACAGATCGAAAAAACTTCGTTGGTGGTTTCAGTAGATAACACTCCACCGTCGATGATTTTTACAACAGACCTGGCTGGTGGACAGATCCCTTTCCAGCAGGGTGATGAGATTCTGTTTGGAGTGGAGTTTGAAAATAATTCAGAGATCGATCAGGTTGAATTCTATTTGAATGGAGACTTGCTTTCCTCCCGGAAAGTGGCTCCATATATCGTTCCCTGGTCATTGGTCCCGGGAGAATATGAGCTGCAGATCACCGCTCAAGATCAGGCTGGTAATGAAGTGGAGTATTCAGCGTTATTTGAAGTTTTCTCTGACGAATAATTAGTGAGAGTTTTATTTCTTCTTCTTAAACCCGAACAAGCGCAGGGCATTGAGGTCATTCCGCCAGTTTTTCCTTACTTTGACTCGCAGGCTAAGGAAAACCTTCCTGCCGCTCATTGATTCAATCTCCTTCCGGGCAGCGGATCCGATTCTCTTGATCATATTCCCTTTTTCTCCGATCAGGATACCTTTCTGAGAATCTCGTTCAACAAAGATCGTCGCTTCAATATAAGCTGATCCGTTATCTCTTTCTTTATATTCGTCCATGCGGACGGCAATTACATGCGGCAGCTCTTTTTGCAGTAAACGCATTGCGGCAGCCCTGATCAGATCAGCAGCGATTTCCCGTTCGTAAAGATCTGTAACCTGGTCTTCCGGGAAGAGCAGGGGACCTTCGGGAAGGATCTCGAGGATCCTGTTCTCCAGTTGGTCCAGATTATCACCAGTTGCTGCGGAAATTGGAATGAGTGCTGTGTCGGGCAGTAAAGCCTGGTATTGAGCAGATCGGTCCTGGAGTTCTTTAGAATCGAGTTTGTCGATCTTGTTTAGAATCAGAAAGACCGGTGGTTTCTTTTCCAATTCCTGTAATGCTTCTCCGAAGATTTGATCTTCTTCGTTCGGGGGTTCGCTTCCATCCAGGATCAGTAGTGCCAGATCGGCATCTTCTAATGCCTGGAGGGCGTCTTGATTCATGAATTCACCTAATTTGTGTTTCGGAAAATGCAATCCGGGTGTATCAATGAAGATCAGCTGTCCTTCTGGCAGCGTCAAAATACCTAACTGCTGCAGGCGGGTTGTTTGGGGTTTGGGTGAAACAGCTGCTATGGTTTGCTGTAAAAGACGATTCAGTAATGTGGATTTGCCAACATTGGGTCGCCCCATGACAGCAATGAAACCTGATTTATGGTTATTTTCCATGATCTTTATCCTGGTTTTGGCAGTCCTTGAAATTCCCTCTGGATGCCTTGACCGATGAGCCTATTTTTTATATAATATTGTGTCTGGGTTAAAATCGACCCGGAAGATACTTTTTGTTTAAAAATGTATCAGTACTGATATTCACCGACATATTTCTTTGCCCTGGTTCTAAACCGGGGCATATTAACGCGTATAGTAACCGCTGCAGGGCAGTTTGGTCAAGTAGAAAAAGGAAGAGGGAGATTCTATGGCTCAGGTAGATAAAGCCAAAAGTTACGCTCGCATTAGTTATCGTTATCCTTTACCACCCCTGATTAAGGTTCAACTGGATTCCTTTAAACGATTAAAGGATGATGGGGTCAAAGATCTATTTCATGAGATCTCACCAATTGAATCTTATAACGGGAAGATGAAGTTATATTTCCCAAGTGATACCCCCGAAGCAAAACAGTGGGGGCTGGACTTCAGATTTGAAGAACCGGAGTATTCTGTCCAGGAATGTGTAGAACGAGATCTAACCTATGCATCCGCTTTATACGTCTCTGTCTTGTTGGCTGGCGCCAAGGTGCCGGAACCCATCAAGCAGGAAATCTTCATGGGTGAGTTCCCGGAGATGACCGAAAAAGGGACATTCATTATTAATGGTACCGAACGAGTGATCGTTTCTCAGTTGATCCGCTCCCCGGGTGTGTATTTTGAAGCCGAAGTTGACCGAGCTACAGGCCGGCGTCTGGCTGTTTCAAAATTGATCCCCGATCGGGGCGCCTGGATGGAATTTGAAACCCGCAAGACTGGATATCTGACTATTCGTTTCAACCGTCAGCGGACCATTCCTGTGACCATCTTCTTGCGCGCTTTGGCGGCAGTGGACGATGGTCTGAAAGACTCTCCCATCAAAGAGGGAACAGACGAAGAACTGATCGCTCTATTTGAAGATATCGATACCAATCCGGACCGCATGTTCATTCCGGCTTGTTTCGCTCAGGAACCTGATTGGGAAATTCCCGATGGCATGACCATCGCTGAGATAGCCCTGATCGACTTCTTCAAACGCATGCGTCCCGGAGACCCGGCTACTGTTGAAAATGCCCGGGAATTCCTGGAAGATCAGCTCTTTAACGATCGCCGCTACAATTTGGAACGAGTTGGACGCTATAAACTCAATCAAAAATACGATCTGGAAGGCAAGGTGCCGGTATCCCACCTCACCATTACAAAATGGGATATTTACTACCTGATCCGCCGGATGATCGAAATCAATAATAATATGGTTGATCCCGATGATATCGATCACCTGGGCAACCGTCGAATAAAGACTGTAGATGAGCTGATCCAGAATAAACTGCGGGTCGGCATCCGACGTATGGAACGTGTCATTCGCGAACGTATGTCCATCCGCGGTAAAAAGAAGATGTCCCCGGTCACATTGGTGAATATTCGCCCTGTGGTGGCTTCCTTGCGAGAGTTCTTTGGCTCCAGTCAGCTGTCTCAGTTTATGGACCAGACTAACCCGCTTTCAGAACTTCGGCATAAACGAACTTTATCAGCTCTTGGACCCGGTGGTCTTCACCGCCAGCGAGCTGGCTTTGATGTGCGAGACGTCCATCAGTCGCATTATGGACGTATCTGCCCCATTGAAACCCCTGAAGGCCCCAACATTGGTTTGATCGGTCGGTTCGCATCTTATGCCCAGGTGAATGATTATGGATTTATTGAGACTCCTTATCGAAAGGTTCGTCAGGCTGTATCTTCTGGCGATCCGGAGCTCGTGGACGCCCAACTCAGGGAAGATGTCACCCATCCCAGTACCGGAAAGGTAATTGCTAAGGCTGGAGAACGAGTGACCGAAAAACAGGCTGCGGCAATGAAAAAGGCCAAGATCGAAGATATCCTGGTTACGCCGTATATCTCTGAAGAGGTAGAATATCTGGCCGCGGACGCGGAAGACCGATTTGTGATTGCCCAGTCTAATGCTGAGATCAACGACCATTTTGAGTTTGTCAAAGAGCGGGTTTCCGCCCGGCACTCATCGGATTTCCTGTTCGTAAAACCAACTGATATAGATTATATTGACGTGGCGCCAAACCAGATCGTAGGTATCAGCGCTGCATTAATTCCTTTCCTCTCCCATGATGACGCGAACCGCGCCTTGATGGGATCCAATATGCAGGCCCAGGGTGTTCCCCTGTTGAACCCTGAAATCCCCCGGGTATCGACCGGTATGGAAAAACCAGCGGCGATGGACTCTGGTCAGGTACTTCTGGCAGAAGAGGACGGCGAAGTGATCTCTGTGGTGGGTGATAAGATCGTCATCCGAACAAAAGATAATGAGGTCAAAGAGTATAAACTTTGGAAATATGAACGCTCCAATCAGAGCACATGCATAGACCAGCGGCCAATTGTAAGAAAGAGCCAGCTGGTGAAAAAAGGTGATGTGATCGCCGATTCTTCCTCAACTGTGCACGGCAACCTGGCCCTCGGTCAGAACGTCACAGTGGCATTCCTGTCTTGGGAAGGCGCCAACTTTGAAGACTCGGTTGTGATCTCCGAACATTTAGCCCAGAATGACGTTTATACCTCCATCCATATTGAGGAACATGAGGTTGAATCCCGCGATACCCGGCTTGGCCCGGAAGAGATCACCCGCGATATCCCCAATGTTGGAGAAGAGGCCCTCAAAGACCTGGATGAAACCGGTGTGATCCGGATCGGCGCTGAAGTTGGCCCCAATGACATCCTGGTTGGAAAGATCTCACCCAAAGGTGAAAAGGAACTTTCTCCTGAGGAACGTCTGCTGCGGGCGATCTTTGGTGAAAAATCACGTGATGTTAAAGATACATCTCTGCGCATGCCCCATGGTGAGCGCGGTAAGGTTATTGAAGTGAATATCTTCACGCGGGAAGATAATGCAGATCTATCTGCCGGTGTGGAGAAAATGGTGCGGGTATTTGTAGCGCAAAAACGCCGCATTACTGCCGGCGATAAGATCGCCGGACGCCATGGGAACAAAGGTGTTGTTTCCACGGTTGTGCCCGTGGAAGATATGCCTTACCTGGAAGATGGGACACCGATCGACATGTTATTGTCACCCACCGGCGTACCAGGACGTATGAATATTGGCCAGGTGCTTGAAGCCCATCTGGGTTGGGCTGCCAGAAAACTTGGTTTTGTGGCAGTTACCCCGGTGTTCGATGGTGCCCGGGAAAGTGAAATTGAAGCTGAACTAGCCAGGACCTGGATGATCGATCAGGCCTGGGATGATGCAGAAAAGAAAGCCTGGGAATGGCTGGATGGATTTGATTATGATTCCAAAGATCTCCAGGATAATAATGAAGCTCGACGGCTTTACCTTGAAAATTGGCTCGGCGAACGAGGTTATGACGTTTATAAACTTGTTTCTGATGAGATCTATGCCCGCCGATCTGTACTGCGAGAATGGCTCAGAGATAATGGCTATGAACCAGAGGATATCCTGTTCTTTGAAGATAAGGAGATCCCCAACAATGAACGAGATGCCCAGGATGAAAGAACAGTGGATGCCTGCCTGAGATTGTGGATTAGCGCTGTTTCTGGCAGTGATACCAAGAAACTTGAGAAGAAGGATACTGAAGCTCTGCGTGAAATGGCTGATAAGTTGGTTACGGAAACGGGAGTTCCTCTTCCGTTATTCGGTAAACAAACAGTCTATGATGGCAAAACAGGAAACCCCTATCACAACCCAGTTACTGTTGGTGTGATGAACATCCTTAAACTTCACCACCTGGTTGAGGATAAGGTCCACGCCCGATCCACTGGCCCTTACAGTCTGGTTTCCCAGCAGCCGTTGGGTGGTAAGGCTCAGTTTGGCGGCCAGCGATTTGGTGAGATGGAAGTATGGGCGCTGGAAGCTTACGGTGCCGCTCACACATTGCAGGAAATGCTTACTGTGAAATCTGATGATGTGGTGGGTAGGGTGCAGGCTTACGAAGCGATCGTGAAAGGTGAACCGATCGAGGAAATTGGCATTCCAGCTTCTTTCCGGGTGCTGGTGAAAGAAATGCAGAGTCTGGGTCTGTCTATTGAAGCAGTCACGGATGAAGGTGAAATAATTAGTTTTGGTAAGGAAGACAGTAGGGCGCAGATACCGCGCATGAGTACAGGATTGTTGGGATTGGGAAACCGCTAAAACCGGGTTCCCTCTCTCGGAATCACCAGGATATTAGAGCTGGACTGGCTTGACGCTTCACTAACGGCGTGCTAAAATTCTAAGTCGTTGCCTCAACATAGAAGAGGCCAAAACGATTGATTGAATAAGGGTTTTTGAGCGATCCAAGGCCATCTAGCAAAATCGATGGCCTTGCTATTTGAAAAGTGATCAGGATTAGGTACGGAGGAAATGTGCCAACAATTAATCAATTAGTCCGCAAAGGACGCACAGATAAGAAATCCAAGATGAAAGCCCCTGCGCTGCGTTATACATTTAACTCCATGAAACAGCGTAGAATTTGGCAGGACAAGGGAGCTCCCCAGAAACGTGGGGTATGCACCATTGTTAGGACCATGACACCTAAAAAACCGAACTCGGCGCTTCGGAAAATTGCCCGTGTCCGGCTGACCAATGGTATCGAAGTTACTGCCTATATTCCCGGTGAGGGCCATGGTCTTCAGGAGCACTCTGTTGTTCTAGTCCGCGGTGGACGTGTGAAAGACCTGCCTGGTGTTCGCTACCACATTGTGCGTGGCGTGTTGGACTCCAGCGGCGTGGACGACCGGAAACAGAGCCGTTCCAAATACGGAACCAAAGCACCCTAAGCTTTTTGTGTCCTTATTAAGAGCTTTTATAACTTGACGGAGAAAACAGATGAGACGGAGAAGTGCTGACAGGAGAAAGATTGAACCGGATGTACGTTACAACAATGTAAAAGTACAGACCTTCATCAATCATGTCCTGAAGAAAGGAAAAAAGAACGTAGCAGCTAACTTAGTATATGGCGCATTTGACATCATGGCCGAGAAGACCGGAAAAGACCCGGTTGAATTATTTGAACAGGCTATGCAAAATGCATCGCCGCGGATGGAAGTCCGCCCCCGCCGAATAGGTGGTGCGACATATCAGATCCCAATGGAAGTACCAACTCACCGCCAGTTCACACTGGCTACTCGCTGGCTTCTAGAAGCGGCTCGTTCACGAAAAGGACAACCATTTGATCAGTGCCTGGCTGAAGAGCTGCTTAGTGCAGTAAATAATGAAGGCCTGGCGATCCGTAAGAGGGAAGAAGCCCACAGAATGGCAAAAGCCAACCGTGCATTCTCCCATTTCCGGGTATAGGTATAGTAGATCGAATTAAGGAAGTATGGCTAGAAAATACGCTTTAGAGCAGTTCCGAAATATTGGTATCATTGCCCACATCGACGCGGGTAAGACCACCACAACCGAGCGAATTCTCTTTTATACAGGGAAAACGCATAAAATCGGTTCTGTCGATGATGGAACAACTGTTACCGACTGGATGGACCAGGAGCGAGAACGAGGTATCACCATCGTTTCTGCTGCTGTATCTGCTGTTTGGAAGCGTCATTTGATTAATGTTATCGATACCCCTGGCCATATTGACTTTACGGCAGAAGTTCAACGATCCCTTCGAGTACTTGACGGAGGGGTTGTTGTTTTTGACGCAGTACAGGGGGTTGAACCCCAGAGTGAAACCGTTTGGAGACAAGCGGACCTCTATAAAGTTCCCCGCATTTGTTTTGTCAATAAAATGGACCGCGTTGGAGCATCCTATGAACGCACGGTGGAAATGATCCGTGAACGCCTGGGAGCCAACGTTATTGCGATCCAGGTTGCCATTGGCGAAGAAGACCAATTCAAAGGTGTGGTTGATCTGATCACCCGGAAGGCATATATCTGGGAAGATCATGATGGAACCCCTCCTGTGGAAGTAGATATACCGGAAGATCTGAAAGAACAGGTAGAAAGCGCCCGCAGCCAAATGGTTGAGGTGATCGCAGAAACCGATGAAGGTCTTACCACTAAATACCTTGAAGAACTAAGAGATCAGCGAAGAAGAGCTGAAAACAGCTCTCCGCGCTGCTGTGATCTCAAACGAATTAACGCCAGTATTATGCGGCAGTTCATTGATCAGCACTGGTGTCCAGCCTCTACTGGATGCTGTTGTGGATTACCTGCCATCACCGTTGGATATTCCACCGGTTGAAGGAATCGATCCTAAAACTGATGAAGTCCTCACCCGCAAACCGGATGATGAAGAACCGCTCAGCGGCCTGGTATTTAAAATTGTCACTGATCCCTATGTTGGCCGACTGGCTTATATCAGGATCTATTCGGGCGAGATTGAACAGGGCACAACGGTATCTAATCCCAGCAAAGGTAAACGTGAACGGATCGGACGTTTGATCCGCATGTATGCCGACCGCAGGGAAGACATCACCAAAGCCGGGGCAGGGGATATTGCCGCTGTGCTTGGATTGAAGAACAGCTTTACTGGCGATACATTATGTGAGATCGGATCCCCGATCATCCTGGAAAATATTTCTTTCCCGGATCCGGTGATCATGGTTGCCATTGAGCCCAAAACCACAGCAGACCAGGATAAATTAGCCACTGCATTACAGAAATTATCTGAAGAAGATCCCACATTCCAGGTCCGAGTGGATGGAGATACTGGCCAAACTCTGATCTCTGGTATGGGTGAACTGCACCTGGAGGTGCTGGTTGACCGCATGCTGCGAGAATTCAAAGTTCAGGCCAGGGTCGGACGTCCGCGGGTTGCTTATAAAGAATCCATTACCAGACCGGTTGAAAAAGTGGATTACCGGCATGTTAAACAGACAGGTGGTCACGGTCAGTACGGGCATGTAGTCTTGAACTTAGAACCTGGTGTAGCTGGCAGCGGAATCGTTTTTGAAGAAGAGATCCGGGGCGGCACAATTCCCCGTGAATATATTCCGGCGGTCGAGAAAGGCGTTATGGCTGCCGCAGAATCAGGTGTTATTGCCGGTTACCCGGTGACTGATATAAAAGTTACTCTGGTAGACGGCTCATCCCACGACGTGGATTCCAGCGATCTGGCATTCAAAATGGCTGGATCGATGGCTTTTCGGCAGGGTGTTCAGAAAGGAAAGCCGGTTCTGCAGGAACCGGTCATGAAAGTAGAAGTAATCATTCCTGAAGAATACCTGGGTGATATAATTGGTCAAGTTAATTCCCGGCGGGGAGATGTACAGGGCATGGATGCCCATCCCGGAGGTACCCAGGGAATTCGCGCAATGGTTCCGTTGGCTGAAATGTTTGGGTATGCCACAGAACTGCGATCCGCAACCAAAGGTCGGGGCGCATTTACAATGGAGTTTGACCATTATTCAAAAATATCTGAGGAATTATCGAAAAAGATTGTTGTTGGAGAATAGAATCCAAATAATAAATTGGCCAAGACAAGATAGTTATTATTTAGGTCAGGAGAGGAATTATGGCGAAAGAGAAATTTGAACGAACGAAACCGCACGTGAATGTGGGCACAATGGGCCACATTGACCACGGGAAGACAACCTTAACAGCGGCGATCACCAAAGTGGCGGCGATGCAGGGTTACGGCGACTTCGTGGCCTTCGATCAGATCGACAAGGCCCCGGAAGAAAAAGAGCGCGGCATCACGATCAGTATATCCCATGTGGAATACGAGACCGAGAAGCGGCACTATGCCCACGTGGATATGCCGGGACACCGTGACTACATCAAGAACATGATCACCGGAGCAGCGCAGGTAGACGGCGCGATCCTGGTGGTAGCAGCTTCCGACGGACCTATGCCGCAGACGCGAGAGCACCTGCTGCTGGCCCGCCAGGTGGAAGTGCCCAGCGTGGTTGTATACCTGAACAAGGTAGACCAGATGGGCGACCCCGAGCTGTTAGAGCTGGTGGAATTGGAACTGAGAGAGCTGTTGAATGAATACGGCTTCCCCGGCGACGAGACCCCGATCGTGAAAGGCAGCGCCTTAGCAGCGCTTGAGAGCACCAGTGAAGACGTGGATGCCCCCGAATACGAGAGCATTCGCGAACTGCTGCGCGTGGTTGACGAATACATTCCAGAACCGGTACGAGAAGTGGACAAACCGTTCTTTATGGCGGTGGAAGATGTATTCACGATCAAAGGCCGCGGCACAGTGGTGACCGGCAGGATCGATCGTGGAAAGATCCACACAGGAGACCCGGTAGAGATCGTTGGTCTGCAGGATGAGATCATGGACACCGTGGTGACTGGCGTTGAGATGTTCCACAAGATCCTGGACGACGGACAGGCGGGAGACAACGTAGGTCTGCTGCTGCGAGGAATGAATCGAGAAGAGGTGGAGCGCGGAATGGTAATAGCCAAACCGAAGAGCATCAAACCGATCACGAAATTCAAATCTGAGGTCGTGGTATTGAAACCGGAAGAAGGTGGACGGCACAAACCGTTCTTCTCCGGGTACCGGCCGCAGTTCTACATCAAGACCATCGACGTGACAGGGACGATCACCCTGCCCGAAGGTGTAGAGATGGTAATGCCTGGAGACAACGTGAATATGGATGTGGAACTGATCGTTCCCATCGCGTTGGAGCAGGGTGGAAAGTTCGCTATTCGAGAAGGTGGTCTGACGGTTGCGTCCGGCGTGGTCACCGAGATATCTAGAGTAAAACTATGGCTAAACAAAAAATTCGAATTCGCCTAAAAGCTTACGATCACAGAGTGCTGGATCAATCAGCACGACGAATTGTTGAAACTGCAGAGAGGACCGGAGCCCGCGTTGCGGGACCGGTTCCTCTTCCAACCCGAATCGAAAAATTCGCGGTACGGCGCTCAACTTTTGTGCACAAAGATTCTCATGAACATTTTGAGATCCGAACCCACAAACGTTTGATTGATGTCCTTGAACCCGATTCTCAGACAATTGACCTGCTAATGCGTCTTAATTTACCTGCAGGTGTTGATATTGAAATTAAAATTTAATAGTGTATAATAGGCGGGCTGTGTTAATTTCTAAATAGCAGCCTTAAGTAAGGTGGTAATACAAACTCCGCCGCAATATGGGCGGAGTTACGCTGGAGAAGGGAAATTCAACCTGATCCAGCAAGAACGATAACGTAAGAACGTTTCCGTAGAGAACGCAAAAACCAGCTGTTCACAAAGGATCCGTTGACTGCGTTATTTGGGATGATGAAGCCAAGCCCTGGTTGACAGTCCCAGAAAATAAATTAACGTTAGGAGACAAATGAGATGAAAGGGCTAATTGGAAAGAAAGTTGGTATGACCCAGTTATTTGATGACGCCGGGAGAGCGGTTCCCGTTACTGTTATTAAAGCTGGGCCTTGTTATGTAACACAGGTCCGAACCGTAGATCAGGATGGTTATAGTGCAGTACAGCTGGGTTTTGAAGAAACCAAAACACAGCGCTTATCAGGCGGCGAACTTGGCCACTTGAAAAAAAATGAACTGCCTCCTCTGCGCATTTTGCGTGAATTCCGGACGGATGAAGAATTAGAAGAAGGCCAGACACTCACTGTTGATGTATTTGAAGAGGGTGAGCGTGTGGATATCGTTGGGAAGTCCAAAGGACGCGGCTTTACAGGTGTGGTCAAGCGTTATGGTTTTTCCGGTGGTCCAAAAACCCATGGTCAATCTGACCGGCACAGGGCACCGGGTTCCATTGGCGCAGGATCCACTCCCGGGCGTGTTTTTAAGGGCAAAAAAATGCCTGGACGGATGGGAAATGATACAGTCACTTCCCAAAATCTGCTGATATCCCGGATTGATCCCGAGAATAACATTATTGCCGTACGCGGATCCGTACCTGGACCTAAAAACGGGTTGGTCATTATTAAGGAAGCCCGGAAGCAATAACCGGCTGGAGCAAAAGATTATGGAAGCAAATGTTATTGATATGAAGGGCAAGAAAATCGACACCATCGAATTACCTGGTGAGATTTTTGATGCCCCTGTGAATGTGGATATGATGCATCAGGCTTTTGTTCGCCAATTGGCGAACCAACGCCTTGGTACTCATAGCACCAAAGGCAGAAGCGAAGTTTCCGGTGGCGGCCGCAAACCATGGCGGCAGAAAGGCACTGGAAGGGCCAGACAAGGTTCTATCCGCGCAGCCCAGTGGGTTGGCGGTGGTAAGATCTTTACCCCAAAACCCCGCTCCTACGATAAGAAGATGCCCAAGAAAATGCGCCGGGCAGCACTTCGATCTGCTATCACTCAGAAATTTGGCATTGGGGATATATTTATCATTGATGAATTTTCCCTCAAAGAGCCGAAAACCCAGTTGATGTCTGCTGCTATTGAGAAAATTGCTGGCAGCCAGCATTGCCTGATTGTATATCCTGAACGGGACGAGAACTATGAACTTTTGGTCCGGGCTATTAGCAATCTGCCCAAAGCCACTCTCATCCTGGCGGATTATTTGAATATTCGAGATTTATTGGGACATGAGAAGGTTATCCTGGTCAAAGCCGGGTTGGACCGTATCTCAAAGATCCTGTTACAGGAGTAGGGCGATGACTTCGATTTATGATGTTTTACGACGTCCAATATTGACTGAGAAATCCAGCCACCAGTACGCAAAACTGAACCAGTATGTTTTCGAAGTGGCAACTAATGCAACTAAAAGCATGATCAAGGAAGCTGTTGAGACCATATTTGATGTCAAGGTCGAACGCGTGAACACCATGGTTATGCCAGCAAAACGATCTCGCCGCGCGAGGAGCCGTCGGGTTTTGGTCCGACGCAGCGCTTACAAGAAAGCTGTTGTTACTCTGGCTCCCGGCGATACGATTTCGATCTTTGAAGGAGTTCGGTAATGGCAGTAAAAAAATATAAACCGGTAACGCCGGGTATGCGTGGGCGGACCGGCTATACATTTGAAGAAATTACCAAAGATAAACCAGAACGTTCTTTGGTGAAACCTCTCCGCAAAAGAGGTGGACGAAATGCTTACGGTAGGATCACAGTTCGTCATCGAGGTGGCGGTCATAAAAGAAAATATCGCGTGGTTGACTTTAAACGGGAAAAGATCAATATCCCGGCCAAAGTTGCTGCGATTGAATATGATCCTAATCGGACAGCCCGTTTGGCCCTGCTGAACTATGCTGATGGTGAGAAACGTTACATCATCGCCCCTCTTGGCCTGCGCGTTGGTGATACCGTGTTATCCGGCCCTGAAGCGGAATTAGCCCCCGGGAATACTTTGCCTTTGAGCAACATTCCCACAGGTACCCGAATTCATAATATCGAGTTGAAGATCGGTGGAGGCGGCCAGCTAGTGCGCTCTGCAGGTACATCCGCCCGCTTGATCGCTAAAGAAGGTAAATACGGACAGGTGCGCTTACCCTCCGGTGAGATTCGCCTGATCCAGCAGGAATGCATGGCAACGATTGGCCAGGTTGGCAATGTTGATCACGGAAATATCAAATTAGGAAAAGCTGGCCGGAAACGCCACATGGGTATCCGACCCACAGTCCGTGGTTCAGCGATGTCCCCACGTGACCATCCGCATGGTGGTGGTGAGGGTCGCTCTCCGATTGGTATGCCGAGTCCTAAGAGTCCTTGGGGCAAGAAAACCCTGGGTGCCAAAACCCGCCGAAACAAACGAACTGGTAAGTACATTGTTCGCGATCGACGAGTTGGAAAGAAGAAGCGCCGCTAAGAAGATCTTGTACTGCCGACTTGCGGCAGTGCATGAGGAGTAAATAGTATGTCTAGATCACTGAAAAAGGGTCCGTTCATAGACCCCAAGTTATTAAAGAAAATTGATGCAATGAATGAGCGCGGAGAAAAGAATGTTATCCGGACCTGGAGCCGGGCCAGCGTGATATTCCCTCAGTTAGTAGGTCACACCATTGCTGTCCATGATGGACGCCGCCATGTGCCGATCTACATCACTGAGAATATGGTTGGTCATCGCCTGGGTGAGTTCGCTCCCACCAGGACCTTCCGCGGACATTTAGCAGTGAAGCGGGTTTCACGCAAGACGGATACCGCTACCTCTGCTGCGAGGGAGATTTAGAGATGGAACACCAAGATATCAAAGCTAAAGCACGTCATATTTCTATCTCTGCCCAGAAAACTCGACTGGTAGTTGATCTGGTCCGTGGTAAAGATGTTGTGGAAGCCCTTGAAGTGCTGAATTTCACGCCTAATAAGGCTGCTCTGCCGATTTCTAACCTGGTCAATTCAGCGATTGCCAATGCTGAAAACAATTTTGGTTTGAACCGGTACGATCTGTACATTCATAAAATTTTCGTTGATGAAGGACCAACTCGCAAGTGGCGCCGGTTTGGTGCCCGCGGTCGAGTGAAACCCCGCCTGCGCAGGTCCTCACATATTTCGATCATATTAAGAGAACGCGAAGAGGCTTAGGCAGGAGAATTGTAAACAACTGCCTGACCGAAATCAGAACGGGCAGATGTGAGCAGTAGGAGAAATTATGGGTCGTAAAGTACATCCAATCGGATTTCGTCTGAAAATAACAAAGACTTGGGACGCGCGCTGGTTTGCCGAGGGTGAACAGTATGTTGAGCACCTTCAGGAAGACCTCGCTATCCGGAATCTTGTCCATCAAGAAGCGGAAAAAGCAGGAATATCCCGGATCGAGATTGAACGCTTCCCCGGTAAAGTTAAAGTCATCATCCACACTTCAAAACCCGGTGTGCTGATCGGGCGCAAAGGCGCCAATGTGAAGATCATGCGCAAGAGTTTGGAAGAATTGGTCGGAAAGACCATCGATGTCGACATTAAAGAGATCGAAGCACCAGATCTGGACGCTTATTTGGTGGCAGATAATATCGCCCGCCAGATCGAAGGCCGGATCAGCTATTCCCGGGCCATGAACCGGACCATTCAGCGCACAATGCGAGAAGGCGCTGAGGGTATTCGTGTTGAAGTCGCAGGCCGTCTGGGTGGGGCAGAAATGTCCCGGACCATTCACATGCGGGAAGGACGTGTTCCCCGCCAGACCTTAAGGGCTGATATTGATTACGCAATCACTGAAGCAAATACGTCAATGGGAAAAATTGGCGTCAAGGTTTGGATTTACAAGGGTGAAGTTCTACCGACATTGGAAGAAGACGAAGAAAAAGAAGCGCATGATGGAGTTTATGTCAGCAAATAAACGCTGAATGAATGACTTCTGCGGTGTAAGGATAGGATTAGTAACATGTTGATGCCAAAACGTACTAAATACAGAAAACAAATGCGTGGTCGCATGAAAGGCAAAGCGCGCCGCGGTGCAGAAATCCATTTTGGAGAGTTTGGACTGCAGGCTCTCGAACCAGCCTGGATTTCCGCGCGGCAGATCGAAGCTTGCCGCCGGGCAATGGTGAGAGAAATGAAACGCCGTGGTAAGGTTTGGATCCGGATCTTTCCTGACAAACCGATCACTAAACGCGCGGCTGAGTCCCGGATGGGTAAAGGCAAAGGCGATGTCGAATATTGGGCTGCCGTTGTAAAACCCGGCCGGATTATGTTTGAAATCGGTGGAGATATTGATGAGAGCACTGCTAGGGCAGCGCTGCGATTGGCTACTTATAAGCTGCCCATCAAAACCAAAGTTGTCCGCCGAGAAGAGGTAGGAGATAGCGCATGAAAGCAGACGAGATCCGCGCATTAGCGGATGATGAGATCCGGGCCAAGATTGATGAAACCAGGGAAGAATTGATGAACTTCCGTTTTCAACAGTCTACCGGTGAATTATTGGATACATCCCGGTTACGAGTTTCCAAGCGATTACTCGCTAGACTCGAAACCATATTACATGAACGCGAGCTGAAAGCCGCGCTGGAAGGTGAATCATGAGTAATCGCCGACGTATGACTGGTGTAGTGACCAGTAATAAAATGGAAAAGACCGTATCGGTCAGCATTACCCGGCGTTTCCGCCATCGCTTGTATAAAAAAGTCATCGAACGGCATAGCAAAGTCAAAGCGCATGATGAGCTGGGATGTGAAATTGGAGATAAGGTTTTAGTTGTTGAATCAAAACCGATCTCAAAGACAAAACGATGGGCAGTGGAAGAAATCATCCGTAAGACGGTTTCTACCGAGACAGGTTTAATCGGAGGCAGCAATGATACAACAAGAATCAAGAGTTAATGTTGCCGATAATTCCGGCGCCCGTGAATTACTAGTGATCCGGGTTTTAGGTGGGTCCACCCGCCGTTATGCCGGGGTTGGCGATGTGGTTGTTGGAACCATTAAAAGCGCAAATCCACAGGGAGCAGTAAAGGCCCACGAAGTTGTCCGGGCAGTGGTTGTACGCACAGCTAAGGAATGGCGCAGAAAAGATGGTTCTACCGTCAAATTTGATGACAATGCCGTAGTAATCCTGGATACCGACGGCACCAACCCCAGAGGCACACGTATCTTCGGACCGGTAGCTCGTGAGCTCCGCGAAAGAGGATATATGAAAATCGTTTCCCTGGCACCAGAGACTGTTTAGGGAAGTACAAAGCAGGAGTAATTATTGTGAAATTTAAAATACGCAAAGGCGATACCGTAGAAGTGATCAGTGGAAGGAAAGCTGATAAAGGTGAACGAGGTGAAGTCATCAAAGTTTACCGAGAAAAGAAACGGGTTGCCGTACAAGGGATAAATATCCGCAAGAAACACCAGGGGCAGATTCAAGCCCAGGGAAGGACCATGGCACCGGGCATTATTGAAATGGAAGGTCCGATCCATATATCCAATGTCATGCTGGTTTGCCCTTCCTGTGGAAAGGCCACCCGGGTGGGAATTTCCCGCAAGGATGATGAAGTTCACAGGGTATGCAAACGCTGCGATGCGTTGTTTGACTGATCTTTGGAGCTGAAGAATGAATAGATTACAAGAACGTTATCAGAAAGAGGTCGTACCAAGTCTTGTCAAAGATTTTGACTTGGAAAATATTATGCAGTGCCCCCGCGTCCAGAAAGTGGTAGTGAATATTGGTGTGGGTGATGCGCTGGATAATGGCAAACTCCTGGATGAGTCTGTCCGTGATTTGACCAAAATCACCGGGCAAAAACCCCTGATCAATAAATCCAAGCGTAATATCGCCAACTTCAAGTTGAGGATGGGATCAGCTATCGGCACATCCGTCACCTTACGGGGATATAAAATGTGGTCATTCCTGGATCGTCTCATTAATGTCGCTTTACCCCGGGTGCGTGACTTTAGAGGAGTTTCTCCCAAATCATTTGATGGCAGGGGTAACTATACCCTTGGCATCACTGAGCAGCTGGTTTTCCCAGAAGTGAATTACGACGAAGTCAGCAAGATCCGTGGTATGGAAGTAACTATAGTCACTTCTGCCCAGGAAGACGAAATCGGTAGAGAGTTGCTTAGAAAGTTGGGAATGCCGTTTAAGGAGGATAACCAATAATGGCAAAGAAAAGTATGATTGCTCGAGACGGTAGAAGAAAATACCAGGTAAGGGAGATCAATCGCTGCAAAAAATGCGGCCGCCCTCGTGGTTATATGCGCCGTTTTGGTCTGTGCAGAATTTGTTTCCGTGAGTTGGCACTCGAGGGAAAGATCCCCGGTGTTGTCAAGTCATCTTGGTAAGTTGGATGGAGGATAAGTAATGAGCTTTAATGATCCAATTGCTGATATGCTAACGCGAATCCGAAATGCAGTGCGGGCTGAACATCCCCAAGTGGCGATGCCCAGCTCTAAGATGAAGGTATCCATTGCGAAGATTTTGGCTGAAGAAGGATTCATCAGCAGCTATGAAACTAAAGATATTGAAGATTCAGCCCATAAAACCTTAACCCTGGACTTGAAGTATGTCGGCAAGCGACGCACTAAACGTTCTGTGATCACAAATCTAGAACGGGTCAGCCTGCCAGGACAGCGCATCTATGCCGGGAGGGACGAAATCCCTTATGTCTTGTCAGGAATGGGAATTTCCATTCTCACGACCTCTAAAGGTGTGATGACCGGACGGACAGCTAAGAAATTAGGTGTCGGTGGAGAGGTAGTCTGTAAGGTTTGGTAGATGGTATGGTCCCGGATTGTGATTTGCACAATTAAGGACAAAAGGAGAAAGTACCGTGTCTAGAGTTGGACGATTGCCGGTTGAAGTTCCCTCCGGCGTAGAAGTAAAAATAAATGGCTCGCACGTCAAGATCAAGGGCCCGAAAGGTGAGATGGAATTCACTTTTTCCCCCAAGATCGAGATTGCGTTCGCGGATGGAGAGATTGCTGTAACGCGTCCCTCTGATGCCCGAGAAATGCGTTCCTTACATGGAACCACCAGATCTTTGATCCAGAATATGGTGATTGGTGTGACAGAAGGTTATAAAAAGGAATTGCAGCTGGTCGGTGTTGGCTATAGGGCCAGTATGGAAGGTGAAAACCTGGTATTAAATGTTGGTTATTCTCACCCGGTCGAGATCGTACCACCTTCTGGTATCACTTTCGAAGTAGGTGATCGCGCTCAGCAGATTTTCATTACTGGTATCGATAAGCAGTCCGTAGGCCAGATTTCTGCTGATATTCGCAAAGTTAGACCGCCAGAACCTTATAAAGGGAAAGGCATCCGATATAAAGATGAGTATGTCCGCCACAAAGCAGGCAAGGCGGGTAAGGTAGCTTAATATGGCGAAAAACAAAACTAGAGCGGAAGCTCGCAAAAGACGACATATTCGAGTACGCCGGAAGGTGTTTGGCACGGCTGAAAAACCTCGTTTAAATGTTTATCGCAGTCTGAACGAAATTTATGTTCAGGTGATTGATGATAATAAGGGTCATACCCTGGCTTCTGCATCCACCATTGATGGGGAAGTAAAGAAGAAAATCAAGGGTAAGACCAAAAAAGAACAAGCAAAGCTGGTTGGCGAGGCCATTGGGGAACGCGCCCAGAAAAAAGGCGTCAAAGAAGTGGTTTTTGACCGCGGTGGCTATCAAGTATATTGGCCGCGTTGCAGCCCTGGCTGAAGGCGCTCGTGAAAAAGGCTTGCAGTTTTAGTTTCCAAACCGGGAGAAGGTTATGACAAACGGTTATAAAGATAACCATGAAAATGAATTTGACGAGAGGATAATAAACATTGAGCGTGTTGCAGCTGTTGTAAAAGGCGGCCGCCGGTTTTCTTTCCGGGTACACATGGTTGCTGGCGATCATAAAGGCAGAGTGGGGATCGGAATGGGTAAAGCGAAATCCGTTCCTGATGCCATTCGCAAAGCAGCATCCAACGCAAAAAATGATATGCATCCTGTAGCGATCTATGACACCACCATTCCCCATAAAGTGATCGGGAAACTCAGCGGCGCCAAAGTGCTGTTGAAACCTGCTTCTGAGGGAACCGGTGTTATCGCAGCTGGCGCTGTTCGTGCAGTAGTTGAAGTGACTGGAATTTCCAATATCTTGACGAAATCCCTGGGCAGCAACAATGCTATGAATATTGCCGCAGCAACGATCAAGGGTCTGGATCAACTGAAAGATCCTTATGAAGAAGCTGCCAATCGCGGCGTAGATGCAGAAAAACTGATCCCCTTCTGGGATCGAGGTAAAGATCATGGCTAAGAAAAAAGATACCATGTTAAAAATTAAGCTGGTGCGAAGCCCACATGGGCGGACCAAACCCCAGCGCAGAACCCTGGAAGCCCTGGGTTTGAGAAAAATCAACCAGATTGTGGAACGCCCGGACCATCCCAGTGTTTTGGGGATGATCGAGCGAGTGAAACACCTTGTTGAGGTTGAGTAGGCAGATCTGAAGGAATTTGATTATGAAACTGCACGATTTGAAACCCAATAGAGGCTCAAAAAAGAACCGAAAACGCGTTGGACGCGGTTACGGATCCGGAATGGGCAAAACATCGGGCCGAGGTATGAACGGTCAGAATTCCCGAGCGGGTGGGGGAGTTCCCCTCTGGCACCAGGGTGGCGATACACCGTATTACCGCCGGATGCCTAAAAAACCCGGATTCAAGAATTTCAACCGGGTCGAGTTTCAGGAAGTAAACCTGGAATATTTGTCCCAGTTCCGCAAGGATTCTGAGGTCAACCCCGATGTATTAAGGGAAGCCGAGTTAATCAACACCATAAGCCGACCAGTGGTTATCATGGGGCGTGGTGAAATAAAGAAACCTCTGAAGGTTAAAGCGCATCGATTTACCCGCAAAGCTGTGGAGAAAATCGAAAAAGCTGGCGGTACCGTAGAGGTAATTGAAGGTTAATTAGATTACTTTCATAAGTTTAGAGAATCTATTTCAATTCTGAACAGGATTGAACGTAGGAGAGAAGAGAAATGAAAACATCTGCTTGGCGTTATTTATGGAAAGCAGAAGATATCCGGCGAAAATTGCTGATCACTGTGTTGCTCTTGGTAATTTATCGTCTGGCAGCCCATGTGCCGATCCCTGGCGCTGACCGGCAAGCGATTGCTTCCATTATCACTGGCGGCGGTGCGGGCAGCACATTTGTTGGCATCCTGGATATGCTATCAGGTGGTACTGTATCCAATTTCTCTGTGCTGGCAATGGGTGTATACCCATATATTACAGCTCAGATTATTCTGCAGCTCCTGGTTCCCATCATTCCATCCCTGCAAGCGAAGATGGAAGAGGATCCCCAGGAAGGCCGCAAATGGATGGAACGCTGGACTTATATCCTGGCCATCCCCATGGCTGCGCTGCAGGCGATCGGCCAGATCCGGATCTTTTCCAACTTGGCCGGGGGTGTCCCGATCATCAGTAACTTCGGGTTCAGCGGTGCCTCGCTGATTCCCAGTATTGCGATCATTGCCAGTATGACAGCTGGCACCATGTTTGCGATTTGGTTGGGTGAGCTGATCTCCGAGTACGGTATCCGCAATCAGGGTCTCTCCCTGTTGATCTTTGCCGGTATTGTCTCCAGACTCCCGCAAAACTTCGGATCCATTATCAGCTTGACTGAAAACCCATGGATTACCCTGGCCTTTGTACTGGTCCTGACAGTGATGATCATATATGCGATTGTTTATGTGCAGCAGGGACAGCGCAATATACCTGTTATGTACCCCGGACGCAGGGTTGGCAACCGCCAGTCCATGCCTGTAAAAGGCTCCCTGCCTCTGAAAGTTAATATGGCAGGCATGATTCCGCTGATCTTTGGTCAGTCACTGTTGACCTTCCCGGCTATTGTGGCCAGCTTCTTTGTGCAATCCCAGACTTTCTGGGTGCAGAACCTGGCGACAAAAACCCAGGCACTCTTTGGTGGACAATCCCCCTGGTACTGGCTTCTGTATTTCCTGATGGTGATCGGTTTTACTTTCTTCTATACCGATGTGCTATTTGCCCAGCAGGATTATGGCTCCAACCTGAAACGGGCTGGTGCCCAGATTCCGGGTGTTAGCCGTGGTGCTCCCACCCAGCGTTACCTCACAAAAGTTCTGCGGCGCATTACATTCCCGGGAGCATTTTTCCTGGGAACCATCGCAGTATTGCCTTTTGTACTTGGATTGCTCTTGTCCGCAGTTGGACTGACTGAATTAAGCACTGGCGGCACAGGGACCATGTTGATCACGTCATCAGGTTTGTTGATCGTGGTAGGTGTTGTTAGAGATACTTTCCAGAATATCGATGCAGAATTGAAACTGCATGGATATGATGAGAAGTTATTAGTACGTTAATAAATTAGAACGGGCAGTGTGTTCTCAGAAAACTGGAACCCGGTTTGGATGCAACAATGATTTCTTTGGATGAGCAGTATATAAAAACAGAGCTTGAGATCGAAAAAATGCAAGCAGCAGGACATGTAAATGCCCTGGCTCTGGAAGAAATCAAGAAACTGATCAAACCAGGTGTCAAAACCAGTGATCTGGATCGAACTGCAGAAACGATTATCAGGGATCACGGCGGAATACCCACTTTCAAGGGATATCCAGGACCGTACCCTTATCCGGCAACCCTGACCATCAGCATCAATGAAGAGATGGTGCATGGTATACCGAGCGGTCGGGAGCTTAAGGAAGGCGATATCGTATCTGTGGATTGCGGGACAACGCTGGATGGCTATATCGGCGATTCCGCCTTCACTAAAGGTGTCGGTGAGATCGGTGAGGAACAAAGCCGTATTGATCCGTGTCACCCGCGAATCCCTTTATAAGGGAATCGAGCAGGTTCGTCCCGGAAAACATCTTGGGGATGTGTCGGCCGCGATCCAGGAACATGTGGAAAACTTCGGTTTTCATGTTCCCCGGCAGTACACCGGTCATGGTGTCGGCAGACAGATGCATGAACCGCCCCAGGTACCAAACTTCGGCATTCCAGGCCAGGGTCTGGTGCTGAAAAAAGGGATGACTATCGCAATCGAGCCGATGGTCCTGGTGGGAACACACAAAACCAGAGTATTATCAGACGAATGGACTGTCATCTCGGCGGACCATTCCTTGACGGCACATTACGAACACACCGTTGCGGTAACCGCCAACGGCCCGTTGATTTTGACCAAGGTCAGGGAGAGCTGAAGAATAGTTCCCTAGACTGGATATATTCGATAAGATATAATAGTACTTTTGCTGGAAAGCAGTAAACATGTTTGACAAGGAAGTGTAATCATGAAAGTGTCTTCTTCTGTAAAGAAACGCTGTGAGAAATGTAAAATAGTGCGACGTAAGGGTCGAGTTTACGTCATTTGTGAAAATCCGAAGCATAAACAGAGGCAAGGGTAAAAAAGTATGGCTCGTATTCAAGGTGTTGACTTACCACGAAACAAACGTGTAGAAATTGCCTTAACCTATATTTATGGTATTGGTTTAACCCGTTCTAAGGAGATTCTAGGCGCAGTAGGCATAGATCCTGAAACCCGGGTGGAAGAATTGACCGACAGCCAGATCACAGGTTTAAGGGAATATATCAACAAGAATTTCAAAGTAGAAGGTGACCTGCGACGTGAAGTGCAGATGAATATCAAACGCCTGGTGGAAATTGGCTGCTATCGCGGCCTTCGACACAAACGGGGTTTGCCTGTTCATGGCCAGCGCACGAAAACAAACGCGCGCACCCGCAAAGGTCCCAAGAAAACGGTTGCCGGCCGCGGCCGACGCCGAGGTATGCAGAAAACCTAAACTTTGGGCATCCTTCCATTACGCCTTATTGGCGAGAGTGGAATATTGGCCAGCTGTTGTTATTCATTATTTGGGGAGCCTTTCCTCCCAGCGGCAATGAAAATATCAGTTGGCTGGCTGAAAGATCAACTTAAGAAGATAGAAGAGGTACTATGGCTCAAAAAGCACCCCGCCAAAAAAGCGGTCGGAGAAAAAAGAGATCACTTGCTTCCGGTCAGATCCATGTTCGGGCGACCTTCAACAACACGATCATCACGGTCACCGATCATCAGGGTAACACCGTCTGCTGGAGCAGTCCCGGCGCAGTTGGATTAAAAGGCTCTCGCCGGAGCACAGCATTTGCAGCGCGTTTAGCAGCTGAAGATGCAGTCAAGAAAGCAATGGGTATGGGAATCCGTGAGGCTGACGCCTTTATTAACGGCCCTGGACCCGGACGCGAAGCTTCCTTAAGGGCTATGGAAGCCATGGGATTAAAGCTGAATTCCATCACAGATGTGACTTCAATTCCCCATAATGGCTGCCGTCCGCCCAAGAAGCGCCGTGTGTAATGCGATCTCTCCGCAAGGAAAGATAAACCAAGTAATTATTGCTAGTTGCATAAGAGATAAAAGAGGAAGTTGTTATGTCAAGATATCGTGAGGCAAAATGTAAAGTTTGCCGTCGAGAGGGTGAAAAATTGTTCCTGAAAGGGGAACGCTGTTTCACTGAAAAATGTGCTTTTGAACGCCGGAGCTATCCTCCGGGACAGCATGGCAAGAGTGCTCAGTTCCGCCGCAACCGTGAATCTGACTTCTCCCGCCAGCTGAGAGCAAAGCAGAAAGCCCGCCGGATCTATGATATTTCCGAGCGCCAGTTCAGACGCTACTATGCCACTGCCCAGCAGCGGCGTGGTCTGACAGGTTTGAATTTGCTGCAGATCCTGGAATCCCGCCTGGATAACGTAGTTTATCGGATGGGATTTGCCGCCAGCCGGGCTCAGGCCCGTATGATGGTGACTCATGGACATTTTAATGTTAATAACCGGCGAACTGACGTTCCATCTGTGATCATCAAAACCACAGACAATATCAGTGTTCGGGAAGGTTCCCAGAAACGGACTTTCTTTAAGAACCTGCCCAAAGAAGCAGAAAACAGGACCCCCGTAGAATGGGTCAACCGAGATTTAGAATCCTTATCCGGTAGTGTAGTTCGTTTACCAGAACGGTCAGAGATTGATGGTAATCTCAATGAACAGCTGATCGTTGAGTATTATTCCAGGTAATCGGCAAGGAACTGAAAAGTAACAATAGGATTAGGGAGAGGTGAACCGTGCTAGGAATGAATAATATGGTAACACCAAAAATTGAGCGGATTGCTGAAGCTCGGGCCTATGGTAAGTACGAGATCAATCCCCTGGAACATGGGTACGGCATAACGCTGGGAAATGCTCTGCGCCGGGTGATGTTATCCTCGATGGAAGGCTCTGCTGTAACCTCCATCCGGATCACGGAGATCGATCATGAATATGATACGATTCCTGGTGTCCAGGAGGATGTACTGCGCTTAATATTGAATATAAAGAAGCTGCGCCTGATACTGCACGAAGGCGACCTTGCCAATATGCACCTGGAAGTTAAGGGTGAAGGTGTGGTTACCGCTGCAGATATTATCACGCCTTCTGAAATTGAGATTGTCAACCCTGAGCTGTACTTGATGACTGTTGACGGACGAAGCAAACCGCTCACCATCGAGATGACAGTTGGTAGGGGAAGGGGATATGTACCCACTGAGGAGCGCAAAGACCGGCTTCCGATTGGTGAACTTCCCATTGATGCGATTTATAATCCGGTTCAGCGTGTCAACTTTGAAGTTGGCTCCGCCCGGGTTGGACAGAGCACCGATTATGACAATTTGGAGATCGAAGTTTGGACAGATGGAACTCTGGAACCCGAAGAGGCATTAAGTAGATCCGCAAAGATCCTCATGGGTCATTTGCAGCATCTGGCCGGGGTAACAGCCGAATCGCTGGCTGCCATGGTGGAAGTGGAAGAACCTGCGGAACCCGTGGACGAGATCGTTGATATCCCCATTGAAGAGCTGGATCTCTCAGTTCGGGTATTCAATTCACTCAAGAGAACTGGGATCACAACTGTCCGTGAAGTTATGGAATTAAATACAAAGGGAGATGACGCTTTGCTGTCTATCCGGAATTTCGGTGTCAAGAGTTTAACCGAATTGAAAGATAAATTGGCAGAACAAGGCTATATCCTGGAAATCGATTTGGATTTGGAGTAATTATGCGACATAAGGTAGCAGGAAAGAAACTAGGACGGGATTCAGGTCATCGCGCAGCACTAAGGCGAACCATGATTAAACAACTATTTGAAAACGAACGTATTCAAACTACCCGTGCCAAAGCGGAATTCATCCGGCAGCCGGCTGAGAAACTGATCACCCTGGCAAAACGATCCCAGGATGCAGACGAAGCCCGGAAGGTTCATGCCCGGAGAATTGCAGCATCCCGCCTGGATAACGACAAAGTGATCGTCAAGAAATTATTTGAAGAGCTGGGACCGCGCTATCTCAACCGCCCGGGTGGATATACCCGAATGTTTAAACTGCCCCCCCGCACCAGCGATGCTGCGGAAATGGTAGTTCTAGAGCTGGTGGAAGAGTAAAAATATTGAGCGATCGTTTCCAGGTCCGACTTTCTTATGATGGGACTGGGTTCCATGGCTCGCAATATCAACCGGAGCTGAGGACAGTCCAGGGAGAACTGGAACGGGGTTTGCTCAAAATTGGTTGGAAGGGAAAGTCAGTTTTATTTGCCGGCAGAACAGACGCCGGTGTGCACGCAGCAGGACAGGTGATCGCTTTCGATTTGGATTGGGGTCACACAGAGAAGAAGTTACAAAAAGCAATAAACGCGGTTATACCGCAAGACATCTCGGCTGTTGAGGTCAAACGGACAAAAATTGATTTCCACCCCCGGTATCAAGCATTGTCCAGGGAATATCATTACCAGATCACAAACAGTCCGACCAGGGATCCACTCCAGGAGAGGTATATCTGGAGAGTATGGCCCGAAACGGATGTCAAATTGATGAAGAAAGCATCCAGGCACTTGATCGGAAGTCATGATTTTGCTGCTTTTGGAAAACCTCATCAACCGGGCGGTAGTACTATCCGGGAGATCAGCAGGGCAGCCTGGAGAAAAGAAGGAAATAAGCTGGTTTTTGAACTTGAAGGCAATGCTTTTTTATACCATATGGTCCGGCATATTGTTGCCGTCCTGGTAAAGATTGGCCAAAAGGCAGAACCAGAAGATTTGATAAAAAAGTACCTGGATAATCCTACCGGGCCGGAAGCACAGGGATTAGCGCCCGCGCAAGGATTATCATTAGTAGAAGTGAAATATCAAGATTGACCTCAGAATAGGAAGTCAGTTGGAATACTGTGGAGTACAAGAACGTGAAGAAAACATTTTATCCTAAAACAGAAGATATTAGCAGGAAATGGGTTCTGGTTGATGCCAAAGGTAAAAACCTTGGGCGTTTATCAACCGTAATTTCCAAACTCATCCTCGGAAAACACAAACCTGAATATACTCCTGGTGTGGATGTAGGCGACTTCGTGGTCGTCATCAACGCGGAGCAGATTGTGGTCACCGGTAAGAAAATGGACGATAAATATTATTACCGCGTTTCCGGTTACCAGAGTGGTCTGAAAAAGATCACCCTGAGGAATCAACTTGAAAAACGGCCTGAGTATGTGATCGAGCATGCTGTAAAAGGGATGCTTCCTCACAACCGACTCGGCCGCCAGTTGAATAAAAAACTAAAAGTTTACGCTGGAACAGAACATCCCCATCAGGGCCAGAAACCTGTCCCTGTCGAGGAAGCTTATCCGAACCTGTAAACAGGAATTATTGATCAATTCTGAACTAAATTGATCGTTTTATGTAAGAGGAGTAGTTATGGCACAGTATTATGAAGGCGTCGGACGCCGGAAACGATCCACAGCCCGGGTAAGAATTACCAAAGGCTCTGGTGCTTTTGTCATTAATACAAAAACATTGGAAGAATATTTCCCAACCGAACGTGATAACAAAACCGTCACTGATCCGCTGAGCGTTATGACAACCAGCCGGACTGACTATGACATCAGTGTGCTCGTGAAAGGTGGCGGTGTGATCGGTCAGGCAGCATCTGTCCGTTTGGGTTTGGCTCGAGCGATCCTGAAAATGGATCCTGAATTGAGACTTGAACTCAGTCATGCTGGATTCCTGTCCCGCGATGCCAGGGAAAAAGAAAGGAAGAAACCTGGTCTGAAAGGTGCCCGCAAGGCCCCGACCTATACCAAGCGTTAGTGATTTCTGGCTGAATTATCATTCGGCTGAAAGCGAAAACGGAACAAAACGCGGAGAACACCCAGCTTGATTGAGTGTTCTCCGTTTTGTTATTAAAGGCGAAAATTATGCAAGAGAATTCAAGGCGACCGGATATCATTATTCTGGGATTGGGGCCAGGTGATCCTGAATTGCTAACTCTGCGAGCTGCGGAGGTAATAAATAACGCCAAAAAGATCTATCTCAGAACTTTGGAACATCCCACTATTTCCGGATTTCCTTCAGAATTAGAGATCATCTCTTTCGATGATTATTATATGGAAGAGGACTCCTTTGAAACTGTATACCAGCGCATCACAGATGAGATCATTCGCCTGGCGAAAGAAGAACATGGCGTAATTTATGGCGTGCCAGGTGATCCCTTCATCGCTGAAGCGACACCGGCAATGATCTGCTCCCGGGCGAAGGAAGAGAACCTGGTTGTGGAGATCATACCTGGAGTCAGCTTCCTGGAACCTACATTTGCTGCCCTGCAGTCTGATCCACTACCGCAGGTGATGATCCTGGATGCCCTGGAAATGCAAACGACCCATTTTCCACCCTTTCCACCTGACAAACCTGCCTTGATCGTCCAGATCTATAATCAGGAGATCGCTTCAAATACCAAATTGACCCTGATGTCCCTTTTCCCTGATCAGCACCTGGTTGTGTTGATCCACGATGCAGGGACCAGCTTGGAGAATGATCGAAGAACTTCCCCTTTATGAGATCGATCGCAGCCAGCTGATCAAAAACAGGACTGCTCTGTATATTCCGCCTTTGAAAGAAGGATCATCCTTGGAATCCTTCCAGGAGATCATTGCTCATTTACGGGCCCCAGACGGCTGTCCCTGGGATAGGGAACAGGACTCACCAAACCTTACGTCCGAACTTGTTGGAAGAGGCTTTTGAGGCTTTGGAAGCCATTGATGCGGATGATCCGGAAGCCATGCAAGAAGAGTTTGGGGATTTGCTGCTTCAAATCGTTTTGCATGCCCAAATTGCCAGCGAATATGGTGAATTTACCATGAGTGATATTATCCAGGGAATTTACACCAAGCTGATCCACCGCCATCCTCATGTGTTTACTGATCTGGACCTGGAAGAGCCTGACTCCGTGCTCAAGAACTGGGAAGCCATTAAAGCCCAGGATCGGGAAGTGAATGGGGAAGGGGAAAAAGGGCTATTGGATGGTGTGCCTGGTTCCCTGCCAGCGTTAACCCAGGCTGAGACGTATCAACAAAGAGCTGCCAGGGTGGGTTTTGACTGGGAAGATCTTCAGGGTGTGTTGGCAAAGATTCCGGAAGAGATCAGCGAACTTCAAGATGAAAATGATATTTCTCGCCAAGCCGCTGAGATCGGCGATATCTTGTTTACCGTAGTGAACATTGCCCGCTGGATGAAAATTGATGCAGAAAGCGCGTTGCGGGGGGCGAATAAACGATTTAAAGATAGGTTCAAGTATATAGAAAAAGAAGCTCGCACCGCTGGGCGCGAGCTTTCTAAGATGAAACTCGAGGAATTGGATCAGCTTTGGGAGCAGTCCAAGACCGTTCTGGGGGACTAATTATTTTTCTTGTTTGGCAGCCTGTGATTGAATGAATAACAAACCAACCAGGAAATACGGCAATCCCTGATAGAGGATCGGGATAAATCGGTAGTTCGGATTTGAGAAGTAGATGAAGATACTCAGCAGTACGCTGAGAACAATGATGAACTTACCTCCCGTAATGGGATTACTCCAGGCAATGAAGCACACCGATGGATAATGTGGTTATCAACAGGAATAAGATAGCTCCTGTTGAAGCCTGATGGTGCAGGGATTGAAATCCACCTTCGATTATCGAGCTGATGATCTGGAATAACCAGATTCCGCTGATGATCAATCCACAGATCCGGGCAAACCACAATAAAGTGATGCTTTGGTTTTTATCTTTCATTCAGTTATCCAATCCTTATAAGCCGCTAATGATATCACCCAGGATCTTGCCGCCCAGTCCTGCTGCACCTTTAACTTCACCAGTGGGGGCTGTGAGGTTGGCAGCGGTCGCGATGCGGTCAGCCAATCTGGAAAGCGGCAGGCTCTGAAGGAAAACTTTACCAGGGCCGGTCATCTTGGCGAGGAATAATCCCTCACCACCAAATAGAGCATTGGTGAATCCCTTGACCATCTGGATATCATAATCCACTGAGGGGGCAAAAGCTACCAGGCAGCCGGTGTCCACGCTCAGGATCTCACCTGCAGCCAATTCTTTTTCGATAATAGTTCCTCCGGCATGAGCAAAAGCCAGGCCGTCACCTACCAGGCGTTGGAGGATGAATCCCTCACCGCCGAATAGGCCTGCACCGATCTTTTTACTGAAGGCAATCTCGATCTCTATGCCCCGGGCAGCGCATAAAAAGGAATCTTTTTGACAGATGAAGGTTCCACCTAAAGCAGTCATATCGAGGGGAACGATCTTGCCAGGGTAAGGAGCTGCAAAAGCCAATCGTTTTACATCTGCCGCGGTGTTCAGGAACGTGGTAATGAAAAAACTTTCCCCGGTGAACAT
>CAWGOD010000017.1:0-53348 GCA_963824175.1 uncultured Chloroflexia bacterium | reverse complement strand
AGACAACAACCTCAGCAGGCATTCCTCCCTATTTCCACTGTCCCGGGCCGGGTTGGGCCAGCACCCGAGCAATCGGCCGCAGATCCATCCACCATTGTTTTTTGGGACGGCCGAAATCCTTATCTTCTAACCGTGGGTAGTCCTCCATTCCAGTGAATTGGATCTTTCCCCCTTCCAAGCCAATGAATACCTGCCGGGGTTCTTTTTGCCCGATCTCATCGAGAAGGAAATCTATACTCTGTACTGCCAGACGCACACCCTGGATGCGGTCAAAGGGTGAGGGGTTTCCTCCTTGCTGCTGGTGCCCCAGGATGGCCTGGCGGACATCAAAGAGCTCCTTCCCTTCAACCTCAAATAAGCGAACCATAAAATCTGTTGTGTAAACTGGATGGGCGCTTTCATTACGGATCATCAACCCCAGGCGTTTACCCTGGCTGAATCCGGTCACCAGGTGATCGACATCATCCTGGAGATCCTGTAAGGTAATACCCTCTTCATGAATATAGACCCGCTCCGCTCCGGTTGCCAGTCCCCCCATCAATGCCAGGTAGCCGCAGTAATTACCCATTGTTTCCACCACGAAACAGCGTCGGCTGGCCACAGCGGATTGTTTGATCTGGTCCACTGCCTGAATAATGCTGTTTAGTGCTGTGTCCGCACCGATACTTAGCTCAGATCCTGGGCGATCATTATCGATGGTGGCTGGTAAACAAACAATTGGAATCCGGAAATTAGGGAACTCTTTTTGGCGGTTGAACATCTCGCTCACACTATCATAACCTGCTTCGCCGCCGATCATGAGGATAGCGTCAATCTTCTGTTCTTCAATTGTGCGGGCGATGGCGTAATAATCACCATCAGTCGGCACCGTGCGGTTGGTGCCGAGCTCTGCTCCACCCAAGCTGACCATGCCGCGTACATCCATCCAGCCCAATTCTTTGATATCTCCTTTTATCAGGCCGGGGAATCCATTCTGGATACCCAACATAGTATGTCCCTGGTCAGCTCCCCAACGAACTGCTGCCCGGACGATGGAATTCATTCCCGGGGCTGGACCACCTGAGTGCATAACTGCAATCCTGTGGCTTTTCACCCCTTCTTTCCTGGGTTTGGGTTCAGATTGGATCATAGTCTGGAGGATCTTGTGTGTGGTTTGAAATCCGGTTCCTCTCAACTCCAGGACTTTGTCATATTTCTTCTCATCCGCGTATGCAGCGATCTGCTGGGTTATATCAACACATTCCATCAAATGCGAACTTTCCACCCTGTTGCCGCGCATACCGATCAATTGGGGTGGTTCATCAGGACTGGTTTCGTTCAGACGATGCACTGCCGCATGCCCCAGGAACGTTCCCAGGTTTCGATCAAATGCGCTCGGAGAGCCTCCCCGCTGAAAATGGCCCAGGACGGTGATCCTGGTATCCTCGCCAATTTTTTCTTCCAGGGTCTCTTTGATATCCTGACTGGTGATTGGAGTACCATCCTTATCATGCGCGCCTTCGGCCAGGACGACTATGCTGTCCCGGCGACCTGCCTCACGGCCGGCTTTAAGCGCTTCGCTCATTTCATCCCGCCAGGTATCAGCATCCGGCGGCACTTCCGGGATAAACAGCCAATCCGCTCCTGCTGCCAGGGCTCCCATCATTGCCAGATAACCGCACTTCCTGCCCATCACTTCCACCACGAAGCTGCGCTGGTGGGAAGAAGCTGTGCTGGTGATGGCGTCTATCACTTCCGTGATGCGGTGCAAGGCAGTATCGGCACCAATGGTCATATCCGTCCCATACATGTCGTTATCTATCGATCCAGGTAATCCAACAAATATCAAATTGGGATATTTTTCAACACTCTCTTTGGGTAGTTCATTTGATTTGACCAATTCAGCAATTAACTCAGGCCATTCTGTCCGGAAGATAGAAGCGCCAGTTAAACTGCCATCTCCACCAATAATGATCAATCCATCTATGCCGATTTCAACCAGGTTTTTAGCAGCTCTCTTTCGCCCGTCCCGGGTCCGGAATTCATCACAGCGGGCTGTCCCTATCACTGTTCCTCCGCGCTGCAAGATTCCACCCACGGAATCCCAGGAAAGCTCACGGATCATGTCCCCGCCCTCAACCATGCCCCTATAACCCTCATTGATTGCATAAATGCCAATGCCCAACTCCAGCGCAACACGAACAGCTGAACGTAAAGCGGCATTCATGCCCGGTGCATCGCCGCCGCTGGTAAGAATACCGATTTTATTCATAAAAATAACCCTCTATCACTTGAAAATAAATGATCCAAATACCATTAATCCAGCATCGGAATCTTTATGCCGTGTTTTTTAGCTGCTTCTATTGCTTGTTGATATCCTGCATCCGCATGGCGAACAATACCCATTCCCGGATCAGTGGTTAACACTCTTTCAAGCCGGCGGGCTGCTTCCGGGGTGCCATCAGCGACAATAACCTGGCCTGCATGCTGGCTGTAACCGATGCCTACGCCGCCGCCATGATGGAAGGATACCCAGGTTGCGCCGCCAACCGCATTGATCAAGGCATTCAGGATTGGCCAATCGCTGACAGCATCCGTGCCGTCCAGCATACCTTCCGTTTCACGGTTGGGAGAAGCGACCGATCCTGAATCCAGATGATCCCTACCAATGACTATCGGCGCCGAAACAATCCCATCTTGCACTAATTTATTGAATCCCAAGCCAGCCTTTACCCGCTCTCCATATCCCAACCAGCAAATCCGGGCAGGTAATCCCTGGAACGGTACGCTGTCCCTGGCCATATTGATCCAACGTTTCAGGTGCTTGTCCTCTGGGAACAAATCAAGGATCAATTCATCAGTTCGATAGATATCCTCCGGGTCTCCAGACAGGGCCACCCATCGGAATGGTCCCTTACCTTCACAAAATAGGGGGCGTATATAAGCCGGCACAAATCCTGGGAAGTCAAAAGCGTTCTTCAAACCCTGGTTAAAAGCTTGCTGGCGAATATTATTGCCGTAATCAAAGACCACAGCTCCTTTTTCCTGCATTGCCAGCATGGCTTTTACATGTTCGACCATGGATTTAAGCGACCTGCTTCTATATTGATCCGGGTCTGATGACCTTAATTCCTTCGCTTCCTGGATATTCAATCCCAACGGCACATAATCCAAAGCATCATGAGCAGAGGTCTGGTCTGTGACCACATCCGGTATCACACCCCTCCGGACAAGTTCCGGGAACACCTCTGCCGCATTGCCAACCAGACCGATTGAAAGCGCTTTGCCGCTTTTTTTGCATTCCTCCACAAGCTCCAGCGCCTGATCCAGATCCTCCAGCACTTCATCAACATAACCGATCTCAAGTTTTCTCTGAGCGTGAGCTGGATCTACTTCTACGATCAATCCTATTCCCTCATTCATGGTAATCGCCAGTGGTTGAGCTCCACTCATCTCGCCTAAGCCGCCAGTCAGGACAAACTTTCCTTTCAAAGAAGGCCACCCTTGTTGTTCCGCCAGGGATCCCAACGTTTCATAAGTACCCTGTAAAATACCCTGGGTACCGATATAGATCCAGGAACCAGCTGTCATCTGACCATACATCATCAAGCCCTGGGCTACAAGTTTGTCAAAATGTTCCTGGTTCGCCCAAAAAGGAACCAAGTTGGAATTTGCAATCAACACCCGCGGGGCATCTGTATGTGACCTGAACACCGCAACCGGTTTTCCAGACTGGACCATCAGGGTTTCATCTTCTTCCAAGTTCTTCAAACTTTCCAGAATGGCATCAAATGCATCCCAGTTCCTGGCTGCCCTACCGCTGCCACCATAAACGATAAGATGATCTGGATCGCCAGCAACCTGGGGGTCCAGGTTATTCTGGATCATCCGGTAAGCAGCTTCGATCTGCCAATTTTTACATGTTAATTCATTTCCGCGTGGTGCATGAACTTCTCTAGGGCCAGACATGGATAACTCCTTAACTACTAACGCGCTTATCAGCGCCAATCTAATTATATATTAAGTGCATCCATGATGTCGTTTGAATGTCCAGGGGCAGTTCCAATCAAATCTCCCAAGCTCTGCCAGAGCTGTTTCCTTAGGGTTAACCTGGCCTGATTATCTTCCAATAAAGAGGTTGGGTATGGTAAGATTTGGGCTGATAAAAGGATATTAACTCTATATAGCTGGAAGGAAGACCTATGAAAAACATATGTGTTGTTGGCGTGGGATATGTAGGGATCATCACTGCAGCCTGTTTTGCCGACCTCGGGAACAAAGTGGTGGCCTTAGACGTTGATGAGAAGTAAAATTGCCGGATTAAAAGAAGGCAAAATGCCCATCTACGAATCCGGTTTAAAGGAGCTAGTTGACCGTAACGTCCTGGCAAACCGGATCCAGTTTACTAGCTCATATGAAGAAGGGTTGAAGGATGCCGAATTTGTGTTCATTGCTGTAGGAACCCCATCAGGTGTTGATGGTGAGGCAGATCTGCAGTATGTAGCCGCTTCTGCCCGCTCCATCGCCGATCACATCAAGGATGGATTGATCATCATCAACAAATCCACGGTGCCTGTTGGTACAGGAGACTGGGTATCAGACATTGTTAAGGAACAGAATCCTGAAGCTGGTGATTTCTCGGTCGTCTCCTGCCCCGAATTCTTACGGGAAGGATCAGCCATCAGTGATTTTATGCAGCCACACAGAATCGTGGTCGGATCTCTGGACGAGGATGCCGCTGAAAAGGTTGCCCAGCTCCACCTGCCCCTCAGGGCGCCAATCGTGGTCACAGATTTACGGACCGCTGAGATGATCAAGTATGCTTCCAATGCCTTCCTGGCAACCAAGATCTCCTTTATCAATGAAATTGCCAATATCTGTGAAGACCTGGGCGCAGACGTGATGGAAGTCTCCAACGGGATGGGATTTGATGCCCGCATTGGCCAGTCTTTCCTGAACGCTGGCATCGGTTATGGTGGATCATGTTTCCCGAAAGATGTGAAAGCTTTGGCCTTTATGGCGGAGAAGAGCGGCCGCCACCCCCAGCTGCTGCACTCCGTGATGGAAATAAACTCAGACCGCCGCGTCATGGCGGTGGAACAGATCAAATCTATGCTGGGAGGCGAAGACCTCTCCGGCAAAGTCATCGGTTTGCTGGGTTTATCCTTCAAACCGAATACTGACGATATGCGAGACGCACCATCGGTCACCATCGCCAATCTGCTCATAGAAGCTGGCGCTGTTGTTAAAGCTTATGATCCCATTGCCATGGAAGAAGCTGCCAAGCTACTGCCGGCCGTTGAAATGATGGAAAATCCCTATGCCATGGCCGAGGAATGTGATCTGCTGATGGTCACTACAGAGTGGAATGAATTCCGGCAGCTTGACCTCAAGCGAATCAAAAAATCAATGAAAAAACCCCTGCTTTTTGATGGTCGTAATATTTATGATCCCAAAAAGATGAAAAAACTCGGTTTCCAATACCGCGGTGTCGGGCGGGGATACAACGGTCGCAAACAGCAATAAAATGGATAACCAAGGCGGAACCCATCCCCCTGTGATCGATTATGAAGGGTCAGATTACCAGACCAGCTTCTGGAAAGAAGGCGGCCGCGAGTATGAAGACCGCTGCGAGCAAATCGCATTAAAGAGATTGCTTCCGGACGATGGGGACCTGCTGCTGGAGATCGGGGCAGGCGCGGGACGAAATACGCCCCGCTACAAGGGATTCAAGAGAGTCGTATTATTGGATTACTCCTTGACCCAGGTGCAGCAAGCCCAGGAATACCTGGGGAAGAGCGATAAGTATATCTATGTCGCCGGAGATGTTTACCGGCTGCCTTTCGTGGACAATCTATTTGATGGCGCCACAATGATCCGTGTTCTGCACCACATGCAGGATCCCATATCAGCCCTGAAGCAAATTGGGCGAGTGATAATGCCAACAAGCCCCTTCCTTCTCGAATATGCCAATAAACAGAATCTGAAAGCGATCCTGCGCTATTGGCTCGGCAGACAAGAATGGAATCCATTCAGCTTGGAAGCGATTGAGTTTGAAAAATTGAATTTTGATTTCCATCCCAAAAGCGTAAAAAGATTATTAGCTGAAGCCAGTTTTAAATTGGAACGCCAATTGACTGTCTCCCATTTCCGGATTAATTTCCTGAAGAAATTGATTCCAACAGGGATCCTGGTAGCTCTGGATTCAATTTTTCAGTATACCGGCAACTGGTGGCAGCTATCCCCCAGCGTGTTTTCTCGCAGCATTTCAGAAAAAGAATTCCCCGCAGAACCCGTTAAGGGGTTTTTCCAGTGTCCTGCCTGCAAGAAACCCCTGCCCGAGGTTGAACCAGGTGAGGACAAACTGGTTTGCCCTTCCTGCAGCAAGACCTATCCCGTAGTGGATGGGATATACGATTTCCGGAATTAATTGACTGAGTCCTTTAAATTGAAAATAAATATGAAAAAAATAACGCGACGTGACATGTTGAAAATCAGCGGAGTATCCGCTATTGCCATCTTATTACGGGCATGTAACGTCAAACCTGAAACTACCGTTGACAAACCAACTGCCGCCATCAAGACCTCGACTGCTGTCCAATCTCCGGTCCCATCTACTCATACGCCAAATCCAACACCAGGACCTACAAGTGTCCCACAGGAGATGATTTTGGTTGAAAGCGGCAACTTTATGATGGGTTCAGAAGATGGCTTACCCGATGAAAGACCCATTCATCAGGTGAATATCACACGGCCATTCCTGATGGGTTTAACCATGGTCACGCTGGATCAATATGATACGTACTGCACCAGCACAGGCAAATCATTAACGGACGATCATGGATGGGGTCGGGGGAATCGACCTGTAACCAGCCTGACCTGGGTGCAAGCTGTTGAATATTGTAATTGGCTCAGTGAAATCGAAGGGTATACCCCTAGTTATTCTGGAGCTCGCAAGAATACCGAGTGTGATTTCACAGTCAATGGATACAGATTACCAACAGAGGCCGAGTGGGAGTTTGCTGCTCGGGGAGGAATTCACAGCGCAGGATATAGATTTCCAGGCAGTGATGATCCCCTTGAGGTGGCTTGGTATGATGCCAATTCCAACGGAATGACACATCCTGTAGGTCAGCTGAAACCAAATGAATTGGGATTTTTTGACTTGGCGGGCAATGGTGCAGAATGGTGCTGGGATTGGTATGCAGCTGATTATTATGCGTACTCCCCTCAAGATGACCCAACTGGTTTAGCAAGGGAAGATATCCCCAAGGATAATTTCGAGCAGGTAAAATCCAAACGCGGCGGCTATATCAATGCCAGCAATGATAACATTTACTCCACATTCCGCAGTGCAGACAATCACAATTGGCCTGGAGGGTGTATCAGGTTGGTAAGGACCGTACTCTAAAAATCAATCCCTGCCCAGTCTTCTCATGTCAATACTGTTTTTTTAACCTTTCTCATTATCTGGAGAATAATCCGGCTCTGGCCGATATGCCAGGGGGAGATCAGATCCTGTTTCTGATATCTGCCGCATCTGGACAATTTCTAACCGCGGTGATTACTATTCTGATTTTCAAGGAGATCTATGAACCCCAGACAATCAATCTCATCTTTCATTCTGCTCTTTGTATTTAGTGCTTTAATATCAAGCTGCGGATCAAGATCCATCCAGGAACTAGAAAATACAACAGCCCCACCAAAACCTACCAACCTTCCAACTGTCTCAGTATCTACTGCCACTCAAACACCGGAGGAGCCGGAGACACCGGGATCCCTGTATAATAAATTTCTACTAGGAGAAGCCTTTGGACCGGTTTACAGTCTGGAATGGTCCCCGGATGGAAACTTTCTGGCTACAACCGCCTACGGAAGGATAACCATCTGGGATGCAATAACCCTGACTGAATTGACCACCCTGAATGAGCACAACCATTTTGTCTGGGGAGTTGCCTGGGCTCCGGATGGCAATAGATTTGCCTCTGCCAGCCGGGATGGAAAAGTGCGCATCTGGAACGCCAGCTCTTATGAAGAACTGTATTTTATTGAACCCGGGGAAGCTTTTTGCGTTGACTGGTCCCCGGACGGCCAGCAGCTGGTGACAGGAACAACCGCGGGGCGGGTTGCCATCTGGGATGCGGAAACCGGCGAAATGGTCCAGGAATGGCGCGGGAATTCTCTGATCATCAGCGTGGCCTGGTCACCGGATGGCAGTACGATTGCTGCAGGTCTTTTTGATGGGAAAGTCCGCCGTTGGAATCCAGAAACCGGTGAAGAACTTCCAACACTGATTGGCACGGAATCCAGAAGCGATGCCAACGGGATTGCCTGGTCGCCGGATGGAACAATATTAGCCTCGGTTCACCAGGATGGAAGAATTCGCTTATGGGATGTTCAAAACGATACCCTGATCAACACCTTTATCAGCCACGGAAACTGGGTGCGAGGGGTAGCTTGGTCACCAGATGGCCAGATGCTTGCCTCTGCAGGAAATGATGCACTGGTGAAAATCTGGGATGTGGAAACCGGAGAATTATTGTCAAAAGCTATCGATATGGATAATATAATGCCATACTGGAGCGTACACTGGTCACCTGATGGCAAGAAGATAGCTGTTGGCAGCGGTGAATACGATTCAGTCAGGGATCATGGAACCGTTAACCTCTGGAATGTTAAATAAACCACCTTTCCAGGTGGTTTTTCACTCGATGTGCGAGGAAGGGCTCGAACCAGCAAGCTGAACCAATGGCTTAAAAGGCCTCTGCTATCCATCGAGAGAGGGGGATTTTAGAGGAAAATATACGGGGAAAAGGAATCCTCGATTGTCTATTGATTAAGATAGGTCTTTGTTGACCAGATTATTGCTCAACAGGTTGATTTGTACCGCGCAAAAGCACAACTGCCAGTAATCCTGATAACATGTAGATAGCTCCTCCAAAATAAAGGGTGACAGATATGCCTAGGGTATCGCCCAAACCACTTGCAAATGCCATCCCCACCAGAGCCAGCAAGGCGCTGAATGTGCCGTAAGCACCAAATACCCTTCCTCGATATTCCTCCGGGGAATAGGTTTGAATCCAGGTCTGGCTGCTGATGAGCCAGGCCATCAGGGGTACGCTGATCAGGATCATGATCAACAGCGAAATCGTGTAAATAGGCCAGATAACCATGGCAACCAATCCGATGCCGGTACCCATTAATCCAAATGGGATTAAAAAGCTGGGTTTGAATTTGCTTCCGAACGCACTCATCGCAAGGCCGCCAAGAATACCCGACAAACCCCTGACGGTTAGCACCATCCCGAACTCGGTTGGTCCTATCCCAACGACATCCTGGTAAAAAGCCACAAGTAAGACAGTGAGAATGCTGTCACCCAGCATGGCGATTCCCAGAACCAAAAAAATTCTGGATATTGGCTGGTTGTTTTTAACCAGTCTTAGACCGGATTTTAACTCTCCCCAGAAAACTGAGATGACATTGCTTGTTACCTCTTCAGGGATAGGGGTTAATACCGACGCATTTGAGGGAACCCGGATAAAATACATAAAAATAGCTGCCATTAGGTAGGATCCAACATCAAACAGGATAACACCCTGTAAACCTATTGAGGCCAGCAAGACTCCGCCTAATGCCGGTCCAATCAATCGGGCGCTGTTTTCGCCCAGTGAATCAAGTGAATTAGCTGTAAGTAATTGATCTTCATCAACCAGAGTTGGTATAAGCGCATTATTTGCCGGACCGAAGAATTGGCTTGCTGTTGATTCCAGGAAACCAGCTAAATATACCAACCACACCATTTCGGCTGAGCGAACACCCAACATTATCAAGAGCACTGCCGCTCGGAATAAACTAGAGCCAATCATTGTCCAGCGGCGATCCCAACGGTCTACAAATACGCCTGCTATGGATCCCAAGAACAAAGGCGGTAGGACTTGGATCATGAACATAATTCCGGTTGCCAGGACAGAACCCGTGATTTTGTAAATATAAAATGGCAATCCGGCAAACAACGCAAAATCGCCGATAATTGATATCAGTTGGGAAATCCACAACAATCCATAATTTCGTGTTCGCAATAATTTAAACAAGAGCTAGCTCCTCAAATATTATTTGCCATCCAAGATTTGTACGAAGTCCTAAATAAAGAATTCTGCTAATTGTATCACTCCGATGGACGGGATGGATTTTCCCCTTTTTGATTATAAGTTGTTTGTGATTGATAGGAATGGGTGTAGAAGGATTCAAACCCCTGCCAATGGCTAAAAAGGCCGCCGCTAAATGATCGATCCATAAAGGCAAGAGACAGGAAAAGTCCTTCTCAACCTAAAATACAAGAATTTAATCATGCTATAATCAGGCTTTGACAATCATTTATTCTTGATAGTCGTGGCATTGAGGACAGAAGGAGATTGCTTATGGGTAGCTTCAATAGGAGTTTCCATATACTTGTTTTCCCAATAGACCTGCCACGCCTTAGAACAGCGATCTACACATAGATAATGGGATCAATCTGACTTAATTAGACCAATCCATTCATTATTGATAAAGTCGCGAGTGTGGCACTAACCCTCTCGACTTTTTTGATTCTCAAAGTGGGAGGCAAAAACAGGAGATTTGCCATGGAACTTAAATTAGCCATTGTGTTAAATTGTGATGATACAGGTTGTCAGGTAGCATTGGTGGAGGATAACTCTACTTGTGATGCCGTTTATTCTTCACTTGTTAAAAACCGTATCAAAATCAAACAAGATCAGCTGGTTGCTTTGAACACATCAGTGAAACCAGTTCAAATTGTTTGGCGTTGGCTTCGAGCAGAAGTAATTGAGCTTGGAGAAAATACTGTTGTAGTTGATGATATGGAAGGTCATCCCGGAAAAGTATCCCAGGTATTAGAATTACCCATAAAACTATCGCTAGACGAAGAAGTGTGGGTTTGTAGTACTGGCAATGCTTATGAAGTTCACGACATAATTCTGGATGGAAGACCAGTAAACCCAAATTCAATGCTCAAATATATAACTCCAATTATCGATGGCATATACCAGCGATAATTGAAATCGCTCATTGATGGAGTGAAATTTTCATATCAGTGATTAGAAATCCGGGGCAGGAATAATAATCGGCCCCGGATTCTTTTTTAATATTCGAACCTGTCCTTCGGTGGCGGATAACGGCGTGATTCCAGCTCGGCTATATTGATATATTGACTATTAATAAACCATTCGCGGGGTTTCTAGATGGGATTGGAAATAATGGAAACCTGGGACTTATTCCCCCTACCGAATAGAAACCAAGGCGCCTCCCAAAGAGGATAAAATCTCTATCTATGGACTGATATAATTCGTAGGGATTTGGTGTTACGAACGACCCTATTATTTACGTTGCACCTCACTCACTATTCTATGTTCCGTTTCATTACCCGTCGAGTTGCCTTTATATTGGTTGTTTGCTTGGCGATTATCTTGATGGTTTACCTCGGCATGGGTATGATCCGCAATTCAGAAGCGGCTCACCCCAACTATGATTTAGTGCCGGAGATCAAGCTTGCCTGGCAGCGTTCGCGTGTTTATATCTCATCCTTGTTGGAGGGGGAAATCAGTTTCAAAATTTCTCAACCAGGGCTAAGCGGAATCGATACAGGCAGGGGGAATGCTTTCTTCAACAGCATGGTTTTGCTGGCCATCGCCCTGGGAGGATCTGTCTTGGTCGGATTACCCCTGGGTGCATTTGCAGCCCTGACCAGGCACAAAGGATTGGTTACCCCTTTGCTAATTCTGGTTCTGATCGGAATATCTACCCCTGTTTTCTTTTCCGGTTTCCTCCTCCAACAAATAGAGATCCTCTATCTATTCTTTTTTGGGCGTGGTTTGGTAAGCGTGGCAGGTTTTGGGTGGGATATCGACCATATGCTTTTGCCAATTCTCGTGCTGTCTGCACGCCCGATTGCTTACCTGACCCGGCATTCTTTTATCGCAATCGACCGTATTATGAAAGAGAACTATATTCAGACAGCCTATGGCAAAGGGCTTGGTCAGAGATATACAGTTATCGTTCACGCCTTACGCAATGTTGCCATCCCAATTTTAACTGCAATAGGCGTATCTCTACGTTTTTCTTTGGGAAGTTTGCCCATTGTAGAATATCTTTTTTTATGGCCCGGTTTGGGTTTACGGTTATTACAGGCAATCAACAACCGCGAAGCAGCCGTTGTTGTCACGTTGGTCTTAATGTTAGGCTTGACCATCCTGGGGATCAACCTTCTTCTGGACATCACTTACCGGTTTGTTGATCCCCGCATACGAGATAACGAACTATGAATAAATTCGTCAGGTTCGTGTCACGGCTGCTGAATAAACATCCCGCGCCGTATCTGGGTGTGGAAAATCCTACTCCTGCTCCAAAACGATCACGCTTACGGGGGGTGCTGACGAATTTTCCACTTTTGCTGGGGGGAATTATCGTGTTGGGTTTGTTTTTAATTGTGCTATTTGGTCCTATCTTTGCCCCTACAAATCCTTATATCACCGGACAGATTGCCGGTTCTTTCTATGATGCTGAAGAGGGTGAATGGATCAGCCACCCTCTGTCTCCCTCCAGAGAACACCCCCTTGGGACAGATCAATGGGGAAACGATATCCTCAGTTTCTTATTATATGGTGCTCGCAACACATTGGTTGCATGTGCTTTTATCACCATGGTGCGCATCATACTGGGGGTGGTACTGGGCGCGATCGCCGGTTGGAATGAAGGCTCCCTTTCAGATAAATTGATCACAGGAACGATCAGTGCCATATCCGCAGTGCCATTATTGATCAGCAGTATGATCCTGGTTTATGCCCTGGATATCCGCCGCGGCTTACCCGTATTCATCGTAGCCCTATCCGCGCTTGGATGGACAGAGATTGCCCAATATATTCGCAGCGAGTTTTTGGTTCTAAAGAGGATGCCTTTTATTGAAAGCGCTCGTGCAGTCGGGGCAGAGGATTTTTCGATTGCTGTCCGCCACGTGATCCCCAACATCTTACCCCAAATACTGATCCTGTTATTTTTAGAAATGGGTTCGGTGTTGATGCTTCTGGGCGAGTTGAGTTTCCTGGGCATATTTATTGGGGGTGGCAGTCATATCGCTTTGGGAGATGAAATCATGGGGGCGACAGTCAAGCTGGCCGAAGTGCCCGAATGGGGGGCAATGCTGGCGGGGGGATACCGCTGGCTGAGAGCAAAACCCTTCATTGTGGCTTTCCCGGCTTTGGCTTTTTTCATTTCTGTCACTGGACTAAATTTGTTTGGTGAAGGCTTACGACGATTGCTCACAACTTATCGTGTAAGCACTAACTTTTTACTAAAAAAACGGATGATCCTGGTAGTTATCCTGCTGTCATTTGCCACAGTATTTATCATCAATAATACTGGCCCAGCTCCCTGGTTTGACAAAATTGCCAGTGATTTCGATGGTCAATCTGCTTACACAACTAATGAAAAACTTGCCAACATGGATGGTCGCGGTGTTGGTCAAATCGGCCTCGAAAACGCGGCCATTCTTATTGAAGAAAAATTTGAAGAATATGGTTTTCTTCCCGGTTGGAAACATAGCAGTTATATTTACCCATTGACAACTCAAATCGTACAACTTGAGGCGCAGCCAATATTAGAGGTTTTAGATGGAAATGACAATCTGGTTCACACTTTCCAGCACCAAATTGATTTCGGGTTCCGTATAGAGGGCCATGGGGGCAGCGGGGATGTTACTTTACCTCTCACTTTCGTAGGATTCAATTCAACCGCTATTTCAAATTCATGGGAATCCTATCAAGGATTGGACTTGCGTGATCAGATTGTGCTCCTGATTGAAGGAAATGCCCCACCAGATTTTGCAAATGAAGCGCTCCTTCGGGGCGCCCGTGGGGTACTTTGGGTAATTGATGAAAACCTTGGGAATATCCATTCTGAAATTCAGCTGGCCGATCCGGAAAAGTATTATTTGAGTAAACCGAATATCCCAATATTCAAGATCAACCCTTCTGCCGCAGGGGTACTCCTGCAGCAAGCTGAAATGAGCCTGGGGGATCTATTTATTGAAGGTGAGACCGGAAATCAAACCAACAGTGGATGGTATTCGCTCCCAATCTCTGTGGGATTGCATATGTCCCTGTCACTCAGCGATCCGATAACGATGGAGATTCCTTGTGTTTTGGGGTTCTTGCAGGGGTCTGACAATGAGATTGCAAATGATCTGGTGGTTGTGGCCGTGAATTACGATGGTCTGGGAAGAGACCCTGACGGAACGATCTACCCGGGAGCCAATCACAATGCATCTGGAACCAGCACGCTCCTGGAAGTAATCCGTCTGTGGCAGGACCAAGGAATAGATACCCGGCGATCTGTGTTAGTGATTGCCTGGGGGGGCGGATTTTTAGATGATCCCGGAATCACCTCATTCCTGCAAGATCCTGATACTTATCGACACCTACCTGCGCTAAGCGGCCAGAGGCGTCTCTCCCCTGCGGTGATCATTCAATTTTCAGGTCTTGGTGCAGGAGATGATGCGCTTCTGCTGCATCCTGATTCCAGCGAACGTCTTGGTGCCTATCTTGAAGAAAAAGCCCTTGATCTTGGGGTACAAATCTCGCGTGACAACCGTCTCTCAATACCAAGTGAATTCTTTACCCGGCAGCCAGGTGCCGATTGGGTCTACTTTACCTGGGCAGAGTCAACATTGCCGTTAGATGAAGATACATTCGAAAATATACAAATGGAAAAATTAGAGAGTGCCGGAAAAATACTCTCTTATCTATTGATCAAACTCAGTCGTCAGAGTTATCTTAATTAAAAATATGCTCACCTATATCAGCATGAGCCTGGTTTATATGTTATGAATTTCAAAGAGTCTTCTCCTTCAATGGCTTTTCTATGGCGTGTCACCGTGGCAGTGGCGATACTCTTACTAATTATCACGTTGATATTGGTGGTGAGAGTCCGTACGAACTCCTCAGCCAGTTTTACTGGCTACATTAACAATCAAAGCACTACCGTCTATTTGCGCAACACTCCAACTGAAACTGGTAGAACCATTGCAATTCTCAATCCTGGAACCACGGTAGATGTTGACCGTTCGACCACCAGGGAGGACATCACCTGGTACCATATCAGAACTGAAAGCGGCAGTGGGTGGATTCCAGAAGCAAACCTCAGCCAGAGCAAACCATGAACACAACCAATCGCCAAGCTCCGACTCAATCACACGAGCGCATCGAATTTGTAGATATCTTGCGCGGTTTTGCTTTAATAGGCGTTTTAGTGATGAATATGAACGCATACAGCGGTCATTCATTCACGATCGGACAAATCGCGAACAGCTTTGATAAGTTCACGGTAATCCTAATGCAATTTTTATTGCAGGCGAAGTTCTATTCCCTATTTTCGCTCCTGTTCGGTTGGGGAATGGCGACCCAACTGGAACGTGCTAAAACCCGCGGGACCCGATTCCTTCCGTATTATCTACGCCGGAACTTCATTCTCTTGGGAATAGGGTTGATCCATGCCCTCTTGATCTGGGATGGAGATATCCTGGTTACATATGCTTTGCTCGCATTTCTGCTGCTTCTTTTTCGCAATCGCAGCCCTAAAACAATCCTGCTCTTTTCTGGTGCCTGTCTCTCCCTTTCGATCATCATGGTTCTGCCGGGTGAAACCATGGATCTGGTGCGCTCTTGGTACAACCAAATTACCAGTTTCCTGCGTCAAGATACTCTCTCATTTCAGCTTTACGCTACCGGAAGCTACGGGGAAGTATTACAACTCCGCATAGATCAGTTTTTTTCACGGCATTCAAATTTCCTTTATTGGTTTGGGAATATTTTCAGCATGTTTTTACTGGGTATGTACATCGGGAAACGGGGTATTTTCAAGAACGTTCATGAGCACAAATCTCTGATCCAAAAGGTTATGTGGGTGGGATTGACCCTCGGGTTAGTATTCAACGGAATCTTTCTAAAAACGAATATACAACCATCCTGGGTCCCTCAAGCGTACAATCGGTTAGCCACATCTGGTGCCCGAACGATTGGTGCACCAGCGCTTATGCTATTTTATGTTAGCGCTATCATCCTGCTGGCGAGGAAAGAATCTTGGAAATCCCGCCTCATCCAGCTAGCACCAGTAGGTAGAATGGCTTTGTCCAATTACCTGATGCAATCCGTGTTATGTACACTGATATTTTACGGTTACGGTTTGGGATTGTATGGCGAAATCAGCCCAACTGTGGGCTTGATCTTGTCAATAATCATTTACCTGGGTCAGATGCGCTTCAGTGCCTATTGGCTGAAACGTTACCAGTTTGGTCCAGTGGAATGGTTGTGGCGCTCGCTCGCATATGGCAAGCGCCAACCCCTTCGTCAAGGTGAGACTTACGCTGATCTGCGCCCATCCCCTTTTGGAAAGATACTTGGTGGACTCAAGAAGATTCCCCAAAAAATTGCTTTATTCGGTGTCTGGGTGATCTTATTCGCATGGGGTGTGGGATTGGTTCTCTGGAATCGCCAATTGATTTCCCAGGGGCTCTATGAACCCCTCACTGTTATTGTCAGGGTAACAACAACACCTGAAGGGGGCGCAGCGAATGATCCAGGAGGGCAGCAAGAACAAACTAGCATCTCTACCCCGGTTGTAGAGGCTGTAAGCTATGACCCTGGACCCATTGCGGCATCAGGAGATATGGTTTCCCTGGCAACTGCATTCGATGTCAATGCGGCACTCACGCATATAGAGGTGCTAGCTGATAAAGTATACGAAGGACGTTATGCTGGCACCCCAGGTGGGTTTGCGGCCGGAGAATATATCGCCGAAAAGTTCGCCGCATATGGATTGCAGCCTGCCGGGGATGATGGCACATTCTTCCAAAACTTCCCTATCTACATCAACCAGCTCAGTGATATTCCCACCTTGATGGTTGAAACTGAGGAAGGTGTTCGTCGGGAGGCTGCCCTGTATCAAGATTTTTCACCGATTACCAGCCGCTATGTTGGCGCTGGAAAGGCACACGGGCCAATCTTCTGGGCAGATCAATGCGCACCTGATACGCTGCAAAAGAATGATCTGGTGGGGAAAGTGGTTTTTTGCCAGGGCATTGTCACTACAGACGACATACTGAAAACAGGACGTTTGGTCCTGGAATATGGAGCAACAGGCTTGCTCCTGCTCACGGATTCTGAAACGCGTCCTCCAGATTTTGGCAGTCGATACTATCTACCCTGGGTTCCGGTAACAATTCCCGCATTCCGGGTATACCCGGACATCGTAGATGAAATTTTATCCGGCACTGGTTATAAGCTGGAAGACCTTCTTGATTCACTTCCCCCAATGCAGCTGGAAACCAGCGCAGCCTTGGAACTTGAAACTCTGGGAGAATCTACCTGTCCATCAACTGGTTGCCTGGCCCGCAATGTGCTGGGGGTAATTCCTGGTCGCGACCCTGCCCATGATCATGAGGTGATCCTGATTGGCGGGCATTATGACCATATGGGCGCTTCTCCCGATGGCACGATCTGGTATGGAGCAGACGATAATGCCTCCGGTGTCGCTGTCTTGCTGGAAATTGCTCGCAGTTGGCAAGAGCAGGGATATGTCCCTAGGCGCACAGTCGTGTTTGCCGCCTGGGATGCCGAAGAGATCGGTCTCCTAGGCTCCAGACACTATGTACAAAACCCAAAGTACTCCCTTGAGGAAACAATAGCAATGCTCCAATTGGACATGGTGGGAGTTGGCGCTGAATACCTTTCCGTCAGCGGGGATGAAGATTTCACGTCACAGATCCTCTCAACTGCTGAGATGCTGGGAGTAGAAGCTGAAGGATCGAATATGGGAAGGAGCGATCATGTGCCTTTCTGGGAGGCAGGCGTACCAGCCAGTTTGCTCATCTGGTGGGATGAAACTACCGCAAATCATGTTCACCGCCCGAATGACACTCCCGCAGGAATTAAACCGGATAAATTAGAGGACGTCGCCCAGATTGCCAACCTTTCTCTGTTAGATCTAACCGAAAGCGAACCCGCAATTCTCGCTATGCTTGACCAACGGGAACTTGCTTCAGAGATCGGAGATCGGACAGCTTTTCTGGCAACATCTCAGAGAAATCACAAAGCCAACGATACATTCTGGTTTGACGATTTACAAACGCTGGACCCCATTGAGGTAGATGTAGAGGCTGTCGATTTACAGGTATTAGGCGATTCCGCTACCGGGCAGGTCCAAATCCAGGTGGAATATGCTGGATCAGCCGGCGGAGATTCTGAAAATGAATCCATTGTGAGAACCGCAAACCTAGATGTTCAGTTTGAACGGGGGAAAGATGCGTGGTTGTGGGCAGGTCCTCATCTTGCGGTAGCTCCTGGAGATGAAAACATACCCGCATTCCGGGTCTTATATCCTCCAGAAGAGGAAGTACTGCCCGGTTTAGGCGTCTCGGCTTTGGAAATATATACTGCTATTGCCGGAAAGTTAGGATTGCCGACAGAGACCGATGCAAACTTGTACCTCATGCCCACCACAGAAGCGCTGAGAACAAACATTGCCATCTCTCTCCCACAGGATCTCAATTCCTGGGTCGCTCCTGGAGAGATCCACCTTGTTTACGATCCTGAATTAGATTCAAGTGAATTATTAACTACGGCACTAACTCAACTCGTGCTTGCAAATGCTGGTATTTCTCAAAATGCTGCTCCCTGGTTATGGCAAGGACTCCCTTTATTGCTGCAAGCCGAGGTAGAACCCCGAGGCGTTCAGTCAGCCTTGTTGCCCGATCTTACAGACGCGCTTGAAATCTTTCCCTCAACAGTAACCGCCTCTTTTGCCACAGGGGATACATTTAGCTCCACAGTTGAATCTCAACCTCCAACAACTAACCAAAATGATGCTTATTTCTCAGCTACCTCCTGGGCAGCGACCGATGCCCTGAAACGCGAATATGGTTGGCCAGGGTTGGGAGTGATTATCAGCAAGTTCGGCGAATCCTGTAAAGCGAGCGGCTGCTTGACCGAGAAGGATGTGGAAGCCGCATACCTCACTGCATTCCAAAAAGGCAGTCAGGAATTTGAAACCTCCTGGCAGAATCAGTGGAAAGCAAGCCTGGAAGCAGTTCAAAACGATCTGGATACCTTACTAATTTCCCGGATGGAAACTGCCCTTGCAGGAGATATTGACAGATTTCTCCTCACTGTTGATCCATCAGTACCCAATTTGCGTGCAGCAGAACATAACTGGGTATCTCATTTGATCGATAATTCGCCGGAAGAACTCTCGGTTTATGGTCAACCGCTGACAATCTATGGGAATGGACGGGTTTTAGCATCTATAGAACTGGATGTCCAGGACAATGGACGAACTACTCATTTATCCTATCCGGTTCTGGTCAAACTGACCAGAACCGATCCCCTATGGATGGGGACACCCCTTGAAATTCTATATGGTAGCAACGTAGCTGTCCGCTATCCATTGGGAGCAGAGTCTTTGGCCCAAGCCGTTCTAAATGAAGCCGATTCTGAATTAATAGAAATTGCTGCTGCGCTTGAAATCACGCCAACTCGAAGATTGATCCTTGAAATATTCGATGATCCAGATAGTTTCCGTGGCTCTATCTTCTTCTCTTACCCACAGACTGATTGGACCACTGCTTGGACGGCTGAAGGAGAAAACATCAAGCTATCTCTCTTACCTGGATCGGATCCTGCAGATTTCGTAGGAGCACACCAGTCTGAAATTGCTTCTCAAATCGCTCGATGGCTGTTGTACCAATCCGGTATTGACTCTGAATGGCTTATCAAAGGGGTCAGCAGTTTGATCACCCGCCCTTTCGATGGTGGTAAAACATATCAGGAAGCAGGCGCTGCTTATCCTCAAGTTCTCACGATGTCGGATGATGAAACACTTCCGAGATTATCCTCTCTATCACAAGATCACCTGTTAAGGCAGGCAGAATTTAACACAGCTCGCACAGTGTCTTTGGATTCAGTGCGCTACCTGGTCGAAACCTATGGCTGGAATCAGCTGATTAACATCTTGCATTCCTATGGTGATTCGAGTGTTCTCGATGACGCTATGCAAGCAGCCCTGGGAATTTCGTTGAGTGAATTCGAGAGAGACTGGAGAAACTCTTTATCCCAGGGCCATATCGCAACGGAGTGGTCTGAAATGGCTGACGCTTTTGATGTCGATTCCGCGCTCTCTCATATCAATAATTTAACGAGTGCTGAAATGAGTGGCCGCCAGGCAGGCACCGCAGGAGATCTGGCTGCTCAGAACTATATTGCGGATCAATTTGCTGCCTTTGGGTTAATTCCAGCAGGAAACCAAGAAGAAACATCCTACTTCCAACAATTTAATATCACTACGAGGATCATGTCCGCAGCCCCTAGACTTGAATTCAGTGGAAATGAGAGCCCGGATTTTATATTTAGGGAAGATTTTTCTCCGATAAACGCCATATCTATGGAAACTAATCAGGTTAGTGGGGAACTTGTGTGGGTGGAGGATTATGCTGCCCTGGAATTCGGGGATGTGCTCGCGGATACCATTGTGGTGCGCCCAAACACAATCGAGATTGATGTTGAAATCGAGCAAGCGTTAAACACTGGCGCTGTTGGGATAATTTTTATGGGGGATGCGCAAGACGAACAAGTTTTCGCAAAGCAACCAGAAATCTATGCCTATCTCCCTGATTCTCCAATCCCGGTTTTTGAACTTACTCGATCTGGAACCAAGAAATTGCTGGAAGCCCTCGGTCACACAAACCAGAGCTTTTCCAAGATACCACCTGTCACCCACCTGGAGATCTACGGGGATATGGAGTTCAGGTTGCCCGTCGCTGAAACCTTGCCAACAGCAAATGTCTTGGGGTTTCTGCCAGGTTCAGACCCCTTCCTGAAACAAGAAATCATCATCATTGGAGCCCACTATGACTACGTTGGGGATGATCCCTCGAATGGTTTGCGATATTCTGGAAGTAATGATGATGCGAGTGGGATCAGCGGGTTGCTCGAGATCGCCCGGATTTGGCATCAGTTTGACTACCATCCCAAGCGGAGTGTGCTTTTCGCGGCATGGGGGGCGCAAGAATTAGGACAGGTGGGATCCAGTTACTACGTTGAAAATCCAATTTTTCCCCTGGAGGACTCAGTTGGTATGATCCAGATGGATGGAATAGCTGGGGGAGATGGTTTCAACCCTGGCGTCCAGGGCGAATGGGAGACGGATGGGCAACTGCTATTCAGGATCATAAAAGAAGATAATCTGGTCATTACCCCACAAATCACACCGAGTGATCACTTCTCTTTTCATGATCATTCTATTCCAACACTTCTCGTATCCTGGCGACTGGCAAACGAAGACAATTTACCTGACGATTTTCACCAATCAGGTCATTTCTGAAAAATTAGAGATCTGTGTAAAAATGGTGATCCAGATATTGATGGGAGCTGCCAGGTAACCTGGTACCATCAATTTTTTTATCGCCTATCGAGCGATTGCCTCACTAAATCCAAACCTTGTTTACGCATACAGATGGCTGTTCGCGGTCCTTTTACCTATTTTTCCTGGGTGATGGCTTGGTTTTAGATCAGGATAACTATTCTTATCAATACCAAAAAGGGCGAAGTCATTAGATGTGACTTCGCCCTTTTCTTACCAGCTGCGCAGTTTAGCCCCGATTTCTTTTTCCAGACGTTTGACGATCTTATTCCGAATCGCTAGAACTTCTTTATCTGTTAGCGTCTTTTCCGGATGCTGGTAAACCAGGCTGTACGCCAGGCTCTTTTTTCCTTCTCCCAGCTGTTCACCGCGATACACGTCAAATAAACGCACATCCCTCAATGTCTTACCCCCAGTCTGTTCGATCAAATCCTGTACATCCTGAGCTGGCACATCATCGTCCACAACCAGGGCCAAGTCCTCTAAAACAGGCGGCTGATCCGGGACAGGTTCCACGTCATAAAGGTCATCTACTCTCTCTAGCAGAGCAGTGATATCCAGGATCGCAGCAGGAAGCGGCCGATCCGGCAGTTTGTAGTTTTGTTTCACTTGTGGGTGAACTTCCCCCAGATAACCGAGGAGACTTCCATCCGCGTCTATCCGGGCGGATTTCCCGGGATGGAAATAGGGGGCGGCTTCCGGCAGATATTTCACTCCCTCAATATGTAGGTCAGCCAGTAATTCCTCAATGATCCCTTTAAGATCATAAAAATCCATCATATCTTTCTCCGCTCCCTGCCAGGAGGGATGGGAACGGGATCCATACAAACACAGGGCCAGTTTAGGCACTTCTGGGATATTCAGATCCACATCTTCCGGAAGGAATACAGGACCAATTTCAAACAAAGCAATGCGGTCCCTGCTGCGGAAATTCTTTTCTACAACTTCCAGCATACTTGCCAGTATTTCCTGGCGCATAACGGTTTTATCAGCGCTGATGGGATTGGCCAATTCCAGGTATTCCCGCCCTTCTTCTGTCCCAGGAGGCAAGGCCTTTACATCTGCTTCGGGTGAAGTGATCCTGTAGGTAACGATCTCCTGCAAACCAAGTCCAGCCAGTTTGTCTCGGACCTTTTCCTCTAGTTCCAGATCGCGATTGCCTGCTTGCAAGGGCAGTTCATCAGCCAGATTTGTTTCCGGAATCTTATCATACCCATAGACCCGGGCGATCTCTTCCATCAGGTCAGCTTTTCCGATCATTCCTTCCCCAATATCCAGGCGGTGTGGTGGTGTTTTGACATCCAGCTAGATCATTTTTAATGGTGACGGTGAATTCAAGTTTTGTAAGCAGTTCGGCGATCTCTTTGGCGGACAGAGAAATACCCAACCAGCGCTCGACATCAACTGGTGCCAGGGTCACGCTGGTATCCACCTGCGGCAGGGGATATTCATCCACCAGCCCTTTGGCAACTGTTCCGCCGGTCCATTTTCTCATCCATTCCAGACAGCGATTGACACCGATGGGGGCGATCTCCGGATGGACACCGCGTTCAAATCGATAAGCTGCCTCAGAAGGCAAACCTTGAGAAGCCACCGTTCTGCGGACATTAACATAATTCCACGAGGCGCCTTCCAGGAGTACATTTTTTGTCTCAGGTTGAACTTCAGACTCAGCTCCACCCATCACACCAGCCAGCGAGAGAGGTCCTGCCTGATCGGTCACCAGGACCGAAAAATCATCCAGTTTCCTTTCCACATCATCCAGGGTAGTCAGAGTTTCACCTTGTTTTGCTCTGCGGGTGATGATCACAGGGGGTTTCCCCTTGGCTCGATCAACCAGAACATCATAATCAAAGGCATGCAGTGGTTCACCAATCTCTAGCATTGTGTAATTGGTAGCATCAACCAGCGCATCAATAGGGCGCACACCAGCCAATTTCAATCGCAGCTGGGCCCAATAAGGGCTGGGTTTGATCTCCACGTTTTCTATCAATCCCAACACAAATCTAGGATTGTCTTCCGGGTTCTTGATATCGATCGAAACTTTCCCCTGGATCGGATCCCCTTCCATCACTGGTTCAATTTCAGGATATTTTAGCTTGGCCCCGGTGATGGCAGCAACTTCCCTGGCAACACCCAGGATATTTGCCGCCCGGGCGATATTGGGCGTGATAGCAATATCCAGAACAGCGTCACCCAGATATTCCACTAATGGCATACCCGTGGGAGCGTCTTGATCCAGCAGGATGATACCTTCATGTTCATCAGATATACCCAATTCCTTTTCAGAACAGGCCATGGAATAAGATTCCACACCACGGATCTTTTTTCTCTTCAAGGTTGTGGTCGCAGTGGGATCATTTTCATTATAGGCGTCAATGATCGTGGCGCCTTCCCTGGCATAAACAACTTTTAGAGGAGGATCCAGGGGGCCTTTGCCTTTGTAGGGAAACAAATTCGGCGCACCAGTCAGCACGGTATGCTGTTGTTTTCCGTCGTCCAGCTGACATAGGACCAACCTGTCTGCATCGGGATGAGGCATTACTTCACTCACTTCACCGACAACGATCTCTTCGGGGCCCCAGGATACACCAGTAATCTTGGTTTCCTGCCCTTTGCCTTGAGGCAGAGGAAGACCAACATAGCGGATCTCCTCAACTTCCAGTCCGGCCACAGTCAACTTATAAGCCAACTCTTCAATTGGCATGGATATCTCAACATATTCCTTCAACCATGATATGGGTACTTTCATATTACATTCCTTTCAATAATCTCGCGGCAATAGATACCCGGCCTGATTTTAAAACTGGTCCAGGAAACGCAGGTCATTAGCCCAGAAATTTCTAATATCTTCGATATGATGGCGCATCATTGTTATTCGTTCCGGTCCCATACCAAATGCAAAACCGGAGTAAACTTCGGGGTCAAATCCGCCATTTTTCAGCACTGTGGGATGGACCATACCGCATCCCAGGATCTCCAGCCAGCCTGCACCCTTGCACACTGAGCAACCTTCACCATTACACAGAAAACAGCCCACATCCATTTCCGCACTGGGTTCTGTGAATGGGAAGTGGGAAGCCCGGAAACGCGTTTTTGCGTCCTGACCGAACATTCTGCGGGCGAAATTGCTCAAAGTGCCCTTTAGGTCACCAAACGTGATCCCTTTTCCAACCGCCAAGCCTTCCACCTGGTTGAATTGTATTTCTGAGCGGGCTGTGATCTGCTCATATCGATAACACATACCAGGCAAAATGATCCGGATTGGTGGTGGATCTTCAGGATATTTGCTGGTATGTTCCAACATAGCATGGATCTGCCCCGGCGAGGTATGCGTTCTCAGCATCAGGGGGTCATCTCCCCTCTCCTCAGCGCTTTTTACAAAGAAGGTATCCTGCATATCTCGGGCAGGATGGTAGGGTGGAAAGTTCAAATGCTGGAAATTATACTGATCGGTTTCAATTTCCTGAGAGCGAAAAATTTGGAAACCCATATCGCCAAACACGCGGTAGATCTCCCTCAAAGTCTGGGTAGTAGGATGGAGTCCACCGCTGACAGTCCGCCTGCCCGGAAGAGTGACATCGATCTTCTCACTCGCCAGGGACTGTTTAATACGCTGTTGTTTGAGTAGGCTTTCTTTTTCCCCGGAAGCTGTTTCCAGGGCAACCTTTACGATATTGGCCGCTTTGCCAACAGCCGGTTTTTCCTCTTTTGACAAAGTTCCTAAGCTTTTAAAAACCTCCATTACAGCGGAACTGCGTCCCAGGTATTTCACCTGCCAGGCTTCCAGGGCGCTGATTTCATTAACACCATCCAACGCATCCAGGGCTTCTTTCTTTATTGAATCCAACTTTTCTTGCATAGGTCCTCCTGTACTGCCCAGTATTCCCAATTGGTATGGTATTGCCAGGTCCTTGAAACAAAAAACCCGCCCCACAAAGGGACGGGGTTTACCCGTGGTACCACCCAATTTAGCCGGTTCTCGGCTCACTTGATCCCAACAGCAGAATAATAAGATACTGCGATAGGTTCCCCGGATAACGTTGGGGCTGCGGCTCAAACTACTCGGATTACCCTTTCCCTTGAGCTCTCGGGAGTGAACTTCCCCTGGGTGACGATCTGTTACGGGATCTCAGTCTCTGCCCCGTATTCCCTGTCAGCGACAACCAGCGTACTTTTCTCCGTCAGCGATTTTCTTATTTGATTATCGTTGTTAATTACCCTCTTATTATGAATAAAAAACCGGTTCTGTCAAGACCTCCCGGAATAGTCCTTTCAGTCAACGGCTGCTCCCGGTTAATTGGTTTTGAGTATTCTCGGGATCATCTTCAGTAGATCCGAAGACATATGAAGCCAATCGGGCAACTAACTGCAGCAGCTCCAGATCTTTATCATTGAAGAGATCTTCAGATCGAGAATTTACCACCTCCATCACTCCCAACACCCTGTTCTTCAAGAATTAACGGAACAGCCATCAAGACTCTGGGTGTGAAATCCAATGGATTGATCGACTGCGGAGATCCAGCGATCATCTTTCCGCACATCCGCAACCAGGGCAGCTTTTTTATGCAAGTTAACCCAACCCGCCACACCAGATCCTGCCGGAATTCTGTAATCAGTCAGTTCTTCTGACCGATCACCCACCACCGCCACAAAAACAAGTTCATCATTTTCATCATCCAACAGCAGAATCGATCCATCTTTCGATTCTGCGGCATCCAGGGCGATCGTGAGGATATTCATCACCATCTCAAGCAGATCAGATGGCGATGTTATTGCCTGGGGTTGCTCTGGAGTTCATTCAGGGACTGGATAACCTTCCAGAGCCGGCTGTTCTGATCTTTCAGGTCTTCATTTTCCTGTTTTAGATTAATATTTTCATCTTTAAGGGATCGTAATAACTGAGGATCCACCATTGGAAAAACTCCTTCTGCAGTTCCCACCTGCCGATGTGAATAATTGCAGGAATTTTAACTTTTCCTCATTATAATGCGATTTCATCAAAATTGAGATTTGCTTCAGATGACCGCGCGGAAGCGTTTATAATCTACACATATGAAAGCTGACCAAAAATTCAACAAGATCATTGTCCTTGTATTAATAACGATCATCCTGATCAGCGGATGCGGTAAAAGCGGATCCCCCGCCCCATCCGCCACCCCTGTCTTGCCAACCAGAACGCCATTTCCTCCTTCGCCAACTCCTATTCCAACAGCAGCGATTGTGAATGGTGATTTGATCACTATGTCAGAATTCCAGGAGGAATTAGCTCGCTACAAAGCGGCAGTAAACCGTGAACTGACTCCGGAAGACCACACCATTGTAATTAACGATCTGATCAATAATACTCTTCTTGCTCAAGCGGCCAAATCGGAAGGGTTTCAGATTTCAGAACTGGAGCTCGATAATCGGATTGCTGAACTCGATACTGACGAGCAGCCCCTGGTAGATTGGCTGGCAGCCAACGGTTTTACCGAGGAGAGCTTCAGGGTTTATTTAAAGCGATCCCTGGAAGCCGCCTGGATGAGAGATGAGATCATTAATGATGTACCCCATGAAATGGAACAAATCCATGCCCAGCAAATGCTCTTTTATGACTTAACAGCTGCAGAGGTTACATTAGAAACTCTTAATGAAGGCAAAGATTTTTCTCAACTTGCCAGCACCCATGATCCCCAAACCAGAGGAGATTTAGGGTGGTTCCCCGAGGGATTTCTTAGTCATCCCCGATCTGGATCCTATCCTTTTTGGCCTCGAAGTTGGAGAAACTAGTGATATTATAGAAACAGAAATCGGTTATCATATCATCAAAGTTCTTGATAAAGACCCTAACCGCACTCTCGATCCTGCCATTCGCCAAATGCTGAAAGAAGGCGCTCTGGATAATTGGTTTGAACGCCGCTGGAAACTTAGTACAATAGAGATAACCCTGCCATCATAAGTTACTCCCAGGAGTAAATTTATGTCCGACCCTTTTGAAGATTCCTTTGAAGACTTGCTGGATGATCCTGAACCGGTAATTGAGCCAGCACCTAAATCCCCCCGGAAAAAAAGAAATACCAGTGGGTGTCTGTTAAATATGCTTTCCGGCATCCTGGTGACTGCTACTATAGTTGTAGGCCTGGTTTTTGCCATCATTTACATCAACCCACAGACGATGATAAACCCGCTGCCGCCAACTACTTTACCAGCCCTGGTTCTGACCAATACACCTACCCCCACCCCAAAAGGCGTACTGCCGCCAACCTGGACTCCAACAAGTTCACCTACTCCGGAACCAACAGATACCCCCATTCCTACTGACACACCTATACCTACGGATACACCCTTCCCAACTGCGGATATAGAAAGCGGTACAACTTTCATTCTCCAAGATGGTTCACCCAGCTATGAGGTTAACGCCTATCATGCAGATGCGGGTTGCGATTGGCTAGGAGTTGGTGGGCAGGTATTTGATAAAGATGGTGCCCCTGTTCCCGGTATCCTGATAGAAGCGGGAGGTTCACTGGGAGATATTGATGTTACCGGATTGACGCTGTCTGGCATGTCGACAGACTACGGTGAGGGAGGTTATGAAATTACCCTCCACAACACACCCATAGCTTCAGAAAATGCTATCTGGATCCAGTTATTAGACCAGGCGAATTTGCCGCTGACAGAGAAGATCTATTTCCAGACCTTTGATAGCTGTGATTCAAATCTAGTTCGCATCAATTTTGTGCAGGCGGAAAACTAAAAAAGACCAAAAACAAGTTAACATAAAAGGGCGACCTGATGGGTCGCCCTTTCTGATTTAAGTAGAAAAGTCTCATAAATGCTTAGTTAGGGAAATTTCTCTCGCGCTTTTCCCGGATCAAGGTGATCGCCTGGTCGATCAAACGGCGGTTCTCCTCGATCTGGTGCCACCGGCTGGCGCCAGAGGAATGGGGTAAGGGAATCACCCACCGTCCCGAAACTTCCAGCTGGGTTCCAATAATATCCTGAAGCTTCAGCTTTTTGGGGTAAAACAGATTTATAGCTAAACGACCGATGGGAATGATCACCCGTGGATCGACTATTTCAATTTCCTGATCCAGGAAAGGCCGGCACAATTCCTGTTCCCGACGGCCTGGAACACGATCTCCGCTGCCAGAAGGCTGTCTGCCAGGATAACATTTGGTCACTGAGGTCATGTACTGAGTAGATCTGAACCAGTCTTCTTCAATCCCAGCCCGACCCAGCCAATCAAAAAGACGCTTCCCGCTTCCAGCATTAAATGGACGTTGCGCTTCTTGTTCTGTGATCCCAGGCGCCTGGCCAATAGTCATAAACTTAGCGGAACCCGGACCAGAAATCACTGCCGGAGGATAGATCTCATAACCTTCCTCCAGGCAGGCGCGGCATTTTTTCATTGATTTGTGTAATTCCAGTAATTTTCCGGAATAATCTGTCATATTTACTTTTATTGAGCTGTTTTTATTGTTAGATCTTGCCAGTATTTTTGCATGAAAAGGGCATCATCTTCCAGGGTTGGACTTTCACATAATATTCGTCCTCCCGCCTTGATATCGATTAGAGCCTGAAATAGAGCTCCCAAGTTAAAATCCGATTCGCTGATCACCAAGTGGTTTTGTTCACCTTTTTCTGTATATTCGATCCCTGATAGGTGGCAATGCAGCCGTTCTAAACTCTTTTTACCCAGTGCATCCCTATAAGTCTCCAGGATATCCATCCACTCCTCGTAGGTATTCACAGAGCCGTCACCTGGTCTGGCGTGCAGATGAGCAAAATCCAAGCAAGGCTCAACTCCCACCAGCTGGCTCATTTCGAGAGTATCTTCCAGGGAACCTAGCATAGCGCCTTTTCCCATGGTCTCGGGACGCAAGATCACTGGATTATCTTCCGCGTCTAATTCTTTTACACAATCTTCCAGGCGAGGAAGCGCAACTTTCAAGACTTCGGCCGCAGGTTTCCCGAAATAGGATCCCGGATGAAAAACAATGTCTGTCGCTCCAGACTGGTGCCCTGCCCGGGCGGCGTCCATCAACCGCTTGCGTGATTTAGGCCATTCCTCATCATTGGCATTCAGGTTGATGTAATAAGGTGCATGGACACTTAAAACCACATCCCGCTCGCGGCCTGCTTCTTTGATATTTTGAGCAGTACTCTCTGAAACCCGGACCGATCGTACCCAGCCCAATTCGAGGGCTTGAAGTCCAAGATCATTCAGATGATAGATACCACCAACACTGCCACCTGGTTTTTTAGGCTTATTTTTAGGTGTCCCCACTGTGCCAAAACGAAATGAACTCGCAACCATTAAATCCTCACTTCCTCTACCAATAATTAGAAAAACGTTTTGATCCAATTCCAGAGGTAGGGGCCAAAAATAAACAGTCCCACCAGAATTGATACGAGGACGCTGATCAATACAGCTCCTGCGCTAATATCCTTGATTATTTTTGCTTTAGGATCATAATTCGGGCTAACAACATCCACTGCAATCTCGACTGCTGTATTGAAAACCTCAGCAGCCCAGACCAGACCAACCGTTATCAGTAAAATGATCCATTCCAGGCGGGGTAGTTTTAACAATCCCGCTACTATAAAAACCGCCAGGGTAAATCCTGCATGGATCCTGGCGTTCGGTTGGGTGGTCATTACATGCTTGATGCCTTCCAGGGCAACTTTGATAGCTTGGATTCTGGTAAGGGCAAAACTTTTATTACTCAACAGAACTATTTATCCTCAACATTAATATCTAAACCTAGCTTTTCAAGTATCCGGGACTGGATCGACCACATCTCTTCTTTTTCCTTCAAATCCCCATGGTCATATCCCAATAAATGCAGCACACCATGGACCACCAATAACTGTAATTCAGCCTCAATAAAATGCCCTCTTTTTTGAGCCTGTTCCTCCGCTCTTGAGTATGAGATCACAATATCACCCAGATACCTGCTCTCGAGATCTGGATCTGTAAAATCCGCCGGGAATGAGAGCACATCCGTAGTTTTATTGATCCCGCGGTACTGTAGATTGAGGGATTTTAACTCTTCATCATCTGTGATCCTGACCAACAAAGAAGGAGAATCGAGCACTTCACATTCAAGGAGCACTGCTTCTGCCGCCGAGGTCAGTATTTGATCGGCAACTAATTCTCTGAAGTTATCTTGGACAATTATGAGGATCACCGGGCTTTCTTTTCACTCCCGCATTTCAACCAGGGTGGCATCGTCTGATGAGGTTTGTATCTCGCTGGCAGCAGGTTTCTCATCATCAGGATAATCTACCCGGGCATGATAGGTTCCCTTCAAAGTAGTGGTAAAGGAATCAACGATCACCTTTAAATCCCTCAAGGTTAATTCAGTATTATTCAGCTGTCCCAATGCCACTCTTTTATCAACCATATCCTTGATCAAAACCCGCAAAGCTTCATCTGTCTCCGGGTTCTGAGATCGCACATAAGCCTCACATCCATCTGCCAACATTACCAGCGCAGTTTCCACTGATTGGGGACGTGGACCGGGATATCGGAATTTGGATTTGTCGATCTGGCTTTCATCTCCATTCGCAATTTCCAGCGCTTTACCATATTGGTAGCGGGTAATCAATGTACCGTGGTGTTCTGGAATGAATTCCCGGATGCGTGTGGGAAGGCGATATTTTTTCGCCAATTCAAGTCCATAATGGACATGGTCAATAATGATCTCAGCGCTATCTTCCGGGGCCATGTCATCATGGGTATTTAATTGGTTGGGACCCTGGTTTTCAATATAAAACAGGGGGTTTTTCATCTTGCCAATATCATGATATAAGGCGCCAACCCTGGCCAACATGCTGTTAGCCTGAATGCGCTCTGCCGCCTGCTCAGCAAGATTTGCAACCTGAAGAGTATGCTGATAGGTGCCGGGAATTTCCCGCAGCAAACGCTGAAGCAGCGGATGATCCGGGCGTGATAACTCTACCAGCTGTAATGTAGTTGTTAAATCTAACAATGGAGCCAGGGCATATTCCAACAAGACGGTTAAAACAGCTGATGCAACACCATAAAAAACAGAAGCCCCTAACAAAGTTGCCAGACCTATAACATCTGTCGCAGGGTCGATGATCCGGTATGCAACCAGGATCACAGAGCCCGTTACAGCGATAATGCCTGCGACTGAGACATAAGCGGATAGTCGTTGAGGACGCCTCAAGATCAAAAGTCCCATCAATCCACCCATGCTATAGTAGAGGGTCAGATCCAAGGCATGCGGCATCCCATAAGCTGCCAGGATAGCCAAAGGTATAGTAGTGAATAAGGGCTGTCCGCCGGTCAATCAAGGCTGCAACCAGCAGTGAATAAGCTGCCATTGGGAATAAATAAGGGATCACCAAATGGCCTGGGGATACATAACGGGATAGACCAAGGAAGATCAGGAACAGGACCATCAGGACGATCAATTTTTTGGTATTTCTCAATATATAGGAATGCGAAAGGAAATACAGAATGATCAGGACAGCACATAAAACAACTACTGCCAGAGTGCCAGCTTGATTCTGCCATCCAGAGAAGGTCGTTAACAATCCGACCTCTTGCAAAGCCTCGATGTCTTCCGCCTGAACGATCTCTCCCCGCCGGATAATGGTTTCTCCAGCCACAATTGACCGCGAAATCGGTGTAATATCCTGGATTGCTTCCTGCCGGGCTGCTTCTGTTGCTTCTTCACTGTAGACACTATTCGGCGCTACAAATGCAGAAGCCAATTCAACGACCAGATTAACCTGGTCTTCTGAAAGAGACAAACTGACCAAGGATGGCAGCTGCTGGCGGGATTCTTCCAGATCTACTTCCCTTATGGCTGTGCGCATTACCTGTTCCAGGATGACCACAGATTCCTGTCTCACCGTTTGCCAGCGTACATCACTGAGCTCCAGGATCTGTTCGGCAGTATCCTGGGAGATATATATGCCATCCAAGGCAGCCAGATCTGTGAATTTCTGTTCCTGGCTGGCGAATTGGTCATTTCTGACCGCATCAATGAATGTCAGGGCATCTTTTAGGTGATTTAACTGTTCGCGGGCAATGGTAGAATTTTGCCGAGTATAGATCGGGTCTACACCCTGAGCTACTTCCTGCTGCAATTCTTCTGTCAACACCTGGCTCTGATAAGAAACCGCATAAGGTGACATCACATCCTGGGAGGCGACACTACCTTCCGATACTAGAACGGTGGAAAGGGCGCCAGTCAGTGACCAATTGATCAGCCACCAGATACCGCCCATACACAGTATTAAAACCAGAGTTAACACTGCGACTCTGATCAGGGATGGTTTTAGAGTTTTATCATTCATAAATTAGGGCAGGTAATTGTGCTTTGAACCTGCTTATTCAGACTTGTTTCCAGGCAGCTGGGCTTACTCTCCACCCAGCAATTCCCGGACGAACTGATTGGCTTGTTTTCCATCCGCTCTGCCGCGAATCTTGGGCATTAAAGCGCCCATTACTTTTCCGATCTCAGACATTGAACTGGCACCAGATTCCTGAATGGCTTCCTGAACTAGAGCCTTCAATTCTTCAGCGCTTAATTGCTGGGGAAGGAATTCACTGAGGATTTTTATCTCTTGTTCAGCTTTTTCGATCAAATCTGGTCGATTTGCCTGTTTGGCTCCCTCGATAGTTTCCTGACGGGCTTTCACTTCCTTTTGAACCAAGTTCAGGACCAGATCTTCAGCCAGATCTTCCCGGGCTTCTACTTCAGCGTTTTTAATCGAGGCCAGGGCCATCCGCAGTGTAGTTTTACGCTGGGTTTCACCTGATTTTAATGCCTCCGTTAATGCATCTCGTAATTGTTTTTTTATACTCATATATTAATTATACCCTTTTCAATCCTTTAGCCCATGGGATGCTTCATTTTTGCCCCACCAAGCACATGCATGTGGATATGGGAAATTTCCTGGTGAGCATCCGGACCATTATTGATGATCAGCCGGTAACCGGCCTCAGCAATACCTGCTTCTTCAGCGGCAGCTTTTGCGCCGGAAAACAACTTTCCCAAGATGATTTCGTCAGTTTTATCCATCTCACGGACAGATGGAATATGTTTATTCGGAATGACTAGCAAATGCACCGGGGCTGCGGGGTTAATATCCTTAAACACTGTGATCGTCTCATCTTGAAAAACGATCTCACTCGGAATTTCCTTCTGGATGATCTTGCAGAACAAACAATCAGTCATGATAACCTCCTATTTTGGATCCAGGATTTCTCCCAGGACTCCATCTTGGGCAACTTCAGTTATTTTTGTTCTGGAAAAAGTATTCCATACCTCCTGGGGGGCATTGGTTTCAACACGAAGATAATTATCCGTTAATCCGATAGCTTTCTGTGTTATTTCATCCACCTGTTCCCAGAGTACTACCAGCTCCGATCCCAAAAACTTCCGACGATAGGATTCCCCTGAGCTATTCAGAAGTCCTCTAATCTCAGCACTGCGTCTCTTCCTTATTGGATGTGGGATCTGATCTGAGTACTCAGCTGCTGAGGTACCCTCTCGGGCAGAATAACTGAAAACATGCCCGGAGGCAAAATCCATCTGGCGGACGAAATCGAAACTATCTTTGAATTCATCCTCAGTTTCACCAGGAAAACCCACAAGGATATCCGTTGTAAGTGCGACTTCAGGCACAATGGAGCGAATATTTTCCACCAACAAAGCATACCTTGCCGGGTTTATTGCCCTGGCCATTCGCCTTAAAGTATCAGCTGAGCCGGATTGGAGCGGGAGATGCAAATGGCGGGCGACTCGCTCTTCCTGCAAAAGCTCGATCAATGAGGAGTCAACATCCCAGGGCTCGATTGAAGACAACCGTAACCGGGGAACATCAGTATCTTTCAATACAAGCCGAACCAGGTCATGAAGTCCCTGAACAGGTGTGAAGTCTTTCCCCCACGATCCTAGTTGAACTCCCGTCAGAACAACTTCCTTGAACCCGGCTTGAACTGCGGCGTTTATTTCCTTTATTACGGTTTCAGTTGACTCACTCCGGGAATCCCCCCGGGCGACAGTTGTTATACAAAAAGTGCAGTGATGGCGGCAGCCATCCTGCGCCTTTATGAAAGCCCGAGTCCGGAGGCGACTTCCGGGGATTTTTACTCGCTGGAGAGGCTCTTGGTCAAATTCCACAGGATCCAGATCTGAGCAGATCAGAAACCAAGTGGCCTTTCTCTGCATTGGAAACCACCCTGGTTACACCTGGTAGATCCAGAGCTTGTTCAGGATAGAGCTCACTCCAACAACCGGTTGAGACAATATTCTTCACTCCGCTCCGGGCTATGCGACGGATTATTTTACGCGAGTCGGCCGCGGCGGCAGATGTCACTGTGCAGGTATTGACCACTGCCAGATCCGCGTTAGCCGGATCTGCAACCAGGTTGTGCCCTGCTGCGTTAAACTGTCTGGCAAGAATCTCGATCTCACTTTGATTCAAGCGGCAACCGATCATATCAAGATATATTTTCATATTTGGAAACCACGAGACACCCTAAGTATTTCTCAGGGATTTGTCACCATTAAATTATCAAACCATATATCAACACCAGGTATATCGAAGGAACCAACAATCAGGCCGATGTCTCCATCTATGAACGTGCTGTCATAAGCTTCAGCGATAAACTCACCATTGACAATCAGCGCCAGCCGAGGACCGTCGCAGATCACCTGAATATGATTGGCGCTCAAACCAGTGTGAATAAAATCTGACTGATACATCTGGGGGGGATGGAGCAGTTTTTGTTCTCCGCCCTCTACGATCCCTATTCCGTAGTAACCATCACTGCTGATAATCAGGAAATAGAAGTTCTCTGTATTCTGGTAGCGACATAACACCCCGTAATCATTATCATCCGGGCCAGTATTCTTACCAGCATCTACTTCGATCCGGACATTCATGAAGTAAAGACCGGGGTTGGACCAATAATCTGCATTTGTGGAATTTACATAGATCCGATACCTGTCATTTTCATAATCAGTTAAGCCTTCTTGGGTTCTGATCTGGTCCCAACCGCTGGAAGGATCAGAAAAACCATCCTGAAACAGTAAATCCCCAGAGTTTGTGGGGGTATTCACCAAATATCTTGGAAACCTGGGAAATATTGCAAGCCAGGGAAGTCAACGCCAATAAGGTGAAAGCAAATAACAGCCTAAACCTATTTTTCATAGAGTCTCCCAACTTTATCTACTGATAATTAGATAACAAACGCTCGGCTTGATCGAACAGAGCTGGATTGTCCGTATACTTTAGCGCCTGCTGCAAATGGTAAACCGCTCGTTCGATATCATCGAAAGCCGAATAATAAATACCTAAGTGATAATGGGCTGGTGCATAGACCGGGTTTGATTCCAGGGCCATTTGGAAAAACTTCACTGCATTTAGATTGTCATCCAGCGCTAAAAACACCTGCCCCAGGATATCGAGTCCACCTTCATCGGAAGGATTGAACTGCACAGCAATCCGGCTTGCGGGCAGACCAATTTCTTTTACTTGATAGTCATAGCGCACACAGAATTCAGCCAATTGATTGTAGTACTTGCCATCCAGAGGATCAAGCTCAACTGCTTCCTGATATTTCTCAAGAGCTGAGTTCAACTCTCCAAGAGCGGCCAATGATTTACCTGTTTCTACGCGGACATCAGCATTTGCGGGCCAGAGATCTTCCACTACTTGAAAATATTCCAGGGCTGTGTTATGCGAACCCTGGCGCTGCCAATACAATCCCAAAAAGAGATTTGCCAGAGGAGAGTCCTCATTCAATGCCAACCCTGTCTCGAGAGCGTCCAGAATGTCTTCGTCGGGCTCATTCAGATGTTGAAGAGCTTCGCCAAGATACAGCCAGGCTTCCTGATAATCCTGGCGCAGAGCGGTCGCTCTATCAAAAGCATAGGCTGCCAGGTTCCATTCATTAATTGCTGCCAAGGCCTGCCCCGAGGTAACATACTGATATGCCGGTTCCTCAGATACTGCACCCCTGATAGCTGAGGCAATCTCCTCAACTTCCGGGATATTCCCCACGCACCTGATCCAGGTACGGCAGTGATTTTGGTGGCGTATCTGCTGCGACTAATAGTCCAAAATGGTAGATCAGCTCAGGTGTGCTTCCATCCACTGATTTAGTCAGGTATTTATGCCAGACCTCGATCGCCCGGGAAATATCACCATTTCTTTCATAAAGGAAGGCCAATTCTTCCAGCGCCTGTGAAGAATCTTCAAGGCTTTGCCAGGTCTCAGCTGCCATTTCCTGTTCCCCAAGCTGCAGGTATGTCTGACCCAATTTTATCTGTCCTTCTTCAGAAAGATCTTTTCTCTGGAGTGCCTTTTCATAAGCGATTTTTGCCATTGAGTAGTCATTTCCGATAAAGGCGGCGTTGCCAGCGCTTTCCAAGAGTGACGTCCACCAAGGATTTTCTTCAGCCAGATCAAACAGAATTTCAGCCCCGGTTGAATAGTCCTCTGCTGCAAAGGCAAGCCTCAATTTCCGCGTATTTTCAGTTACACTAATAGCAGACGGCGAAAAACCGATCAGAGAACCAATCAGGATCAATACAACAAACCTAAGGGCAATTTTCAGGCGGTCATTCATACCTGAGATTATATTGTATTTACATCTGAAATGAAACCATCAGGACAAGAGCCGGGGAAAAAGGTATAATCATCTAACTCCTATTATTCTCAACCAGATCAGGAGTCAAATTGGATTTTGGATTGTCAGAAGAGCATCAAATGGTGCAGCGGATGGTCCGGGATTTTGCGGCCAAGGAAGTCCTTCCAACTATTCAGGAACAGGATCGAGTTGGTAGCATGGCGCCATTTATCATTCCCAGGATGGCCGAATTGGGAATCTTGGGCATCACCATCCCTGTAAAATATGGCGGCCAAGGGATGGACTACATCTCCCTGGGGTTAGTCAGCGAAGAGCTTGAGTTTGTTGACACATCCCTGCGAGTTGTGATCTCTGTCCATAACGGTTTGACTTGTCTAACTCTTCTTCAATGGGGGACCGAAGATCAAAAAGAGCAGTACCTGGTGCCCCTGGCCCGGGGAGAGAAAATAGGCTGCGGCGCCTTTACTGAGCCAAGCGCAGGATCTGATTTCGCCCATATCCAATCTACTGGAAAAAAAGATGGACAGGACTACATCCTCAACGGAGAGAAGATGTGGATATCCTTGGCTACGGTTGCCGATTTTGCTATTGTCACCGTAAGAACAGATCAAAAAAACGATCAAGCCTACCGGGGATTATCAACTTTCCTGGTGGACCTGAAAACTCCAGGGATCACGCGGGGGGATATTCACGGTAAACTCGGTGTCCGCGCAGGATCCACAGGCTGGATTAACTTCCAGGATGTCCGCGTACCAGCTGAAAACCTACTGGGAGAAGAAGGTGAAGGATTCAAGGTTACTATGTCTGCCTTTGACAGTGGGCGTTATACAGTGGCAGCCGGCGCCACAGGATTGATCCGAGCAGCGCTGGAGGCCAGCAAATCCTATGCGGAGGAACGGAATGCCTTTGGCGGAAAGATCAGCGATTTCCAGCTCATTCAAGCCAAAATCGCCCGGATGGCCCTGGATTATCAGGCCGCCCGCCTGTTATATCTCAATGCCGGATGGTTAAAGAACCAAGGGACCCGGAACACTCGCGAAACATCAGCTGCTAAGTGGTATGCTACGGAAGCGTCCTTTCGGGCTGCCTCCGAAGCGGTCCAGATCCACGGAGCTTATGGCTTCAGCGATGAATATCCTGTCGAGCGTTTTATGCGCAATGCCAAAGGCGCTATGATCTATGAAGGAAGTAATGAGATCCAATCCCTAATTCAGGCAGATTACGCCCTGGACAAACGCAGGGATAAAAAGATCCGCCGTGAACTGCCGCCCTATGACCACCAAACCTGGACCTTAGATCCAGGATAATAAGATGATCAACTTTTTAACTTTAAGGAGGGTAACAGTGTGAAAATTATTGTCTGCGTTAAGCAGGTCCCAGACACAGCAGCCACCATGACTGTTGATAATGGAGCCATCAGTTGGGGAGATGCGCCGCTTATTATCAACCCATGGGATGAGTTTGCTGTGGAAGCCGCCCTGAACCTATCATCAGACCAGGGAGGAGAAGTCATTGCTCTCTGTCTCGGCAAGGAAGGGGAAACCGAAGCCATCAAACATGCCCTGGCTATGGGCGCAGATAGCGCTGTGATGGTTTCTGATCCGGCGTTGAAAGGAGCCGATAATGTGGCTGCATCGAAAGTTCTAGCAGCCGCGATCCAAAAGATTGGCGATGCTGATCTGGTTGTATTCGGGCAGCAATCGGTTGATACCGATACCGGTCTACTTCCTGTCCAAACAGCCAGGCTGCTGAAATGGCCCTCCCTTACCCTGGTCTCGAAATTTGAATCCGTAAATCCTGGCGATAGCAAAATCCAGGTCCTGCGCTCAATGGAAGAGGCTGGTCAGGTAGTGGACAGCGCCCTGCCAGCTGTAGTAAGCGTTACCAAAGATTATGGTGAACCGCGCTACCCATCTTTCATGGGAATCCGGAAAGCCTCCAAAGCCGAATTCCCCATCTGGTCATTAGCTGATCTGGGAATTGAAACACCATCTTCCTCGATTGGCTGGCCGGAAGTAACTGAACCGGTTCAGAAAGAAATTCTGACTGAGATCATCGAGGGTGATACACCGGAAGAGAAAGCTAAATCCCTGGTAGAGAAACTTATCGCCGAGAAGGTGCTCTAATGACAAAAAAAATACTTGCCTACATAGATCATTTTCACGGAAAAGCCCAGCCTTCCTCCTGGGAAGGCCTCGGACTGGCAGCTGCAATCACAAAGGATTTGGGTGGAGAAACTGCAGCCCTGGTTCTGGGAGAAGGGGTAAATGGACTGGCTGATACAGCATTTCAATACGGCGCGGATCAAGTCCTCCTGGCTGACAGCCCGATCCTGAAAGATTTCCGACCCGAACCCCTGGCAGATATGGTTGCCCAGGCGGCCAAAGAATATCAACCGGATCTAATCATCTTCCCAACCACGTCACGGGGCAGGACCCTGGCCGGAATGGCTGCTGTGGACCTTGATACAGGTGTGATGGTAGATGTGATTTCCCTGGATTGGGCAGGAGGTGAAATCACTGCCACCCGTCCTATCTATGCCGGAAAACTCCTAGCCAAACTCACCTGCGGAACAACTCCCCAGATCATAACACTGCGGACGAGGGCATTTGACAAACCAGAACCTGATACATCTCGATCCGGATCAGTGATAAATCTGGATGTGGGTGTTGATGCAGCCGGGGTAGCAACTTCAATTACCTCTCATCAGGAAAAAGGCGGCGGAGTGAGTTTGAGCGACGCCAATGTGATTGTCTCGGGTGGCCGAGGTGTTGCACTTAACCCGAATCTTGAACCACCCAGTGATCTGGATGAAGAAGCTGCCGAGGTCTGGAAAGCTGAACAGGGATTTGCCCTGGTTCAGGGACTTGCTGATGTGCTTGGCGCGGCGGTTGGCGCAAGCCGGGCTGCGGTAGATGCCAAATACATCGAATATGACCACCAGGTTGGCCAAACCGGCAAGGTGGTATCGCCCGACCTGTATATTGCTTGCGGTGTTTCAGGCGCAATCCAGCACCTGGCCGGAATGAGGAGCAGCAAAGTAATAGTAGCGATTAACAAGGATCCTGACGCTCCTATCTTCAACTTTGCCCGATTTGGGTTAGTTGGAGATATGCATGCTATCTTGCCACCACTAACAGAAGCATTGAAGGAATATCTGGCGGGGTAAGGAAGTTGGGCTAAATAAAAAAAGGACTGAGTCCTTTAGGAGGACTCAGTCCCTAGAATCTCCGGGAGCTTATTTCTTTCGTTTATTCAGATCTTGAAGGCATCATCAATACGCAGCGATTTGTATTGCCGACAATACGCTCGGAGTCAGCGCCCATGATCATGCGATCAAAGTTACCTCTCCCATTGGATGTCAACAAGATCAAGCCGTAATCACCTTCTTCTGCTGTATCCACAATTGTAGTAGCCGGGCGGGATCCTTTCACGATGATGTCCACTTTTATGCCATCTTTTTCCAAACCGCGGGCAACTGCCTCAAGGAAATCTCTCATTTTAGCTTCTGCCTCAGCACGCAAATTTTCCACCACATCAGCCGGGGCACGGTAGTTCTCCGTTTCCGGGATTTGGGGGACTGAGATCAAAGTGATATCGCTGCCATAAACTTGGGCCATGGTCCGGGCATAAGGCAACACTTTTTCTGCCTTAATGGATCCATCCAGCGCCACTAACATCTTCCCTGGTTTTCTTCCCAGATCTTTGGGCTGTTCACCCTGAACAAGATAAACCGGAATATCCAGGCGCATCATCAACTTGGATGACACTCCCCCGCTCATCCAGTGTTTCTCACCAGATTTCCCGCGGGTAGTAGTGACCACCAGATCTATATCCGGCTGATTCCACGAAAGCTTGAGTGACTTCTGCGATCGAACCTAGCCTGACTGCTTTATCAACTTTGAAACCCGTCTTCTTTCAGCTGCTCGATCAAGCTGTCGAGATATATTTCCCGGGCAGCCCTGTCAGCGATAAATTGCTCCTGGGGGCCGTGGGAATAGGATTTCACTCCTGAGAGCAAGGTCATAGAGGCACCAGTTTCCTGGCAGATCCTCTTTGCCGCAGGCAATGCCTGGGCGGCATAAACCGATCCATCCAGCAATACGGCGATCTTTTTGATCGTTTTGTGTTCAGTACGCCAATGGCTTCGTTCAATGGGTTCCGGGTCCCAGGTGATCTCCGGGGCAGGTCCAGGCTGATCCAACTGCAACTGCAGCCGATGCCATCTGACCGAAACCAAAACCTGCCAAGAGGGCGGTATCCAAACCACCAAGGTAATCCAGGATCGGATCCGGCTCTCCCAAAATAGCCCTTGAGAAACTAAAACCAATATATAAGATGGGGATAAAAATCAAATAGGTCCAGGCACCTTCCATAAATCGTTCTTCGAATATGATTGCCGTTGCCCCCGTGGTGAGAATTGCCGCAATAGTCGTTCCGGGTATCAACAGAGCTTTGCCCCAGGTAAACTCTTCCCGGGCCTGCCGAATCAAGCGTTTAGTTACCGCCCACCCGGTCATGCTCAATAAGATAAAGACACCGGCGGCGTAAATCGCCAGATAGGTCTCTTCATTGGTACCAACGAACAAAAAGGCAATACTGACAATGGCAACTTCCAGCCAAACGGGTTTATCAGCCACGTCAAACTCGTTCTGCTGACCCAGGTTGGGCGGAATATAGTTGCGTTTCTTCAGGCCAAGAGCCAGGTTCTGCAGCCCTTGGGCGCTGGCTGCCGAAGCTGACATCAAAACCGCGATACCAACTATTGTCCCAAAATATGGCAAGGGAGAAGGAAGCAGAGCATCCATGGTTTGAGTGAATACGGATACTTCAAGATTGGTTGGGTCAGATAATTCCAGGATTGCCGGTCCGACAATTAACATAGTCGCCGCAGTGGTGCCCATAATGATCAGCAAACTGCTAAAAGCTCGCCGACTGCGGACTTCATCCGTCCCTTCATAAGCAGCAACAAGGTTGGCGAAGACCTCAATACCGGTCATCACCGCCAGGATCCGAACATATCCTGCCAGTGTGAAATGGAAATAATCGCCACTGAAACGCTGCCAGGTTAAAGTCCGGCAGGTGAAAACCACGCTGCCAGATTGTTGCGCCGATCATGACCCACAAGAGAACCAGCACTCCTGCCGTAGCCGGGCCAAAAGTGCGGGCAGCCATTTTGGGACCGCGATTGACCAGCCATCCTGTTAGGATGCTGAGTGCAATGGCCACAAAAGTACGGTATTGGATGCCGAAGATAGTCTCGTTCAACACAGGCAGCCGATCAGCAATGAATGTGACCATGGCCGCCATACTGACCAGGAATGTGAGGGTATATTCCACAAAAGTGATGGCCGCATTGATCTTTACCGCCCAGCTGCCAAATTCCTCTTCGCTTAATCCACTACCGCCGCTGCCGTCGGTAACCCAGCGCATCACCAGACGGTACATGGCAGAAACCACCATGATGGTTATGATCACCAGCCAGAGAGTAGCGCCAAAAGTGACTTTGGCCACTCCAGCTACAACAATTAATTTCAGGAAGGGCCCAAAAACATATAAAGGTGAGGTGGCGGGATCACCGCCGCCTGCCAGAGCGCCTTGAAAAGCATTATTTAGTTTATTTGATACTTTTACAGCCATAACATTCTTCCTTTCCGATCCCACTTACATAAAAAGCGGAAGTGCCCACGGATATCTGCAGCGCACTTCCTCAAAGTCAAGTTCAAAAAAAATAGCAAGGATTATCCCTGCTATCAATTCTTTCAGTCAGACTTTATAATTATACCGTACTTCAATGCCCAATCCAAGACCAACGAGAAGGCCTGCAATGAACTAAGTTAAAATCTCATTTTTTCCTTGACCCTGAAGTCACTTTTCTAAATCATGGATCTTTTGGCGCAACACCCCGCCCGGTACTGGATAATTATCAGGACTGGCAGCGCCGACTGGAAAAACAGCCGGTATTATATCTTGTCCGGGAACACCAGGAACATTTTCGCACATGCCAGACAGAAATTGGCATCCTATCTGAAGACTAATCCAGACTACCTGGTATTACGTCCCCAATGCTACTTTCGGAGTAAACGTGATCGCCAGGTCCCTGGATTTTCAACCGGGAGACGAGCTATTAACCAGCAATCACGAGTACGGCGCTTGTGAAAATATCTGGGATTTCTTAAGCCAGAAAAAGGGATTGAATGTCATTCGCCGGGAGATTCCCCTTCCATTGCCCTCAAAAGAGGATATGATCGAGATATTTTGGGAAGGAGTGACTGAGAAAACACGCTTGATCTTTCTGAGTCAGATCACCTCCCCCACCGCAATCAGGTTGCCCGTAGAGGAAATCTGTCAACGAGCCAGGAAAGCTGGGATCTTGATCCTGCTGGATGGAGCTCATGCTCCCGGGCAGCTAGATCTGGATCTTAACCAATTGGGAGCGGATTTTTATACCGGGAATTGCCATAAGTGGTTAATGGCACCCAAAGGATCAGGTTTTATCCATATCCGCCCAGAACATCAGAACCTGGTGGAACCGCTAGTAATCAGTTGGGGTTGGGGGGAGAATTGTCCCTTTGAAAGTGATTCCAGACTCCAGGCCATGCTGGAATGGTGGGGAACCATGGACCCGGCTGCCTATTTCAGTACTCCTTCTGCAATTGCCTTTCAGCAGGAGCATCATTGGGATAAGGTCCGAGTAGAATGTCAAAAATTATTGGCCAGTACCCTGATAAGGATCGAGACCTTAACTGGATTGCCATCAATTTATGCGGAAAATGAGAATAATTTCATCCAGATCGGCGCCGCGGAATGGCCTAGTGAATGGAATCCAGAAAACCTCCAAAGCTGGCTGTATGATACGCATAAGATCGAAATTCCTGTGATCCATTGGGAAGACCGCTGGTTGATCCGGCCTTCCGTGCAGGGATATAACAGCCAGGAGGATCTAGATATGCTGGTGAATGTGTTGGGGGAATATAAAAAAGGAATATTTAAGAAGTAAGGGGATGATATACCAATATCTGAAGAAAGAAACCTCACTTTAGGGAGGTTTGTCTATAAATAGACCCCGGTTTTAACCGGGGTGAAATAAATCGATCACGGCAATTCGTACAATTCCACCAGTACACCGCCGGTGCTTTTAGGATGGATGAAAGCTAGCTGGCGACCGTCATCCATCAAAACAGGTTCCTCATCGATCAATCTAACGCTCTTTTCCTTTAATTCAGCCAGTTTGCCTTTGATATCGTTTGTTTCGATGCAAATATGATGTAAACCTGGTCCGCGTTTGGCCAGGTATTTTGCCAACCCCGAATCTTCGGTAGTGGGTTGGACCAGTTCAATTTCACTTTCTCCTAACGGTAGAAAAGCAATCTTCACCGCCATGCTGGAGACAGTTTCTACATGGTCGAGGGACAATCCCAATTGATCCTGCCAAAAAATCAAGGCCTGATCCAAATCGGGAACTAAAACAGCAACATGGTCGAGACGTTTAAGATCGGACATATAATTATTATAGTGCAGAAGATCCCAGTTCGGATCATTTAGATAACAAGATCATCAATACAGTTATTAAACTAAGGCGTAACGTGGTAGGATATACAAAAATAGCCATAAGGAAATAATAATGGAAGAGAAAATTCAAGCAGTATATGAAGCAGTCCTCAATGGCGCGATGGCAAACACAAGCGGCTTTGTGCAGGAAGCCATCGACGCCGGCCTCGAAGCAGATGTAATCCTCGAAGAGGGTCTGATTGCGGCCATGAGTGAGATCGGCCATAAATTTGAAACCGGTGAAGCCTATGTTCCAGAGATGTTGATCTCCGCCAAATCTATGAAGTTTGGCCTGGAACTGCTCCGACCTCACCTTGTAGCGGCAGATGTCCAGCCAATTGGTAAAGTGATCATCGGCACTGTCCAGGGTGACCTCCATGACATTGGCAAGAACCTGGTAGCCATGATGATGGAAGGGGCTGGTTTTGAGGTCATAGATCTTGGCGCAGATGTCAAACCTGAAAATTTTATTGAAGCGATCGAAGAACACAAACCCAATATCGTCGCCATGTCTGCCCTGCTCACCACAACGATGGGCAACATGAAAACTACCATTACTTTAATGGATGATGCCGGAATGAAGAATGAAATAAAAATCATGATCGGCGGTGCACCTGTCACCCAGGAATATGCTGATGAAATCGGCGCTGATGGATACGGCATTGATGCCAGTCAGGCGGCCAGCCTGGCCAAAAAGCTGGTTGAGTAAAATTTCCGACCTCCGATATCGCTAATATCGGAGGTTTTTTCTAATTAGAGATCTCATGAGTGATACCTGGAATTCACGTAAACGTATCGAGGCAGCTCTTAATCATCAAGAAGCTGACCGGGTGCCTCTGGACCTATCAATAACCCTCAATGCTTATATTAATTTGCGGGAATATCTTGGCCTGCCTACGGAAGAGAATGTTCAGGCAGACCGCTTCTTCGAGGTTCAACCCAGTTATGACATGTTGAAAGCTCTTGGTGTGGATGTGACCTATGTGCGCCTGGGAAAGTCCAGGATCGTGTCTTCACCACCACCTCTGGAAGATGGCACTGTGCTGGATGCTTGGGGGGTCGGACGAAAACTGGTCGAACTGCCTGGCGGAAGCTATCTAAACGAGGTTTCTTACTGTCCACTGGAAGATCTTGATCCAGCTGAGATTGACCTGGATACCTATCCCTGGCCCGATCCTCATGATCCGGGATTCACAGATGGGTTAGGGGAAGAAGCAAAGAAACTATATGAAGAAACCGACCTGGCCTTAATGGGCAGATTTGGCGGTCCAGTGATGGAATTGGCTACATACCTGCGCGGTTTTGAAGGTTGGTTAATGGACCTGATTCTATATCCGGACTTTGCTAAAGAGATGCTCAACCGGATCGCTGATATTCAAATCGCTCTGGACGAGGCCGGCATCAGGGCCGCCGGCAAGTACTTGTCGATCTTTAAATTGAGTGGGGAGGATCTCGGCACCCAAACCAGCACTCTGTTCTCTTATAAGGTCTGGCAGGATCTAATCTACCCCATATTGTCCCGGCGCTGGAAGGCTGCCCGCAAAGCTCTGGATAAATATGGCGGATCCCACGTCAAGTTAATGCTTCACTCCGACGGTGCTTTCCGCCCCTTCATTCAGGATATCATCGATGCTGGTGTGGATGTCCTGGATCCAATCCAACGAGTTTGCCCTGGCATGGAATTGGAGGGGTTAAAGAGAGATTTTGGCAATCAATTAGTGTTCCACGGGGGTGTCGATACCCAGTATTATCTGCCCCGCGGAAGCGTTGAAGAGGTTGAACAAGAAACAAGAAACTGTATCGATGCCCTCGGCAAAGATGGAGGTTTGATCCTTGGACCCAGCCATTTCATTCAACCGGATGTCCCCCCGGAAAACGCAGCCGCTATGTATAGGACGGCACTGGAGTATGGAAAGTATTAACAAGATAGGAATTGATTATCTGAAGTGAATTGACCAGGGAACTGAAAGCAATTACGAATTTATATAAAAAAAAGGCGCCTACTCAAGGCGTCTTTTCTATTTATCACAATCTCCCCATAAGCGGTAGACGGGACTTCCGAAGTCTTGAACTTGATCAGAACCACCCAGCCGGGCGGTATTCTCCCCATACTTCTCGCAAAGCTCCTGTGATCTCCCCCAACGTGAGGTCACCCTCCACACATTCGACCAGCAGTGGCATCAAATTGTCTGGGCCTTCCGCCGTATTCTTAAGTTGGACTATCAGCTGGTCGACTTTCTTTTGATCCCTAATTTGGCGAAGTTTCGTCAGGCGATCTTTTTGAGCTTTTTCAAGGGCCGGGTCCACAGTAAGCAGGTCCAGGGATAATTCTTCATCCATCTGGTAGATATTCACACCAACCTGATGGGATTCTCCACTCTCCAGATCCCGAAGCTGACTGTACGCTGCGTCAAGGATCTCTCCCTGGATATAGCCGTTTTCAATGGCCGCCAGCGCCCCACCTTGGCGGTCTATTTCCTCCAGATAAGCTCGCACCCGTGTTTCGATCTCATCAGTTAGTTCCTCAACCAAGTAGGACCCACCTAAGGGATCGATACTATTGGCCACTCCGGATTCCTCGGCCAGGATCTGTTGGGTGCGTAATGCGATTTGAACCGCTTCCTGGGTCGGCAAGCTGAGAGCCTCATCCATGCTGTTTGTATGCAGAGATTGTGTACCGCCTAAAACCGCAGCCAGGGCCTGTAATGCAACACGGACAACATTATTATGAGGCTGTTGGGCGGTGAGTGTAGATCCTGCAGTTTGAGTGTGAAATCGCAATTTTAATGCATCTGGATGAGTGGCGCCAAAACGTTCTTCCATGATCGAAGCCCATAAACGTCGAGCGGAGCGGAACTTCGCGATCTCCTCCAGGAAATCATTGTGGGCATTGAAGAAAAAGGACAATCTTCTGCCAAAATCATCTACATTCAGGCCGGCATTTAATGCCGCTTCCACATAAGCAATTCCGTTTGCCAATGTAAATGCAACCTCTTGGACCGCAGTGGAACCAGCTTCCCGGATGTGGTATCCAGAGATACTGATGGTATTCCATTTGGGGACTTCCTTCTGGCAGTACTGGAATAAGTCTGTGATCAACCGCATGGAAGGTTTGGGTGGGAAGATATAGGTGCCGCGGGCGATATATTCTTTTAGGATGTCATTCTGAACCGTACCACGCAGGGATCCAGGATCAACGCCGCCCTTTTTAGCGACAGCGATATACATTGCCAATAAGATAGCTGCCGGAGCATTGATGGTCATACTGGTGGAAACTTTATCGAGAGGAATGTCATTAAAGAGAGTTTCCATATCCCGCAAGGAAGAAATAGGCACGCCCACTTTTCCTACCTCACCGGCTGCCAGTGAATGGTCTAAATCATAGCCGATCTGGGTGGGTAAGTCGAAGGCAACCGAAAGACCGGTTTGTCCTTGTTCCAGCAGGTATCGGTAGCGCTGGTTGGACTCCTCTGCGCTAGCAAAACCGGCATACTGACGCATAGTCCACAAGCGCCCGCGGTGCATCGTGGGATACACCCCTCTCGTAAATGGTTTTTCACCAGGTAAACCAAGACGTTCCTGGTATGAGAGGTTCTCGTCGGGTAATGATACCCGTGGAAGGGGGATCCCGGAACCCGTAGCGAAATCGGATTTTCGCTCTGGGAATTTTTCAAGAGCGGGTTTAAGGATCTCTTCTTGCCATTTTTTTCGTTGATTTTTGTTTACCATAAATTTAATATTGAGTATACACCATCATAAGCTCCGGGAGCCTTTCAAGGAGAACTTCATTTCGCCATATATCCATTTTTACAAACATCTTATCCTTCAAGTAATCCTGCAGGATATAATTAATTCAAGATCATTTCAAAATTCAGAGGAAAAACTATGGAAACCAAAACCAAAGAAGTGAAACTGGAATGGATGCGCTCGCGCATGTTTGTAGGCACAGATCACCTGGGGAATTCGATAGCTATCGGCTACCAGCGTGAAGAAGAGCCATTCGCCCAGGGAATCAACCCCTCCGATATGCTATTATTATCTGCCGCTTCCTGCTCCGCCTATGACGTAGTGCAGATCCTTGAAAAAGGGAAACAGCCCCTGGAGGATTTACGGGTAGACGTAACTGCTGAGCAAAGCCAGGAGCAGCCCTATCCTTACATCTCCCTCCATTTTAATTATCGGGTCTGGGGAGATGTCCCGGCTGAAAAGATCCAGCGGGCGATGCAGCTCTCAGAGGATAAATACTGCTCTGTGTTGGCAACCCTCAAACCGGGATTGGCATTTACCAGTGAATTCACCCTCGAAAGCTGATCCTCTGCATCCAGAAGCCAGGAAAGGGATCGATTTATTTTAATGTAGGGGAATTTTATAAAGCCCACGATCCGCTCGAGTTGGCTTGGATGAATACTAGCTCACCCGAGCGGGATTTGTATCAGGGCATTCTTCAGATAGGACTGGCCTATTTCCAGATATCGCAGGGCAACTATCGAGGGGCACTTAAGATGTTTATTAGGGGCCAGCGCAACCTTGAACCTCTAGGGGAAGCGCTGCTGGGTGTGGATATAACCAAACTTAGAGCTGACGCCAAGATTGTTGAAGAAACTATCCGCCACCTGGGCCAGAGTCATCTTCACGAGCTGGATACAAGTTTGATCAAACCAGTCCCTCAATCTGAATAAATCACCTCTTCTCAATTTTGTCAGTATTATTCAATGATCCACAATATCTCAATCTTCTTGTTACAATCATCTCAAGATAAGTTGGCTATTTATTTGTTAGTAAACCGGGTCAGGTGGTCCTGATCACGGTTCAGATTTCGCTTTTTGGACTATGAACAATCAAAATTCGCCTCCAGATCTCAAAAAGATCGGATTATTCACAGAACTACCAGCCAAACGGCTGGATTTTCTGACGTCAAAATTGAAAAAACAGGTCTTTGGACCCGGAGAGCAAATCATCCGGGCTGGAAGATCTGGGCGCTTCTTAGGCATAATTGAAAGTGGTGAGGTAACGCTGGAAATGGGACCTGGACAATCCCTGACAGCAAGTTCAGGACAGATTTTCGGAAGTGAGATGCTTCTGAAAGGTAAACCTAGTGAGTTCACTATCACTTCCAGAGCCGATACAATCATCTGGGTCCTGGATCGATCAGACTGGCAAACTCCCAGTCCTCCAAGGCCTAAATACCGCCCAATACTCCAAGTGAAGAAAGCAGTCTGGATAACCCTGGTAGTTACATCAGCATTGGCCATATCGCTATTAACTCTCGGGCCTTCCCTCCTTGATTGGGCAAATAATACCCTCCCTGACCGAATGGTAGAAAAAGGTCGGGCTGACCAGGCAGAGAACTATCTTCAATTTGCAGTACGCTTGCAGCCCCGATCTGCCCGGTTGTACGGTATGCTGGGAGATATTCTGGTTTTGCAGGAAAAAGATCAGAAAGCGATCGAAGTATATGAACAGGCTCTCATCCTGGATGAATACCTTCCCTGGATCCATAATAACCTTGGGGTGGTATTGATGAGAGTAGATGAAATGGAGTTGGCAATAGAGCATTTCCAGATCTGCGATCGATCTGAACCCTTTGAATACAACCTTGTATAGAAACTTGGGAAATGCCTATTATGCCGAGGAAAAATGGGGTTTTGCAGCATTAGCTTATCAGGAAGCCCTCGAATTAGACTTTACACTCTCAGAAACAAAAGCAACCTGGGCAGGATTGATCCTCAATGAACGCCGGTTGGTTGAAGCAAGGCTGGTTTGGGAAGATGTTCTTCGCTCAGACCCAAGGCATGCGCTTGCTTTGCAAGGATTGGGAGTGGTCAGCCTGCTGGAAGAGGACCCTGGAGTGGCAATGTTGTATTTTGATGCGGCTCAATACCTGGATCCGGATGATATAAACATGCATTTATATATCGGAATGGCCCTGGAGGCAATGGATAGACCATCAGAAGCAGCTGCTCAATATCAATATGTGATAGCGAGAGGATCAGATCCAAACCTAATCAGCCTGGCGGATACACTATTGGAAATAGTTCTGGAATAGACCCCCTCTGAGAAAAACGGCGAAAAACACCTTACACCAATGTTTAGTGATTTTTTAGGAAAATATGGATATAATCCATAAAGATGAACACCAAGGAGAGTGCAGGATGAAAAAGTTGCGAAATATCCTATTAATTGCAGTTTTTGCAGTCATGGTTGTCGGCCTGGTTCCAACAGCAGTTAACGCCGCCGGCACATTCTACTGCAGCACAAGTGTCACTACTGGCGGCACAGGCACCTTGAGTGACCCCTGGGCGTGCAGTGACGCCACCCAGCTAGACACTGTGATCAATGACCAGATTTGTGACCTCTACAGTGGCGGAGATCTTTATCAGCTATATCCTAATTCCTACCGCTACCACGTCGTATCCTGGTACAGCACTACGGATTGCCGGGTCACAGCCACTTATGACTATGCTGGTTACCCACCCTCTACGGGAGTTGATCTGGCTACTCCTTACGTGATAGGCATTGTAGCGCTTGTCGGAGTAGGTTTGGTTGCCGCGGGATACGTAATCCTCCGCCGTAGAAAGCAGGTTGCAGTTTAATTGCATATAATTGCCTACGCCCCTACCTTGGACTAGCGTAGGCAGTTGCTTTTCTTCACTTAATTATGATCACCCTGGTTGGGAATCTGCCCAATTAAGGCAGCCCAACCAGCGATCATGATTCAAGGACTCCTTTGTATAGAATTCCTTGGCGCCGCTGGTTGCCCAATTTCCTTTTATTAGTTGGTGGTTTAATGCTGCTCTGGGCAGCGCTAGTCACTCTCAAACCGTTCCTGGCGTCCTCCCAGACTAGATTCAGGGAACTATATACTCAGTTCAAATAAGATCAGCCTTCCTCTACCCCAGTTATCTTCAGTCCGAACCCCCAAAGCCACTCCGGAAGATGTCTTCTTCTCCCTGGTTCACAATCCTTACACACCTACACCTACTCCTACTCCCACTCCCACGCCCACTCCCATCCCCGCCGGCCCTGTGGTCAGAGTGGTGATTCCCAGCATAAATGTGGAGAGAGCAGTCGTCCCACTTAGACAATACCGGGACAATAACGGTCAAATTCAGTATGACACTAACTCCCTCTTTGCCACCAGCAGCCGTCTTGATCTGGTTGGCCAGACACTCACTTCTGGAGACCCAGGAGGAGGTGGGAATATCGTTCTGGTTGGCCACAATTACAATCGGGGTTGGTATGCCTGGGAAGGTGTTTTTGTCAAGATAGACCATCTGAAACCAGGTGATAAAATTGTTTTATATACCGAGAACGGCGGTAAATTCAATTATTTTGTCACGAAAGTTGTTCAGGTCCCTTACCTATATAAAACAGCCGCAGAGCTGAACAATCATCTAAATTATCTAGGCCCAACCCACGATGAAAGGGTAACCATGGTAACCTGCGGAGGGCCGTTCGGCGTCTGGTCCGCCCGAATTTATGTGGTGGCGAAGCAATAACAAGCAAGGTGGGACGTGTTATGATGAGACCGGGATGAGGGGATCTAAAACCAGATGTCTATTCAACCATCTCCCTTCACGAGATTGTTAATTGATTGATATGCCCCGATAATGTTTTTTGGCTATAATCTAGTTAACGCCAAGCATAATAATTTATTGGATATAAGTATTGAGATCTGTTGGAGTGGATTATGGCACAGGATTGGATAACTCAACTGGATAGTGATGACCCAAAAGTACGAGCCCAGGCTGTCAAGGCGATAGCTTTATCGGGTAATCAAGACTATTTGAAGTACCTGATCGAGATTGCCGAGATCGACCCCGACGCCCAACTGCGGGAATATGCCAAAAAAGCTGCCCAGCACCTGTTCAGTTCCCAAACAAAGACTGAATCCACTCCTACGCCAACCCTCACCTACATATACACCGGAGCCTGAACCTGAACCGATCAATCCACCTTCACCTGTGCCAGAAAAGACTGAATCTGAAATAGAGGCAGCCTTAGGAAATCCCATGCTAGAGATCGATGAGGATGATCTTTCCAGCGCAGACGTCAGGGAAGCGAAAAGCAAGGTCCAGCGAGCCTTTTCCCTTCATACTGGTGGTCAAACCAAAAAGGCTCTCCAGGTTTATGCCCAAGCCCTGGGAATTAATCCTCTCATGATCAAGGACACCTACGCCAAGAGTGTGGCTTCCGAATTGACCGGAAAACCAGCTCAGGAAGCCCTGCTGATCCTGGGAGATCCTGACAGGCTGAGTGAATTCATCGAAGTTAATTACGGAAAAGCCAAAAAGGGTGGTAAAAAGGCCAGCTCTCCTTCCCGAGCTGAAAAACGCCCTCAAGAGGACCGGTCCAAGGATGGCTTGATCCAGACCTGGCTGAGCTTCTTTGGAATGACAGAGGATCTCCTCCTGGCAGAACAGGAAAAAGCCAATACAGAAGATACTCTATTATCTGTCCTGGTCTATACCATTGCCACAGTAGTGATCATTCAATGGTCTCCGGTTCTTCCAATTTCAACAGATCACAACCATATGGGGGAGCAGCTGCCTGAGCTTCGCTTCAACCTGGGAACAATATTCTTCGTCATCCTCATCGGCACAGTGATCATGTCCCCGTTTCCTTTTACCTCTCTGTTGGGTTGCAGTATCTGGGTGTTCGATTGTTTGGTGGATCGGAGATTTCAAAACACATGCCTACCTGATGGCTTTGATCTTTGTACCCACAACTATTC
>CAWGOD010000016.1:0-110860 GCA_963824175.1 uncultured Chloroflexia bacterium | reverse complement strand
AGTACTTGGAAATTGAGGGGTAAGAGTGAAAATTCGAGTAGAAAATCAACGACTTTCCAACAGGATGGGCAAGGGAGTTTATTCCTCAATCCTGCCGTTTTAACATTTTTTTTGCCAATTCTCTTAAAATTTCTCCTGCTTCACCCTCAGGATTGGCGTTTTCCAGGGCAGTGAGCGCCAGATCTGTCAGCCGGTCGGCAGCGGATTGCGCATAGGCACGTCCCCCTTCAGCTTCCAGGATTTGGCTTAAAACCAGTGCTTTTTCAGGTGTGATCTCTCCTTCATTCCATCCTTCAAAAAAGGCTTTCTCTTGTGCCAGCCCGTACAGGACCGGAAGGGTCTTTTTGCGAGTTACCAGATCTCCGGTAGTGGATTTTCCAATCTTCTCCTCAGCGCCCCAGATCCCTAATATGTCATCCTGGACTTGAAAGGACATTCCTAAATTATGGCCAAAATCGCGGTAATGGGCCTGGATCTCAGGAGTGACACCGGCACATAACGCGCCAACTTCCAGACTGAAAGCTAAAAGGGCGGCGGTCTTCCCACCAACCATTTGCCAGTATGATTCCAGTTCAACATTTTCCTGTTCTTCAAATGCAATGTCCAGGTGCTGGCCTTGGGTGAGGCGTAAACAGGTCTGGTGAAATATCTTTCCTGCCTGCAGACCGATTTCCGGTGAGGTCCTTTCTACCAGGTTCACGAGTGAGGCATAGGCCAGAGCAAATATGGCATCTCCAGTATTTATGGCCTGGGCTTCTCCCCATACTTTCCAAATTGTTGGACGTCCCCTGCGAACCTCGCCATCATCCTCAATATCGTCATGAACGAGGGAGAAGTTATGGATCAATTCGACTGCTGCAGCTGCGGGAAGGGCATTTTTCCAATCCCCGCCGCCAGCCTGGCAGGCTAAAAGGACCAGCAAGGGACGGATCTGTTTGCCTTCTGCTTTGATGCCAGCATTTTCTCCACTCCAGCCCAGCTGGTAGGTGATCATTTCATGTAGACCGGGTGTACCGTGTTCTGCAGACGCGGCAATTGCCCGTTCTAACTCCTGTCGCAGGGCAGGCCGGGCTAATTCTGAGAACCTTTTAAATCCTGATATTTCAGTCATGAAGGAAATATCTCCAGTAAGTTAATTTGCTGTAAAGTGTCCAGATCCCTGGCTCCGGTGGCAAACATGCATATTCTAATTTCTCTGATAAGTAAGTGGATGATTTCTAACACCGCTTCAGGTGAGTCCACTGCCGCTTTAAGAAATGGTCCAGCCAGGCCGGCCATGGTCGCTCCCAGAGCGACTGATTTGGCGATATCAACGCCATTCCGAATTCCACCTGAAGCAAATACCGGTATATCCGGTGCAGCTTCTTTAACTAATTGGAGACTTTCAGCTGTAGGAATACCCCAATCAATGAAAGACGCGGCTACCTGGCGTTGGGATTCGGTTTGGGACCGGTGCATTTCTACTTCTGTCCAGGAGGTTCCACCGGCGCCGGCTACATCGATAGCTGATATTCCGGCCCCAACCAGCTGTTTAGCGGTTTGGGAAGATATCCCCCAGCCGACCTCCTTGGCAATCACCGGTACAGATAGGGTATTGCAGACTCCCTCAATTTTTGTCAATAGGCCGGAAAAGTTTGTATTCCCGTCTGCCATTACTGCTTCCTGCAGGGCGTTGAGGTGGAGGATCAGGGCGTCAGCTTCGATCAGATCAACAGCCCGCTGACAATCTTCGGCAGATAAACCGTAATTTAGCTGTACAGCGCCAAGATTGGCAAAAAGTGCGATATCTGGAGCAACTTTCCGAACTTGGAACGTACTGGCCAAGGAAGGATCTTCCAGCATGGCTCGCTGGGAACCGACCCCCATGGGGATTCCGCTCTGTTGGGCAGCAGCAGCCAGATTGTGATTGATTTTTTCAGCCTGATCAGTGCCTCCGGTCATGGAAGAGATAAATAGCGGGGCAGAAATTTCTTTCCCGAATAAGGTGAAACCCATTTGGATCTCATCTAGATCGATTTCTGGCAGGGCCTGGTGAGGAAAATGATAATAATCCAATCCAGAAGATAAACCTGATTCCACATTTTCATTGAGATTGATGTGGATATGTTCGGCTTTCCGGGAGCTGGTGGAGGAGGTTTTTTTTGGCATAAAATATCCTTCTGCTTTGGGTATGGTAACAGTCTGCCAGCAGGGTGTCAACAAAATTCCCCTCAGGAAGTCTCAACCTTGACAAGGCTCCCCCTGCAGTTACAATAATTCTTAATCCAGGGAGCGAAACCAATTCCCCCGATTATTGTTAAATAAGATATCATAGAAGTGATGAATTTTGAACTAAGGAGGAATCATTATGGCCGACGCATTTGAACAGGTAAAAAGCATTATTGTAGAATTGCTGGCAGTGGATCCTGCCAAGGTTACAAAAGAAGCCCGGTTCCGGGAAGATCTGGAAGCGGACTCCCTGGACCTGGTAGAACTGATCATGGAATTCGAGGATGAATTCGGTGGTGAGATCTCAGATGAGGATGCTCAGAAGATCACCACAGTAGGTGACGCTGTAGCTTTCCTAGAAGAGAAAATGTAAAGAGAAATTCATTACATTGAAACAAAAAAAGCCTGCTGAATAGCGGGCTTTTTTGGTTAAGTATGCTGTGCTTTTAATTTCATCCTGAGCGACAGCGAAGGATCCATATTCCATGCTGCATTATTAGACTTAAGATCTAAAGCAAATAAGTTCGAGTGATCGTCTACGGATCTTCCATATCGTTCGCTCTATGTCAGAATGACAACTCCAAGCTCAGGGAGTTTGATTGAAAGTTACAACAAGCTTGGTATTTCCTCCGGATGCTGGGCAATCTTCACTCCGGCAGCTTCCAGGGCCTTGATCTTATCCTCTGCCAGGCCTGTCCCGCCCTGTACAATGGCGCCTGCATGTCCCATGCGTTTTCCTGGAGGAGCACTGAGTCCGGCGATAAATCCGGCTATAGGTTTAGTGACGTACTGAGTAATGAACTCCGCGGCCTGTTCCTCATCTGTGCCTCCGATCTCGCCGATCAGGACGATCTTCTCCGTATCGGGATCCTCCTGGAACATCTCCAGGGTATCGATGAAGTTAGTGCCGTTTATAGGGTCTCCGCCAATGCCAACGCAAGTGGAAACACCAAGGCCCAGGTTTTTTAGGGCATAGAGCACTTCGTAAGTCAGAGTACCAGAACGGGAGACCACGCCAATATTACCGGGAATGGCGATGTTTCCGGGGATGATACCCACTTTGGCTTCCCCTGGAGTCAATAATCCGGGGCAGTTGGGACCCACCAACCGGACACCTTTTTGATCCATGAAATTCCTGACCCGCATCATATCAGAAACTGGCACGCCTTCACTGATGCAGACAATCAGTTCCATACCAGCATCGGCTGCCTCGAACATGGCGTCAGCGGCAAATCTGGCAGGCACAAAAATTATTGTTGCATTGGCACCAGTGGCATTTTTCGCAATTTTCACGGAATCAAAAACGGGGATCTTTCCATTCAGGACCCATTCGCCACCTTTTCCGGGCGTGACACCGGCGACTACATGGGTGCCATAGGAAACCATTTTTTCAGTGTGGAATAAGCCTTCCTGTCCGGTAATACCCTGCACAAGCAGGCGTGTATTCTTATTAACTAATATGCTCATTCTTTCTCCCTGCCATTATTAACCCTTGGCGGCTTTGACAGCCATTTCAGCTGCTTCAGCCAGAGTATCTGCGGTTTCCATTTCAGCATCTTTTAATAACTGGCGCCCTTCGGCAGCGTTGGTACCGACCAGCCGCACTACCATGGGAACATTGGTTTTGACCTCACTGAGTGCTTCCAGGATGCCTTTGGCAACCAGGTCGCAGCGGGTAATGCCGCCAAAGATATTAAATAAGACGGCTTTGACGTTGGAATCGGAGAGGATGATTTCCAGTGCGGAAGCTACTTTATCTGCGCTGGCACCACCACCGATGTCCAGGAAGTTGGCAGGTTCTCCGCCAAATAACTTGATTATGTCCATCGTGGTCATAGCCAGGCCAGCGCCATTGACCATACAGCCGATATCGCCATCCAATTTGATGAAGGAAAGTCCGTGCTCCCGAGCTCGGATCTCAGCTTCCTGGTCTACATCCAGGTCGCGGAGTTCTTCCAGATCTGGATGACGGAATAAGGCGTTGTCATCCAACACCATCTTTCCATCTACAGCTAATAGTTCACCATCCCCTGTAATAACCAGTGGATTGATTTCCGCCAGGGTGGCGTCGCTTCCCATGTACGCCTTCCACAGACCTAGGGCAATTTTCCCAAAAGCCCGCCATTGTTCCCGGGGCAGGTCGATACCTGCTGCTAGATCCCGGGATTGGTAGCTCTGCAGCCCCATCAGAGGGTCGATATGGCACTTTATAATCTTCTCAGGGGTTTTGTGGGCTACTTCTTCGATATCCACCCCACCTGCGGCTGAGGCCATGATTACCGGTTTACGAGCTGCCCGGTCATTGGTTATTCCCAGGTAGATTTCGGTTTTGATATCCGCGGCCTGGTCAACAAGTACCATACGCACTGGTAGACCCTTGATTGTTAGAGCCAGGATATCTTCAGCATGTTTCTTAACTTCAGGAGAGGTTTTTGCCACACGGATTCCACCGGCTTTTCCGCGACCTCCTACTAGAACTTGTGATTTGATCACGACTGGAAAACCAATTTTTTTGGCGATCTTTAGGGCTTCGGCTGGAGTTTTGGCCAGCTCCCCGGGTGGGATGGGGATGCCGTATTCGCCGAATATCCTCTTGGAATAATACTCATGAAGTTTCATATATTGATAAACTCCCAGACTTGAAATAAGCCATTGCGCGGAGATTATACCATGCACAAAAAATCCCTTTTCCAACCGGAAAAGGGAATATGATGAGCATCCTATAAAAGATATGACAAAATAGATTTAGAAAACGGAAAGTCTCTCAGTTAACTATAAAATGGCCTTTTTCACCCAGGCCTGAACCGGAGGTAGTCGGTATAAAAGCAGGAGCGCCATGGCCAGGGCATAGGGCCATGGACGTAGAACGCCAGGTTTAACAGCCAGGATGAAATGCAAAGCAGCCAAAATACCAGCCGCGTAAACAAACCGGTGCAGCTTTTTCCAATTCTTCCCCATTTTTTTCAGGAAATAAGTCAAGGAAGTGATAGACAGTACTAACAGAATCAACCCGGTAGTGAATCCGAACAAGATAAAAAAGTTGGTCAGTGAGTTGGCTAACAGTGCTTTCCACTGAAATCCATAGTCCAGCACCACATAGATGGAAAAATGGACTAAAGCATAAAAACCTGCCCACAATCCCAGCGGACGGCGGAGTTTGTTGATCTGGTTCCATTTCAGCAGTTGCCTTAAGGGGGAAACCGCCAGAGACAGGATCAAAAGCAAGATGGCTGTTTTGCCAGTCCGGTGAGTTATTTCCTGAATAGGATTAGCGCCCAGGTTTCTTTGCCAGAAATCCCATAATCCCACCAACAGTGGTATGGCAGATCCGACATGCACAGCAAGGTGAAGGATCGACGCGAGTGGTTTTTTTAGATCCTTCCAGTTTTTAGAAGTTTTTAACAAGGTCCATGTTTTCATAAAGTGATCCTACTTCTTTTTCATAACCGTTGAACATCAAGGTATCTCGGCGAGAAAGATCGCCAATGCGCCGTTCTGTAGCCTGGGACCAACGAGGGTGATCAACATTGGGGTTCACATTGGCGTAAAATCCATATTCATTTGGTGCGGATTCCATCCAAAGTGAAACTGGCATTTCTTCAACCAGGTCAATCTTAACGATGGATTTGATGCTCTTAAAACCGTATTTCCAGGGTACTACTAACCTGATGGGGGCACCGTTTTGTGGTAATAAATCATCTCCATATAAGCCAGTTGCCAGCAAGGTAAGATCATGATAAGCCTCATCCATTCGCAGCCCTTCTACATAAGGCCAGGGGAAATACTTATTTCCTTGGCCGGGTAGTGATTTGGGATCGTAAATAGACTCAAACCGGACATATTTAGCTTCCGGTTTAGGTTTGATATCTTCTAGCAACTTAGCGAGTGGGAATCCCTGCCAGGGGATGACCATTGACCACCCTTCCACACAGCGCATGCGGTAAATTCGCTCTTCGGTGGTATAACGTTCCCGGATTTCCTCCATAGTGATAGGGCCGGGGTTTTCAACTAGGCCACCGACCTCTATTGCCCAGGGAGAGGACTGGAAATCCTGGGATAGTTTTACAACACCCTCTTTATCAGTTGTGAACTCGTAAAAGTTGTTGTAACTGATGACATCATTATATGGGGTTGCGGGATCTCCCAGGTCATCTATCAAACCCACGCCACTGGGTTCAGGAGTGATTCCGGGTGTTGGCAGGTCTTCCCCAGCTATAAAGGGTTTATCCTGGCAGGCAGCCAAGACAGCTGCGCTGACACCCACAACTCCCATGGTTTTTAGGAATTCTTTTCGGGTAGCATATCTTTTTTGGGGGGTTATTTCATCTCTCAAATTCTCAGACATGGTCTCTCCAGCATTTCCACTAATAAAATTATCTTGTTGATGCAATTTAGATGACTTATTGATTGAAATTATTACCAAAAAGAGTCTGTTATTAACGCAGGATTCCTTTTGAGATATTTTGGCTCCCGGAGTGTATTAAAACTCCGGGAGCTTATATGAAAAAACGAAGGGTTTATTCTTCTGTTGAGAATGGATTATTGAAGTACTGGATGCGGTTGTTCTTGGTATCACTGACCCAAACCCCGCCATCCTCAGCGGCGCTGATCCCGGTGGGGAAGTACAGGTTAGTGGGATCAATACCTTCTGTACCCCAGGTCGCGATCACTTCTCCGAGAGGAGTGTAGACGATGATCCTGGAAAGCTCTGGATCACTGGCATAGATGAAGCCATCTGTTCCGACTGTTAGGTAGGGTTTGTTGTCCAGCGACTGCCCATACCAGCCTTCCACATCCCATTTATTGATGAAATACTGAGCTATACCATCGACATCAGGCGAAAAGACCTGAATTCGTTGATTCCAGGTATCCGCCACATAAAGATTGCCTTCTATATCCAGCGCCAGTCCGGAAGGCTCATCAAATTGGCCATCGCCAAAACCGACTTCACCGAATTCGGTGATGAACGATTCCTTGTGTATCAAAAACCGCGATCCGTTTATTGCCAGTGTCGGAAACATAGACATGGCCATTCTGATCAACGACAACATCGCGAGGACCCCAGAATGCGTCTGATGATTCCCTCTGTCCGAAATGACCCCAGCTTGTCAGGAAATTTCCCTCGGCATCGAATTTCTGGATGCGGTGATTCCATGTATCAGCAATGAAAATCTCTCCTTCAGGGCTGATGGCAATACCCCAGGGTTCGTTAAATCGCCCTGGTGCGGCGTCTCCTCCATCTGCGGAACCAAATTCACCCCAGCTATTGAGCTGTTGTCCATCTGTGGTCATGTGCAGAACCCGGTGATTTCCGGTATCCAGGATGTAAAGTGAGCCATCCGGGGCTTGCTCCATGTTGCGGGGAGAGACCATGTCTGTCATACTAATACTGTGTTCCGCGGCCATGATGAGTTCTTTTCCTTCATAAGGATCTATTATCTGAGCAGAGGAGAAATCCAGGGTGCCGTAATTCCAGACTTGGGCTGCCACGTCCTTACGGATATAGAGCTTCATCTCATCAGCCGGGCTCCAATTGGCGAGACTGATGGTTTTTCCAGTAGCTTCGGCATATTTTTGGTAATCACGGAGCAGCCAGATACGGAAAATGCCTTCTCGAATATTCGGGTCTTTTATGGCATTGCCAATTCGTTCCCAGGTCAGGTTGTAATAATCCTGATTGGGCCAGACAATCCGCTGATATCTGAATTCATAATATGCGTTCCCGACCACGGGTTCCAGCTTGGCGTAGTTATTGTTACCAACTAGAATTGCGGGCGCGTTTCGCAGATCGCGGGTTGGATTCTCACCATAATACTTTTGGTTTTCATAGTTTCGTAGATACCACCAATAGGGATAAGTGGATTCGTTATCAAAGGCAACTTCCATGGCCAGGCCATCGCTAGTGCGGTATGACAGTTCTTCAATTTGTTCCAAGGCGTCTTTAATTCCCCGTCCACCATGGGCATAAACCAGGTATTCAGTTGGTTCATCATAGTTTATATAAGATGCCTGGATGGTGGCATGGCTGGTTAATAGAACCAAAACAAGAAGAACGCTGTTGGCTGTTGAGATCCAGAACTGAAGAGGCTGCCAATCTTTTACCAGCTTCCAAATGATATAACCGCTTACGCCAGCAATTATCAGAGCCGACAGGAAATTCCCTGTCCCCTTCAGCTGATAGATCTCAGCTCCCTGGAACGGAGGATTAGATGAGAGTAAAGATCCAAATACTCCAAAGAAACCGGCCAGGAAGATCAAGATCATACCCATCACCAGCCAGCCCTTTTTCTTTCCAAAGGCTTTGGAATCAAATTTGGACATCATTTGCTGGAAGCCCCAGGCTGCCAGCAGGATCAGCGGAAAAGTGATATGAGCTGTCAGCCAGGGCATTTTTTCGCCTGCAATAGGGTAAGCGATCAGGCTCGTCAGGGACCAGAACGCCAATAAGGCAAATACCGGTGCTTTGGTCTGACCTTCGTCTGCTGTTGCCTGCTGGATAGGAATGGATTTTGATTTTCCAGTGATGCTTATTATTCCAACTCCGATAACTGTCGCGATAGCAGCCAGGGCGGGAAGGTATTCATAGATCGGGATCTGGATCAGCCAATAGTAGTACCAGGGTTGGCTTCCACGTTCGACAACCTGCTGTTTTAACCAGTACCCTAAAGAGCCGACCAGCCCAGTAAAAAATCCGGTACCGTTGGTAAAGAAGGTTGTGTAAAAGACCGTGAACGGGATGTAAAAGATGGCCGCGTTGATCAGCCATTCTTTGCGATTCCAGGCTAGTCCAATTGCGACAGCGATCGCAGTTAAGATCACAATAATGCCGCCGGTTACTAACATCCCGTTGGGCGAATAATCCAGGGAATCCATTCCCAGCATATTGGAGGGAAACGGTGCTAATTGGGGAAGGACCAGAGTACCGAGTAGTAATAATGCGCTAAAGGAAGGCAGGGTTTTCAGGTTTTTCCACTTATACCCTGTGATAGCTGAGATCAGTGATCCCAGAAGGGTAAGTCCTGCCAACGCCAAGGGGAGCGAGGTCATGGGATCGAGCCCGGCCGGTTGGTCATCAGCAATAGGAAATTCTGGTGCGATTGATTTGGCCAGGAAGCTTAAACCCAGGAACAGCGCGGCACCGATCAGGCCGGCATTAAAGACCTTCTTCTGGCCAGGTTTTTCCCACTCTTTTTTATTCAGATCAACAATGAACACCAAACCCAGGAATATCATCGCCTGTGCTGTGTAAATAAACGCTGTTTCCTTGGTGGTGAAGTGCAGTACTGTTGCTGCGGTTAACCAATATAAATAACGTGGGGAGGAAGTTTCCAGCCAGCGTAAAATGGCCCATAGGGTGATCACTCCAAAGAGGACGGAAAAAGCTTCATTGCGGGTGTAGCGTCCGTAATAGAGCAGGAACGGTGAGATTAAGAACATCAGGGAAGCAGCCAGTGTGCCCCAGCTGCCGAGGTAACGGCGGTATTTCCATAAGAAAATGATGGCTGCTACGCTGGTGATCGCTGCCGGGACTCTGGCTGAGTAGTCGTTATCTCCCAATAGGAAATAGATCAGAGCCAGGAAGTGAAATTGGAAAGGTCCGTGTGTGATGGGATCATGACTGTAACCCATCCCTTTGAACAAGCGCCAGGCGTAATATACATGGGAGGTTTCGTCGTGACTGATAACGCGGGCTCCCAAGTCATAAAAACGGGAAAGGACTGCTAGCAGGAGGATGATCCCAAATACAATCATTTCCCAGGAGATATTGATGTTGGAGAAAGCCGGTTTATCCAACCAGGAAGTTTTCTTTTGATCGCTGCCTGTATCCATAATTATCCTTTTTTGATGATTAGGCTTTGCAGGTGTTTGATTTCCTCACCGGTCAGTTCTCGCCATTCACCAGGGAGCAAATCTCCTAATTCCAAATTGCCTATCCTGATCCGGATCAAACGTTTTACTCTAAGCCCACTGCTTTCGGCCATCCTGCGAAGTTGACGTTTTTTTCCTTCCTTAAGTATAACCCGCATCCAGGTGCCTGCTGGATCTTTATGTTCAATCCATACCTGAGCCGGCTGTGTGCGGGATCTATCCTCCAGTGTCATCCCCTTACGCCAGGTATTCAATTCTTCTTCACTGGGTCGGGGATTAACTAATACCCGGTATTCTTTCTCGTGTTCAAAACTTGGATGTGTCAACTGATGTGTTAGAACCCCATCATTGGTCATCAGGATCAACCCTTCACTGTTGAGATCCAGCCGGCCAACCGGGTAGAGATGACCGGATTGATCGATCAGGGAACGAACTGTTGGGCGCTGGTCTGGAGCACTTACAGTGGACAGGACTCCCTTTGGTTTGTGCAGCATTATGTACTGAATTTTCTCGGGGGAAGTAACCAGAACTCCATCAACTGAGATCTGATCCTGTTCTTGATCTGCTTTATCACCCAGGGACGCAGTTTTCCCGTTCACGGATACCCGTCCCTCGCTGATCAATACCTCACAGCTTCGTCGGGATCCATATCCTGCTTGGGCAAGAATTTTTTGGAGGCGATTTTCCATACAGATGGGTTGGGAATACAGGTGAAAAGCTTGATGGATCCAGGCTTATCCTTTCAAGACCTGGGGGCCCGTGGTTTGCTGGATTTCTTCAAAATCTAGTGGGGGCAGCTCTTCATAGGATGAAAGGCCAAAATGTTTTAGGAATTCTGTAGTTGTGCTGTAAAGGATTGGACGACCAGGGCCTTCTGCACGGCCAACATCATCGATCAGTCCTTTGTTCAGCAAGGTCCTTAACACTCCATCGCTGTTTACACCGCGGATGGAGTCGATCATTGGGCGGGTGATAGGCTGCTGATAAGCGACTATCGATAGTGTTTCCAACGCTGCCTGGCTGAGAGTGCTGGTAGTTTCAAGTTCCAACATGCTCTCTAAGATAGGAGCTGCTTCTGGAGCGGAAGTAATTTGGATTTTTTTCTTGTGATACTGCAGACGAATACCTCTGCCCTGATAATGCGATTCCAGTTCTTCCAGGGCATTTTTTACCTCCCTGGGAGTGAGCTCCAGCAAGGTGGAGATTTGGGCTGCCGAAATAGGTTCAGGAGAAACAAACAGGATCGCTTCCACGAGCGCGCTCAGGCTTAGGCCTTGCTTATTATTCGTCTCTGAGTATTTTTCTTCTGTCATGCTATAATCTGGAATTAGAGACTATCCAGGAGGGTTAAATGCCCTTTTGTTAGTGGGTTTGATATACAAAAAACTGTCATGAGATTATACCATTTTTACAAGATCGTCCTTATTGCCTGTATCCTGGTTTTGATAGGTTCTGGTTGTTCCACAATCTCTCAACCATCTGTACAGGAAGAGATCCAGATCCAGATCAATGTCGATGGACAGCAAGAGTCCATTCAGGTTCCTGCTGGCACAACAGTAGGGGATACGTTGGACTTAGCTGGGATCTCCCTGACAGGAAAAGATCGCTCTGAACCGGCTGTGGTGATCACCTTGACAGAGGACGCTGATATCCATGTCATCAGGGTGGAAGAAAATATCGAAACTGAACAGATCGTAATACCTTTTGAGGTCATCCGCCAGCCAACGGAAAACTTACCTGCTGGGCAGGAAAAGCTGCTTCAGGCAGGGAAAAACGGGCTACGAGAGATCATCTCTGTGCGTGTTTTTGAAAATGGCGAGGAGATCTCTTTCAGTGAAATCAGCAGCCTAGATCTGGAAGAAACTGTCAATGAAATCATCCTGGTCGGCGTTCAATCTTCCATCGCGCCAATTAGTTTGCCAAGTCCGCTGGTCTATATATCCAACGGTAATGCCTGGGTTATGGATCAGTCGACAGCTAACCGCTACTTGCTTGTAGCTACAGGGGACCTGGACGGCAGGGTGTTTTCACTTTCTGAGGATGGTGAGTGGTTATTATTCACCCGGGCGGAAGAAGATGAAGAGGTCATTAATTCCCTCTGGGTAGTGTCTCTTGATGATCCCGAAGATTTGTTGATCGGGTTGGATACACTGAATGTGATCCATTATGCTGGCTGGGTACCAGATATTGAACCCAAATTTGCTTTCTCTTCAGTGGAACCGCGCTTGTCTGCGCCGGGATGGCAGGCAAATAATGACCTGATAATAAAAGTATTTAGTGAAAATGGTTGGACGCAGCGAGTGAATACATTGCAGGAAACTAATTATGGCGGTGTCTATGGCTGGTGGGGAACAGATTTCCAGTTCTCTCCCGGAGGTGATTTTGTAGCATATGCCAGCCCGGATCAAATTGGCATCATTCCTTATGAGGAAGCTGAAAAGCAGGTTTTCCTGGAACTTATTCCTTTTAAAACCCAGGGAGATTGGGCCTGGATGCCGGGAATTGGAATGGGTCCGCTTGGTAATGTGATCTTTTCGGTCGATCATGCTTCCCAAAATGGTTCTCAAGCTGACGAGGAATCCCCTGTATTTGACCTGGTGGCCATCCCGCTAACAGGTGGTGGTGTGCAAACGTTGGTATATGACGTTGGTATGTTCGCATACCCGCTACCTTCCCCGATAACAGCCAAAGCTACTGGAGAAGCCTCGTACCAGGTTGCTTATCTGCAAGCTATTTTTCCAGAGCAGAGTGCAACTAGTAATTACCGGGTTAGTATGATGGATCGGGATGGATCCAATCAACGCCTGATTTTCCCTGCGTCGGACAGCCCTGGTTTGCAGCCATCCCGAGGATGGGGTGCCTGGTCACCTATAACAGCACAAGCTAGTGGGACATACCCTCTGGCAGTCATTTACGAAGGCAATATCTGGATCCTGGACCCTGAAACAGGAGACGCTTGGCAGGTCACTGGTGATGGTCGTGTAGGGGCTCTGGATTGGTAATTGAGGAGTTTTGATGAATGTATTAATAACAGGCGCGGCAGGATTTTTAGGATCACATCTTTGTGATCGATTACTTTCAGAAGGCCACAAGGTGATTGGGATGGATAATTTCATCACTGGACGCCCCGAAAATTTGGCCCACCTGGCGGATAATGATAATTTTACTTTTATTGAGCATGATGTTTCAATTTTCATTGATGTGCCTGATTCCAATCTGGATGCAGTTATGCATTTTGCTTCCCCAGCATCTCCCAATCCAAATTCTCCATATGGATATGTCAATTTACCTATCCAGACCATGAAAGCCGGCGGATTAGGAACATTAAACTCATTGGGCGTTGCCCGGGCTTATGATGCCAGATTTCTATTGGCTTCCACCAGCGAAATTTATGGTGATCCCCAGGTCCATCCCCAGCCAGAAATCTTACTGGGGCCATGTGAATCCAATTGGTGAGCGGTCTGTTTATGATGAAGCCAAACGTTTTGCGGAAGCGTTAACCATGGCTTATCATCGTTTTCATGGGATCGATACCAAGATTGTGCGTATTTTTAATACTTATGGACCCCGAATGCGGTTGGACGATGGCAGGGCAATACCCAATTTCCTAAAGCAAGCACTCAGTGGACAACCATTGACTATTTTTGGGGACGGTTCCCAGACTCGCAGTTTCTGCTATGTGGATGATTTGATCGAAGGGATCTACCGCCTCTTATTATCGGATGAACATATGCCGGTAAATATTGGCAACCCAACAGAAATGACCATTCTGACTTTGGCTGAGACCATTAATCGCCTGGTGGATAATCCTCTGGATGTCGTTTACCATCCTGATAGAAGAGGAGAAGGGGATCCAGAAAGAAGACGTCCAGATATCACTCGAGCCCAGGAAGTATTGGATTGGAATCCCACGATCGATTTGGAAGAAGGCCTATCGCGCTCCTTCCCATATTTCCAGGAAAATCTATAAGCCTATGAATTTGATCACAGAACCTAAAGAACGAGAGAGATTTTTAAAATTTGCAGTTGTGGGATCGTTTGGTGCGCTTGTGGACTTTGGTTCCTTTCACCTGCTCATGAGCCTTTTGGGATTGAGAGCTGAATGGGCCCAGGCTGTCTCATTCACCCTGGCTATCATTAGTAATTTCATCTGGAATAGACTCTGGACCTACCCGGATTCCCGCTCCAAACCCATCTCCCATCAGCTGGTGACTTTTTTCCTGGTTAATCTTGGTCGGATTGGCTGTCCGGACCCCGATTTTTACTACCCTGGAAGAACCCTTCCGGAAACTATTTGAAGGATTTTCCTTCATACCCATAGGAATACTCACCGCAGATCGTATGGGTTATACATTCGCGCTGGGCGTTGCGGTTGTGGTAGTGATGTTCTGGAACTTCTTTATCAACCGGGTCTGGACCTATAACGACGTGGATTGATCGTACCTGCATTATTCACCCAATTCACAGCAAGGATAAACTTTTTCAAAACTCTCCAATATTTCCCATAGGATCCCGGGAAGTATTCTTTTCACTTCCGCGATGATGGTGGAGGGGATGGATTTGTAGTACGCCTCGGCTAATACGCCAGCTATGCAAGCCTGTGTATCTGTATCACCTCCCAGGGAGATAGCCTTGCGAACTGCGCTTTCATAATCGGTTGAATCCAGGAAAGCGATGATCGCTTCTGGAACTGAACCCATGCAGGAAACATCAAATAGATAATCAGGTCTGATCTCTTCTATTGTGCGGTCCAGATCGTAGAAAAAGGAAGCTGTAAGGTTGGTTCGAATCTCATCTTTAGAGGCTCCCTGTCGGGCCATCAAGATTGCCAGGGCTACTGCTTGAGCGCCCTTGATACCTTCGGGATGATCATGAGATACCTCTGCGCTGGCTCTGGCCTCCCGGAGCACATCTTCTACAGTGTCAAATGCAAAACCCACCGGACCGACCCGCATGGCAGATCCATTTCCCCAACTGTTGTAAGGCACTATTTTTGATTCAAAGATCCATTTCTGAAAATTTCCCCCGTAACCCGCATTCGGGAACGCCTGCCCCAGGATTTTCATTTCCCTTCCGTAATTTTTGTTACCCAAAATTGCCTGGGCCACTGCCAGGGACATGACTGAATCGTCTGTGAAACGCGAGGTCGTGTGGAAAAGAGGAAAATCCTCTGTTTTGATAGGGTTACGTTCGTATATTGAGCCTATGATATCTCCGGCAACAGCGCCAATCATAATCCCTCCTGATCTTGGAATTGATCGATGATCCTGTCCATATGCTAGGTTATTGTGGATTTCTTTGCAAGTCTGGCCTCTAGTTTGAGTATAATGGAGTCAGATAAGAACCAAAAGAGGATCCATTATGGATGAAAATGAGCTAAAACCAATTCAAAGTGAACCTGAACTGATCACCCGAGTGGGATCGCTGCAGGAGTTGCTGGAAAAGGCTTCCGGTGTCAGGGCATTTGTAGATCATGATCAAGAGGACGCAGGACTGGCGGAAAGTATGCCATTCCCGTTCCTGGCTTTGGTAGGACAAAACCAGATGAAATTATCATTGCTTTTGTCCCTCCTGAACCCGAATTTGGGAGGAGTTTTACTGGTCGGACCTCGCGGGACAGGTAAATCCACCGCTGTGCGCGGTCTGGTGGATCTTTTACCGGAAATTCGCCGCAGCCTGTGTTATTATGGCTGTCTGGAGGAAGATGTGGAAACCGGAGGGATTGATGCTGTCTGTCCGGACTGTGCTAAGAAGTATGGCCAGGGAGACCCCCTTTCAAAATTGGAGAAAGTCCGACTGGTAGAGCTGCCGCTCAATGCCACCCTGGAAGATGTTGTAGGTGGTTTAGATCCCAGAGCTAAGGCAAACTCCCGCATGTTGCTGAAGAGGGGAATTCTATCCCGGGCGGACCGCAATTTGCTCTATGTGGATGAAGTCAACCTGCTGAATGACCAGATTGTGGATGCTATCCTTGATGCTGCAGCCCAAGGTCAGTATACTGTGCGCAGGGGAGGAATGTCCGCTACTTATCGATCTAACTTCACGCTAATTGGATCTATGAATCCTGAAGAGGGCAACCTGAGGTCCCAGATCATGGACCGTTTTGGTTTACGAGTTGTTGTAAAAGGATTGATGGATAAAGAAGATCGCATGGAAGCCTACAGGCGAACGCGGGCATATAAAGAGAACAGCAGGGCCTTTGCGGCTCAGTATGCTCCCTCCACTCGATTGTTCAAAGAAGAGATCCAGGCCAGCCGAGAAAAGATGCCTGAGGTTGATCTGCCGGATGAAATAGCCCAAACCGGATTGGAATTGATTGGCAACTTGGAACTGGATTCCCTTCGGGCGGAGATCACTTTATTTGAAGCGGCCCGGGCCCATGCAGCTGCAGATTCCAGGGATAAAGTGACCATGGAAGACTTGAAGGTGGTTGCACCCATGGCCTTACGCTTACGGAAATCCGCTTTCATTGATGAATATATTGCTGACCAGAGTTCAGAATTGGAATTACTGGAGAAGGCTATTCAAGATTGTTTTCCCGAAGATGAGAAAAAGAAAGGCGATTAGTTGATGGGTAATTTGTCAGTAATTGGTGGAAAAGTTAAAGGTTTCAAGCTGCAATCAGTTCCCGGCAGTGGGACGAGGCCGATTATGGCGATGGTCAAGGCGGCCTTGTTTAACATTGTTTCCCCTTATGTGCTGGACTCCAGCTGGCTGGATCTGTTTGCCGGTACAGGAAGTGTAGGCATCGAGGCCCTCAGTAGAGGGGCAGCCATAGCCCGTTTTGTTGAAAACTCGAACCAGGCTGTCAAAACCATCCATGCCAACCTGGAACATACGGCCTTATCAGAATGGGGAGAAGTGTGGCGCAAAAACACCTTTTCAGTCCTGGGTGAACTGGCCGACCGTCAATTTGATTTTGTGTTTATCGCGCCACCGCAGTTCAAAGATATCTGGTCCAGAGCCCTTTTGGCCCTTGACCAGAATCCCAGCTGGCTCCTGGAGGATAGTTGGGTCATTGTCCAGATCGACAAGGTGGAATACAAGGACCAGCCCCTGGATAACTTGGAGCTTTTTAGACGCAAGACCTACGGCAGTACAGAACTGTTATTTTATATGTTGAAAGAGGGGGTAGTATAAAAAAGGATGCGGGAATCCTTTTGAGATTAGATTGTTATCATCTTGTTTCCGATTTTGGGTAATTGATAAATTAGGATCCCGCATCCTGTAAATTAAATCTAAGAACTAAATTCCACGACCAGATTTTCCCCCTCATCATAATAATAACGGGCAGCGAAAGGAGGATCTGACACCTTTTGATTGAGGACGCGTGGCAATAACACGGGAAGATCCTCTACCAGAGGTTTTTCCAGGATCTCATTGAATGGAACCCATTCGAGATCACCTTCTTCAGAAGGTTCAGCTTCACCTTTTGCGCAGCTCCCTTTCATGACATATAGGCCAATGCCTGTATCTTCCCCAGTATCAACCATCACAGTGCCAACCAACCAGAGATCATCCGGGATCAAACCGGTTTCCTCCAGCAGTTCCCGCATGGCAGCGGAATGGACATCTTCTTCCCGTTCGATATGGCCTCCTACACCGTTGTAGCGGTTGGCCCAGATGCGTTTGTGAGGAGCACCCTTTAATAGCAAAACTGATTCCCCACGCGTGAGAAATATCAGCGTGCGGGGAATCAGTTGGTATCGATCGTTGCTTAAACCCTGATCAGATACGGGCATATTAGTCTGCCAGATCGGAGGTATCTTCCTGTTTTGTGCTACCCAACAGGTAATCCTCAAGTTTGGCTTCAACTTTGACTTCTTTGATGAATTTATCTACATATTGGCGAGTATCTGCTATTCCGAGCCGCTCGAATAGATCCCGGAACTGTTTGTCCCAGGCATTTGTGATTTTTTCCAGCTGTTCTGGAGTGATTCCCCAGATTTTCTGTTTGAATTCACCCAGAGCTCGTTTTCGTGTTTTGTAGTAGAACTGCTCGTCTGTTTGTCCCTCTTTGCGTTCGTGGGCGTTGTTCTTATCCAACCAGGCATAAATTTCAGCGCGCAAATCTTCAGGGAGTTCATCATAAAGTATGTTCTGGAAATTAGTCGCCAGGTGGACTTCAAGGGTTTCGTATTCAGGGAATTTGCTGAAAGCAGATTCCGGAAGTGTAGAGGCTCCGTGCTGGACCGCGCCGCCGATGCCAAAACTCTCCCGAGCTATTTTTCCAAGATGCTGAAGTAGATCGAAATCTACGGCGACTTCTTTAATGCTGCCATCTGGCAGAACCACGCCTCCGTGGGAAGTTCCGGTTAACACGCTGATCTTGCTCAGTCCAATAATATCGGGTGCGATTTTCTCAAGATCGATCTTTAAGCTGTCCAGGTATGCTCGAAGTTCTTCTTCAGTTGAGTTCTCTTCTCCAACCTCGCCAATCTCGCCGCCGATAGAAACAGTGATTCCTTCAGGTTCCAACTTGCGGATATGGTCAGTGAAGAAAGCTGTCAGCTTTGAGTTCAGTACCTGCTGTTCAACAACATCTTCCACACTCAGATCCACCAGGGTGGAGGCATCCACATCGATATTATAGAAACCAGCTTTAATAGCTTCGTCACAAAGGTCTTTAAGGACTTTCATTTCAGGTTCCGGGTTTTCATTATATCGACCGGCAGAAATCTGGTAGTGATCTCCCTGGATGAAAACAGGTCCGTTGTATCCAGCGGCAATGGCAGCACCTAGTACATTGGCAGCATACTCGGAGGGGCGCTGGTCAGTATAGCCAGACTCGGAGCGGGCAATTTCAAAAATGAATGCACCGGCTTTGATTTCTTTGGCTATAGTAAAGATGATCTTAGCGGCATAAAAAGTCAATCCGCGCAGGTTAATGGCAGGCACTGTGAAAATATTTGGCACATCGCCTCGGCCACGGGCCATATATAGATCATGGATCGAGTTTGGATGCACGCCAGCCTCAGCCGCGACAAGGCGGACCAAGTAGCGGGCAAGGTATTTTTCTACTTCATCTTCGCTCAAGACGGCTTTTTTAACCAGTTTCTCTATGCTTCCACGCAGTTTGCTGTCGTCAATGATAGTTATCTCACCATTATTTAACTCAACAGAGCCATCCAATAGTTTGATCAGTTCGGTTTGTTTTTCAGGATACATAATTTCTCCTCAATATCAGTAGGCCATAACTCGGATACATTATAAACCACCAGCCCTCAAGGGCAAGGTAAAGGGTTTATTTTAATGGAGTTCACCCTTTAGCAGAGGTATTAAACTTCTATTAAATCGCCCTTCCACTGTGAGGGGGGAACTGAATATCATGTATAATAAAATCCAGAATTAGTTTTTCCACAGAGGAGGAAAAATGAGTGATTTCCAGGGGCAAATTGAATCAGAGCGGGGCAAGTTAAAAGAATTGCTCCTCAAGATTCCCGGTTTTAAAGGTTATATCGAATTGGAAGATAGGCGCACTGCAGATAAGATGGTCCGTGATGTTGTTGCAGATCGCTACCAGGAAGAACTGGACAGACTTACAGGTATTATGACCGAGTTTGTGGATCGCGGTGACCTGAATTACGTTGATGACATGGAAGGTATCGCGACCAAGATCCGGACCTTTATTGACCGCATTCGACATGCCACTTATGGTTATTCAAGTTTCTTTTCTGTGATAAAGATTGACGCGGAAAAACTGGAACGACTCTATGATTATGACCAGTCTATGATGGACGGCATCGATGGCATTAAAACAACCTTGGAAAGCTTAGCCTCGGCAGTTGAAGAAGACCAGATCAAGGGTTTTATTGCATCTCTGAAAAATGCTGCCCAGGAAATGGTCACCAAGGCGGATCAGCGAAAAGATGAAATCACCCGTGAGGAGGAAATCCCGGGAGATGATCTAATTCCCAGCGAATAATTAACAAAGCTATTAAAGAGGAGAGTACTCAATGGCCAGAATTTTTGATGTAATTGAATACCCGAATGAAATGAAGGATGAACTGATCCACCGCTTCCCGGAAGGAGAAGCCGGTGATTTCAGGATAGGATCCCAGGTAATTGTCCGGGAATCCCAGACAGCAGTATTTTTCCGGGATGGAAAAGCTTTGGATGTATTTGGCCCCGGCCGCCATACCATTACGACCGCGAACATTCCACTTTTAATCGACCTGGTCAAAAAGGCTTTTGATGAAAAAACACCTTTCCCAGCAGAGGTTTATTTTGTATCTCGCAGGGAAATGCCGGATGAAAAATGGGGCACTCCCCAACCGATCATCGTCAAAAACCCTGGTATGGGACTGGGCGTGGCACTTCTGAAAGGTTTTGGTACTTACGGTTACCAGATTTCAGAACCTCAGCAATTTGTGACCCAGTTAGTAGGCGCGCGAGGCATTTTCCGCACCGCGGATATTGAGACTCGACTCCGACATATCCTGCTGACGAATTTATCGGATCTTTTAGGTGAAACCGCTCGCACAAACGATATTACAAACCTGGTGGGCATGCTGAACGAACTCAGTGCCTCAGTCCGGGCTAAAGCCAGTGATCAATTCAAAGCCCTCGGCCTCGAATTAAAGACTTTCCTGATCGCTAACTTGATGCCTTCTACGGAATCCGTCCAAGAGCTCAGGGACATGGGTGTGTTGGATATGGATACTTACACTCGCCTGCAGGCAGCCGATGCGCTGCTGGAAGCAGCCCAGAATCCCAGTGGTGGAGCTGGATTGACCGCAGGTATTGGAGCTGGAATGGGAGTGGGAAATATCCTCCAGCAGTCCCTTCAGGGAATGGGTAGTGGCGGCGCAGCAGCAGGCGGCGCAGCGGCTGGTATGCCGGATGTGATGAGCCCTGGGGAAGCAGCTCAGTACCTAAAAGTATCTGAAGAGGATGTCCTGGCAGCCCTTGAAGCCGGTGACCTGAAAGGTAAAAAACTTGGCAAAGCTTTCCGGATCAGCAAAGAAGCATTAATGGCTTTCCTGAACGGCTAAACCAAACCCCCTTAACTAAAAACAGCCTGGTGAACACCAGGCTGTTTTTTAGTTAAGGGATTGAGTCCTTCAAAAGGACTCAATCCCTGTATTACTCAATGGACTTCAATCCGAGATAATCCTGGATTGTTTTAACGGTTGAAGTGGGAAGGGTATGATCTCCCTTAGCTTCCTTGCGGATGAGTTTTTTCAATTGCCTGGCGTGCAGGGTCGGCACTGGGGCGTTTTCGGCCTCTACAATGGCATTTTCGTTAGAAAAAACAAGAGCTGATCTGATCTCTGGAATTTCAAAATCAGGGATCCTTGTCAGTGCTTTATGCAGCCGGTTCGTGCTGCTGGTGATCTCTTTATCCGGTGAGCCAATGTTGTCCTGGGCAAAAAACTTCAGGTAAGCATTTCCGCCTACTTTTTTCCAGCGTCCTTTTTTCTCGTTATAGATGATTTTACCTTTCTGAGGAAAAGGGAAAAGAATCCACAATCCAGCGGGACCAACCAGTAAATGGGTAACTGGGCTCTGGTAATGGTAGAGGGCAAACTGGTCATCCAAGCCTTTTAAAGGCGCTGTCCAATGTTTCATCTGGTCTCGGTGATCGACCGAAACGATTGGAATAAAAGATACCAACCTGGGAGAGTGTGAATCCTAGCTGCTAATGCGATGACTGACCAGGATATCAGATCTGGATACTTAAAGCTGATATACATACCTGCGCCAAGGATGATAATTGATATGATCCCACTGTAAGTGCCGATCCGATTGTTGCGGGTCACTAATTTTTCATTGCGGACGATGATCATGGATTATTTTTCTCCTACCGCTGGTGTTGATAGTTGGGTTTGAATAGCCCCTTTAATGCTGGGCAGCAGCCCTGCGTCAATAGCCTGTTTGGCCCGTTTTATGGAATTAACCAGAGCGAGAGCATCGGACCGTCCGTGGCCTACAAAAACCAGGCCATCGATCCCAAGTAAAGGAGCAGCGCCAATTTGACGAGGATCCATCACTTTGCGTAGATTACGGAAAGCTGGCATAGCCAATCCGGCTCCAATCTTGGTTATAAGGCTGCTGGATAATTCCTCTTTCATAACCTCGAGTAATAATTTGGAAACCGCTTCGCTGGTTTTGATCATTACATTTCCGGTGAAACCATCATGCACGATCACATCGACTTCTCCGCTGAATAGTTCTTTGGGCTCAGCGTTGCCGACAAAATTCAAGTTGCTTTCCTTAAATAACGGAAAAGCTTCCTTTACCAAGGAATTACCTTTGCCTTCTTCCTCGCCATTGGAGAGCAAGGCTACCCTTGGGTTTTTGATACCCAGTACTTTTTCAGCATAGATTGATCCCATGACTCCAAATTGGAGCAAGAAGAGGGGTTTACAATCCGCATTAGCCCCAATATCTACTGCGATGGAAAAGCCAGTTCTTGTGGGAAGTACTGTTGTAAGAGCTGGCCGTTTGATTCCCTGAATGCGGCCCAGACGAAATAATCCGTTGGCCATTGCACCCCCGGTATTTCCTGCGGTGACAAATGCATCAGCTTTTCCCTCTTTGACCATATCCATTCCGATCGCCATTGAGTTATCTGCCTTACGACGAGCATTGCGGGCTGGTTTGTCTCCCATTTCTAAAATTTCAGGGGCGTGGACCAGTTCAACCCGGGGATCACTTTGATCAGTGATCAAGGGTTTGATCCTTTCTTCCTGTCCAACCAGGAAGATCTTGGTATCCAGTTCTGCAGCAGCCTGATAAGCTGCTTCTACTTCCGGGTGTGGGAAATTATCACTCCCCATCGCATCTAGGACGATTGCCATGGCTGTTCTCCTCAGGGGGATTTCATTTGTCTTGACAAGGCTCTCTGGAAGATTATAATACCACTGCCTCCCTGAGGAGTGTAGGAAATCTTCAGGGGAAGGGAATGCGCTGGTGCTGGAACTGGCAGACAGGTATGGTTGAGGGCCATATGCCCCTAGGGCGTGCGGGTTCGATTCCCGCCCAGCGCACAAAAAAACCGCCATTGGCGGTTTTTTTTATCTCATAGAAAGCAATCTGGCGTTGCGGGCTTCTCAAATGAGTGGTGTTTTTTAGTCTTCCTTTTTAAGAGTGCTGATTTTAAAGGGCAGATATAAGGGTATTAATCTATATTAATATAATAGCTAATAAACCTGCTTATAATTAATAGATAGCTAATTGAAAGGATAGGAGGTGCGATTGTGGCAAACAGGAAGAAAAAAATCGATGTATATAGTTTGGGTTCGGATGATTTCCGCAGTGATCAGAAGTCTGATATGACTGCTGGGGCTCTGACAACGCCCTAGCTCAAGCTAATCGATTTGATTTGAGTTATCTGGCTGATAACGCTAGGGGAGAGCTTGCTCAGGGACAGCTGGGTTCATTGATCTCACCCTTGCTGGTTTCCTTGAGCTTGGTCCTGATCCCGGGAGGTGTTGTGGGTTATCAACTTTACCAGCAAGGGTTTCTTCAAAAAGATCGCAGCAGGAGGATTACCCTGGAATGAGGTTTTATCAAATATACCTCAAGGTTTGCTGCTCTTTGGGGGAGTTTTATTGCTGGTATCTCTGTTCGGTTTATATAGATTGGTCCTAACAATTTTAGATTTGGTTAGTGGAAAGGTTGATAGTTTAGAAGGTCCCGGATGGAAAAAAATCACGACCTCAAAAGATGATGACGGCTCAACGACAACAAGAACGTATTATGTTGTCGCAGATCAACGATTCAGTGTCAAGCAAAACGCCATAGGAGTTCTAGAAAACGGCCGGAACTATCGTGTTTTCTTCACTCCCCGCAGGAAGATTCTGGTTAATATCGAAGCTTTGGATTGAGAGCAGTCTTCCGTCCTCTATCCCTCATCCCCTGTTTAACTACCCTGCAACCAGATCCGGTTCCCAGACTTGATGGAAGAAGGGGCTGTGGCTGGATAATTTGCTGTAAGAATCAGTATCTGCTATGCAGAACGGGCACCAGTGCCCCCCTTTGAGGATCAGGTTAAGACTGGCGGGGAATTCATGACCTTCATGACAGCGCCAATGCAAGGGAGACCGCCAGTCTCCGCGGACCATATGAGTGGACAGGCATACGCCACCTCTGAACAAGGCGGCTTCCAGAGCATCCTTGATTGTAAATGATCCCCGGGGTTTCTCTTCGTCGTAGCCGTGATCCAACCGAAGGGCAGTATCGGTAGGTCTTTTGAGGTCAATGCTATCCCAGCCGCGGATGGTTTGCCAGAGGTTCAGAGAACCGAAATATGTTTTGATGTGAGTGATATCACCTTGTGCGATCCAGTTCAAAGTCCCCCGTGGTCCCCGTGCTACCTGTTCAAATTTGCGCCTGACAATAGTAGGCAAAGCGCTGCCTAGCCGGACATACCAGGGGATATCGGGAATTTGTTCTTCCAGATATTGGTCAAAGGTTTGTTCACGATAGGGCACGATCGATTCCAGGTGATCTGAATCTGAAAACCATTGGCCGTGGAAGTTCCGCAAGGCAAACCAATTAGGCTCGAGAACTTCCTGGTAATCCTTGATGCCGGTGGCGCCCAGCATCTTCTCAAATAATTCCAGATTAGTAAGCCGGTTGGGGGAACCGCCGCCGATATTGTAGATATTTCCCCAGAATTCATCCGGGACCGAGTCCTCACAAACATTGGCCAACAAACGACCAGAATCTTTGGGAGTGATCCATTCCAGGACACCGTCAAGGGTGGTGTGGAAAGTAATTGGATCAATCGCTTCCGCAGCAGCCATCCGGGCGATGCCAGTTTGCCGCAAGGAAACCCAGTTCTTCAGCCCAGATTCAATAATAAGCTGCTCTGCCATTGTTTTACTGAGAGCATAGGTATCAAATGTGCTGATCTTGATCGGGTCGCCTACCCGGCCCCAGTGAATTGGCGCAGGACGATTGCCGGTTTGAGCTACAGTACCGATGTAAACAAGTTTGATATGATCCGGATCGGGCTGGGCCTGAACTGCACGGACGATATTCTTTGCTCCCCCAACATTCACTTTCATGGTCAGTTCTGGCATGGAATCAGCCAGAGGAGAGACCATGCCGCCCACATGGAGAACATAATCTGCCCCTTTGACGCCTTCCAGGACGTCTTCATAACAGGTCAGGTCTCCCCAGATCAACATTTACGCCGCGGTTGATATAGGGTTCCATGATCTGCCGATCTTTTTCGGTTGGCAGGACCAGAGCAGTGATCTCAAAACGATCTTCCCGCTTCAGTAGTTCCTCCATGCCATGCCGTCCCATATTTCCGGAAGCGCCGGTAAGGAAGATGTTTTTTTTACTGTTACCCATATTTGTTATCCGATTTGAAATATTAGTCGAAACGAGGGGTCAGATTTAGTAAGTAGTAATTGGTATTGCTCAATCTATTATCAATAAGAAGAAAAGGGATGACAATCTAATTATCCGGAGAATGACAGAATTGATGACACCTGTCATTTTTAGAGGGCTGATTTGTGATTGGCTTAACGCAAAAACCCTCCCTAAAGAGAGGGTTTTTGTTATCCAGAAATATATTTGTTAAAGGGTAAGTAAGTTGTAACTTCTAAGTAGTAAGTCGATTAAATATCAGCGACCATTGAGTTTATTGCTAACTTTGAACTCCGTCCTCCGTCTAAATTCTTCCTTACCTCACCGTTACATTATCAAAATGTACTTCTGTTCCTTCCAGCTCATAGGACGTGGCGGTAAAACCGATATCCCCCGAATCGTACAAGGAGTCACTGGTTTCAGCGAGCAGTTGACCGTTTACAAAAAGGGAGATCTTCGAACCCACACACGATAAACCCAGATGGTTCTGGCTATTGCCTTGTCGGATGTGCTTGGATTCCTTCCAGTCCACCAGGATATCGTAATTATCACCGCCGCTTTCCCGCAGGATGGAATAAAAACCATCTCCAGAGATCAGTCCATAATATCCACCACCATCTTGCTGCAGCCGGCAGGCGATCCCATAATCGTTATTATTATTTGGCGGGGCGCTGACCTGTTCGGCATCTACATCAATAATCACATCCTCAAATGACCTTCCAGCAGCACCCCACATTGTATTGCCGCTTCCAGTAGACGATACAAAGTATATCCCTCCGGTATAGCCGATCCCACCACCATCAAAGGAACCGATCTCCCATCCAGAGTTTTCTTGAGAAAAATCATCCGAAAACTTAAATGTATCTTCACTATCATCCACCTTTGTATTCGGGAGTATCGAATCCAAACTAGTGCAGGCAAGTGTCGTCAGTATTAGAACTCCGGCACAAATTAATATCAGGGTCTTTTTGGAGATATTCATAATTCCTCCGGTATATGTTTCCTTAATAGTATCAGTTTTGGATCAAGTTTTGAGGTGGATTAAGGCGCGATCTCTAGTGCGATCTCAGCCATTAAGGAAAAACCTTTTTCCCGCTGTTCCGCAGGGGATTCCTCATGAGTAACCAGGCTGTCACTGACCGTGAGTATTGCCAGAGCTTTTACATTTAACTTTGCAGCCAGGCTATATAGGCCATTGGTTTCCATATCACAAACCAGGGAATTGTGTTCCGCCCAGATCTTCCACCACTCAGGATCATCGCTATAAAAGCTGTCTCCTGAAAAGGTGCTCCCAACCTGGACCTCGATCTCACGGCGCTGGGCGGCCTGATAAGCTTTTAGCAGCAGACCAAAGTCAGCTGCCGGAGCGAAATCCATGCCATTAAAACGAAGTTTGTTGATATTTGAATCTGTTGAAGCTGTCATCGCCAGCACAAGATCGCCGATCTGTAGATCGGCCTGGAGAGCGCCGCATGTTCCAACCCGGATTATCGATTGAACGCCATATTCTTTTACCAGCTCGTTGAACGTAGATGCTCAGGGTCGGAATACCCATGCCGCTGCCCATGACTGAGATCTGTTTCTCACCGTAATAGCCGGTAAAACCTAACATCCCCCTAACCTCGTTAAAACAGATCACATCTTCCAAGAATGTATTGGCGATGAATTTGGCCCGTAAAGGATCGCCAGGCATAAGAACGGTAGAGGCAATTTCCCCTGCCTTGGCGCTGATGTGAATACTCATCCTATTCCTCCTCAAAATCTAAGCGATAGGCAGCTTAGTCCCCCATCCAGTTTTTGAAATTCAGATACATTTACTTCTACAATTTCGTAACCACAGCTTTGAATGATTGCCCGGGTTTTTGGAAAGCCTTGAGGCAAGATGACCCGCCCATTGACCCAGATGCAATTTGCAGCGTAACTTTCGTCTTCCGGTATCACGAGTAGGTTAAATTTTTGGAATTCTTCTTTAGTGACAAATTCACCGCAGACTACCAGGTTATTTCGCTCCAGATAGGCCAGGCCTGTTTTTAGATGCAGCACTTTTTCCAGCTCGATCGTTGATCCGGTCAGGCCGTATCTTTCCAGGATTTCGATTACCTGCTTCGCGCCATTTCGATTGGTCCTTTCTGATAACCCGATATAAAAATGTGAACCCACCATCATGATATCTCCGGCTTCAACCGTACCCGGATGCTTGACCTCTTCAATATTTGAAAAGATATCTCCAAGCACTTTTTTGATCCCAGCTGTTTCCCCTTTTCTTGAAGGGGCGCCGGGATTGGTGATGATGGCACCATGGAGGGTTAACAAGGCCACATCCTCCACGAAGGTGGCAGTCAGGGAACTCCTCATCCGGGGGTAGAACCAATACTTCCACTCCGCAATATTCCAGGGCGTTGATATATTCTGCATGCTGGAGCAGCGCTTTTGGATAATCCACTACTCCTAAATTTGCAGTCGATAAACCCTGAACTATACTTTTCCCAGGTGTCCTGACAATCGCTCTCTTGAACATAGTATTCCTTGTGTGGAGTTTGCCAATCACCCCGGCTGTGACCTCCGTCTCTCCTTGAACTGATTCTCAGGTGAAGAGGGGTTTGATCCCAAATTCCTTCAGATCAGCTTGCATGATGTCATCTGGCGGCCGTGTCGATGTGATTGATCCCAAATTCCAGGAGCAATTCCAGGGTTCTGTCAGCTTCTTCCTGGGTCACGGTGCTGAGCGCTGCGGCTCCAAAGATGGTTCTTGTGCTTTGATGGCTTGTCCGGCCGAATGTTTTTTGTGGGATCATATTCAAATATCTTTGGCTATTTTAGATAGGCTCAAATACCGCCGAGAAATGCCTCATCAGTTTGGGCTGTTTGATGATTCTGTAGCCGGATAATTTATCCTTTCCCTTATAGATCCTGGCCATGACCTCTACCACGTAATCCAGGTGGCTTTGGGTGTAGGTCCGGCGGGGGAGGGCCAGGCGAACCAGATCTAGCTCCGGATAGATCATTTCTCCGCTGTCGGGATCAGGGTAGGCAAAAGCCACCGATCCCAGCTCCACTGAACGAATAGCCCCTTCGCGGTACATTTCTACGGATAAGGCCTGTCCGGGAAATTCTTTCTGTGGAATGTGGGGCAGCAGCTCCCCGGCGTTGATATACACGGCATGGCCTCCGGCAGGTTCTATGACCGGGATGCCGATCTTCTTCAACTCGCTGACCAGGTAGCCGGTCTGACCCAGGCGGTAAGCCAGGTAATCTTCTTGAAGGCCTTCTCGTAAACCGATGGCAATCGCATCCAGATCCCGCCCTGCCAATCCGCCGTAGGTGATAAAACCTTCCCGCAAAATACACTCGTTCTTAACCTTTTCGAAGATCTCTGGGTCGTTGGTGGCCAGAAAACCACCGATATTGACGATGGCGTCCTTTTTAGCGCTCATGGTGGCACCGTCAGCCAGACTGAAGATCTCCTGAGCTATTTCCAGGGGGCTTTTATTTTCATACCCGGGCTCACGGAGCTTGATAAAATAGGAGTTCTCCGCAAATCGGCAAGCATCGATAAAAAATGGGATCTTGTATTTCTTATAGATCTTTGATACACCGCGCAGGTTTTCTAGGGAGACCGGCTGTCCGCCTCCGGCATTATTGGTGATGGTGATCATTCCAAGGGGGATATTATCTGGGCCTACTTCGTTAATGAAGTTTTCCAGCTTTTCCAGGTCCATATTGCCCTTGAAAGGTAAATCGGCACTGACATCAAAAGCTTCTTCACAAATCAAATTGGTAGGGCGGCCGCCTCGGGCCCGGATATTGCCTTCCGTTGTATCAAAATGCATATTTGATGGAACGTACTGGCCATCCTTGAGGATCACCGCGCAGAGAATATTTTCAGCAGCACGACCCTGGTGAGTAGGCACAAAATGTTTGAATCCAAAGATCTCATTCATGGCATCGGTCAATCGATGATAGGACCGTGCCCCAGCGTATGACTCATCCCCCAACATAATCCCGCTCCATTGATCCTGGCTCATAGCCCCGGTTCCAGAATCGGTTAAAAGGTCGATGAAAACCTCGTCTGAATTAAGGCCAAAGATATTGTACCCGGCTCTTTTGAGTGCTTTTTCCCGATCAGGTTTTTCGATCAAATGAATGGGTTCAATCATCTTGATTCGGAAAGGTTCTGGGGGATGGAATGACATGTATTGTCTCCTGAGTTTATGGCTTTTTGATAGAAGTAGTGTAACATGCCTTGACCCTCAACCCAAATGATTTTAGGCAGTTCTCGGCTATAATAAATCCGTATAAATCCTACTAGTATCAAGTGAGAGGAGATTATGCTGCAGATCGAGAAATGGGTATTGGGACCAGTTGCAACGAACACTTACCTGGTTGGAGACCCAGACACAAATCAGGCAGTGGTGATCGATCCGGCCTGGGATGGGAAATTCCTGGCTGAGGAGATAAAAAAAGGAGGCTGGCAAATCCAAAGCATTTGGCTAACCCATGCCCACTTTGACCATTTTGGTGGTTTGGCGGATTTGCTTGAGGCTTTGGGACCGGATAAACAGGAAGGTTTTTTTGTAGGTTTACACCCCAAAGATAAAACCCTCTGGAAGGTCAAGGGGGGGGCGATGATGTTTGGAATTACATATCAAATCAGCTCCTAAACCAGACCACGAATTCGAGGAGGGAGAAATCCTTTCCCTGGGAAACTATAAGTTTGTTGTCCACCACACACCAGGTCATTCTACAGGCCATGTGATTTTCCACTGCCCTGAAGAAAAGGTGCTCTTCAGCGGGGATGTGATCTTCATGCAGGGAATTGGGCGGACAGATCTGCTGGGCGGCAGTTATGAAATCCTGATGGATTCGATAAAAACCTGGGTGCTCCCGCTTCCGGATGATACCCGGATCTAATCCGGCCATGGCCCAGAAACAACGGTGGGAGCGGAAAAAACCGGGAATCCTTTTGTGGGATCTGTGCTTTAAGCAGGAAAGGGACTGATTCCTTTTGACAGGACTCAATCCCTCTTCATCATAGCCTCCTGGAGCTTAATAACTCCAGGAGGCTTCTTATTCACTCTACTTCGCGTAATCTACAGTTCTTGTTTCCCGGATCACGGTAACCTTGATCTTGCCAGGATACTGCATGGTTTCCTCGATGGTCTTGGAAATATCACGGGCCAGGCGGGAGGCTGCCAGATCATCCACCTGGTTGGGGCGGACAAAGATACGAACTTCACGGCCAGCCTGCAGGGCATAGCTGCTTTTGACTCCATCATAGGAATTGGCCACATCTTCCAGGGCCCGAACGCGTTTCAGGTACATCTCCAGGCTTTCCCTGCGAGCACCAGGTCGGGCGCCAGAAATGGCGTCTGCCGCTTCCACGATTATAGCTTCCACAGATTCTTGCTCAACCTCATGATGGTGGGAGGCAATGGCATTTACAACCTTGGAGCCAACACCATGCCGTTCGGCGAATTCAGCTCCGATCTGGGCATGAGTGCCTTCCACGTTATGGTCCATGGCTTTTCCGAGATCGTGCAGTAAACCACCTGCTTTGGCGATTTCCACATTTGCACCCATTTCAGAAGCCAGAACAGAGGCTAGCTGAGCGGATTCCACTGCGTGGGCCAACTGGTTCTGGCCGTATGAGGTGCGGAATTTTAATCGCCCTAGTGTTTTGAGAATATCGGTCTGCAGGCCAGGTACGCCGGCTTCATAGGCGGCTTGCTCACCTGCTTCCATGATCACTTTATCAAGATTTTCCTGTTCTTTTTCAATGATCGTTTCGATGTGTGCGGGATGGATCCGGCCATCGAGGACCAGTTTTTGCATGGCATTTTTAGCAACTTCACGACGTACAGAGTCAAAACAGGAAATTGTGATCGATTCCGGTGTATCATCTACGATCACGTCCACACCAGCTGCTTTCTCAAAAGCCCGGATGTTGCGTCCATTTCGGCCGATAATTCGTCCTTTCATGTCATCTGATGGCAGGGGGATGGTGGAGGAAGTCACTTCTTCCACATGGTCTGATGCCACTCGTTGGATGGCATCTGCTATTAACTTGCGGGCTTTGCGTTCTCCCTGTTCCTGGGCTTCGGCTTCGATTTCACGAACAATGCGGGACATATCGTTGCGGGCTTCTTGTTCTACCCGATCCAGGAGCAGTTCTTTGGCTTCAGCCTGTGTCATTTGGCTGACCTTTTCCAATTCGTTCGCCACGTTAGCATGCATTTCGTCCACTTGGTTGGCTCTTTTATCCAAAGCGCTCTGCCGCTGACTGATGGTATGTTCTCGGTCTTCGATCTTTTCAGCTCGTTTGTCCAGTTGGTCACTGCGGCTCTGGAGTCGTTCTTCGTTGCGGGTAATCTCTGTTCTACGTTCGTGAGCTTCCTTTTCCGCGGTCTGGACGATCTCTATAGCCCGGTCCTGGGATTCTTTGACTACTTCTGTTGATTTTCTTTCGGCTTCGTTGAGAAGCTGGTTGGCTTTGTTTTGTTTATCTTCTGCCTCCTTGGTGGCCAGGTAGTTTTTGATAAAAAATCCAATTACGGCTCCCAAAACGAGCGCGACAACACCGATAATTATTTGATATCCATTCATTTTCTTGCCCCTTTTCTCTGATCCAGTCTGCGATCATGGGTATATATTGATAAAAGTTTATAATTCCTTTTCCATCTCTTTCCAGAGAGTACCTACAACATCTTTGGTGATGTGATACGGAAAACCGCGCCTGGTAAGCAAGCCTGAGAGTTTCTTCTGAAAGGCTTTTTCCTCCAAACCGGTAAATTTCGTAATTCTGGAACGGGCACACTTGAAATGCCAGTTCTTCTTCATCGAGCTCTGCCAGGACGTCTTCGATGATCTCGTTATTAATGCCTTTTTGAAATAATTCTGAGGAAAGAGCTCTTTTTCCACGGGGTTTGAACTGGACCCGATTTTCCACCCATCGAGAAGCGAAATCCTGGTCATTTACAAGAGAAGCCCCCCGCAGCTTACCTAAAACCCTCTCAATGATATCTTCAGGGACTTCGTGTTTGGTCAAGTTCTGGCGGATTTCCTTTTCAGACCGGATTCTATAACTGAGGAAATTTATCGCACGTTGGTAGGCCCCCTCAAAGTGGTCCTTTTCCTGCAGATCGTTTATCTTCTGTTGGCTGAGTTGGTTTCCCTCTGCCAGCCAGGGTGCAGCAGCCCGGGAAATCCCGAAGGCAAACTCACCATCCAGATAAACGTTAAGTCGCTGGGGATTTTTCTTCTGTCGTTCCAGCCTTGTTACAGTTTAACATAAAACAGCCGTGTTGACGCCATCTTTGGCCACGGCTGGCTGATATAACGTTCTGATCCAAACACTTTACTGTGGTACGCTAGGACATTTTTGAAGTCGAATGTACTCTTGAATACCTAGCGATAGACTGCTTCACTTGGTAAATAGTCAATATGCCAATGTGTAACTTAGTTCAATACCACTTTGTGATGGTAGATCGTTTTATTAGTACCGCGGCCGCTGGTCTAACCTATGGCGACCCTTATATTTAGGGGGTGGGGAGGTTCACTTCTGATGATTTTTCCTTTATGTCAAGCTCATTATGGAAAAATCTGATCCCCAACCCGGTTTTTTGTTTTGACTTTTTGATCAAAACATTCTTAGTTTCATTTTTATCGTTCAGGAGTCTATCTTCCTGAACTTGTGCTTATTATACACGAAACTTCTCAACAGGCAAACCCATGAGATAGGGGGAGATTTTTAAGGGTGAAATCCCTTTATGGATTACGATAAATCAAAAGTGGTAGCATATAATGGCAGGAGGATCTATTATGAGGATAATCTTTGTTTGCCAGGGAAATATCATTCGCAGTCCACTGGCCGAAAATATGTTCCGCCACTTAGCCCAGGAGAGGGGAGTGGGAGAAAAATACCAATTGGACTCTGCCGGAACATCTGCCTACCATGTCGGCGAACTCCCTGATCATCGAATGCGCCAGGTGGCCCAGGAGAAAGGTTTCCAGTACACTGGAAAAGCCAGACAGTACATGAGAGATGAGTTCGATCAACACGATCTGATCATTGTTATGGATCGATCTAATCTGCGAATCCTTAGTAGCTGGGCTTCTACAGAAGAAGAAAAGAAGATCCGCATGATGCGGGAATTCGATCCCCAGGGCAGCGCCAGGATGGATGTGCCAGATCCCTATTATGGTGGATTGGACGGGTTTGATAAGACTTTCGAGATAGTGAAAAGGTCCTGTCAGGGTTTATTGGAGGCCTTGGAAAGTGAAACAAGTACATTCTGATGTCCAGGATTGGATAAATAAGAACCAGCTTGGGGATATCACTTCCGTTGATCCAGTAAGTGGGGGTTGTATCCATCAAGCCTTGAGGATCCAAACAGCATCCGGTGAGGGTTTTTTCCTGAAACAAGATCCTGGAAAGTATACCGATGTGTTCCTGCGAGAAGCAGAGGGACTTGAAGCGTTGAGAGTTGATGGGGGACCAGTGATCCCTGAGGTATATCTGGTGGGGGAAGGATACCTGCTGCTGAGTGATCTGCAACCTGCCCCGCGCTGCAAAGACTTTTGGCAGATTTATGGACGGCAGCTGGCTGCGGTGCATATGCAGCAGAATCCCAGATTTGGTTTTGAAAGTGATAATTATATTGGCAGCAATCCCCAGCAAAACACCTGGATGGAGAACGGTTGGGAATTTTTCCAGGAAATGCGGCTCAGGAACCAGATCAAATGGGCCAATGACCGATCCCTGCTGGATACCAAGGATCTCCACAGGTTGGAGATCCTGCTGATGCGGCTGCCTGAATTGATTCCAGAGCAGCCAGCGTCATTAATCCATGGGGATTTATGGAGCGGAAATTTGATCACAAACCAAGATGGAAAACCCGCCCTGATCGATCCGGCAGTATATTATGGTTGGGCAGAAGCGGACCTGGCGATGGCGGATCTGTTCGGCCATTATCCGGATGAGTTTTTTAGGGTTTATACTGAGATAAACCCCCTTGAGCCAGGCTATCGCTCCCGATTTTCACTCTACAATATCTACCATTTACTAAATCATCTTAATTTGTTTGGCAGGGGATATCGATCCCAGATCCGGACTGTCCTGGATCATTATTCAACCTGAATAATCAGGCGGAATAGTTTGAGAGTTTGTTAACTGCATGGCCGGTGGGAATGATACAATTGCCCCTGGATGTAATCTAATCGGGAGGAATTAATTATCTTATGACGGTGCCTTATTGGGTTCAAGATTCAATTTTCTACCAGATCTTTCCTGATCGGTTTTATAACAGCGATCCCGGAAATGACCCTACAACAACCCAGGCTTGGGGAGAAAAACCAACTATTTGGGATTTCCAGGGAGGAGATCTTCGAGGTGTGATCCAGAAGTTGGATTATTTGCTGGATCTGGGTATAACAGCGATCTATTTTAATCCCATTTTCCAGGCTACTTCCAACCATCGCTATAATATCAGTGATTATCTCAAGATCGATTTCAAGCTCGGAACAACAAAAGATTTTCAAGCCCTGCTGGATGTCGCTCACCAAAATGGTATTAAGATCGTGATTGATGGTGTATTTAATCACTGCGGAAGAGGGTTTTTCGCTTTCAATGATGTCCTCGAAAATCAAAGTCATTCACCATATATTGATTGGTTCCACCTCAATAACGTGCCGCCGGATGCGTATTCTCCCGGGGATGCAGATGACTACGAGGCATGGTGGAAGTTTAAGAGTTTACCCAAATTCAATACGGACAATCCCCGGGTCCGGAAATATATCTTTGATGTTGCCAGATATTGGATCCGCCTGGGCGCTGATGGCTGGCGTCTTGATGTCCCAAATGAAATTGATGATGAAACCTTCTGGGAAGAATTCAGAGAGGTTGTGAAATCAGAAAACCCTGATGCCTATCTGGTAGGGGAGATCTGGGATGGAGATCCAAAATGGGTCGGTCCAAGAAGTTTTGATGGTTTGATGAATTATCCAGTCAGGGACGGTGTGATAGGACTCTTGACCAATAAATTATCTGCTGATGAATTCTCTGAAATGGTCAATCGGCAATTGAACCAGTATGACCGGGAAAACGTTTATGCGATGTACAACACCCTTGGTTCACATGACACTGTCCGGATCAAAACCGAACTGGGTGGAGATCAAAAGAAATTGGAAATGGCTTATACATTCCTGATGGCCTATCCCGGCGCTCCTGCGATATATTATGGAGATGAAGTAGGTTTGGATGGGGGGAAAGACCCGGATTGCCGTAAAGCGTTTCCCTGGAATGAAAATGATTGGGACCGCGATCTACATAAATATCTACAACAGTTGATCAACATCCGCAAGAAGAGACCGGTGTTGCGCAGAGGTTCTTATCGAGAAGTTGAAGTGGACGGAAAAAAGGGAATATATGCCTTTGCCAGGACAATGGGAGAAGAGAGCCTGCTCACTATCATGAATGCCAGTGGTACGCGACGCAACTTCAAGATACCGGTGTCTGATCTGCGGTGGGGAGATGGCAGGATCATCAGTGATCTGTTATCCAACCAGGAATTCATTGTCGCTGGCACTGATGTAAATATAAGCATAGAGCCCTGGAGTGTTTTTTGGATCACCTGAGTCGAAATTATTTCGCTCGAAATACGGAGCAAATAGAAAAATAAATGGTAAAATACAACGCTTGGAGGCACCCCCTCCAAGTGTTGTATTTTGTAATTGTGTAATTTAGCAGGAGGTATATTATGGCAGACCAGAAATGGGTCTATACATTTCAAGATGTGGAAGCAGCAGAGAAGCACGTTGGCGGTGTGTGGGATAAAGTCCGCGGATTATTGGGCGGTAAAGGAGCCAACCTGGCAGAAATGACCAGGATCGGCATTCCTGTTCCCCCTGGATTTACAGTCACAACTGAGGCCTGCAATGCCTATATTGACGGGGGAGACAAATTCCCTGCAGATATGTGGGATCAGGAATTGGCCGCGATGAAAGAAACTGAAGAGTTAACCGGGAAGAAATTTGGCGATGCCAAAAACCCTCTCCTGGTTTCCTGTCGTTCTGGCGCGGTGAAATCCATGCCCGGCATGATGGATACAGTTCTTAATATCGGTCTTAACGATGAGACCGCCAAAGGCATGGCTGCCCTGACTGGCGACGAAAGATTTGTATACGATGCTTATCGCCGACTGGTCCAGATGTTTGGCTCTGTTGTCCTTGGTATCGATGATGATGCTTTTGAAGATGTTCTTGAAGAGTACAAAGAGAAAAAAGGTGTTGGACTGGATACCGATCTGGAAGCAGAGGATTGGAAAGCACTGACTGCTGAATTCCAGAAGATCGTTAAGAAAGAAAAGGGATTTGATTTCCCACAGGATCCAGCTGAGCAGCTGCGCCTGGCCACTGAGGCGGTTTTCGCCTCCTGGAACGGCAAACGCGCCATTGATTACCGAAACGCAGCGGATATTCCCCATGACCTGGGCACTGCAGTCAACGTCCAGACCATGGTTTTCGGGAACATGGCAGAAGCTTCCGGTACAGGTGTTGCCTTTACACGCAATCCCTCCACTGGCGAGAATAAACTCTGGGGCGAGTACCTCTTCAATGCCCAGGGTGAAGACGTAGTGGCGGGTATCCGCAATGCGGATGATATTGATGGCTTGAAAGATACAATGCCCGCAGTTTATAAAGAATTCCAGGATATCACCAAGAAACTGGAAAATCACTACCGGGAAATGCAGGATGTTGAGTTCACCATTGAGGGTGGCAAACTGTGGATGCTTCAAACCCGTGATGGTAAACGAACAGCAAAAGCGGCTGTGCAGATTGCGGTCGATATGGTTGCTGAGGGTTTGATCAGTAAAGAGGAAGCTGTTTTGAAGGTGGATACTGACCAGGTGGACACTTTGCTGCATCCTCAATTTGATCCTGCCGAAAAGGAAAAAGCGGACACAGAAGGGAAAATGGTTGCCACTGGTGTGAATGCTTCCCCTGGCGCGGCTGTAGGACGAATTTATTTTGATGCGAATACCGCGGAACAGAAATCCAAAGAAGAAGGTCAGGACGTGATCATGGTCCGCCCCTTTACCAAACCGGATGATGTGCATGGTATGCTTGCTTCCAAAGGTATCCTCACCAGTGAAGGTGGAGCTACATCCCATGCGGCCGTAGTTGCACGCCAATTTGGTATTCCCTGTGTGGTAGGCGCTTCCGATATTCAAATCAGCATGAAAGAAAGAACCCTGGTAGCCGCTGGTGTGACAATCAAAGAAGGAGATTATCTTTCTGTGGATGGCACAACCGGTGAAGTTTTCCTGGGCGAAATTCCTTCCATTGCTCCTACCCTGGAAGAGCAGACAGAATTGATGGAGCTGTTGACCTGGGCAGATGAGATTTCCGCCACCAAGGATATTCGCACAGCACCGGAAGGCTGGCCGACCCGCGGTTTGATGGTCTGGGCCAATGCAGATTATCCTGAAGATGCCCGCCGGGCTCGCTCCTATGGTGCCCAGGGCATTGGTCTGTGCCGTACAGAGCACATGTTCTTTGAGCCAGAACGGCTGCCTATCGTCCAGAAGATGATCCTGGCTGATAAAGTTGAAGACCGTGTTGCAGCGCTTGATAAATTGCTTCCTTACCAGCGCAGTGATTTCGACGGGCTGTTCGAAGCAATGACTGGCCTGCCTGTGATTATCCGCCTGATCGATCCCCCGCTGCATGAGTTCATGCCTGATGAGCATGAAATCCTGGAAGAAGTGATTGCCAATCGGATCCAGAACAAAGTTGACCAGGCCAAGGAAGATCTATTGGTCAGCATCCAGAATTTGCATGAAAGCAACCCCATGATGGGGCTGCGCGGTGTGCGTCTGAGTGTAATGATGCCGGAAATCGTCAGCATGCAGGTTCGGGCTATCTTTGAAGCTGCTGCAGATGTGACGCTGCGTGGTTTTGAGCCGCATCCCGAAGTGATGATTCCCTTAACCGGGCATATCAACGAGCTGCACTTCATCCAGCCAAAACTGGAAGAGATCGCCAAAGCAGTGATGGAAGAGAAAGGCGTTGAATTTGATTACAAATTCGGCACCATGATCGAAATTCCTCGCGCTGGCCTGACTGCAGACGAGATCGCCGAAACGGCAGAATTCTTCTCCTTTGGAACCAACGACCTGACCCAGTTCACTTTTGGCTACAGCCGGGATGATGCAGAGCGCAACTTCCTGGTGAAATATGTGGAAGATGGGATCTTGCCCAAGAATCCTTTCCAGACCATTGATGCCAACGGTGTAGGCCAATTGATGGACTTGACTGTCAAGAAAGGACGTGGAACAAGGGTTGACCTTGAAGTTGGTATCTGCGGTGAACACGGTGGCGATCCAGAATCGATCGATTTGTGCTACAAGATCGGTTTGAACTATGTCAGCTGTTCTCCCTTCCGAGTACCTATCGCCCGCTTGGCTGCTGCCCAGTCTGCGATCAAACACCGGAAATAAGTTTATCCATATAGCTCCCTGAGCTTATAGGGACTGAGTCCTTCTAAAAGGACTCAGTCCCTTTTTTTGTTAATGACATTGCCTCTAACTTTTATTCCATGTTATGATTCAAGGAGTTGATCGTTATCATTCTTCGTAAACACGAAAGGAGAGAAAAGATGGATTTTGGATTAGCTTTTTCGTATGTCTTTGAAGATGAAGACTGGGTGAAAAAACTGGCCGTGGCCAGCGTTTTGTGTTTAACTGTGATTGGGATTATCCCTGTCCTCGGTTGGGGACTTGAAGTGATCAGACGGGTAATCAAAGAAGAGCCGGAACCGCTTCCCGATTGGAGTGAATTTGGGCAGTATTTTGTGAAGGGTCTTTTGAATTCTTTTGGTGATATTTATCTATAACCTACCGATCACTGTCCTTGGTGCTTGCAATGCGGGAGCTGGTACTCTGCTCGGAAATATGGGTGAGGATTTTGCAGCACCATTGATCTGGATCCTGACCTCATGCCTGAGCTGTCTGTATATCCTTTACGGGCTCGGCGTCTCACTTATCCTTCCTGCAGCGCTGGGCAATTACGCGGCCAGTGGAGAGTTTGGATCAGTGTTCAAACTCGGAGAGATCTTCAAAATTGTGAAAGATAACCTTGGAAATTATGGATTGGTGTTTTTGGGAATGCTGCTGTCGTATATCATTGTCCCCTTGGGTACTGTCGCCTGTGGGATCGGTATAGCAGTAACAACTGCCTACGCAATCCTATTTAATTCCCACTTGATGGGACAGGCGTATAAAGTTGCTGCTCCGGGAGGAGAACTTCCTGCTGAGCCGATTCCGGATGCAACTTAAGGGAAAATTATCCCTTAGTAGCGAGTTATGCAAAATGAGGATACGGCTTCCTTTGAGGAGGCTGTATCCTTTTTGTTTAACACAAAGGGACTGAGTCCTTTGGAAGGGCTCAGTCCCTAAATTCTCTGTGAATTTATTCATCACTCTCTTAATTTATTGTTTCGCAAACTCAAACCCGCGGTCCATGGCTTCAAAGTTGATGGGAAGGGTTTTCTTGTGCCTCTCTGGGATATGCTGCTCGAGGGCTGTTTTGACTGCATCCAGGGGCAGGATTGGTTTCATAGCTAACATGGCTCCCATCATGATCATGTTTGCTAGTCGGACCATGCCAAGTTCCTCTGCGATCTCATTGGCGGGAATTAATAGCGCCTGGATGCCTTTGCGCTCTATCTCGCGGTTGAAAAGGGATGAATTGGCCACTAAAACGCCATTATCCGGGACCAAATACTCATATTTGTCCACGGATGGTAAATTCAGAGCCAGGACCACATCAGGGTTTCTCACCAGGGGGGATCCAATGGCTTCCTCACTGATGATCACTGTGCAGTGGGCGGTTCCGCCTCGCATCTCTGGACCATAAGATGGAATCCAGGTAACTTCCAAGCCGTTATCCATTGATGCATAGGCCAATACCTGTCCGGCGAATAATGTGCCCTGGCCACCAAAGCCAGAAATGATAATACTGGTTTCTTCCATACCTTATAACTCCTTATACCTTCAGTGATTCCAGGGCAGAGGAGACTTTATAATCTCCCAGTGGGAATACCGGGACCATTTCTTCTGCTACAAATTCAAGCGCATCCTGAGGGCTGATCTTCCAATTGGTGGGGCAGGATGAGAGCAGCTCAACCATGGAAAAGCCCAATCCTCTTTCCTGGGCTTCAAACGCCAGGCGAATGGCCTTTTTTGATTTCCTGATATTGGCTGCGTTGTGCAAACTGCGGCGCACAATGTAACTGGCTCCATCCAGGTTGGAGAGTATCTCTGCCATACGGATGGGATAACCTGCCAATTCAACATCACGGCCTAGGGGAGAGGAAGTGGTTTTCATTCCTTCCAGAGTAGTGGGGGCCATTTGGCCGCCCGTCATGCCGTAGATCGCATTGTTAATGAAGATCACTGTGATATTCTCCCCCCGGGCGGCGGCGTGCATGATCTCCGCCATACCAATGGATGCCAGGTCTCCGTCTCCCTGATAGGTGAAAACGGTATTATTCGGAAGCACTCTCTTGATACCAGTTGCCATGGCTGGAGCGCGGCCGTGAGCGGCTTCCACGAAGTCCATTTTGAAATACCGGTAGGCAAATACCGAACACCCCACGGGAGCTACCCCAATGGTTTTTTCCCGAAGCCCCATCTCATCCAGTAACTTCAGCGATCAACCGGTGGGCAGTACCATGGGTACAGCCTGGGCAGTAATGGGTGTGAACATCAGTAAATGATTCGGGACGCTGATAGATAACCTCTGTAGTTGCAACCATTATTTTTCTCCTGTGAGCATTTTATCCATGCGAATGATCCATTCATCACGAGGATCATCGGCGTTGGGGGCTTTATTGGCAGCCACGCGCCGGATCTCACCCAGGATCTCATCAGGCAGAGGTGTCACTCCGCCCATTCTGCCATAAAACTCGATCGGCACTTTGCCCTGGACGATTTTCATGATGTCGTCTAGCATCATCCCTGAATTCATTTCAACCACTAAAATTCGTTTTACCTGTTTTGATAGTTCGATCAAACGTTCCTGGGGGAATGGCGCCAGGGTTATTGGTCTTAATAAACCTGCTTTGATGCCTTCTTCCCGAGCCTGGCGAATGGCTGAAGATGCCACCCGGCCAGCTGTTCCAAAACCTATGACCAGAAATTCTGCATCCTCAATTTCGTATTCATCATAGATAACTTCATTCTTTTCGATCTCTTTCCAGCGTTTTAATAAACGCAGGTTGGTTACCTCTTCCTCTTCCGGATCAATATAGATGGATGTGAGGATATTGGGTTCGCGTCCTTTTGCGCCGCTGACTGCCCAGTCTGGTACTTTTTCTGGGATATCTTTCATCGGGGGAAGTTCTGCTGGTTCCATCATCTGGCCCATATTGCCATCAACAATCACATGTACAATGCCGCGGTATTTTTCTGCCAGATCAAAAGCCAGGCTGATATAATCCACTGCTTCCTGGACGCTGGCGGGTGCGAGGACGATCGGGAAATAATCACCATGGCCACCACCCTTGACCATTTGGTAATAATCTCCCTGGGAGGGTGCAATATTGCCCAATCCCGGTCCGCCGCGCATTACGTTAACGACTACAGCCGGGACTTCAGTACCAGCGATATATGAAATTCCTTCCATCATTAGACTGACACCCGGACTAGATGAGGCGGTCATCACTCGTTTTCCAGTGCAAGCTGCCCCATAAACCATATTTATCGCAGAAACTTCACTTTCTGCTTGCACAAAGGCTCTGCCGAGTTCGGGTAAGCGCCTGGACATATATTCCAGGAACTCAGTCGATGGTGTGATCGGGTACCCGTAAAAGGCTTCCACTCCTGCTCGAATGGCAGCTTCCGCAAAAGCATGATTTCCTTTTAATAATTCTTTTGCCACTTTTTTACCTCCTGGGTGCCTTTACTGGTTTTTCCCTATAAACAGTGATCGCGGCATCTGGACAGACAACTGCGCAGATCCCGCATCCAGTACAGGTTTCTTCGATCATTTTTGCTGGATGATATCCTTTGGGTGTGAGCCGATCCTTATCAAATTCCAGGACATTCTGGGGACAGGCTTCGATACAAAGACCACAGCCTTTGCAGTAGTTATCATCCACTACTATCCATCCGGTTACGGCCATTCAAAAATCTCCTTTCTGGAGCGCTAATTGACGGGAATAAATTCTAGTCCAGAACAAGTTATATCACAGTCTAACCCTGACTGAATCCATTCAGAGGTATTATAAGAAAATACCAATATTCAGCATAGTGACACAATTCAGTAGATAACATAATGATTATCAGGTCGATAGCATCTAAAAAACCTATTGGGCACTGGAGGCTTCCATCCTTATTGACACTTTCTCACCGTCTGGTATAATGGCACGGCACTGAAGGAATAGGTCCTTCTGCAGCCTTTTGGCATGGATTAAGACCCCCAACTTCCCCGCTCCGCTGTGGCACTGGCATTGAACACAGAGAGAACGGTGAAGTGAAGATTGGAGGAGAAGTTTATGAAGTATGCAATTGTCGTAAGTGGTGGGAAACAGTATAAAGCTGTGCCCGGAGAGGTCCTCCAGGTTGATAAACTTCCCATTGAAACCGGAAAGAAATTTGTTATGAAAGAGGTGTTATTCATCTCTGATGGCAAAAAGAAAGTTACCATTGGTACTCCGCAGATCAAGGGAGCCAAGGTAGAAACGACTGTCATCGACCAAATTAAAGGACCCAAGTTACTGGTCTTTAAATACAAACCCAGAGTGCACTACCGGAAGAGACAAGGTCATCGTCAACAATATACACTGCTTCAGGTAGACAAGATCGTGACCAAATCAGGAGAAAAAGATGGCGCATAAAACAGGTGGCGGTTCTACCCGCAACGGACGAGACAGTAATTCCAAGAGATTGGGCGTTAAGAAATTTGGCGGCGAACAAGTACGCTCCGGAAATATCCTAGTGCGTCAGCGCGGCACCAGGATCCATCCTGGAGAAAACGTAGGTCGCGGTGGAGATGACACCTTATTTGCAACAGCAGACGGTGTTGTCACCTTCCAGGACTTCCGTGGTGGCAAAAAACGCGTACATGTGTATCCCGCAGAATAAAAGGATATATTAAATGAAAGCAGAAATTCACCCAACATATTACCCCGAAGCGACGGTTCTTTGCGCTTGCGGCAACACCTGGAAAACGGGATCAACTCAAGAATCAATTCGTACCGATGTGTGCTCTGCCTGTCATCCATTTTTCACCGGCGAACAGCGCATTGTTGATACCGAGGGACAGGTTGACCGATTCTATAAGAAATTGAAATCCCATGAGGAATTCGAAAAAGCGAAATCGGAAAGGGATACAAAAACAGCAGTCGCTGATGTTTCAGTGGAGATGCTGGAATTGGGTGCTCGTGTTACGAACGCCCTTGTGGATGCCAAAATTGTGACCATTCAGGATCTGCTGACTCTACTGGACGGTGGTGATCAGCCTCTGCTGGATATCAAAGGTTTTGGACGAAAATCCCTGATCGATCTGAAGAAAGCCTTACGCTCTCAAGGATTTGAAATCCCTGAAGCAGCTGAGGATATCTCAATTTAAGGTCAGGATACAGTTCTTTTGATAAAATACAGGCAGAGTAACACTCTGCCTGTTTTTTGTTAATCCAAGTCCAGATAAGTGAGGAAAAGAATGAAACATCATCAGGGAAGGTTGGAAGTTATCACAGGTCCAATGTTCTGTGGGAAAACAGATGAGCTGCTGCGCAGGCTTCGAAGGGCGATTATTGCCAAGCAAAAGATCCAGGTTTTTAAACCTGGATTTGATATTCGCTACAGCAGTGAAAAAGTGACCTCTCATGCAGGGAATGAGTATAATGCCTACCCGGTTGAGAATATCTCAGATGTGCCAACTTTACTGCTTGATGATGTCACTCTGGTCGCCATCGATGAAGCGCAGTTTTTTGGAGAGAAGGTCATTGACGTTATCCAGGCATTGGTTGACAAAGGGATCCGGGTCATCGTGGCTGGATTGGACATGGATTTCCGTGGAGAACCTTTTGGTCAGATGCCGGTTTTGCTTGCCCAGGCAGAGATTGTAGATAAATTGCATGCCATTTGTATGGAATGTGGAGAGGAAGCAACTCGAACCCAGCGCCTGGTGGATGGCAATCCAGCCTATTATGACGATCCGATCATCATTGTAGGTGCATCGGAGATGTATGAAGCCCGCTGCAGGATCCATCATCAGGTACCAAGAAAAGAGGAATAATTATGCAATCGTATAAGGATTTTTTAAGTGAAGTTCTGATTCCAGAAAAGGAGCTTCAGGACAAGATCCAAGAACTAGGAGAACAGATCAGCCGGGACCACGCTGGACAGGATCTGCACCTGGTGTGCATTTTGCGCGGCGGAGTGTTATTTCTGACGGATCTGATGCGGGCCATCACAGTTCCACACTCAATTGACTTTATGGCCATTTCTTCCTACGGCGTTGGCGCCAGGGAAGCTTCTGGTCATATCCGATTGACAATGGATCTCCGTGATGATATTCAGGGGAGGAATGTGTTGTTGATTGAGGATATAGTGGACAGCGGTCATACCCTGGCATCTGTTTTGGGGCTGCTGGCTACTCGTAAACCTGCCTCATTAAAAGTATGCACGCTGCTGGATAAAGCGGAAAGACGGGAAACCGACGTACCGCTCGATTATGTGGGATTCGTGATTCCCAATAAATATGTCTTTGGTTATGGATTGGACCTGGACGAGTTTTATCGCGAACTGCCCTTTATCGGAGTTGTGAACGAAGATAAGTATACTCCCCCGGATCATTAGATTTCCTGAATCCTTCAACCAAAGGGAGGACTACGCCTGGCGGAAATTCTGATCGGATACGAAAATGCTGCCTGTGGGTCTCCGAGATTTGGTTCTCATCATTTAACCACTCCTGGATAAGAACATAATGAATATGAAGCCGTTTCCAGCTCTGTATGAGCAGATAATCAGAATTCTTGAACCTTATCACGCTTACCTGGTGGGGGGAGCTGTACGGGATTTGCATCTGGATAAGCCAATCCATGACCTGGATTTTGCCCTGCCGGGAGATACTATCCCTGCTGCCAAATTGGTTGCTGACCAGCTCGGCGGTGCGTTTTATGTTCTTGATCCAGAAAGGGAAACAGCGCGAGTGATTATAAAAGATGAAGACGCTCAGCGTATTATGGTGGATTTTACTCGCTTCCAGGGCAAGGATATAAATGATGACTTAGCCGCGCGGGATTTTACGATCACTTCGATGGCATTGGGATTAGGTCCGGATGAAAAGGTGATTGATCTTTTTGGTGGTGCCCAAGATTTGAAGGATCGATTGCTGAGGACAACTTCAGATCGGTCCCTGGCTGATGATCCGCTGCGCTGTCTGCGGGCGGTGCGTCTTGCCGCTCAATTTGGATTGAGGATCCCGCCTGAAACCAAGGATCAGATCCGCAAATACAGCAAAGGAATAGCCGGAATCTCTCCTGAAAGGACCCGGGATGAGCTTTTTAGAATCCTGGATGGGCCAAAACAGACTGCGGCTTTTCGAACTATGGAAATTCTTGGGTCTATCACCCTTTGTCTTTTTTGAAGAAGTTAACGATCAGCAGATCAAACATGTTGCCTTTCTTCAAGATCTATGGGGCTTGTTTCTGAAAAATCATGATCAATATAGCGCAGCCAACTGGTCTCTGGGATTATTAGTCCATCGGCTGGGCCGCTACCGGACAGACCTCCAATCTTACCTGAGACATGAACCTGTACCTGGAAGGACCATTTACCAACTATCCTTTATCGCTCCTCTGCTGGAAAATGGAAAAGAAGAGGGTAAAAACAGAAATTGGACAGAGATCCTTCCTCTCAGTAACCAGGAATGGGAAATCCTGAATAAGAGCAGACAGGCTGCCGAAGTTGTGCTGCAGCAATCTAGAACAGGAGATCCTCCCCGACCATTGGATATTTATCGTTATTTTCGCCAGTACAAATCGGCGGGAATATTGGGTGTTTTTCTAGCTTTGGCTGTCGTATCCTCTGGATACAAAATCAATTCTCATCAAGATGATTGGACCAATGTCCTGGATATTTGTAGATCATTCCTGGAAGGATGGTGGGAGAAAAAGGATCAATGGGTCTCTCCTCCGATTCTGCTTGATGGTGATGATATCCAATCTGAATTCAGCATCTCCCCGGGACCCCGGATCGGTTTGCTGCTGGAAGCTCTCCGTGAAGCCCAGGTTGATAGTGGTATATCTTCCCGGGAAGAAGCGATCCAGTTACTGACAGATTTGGTGGAAGGTACAATCGAGATAACTGAATGAGCGATACCCCAGAAAAAAGGTTTTTCGAAAATATCTACCAGAAATTTTCCGGTCCACTTTCAAATATAGATTGCGGGAAAAAATGCGGACCATTTAATGATTATGGTGTCCCGGTATGTTGTGATATCAATTTGATCATACCTTCGGCTTATAAGGATGAATGGGAGTTTTTGGAGGAAAAGACCAATCTATGGCAGCCCTGGAGCAGTTCCAATCCCATTGATGCTGGTCTGGAGAATGATGTCCAGGATGATCAGGTACTGCTAAAATGCCTGGGTTACCAGCATTGCCAGCGCTCCGTTTCGGACGCTGACCTGCAGAGCTTTTCCCTTTTTCCCCTACCTTGACAGTCGGGGAAATTTTATTGGTCTGGTTTATTTTCAAGAATACCGGGAACAGTGTTGGATAATCAGCAATCTGTCTGTCGTCACCACAGACTATAAGGCTGATTTTCAGCAGGCGTTTGAGCTCCTTTTTAAGCAATACCCGGAATCTAAAGAGAGTTATTCCCAGTATTCATCTTATATCAGGGAAGAAAACACCCTTTCTGGTGATAAAATAAATCTTCTTGATTTTGAAGGAAACGTATTTCTTTTGGATCCGGACTCTGAGATCTCACATCAGGTGGGTTATGAAGATCTGGAATCCTTCGGTCCATTCAGCATAACCAATGACCTGATTTTCCCGGATGAGAATCCGAATTAAGTATGGAAAACACGAACCAGCAAACCACTGAATATTCCCTCCCGGAGGAGTACCAGGTTCCTGCTCGGGTTGCAGCCCGCAGAAATAGTCCTGTTGGCTGGATAACTGCCCATTTTATCCAATACTGGTATTTGGGTTTGACTACTTTGATGGGGGCGATCGGCAATGCCTCGCTGGCAGCTGTAGTCCCTGTTATGGTGGGTAGGGCTCTAAACGCACTGCAAGAAACTCCGCCTAGAACTGAACTCCTGCTGCAATTCGCTTTGATCATAGTTGTGACCCAGGTATTCCGTGGAGCACTTCAACTTGGCAGGAACTTCAGCGCAGAATTATTGGGCCAGCTGATGGAACGGGATATCAGGCATGAGTTATATACTTCTCTGCTTGGGAAAAGCATGACTTATCACAGCTTGCTGCCAGTTGGCGACGTGATGGCCAGGGCGACCAATGACGTCCGAGAAATTAACTTTATGTTCAGTCCCGGCTTTAACCTGGTGGTGGGATCGGCCAATTTTATCATTATGCCGATCATATTCGCTTATCAGTATCACCCCTCATTGATCATTCCACCTTTGATCTTCCTGATCCTGTATATTTTCGCTTTATGGCAGTATCTTCATGAACTGCAGCCGATCACGGATTCTGTCAGGAGCGCCTTCGGGACATTGACCTCCCGTTTGGCAGAAGCGGTTGATGGGATCGAAACAGTTAAGGGTATGGCCGAAGAAGACAGTGAAGTTAGTTTATTTGCCAGCAACGCCAAACGGTTCATGAAAAATGAAGTTCATCAGGGGGATGTGGAAGCCCGCTTTTTGCCAATACTGTTGATGGGTTTGACCCAGGTTGGGGGTCTCTTCCAGGCGATCATCCTGTTCCAACGCGGATTGCTGGAAGTAGGTGATATTGCCGCATATTTTGGATTGCTAGGTTTGCTCGGATTTCCAACTTTTGTATCTTTGTTTGCTTATTCCCAGGTTTCCCTCGGCATAGCCAGCGCCCGGCGTATCCTGGAATTGATCAACCGAGAAACAGAACTGGATCAGAACCAGGAAGGCTATGATGGAAAGATTGAGGGAAAGATCCATTTTGATGATGTTTCCTATGCCTATTCAGATGTTGATCTAACCCTCAATCGGATTGATTTCTCGGTCCAACCCGGCCAGACCGTCGCTGTTGTAGGTCAGACGGGATCAGGGAAAACAACCCTGGCGAAATTGATAAATCGCACTTATGACGCTACATCGGGAGCCATTCGAATTGATGATGTGGATGTCAAAGATTGGAATCTGGAAGCACTTCGCACACAAATCTCAATCATTGAACAAGATATTTTCCTGTTCTCCAACACAGTGGCCGAGAATATTGCTTTTGGGAAACCAGATGCCACCCGGGAAGAGATAGAAGAAGCAGCCAGATCCGCTCAGGCTCACGAATTTATCCTTACATTTACGGATGGATATGAAACCCTGTTGGGAGAGAGGGGAGTGACTCTGTCAGGTGGTCAACGCCAACGCTTGGCCCTTGCCCGGGCATTCCTCACTGATCCACGCATACTGATCCTCGATGATTCAACAAGTTCGATTGACAGCGCGACTGAGGATGAGATCCAGAAGGCGATTTTCGAAGCAGCCAAGGGAAGAACGACAATTATCATCACTCACCGTTTATCGCAAATACGCTGGGCAGATACCATACTGGTCATTCGCAATGGTGAGGTGACTGCCCAAGGATCGCATGACGAGTTGATGGTCAGCTCCGGAGCATACAGCCAGCTTTTTATAGATTGATTATTTATTTCACGAGGCATTGGGCATGGGATTCTTTTCCAACCTGGACACCGAAGCATATGATAGGGAATACAGCGACAGAGATTTACTGAAGCGTATTGGTTCCGATTTAAAACCGCACACCGTTAGATTGGTTTGGATTTCTCTGTTCTTGATCCTGATAGGTGCTGCCAGCGCGTCTTTGCCGCTGGTAGTTTCCAGCAGTATTGACCGCCTGACAATAGACCAGGCTGATTCCCAAATTAATCTTTTGATCGGTTTGGTATTATTGGCAGCCATTATAAACTGGGGCGGAAATTGGATCCGGCGCCGGATGACCGTCCGGGTTGTCTCTGGTATCGTGATGACATTACGAACAGATGCATTCGCTTCTGCAGCCAATCATGATCTGTCATTTTATGATAAATTTTCCTCCGGCAGGGTGGTATCAAGGATCACCTCGGATACAAGGGAGTTCGGGAAATTAATTCTTCTGATCACGGACCTGGGAGCGCAAATGGTCCAGGCTCTGATCCTGGGTGTTGTGCTGATCCGTCTGGAATTCCGCCTGTTCCTTTATATTTTGATTTTCCTGCCCTTTATTTTCCTGCTGGCTCGGGGATTTAGAAGTATTGCCCGCAGGGTGACCCGGGAAGGCATGCGGGCCCTGGCTACAGTGAATGCCACGATCAAGGAAACAGTCAGCGGAATTGCAGTGGCCAAGAACTTCCGCCAGGAGCCAGAGATTTTTTCAGATTTTGACCAGGCAAATGTTGAATCTTATAAGATCAATGTCCGGCGGGGTTTTGTGCTTTCGATCGTCTTCCCGGCTTTGAATACTATAAGTGGTATCGGTACGGCCATCCTGGTCTACACCGGCGGTTTGAGCGCTGCTCAAGGAATCGTGACCATCGGATCCTTGTATCTGTTTGTTGTGGGTCTGGATAGGTTCTTCTTCCCGGTATTGAACCTGGCTTCTTTCTCTGCCCAGGTTCAGGTTGGTTTGGCTGCTTCAGAACGAGTATTTGCCTTGATCGATGCGGAACCGGCAGTTGTTCAGAATGGAAATCTGGTCCCCGGTCGTTTATCTGGCAGGATCACCATTGAGAATTTGAACTTCAAATATACAGAGAATGAGTGGATATTCAGGGATTTTGATCTCACAGTAAATCCAGGTGAAAGTATCGCCCTGGTTGGGCACACCGGTTCTGGAAAATCTTCCATTGCCAAATTGATCGCCCGCTTTTATGAATACCAATCTGGATTGATCAAGATCGATGATCATGATATCCGTGACCTGGACCTCACCAGCTACCGTAAACAGCTGGGCATGATCTCCCAGGTCCCCTTTTTATTCTCAGGCACAGTCGCAGAAAATATTCAGTATGCCTGCACCGATTCCAGCTTGGAAGAAATGACCCAGCTTGCCCGAGAAATTGGCGATGGGGAATGGCTGGAAACACTTCCAGATGGTTTTGACACGGAAGTTGGAGAGCGGGGCGGGCAATTATCGATGGGACAACGTCAACTGGTGGCGTTACTCAGGGTGCTGATCCAGAACCCAGCAATCTTTATTTTGGATGAGGCCACAGCCAGCATCGATCCATTTACAGAGAGGCAGATCCAGCAAGCTTTGGACTTGATCCTCAAAGATAGTACCAGCATCTTGATCGCCCATCGCTTGTCTACTGTAAAGTCTGCAGACCGGATCATTGTGATCGATAAAGGTAAGATCATTGAAGAAGGTACGCATGAGTCCCTACTGGAGGCTGGAGGATACTATTCAGTCCTCTACAATACCTATTTTAGACACCAAAGCCTCACCTATGTGGAAGAGAGTGGTAAATTCGCTGAGTCGGGATCTGAATAAGGATCAAATCCCTTATCTGATTAAAAAATAAAGGACGAAGTCCCTCCAAGGGACTTCGTCCTTTATTCTGTCAAGTAACTTAGGGATTTGATCCATTTATCACTTAGATCATGAATTTTCCGTCTTTATACAGCAGATCTCCGTCCACGCGGATCTCGCTGTCTTCGCGGATATCACAGATCATATCCCAGTGAATCGCAGAGACATTTTTGCTGCCCGTTTCCGGATAACCCGCGCCAAGTGCCATATGGAAAGAGCCGCCGATCTTTTCATCATAAAGTATGCTTTTGGTGAATTTTTGGATGCCGTAGTTTGTGCCAATGGCAAACTCACCTAGATAACGGGAGCCATCATCGCTGTCCAGCATGGCCAGCAGGAATTCCTCATTCTTGTCCGCAGTGGAATTAACAACCTTGCCGTCTTTGAATTCAAGACGGATGCCCTCCACTTCTTTGCCCAGATGAATAGCTGGATAGGTGTAGGTTACCCATCCGTTCACAGAATCTTCAACCGGCCCGGTAAAGACCTCACCGCTAGGCATATTGTGGCCGCCATCGGAGTTGATGAATGTCCGGTCTTCGATTGAGAGTGTGAGGTCGGCATTGGGGCTTTTGACGGTGACAGTCTTCTTGCCGTTCAACCAATCTACAACTACCTGCTGTTCATCATGGATTCGCTCCCATTCGGCGACTGGATCATCCTTGTCACAGTAGCAGGCACTGTAGACAAAATCCTCGTAGTCATTCAGGCTCATGTCTGCATCCTGGGCGTAAGCCGGGCAGGGGTAATTGGTGAGGGTCCATTTCAGATCACCGGAAGCCGACCGTTCCATATAGGTTTGCATCAATCCCTGTTTGGCCTGGCCGGATAGCTGCTGTTTTTTGGGATCCACACCTGACATATGTCGGGTGTTTTCAAAAGCCCGCAAGGCGATTAATACATCCACTTCCTCATAGAGCATCTTTAAAGTCGGTGCGATCCACTTGATTTGATCATCGCTGGCATATTTCAGGCTGTATTCGTTGATATTGTCTGAACTCATGAGCACCTGAGGCCGGCCGCCGGCCTGCAAGACTGCCCTGAGAACCTCGGCAATTAATGGTTCAGCGACCATGTGGCCATTGATCAATACCCATTCCTCCGGTTGGACTTTCACAGAGTAGTTGACAAGCAAATCGGCAAGTTTTCTGAGACGCGGATCGGTCATTATCTATTCCTTATGGTGTTTTGTGTGAATTAACTAGGATGTATCTTATCATAATTGCGAGTGAGTTCAAGCCACTCGTCCATTGAGAGTGTCTCTGCCCTGCGCTGCGGGTTGATTCCGGATTCAAGTAGGAGTTTTTCAACCTCAGATGGGGCCCAGGCTAATCCTTTTGAGAGGGAATTCCGCAGAGTTTTGCGGTTATGGAGAAAACCGGCTTTGATAATCTCAAAGAATTTCCCCCTGATTTTTTCTTCCAAAAGTGGTTCAGGATAGAGGTTTACCAATACCACCGCAGAATCTACTTTGGGTGGTGGGAAAAAAGCGCCAGCCGGCACCCGCATCTCCAGGCTGGGTTCCCCATACATCAGAACGCTAAGAGATAACAGGCTCATCTTACCCGATTTGGCACATACCCGCTGGGCTACTTCGTACTGGATGGTAAGGATGATCCTATTGGGTTTTAGCTCTGATTCAAGCAAATTGCGGATGATGCGGTTTGTGATATAGTAAGGAATGTTGGCAACCACCAGGTAGTTGTTTTCCTGGACCAAATCTTGCGAGTTAAGGCTTAATATATCCCCTTGGATGATCCTGACATTTTGATATTCAGAGAGGTTTTCCTCCAGGACAGGAATAAAACGTTCATCGAGCTCTACAGCCACTACCTGCTCAGCAGATTTTGCCAATTGGGCAGTAAGATGTCCAAGTCCAGCACCAATCTCGAGCACAGTGTCCTTATCTGTTACACCGGCAATACGGGTGATCTTTTCAAGGATGTTGGGGTCGGTCAGGAAATTCTGTCCCAGGCTTTTATCGGGGAGCAGGCCGTGTTTTTTCAGTATCGTAGAGATCGGTTGTTGCAGTGGTTGGCTCATGTGCTGGGATTATAACGCAATTCAAGGATGCGGGTTCCTGTGAGGAACCCGCATCCTCCAGAAAATTGGATTATGCATCCTCGATAACTATGTCAAAAAACTATCCACCATCCATTACAGGGACTCAACCAGGCTCCTGGTCTCATTTTTCTGTCAAGGACCGCCTGCCAGTAATCGCTCAGCGAGTGATAGAGGAAAACCAGTTCTCCTCTCAAATCAACCATAATCTTCAGCAGCTGAAGGAAGAGATCCCTAATAAATCGATCCGCCAGTTGAAGGATAAGGACGCGCCTGATCATCAATCATGGCAGAAGTATATCCAACCCTATATTGGTAAGAATTGGCTTACAGTTCCCTGGTTCTTTGTTGAGACATATTTTTATCGCAGGATCATAGAAGCAGTGGATTATTTCAACTTCCTACAGGATCCGTTTGAATATCAGAAGCGGCAAGGATTGGAAAAGACAATAGGAGATACTGCATCTCTGGCAAAATTTCTGGCTGAACACCTTAAAAATCCTGGAAAGGTTGAAAATATCTTGAGGGATGGATTGTATTTTTCTTTGTGGGGTAACCAGGCAGACTTGTCCCTCTGGCCAGCTGGAAGCGATGCAGACCCCAGGAGTGATTCCCAGAAAATTCTCAAAGAACACCTGCTGGCCAATGATATCAAACAGGTTTTAAGAGTATTCAACAAGGCTGATCTACCTGTAATGCAGGTGGATATCATGCTGGATAACGCAGGATTTGAATTGGTCTCTGATCTGGCTCTGGCAGATATCCTGCTCAACCATGGCCTGGTTGATCAGGTCATTCTCCATGTAAAAATCCATCCCACTTTTGTTTCAGATGTGATTGATGCTGACCTGGAAAAAACGATCCAGTTTTTGACCGGATCTGAAGACGATGAAACAATCCACTTTGGTAAACGATTGGAAACCTTGATAAAGGAGAACCGGATCCAGGTTAAAGCCCATCATTTCTGGACCTCACCTTTGCCGATGTGGGATCTGCCACTGGACATTCGGGAAGATTTGAAAGGATCTTCTCTGTTGATCAGCAAGGGGGATGCTAATTACCGGCGCATATTGGGGGACCGGGAATGGGATTTTACAGAGGGTTTTCATAGAATAGTGGATTACCTTCCCCTTCCGCTGGTTGCGTTGCGAACCTTAAAGTCTGAGTTGGCAGTAGGACTGGATCTGGATCAGATCCAATATGTATTCAATCAGGATTCAAAATGGATGGTAGATGGAAAATGGGGGGTTGTCCATTATTCTCCAGGGGCGAAAAATGACTAAGGGGTAAGGAGAAAAAAGGAAATAGTAAGTTGATTAATCCCTAGTAGTTTAAGTATCTATCTGGACTCAAAATTCGATGAGTAAGAATATCGCGGATGAATAGGATCTCGACTGCTCTCAATCCTGCAGCCTTCGTTCCGCTTGATGATCTGATTATCTTCCTAATACAAAACATACATAATATCCTCTGGTGGGGGAGCGGGAGCCAGGAAATAGACGTCAACGTATTCACTCCAGATCACAAGATCTTCGTGTCGATAACCAAGATCAACCCAGTTTGTGCTCCAAGAAACTCCTTGTCCGACATCTTCAATGGTCGCAAAACCATATCTAGGGATGTAGACCCGCATGCCTTTCATGTAACGATACCAATCCAGTGTTACTGCTATGACCCCTCTATCCAGATAATGACCGCTGGATGTGTAGTTATTGCAGCCTAGACAGGTCTCGTCGTACGAAGTTGCATAGGCGGTGATTTTTCGCCAATAGGTGATCTGCCCATCCCCTGTATCAGCTGTCTCAAGATTGATCTGCGTACCATAACCGATGATGCGGGGACTAGGTTCCTTGATGACCCATTCTTTCTCCAAGTCTCGGCTGACTTCCCTGTCATTTTCGTACATAATCCGAAGGCGCTGGGCCTGTATCCCGTATTCCCCACCGGTCATGATCTGCACTTGATCAAGGGGTAAATCATCCGCTGGCTGGTATTCATTGCTAAACTGAATCAGTTCCTGATTGAGAAGGATCTCTTCCCGAACACGAATGATTTGAACTTCGTCATTCTCTGGTAGAGGTTCATTTTCAGCGGGGATGCTGTAATCCAATCCCTGAAGAGCGATACCGCCTTGGACCAGGGCTGCACCTACTGTTTTTGCTGTGGTTCTGATTGTTATTGCTTCATCTACCAGATGAACCAACAGTGGTTCAGCTCGGATCAGGCTGACAGAAATTGATGACCCATCGAGAGATGTGTCGAGTGGTTTTGAGAGTTGGTCAGCTTCAAAAATTTCAATCCCATTATCTTCAAGGGCCTCTGAGAGAGTATCTGCATCACTGATAAATTGCTGGCTGCCGTTTTCAAACTCAATCGTTACGGAAGTTCCTCGTAGCAGCTGGATTTGATAAGATTTTCCCAGGGAAAGGAGTAAATCATTTCCGGAAACGACCCCGTTCACTGTGATCCTGTCTTTTGGAAATAGCCTTACTCCCAGATCCAGGAGGATATTCTCAGGTCGGCGCTCTGCTGTTTGCAAGGTGTTCACATCACCGTCGGCCGTGATCTCAACGGAGTTGGCAATATTTAGGATGATCACTTCACCACCCCAGAGTATAGAATCAGGATCAGGCGTGATGCGTTCATCCTCTGTAATATGAAGATCCTGGCTCTTCAATAGGCTTTTTACAGTCAGGGCATATGTGCTAATTTCATTTATTTCCCCGTTCACAACCAAAAAAACCATCTTATGAAGACTAAGAATGATTAACACAATCCCTACGAAAGCAGCCAGTCCAGCTGCGATCCATTGGAAGAGAGGTTTTTTAATTAGATCAGGGATATTCATGGTTTGTAAGTAAAGGAAAAGCCTCGGGTAGGCATACCGGCGGCACCCAGAGGATCCTCCTTAGTGCTGCTTCCTTTCGGATCTGACACGGTTCAAAGGGCTCTGCCGCGCCGGACCCACCCGAAGCTCGTGGGCATGATACCAAAGCTGAGTATGGGTGTCAATCAATTGACCAGGTAACCTCTGAGGAGCAAAGGAGTCCATTAAATGCCCGATAATTTGCAGGAGAAAGTGATTATTCAGGAGTTTCCAGGGTATTCTTTTGAATAACCCGCTGGATCAAAACACCAGAGACGATAATGAGAAGAATGATTGCTGCTCCCAACATCAAACCCCCGGTTTCACCTGATTTTACGGGTTCATCGCCTGGCAGAAACGCGGGAGTGACCGTGGGTGTGGGATCCGGGGTTGATTGCAATGCGCCGACCTGCCCGGGGAGGCTTAGTCCTGTCAGAAGAAGAAATGTGACCAGGATTCCGATGTACAAAAGTTGGCGGGTCTTTTTAGGTATGGGTTTCATTCAAGGTTTCTCGTTGAATATCAGGGGTATTATACCAAAATCTTCAGTCTACCAGTGTTTCCTGTAAATGAAGTAAGCTGTCAAGAAAAAACGCCCAGTTTTCTCTGGGCGATTTGAAGGCGGAGGGGGTGGGATTCGAACCCACGATTCCGTGAGGAATACGCGCTCTCCAAGCGCGCGCACTAGGCCGGACTATGCGACCCCTCCAAGTTTTATTATGCTGTGCGATTATACCAAAACGAGAGTTAACTGGCAACAGGGTAGGAAGAGCTTATCAGATAAATCTATCTGAAACCACTGAATGAATCAGGTGTGTTATCCTTAAGCAAAGACAGGATTTACCCCCTTTTTGCTATGAATGAAATTCAATCAGAACGAATTTACCTATCATTAGGAACAAATCTGGGAAACCGGGAATTGAACCTGGAAGCGGTTAAAGCTGACCTTCCCCCGCAAGTGAAAATCCTGGATAGTTCTCCCGTTTACCAGACTGAACCCTGGGGCTATCTTGATCAGCCAGATTTCCTTAACCAGGTTCTTGCGGTTGAAACAATTCTTTCACCGCGTGATCTGCTTGAATATATTAAGGGTGTTGAGAAGAAAATTGGCAGGAAACCCAGCTTTCGTTTTGGACCACGGATTGTGGATATTGATATTCTTTTTTATGGGGATCGGATCATCCATGAAGAGGACTTGATAATCCCTCATCCCCGTATAAAGGATCGGGCATTTGTGCTGATCCCTCTGGCAGATATCGATCCTGATCTGAACTATCCGGGAACAGATTCTTCCATTTCTGACCTGCTGGTGTTTGTCGATCAAACAGGCGTAGATTTATACCAGGAATAACCCCTTGAGTCTCTTTCCTTTTTTCAGTGCTTTATTTTTAATCATAAATCCAGTCCTGTTGGGGTTATTCAAGAGGTTTGATCAAAACCTGCAAAAACTGCAGTTCTGGGTGATGCTTACTACGGGTATGGCCTGGCTGATTTCCCTGGCCTTTTTCTTTTTCACTCCGGATCATCACCTGAACCCGATTTGGAATGCGGGTGAAACACTGCTCCCCAGCCTAGCTTTTTCTCTGGATTGGGTCTCCAGTTCCTATTTTTTGGTTGTAACAACACTGATTTTCTTTGGAACCCTGATTGAAGGACATTCACCCCAAACCAATGCCTGGATCACGGCTTTAGGCGGAATATGTGTGATCGGTACGTTGGTGGATTCAGCTTACACATTGGCATTGGTCTGGACTGTGATAGAGGCTTTGGCTCTCTATAGTTTTCTCAAGAATCAAGGGGAAATGACAATCAGTCATCGTTATATCTTCAGCATTTTGGTCCGTCTGACTGGACCTTTGCTGGTCATTTATATTTCCCTGGTTAACTCATTAAACGGGATAGCACCATTTCTGACAGAATTACCCCCATCCGCAGCGCCAATTCTAATGACTGCGGGAGGAATTGGTTTTGGAGGATGGTTCCTTACCCCTAAAATTTCTCAGGAAGAGAGTTCCGATATTCGGCCTGGTAAATATCTATCTTGGACTCCCGCAATCCTGGGTTTGGTACTGATCACACGGGCTGCCCAGATCTTCACCCCGGCTGAGGTTTCGCCTGGATTGTTTTTGGCTGCGGCGATTCTGACTTTCCTTTTGTTTTTGATAAATGTACTTTTCAATCAGCCTGGCAGGGTTTGGATAGTTGGAGGTCTGGCCCTTTTAATCTCAGGATTCGTTTTCGCTGCACCAGAAGCCGTTCTGGTCTGGGGAGGCGTTTTTCTAATGCCCAGCCTTGTGTTGTTTAAGAGTTTTGGATCAAAAAGAGGCGCTAGCCTGGCATTGATCGTGGGAGGAATTGGGATCCTTCCTCTGCCATTTTTCCCTTCCTGGGTGGGATTGGTTTCTTTGATCGGGATACCGGGCCTGTTTTTCTCCGCAATAGTTGGCATATTCCTGGGTAGAATTTTCAATCACAGGATCCAGGTCTGGCGGGAGATTGAAACACCAACCGAACAGATCTCTCCCCTCACCATTACTGGATATGCAGTGATCTTGATCTCTCAGTATTCCATATCTTTTCAGGCGGGTTTGATAAAAACAAGCCTGGCCTTTTCTTCTGTTCCAGTTGGTGCCTGGATCGCTGCTTTATTATTCGGCGTTGCAGTTCTGTTCTGGGACAGGATCCCTGTGATAAATACATCCCGACTGGATAGGTTCAAAGGAAAAATCAGATCACTAATTGATGCTGGTGCAAGTTCATTTCCCCGATGGGCTGATGAAGTAGTATATCTGTTCACGCGTTTATTTGAAGGTGATGGAGGATTGATCTGGACTCTATTATTGGGTTTCCTGATCATAGCCTTGATCAGTGTGAGAGGCGGATAATATAGATGTCTGAAATTTTACAGTCTCTTCTGGTTGCACTCTTATTCATCTGCGGGGCTGGGATTCTGATCGTACCCAGCAGACGGTTAATGACAGGATTGCTGGCTCTGCAGTATATCGGAGTCTTCCTGTTAGTCAGTGTTAGCTGGCCATTGGAGATCGCTGTAGTGAAACTGGTTGCCGGCTGGATGGCTTCAGCTGTTCTGTTCCTAACTTACCAGAATTTGCCTGGACCGACTAGCGAAGGCCGAATAGATTCAAATCTTCCTGTGACTTCTTTTAGGGGATTTACGGCCTTATTGATCGGTATCTCTGTATATTCCCTGGTTCCGACCGCTCTACGCTGGTTTCTGGGTGCGACTCATCAGCAAGTATTGGGAGGATTATGGCTCCTTGGTTTAGGACTGCTGCAGCTGGTATTGACCCGGGATAGCCTTCGTGTCATTATCGGTTTATTGACTGTGATCTCAGGATTTGAGATCCTGTACGCAACCCTGGAAGCGTCTGTGTTAATGACAGGACTGCTGGCTATCCTGAATATCGGTTTTGCATTCTTGGGGTCCTATTTATTAATGGCATCCAATTTGGAGGAAAGCCCGTGAGCACGCCGATTTTATGGATCCTTATGCCTCTTCTGGCAGCAGGATCAGCGATGTTTTTCTTTCGGTATAAAAATCTCCTGAGATGGAGTGGTTTGGGTTTCGGCCTTGTATTGGTTACCTCAGCGATTGCCTTGCCAATTAATGAAGCATTTAAATTCCTGTTCTGGGAGGTGGAATTTTCCGATCAGCTGTTAATTTTCGGCAGGCGTTTCATCCTCTCAGGGGGAGATCGTCCGATAGTCATTCTGCTATTTTCCCTGTGGCTATTCTGGATATTGATCATGGATCCCAAGCTGGTCCCGCCGCAGTTCATACCCCTCAGCCTGGCCGGAATATGTTTCATACTCACTGCTTACTCAGTTGAGCCAATCTTTTATGGAGCCCTGTTTTTCGCTTTCCTGGCTTTGATCTATGTGGTCTTGTTGTCTCCTCCTGGGAAAGAACCCACGCCTGGAGTTTTGCGATTTTTAATATTCCAGATCCTGGGGATGTTATTCATTCTTTTCGCGGCCTGGCTCGCCAGCTGGATAGACCTAAACAGAGGAAATCAAGTGATGTTAGCCCGCTCACTGTTGATCCTGGCTCTGGGTTTTTCCTTTTTGTTATCCATTTTTCCATTCATAAGTTGGATATCGATGGTCGGGGAGAGGAACCACCCATTTTTGTCAGGTTTCATCTTTAATTCATACTTCCTTGGAGTGTTCCTATTTGGTACACGGTTTATCCTGGAGGGTGGTTGGATCGGGCAAGGGGTAAACATCCAGGTTCCTCTCCAGCTTGCTGGTGTGATCATGCTGGGATTTGGTGGTTTTATGGCCATCTTCTCTAAACACCTGGGAAGATTAATGGGAGCGGTGATCATTGCGGAAATTGGCCGGTCCTTACTGGCTATCAGCCTCTTCCAGGCTGGCTTTCCAATCTATTTTGGGATGGTGATCCTCCAGAGTATTTCCCTGGGAGTCTGGTCAATTTCCCTGACCCAATTACAGCAAGGTATTTATGACCTTGATTTTCAATCAGTCTCCGGAGCTGCCAGATTATGGCCAGTGATTTCATCAGGACTGCTGCTGGGGTATTTTGCGCTGGCTGGAGTACCATTACTGGGCGGATTCCCTATCTATTGGGCTTTGGGTTCGGGCCTCAGCTTTTATCCTCTTTGGATCAATATAATATTTGTACTCAGCACGCTGGGATTGGTATTCGGCGGGCTGCGTTTGCTGGGAGCATTAACAAAAAATACGGGCGAGGAATCGATCTTGATCCTGGGAGAGCCTTTTTATCGGTACTTGATCCTGGGTTTAAATTTCCTTTTGATATTGATCGGATTCCTTCCCCAGTGGTTATTCAGTGTGACGCGTTCTATCTCTGATCTGCTGCTGGGATCCTGAGGAAAAAAGCCCTCCACCTCCGGATTTCCAATAAAAATTCAAAGGTCTAGCATGCTATAATCTCAATGCCTTAAATATTCCGTCTTGAGGAGAATCATTCATGGATAATGAACAATTGGAAAAGCGCATCAAATGGCTGGATGATGAAAGAAGAAAAGATAAAACGATCATCTCTGAACTGGAAAATCGGCTGCTGAAACTAGAAGAAAAACTGAACGCTGTTAACACGAAAACCCGGGAATACGACAGTGATCTAACCCGGTTGAGGACCTCGGTTACCCGTGTGGATGACTTTGAGACAGATCTTGGTGTTTTCAGGTTGGACAGGAAGAAAGAATTAAAAGACCATGAAAAAATGACGAAATCCTGGATTGCTGATGCAAAGAAAGATCTCCGGACTCAATTGCGAGGGCTTGAAACTCAACAAAAGAAACTGCTGGAAGAGAATAAAAAAATTAAAATCCTGGAAAATGACATGAACACCCGGGTAGAAGAAGAGAACCGGTTTAATGCTTCCTTGCGCGAAATGGAAAATTCTTATGATGATATCAAGAAGGACAATAAGGAATATCAGCGTGATATAAAGGCAGCCAAACTGGAGCGTGAGAAGGAAATCAAGCGAGTTGCGGATATGCAGGCAGAACAGTCAGCCCTGCGTAAACGAGTAGATGAGGTTAGGGGATTGCTAGATCTAGTAAGCAGTGATAATCAGAAGATCAAGAGCAGGATCCAGGAGGTGGAATCAACCCGCCGGGATCTTAAGAAAGATCAGGAGACATTCCTTGAACAGGCTAACCTGAAATCGACCGAACGTGAAACGACCTGGAAAAACTGGATGGCCCAATTCGATAGCGTTGAAAAGCAAGCTCAGGATCTGGATGAGCAGATGACAAAATTGGATACTACTCACCGGGGGATCAAACGAATGCAGGATGAGTTGAAGGATCTATCCTCCCTGTTGGATCGAAGAGTGAATGAGATCACTGAAATGCAGCGATTGGCGGATGAGAAATTTAGGGCGGAATGGACCACTTTCAAGCTGATGACCAGAAACGCTGGACAAACTACACAATGTCCCAAAAAGAACAATCCAAGCTTCTTGGACGCCAGTATCAAGAAGACGAAGACCGCATTTCTGTATTGGAAGATGGAATGCAAGAAATTGAAGATCAGATGGCGCAGATCAATAAATATACCGAGAACCAGCTGCAGAGTCTGTTGAGTCTGATGCGCGATTGGGCAGGCGATTTCGAGCAGATCATGGATGGTTTTCGATAGAAATTTCCAGGGATTTGAAGACTCGTCCCTTTCATTGGAAGGATTCAATCCCTTATTAAATTATTATGTACATCATTGGCACAGCAGGTCATGTAGACCACGGAAAATCCACCCTGATAGAAGCTATCACCGGGACCCATCCTGACCGTCTGGCGGAAGAGCGTGAGCGGGAGATGAGCATTGTCCTGGGTTTTGATAGTTTCCAACTGCCGGATGGCAAGGGCATCAGCGTTGTGGATGTGCCAGGCCATCGGGATTTCATTGAAAATATGTTATCCGGGATTGGCAGCATTGATGCTTGCCTGCTGGTGATCGCAGCTGATGAGGGTGTGATGCCCCAGACCAGGGAACATCTGGATATCCTGGATCTGCTGGAAGTTAAGAAGGGATTGGTTGCCCTCACAAAAACCGACCTGGTAGATGATCCGGATTGGCTTGATCTGGTTGAAGTGGAGATCAGTGAATTGATTTCCACCACAGTGCTGAAAGATGCTCCTATTGTTCGGGTATCAGCCAAAACCAAATCTGGAATTGATGATCTGTTAAATACCCTGAGTACTATATTGGAAGATCAACCGGAACGCCCGGATTTGGGCAGGCCCCGCTTATCTGTCGATCGGGTCTTTTTAATGTCAGGGTTCGGATCGGTTGTAACCGGAACCCTTCTGGATGGATCACTCCAGGTTGGTGAAGAAGTAGAATTGCTGCCGGAGAAGAAATCTGGCCGAATCAGGGGGCTGCAAAATCACAGCCAGGAAGTAAAGATGATCGGTCCCGGAAACCGGGTTGCAGTGAATATCTCAGGAATTGAAAATAACGAGATCAAAAGAGGGGATACCCTCACTCATCCAGGGGAATATCAACCAACCCGCCGTTTGGATGTCAGCTTTAAGTTCCTGCCGGGCATCGATAAACCTCTCCGGCACGATCTGGAAACCAAACTTTTTCTGGGAGCGGATGAGACCCGGGCCAGGGTGAGGCTATTAGGTGTAGAGCAGTTAAAACCTGGTGAAAATGCGCTGCTGCAGCTTGAAGTCGATGATCCAGTGGTCGCAGTCAGGGGTGACAGGTATATCCTGAGAAGGCCTTCGCCATCCGAAACCCTGGGAGGGGGAGTTGTGATCGACCCCTATCCTCCCTACCGGCATAAACGGTTTGATAAGGAAACACTCGACAGGCTGGAATCCATCTCAGATGGTGATCCGGCGGATGTACTGATACAGGCCCTTGCGAGAGATAGATTCTCTCCCTGGAAGCAGATCCTGGAAATATCCGGATTGGATGAGGGATCAGCGAGAGAAATCCTGGATCAGCTGATCGAGGATGACATTGCTCTGGAATTAGGAAAGAAAAGCAAAAAGTTCCTTACTCTTAAAAGTACCTGGGAAAGCACCCTGTCAGGACTGGATTCCCGGATCGAAGATTATCATCAGAAATATCCCATGAAAGTTGGAATGGCTCTGGAAGAACTCAAAAGCCAATCCAAACTGGCGGAAAATGTCTTTAAAGTGGCTGTTGAGGGGTTAATAACAGCCGGGAATGTAATACAGACTGGTCCTAACATCAGGAAATTGGATTTTGAAATTAGACTTTCGGCTGAGCAGAAAAAACTGACTAAAGGCCTGCTGGATCAATTCGCTGCCGATCCAACCCAACCACCGTCTGTGGCAGAATCCAAAGATGCCATTGGCGAGGACCTATATAACGCCCTGATCGCCTTGAATGAACTCAAACAACTTTCCACTGAGGTGGTATTCACCCCGGACGCTTATCAATCGATGGTGGAGAAGCTGAAGAAGAAGATTGCTAAAGATGGCCCAATCACAGTAGCCCAGACCAGGGATATGTTTGGCAGCAGCCGGAAATACATGCTGGCCTTTTTGGAAGGGTTGGATGCTGAAGGTGTTACGGTTCGGGAAGGGGATGTAAGAAGGCTGAAGTGATCAGTGATCAGTATCTAGTAAGGGTAAATAGTAAGTCGGTTTAATTCCCAGATATCCAAATCCCTGAGGTCTGTCATTGCGAGGAGGACAAAGTCCGACGAAGCAATCTCCTGATATATGGGGGGATTGCTTCGTCAGGTGTAAACACCTTCCTCGCAATGACAGTTTGCTTTTTAATCTTCCTGTTTAACCAAAATAAACGAAAATCCGTCATGGCCTTTTTCTCCCACGGTTTGCAGGACTGTGGCCTGCAGGCGGGGATCGTCAGCAACCATTTCTGTGGAATTTTGTGATCCCTTTCTGGCTGTCTGTTGTTATTTCTTCATTTATCACACCAGCCGTGTTTGACCACATTGTCGGCGATGATCAGGGTCCCGGGGTGGGAAAGCTGGATAGCCAGGTCCAGATAATCCGGATACTGGGATTTTTCTCCATCGATGAAGATCAGATCAAAGGGTGGTTGGTCTATTTTGGTCATTTCAGTCATATTATGTAAAGCGTCCCCAACCCAGATCTCCACTTTGGCTTTAAATTCAAACATATTCAAATTCTGGCGGGCTAATGTTGCCCTTTCTGGATCAAGTTCCAGGCTGATCAGCTTGCCGCCAAAAGGGAGACCATTGGCAAACCAGGCGGTGCTGAATCCTCCCAGTGTGCCGATCTCCAGGACCCGTTTTGCGCCCATCACTTTGACCAGGAGTTCAAATAGCCGTCCGTGAGTGTTAGATATACTGATAGTTGGCAAACCTGCTTTGGCGCAAGCTTGCTGGACCTTCTCAAATCTGGGATCTGGCTTTACGATCAGATCTAAATATTTTTCATCAATGTTGGTCCAGCGATCTTTACTCATCTTTTGCCTATTCCGTCGGTGATAGATCTGAATTATTGGTACTTGTTTATAAATTCATTGATCGGGAGATAAAAATCTTCCACGCGTTCACGGATCTGTTCCTCAGACCAATCCCACCAGCGGATATTCTGGAGTGAATTAAAATCTGTTTCTCTGGAAAGCGGTATTTAATGATAGCGGCAGGATTCCCACCCACGATGGCATAGGGAGGGACCGGTTTGGTGACAACTGCCCCTGCGCCAATGACTGCGCCATCGCTAATGCTGACATCTTTCAGGATTATAGCGTTAGCACCGATCCAGACGTCATTGCCTATTAGAACATTCCCGACTTGTAGGTCTCGCTGATTGGGCTTGCCCACCGTTCCCTGACGGGTGAAAAAGGGGTAGGTAGATACTCTTTCAAAATCGTGGTTGACATTGATTATGAATACACCCTGGGCGATCGAGCAGTAGTTGCCAATTTCGATCCGTCCCCCATCCCGGGCGACAAAGGTGCAGTCGCGGTTATAGTAGGTCCCCCGGCCGATGGTGATATTGCGGCTGGTGGGGAATTCAGCGCCTGGCCGAGAGGAAAGAGCATTAAGTTTTCGAGTTATTCTTCCTAATAAATTCATGAATACACCACCAGTGATTGATTTATCGTGATTTTACTATAAATGTAATTCCAATAATTAATGGTTTATAAGCCGGGAGAATTGATCGGATCCCTGAGCCTGCTTTTCCTTTATTGATAGTCCGCAAGCTGATAAAACCGAGTTTTATATTTATACTCAGCGACAGCGAGGGTTTCCATCACCTGAACAGGTTCTTTTTTAACCAGATTGCGGCAGGCCCGATAGGCGATCCAGTAAGAATTCTTATCCCCATTTTTTGCCAATTCACTCACGATTGGCCAGGCGATTTCCTCATTTACTCGCATCCAATCGCTCAGACTGTTGCCCACCGATGTCCGGGGATAGAGGGCAGATTTTTAAATAAATACCGAATCACTCCCAGGGCATATTCGGGTTGTTTGTGGAACCAGCGGTTCTCGACCACCGGCCGGAGGCTTTCACTCACAAAGCGTCTCTGGTTGGGATCTGGGGACTCAACCAACTCCAGGTACCAGCTACGGACTTCTTCTGGGAAGGCTTTGGTCAGCTTGCGGACCAGACCAGACGCACACTCGCGGACGATCCAGTCGTCCTTCTCAGCTGCCCCTGCTTCGAAAAATTCCTTCACGGGGTCCAAGCTGCCATTATCAACAGACCACAAGGAAAGCAGCTGCAGTCCCAGGCTGCGCACAAAGGGATCCCCGGGATTTTCGAAGAGAGAAAGGCCAAATCCAAATGGCTCATTCAGCAGGGGAGAAGCGCTTCCCCCAGGGCTTTTACGATGCTGTAGCGACCGGTGGAGATGCGCCGTTTTTCGGGGATGTCGGCGCGAATCTGATTGACAAGCGCGGCAAGATCCGACGAGATATCAGAGATCTTTGTGGTTGGTATGTTATCCACAAGAGCTTTGATTTCATCTAAGTGCTCAGGGGTTATTAATTGGAAAGGCATATGTTAATTATAAATGAGGACAGATGACCGGGGATGGGGAACGGGGACGAGCCCCTTCGACTGCGTGAGAAAATAATCTCGCTCCGCTCAGGAGGGTCGATGCGCGACCGACGGGGACGGAAGACGGGAAACTGTGATCTGTCATCCTGACTCTGAACGAAGAGACGAGGAAGGATCCATATTCATAACCAATATCCCCCAGACCAACATCCTTTCCAACACAGTCTATCCTTATAGCTACTCTCAATATGGATTCTTCCATTTTGCCGTGCTCAATGTCAGAATGACAATCCGGAGCGCCCGGAAATAATATCTGTTCTTGGTCCTCGGTGTCCGCTCGATAAATCCAAATTTTAGCTCTTCTAAGTATTCAGCCCAGGCCAGAACTTTTCGATCATTTCCTGTTTATTAACCCCTGGCCAGTAGGTTTGGATCTTATCGAAAAGTTTCTTGTTTGCGTATCAAGCCATAAATGTATTAGAGTTGTTTTTTCATAAAGTATCTTTGTTGGCCTTCAGGGAAGTCCGGCAGTTCGCCAAAGGATTTATATCCCAGGTTTTCGTAGAACCCAGGGGCCTGGAAACTGAAAGTGTCCAGGTAGGCGTTTTTTGCGCCCAGCTGCCGTGCTTCTTCTTCGGTTCGGGACATCAGGCTTTTTCCGTACCCCTGGTTGCGCAGTTCTTCCTTGACCCACAGCAGGTCAATATACAGCCAATCCCAGTAGACTTCGGCGATCACTCCGGCCAAAACTTCCTCGCTAGAATCCTTGAGCACAAAACATAAACGCTGGAATTTGTTATCCCCGGCTTGTTTTTTATTGTAGCTGGATACTCCATGTCCAACGACGCCCCAGGCGCTGTCTTCAGGTTTTTCTTCATAAACAATCTTGTATTCGTCTGTCATGCTAAGATCCTTTTCTGGTTTGATGGATAAATTCTTACCGTTAAGCGAGTTTCTTTTTCCCGTTCTCCGTCTTCCGTCTTCGGTCGCCTTTCTAACGAGTCTAGCCTAGTCCTTCCCTTCATAAACGTCAGAGGGGTTTACTTTGTGATGCGCCATAAAGACCTCAAAAGCTTCTTCAAAACTGCTGCCCTCGTAAATAAAACTCCTGGCATCTTTACCAGACCATTTTTTAACACGCCAGTGTTTGAGCACAGTGGAATAAAACAGGGAACGGTTTTCCATGGTCAGCTGCATGGCCTCACCCCACTGCATGAGGGATTTCTTGATGATTTCCATAAGAATCCTCTAGATCTGCTGAATATTAGAATATCAAAATGAGTCTTTTTCGAGTTTTATTATAGAACCAAATGTACTTTTTGGCAGAATCCTGGGGCAGAAGAAGGTCTGGGTAAATACCTAACCATCTGTAGCTGGCAACTTCGCACCTTAATCCTTACACCTTCTTCCAATCCCGCATCTTCACCCTCCGATTTCAGTTATAATCCATGAGCTGTTGAATTTTAAATAAGAGAAAATACACCTCAGATAGGTGGAGGGAGTAAGTATGAGCATCCAAGTCAAAGAAATCACTACAACTCGTGAGTTAAGGAAATTCATTCGTTTTCCACATTCCATTCCCAGAGAAAATAACGCCTGGGTGCCGGCCCTGGATTTTGACGAGATGAATAACCTGCACTGGGATAAAAACTCGGCTTTTGACCACTGTCAGGCCCATTACTACCTGGCCTATGACGGAGATAAGATTGTTGGCCGGGTGGCGGCGATCTACAACAAATTGCACAAAGAGACCTGGGGTGAGGATTATATGCGTTTTGGCTGGATCGACTTCATTGATGATCCTGAGGTTGTCGATGCTCTGATGGATAAAGTGGAGTCATGGGCAGCTGAATTGGGCTGTACAGCAGTGCACGGCCCCCTGGGATTCACAGATCTTGATCGGGAGGGTATGCTCGTTGAGGGGTTTGACGAACTGGCCACACTGGCAACCCGGCACGATCCGCCATATTATCACAAACACATGGAACGGCTTGGATACGGCAAAGCCGTCGACTGGTATGAGCACTTTGTTACCCTGCCCGATAAGCTGGATGAGAAGATCGTCCGTATAGCTGGACTCGTTAAAAAGCGTTATAAACTACGGGTTTTTGTAGCAAAAAACAAAAATGAATTATTGAAATATGCCCCGGAGCTGTTTGAGGTCATCAATGAAACTTACAGCCACTTATATGGCGTAGTTCACCTGACTGCAAAACAACGGGAAGCCTATGTAAAGCAGTATTTTGGTTTCGTGATCCCGGACCTGGTACCGGTTATACTGGACGAAAACGGAAAGATGGTGGGCTTCACGATAGCCATGCCTTCACTGTCCAGAGCGATCCAGAAGGCTCGCGGCCAGCTCTTCCCCTTCGGTTTTATGCATTTGCTGCGAGCGTTGAACAAGTTCGATACGATCGATACTTACCTGGGGGCAGTCATTCCTCGACTTCAGGGCAAGGGTGTGAACGCGCTGATGATGGTCAGTTTATTTGAAGCTACTAAAAAACATGGTGTGAAATATGTCCATGTCAATCCCCAACTGGAGAGCAATCAGAAGGTGTGGTCGCAGTGGAGATATTTCGACAACCGGCAGCATAAACGCCGCAGGATCTATATTAAGAACTTTGATTAGATGCAATATGGTTTGATAAAGAAGAACTTAAGAGACTGTCAGAAATACCTGGCTGTCTCTTTTTCTTAACCAGATTGCAATCACTTTTCCATTATCTCTGGGACTTATCTCGAGGATATCAAAATCTTGGAACTCACGGCGGATTTCATCATCTGTAAATATATGGTGCGGCAGCCCGGCTTCTGATCCATCCTGGGGTACAAATGTGCCGGGTTCTATCTCTTGATAAGTGGTGTCTTGATGGATTCGGCCTGCAACAGTGATTAGGGCTAGTCCTCCATCGGATAACACTCGCCAGATCTCTGATATGGTTAGCCGTATCTCAGAAATCAGAGCATGGTGAATGACCTGGGTCGAGATCAAACCATCAAAAGAGGATGACCGGAAAGGCAGTTTCTGCCGTCCATCACCGGAAACCAGTTTCACTGCAAGTTTTTCTTCCAGCAACCATTCACGGGATAATTCCACGCCAGTCAGAGATATATCAAAACCTACTACGTCAAATTCTGCTGCTGTAGAGCGACCACGTGGCGACCATTCCCGCAACCTAGATCTAGGATATTTCGGGTCTGATTTTCAGAATACTTGCTGGCAGCTTCGTGGAAGATTGGCAGTAGTTTTGTAAAAACACGACCATCTTTGGCGTATATTCTCTCCCAGGCGTGGACTTTTTTTTCCACAATTACTCCAATTTCCTCTGAAGTTAGTAACTTCAGGTATTAATAGAACAAGATTCCAGCACCTGCTTAAACAGATCAATACCCAATTAAAACTCCCGGAAGACCCACTTACCTGCAACCATCGTGCCTTGAGGTTGTATTCCCGGTAGATCATCAGTGGAACACTTATAAGGATCCTGATCGAGCACGATCAGGTCTGCCCAGTATCCCGGAGCGAGTTTTCCCTGGATATTTCCCTCTTTCTGCTGCCCGGGCAGGGTTACAGTAAAAGCCACCAGGGCCTGGTCAATGGATACCCGCCCCTCTGGGTGCCAGCCATCTGCTCCGGGAGCGCCATCCATTCGGCTACCTTGTCACGGCAGCATGTATGCCCAACCAGGGGTTGGGCGTTTCAACTGGAGCGTCACTTCCGAAGATCACCTGAGCTCCCTGATCGAGTTGAAGTTTTGGGGCATAGGCGAAGGCAGTGCGATCTCCCCAATAAAGATCTGCCATTTTCATGTCTGAGGTGGCGTGGATGGGCTGCATCGAAGCTATGATATCTAATTCTGCCAAACGCGGCAGGTCCGCGGGATCAATTAATTGGACATGTTCGATCCGTGGGGGAGAGGATCAAGCCCGGTTTCTTTTTCGTATCTCCGGATATTTTCCAGGGCATTTAATAAGGTTCGGTTTGCCAGGTCTCCTATGGCATGGATGGATAGAGACAGACCATGATCAGCGGCTTTTTTTCCAAGCTGAGTGATCTCTTCTTCTGATTTTAGAAGCATGCCCATCTCATCAGAATCCTGATAAGGCGCCAGCATGGCTGCGGTCTTTGGGCCCAATGCACCATCCATGAATTCCTTCACCCCGCCGAACCACAACCAATCATTACCTTTGCCGGTCTTATATCCCAGCTGGATAGCCTGGTCCAGGAATTCACTTGGAATGCTTTTTTGGACTCGGAGGTGAAGCAGACCATCTTGAGTTAATAATTGAAGCGCCTGGATGCATAATTCCCGATCGAAATCATGCACTCCTGTGAGACCCATTTTCCAGAGGGAATCCTGGGCTTTCAGGATGGAAGAAGCAACCTGCTCTACTGTGGGTATCGGAATGATCCCTTCAATTAGCTTTACGGCCTCTTCGAATAGGATCCCAGTTGGGGTTCCATCGGCGTCCCGCTGCAGGACACCGCCAGGTGGATCTTGTGTTCTTTTATCGATCCCGGCTAATGACAACGCTCTTGAGTTGGCCCAGGATACATGGAGAGATTTCCCTGTCAGATAAACCGGATGGTCAGGCGCGACCTGATCTAACTCAACGGCAGTCCCATATCCATCCAGCCAGTTGTTATGATTCCAGCCGTGACCCAGGATCCATTCCCCGGGAGGAGTGATTTGTGCCCTTTCTCGGACTCTATCCAAACAATCTGTTTTGGATTTTGTTTCACAGTTGATCTTTGCCAGGGTTTCAGCGTACTTTCGCAAATGAAGGTGGCTGTCAATTAATCCGGGCAGGACGATTCTGCCGCCCAGGTCCAAGAACTTACCCCGGGCAGGGGGTTCCTTCCCTTCTGCTCCAGAAAGTAAGTGGCTGATGGTTCCGTTTTCGATGACCAATCCGGAAACCTCAGCAGAGCCTGCATCCATAGTGAATATATGGGCGTTGATCAGGGTTAAAGATTCCATACCGCTCTCCGGAAGATGATATTTGAAATGGTTACTTTTTCAGGAGTTGATCCATCAAGGTGTTCAGTTCTTCATCCGTGTAATAGTGGACCGTGATCGTCCCGGCTCCTTTTTTAGAGCGGGTTATGCGAACCTTGGTCCCTAAAGCGGACTGCAGATCTTCTTCCAGGGCTTTTAATTCGGGGGATTTGGTATCTTTTTTGGGCGGTTTGATTTTTTTTGTGCCTTTTAGCCGGGTCACCAGCGATTCTGTTTGGCGGACATTCAGATCCTGGGTCAGGATGGTTTGTAAGGCAGCGCTCTGCCCTTTAATCGTAGGCAAAGCCAGAAGAGCGCGGGCATGGCCCATGCTGATCTGGTTTTTTCGGACGGCTTGCTGGACCACATCGGGCAAATCCAAAAGACGCAGAATATTAGTTACCGCTGTGCGGCTTTTTCCAACCCGTTTTCCGATCTCCTCATGGGAGAGTGAAAATTCTACAGCCAGGCTTTGATACGCGGTAGCGGTTTCAAGCGGATTGAGGTCTGCTCGCTGCACGTTCTCAATTAATGCCAGCAACAGGTGGTCTTGGCCATCTGCTTCCCTTAATACAGCTGGGACGGTTTTCAGGCCTGCCAGGTGGGCAGCCCTTAATCGCCGTTCACCGGCGATTAGCGAATATTTTTGTTCTTCATCTACATCTTGGATAGATAGCACCAGCGGTTGGATAATGCCGTGTTCTTTGATGGAAGAAGCCAGCTCTTTTAGTTTATCCTCGTCAAAAGATCTTCTTGGCTGGTGCGGATTGGCGGAGATCAAAGCTAGCGGTACTTCCAGTACTCCGCCAAATTCTTCCAGGATTTCACCTTCTGGATGCGAGGGAATGAGTGCGTCAAGGCCTTTACCGAGACCGGGTCGTTTGGCTGCCATAGATTTTATTTACTCACAAATTACTTATTTTGGTGGATTAAGTAGCTGGTTCCAATTATACCGCAGGTATTTGATGGCCATCTCCTAGTAGTAGTTCTTTGGCCAGTTCCTGGTAAGCTTTTGCCCCGATCGATCCAGGTGAATAAAGGGAGATGGGGACTCCATATGAGGGTGCTTCCGCCAGACGAACGCTGCGAGGCACAATGGAATCAAACACCTTGTCTTCGAAGTGTTTTTTCACTTCCTCAACTACATCATTAGCCAGGTTAGTGCGAGAATCGAACATGGTCAGGATCACACCTCGGACGGTCAAGTCAGGAGAGATCACCCGTCGGACCCTTTCGATAGTGGCGATCAGGTCACCCAATCCCTCCATGGCCAGATACTCACATTGAACCGGGATCAGGATGCCGTCTACTGCTGCCACCAGACCATTCAGGGTTAATAAACCCAACGAAGGGGGGCAGTCTATCAGAATGTAATCATAGTCTTCTGCCAGGGGAAGCAGCTTTCTTTTAAGAAGAGTTTCCCGTCCGACCTCATTCACAAGCTCAATTTCAGCGCCAGCCAGGTCAGGCGAAGCTGGCAGGATGGACAATTTGAGTTTGGGATTGCGCAGAATATAATCCCGGATATTACCATCTTCCAACAAAGCCTGGTAAGTGCCACCCCTGACTGCTTGTTTATCAATACCAAGTGAGGAAGTGGCATTGGATTGGGGGTCGACATCCACCAACAGAACGTTCATTCCATAATAGGCCAGGAATGCGCCCAGGTTAATGGTTGAGGTGGTTTTGCCTACGCCGCCTTTTTGGTTGGCAATGGTATAGATAAATCCCATAAATTAATAAACCTTTTGTATTTCAGTAATCTCTTTTACAGTTGGTATGCCATCTTTGCCTGGACGGGTGATTGATATTCCTGCCAGGGTATTAGCGAAGCGGGCAGAATCAAGGAGAGATTTACCTAATATATTATTCGCTATTATAAAGGCTGCTGCAAATATATCACCGGCACCGGTTGGATCCACTTCCCGGGTAGATTCTGTGGGGACAAGGTGCATTTCATTATCGGTATACAGCTCAGCCCCTTGTTTTCCAGTTGTGAGGACAAGGTCCGGAAATAAACCCCGTATTGAATCAAGGCCTGACCTGTCAAAACCAAGATCCTCGATACTCAGGAATGCGGTCCCATCCAATGGTCCATCCTGGTCCAGTTCTGGAAGAGGAGCTGGATAGACTAATCCCGTATCATCCCAATTCCGCAGCCATCCTTGCAAAGAATAAGCCAGCGTAGAATTTGGGAACTCTCTCCCGGCTTTTAAATTTATTTCTCTGGCGACTGGAGCCAGATGAACGATCTTTGCCATCTGGAAATTGTCCGGGACCAGGGAGGGATCCAGACTCTTGGCTCTATCCAACAGGTATTGGGTTCTACCTGAGGCCCCATATATGTTTTTAAAGGTCGTAGTTCCTTGCCCTTTTTGATTTATGATCTGAATTCCATCGAGGGCTTCCAGATCAAGATCCGCGTCATATGTGGTGACCAGGGCAACATCCAGTCCTAATCGCCGGGCGAGTATTGAACTGAAAAATGCTGTTCCGCCTAAACGAGTACCATCTTCAACCAGATCCTGGGTGATGTGTCCGAAAATCAGGTAATCAGGAGCTGGGCGGTTCATGGCTGAATTATACCTGATAGGGGAATATAGCCAATAAAAAAAAAGCCCCAGAGGGGGCGTTGTTCTTTGCCCCGGCTTTGAAGCCGGGGCGATGATATCTATTTATTTCTTACTCACTCGGATGGATCACTACCTTCCGATAAGGTTCCTCACCCGCACTCTCTGTGTATACCAGGGATTCATCCTGCAGCTCCAGATGGGCAAATCGTCTTTCATTAGGCGGCATGGGTTCCAGGGCTTGTTCCCGTTTGGTATCGGCTACCTGATCTGCAACCCGACGGGCTAATTGCCGAACTTGCATTTCTCTGCGTTCGCGGTAACCTTCCACGTCGATGCTGAGGGGTATGCCGTGTTCGAGTTCTTTTCCCAAGATCAAGCGTGTGATGTACTGCAGTGCGTTGAGTGTTTTAGCGCGTCGGCCAATCAAAACACTCAGGTCATTGCCAGTGATATCTACCAGGATAGGAGTATGAGGTAATTTGTCGCTCTCTTCACCGTACTTGGCTTCTACAGATGCTTCCAGGTTCATCTTTTCCAGCAGCTCGGATACGATTTCTTCAACCAGGTTTAAAGTCTCATCTGTATTTGGTTCCTTTACAGTCGCTTGAACCTCTTCCAGTTCCTGATCGTCACCTTGTCCTATGATAGAAATTCGCACACGGGCCTGGCGTGAGCCAAGGCCGAGGATACCGGATCCGCCTTCATCCAAAATATCGATCTCGACTGCGTCACGAGGTAAACCCAGATCTAATAAACCCTTTTCGATGGCTTCTTCGACGCTTTGAGCTATAACTTCCAGGGTTGCGCGACTGTTCTTCATAAGCCTTCTCCGATGATCTCTCTAACTTATTGTTTACCGAGCTGGCTAAAGTTCGGTAGTTTAGGGAGCATGTTTTTGAAATTAGCCTGTCCAGTGATTACATATTGAGCAATAGTTGCCAGGTTGGTGGCTATGAAATACAGCGCCAGGCCAGAGGCAAAAGTCATTGCCAGGTATCCCATAAAGAAAGGCATATAGAGGGTCATTGCCTGGGTCATTTGTGCGCCCTGGGCATTATCGCCTGCGCCACCGGTGGGGGTGACCATTTTGGTCTGAATATAGGAGGTGATCAGAACCAGGATGGCCAGGACAGGGACTGCGACACCCAGGATGGGTAATCGTTCCGGTTCACTGAGCTCCATCCACCAGAATTGGCTGTTGATGGGAATCAAGTTGGCACCGTCGGTAATATGTTTCGACAGATTCACCAGCTGGATCGGAGTCACCGCCAGAGTCCGGATGATCGCCTGATAAAGACCAATGATGATCGGGAACTGGACTAACAAAGGCAGACAGGAGCCAAAGGGGCTGATGCCCTTTTCCTTGTAAATCTCCATCTGCTTCTGAGCCAGGGCTTCCTTATCATTTTTGTACTTGGCCTGCATATCGTTCCACTCTTTGGAACTTTGAAGATCTTGCATGGCTTTGCTGCTTTTCATTTGTTTAGCAGTCAGCGGATAGGTCACTAATCTCACCAGGACAGTGAAGATTATGATGGCCCAGCCGAAGTTTTGCCCAATCAGGTTGTAAATGAAGAGCATTACGTTAATCATTAAGCTAATAAAGGCATCCCACATAGTTTTTTCCTATTTTTGATTCTAAAGTTAGAACTTATCGATTAAGACTTATTATTTGGGTGGGGGATATCCCCAAACCTGGACGCCGTTTTCGCTGAGCGCTACCAGGAAATATTCTGCTTCTGAGGGTGCCAGACAGTACTTTGTCTCCCGCACCTACAGGGCTAGCATACAATTTTCCATCTACAGGTTGATTACGCTGGACGACACCTTCCTGGCTGATAACCACCAGACTGCTGGCATCAGTTGAGAAGTAGACCATTCCATCTTGCACCAACGGGGAGGAGTAGATCCCACCACCTGGTTGGACCTGCCATAATAATTCACCGCTGTGAAGATCGAGAGTGTAAAAAGTGCCAGATATGTCGCTGGCATAGACCTGATCACCATCAATCACTGGTGTAGCCCAGGCCCAGTCAGATGTCTGAAAACGCCATTCAACTTGATGGCTTTCTTCATTGAGGGCAATGACTTCGTTATTAAAAGTGGCAAGCAAGATCAAGCCATCTTCGGAAATGGAAGGGTTGTTGACCATCGGGCCGCCCAAGTCTTCGGATTTCCAGACCGTCTTTCCATTTTCCGGATTGATTGCATATAGAAAGTGATCCATGGATACCTGGTAGATACAGCCGCAATTTTCTGACCAGATCGGCGAAGCCCAGAGCGGGTCTTCGGTTTCAAATTCCCACTGCAGCAGGCCGTCATAATCCAGTGCGTAAAGGCTGTTATCCGAATTGGCAGCGAAGATTCCATCCTCTGTAGCCAGAGGGGGAGCGATATAGCGGTTTTCAGCAGCCACAAAGGACCAGTTTTCTGATCCATTAACCGGGTTCACGCTGTATAAAACGCTGTCATAACCAGCAACCAGAAGCTGACTGTTTTCGTCTGCCAGTACCGGTGCGGCGTAAAAATCAACACCGTTAATGGGTTCAGCCGGGAACTGCCACTGCTGAGCGCCGTTCTTAAGGTTAAGCGAATACGCATGCGGCCCGTAGGAGAAATAAACCGTCTCCTCGTTGATAGTAATACCAGACCAACCGGTTGCTACAACACGCCGTCCAGTACAGGCACCCAGGGTGAGGGCGACTACTGCCAGGATAATGATGAATAGGATTTTTTTATTTTTTATCATAGTTTTCTTTTGATACTTGATCTATTTTACAGGGTCAAATCCACCCTCTGAAAAGGGATTGCAGCGTAAAATACGCCATGTTCCCATTAATCCTCCCCTCAGAACGCCATACTTATAAATTGACTGGTACGTATAGTGAGAACAGCTGGGGTAAAACCGGCAGGTGTTCCCAGGCAGTGCCTTGGACAGGGTTTTTTGATAGAGCAGGATAAGCGCCAGGATAGGAAAGCGAAGAATTGTCCAAACCGACACTTCAAGATCCTTTAATAGCGGATCCTGAGTAGGGTGAATGTGTTCTGGGTGTTCCAAACTGATCTGGTTATCCATTTTAGTTGCTGGAAACGATTCCGGCCTGGTTCAACAGGGATTTCAGTGCTGCACTCGTTTGGCTGCAGTTGGCGTCCACCAGCGGTTTTCGAGCGATAAGGATACCTATATATCCGGGTGGGAATTCAGTTATCACTTCCCCTAATGCTGCCCGGAGTAAACGCTTGGCCCGGTTCCTTTGAACTGCATTGCCGATGGATTTTCCTGCTGTGACTGCAAATCGGGAATTAGGATCGTTCCCAGTTTGTAATATCAAAACGAGAAGCGGATGGGCGAATGATTTACCTGATCGCCGCACCCGCTGAATCTCAATTGAACTTGTTAGTCGAAATCTCCGTTCCACGGGAACTTGGTCATGCCAGGGTTAACTATTCCAGTTAACGTTCTTGACGTGATTATTTTTTGTATGAGCAAGCTGATAGCGGCCTTTCAGGCGGCGCCGCTTCAATACGTCTTGTCCGCCTTTGCTTTTCATACGAGCTCGGAACCCGTGAACACGAGCCCGGCGTCTGATTTTCGGTTGATAGGTCCGTTTTGGCATCTCTTGTGACTCCTTCAAAGTTCATTTTCAACTACCGACGTGACATTATACCGTGAGGGGGTATTTTGGTCAAACTCCTTTGAGAAGTTTGATATCCAATATTTTCCCTCATACCTGGTGAAGATCCTTTGCCATTTATATATACGTATCTCCCCGATTTTTGTTCCGTGAGGATTATAATTGATTTCGTCAAATATATTGCAGTAATAGAAGGTGAATATGTATTCCAGCATTATCAAAAAACTGCCTGACAACCCGGTTCACGAGGTGAGGATCGGTTTACATTGGACAGCTGTCGTCGTGAAAAAAAACGATGGATTCCAGTGCGGCCTGGCGTCTACCCTTCAGGAGGATCACACTCATACCGGGGTGCCCACCATCCCGGAGCCTGGTCACCTGGCATCTCTTACTGGCCTGGAATTGGCAGATTGGATCCATTCGGATATTCCTCTCAGACGCAGTGTCGGTTGCGCTGCCATTAATGCGTTACTTCCACAGGACCCTTCCCGATGGGTGGATCAGAATGCAGAAGGAGCCATTCAGGAGCACGGCCGGGGGAAAAAAGCAGTTCTGATCGGGCATTTCCCATTTGCGGACCATCTCAGGACCGAGTTGGAAGATTTTACTGTGCTGGATCTAAACCCCTCAGGGAAAGACCTGCCAGCTTCAGCAGCCCCAGATGTTCTTCCGGATGCGGACCTGGTTGCCATAACCGGGATGACTTTCATTAACCATACCCTGCCGGGTTTATTGGATCTCTGCAACCCGAATGCTTATATTTTGGTACTGGGGCCTTCAACGCCATTAAGTCCTGTCATGGCGGAATTCGGTGTTAATTTACTGGCGGGAGCGATCGTCGAGGATATCCCGGCCGTTTTGGCTGCCGTTGGGCAGGGCGCAAACTTCCGCCAGGTTCACAAGGCAGGGGTCAGATTGATCACCCAAATGGCGGCATAAGGAGTTGTAAATCTAATGGCTAAAGACGAGATAACCTTTCAACCGATCGGTACCATTCACAGTCCCCATCAGGAGCTGGCGGGAATGCCCATTCAACCTGCGGCAGCAGTAGGGGTAAAAGGCACTGTAGTGTTGGACCTGTCCTTTCAAGAAGGGCTTAAGGACCTGGAGGAATTTTCTCACGTGATTTTGGTGTATTATTTCCACCAGGCCAAATCTCCGGACTTGCTGGTCAAACCATTTTTGGATGATGTCAAGCGTGGAGTGTTTGCTACCAGAGCGCCCCGCCGTCCCAATGGGATCGGGATCTCAGTAGTAAAGTTATTGGCAGTCGAAGGGAATATCCTAGATATTGAAAATCTGGATATTTTAGATGGGACCCCGCTGCTGGACATCAAGCCCTACATACCTGACTTTGATGAACAAGAAGAAGTGAAGATTGGTTGGTTGGAAAGCAGCCGGGGAAAGATAAATCAGAAAATGTCAGATGATAGGTTTTTACGGGACTGAGTCCTAATATTAAGGACTCAGCCCCCCTGTTTTTTTACCGTCTTCTTCTTCCACCAGCAACAATCGAAATCCAGTAAAGAAGCTGCATTACTGCTGTGAAAAGAGACGCTATGTACGTCAGCGCAGCAGCGTTAAGCACCTGGTTCACTCCGCGTCCTTCCTCGGGCGAAGTGATAATGCCGCTGTTTCTCAATAAAACCTTGGCCCGTGAGGAGGCGTTCAACTCGACAGGCAGAGTAGCCAGAGCGAAGATCGCACCCCCGGAAAAGGCAAAAACTCCCAGCCAGGCAATTCCAATCACATTCAATACCAGCCCGACCATAATCAGGATCCATCCCAAGGTCGATCCAATATTAACAGCAGGAACGAGCATAGACCTAATCCGCAAGGGGAAATATCCTTCTTGATCCTGTTGGGCATGGCCAAGTTCATGGGCTGCAATGGCCATCGAGGCCACAGAACTGCCCTGGTATACGTTGGAGGAAAGGCTCAATTCAGTCTTTCGGGGATCATAGTGATCCGTTAGCTGTCCTGGAACTTGATGGATGGCCATTTCCTTCAAGCCTCCTGTTCTGATAATTCTCTGGGCTGCTTCCAGACCGCTGATACCACTTTGGCTCCGAATCTGGCCCCATTTCTTATAGGTTGAGTTAACGTACCACTGGGCGGCCAACATCAAAAGCATAGCCGGGGCCATATACAGAAGGTACTGGGGATTCCAATAAAACATATTTTTTATACCTTTTTATCAATCCTGGACCAGATCCAATAATACTTCGATGGCTTTGTCCAATTGTGGATCGAGATCAGCCAGGAAATCCTCTTCGGTGTACTCCACTTCATAATCCGGCACGAGCCCGACCTCATTGATCTGGCGTTTGTCTGGAGTCAACCAGCGAGCAATGGTCACCCGGACGGCACCCTGATCATTATCCAGGGAGATCCAATTTTGAACCGAACCTTTTCCGAACGTGGTCGCTCCTACCAGTGGTCCCCGTTCATAATCCTGAAAGGCGCCGGCCACGATCTCTGAGGCAGATGCGGACCCTTCGTTGACCAGCAGTACCAGGGGGATATCAGTTGCTATGCCCTTCCCAGAGGCTCGATAAGTAATCAACTCTTCATCGCTGCCGTAATCTTCATGGAGGATGATTCCTTCAAGGATGAATTCAGATCCAACATCAACAGCGGTTTGTAAATAACCTCCACCATTATTTCGCAGATCGATTATCAAACCTACCGGGTCTTCAGCCAGAATTTCTTCCAGGTTATCTTGCAGTTCAGACTGTGTTTCCGCGGCAAACGTCATGATTGAGACATAACCAATGCCGTCATCCAGCATTCTGGATTCCACGCTGTTAATAGTGATCTTTGCCCGGACAATAGTCACCTCAAAGGGAGTTGTTTCACCTTCTCGCCGAATGGTTAACACCACGCTTGATCCAGCTGGACCAAGCACCTTGCGAATAACAAGTGAACCATCCAGCCCAGTCATATCCTCTCCATCGATCTCGATCACCTCGTCCCCTGGCTGTAATCCGGCTTCTTCCGCAGGAGATCCAGGCATGGGGCTGATAATGGTCAGGAATTCTGTTGAGGTATCTACCCAGGCACCGATGCCTTCATATTCGCCATCCATGGGAATATTAGCCTGCATGAATTGGTCTGGATTCATGTATCCAGTATGCTGGTCGCCTAGAGATTCAAGCATGCCAGTGATCGCACCCCTCATCATTTCCTGGTCATCAACCGGTTGATCGATATATTGGTCATGAACAATGTCCCAGGTTTCCCAGAATGGGGAGAATAACTCATCCATTGTGATTTCGGCTGTTGAGTCTCCATCCGTGGTGGTTGGTTGGGTATCTGTTGTTTTTTCTAGCCAGCCCAGATCAGGTTTTGGAATAATTAAATTACCAACGATTGCTCCTGCGGAAAAAGCACCCACTACCAGGAACAGGCCGCCGAGAATACCGATCAGGACCCAGATTTTTTTATTCATACTAGTCTCCAATTAATTACGATATCCCCCCATCAAATAACAGATGAGGAATTCATACAAGCTTATCACAAATCACCGAGATAAATCTTAGAAGAATATCAAAAATATGGAGGGAATCTGCCCAGATCAATGATCCAAGAGAGAATTGTGTTCATTGATCAATCAGACTGGATGCTGGGAAGAGTGATCACATCAAGTGTAACTGGCTGCCCTAAAGCGCCTTCCAGCGCCAGATCAAGCTCATTCACATCTTCCTGTGATAACGGATTTTCTGATCGAACTGTCGCGCTGATGAAGAGCTGGCCTTTTGCGCGGGCCCGGTCAATCTCCAGATCGGAGTAATTTTCCAGAAGTTCAGATTCCTTCAAAACATGCTGAATAGTTAGGTCATCCCGGCCCTTTTGGATAATATCGTTCATGATGATGGCCAGAGGGACAGTGATGACTACAACGAGGAGGATCATGGCCGTAATCCCACGCCGAATCCGTTTCTGGATTTCTGGCTGCAAATTCAATGGATGAATGCCCAGCAGGGTGAAAATGATGACTCCAGCCAGACTGATAGTGATCAGGTTGGTGACGAATAACAACAAGGCTCCGCTGGCTGCTTGCATATTGCCATTGGCGAGACCCAAACCAACCACACTGAGTGGAGGGGCGAGGGCGGCGGCTATTGCCACACCTGGTAATGCCGCGCTTACTTCTTTCCGACTCAACGCGTATGCGCCAGCCATTCCGGATGCCAGAGCGATGAATAGATCTAATAATGTGGGTTGGGTTCTGGCCATGATCTCGGGGGTCATTTCCTTGAGTGGGGAGAGTAAACCCACCAGAATGGATACAATGACTGTTGCCATTACTCCCTTGAACATGGATTCCAGGGATGTGCGGACCAACCTCACCTCGCCTAATACGATGCCGAGGGAGAACCCTAGAATTGGAGACATCAAGGGGGCAACCAACATAGCCCCGATTACGACTGCGGGGCTGTTCAATAATAGTCCCAAAGTGGCGATGATTGAGGACAATACGATCAGGATAAAGTAATCCCGTCCTGGTTGGGCATCATTCGTTAGCTCTTCCCTCACCTCCAACTGTTCTTCAGTGGATAAGGTTGGGAAAAGGTTAAATATCAACCCCAGGATTTTTCTGAACCAGAATTCAGGTGCACCACTGTAGCCTTTTACCATTACAGATGAATGGGGTGATTGAGAGGCAATTCGCTGCGGGATGCTGCCAAAGGCAAATTGATCGAATCCTCCTTGCTCAGAGGCTCCGATGATGACCAGATCATGGTTTTCTGCTTCAGAGAGAATACCAGCCAGAGGAGAACTGGCTGTGATGATCTTTTTCTCGGGTTCCTTCTGGAAAGGTAAGTCTTGAAAAGTTTCATCAAGGATGCGCCGGTTTTCTGCCATCCGGCTGCTGGAAGCTCGTCCAACCTGAACATACAACCCGGTCACGTTTGCCTCGTTGCTCTGAGACAAGGTGGAGGCCAGGTGAGCGCCAATAGGAGCATTTGGTCCCCCGGCGGTCGGAACCAGGATGGATCTGATCTCCTTCCAATTAAAACCTTTCACGATCAATACATCACAGGGAGCGTCAGTAATGATTGGATCAAGAACTGGTCCCATTGATCTGGAAATAGTCCGGGATTCACCCCCTCCCCATCCAACCAAAATCTGGTCGACGTCTTCTTCCCTAGCAGTATCAAGAATCCCTTCAGCGATGCTGCGAGAAACCCGAGTCATGGTTTGGACGCGGAACTCTTCTTTGGTTGCCTGATCGATGGCTCGGTCAAGCAGCATCCGATTGGCTTCCGCTTCAATTCGGCCATCTGATAGGGGAAGTTGGTTGGGAATGGTGATCACCTGCAGGGCGATCACTTTGCCATTTTCTGGTTTTGCCAGGGATCCTGCTAGATGCAGGAGGGATTCTGCTGTATCTGGATTGGAAATAGGAACAAGGATCCTTTTATTTTGTTTGGGGACATCCTCTTTTAGAGGAGTTTTAAATACAGTAATGCCTTCTTTGGCTTTGATGCAGTGATGCCGGCCGTAAACCCAAAAAAAGATCAATCCGATCAAGAGCAGGGTACTTGCAGCTGGTAAATACTCAGCCCAGATCACACCTAATAGAAGATCTAAGATCAATACCAGGGCAGGTATCCAGGGGTGGATTGGCAGTTGGAATGGAGAAGTGATCTGTTCTTGGCGTGTAAGGGAATAGTTTACTGCCATAAGAATTACCAGATAAAATAGACTTCCCAAACCTGCCAGGTACCTGAAACCGATCAATTGTGTGCCAAGAACCAATCCTACAACGACGATCAATATGAAAATCGGTTTTTTGGATCTTTTCTGGATCTTCAGAAAGAAATCAGGCCAGAAACCATCCCGGGTCATGGCATAACATTGCCGGATCACGAATGAGAGAATTCGATCCAAAGCGATGGGCATGGCCGCAAGGCTTAGAAAAGCCATACCGCCCTGGATCCATTTTCCACTCCATGATCCAGTTAGATCAAGCAGGGGATTTAATAATGGAGAAGAAAAGCCAGGGGATAAAACTCCCTGAACGATTATGAATACCAGAGCAGGTATGAAACTGGCCAATAATCCTGAAATCAGGAAGACTTTCGGGGAGTTCTTGGATCTATTATTTAAATCTCCCTTAAAACTGGAGGCGATTTCCAGGCCGAGATAAGGAATAAGCAGGAGCTCGAATGCGTCCTGCCAATCCCCCTGGATTGGCAGAAGGTTAACTGAATTTATCTTGGGCAGAGCGATAAGGATGCCAATCAGAATAATTGATAGGATCGGGACTAATAAATAATATTGACGCCATTTGCGCTGAGGGAGAAGTTTGTATCCAACTACCAATAGCAATATTCCAGCTGCGATCGGAAATGCGGGGACAGACCACCCGAATAGGGCTTCCAATAAAACAGCTACCTGGCGTCCAAAAGCCTGGATGATCAGTCCAGCGGCGCTCAATCCGGCCAGGATGGTCACCCAGCCAGTAAGAAATGCCAGCCAGTTTCCTTCTTCGCAGCTTTGAACCATTTGATATGCCCCGCCGCTGCGCGGAAGGCTCTGAGAAAGTTCCAGGTACCCGAGGAAGTTTATACCTACGAAAATGATCAGCAGGATTGAGATCAGTGGCAGAATTGTGTTTGCCAATTGAACGAGATCACCCATCAGAACAAGGATAGCCAGGACCAGCATCACTCCCAGGCTCGTAAGAACCGCACGGGAAAAACTGATCCCATAACTAAAACGGATCTGTAGGGATTGTGGTTTATCGCTCATGATTAATCCTTTTCCTCATCCTGGTATTGAGGGAGATATCGTTCAAGATTCCCGGTTTTGACCTACTTCTTTACCATTCCATAAATGAGGCATTTTCTCTTTGATTGCATGGATGACTGGCAGGTGATAGTCATATTGGTCTGAGTTGTCATTTTCGCCAACCAGGGCTGTGGTAAAGCCAATCTTCTTTGCCCCTTCAAGATTTGCCAGCAAGTCATCAAATAGAACACAATTCTCGGGATCAAACTCACCCGCCTTGGCCAGAGCAATTTGATAGGCTTTTGGGTTGGGCTTAACAACAAAGTCCATTGATATCAGATCAACAATTCCCGTGAAAAGATCTGCGATACCTAATTTTTCCAGTACCCTATCAGCATGGGGGCGATCTGAATTGGTAAAGATCCATAAATCCTGGGGAAGTGAGATCAGCAGATCTCTCAGACCCTGGTCATGTTGCAGGTATTCATCCAGGGGGAGGTCATGAACATATGCCAGGTAATCATCCGGGTCAACTTGATGATGGATTCTTAAACCTTCCAGGGTTGTGCCGTAAGTGGTCCAGTATCGGTCCCGGGTGGCGGGGATTATTTCTTCTGCGAGGCCCAGCTCTTCATTCATGAATTGATAGATCCTGAGTCGAATTTGATCCCAGAGTCCGTTGGAGGATGGATAAAGAGTGGCGTCAAGGTCAAAAAATAGGGTTGAAAATGACATATCCGGATTATACCTGAAACCCTTTAGCTGAACCCGTTCTGGTGTTGGTTTTGAGGTCTCCCCGCTGGACTGCTCTCCGTTATAATAGGTGTATGGCCATCCGAATACTATCAGAAGAAGTTGCCTCACAGATTGCTGCTGGAGAGGTTGTAGAACGACCATCGTCCGTAGTTAAAGAGCTGATTGAAAATGCCCTCGACGCAGGGGCGGACCAGATCACAATCTTGGTCAAAGAAGCTGGTAAGCGGTTGATGGAAGTGATCGATAATGGGAAAGGTATTCCGGCTGAGGAATTGAAGTTAGCCGTACACCGCCATGCCACTAGCAAACTGAAAAACGCTGCAGATCTTTTCAGAGTTTCTACCCTGGGATTCCGGGGTGAGGCCCTGGCTTCAATAGGGTCTGTATCTTATCTGACCTTGTTATCCCGGGTCCAGAAAGAGGATCTTGGTGGTTCTATCCGGGTCGAAGGGGGAGAGATCCATCCTGCTGAGGATCTGGGCATGCCACCGGGAACCACCGTTAGGGTAGAGCATCTTTTTTATAATGTGCCAGCACGCTTAAAATTCCTAAAAACCGACCGCACCGAAAAGAGACATATCAATGATATGGTCAGCCGTTATAGCATGGCCAACCCTGAGTGTCCGGTTTAAACTGCATCATGATGGTGAACTGGTCTTTCAAACGACTGGAAGTGGTGATCTTCGAGAAGTGATTTCCTCTGTTTATGGTGTTAGCACTGCAAAACAGATGATCGAAGTTATTTATGAGGATGAAAAATCAGCGGTGAATGGCTTTGTCAGCCCACCAGGCTTAACTCGCTCAAACCGCCGAGAGATGTTATTTTATGTCAATCAACGTCCTGTCAGTGATCCGGCACTGAGTTCAGCAGTTACTCAGGCCTACCATACCCTGGTGATGAAGGGCAGATACCCGATCGCAGTCATTTTCCTTGAACTTGCTCCTGAGAAAGTAGATGTGAATGTGCATCCGACCAAGGCTGAAGTTCGATTCGAAGATAAAGGCGAGATCTTTAAAGCAGTCAGCAGGGGGGTTCGAAGGGCGTTATTAGCCCATACACCTGTTCAAGAGGTCAGCAATCTGCGGGGAGTGAATTTATGGGGAGGTCCGGCACCTGATCACAGCCATGTTCAGCGGGGAGTTGATCCGACCTGGACGATGTTGGACAGGAACCGGGAAGAAGGAGTCTTCGGTCAGGAGATTGATTCGCCCCAGATATCTGCACCAATAGGAGCGCCGATCCTGCGGTTGATCGGTCAGGTGGCTGCAACATATTTGATCGCGGAAGGCCCTGATGGGTTGTATCTGATTGACCAACATGCTGCCCATGAACGCGTGTTATTTGAAAAATTCACAACTGAGAGAAGTGAAGAGCGCCCCTCCCAGGTCCTATTGGATTCCGTGGTAGTGGAATTTTCGCCCGCCAGCGCTGATCTGGTAACAGAGCATCTCCCTACATTGGAGGAAATTAGGATTTGCCATAGATGGATTTGGCCCAGGTTCTTTTGTGATCCGTTCTGTGCCTGGTATTCTTCAGGGCTCATCCCCAGAGGGTATGCTGCGGGCAGCTGTTGAAGATCTTGAAGTAGATGAAACTCCGTTGGAGAAGAATATCGAGGAAAAGATCATTGCCAGGGTTTGTAAACGGGCTGCGGTCAAAGCCGGTCAGGTGTTAAGCCCGGAGGAACAGAAACAACTTCTCCTGGACTTGGAAGCCTGCCAGTCTCCTCGCACATGCCCTCACGGCAGACCGACTATGATCCACCTTTCTGTGGATTTGTTGGAGAGGAAATTCGGCCGGACCGGTCCGATGTGAATATAAGGTTAAAATAAAAAGGGATTGAACCCTTTGGAATGATTCAACCCTGGGGATAAACAAATAGGATACGGTTTTCTCAAAGGAAACCGTAACCTGATTTTATTTAAAGCTATGTTTAATCCCCCAAAAAGACTTCAGGTAATTGATGGCATTCCCCACAGCCGATTTGCGGTTCTGCGACGTCCTGATGGGTTTTTCTGCAGTAAGCCTCAACCTGCACTCGCAGCGGCATTAGAGGAAAAAGTCGTTTCAAAGTGGGTTTCAGCTGAATGTGTTCACAGGAATTTGCTCTCCTGATCTCTGGAACCGGGCAGTTTTCACATAATTTCGGCTGCCAGTCCAATGATGGATTGGCAGATTTGAGCAACCGGCATTCTTCCCGGTTTCTGCCCCGGAAATAGTCCCCAAAGAAATATTGGCATTCTATACCTGAGGGATTTTTCATACCCGTGTGATATATTCCCCAGTCCGGGTATCGATCCGGATAGTATCGCCTGCTTCTACGAAGTTAGGCACAAATACTTCCAGGCCGGTATTGGTGGTCACTGCTTTTGTCACGCTGGTGGCTGTGTCCCCGCGAACGGATGGATCTGCTCGCACTACCTTCTGGTCTACGGCAGTAGGCAGATCGATATCCAGAGGTTCCTCATTGAAAAATGTCAGTTTTACTTCCATTTCATCAGTCAGGAATTTAGTAGTTTCACCCAGGACTTCACCTTTTAGGAAAGGTTGTTCGAAGGTTTCCACATCCATGAAATAGTACAACTCACCATCGTTGTACATGTACTTGGCATTCTTGAAGGTCAGGCGTATATCCTGGACAGAATCTCCTGAATTGAATTTTTTCTTCAAGCGCGTTCCAGAACGAAGGTCCCGGACATCAACTCGAATTGTGGCTTTACCTCGTCCAGGTTTGTGATGGTCGTATTCTAATACCTTATAGATGTTCCCGTCCAATTCGAAGGTGACACCTTTTCTCAACTCATTTACATCGATCATCTTTAATGGCCCTTATTTAAACTGTTTGTGGTATGTGGCGAGAAGATTATATTCTACAGTGCTAGGAGTGGCAAGGGAAAGCGATCATTCGTATCATTGAAAGATGACTGATCAAGTTCCCTGTATCACTGGAAGAAGGTTCTGTTTTTGGAAAAAACTGGTTTGGACCTTTCCGTTCAAGCCCTTTTTAACTCACTGTAAGCCCTTTAAATTATGGTAAACTTACAGAAGATTAGAAAGGGAATTCAAAATGATGACCGATAAAAAACGGATCATTTGCATAGAGGATGAACCGGAAACCACAAATTTGATGAAATTGATCCTGGCCAGGGAAGGCTATGAAGTGCTGGGAGCGAATGGTGGTGAAGAAGGCTTGGCTCTCGTAAACGAACATATCCCTGACCTGATCCTCCTGGATTTAATGATGCCGGAAATGGACGGCACCCAGGTATTCCAACGCTTAAAAGAAAATGAAGAGACCAGGGATATCCCGGTAATCGTTGTTACAGCTAAAGTTCAAAGCATCGATATTGTGCTCTGGCGCCAGGTCGCCAAGGTCGATGACTATATCACGAAACCCTTCCGGCCAGAAGAACTGGCTGAGCGGGTCAAATATGTCCTGGCCCAGACCGGAGAGTAATTCCTGATCTGTCTTTTAATCCACTCCGCCGTACCAAACATGGAAGTTAATGTAATTAACCGAACACGAAGTTTGGAATATCCACTTCGGGTAAAAAACTGTGAGAGTTTTTTTTGCCGCCTTAAGGGTTTGATGTTCCAAAACTCAATTGATATGGATGCCGGACTATTGATGATCTACGGCTCCGAGAGTCTGGCCAATACGGCAATCCATATGTTCTTTGTGGGTATGGACCTGGGAGTGATTTGGCTGGATTCTTCCCAGAAGATTGTGGATAAACAGCTGGCAAAAAGCTGGCAGCCATTTTATACTCCCGCTTCTCCGGCAAAATATATCTTAGAAATTCACCCGGAACGTTTACTGGAATTTGAATTGGGAGATATCCTGAATTTTGAATAAACTCATTCGTCTTTCCTTATTAATCATCTTGCTGCTGAGTTTGGCAACCCCGGCTTTTGCCCAGGGAGACTCAACTGACAATCTTGTGTATATTGTGCAGGCAGGAGATACATTGTGGACTATTGCTCGTAGACTGCATGTTTATTATGATGAAATGCTGGCAGTCAATGGATTAACGGAAAATAGTTCGATCATCCCCGGAACTGAATTGGTCATTCCAGGAATGGGAGACCTCACTGGTGTGGTCAGCACTATCACGGTTCCATTTGGAGAAACTCTACAGAGTATCAGCCGTCGCTATCAGGTTCCAGAGGATTCCCTGATCAAGATCAACCGCCTAACAAGTCCCTTTGAATTATATGTTGGCGTTTCCGCGGTTTTGGTGGGCGAAAACGAGATCGAGGCCCAGGATAACAAACGTGTATCCCTGGCGCCTGAAGAATCTTTCCTGGAAATGGCGATCAAGGAAAATCTAAATCCCTGGACGCTAGTAACAGCTAATGACCAGGGAGGGAGCTGGGATTTAATCCCGGGCGAGGTGCTTTTTGTCCCAGGAACTGAAGGCAGCGGCCCAGGTGGCTTCCCGGATGAGATCCAAAAAGTGGATTTCTCTCCAAACCGTTTTGTCCAGGGCCATACCTATGTGATCGAAGCAGATATTCCTGATGGAGCCCTGATCTCAGGATCCTTGGGAGAATATCCCCTTTCTTTCTTTACCCAGGATGGAATAACTTACCAATCATTGCAGGGTCTTCATGCTAAAGAAAGCCCGGGGTTGAATTCCGTAAGCATGTCTGGGACTTTGACAGACGGCACTCCATTTGCTTTGACCCAGATGGTGGAAGTATTCAGCGGTGATTATCATTATGAAGAAATCATCGGAGTTCCCCAGGAGACAGTGGGTGTAGATATCACGGAAGAGGAGACAACCCAACTTCAGGAGTATACGCTGCAGTCCACTCAGAATAAATACTGGGATGGTGAGTTCTTGTCTCCAGTACCGCCTGCATTCAGCGCTGCTTACGCATCCTATTATGGAGGCCGCAGGTCATATAATGGCAGTGGCTATTATTATTTCCATTCCGGATTGGACTATTTCAGCCCTATGAGTGGTGATATCTATGCCGCGGCCCCTGGTAAGGTGGTCTTTACTGGTCCAATGCTGCTTCACGGCAATACAACCTTGATCGATCATGGTTGGGGTGTGTATTCCCTGTATGCTCATCAATCGGAGTTTTTGGTCCAGGAAGAACAGCAGGTCAGCGCCGGCGCTCTTATAGGACGAGTGGGTTCAACGGGGCGGTCCAGCGGACCTCACCTGCATTGGGAGATCTGGGTTGGGGGAATCCAGGTTAATCCTCTTGATTGGGTAGATAATACTTACCCATAGACATTTTCCCTGCTGATTTCACCCCAGCCCGTCCAGTGTTGTCGAGAGGGTAGAGTAGAGTATAATATACGGGCTATTATTCAAGGCATTATATAATCACGTATTAGAGGCATTACTATGGCAACTGCTTTATTATCCCTCCGCGAAGATTACTGGGAGGAATATGAACTGGAAGATGAGGATATCTCCTTCCTATATGATTATCTGTTAGAGAGTGAAACTCCGTTGACCTCGGAAGAGCTGATGCCGATCCTTGTCGGGGAGCGGATCGAACGCGAGAAAATTCGCCTGGAGAAAAAACGCCTTGACGGAAATGACATTTATTTCCCAAAGGGTCAGTATAAGGTGGGGGATAAACTGGTTTTCCCGGCTTCTGAATGGCAAAAAGGCGAGGTTGTTGGACTCCGAGATGGAGAAAATCCCGCTATAGGTCAGTTTAACGTTATTCAGGTTGAATTTGAAGGTGGAAAGAGGCATGAATTTGCTGCTGGCATTGAAGACCATGCCCTTAACATACCCCCTGAATCAGCCCAGGCTGATTCCCTGAATTCAGAAGTGGTAGTTAGCAGCTATCCGCAGGTATTAATCGAACAGATTGAACTGGGATTGATCGACCAAGAAGATTTTGTCCAAATCGCTGGACGTTGGTTCTTGCGAGCCCTGTTAGTGGATGTAAACGATGGCCATTTGAACCTGGCTGAGGCTGTCCTGGATATGAATGAAGGCGGTCCGCTGGCAACATCTGAGCTGGTCAAGGATATCGATCTGCCGGGCGATGTAAATCACAAATTGATCGAGTTTTCCCTGGACCATGCCTTACAGGAAGACCCTCGTTTTGATGAGGTTGGACCGGCTGGCATTGTTGCCTGGTTTCTCAAAGGGTTGGAGCCGGAAAGTGTTCAGGAGACACCTATATATTTACGGTATACCCCACTGGAATATGATCCTGATTCATTGACAGAAGAAATGCTGAGTCTGGAAGAGTCGCTGGATGATGAGCTAACGCCTTTAAAGGAAAAGAAGAAATTCCCGGTCAAGGATGTGGAAGTACGGTTGACCTTCCCGCACTGGCGGGCAGGGACCTTGCCCCTTTCCGAAAGGATTAGGCCTTTATTCCCTACAGCCTATGAGTCACCCCGGATTCGATTTACCTTGATTGACGGTAAAACCGGCGAACGATTCCCTGGCTGGGTTGTCCGGGAGCAGCGCTATGTATCAGGATTAAAAGAATGGTATGAAAAGAATGGACTCATTCCGGGCGGCATTGTGTATATTAAACCCGGTAAAGAACCTGGAGAAGTGATCGTTGAAACCAAGAGCTCCCGCTCGACAAAAAATTGGATGCGCACTATTCTGGTTGGATCGGATGGAGAATTGGTCTTTGCAACGTTGAAGCAGATCATTTCCTCGGACTATAACGAAAGAATGGCGATAGTAATTCCGGATATTGATCCGGTAGACCAGGTCTGGTTGAGGTCTCAGGACGAACCTCCGCCATTTGAACAGGTCGTTGTCGATACAGTGCGGGAATTAACCAAACTTAACCCCCAGGGGCATGTGCATGTCACTGAGTTATACGCTGCGGTGAACATTGTAAGACGCTGCCCTCCAGGACCGCTGTTTTCCTTGTTGGAGACCCGGCCCTGGTTTGTCCATGTAGGCGATTTGCATTTTAGATTTGATGATTCGGAAAGTATATAGATCAATTTGATTTGGAGGAAGGAGAATTTCGGTGTCAAAACCAAAGCTTTCGAGTTTGCTTAAACCCACGGTTACCACACCGTTTCAAATTGATTTTGCCTGGTGGAAAGGGCAAGACCGTTCCTGGCGAGTTCACCTGCGAAGCTGCTTGTGTGAAGAACATCAGGAAATGTATGCTGATCTCTCTGGCGATAAAGAGGTAGACTGGATCGATCCGGAGACAGCAGAAGTGCAGGTTGTAGACGGACTACAGCATACATTGATTTCCCACTGCGCTAAACAGGAGCAGTTCATCACCGAATACACCACCCTGACAGAATCCTTGTTCAGGACCTTCCTCTCCAACGGAAACCAACCCCTGTCTCCGAATGATTTGGCGGAACAACTGGATCAGTCACCCCAGAAGATCCTCCAGACTATCTCCGGACAGCGGGTTTATAAGGGGATTCGCCCGGCGCCCCAGGATTAAAAGCCGGCAGAAATAATTGCCCTCGTAGCTCAATGGACAGAGCACCGGACTTCTAATCCGACGGTTGCAGGTTCGATTCCTGCCGAGGGCGCCTCTCCACCCCAATTCAGGGGTGTTTTTATTTAAACACTACTGTTAGTGCCATAACCCGTGATATGCTATTAGGGAGGGAAAATTAACCTCAACGGAAAATACTCATGAAATCGTTCTTTGTGTCCGATCTACACGGACAGATCAGCCGTTACGAATCTTTATTCACCCGGATAAGGGAAGAAAAACCTGCGGCGGTATTCTTGGGTGGGGATCTCTTCCCTCCTTTTGGCATTTCGGTTGATGGTGATTTTTTAGATGATTTCCTGGCGAAGGGATTTACCCAGCTAAGAGATGATCTGGGTGAGGAATATCCCAGAGTGTTCTTGATCCTGGGAAATGATGACAGTAAAAATATCCAAGTGGATCTTAACCGCTGGATGGAGGAAGAACAGATCTGGGATTATATCCACGGCAGATCAGTTGAGTTTGGATCCTATACTGTCTACGGGTATGCCTATGTGCCACCGACCCCATTCCTAAATAAAGACTGGGAACGGTATGATATCTCACGTTTTGTAGATCCGGGATGTGTCCCGCCAGAGGAAGGTTGGCATTCTATTGATGAGCCCAAGAATATTATCGAACATGCCACCATCAAAAAAGATCTTGAGCTATTGTCGGCTGGGAAAGATATGTCTAAATCTATCTTTCTGTTCCATAGCCCTCCCTATCAGACAGCTTTGGATAGGGCAGCCCTGGATGGAAAAATGATTGATCATGTACCTCTTGATGTCCACGTTGGAAGCATTGCAGTGAAAGATTTTATCTTGGAACGCCAACCCTTGATCACCTTACATGGCCATGTGCACGAATCTGCCAGGATAACAGGATCCTGGAAAGAACAGCTCGGAAAGACCACTGCTATATCCGCTGCACATGATGGGCAGGAACTGGCATTGGTCAAGTTTAACCCTGATGACCCCAAAGGTGCCGTTCGTGATCTGATATAAATTGAGGGATTGTGTCCTTCTAAAAGAACTTAATCCCTATTTCGTAAGCGTAGTATCTCCGATTATTTCAGATTGATACCCAGAGGAAGGGGAGTGGCACCATCAGTCACTGCGCCAATTTTCACTGCATAGCTGGTTCGTTTTTCAATGTCTTCATCTGTGATCAGATGAAGGTCCAATAGACCGTCAGTTTTATACCCTGTTCTCCGCAGATTGATCTCACTCAGACTTAAACTCCATCCTTCCAACCAAGACACCAGCCCCTCTTGTTGTTTCTTATCTCCTACAAAATGGATCAGCAGATCTATATCACTTTGGGGGCCGGCTGTGGCATTTTTGGTGCTGCCAAACAAGTAGATCGCTTTAACACCAAATCTCTCCGGATCCAATTGGCATGCGATGGCTTCGGCTGTTTGATAGCGCCAGCGCCAATGATCTTCTTTGGCCCGGGCTTGGAGGCGGGTTTTTTGAATTGTTTGCCCATCCAATAGACTTTCTTCTTCTGTCAGGAAACCAACCGCTAAATTCGCATCCGCATTCATCAGGACCTGCAGCACAGATCCATTGGATGTGCTTTTTACATCGATCACGTGGATGATATTTTCCAAGTGAGGGAAATCGGGCACTAATTCTTTGTAGATATTCTTGGATTCCCTCAGGTATTGATGATTGAACAAAATATCTTGATCATCTGGATAGAGTGGTAGGTATCGGATCGCAGATTCGACCAGATCTTGGAAGAAGTGGGTTCCGAAGGATAGATCGGGAATATAATCGCCTTGTTTCTGGGCAATCTCGATCAAGGCAGCGGTGTTATTTATATCGGAGTAAGTGACATTTACTCCTAATTTTATATCGCCCCGGCTGCCCCAGCGACCGGGTCCCATCAGGATGAAATTCCTCTTCGTGAGGATGCTATTGATCCTGCCGATTGCCCGGCCCACATCAAGCATTTCTTCCCGGCTGGAGATCTGGCTATAAGCATCCGGATCAACATACACAATGTGATTGATATTGGATATTGTTCCATTGGTTACATAACGGTTGGCTGTGAAGATGATCTTTTCTTCTGGAATATCAACCGGGATATCGGCCGGGATGATGTCGCTGCCGTAGCTTTGGGATCGGCACTGCAGCAGGTAAAAATCCTCCCCATCACAAGCGAACTCGATATCAATGGGATGTTCCAGCTGTTCCTGGAGTTCATCCAGGACTGCCCTTAATAACGATAAAAATGGGCTCTGCGAGAATAAACCGTCAAAAGTGAATACCAGCTTGTCATTTTCGAAATCTGGTCCGAGCCCGGTTGGGATACGGACCTGATCCTCGGTGATAATCGAAACCAACTGTTTGATTTTTGGATAGTCCGAACCGTATTCTTTAAGCAGTTTGTCGATTTCAATGGTTTCGAATCTGCCTTTTTCCAGGTTGATGACGTCAATCATGCGGGGTGAATAACGAATGATCTCATCCAGGGATGTGTTAACTCGCAAACCAGGCTGGCCTGGCGCCGCCAATATGGGGTAATCATCACTCAATCGATCCACTGCCCGTGTTCCAAGCCCGGGAACGATCCTGACCAATCCATCTTCTTTGTGGATCCTGCTGGACCAGCGGAATTCATTCTGGCTGAAGGCAACTCCTGCATAGGCCGGGAAATAATAAGGACCTACACGCTTCCCGACCACTTCCTGGATCAGGATGCCCATTTCTTCATGGTAGTCGATTAGCCCGTGTACATGACGGTATTCGATGGGGTCTGGGCCGAAAAGTGATGCATATACTTCGTTGATGGCATCCATCAGGCTGCTCAACCGTTGCTCCTTGCTTCCCTGGTTGGACACAAAAAGGCTTTTGTACTTGCCCGCAAATGACATCCCAACCTGATCTTCCAGCAAACTTGAGCTGCGAACGATCAGGGGTACATCTCCAAAATCATCCAGCGCTACAGATAATCCCTTGACGATATCTGGTGGTAGGGGAGCATTCTTAAATACATGGATAATGTAGGGATATTCCTGGCGAATCTCTCCAATATTGAGGTATTTGTGTTCGATGATCTCTTGTAGGTTGTTCTGTTCAATATAAGAGAATAGGGTATCAGATATGATATACCAGGTCTTAGGTGTTTTGACTGTTTTAAAGATTTCCTGATTCTTCAATGCTTTTTGCATCACTTGCATTGCCAGGAAAATGCCCGCCCCTTTTCCTCCTAGTTTTCCGTGGCTGTCTGATTGGTAAATAACTCGACTCGAGAGATCATAAAAGTCCTCGATCCCGATGTGTTTTTTGGCAGTATTGATATAACGGTCCTGTTCGCTTAACAGGCGCCTGATCAGGGCTGTCTGGACACTTTGTTTTCTGGCGGTAGATAATTTTAGGCCCTGTTTGGAGAGGTGCTTAAATCTGTCCAGGGCGCCAAACATATCAGTGATGGACCGGTTGGGCTGAACGAGGGTATTAACCAGGAAGCCTGATTGATCTTCCCGGATCCATTGTTGAATATTGGAGAGGATATCCTCTTCGTCCAGATATTTTCCGGCCAGGTTAAAAACCGTATCTAGGGAGCCGATGGCATCCTTATTGGTCTTGAATTGGGAGGGGAAATTGGTTTCAATGACATCTCTGTCTTCCTGGTAAGCTGAGCTGAACTGGATCCACAAACCTTCCGCTTCTTTGATACCGTGGCCGCAAAGGTGATGGGCTAATTTCCTGGCGATGGTGAAAAGCAGGTCTGGATCCGTTTTTTTCAGAAGGCCGAGGACAACACGCCAGCCCGCATCGGGTTCCTGTCCTGATTTGGATTGTTTTTCAAATACATCCTGGAGGCGTTGGTGGAGGAGGAAGTTTCCCAGCTGGTCTGCAATGGTGTTGATCAACCGTCGCTCTTCCAGGAGAAAGGGGCCTTCATCCTGGTCAGGTTTTTCATCCGAGTAATAAACGCTGATCTTACCTTCAATTTTGTCTTGAACGATAATATCGGAATGAATAACCCAGCTTGTTTCCAGGAAGTTTTCAGACTGGAAAACCTTGATCGCCTATTTGGATGCGGGATAAGCAGATTTCTGGATACTGCCATCCTGGTGGGATCACATCTATGATCCTGTTCATAGTGTCTTTGGTTTTTTTGCCTGGCTTGACAAGGGTTTCCTGGACAGCATAGAGGCAGTTAAGCTCTTTTGCCCGTTCCTTCAGCTCTTCAACCAGCCTGTTTAGCGGTTTTTTAGTATTTTCAGCCATTTTTACCCCGGGATTTTAATATGATTGCTCTTCCAGATTTCCCATCAATTTTAATCGCTAATGGGGATTTTAGCTCTATATGCCTGAGATATTTTGTTCTCTGGATCTCTTTCTGCTCACTTCAACCAGGACCAATCTAATTGGTATTTACCTGCCTTTGGCAAGGAGATATAACTAACTCCAAGGCTGGTCAGGTTATGGAAGAAATGGGAGCCCTGGCTCATATCCGCGCTGAGCCCTTCCTGGTAGGTTTCTATGATCACCCGGGAGCCGGAGATCTGCCCCCAATTGACCGGGATACCTAACCAGGGATCGGAACTGCCTAACCGGCCAAATACAATTAATAAGTAAGGTGATCCCTTCTTGACCAGTTCCTGATTTATTTTTTCCAGTTCCCCGGCCATCTCCCGGGTCTTTTCTAACTCAAACTGGTCTGGGAGCACATAAACGATATCCTTGATGTTCTCGATCAGACCGTTTCCCAGGGCATTCTCCGAGGCAGCCAGGGCAGTAGGATCGCCCAGGTCCTGCTCAGAGACCTCAACCTCGTCTGAGGAAACAACCATCGAGCGGACCTGCAGCAACCCCAAGGAAGGGGGAGAGAAAGTCATTGCAAATTCAATCTCAACCGGGTTTTCCAGCTGTACCTCACAGATTCTAATCAGTTCCTGAACCAATTTATTCAGGGGGATCCTCTTGAGTTGGAGCAGGGGTGCAAAATTCAACACCCGGGGACCTGGGTTGCCCATTCCAATCTGGAGCCTGTCCCCCTGGGAATCGTAAGTTGAACACAGTTCCTTGAGGGTTCCGTCTTTTTCGGCTGTGGGCAAATCTCCCTTGATCAAGTATTCTGTCTCCCGAATTGGGTCATAGATCAATGGGGCACCCATATTCACTGCCCAAAATTCACGCTGGCTATTTTTAAGGAGTTCGTTAATGGATCCGTATGGTGGAGCGATACGAGGATGAGCAGGTGAGTATGTCCAGGATCGACCGCCATCCACGATCGTTTTCCCCAAACCAAGGGCCAGGCTGACCACGCCGTCCTCCGGTTTGGCTTTGCCGACAGGATAGAAATTATAAGATCGAGCAACTCCGGAAAGATCAGGATAGAAGCGCACATGGTGTCGAGTCCCGTGAACACGTTGAATGATCAGGGCCATTTTCTCTTCCTTGTGGTCGTGGCCTGTCGCATTCCGATAACTCTTGGCGCCCTTGAAATAAGTTGAGGCATACACGAATTTGATCGCCTCGGATAATTTCCGGAACCGGAAATCCGGGTCGAACTGCTCGTTGGGAATCATTTTGGTGGAATAGATTCCCGCAAAAGGTTCATAAGTGGCGTCTTCCAGCAAACTGGAAGACCGGACAGCAATTGGATTCTGGATCTCCTCCACTAACGAGCGCAGGTCACCAAGAACAAAGAATGGAAGATCAGCTTGCTGGAAAGAATGGGCAATCTGGTCATCCGTATGGTTAGAATCTATATATTTTCCCAGGCCATTATTCTCCAGAAAGGTGTCAAATACATCAGTACCGATCACCACCAGATTTGGAACAATGATCTGGATCTCTGAATAATCCTGGAAAATATCGCTTGAAGATAACAGGTCCTGCAGAAAAACCAACCCCTGGGCTTTTCCCCCAATTGATCCCGATCCAATGATCCGGATCATATGATCCGGATCATTGGCATTTCTTCTATATGGGATTAGATTTGGAGATGTCATGCTCTCCGATTGGTTTTTCATTTCCTTAGATTATACCCACCCCCGGGCTTTACAGGCCTTTGCCACACGATCAACGGAGATCATATAGGCTGCATCGCGCATATAGAGCTTATTTTTGGCGGCAAACTTGCTGACGTCAAGGTAGGCGTTAGTCATTTTCTGATCCAATTTTCCAAGGGTTTCTTCCTTGGCCCAGTAATAATTCTGATTACTCTGAACCTGTTCGAAGTAACTGCAGGTGACTCCACCGGCATTGGCAAGGAAATCGGGGATTACATGAATGCCGCGTTCTTTGATGACCTGGTCGGCTTCAGGCGTAGTGGGACCATTAGCTCCCTCAGCAATGAGTTTTACCTGCTGCGAGATATTGTTGACGGTCTCGCCAGTGATTTGATTTTCGAGCGCGGCAGGGACCAACAGGTCTACATCTTGTTCCAACCAGGCTTCACCGGGGAGCAGTTCAAAACCCAGATCCTGGGCTTTGGCCTTATCTATCTCTCCAAAATGGTCTGTGATAGCCAACAACTGTTTCAAGTCAAAGCCATCTTTCTTATAGAAGGAATAGGCTTTTTGTTCTTTCTGGATCCAGCAAGAAACACATACAGGTGTTCCGCCCATCTGTTGGTATAGTTCGATAGCATATTGGGAAACATTGCCAAAACCTTGAAAACTGGCAGTTGTCTTTGAGAGATCGATTCCTAATTCTTTCATTGCCTCCCGTACAGTTATCATCACTCCATAACCGGTTGCTTCAGTTCTGCCTAGCGAACCTCCCATACCCACTGGTTTGCCGGTAATAAAACCGGGATATTTTGCACCATGGATTGTTTCATATTCATCCAGCATCCATAACATGTGCTGGGAATTGGTCATTACGTCCGGGGCGGGTACATCAGACAGAGGACCGATATTCATTCCGAGCTGTCTGATCCATCCCCGACATAACCTTTCCTGTTCCAGTAGGCTGAGGTCGTGGGGATCACAAACTACTCCACCTTTTGCCCCACCCAATGGGATATCCACCACTGCGCATTTCCAGGTCATCCACATGGAAAGGGCTCTGACGGTGTTGATGGTTTCCTGGGGGTGAAACCGAATCCCACCTTTTCCTGGTCCTCTGGCATCATTGTGCTGAACCCTGAAACCCCGGAATACTTTCACCTGTCCATCATCCATCCGAATGGGGATGCTAAACTGGAATTCTCGCAAAGGAACCCTTAATAGGTCCTTTGTTGCCTGGTCCAGTTCGAGCAATTCGGCAGCTTTGTCGAATTGCTTTTGGGCCATCATGAAAGGATTGTAAGATGTATCTTCCATATTTACGCTTTACCCTTTATTGGTGTACTAATACTACGCTCAGAAATAAACCTCTTCTAGTGGACATAATATGCCAAATCCTCAAGATTTGAAGGTTACATTCATCTTAAAAAAAGGGCTGCAATCGCTTTGATTGCAGCCCTTTAAATGATCTCTTCAATATTCTACCTACTCTTCTCCTGCAACCGGTGCCTGGCGTTGGCCTAGCTCTCGATCGAGCATCAACAAACCTTGTTCAGAACCGCTGACGCGTTTGATATCTCCAACAACTCCGCCGACATGTTCTTCTTCTTCAACCTGCTCATCGATAAACCACTGAAGGAACGACAGGCTGGGGTAGTCCTTTTCTTCCATAGCCAGTGCATAGAGTCTGTGAATGTCTGCGGTGATCTTCTGTTCGTGGGCTAAAGAAGTTTCAAAAGCTGCCAGGGGAGAATCAAAATCAACTGGGGGTTGTCCGATGGCCTGCAAGCTAACTTTGGCTCCCCGACTGTGGATATATTCATAGAATTTGAAAGTGTGGATCATTTCCTCATCAAATTGCATTTTCATCCAATGCGAAAATCCGGGATAATTCTCTTCAGTAAAATAAGCGGCCATAGAAAGGTAGATATAGGCAGATTCCATCTCATGATGGATCTGATCATTCATTGCTTTTTGCATTTTCTCTGAAAACATAACAACCTCCGAAATTGTGGACTAATAATTCCTGTTTGTAAATCAAATTATAGGACAAGGATGTCCTCTGGCAAAGCGATTTTTCACAGATTCTTATAAGAATTTCTGAAAAATGGATCCTGAGCCGGGATCAAAAACCCCTATACTCCTGGTCCAGAACTAAGTGTTAATCTCCTATAAATTCGCCTGCAAGAGCTGAAATCAGTCTTCGCTGTGTTAAAATTAATATTGGGGATAATCCTTTCGAGAGGAAAGAATATTGATAATCCCACATGATTAGTAGATATAAGGATAGGTTATAAGGTATGCCGGTATCACGTTGGAGTACAGAAGTAATAGAGTTGTTGGAATGGGCCAGTCGCGAGGATCTCTCCCTGGATGATATCTTCCTGGGTTCGGTGATTTCCAATCTTGATGATATTGATGATAGTGAGGAAATCAACCAGGCGGAACTGATTGGACGCATTCCATCTGAACTGCCAATTCTTCCTTTGCGGGGTCTGGTTGTCTACCCTGAAACAGCTGTGCCTTTATCAATTGGTCAGCCTAGATCGATCCGGTTGGTGGACGATGTGCTCTCAGCTGATGATCGGTTGATCGGATTGGTGACTTCAAAGGATCCTAATAATGAACTGCCCGGCCCGGAAGATCTATACCAGGTTGGGACTGTAGCGTCTGTCCATCGGCTATTTCGGGCTCCGGATGGCACGATCCGTCTGTTAGTACAGGGAATCACCCGCTTCCGGGTTCAGAAGTTTGTCCAGGAAGAGCCGTACCTAAAAGCCAAGATCAAACTTTCTCCGGTTATAGTCGAGCGTGATCTGGAAATTGATGCCTTAACCAGGCAGGCTCGAGATCAATTTTCAGAGATCACAAACCTGGTGCCTTCAGTTCCCCAGGAACTGGTTGATGCTGTAATGACCCTGGATGATCCCCTTCAGGTGGTATATACAGTCGCAAATTTTCAACGTCTGGAATTAGAAGAAGCCCAGGAACTTCTCGAACTTGATTCGGTCTCGGAAAAACTGCGTAAATTGGTCAATTTCCTGACCAGGGAACTGGAAATGCTGGAAATTGGCCAGCGGATCCAAAATCAAGCCAGGTCGGAGATCGAAAAAGTACAGCGGGATTATTTCCTCAGAGAGCAGATGAAAGCCATCCGCTCTGAATTAGGTGAGGATGAAGATCAGGCTGTGGAGATCGATGAATTCCGGCGCCAGATAGATGAAGCTGGAATGCCGGAAGAAGCAGATAAACAAGCCAAACGCGAACTGGATCGTATGTCCCATTTGCCCTCCGCTGCTGCGGAGTATGGCGTTATTCGCACCTACCTGGACTGGATGGTCTCGCTGCCCTGGGCAGAAATGACAGAGGATAATCTGGATATTTCCCGGGCTCGATTAGTATTGGATGAAGACCATTATGGGTTGGAAGATGTCAAAGAAAGAATCCTTGAATTCCTGGCCGTTCGCAAACTTCGCAAGGAACGAGAAGAGGAATTTGAAAAGGATAATTATCAAGATGATATCCGGCAGATCCGGGAAGGTGTGATCCTCTGTTTTGTGGGTCCTCCAGGAGTTGGGAAAACTTCCCTTGGCAGATCTATTGCCCGCTCCCTGGACCGGGAATTCATTCGAATTTCATTAGGAGGCGTGCGAGATGAGGCCGAGATCCGGGGACACAGACGGACTTATATCGGAGCCATGCCGGGCAGGATCCTTCAGGCCTTGCGCCGGGTTGGCAAAAATAACCCGGTATTTATGCTTGACGAGATAGATAAACTGGGACGGGATTACAGGGGAGATCCAACTTCTGCATTATTGGAAGTGCTTGATCCAGAGCAGAATAATGAATTCAGAGACCATTATCTGGAGGTAGCTTATGACCTTTCGAAGGTGATGTTCATTACCACGGCAAATTTGCTGGAGCCTATTCCTTCACCACTGCGGGACAGGATGGAAATTATCAAATTGTCCGGATATACCGATAAGGAAAAGAAAGCCATTGCAAAGGGTTATTTGATCCCGAGGCAGATTCGGGAGAACGGCTTGCGGAAAAAGGAAATATCCTTTACAGATCCAGCCTTACAGTTGATCATCCGCTCTTATACAAGGGAATCCGGGGTTCGTAACCTGGAACGCGAGATCGGCACTCTCTGCAGAAAGGTAGTAACACTCATCGCTGAGGAAAAAGTCACAGCTGTAAAGATAGGCGTGAAAGAAACTAATGAATATCTTGGACGCCCCCGATATTATGGTGATGAAGAATTGGCCAATCGTACATCGGTCCCTGGTGTGGCAACAGGATTGGCTTGGACATCTACTGGCGGAGAGATTCTATTCGTAGAAGCAACCTCCATGCCCGGGAAGAATAACTTCCAGCTTACAGGATCACTGGGAGATGTGATGAAAGAATCGGCTCAGGCCGCTTTGTCTTACGTCCGCTCTAATGCGGATAAGCTGGGATTGAATATGGATTTCTTCAAGGATCAGGATATTCACCTGCATGTACCCGCCGGTGCACAGCCGAAGGATGGCCCTTCCGCTGGGGTGACAATGGCAACTGCCCTTGTATCATTGATCTCAGGCAGACCAGTAAAAGGAAATATCAGCATGACGGGTGAGATCACCCTACGAGGACAGGTTCTGCCTGTAGGCGGAATAAAAGAAAAAGTCCTGGCAGCTTACCGGGCTGGATCGACTATGGTCATCCTGCCTAAGAAGAACCAGGCAGACTTGGAAGAGGATATCCCCCAGGAAGTCAGGGATAAGATCAATTTTATCTTCGTTGAAGATATTGAAGAAGTACTGGAATCTGCTCTGACTAAGAAAAAGAGCACCACCAGGAAGAAAAAAGCTTCCTGAAAGGGTTATAATAACCTAGTATATTGTATTAAATTGCGCTGAGGAACAACATTTAGAAGACAGAATATTATTACAGCGGGAAATAGCTTCCATATTTGAGATTGATTTGTTTCTATTCAATTTTCCCCGCCATTTGAATTGTCTATTGTTCCCACCGTGATGATATAAAAATTTGAAAGCAGAGACATATTAATCTATGTTTTATTGGGTTGGATATTCACTATATCCTAACCCTGTACTGCTTCAATAGAGAGGTAATTTTGGCAAAACAAAATAATACCGGGTTAACCTGGTACACAATGGATTTACATTTACATACTCCGGCTTCGGATGATTATCTGCAGCCGGAAATTGGCTATCTGGATATTCTCAAACAAGCTGCTACAAAAGGTCTGGATATCATCGCTTTCACAGACCACAATACTGTTGCGGGTTACCGCAGGATGAAAGAAGAGATTGATCAGCTTAAGCTGCTTCAACAGCTCAATCGCCTGCTTCCTGAAGAGGAAACCCGCCTGTCTGAATACCTGAAATTGCTGAAACGGATGTTAGTACTACCCGGGTTTGAATTTACGGCGACTTTTGGGTTTCATATCCTGGCAATTTTTCCTGAAGATAAACCACTTCGGGATATTGAGCATTTACTGCTGGAATTGAACATCCCCTCGGATCAGCTGGATGAGGGTAGTGTGACAGTTGGCGCAAGTGTGGACGTGTTAACGGCCTATAAAGCTATTCGTGAAGCGGGAGGCATGGCTATAGCCGCTCACGCAAATTCCAATAATGGTGTTGCCATGCGCCGATTCCCATTTGGAGGACAAACTAAGATCGCTTACACCCAGGATCCAAACCTGGTTGCAATGGAAGTAACAGACCTGGTGAAAAAAGGACGCCATGCTACTGCGTCTTTCTTTAATGGCAATAAGCCGGAATATCCCCGGCGCATGCACTGCATCCAGGGGTCTGACGCCCATCTGTTGAAAAAGATCTCAACTTTCCAGAATAAATTAGGTGTAGGAGATCGAACCACGGATGTCCGGCTTCCGGAAAAGAGCTACAAAGCGCTTAATGATCTCTTTGAAAGCGATAATTTCTCCCGGACCCGGCCACACCAGCTCAGTTCTCAGCCCGCGTATGACTTCATCCGTGATGCCCGTGAGGGAGGGGCAACTTTCATGCAAGATTTCCATGAGAATATCTCCGTTCGGGGTGGAAATTTGTATGACGTTATCGCTGATATTTGCGCATTTGCCAATTCCAATGGGGGAACGCTGTATTTGGGCCTATCCGCTAGCCAGGGAAAGCTGTTGAAGGCATCCCTCGTCCTAATCAGGCCATTGAAAAACTACAATCCGAAATTAATAAACGCATCAGTCCGGAATTACCCTGCAAATTTGAAGTTCAGGAAACGGAAGGCAAGAAAGTTATCCAGGTGATGATCCCCAAGGGTGATGATCCGCCTTATGCGGTAGATGATAATAAGATCTATTTGCGCACGGAAACGGAAACAGGTATGGCTGTGCGAGATGAGATCGTGGAAATGGTGCGCCAGGGAAATAAAAGACAATTAGGAGGAAACGCAGCGGTGCATGCTGACCCATTGCCGATCTTTAGTTCAAAAGACGTTGATGATGCAAAAACCAAAGATGAGGTTGATTCAGATGAACATGCTCCTCCGCGTACAGGGGTGGAAATTGTCTCAGTGGACAAGCGCGGTGGAGAAAACTATTTTACTGTCCGAGATCTCCGAAACGGGAGTATGGTGAAAAACGTTACTCTGAAATCCTCCCGAAAGTTATGGCATTATGCTATCTCGCAGTACTCAAAATTACCTGCTAAGATTGAAAAAATGGATATCACCTGGCAGGGTGACCTGGGTTTGGTCTCCCAGAAGAAAAGGGGAAACTATAACAGCTATGACTTGATCCAGCGTACCAGTGATGGATACCGCCACTATTATGGTGTTACTGATGATGGTATTCATGATACTTGGGAAGGTTTGATCTAAGGGTTGATCTATGGGCCATACATTTGCCATTCTGACTGTTTCTGATCGATCTTTCGCCGGTACTCGGGAAGATCTCTCGGGGCCTGTTCTCAGTGATGCTGTTGAAAGGGCAGGTTGGGTTGTTTCTGCGACAGCGATCATCCCTGATGAATACCAGATGATTGTGGATCAATTGACAACATGGGCTGATCCAGGGGATATCCAGGTCATACTCACAACGGGTGGGACAGGATTTTCTCCCCGGGATATTACGCCTGAGGCCACAGAGGCAGTGATCGACCGCCGAACACCAGGCCTCGCAGAAGCCATGCGGGCAGGCAGTTTGAAGATCACACCCCATGCAATGTTATCAAGGTCGGCAGCAGGGATCAAAAAGAATACCTTGATCATTAATCTCCCCGGCAGCCCTAAGGCTGCGCTTGAGAATTTCCGGATCATCGCCCCTGTACTTCCACATGCATTACAACTGCTTGAAAATGACAGCCAGGCTGAGAAAGGTCATCAGCGCCCCCTGGCAGCTTGATGGAAAGATCTCTTACCGCGAGGATATAAAAACGCACCCATTACCGGGTGCGTTTTCGTCTTAATCTAGAAATAGCAGCGGTCCATTTGAGAACGGCGCTTTGTGAATCCTAATTTATCTTGACTGGTCCATCTTCAAAGACTTTGCGAGCGATCACCAGGCGCTGGATCTCGCTGGTTCCCTCGCCGATAGTCATCAAGCGGGCGGCTTTGTACATAGCCTCCACAGGATATTCTCTGCTATATCCATATGATCCATGGATCTGGATTGCACTGTAAGAAACCCGTTCAGCCATTTCAGTGGCAAATAATTTAGCGACTGCACCAGCTTGTGTAAATGGTTTTCCCTGATCTTTTAACCAGGCGGCATAATAGACCATCAGACGGGCGGCGTGAATTTCAGCAGCCGCATCAGCAACCAGCCATTGAATAGCCTGGTGTTCCTTCAACGCCTTCCCGAATGATTGCCGCTCCTTGGCATATCGAACTCCTTCCTCAAGAGCGGCCTGGGCAATTCCTACGGACAGCGCGCCAACGCTGATCCGCCCTCCATCCAGGATCTTTAATGTCTGCTGTAAACCCTCACCTTCAACGCCGAGGGTGTTTGTAAGGGGGACCCGGACATTTTCATAACGGACCTCATGGCTGTGAGTCCCGCCGGCCCCCATTTTCTTTTCTGGCGGGGCAACGATCAATCCTTCGGAATCAGTAGGAACCAGAATCAAACTCATTCCCCGTGATCCTTGATCAGGATCCGTGACTGTCAGAGTGACAATGAATTCTGCATCTCCAGCATTCGTGATCCAGGCTTTGGACCCTTGAATAACCCAATCACTACCATCTTTAATCGCCCTGGTTTTGACATTTCGAAGATCTGAACCTGCCTGGGGTTCAGTTAGTGCCAGGGCAGTTAATTTTCCCTTCCCGGTAGCTACATCAGGTAGGAATTCCTTCTTTTGATCATCTGAGCCAAAAAGCACAACGGCCGCGCAGCCCAGTTCGTTGTGGGCTTCAATGGTCAACGCTGTTCCACCATCTCCCCAGGCTAATTCTTCAATCGCGATAGCTGCGCTGATAGCATCTACTTCAGAGCCGCTATATTCTTCAGGTACACTCATTCCTAAGAGCCCCAGAGGCCCCATTTTTTTTATCACTGATGGTGGGATTTCTTCTTTTTCGTTGATTTCCTGGGCGAGCGGTTTTATCTCTTTGGCAACAAAGTCATGAACTGCTTTTCGCCATAATCTTTGTTCTTCTGATAATTGAAAATCCATTTCCCACTCCTTTGCAGATGAGGTTGAAGAATGGTGTGTAGCCTTCGATTTCCCCCGAAGGTAACATGGAGCCTACCTACATTCTAATCGGAAGTTCATACAGAATCAAATTAATCATGACTCAGACCAGGAATGGTCTCTGGTAAAATCAGGGTATAAAAAGGTCATATGGATGGAAAATAAATCTCAGGCAGTAAATCCTGTTGTGATCATCACTGGCGCATCTTCTGGTATTGGAGAAAAAGCCGCAATAACCCTGGCTAAAAATGGTTATCGAGTGGTGATAGCTGCCAGGCGGCAGAGTCGTCTGGAGGAAATTGCGGAGCAGATCCGTAAAGAGGGGGGGGAAGTCCTCCCAATCCAATTAGATTTATCACAAGTCAACCAGATCCGGGATCTTGTGGAGAGAACCAGGAGTGTTTTTGGACAGATTGATATCCTGGTCAATAATGCGGGATCAGCTCGACATTTATGGTTGGATGAACAATCCCTGGAAGATGACATCCAGAATCTATTGCAGGTAAATTTGATCGGGATGATCCAATTAACCCGGCTTGTAATTCCAGATATGGTAGAGGAAGGATCTGGTCAGATCGTCCATATTTCTTCCATCGCGTCCTGGGTGGGTGTTCCCACATATTCCATCTACAACGCAAGCAAATTCGGCTCCAGAGGCTTTTTGGCTAGTTTGAGGCGAGAACTAAGGGGAACTGGAGTAACAATATCGGAAATATTCCCGGGAGCGGTGGATACTGAATTTGGCCTGGATCCTGATGTGAGTTGGAAAACCACAACAGTAACTCCAAAATTCGCTCTATTATCTGCTCAGTCTGTAGCGGATAAGATCCTGGATATGATTCAGAGGAAAAAGACAAAATCCGTTATACCTGGTTTTATGTGGCTTGCAATCTGGGCAGATGCACTCTTTCCCGGGTTTGTCAGCTGGATATTATCGAAATATTTTTACTCGTCGGATGGTGTGAGATATACCTGGCGGCAGAGAAAGGAATAAAAAAAACAGCCTCTGCAGGCTGTTTTTGGGGTGTGGAGTATCTTATTCCTTTTATTTTTCTTCTGGTTCTTCTTTTACTGAGTCAAGCTTGAACTTGTTGTCTTCTTCCAGGATGTAGATCCCGTTCCGGACTTGGTTCAATACCCGCTCTAGTGCGATCTCCAGATTGGTTAAAGTTTCTGCAACATATTCGTCAGCTTCTGCCTGGGTATTTTTAGCCTTAATCTCAGCTTCGGATTCGATCTGGTTGGCTTTTTTCCGGGCGTCCTGCACGATGTTGTCTCGATCGGTTAGTTTGTCGCTTTTCTCTTTTGCGATATTTACTGTTCGATCCGCCTCTTCTTTGGCCTGGGCGATCACTCTATCTTTGGTGGCTAATACTTGTTGGGATTTCTTAACCTCTTCTGGAATGGCAACACGCATCTGGTCGATAATGTCCAGCATACGGTCTTCATCAACTATTACATTATGAGTGAAAGGAATGGAGCGGCTGTGGTTAATCAACTCTTCCAATCGATCCACAAGATGCAAAATGTCCATTATTACTCCTCCAAAAGAGTACCCTTTTAGTATAACATGAAAAGGTTTTCGTTAATCTCTCAGCGAAGTGTGGGGAACGATATTTTGGTCGCTGCCAAGCTCTAAAAATCGATCCCGTAACGCTTTTTCTACGTACTCTGGAACCATGGAACTGACATCTCCATCTAGTGCTGCAATCTCCCGGACCGTGGACCCGCTTAAGAAGCTGTGATCCTTATTTGTGATCAAAGCTACAACTTCAATATCTGGAGAGAGACTATGATTAGCTAAAGCCATTCGGAATTCATATTCGAAATCAGAAAAGACCCGCAGCCCACGAACGATCACCTGAGCATCGATCTGATGGCAGAAATCAACCGTCAAACCGCTATACCCCATGGTTTTGATATTGGAGATCGATTTAAGAGCGCGTTTGGCAAGCTCTATTCTCTCCTCCGGGGGGAATAGGAGTTTTTTCAAGGGTTGATCATAGACTGCCACAATAACTTCATCGAATAAGCGGGAAGCACGCCGGGCAATATCAATGTGTCCGAAGTGAATGGGATCAAAAGTGCCGGGGAAAACTGCTCTTATCATCAGTAGCTCCTCAACATGTTCTCTTGCTGTTTAACTGATATCTCCAGTATTCTTTTGGGTCCAGAATTCTTTGACCGCTTTTGCCAGCTGCTGATGATTTTCCTGGCTCAGATCTGGGTCCTGACTGAATAGTGCTGAGGCCTCTGTGCGGGCCCGTTCTACCAGGTCTAGATCAGTAATGCTGGCCAGTTTCAGTTCTGTATAACCTGATTGGCGTGTTCCTAAAAATTGACCAGGACCGCGTATTTCCAGATCTTTTTCTGCCAGAACAAAACCGTCATTGGTTTCAACCATGGCTTGCAGCCGTTGGTTCTCAATTTCTTCTATGGTACCGGGAACAAGGATGCAGTAGGATTTCTGATCGCTGCGTCCTACCCGGCCACGGAATTGATGTAGTTGTGCCAAACCAAAACGATGGGCACCTTCCACCAGCATAACTGTGGCATCAGGGATGTCAAGGCCTACCTCCACGACTGAAGTGGATACCAGGATCTGGATTTCCTTATCCCTGAAACGGATCATAACTTCTTCTTTTTCAGATGGATTTAACTGACCGTGTAGCAGTCCAAGCTTGTACATCGGAAATACTTCTTCTTGCAGACGAATGAATTCATCCACAGCAGATTTTTCATCGATTTTTTCGCTTTCCTCCACCAGTGGGTATACGATAAATGCCTGGTTCCCTTTATCAACCTGTCCACGAACAAGTCCAAAAGCCCGCTCGATCTCGCTGGGATTCAGCAAATGAGTCTCTACTGGAATACGCCCCGGTGGCATTTCATCGATGATCGATAATTCGAGATCACCATATATTGTCAACGCCAGGGAGCGAGGAATTGGAGTCGCTGTCATTACCAGCAGATGGGGATTATTACCCTTCTGTCGTAAAGTGCCCCTCTGTTCTACACCAAAGCGGTGTTGTTCATCAACAATCGCCAGCTGCAAGTTCTGAAACTTGACTGGATCCTGGAGGAGGGCATGAGTGCCAATGATCAACTTGATCTCACCATTGGCAAGTTGTTTGCGGAGGGCTTCTTTCTCGTTATCTGGGGTAGAACCGATTAGCAGGGCAATCTGATTTTCTGCTAAGTCCTCAGGTCCACTTGCCAGCAGTTTTTTCATACTATGAAAATGTTGTTCCGCCAGGATGCTGGTAGGAGCCAGAAATGCAGCCTGTGCTCCACCGCGGATGACAATCAATGCTGCCAATGCGGCGATAACGGTTTTTCCAGAGCCAACATCACCCTGAAGTAATCGATTCATCGGTGTTCCAGAACTCGAGTCAGCCCGGACCTGGTCCAGGGCTTTTTTCTGGGCTGTTGTCAGTTGGAAGGGCAGTGATTCAAGTC
>CAWGOD010000015.1:0-8257 GCA_963824175.1 uncultured Chloroflexia bacterium | reverse complement strand
TCCCTCATCTCTGCCTTCTCTGAAATAAAGGGGTACTACCTGCGCTAACATACCTGCCTCCTATCGATTTTTTTTACCCACGCACAGCACTTGCGGCTGCATCTAATTCCCTGAACAATTCAGGCGTTAGATCAATATGTAATACTTCCGCAATCACTTGAGACCAACCATGAAGGAAATAGATCCAACCATCTTCGACTCGAAGATTCCTGTTTTCTACTTGTTTTAATGCCTGGTGCATAAAATCCAGTTCACCGCGGTAATTGAACTCCCAGGCTATGCCATTCTTTGGGAAAACTCCCTTATCTGTTATTGGAGAGCCCGGTGTATCCTTGCCCATGCCCGTGGCATTGATCACGATGCTGTGATCGGGCAGTGAAGCCATAATCTGGTCATTAACTTGTGGATCGCTATTATGGATGTATTCAACCTCAATGTCTGTATCATATTTTGAGACCATCTCACGCATATGATCCAATTTCCCGGGAGATCTGTTCACTGCAATAAATTTTTCCGGCCTGTCGCCTGGGTCTTTTTTATTAATTAGATACAACAATGTAGCTACCGCTGATCCCCCGGCCCCGAGGCAAAATACCTGCCCCTTTGTATCTTCAAAATAACCCGGATCGATTATCGCTTCCAGACTCAGTCCGGCAGTGATAGGATCCTTGGCATGCCCCCGAAGCTGGCCGTCCATTTTGCTGATAGATGATAATTCCGCAGTCGTTTGGGCATAATGATCAAAATAATCAAACATATCACTTGCTGCTGAATAGACATTCATCTTGTGGGATGTGACCAGGGCGCCCAAGGAAAGAGGATCATATTTGATCTGGGCGACTGATTCTCTATATTTCTCAGGTTGATCGTGAAGCGGATGATCGATTCCTTCCAGAACCACTTCTGGTTTTCCCATTACATCCATCCATAACGGAAAGACTTTGTTGATCGAAGATTTACCGGTTGTAACCCCAATAAAATAAAAGGTTGGTTTATTTTTTTTGATAATGTCGAAATCCATATATTCCTCGTTATTATTTACTTCGGGCGGTATTAATAGCAGCCATATAAATACGGGCAATTTTTGTAATCCCCTCAAAATCTCCTGCCAGGGCCAATGATTTGGGACAAAGATTGCTGCCCGCACCAACGGCAAACGCTCCTGCAGCAAACCATTCTGCGAGATTCTGGTCCGAGACACCTCCTGTGGGCATCATGGGGATCTCAGGAAATGGGCCTTTGAGCGATTTCATATAAGCTGGCCCTCCTAACGATCCTGGGAAAATCTTAACCACATCACTGCCATAAGCCCTGGCCTTCATCACCTCTGATGGAGTTAACGCGCCCATCATCGTTGGCAATCCTGTTGCCACCATCGCCTTGGCAAGTTTCTTAGAAGTATGCGGACTCACCAGGAATTTTGCGCCAGCCTTTTTTGCTGCCTCAGCCTGTTTGGGTTTCGTTAATGTTCCCATCCCCAAAACGATCTTATCTCCAAATTCCTTGTCCAGTGCGCTGACAACTTGCAGTGCATTTGGTGTTGTAAAGGTTATTTCGATCCCTGTCACACCACCCTCAACAAGTGCGGCAACCATTTTCAGCGTAAGCTCTTCAGATGGGCCCCTTATCACTGCCAAGATTCCCAGTTCCTGGATCTTCTTTAAGATATTTTTCTTTTCCTTCATTCTTTATCCTTGCCTTACTTGATATTTTGGTTTTTTTCCCTGCAGAACCCTGAGACATTCATCCAGGGACATGCTGCCCATCAAATTTGTGGCGGAATCAGCATGGGCGCCCATATGAGGTGTTGTGATCACCTGCTCCAGGCGCAATAATGGATTATCTTTGGCAGGCGGTTCTTGTGGATATACATCCAGAGCGGCTCCCCTCAATTTCCCTTCTTCAAGAGCTTGCAGCAAGGCGGTCTCGTTGATCAAATCACCCCTGGCGGTGTTCACCAGCCAGGCCCCTGATTTCATCTTTTTGATAAACTCTCCGTTTACGATCTCCCTGGTTTCAGGAGTGCCGGGTAAATGGAGAGAGACGATATCTGCTGCCGGTAAAATATCATCCATTAAAGCCAGCTTTATCCCATACTCAGCTATGAATTTTTCATCGGGGTACAGATCGTAAGCCAAGATCGTGCAGCCAAAACCTACCAGCCGTTTAGCAACTTCTTTGCCTATAGCTCCCAGCCCCAGCAGGCCGACTGTTTTACCTGCCAGCGAGAATCCTTTATACCGGGGCCATTCACCACTTTTTGTCCTTTGAACCGCCGGAAGCATTGGCCTGAGCATATTTAACATCAATCCTACAGTTAACTCAGCAACAGCGATCGCGTTTGCCCCTGGTGTATTGGTAACAATAATTCCCAATTTTTCAGCAGCAGCCAGATCGACGTTGTTATACCCCACACCATATCGCGCCACAACCTTCAATCCCGGCGCAGATTCGAGGGCCCTGGCGTCGATTTCATCCAATCCTGCAATATACCCGTCCACATCAATTAACAGCTCCTGAAGCTGTGATGAGCTGAGGGGTTTTCCAGTGGTGTTATAAACCACTTCTCCAACCTGGTCTTCAAGATCAGTTTTTAACGTCAGATCTTGTGATCCATAAGAAGTTGGTGTTACAAGGATCTTACAATCCTTAAGAGGCTTCATTTACCCTCCGGAGGTGTCCAGCGAGGATTATCAACAATATCTGGTTTACCATCCACATCCAGGATAAGTTTTCGAAAACCCTGAGTCTCGATTGTCCCGTAATCATGTCCGGCATGGCCTGGATAGGCAAAAAACATCACCAGATCTTCCTCAGCGTGGATATTAACAGACCGGTGCGCCCAGCGAGGAGGAACGTAGAGAACACTTCCAGGCACTAACTTTTCTACTGCCCAATCTCCTTCAGGTGTTTCCATGACCATAAATCCCTGGCCTTTTAGCGTGTAATAGATTTCTGCAGTATCCAGGACAGTATGAAAGTGCCCCTTGGTCATAAAATACTCATTACCGACCTTTCCAGGATGCACAATCGAAATACCATGCAGAATTTCACCTTCAATTTCAGGACGTTTGATCTCATAAACCTCATAAAGTATAAGGTCATTCTCTGCCAATAAAGTATCAAAAGCCTCCTGATCTTGTATATTGACCCGCCATATTACTCAGATTACGTTCGATATGGTTGTCATATTCGCCAGGAATATAGTCCGGGGCTTTAATGTCAAACGAGAATGGTCCAGTCTTCATCATGTAGTCTCCTTGTTAGATTGCCAATCGTTGGGCGATATTTCCACCAACTAAATTCTCAACGACCTTTGGATCTTGAATTTCTTCATCCAGCCTTTTTTTGATCAGATCAATAAATCCGGTTAAGCCGGGTCCACTGCCCAGGTACTGCCACATGGTGCTGTCAGCCAGATCAGTAGCCAGGGCGATTGATTTTGAAAACCCCGAACTCACCATATCTAAAATCAATGGCCAGAGGTATTTTTCAGGCTCGTATTTTGGCCGGAAGAATGTGTCATACTCAAGCAAATAACCAGCCCTGGCAAGTTCTTTGTGTAATACGGGATCTGGTCTTTTATCTATATGGCAAATTACCAGGTTTCCAGGTTTCAGTCCCTTGTGCTCAAAATAATCCACAAATTTTTCAATATCTGCACCCTTTTCCGTATGCATCTCTATTAACAAACCACTTGTAACACTGGCAACAAAAGCTGCTTCCAATAAATGCTGGGGGGATTTTTCCAGTGTTTCCCGAACTGCAATTTTTATAAAGCCGGGGAATACCGGTTTTGCCCGCCTTGTTTCTTCCAACCCTTCTATAATTTCTGACAGGAAATATTCTGCAGCCTGTTCTGTGTCCAACTGCCAGATCGCAGACTGTTCTGGGTAATACTCTCTCAGATGAAATCCAGTACAGGCAATAATCTGAACCCCAGAGCCCTTTGAGATCTGGAGCAGCTTTACCCCATCCCTTCCAGCACCGCCCGGCTGACAATCAAGCTGTGCACCGCCTCCCGATTGCCTATACGAAACCAACTCCTGGATGATCTTTTCCTGCTGATCCAATACGGGAGCGTTCACTGCCTTTACATCCTGCCCGGATATCCAGAGATGATTATGGGCATCAGTGATGCCCAGTTTTTTATAAGGGACTCTGCCCTGAACAGTGGTTATTTGTTTTTCCATCTCAAGGAACCAGCGACACCCTCATATTCGTACCGTCTCCCGCTGCAGCGAAAGCCTCTTCCACCTCGCTTAAGGGATACCGGCTGGTAACCAGGGGTGACAGATCCATTACACCCGCATTTACAAGGTCTGCCGCTTGCATACAGTCATGCGTCGAACAAGCTGTGGTCCCTGTGACGATCAGTTCTTTATAATGCACAAGGTTGGAATCAAAACGGATAACAGGATCATCTTTTGGCAATCCGCCAAACAAATTGATCCTGCCGCCCACTGAAGCAATCTGCAAAGCAGATTCCTGGGCAGGTTTTGATGGCGCCGCTACAATGACCACATCAGCTCCCCTGCCACCTGATGCTTGTTTTACTATTTTTTCCAGATCTTCATTAATTGGATCAATGACCTGATCGGCACCCAGCTCTAAGGCTCTTTTCCGGCGATGGTCAGCGGGTTCACTCACTATCACTCTCGAAGCGCCTCGTGCCTTGGCAAGTAAAACATGCAGCATGCCAATCGGCCCCGCACCCATCACAACAACCACGTCCCCGCTTCTGACATTCACAGCGTTCTGACCTCTAAGCACACAAGCCAGCGGTTCGATCAAAGCCGCAACAGCTGGATCTTCTTCCTGGGAGACAGGCATAACATTCCCTTGCCTGACGGCCTCCTCAGGTACCAGCATATATTCTGCAAAAGCGCCATTGATATTGATCCCTACGGCCTGAAAGTTGGGATCCAGGTTGTTATTCCCCGATATAGTTTCCCGGCTATCCCCTTCTCCCATATTGGGAGCGATGAAAACCCTTTCACCAACCCGATATTTATGAATGTCATCTCCAACAGCCACTATCTCACCCACAACTTCGTGACCCGGAATGCGGACTGTACCCTCAGGATACATCCGGTGACCACCGTGCAAAATCCGCATATCAGTTCCACAAATATTTGCGTTTAATACTTTTATGATCAGATCTCCCGGCCCCATTTCTGGATAAGGGACATCCTCAAAACGGATATCATTTGCTCCGTGATAGACTGCGGCTTTCATGGTTTTACTCATCAAATCTCCTACATAACCTCGTTCAGCAACACTGGCCTTTCTTCGAGGAGTGATTTAGTTCCAGCCAGTACGCCAGCTACCGCCCACCGCCCGTCATCACCGCTGACTTTGGGAGTAGAGTCCTGCTGAATGGATTTTATAAAATGTTCAATTTCATGGATATATGCCATCTGGAATCGATCAGGCCAACGTTTGAATATCGGAGTAACCAATCCCGTATCTCTGTCTACACCTATGGTTAAAGCGTTATTCTTCAATTCGCCGATGATCATGATGCCTTTTTTACCAATGATCTCCATTCGGGCATCGTAACCATAATCACAAGGACAAACACCGGAGATGCTGCCAAGGCCTCCCGATTCAAATTTTATACTGGCGATCATATTGTCATAATAATGTTCAGTATCGACGCCGCGTTCTTCCCCTTTAAAATTCGCCACTTCCAGATATATCCTCTCAGGATTCGAACCCATCAGCCAGCGAGTGGCATCCAGATCGTGGCTGTTGACTTCGGCAAGGTTTCCATTCGAGGTTTTTAAATCCCTTGCCCAGGGGGGAGGAAGGCCAGGTCCGTGAGTCAGGGATTTCACCAGCATCGGTTCCCCAATTTCACCTGCCTGGATTCTGTCATAGGCCAAACTGAAATCAGGATCAAAATGACGCATAAAACCCAACTGCAAATGAGCCCCATTCTTCTTGCAAGCATCTATGATCTGATCACATTCATCAAGATCCATTGCCATAGGTTTTTCCAGGAAGACATGTTTTCCGTTTTCTGCAGCCAGCACTGCTAATGTTTTATGAGTAAAAGTCGGGGTGGTGATCACTACAGCATCAAAGTCTGACTTATCCAGAGCTTCTTCCAGTGAAGTAAACCGTTCTTCAATACCAAACTCCTGGCCCGTCTCATCCAACATAGTTTGTTGGGTATCAACCAGACAGACTACATCTCCGTCCGGAATATATCTTCGTAAGGTGCCTGAATGCAGTTTTCCCACCCGCCCGGCACCGATCATACAAACTTTAATCCTGGTAGACATTAAATAAACTCCTTAAATTTACATATAACTTCGAAATGTTCTTGCAAGCGTTTCCTGAAGATCGATATATCTTTTTACATGGTCTTCGTATTGGTGAAATTTTTCAAAATCGGGTTCTGTGGGTTTCCCTGCTGCGACAGCATGATCGTACGCCACCTCAGCCAGATCGTCATATATCCCTGCGGCTTTACCAGCAACCATAGCAGATCCCCAGGTCCCAAACTCGGTTCTTGCCAGGCGTAAATATGGCACACCAAGCACATCCGCTTTGATCTGATTCCAGAAAGAGCTCTGAGCTCCTCCTCCGATCACCCTGGCTTCAGTTAAGTTCAATTCCGGAATTAATTCCTTTAATATATTCAGATAATAGGCATATTCATAGGCCACTGACTCCAGGATCGCACGATAAAAATGTTCCTGCCCATGAGAAAATGAAAACCCAACCCAGGCACCGCGCATTTCCGGTGTTGCCGGGCAGATTCGCCCAGATAAATGAGGCGAAAAATATAAATCCGCTGAACCCAAGGGGGCTTTTTTTGCCAGGCTGTCCAGCTCCAAATATAGATCAACCTGATCCTGGACTTCTCCCTTTACGGTATTAAAAAACTTATCCCTGAACCAGGTTAATGCCTGACCCCCTCCAGCAATGTACGCTAGAGGATGCCATAATCCCGGGATAACGGAACGCATGGTCAACAAGGCCCGGTTATTTATATCCGGTGCATATTGATCCGTGCAGCCCGCCAGAACCGATGCAGTCCCCGCGGTATCAAAAACCATACCGGGTTTAACTATGCCAGCACCTAACGCACCGGCTGCCGTATCCCCGCAGCCAGCAGCGATTATTGTTCCTTCCGCCAGCCCAAAATCTTTGGCTGAAGTAGCTGTAACTTCACCAATCACATGCCAGGGATCAACGATCTTGGGCAGTTTTTCCAGGTCCACGCCAACAGCACTGCAGATCTCTTTGGACCAACTTCCTTCAAGCGCATTGCTGAGGCCAGAAAAATGGATATATGTATAATCGATAAAAGCCTGATCGGCTTTTAAACCCGCCATCCTGCCTGCGACATATCCCCCAGGCATAACAAATTTCGCTGTCCGGTCATATTCCGCTGGACGTTCCTTTTTCCACCACAGGATTTTTGGACCGTGATCGCAGGTTGGAGGGCAGCCAGTAAGTTTGGTGATCAGCTCCCCATAGTTCTCTTCCAGGAACTTGATCTGGGGTTCACAGCGCATATCCAACCAGGAATCAAATTTGGAAACCGACTTATGATCCTCATCAATTGCCCCAACCCCAGCCATCTGGCTGTCAAAAGAAATGGCAGCCACATCCCTGGGATCCACTCCGCTTTCCAGAATACAGCTTTTTACTGTTTGGGCTGCAGAAGTATAAAAATCTTCGTTTTCCTGCTCAACAACAGCAGGTTCTGGATAATGGATTGGAACATTCACAGTGCAATCAGCTATTAATTTGCCATCAATAGAATACAAGGCAGATTTTGTAGCGCTGGTACCAAGGTCAACGCCAATTAAGTACTTTTTTGCCATTTTGGAGAATCTCCCTGTGTATCTATTACCTTATAATCCTGTAATTACACGTTCCGGCGTAAAATTTTTTTGTTACAGGTATGGCAGGATTTCCCTGCCATACCTGGTTCTATAACCTATCAGATCACCCTGCAGCCATTCGTTTATTTGCGTCGTCCACCAGACCGCGAACAAAGGCCAGACTTTGTTCGATCATGGGACCACCTGCCCCCTCACATTCGATGCTTACAACACCGTCATATTTCATATCGACGAAGATATCAAAACATTTTTTGATATTGTCAACGTTCACGCCATCACCAATTGCTGTATTGCTGACAGCAATGCCGGTGAGTTCCCCCCGCAGGGAAGCTGCCAGCGATTCCGAAACATCTTTAATATGGACATGGCTGACCTTATCTTTGAATTTTGTC
>CAWGOD010000014.1:0-16340 GCA_963824175.1 uncultured Chloroflexia bacterium | reverse complement strand
TGCTTGCTTATTACTAAACTACTCCTTACTGCACCGCATGGGCATAGCTGCGGGTGCGTGTGGGTGCAGGGTGGGGGATAGTCAAATTTCTTAACAAGAGAGCAGCCGGCATTATATGATCGGTCTGTAAAAACATTTCATGAACAAAAAAAAATGACATATCAATTTTGGAAGTTGTGTTAGGGCTGTCATTGAATTATATTTCAATCATCACCTCATTCAGATCTATGTCTACGCGAGAAAGAGATGAGAGAGTAGATTATGCCAGATCCACTGGATCAAATCTTTGAAGAACCAGAAATAGCAGGAGAAGTACAACACCTATGCCCTCGTAAGAAAAGACGGGCTGGTGAGTTATTGTATATTCTGTCAGGAATAGTTGTGGTCGGGCTGCCGTTTACGATCACAATCAATAATCCACGTCATAGATTAAGTCCGCTGCTCTCTACCAAAACACCTGGGCTGGTCATTGTCGCTGCACCGTCTTCAACCCCTATGCCGGGCTTGCCTCCAACCTGGACACCGACGGATTCACCGACTGATACTCCAACCTTGGCACCTTCATCCACAAACACACCAATATCAATTATCGAAAACTCACTGACGCCTACTGCTGGCTTGGAGATTGGTGATACTATTGCCACCCAGGATGGCTCACCCGCATCAGAGGTGGATATGGCCCATACCGATCCGTGGTGCAATACGCAAGGGGTTGCAGACCAAATTTTCTCTAGGGACAGTCTTCCCGTGAGCTCACAGGTTGTACCAGTGCTAAACCAAACCCAGGTTGCTTCAACTACATCTGGACCCTTTCCAACAGAACAATTCCAGATCAAGGATTTTCCACCAGCGGATGGAATCTCACACTTGTTCACACCTGAAATTCAATATTGGGAAGAGGAAATCGTTGCCTGGGGTGAAGAATTTGGGCTGGATCCAGATTTGATTGCCACTGTCATGCAAATTGAATCTTGTGGTTATATCAGGGCCAAATCAGCTGCAGGGGCGATGGGTCTATTCCAAGTCATGCCCCAGAATTTTAAGAAAAATGAAGATCCATATGATCCAGACACAAACGCCTACAGGGGACTGAGCTGGTTACGGAAAACTCTGATCGGCGGCGGTTCATACAGTATGGCGCTGGCTGGTTATAACGCTGGACTTGCCCGGGCAACAAATCCTTATCTGGAGTGGCCTGCTGAAACTCGACGTTATGTAGACTGGGGATTAAGGATCTATCAGGCCGCCAGGTGCGACTATGAATACAGTTCTGCTCTCTACGATTGGCTTTCAAAAGGCGGAACAGCCCTTTGTAATAGAGCAAACGCAGAACAACAAGAATAATATAATCCAGCCTTAAATCCTGTGTTTATTTGTAGGGTTCTGGTGCAACCTGATCGAGAAGATATCCAAGAATATGAGTTCTAGCCAATAAGCGATTAGTTTTGCCCTCTAAACACAGGAAAGTGGGGGATGAAAAATGGGGGGGCGTCCAATAAGAGATCAGATACGGTTACAGCTTATTCTAAAGATAGTGAGATTTGCTGGAAAGAAAAAAAGAGCTGTGCCTGGACACAGCTCTTTCGTTTTATATAACAAGAAAATTTTACTCAGCTTACGGGCAGCCTATACCACCAAAATCGCACACAAAATCCTGAACCTCTGCGTTGTCCATTCTGTAAACACCACCTGTGCCGGCACAGCGCTCGTTCATACCGAAGGATGTCACTCCTGCGACGATATTTGTATCACCCAGGAAGTTGGGACCACCGGAATCTCCGAAGCAGGTGCCTCCAGTTGAGTTATTATTGGAAAGCAGCATTGCAAAAGGATTGACAAATCCAGTCTTGTTGATCAGGAAAGGATAGGCCACCATGCGGACTCTGTCGGCTTGTATTTCCCAGGGGGCTCCATCGGGATAACTTGCCTGAAGTCCGTATCCGACAGAAGTAAATTTTGCACCAAAGTTTTTTCCAGTATCTAAGTCATCTATTTCATTCAACTGAGGAAGGACTCCATACTCGTCAAGTTGGTATCCAGGTTCTTCAAGAATCACAATTCCCACATCGTGATAGATAAATGCATCGGTCTCGTAATCAGGATGAGCAGCCCAGGATACTGCTTCATAACAATTCCCGAGATTGCATGTACCGTGGGTATAATCATTCGTTATTCCGTCACCAGCATCCACGTCTGACTCAGTATAGATTCTCATGCCGGTGTAAGGTTCATCAGGGTAATTCGACGTACAGTGACCGGCAGTCAATAACACAGTAGGTGATAATAAGGTTCCACTGCATCGATATGCAGGTTTACCACCCACATCCATGAGCAGCAGGACAACATGGGGATGGCCTTCGCCATCCAATTCGCCGTCAGTTATTGCAGAGGCAGGTATGACTACTGCCAATAACAATAATATAGCGATCAATATACTGATTGTTTTTTTCTTCATTGGGCAGACTCCTTTTAGGATATTTTGAAGAAGGTATACTGAGCAGGGCGATCACATAATCTGGTTGGTTTCACCTCCTGGATAAGCTTAAAGAACAAATGAGTTTAAAAAAAGCCGCAGCGCCACGTGACAATCCAGGCCTTTGTTTGCAAATGGTCAGGTTAGGGAGATTGGTAATAAGCGTTATCCTTCTATATCTTCCGATTTAATAGGACGTTTAAATTGACAAAAGGATACTCTTGCTTACGTACTAGATTTAAATGTTGAGCAGGCTGGAAATGAATATGTCAAAAAAAGCCGATTTATAAAGTCCAATAGAAGTTCTTTTTTAATTGAGCCACCAATTCAGTTGATAAAGTGAATTTATCCGGGTGCATTTCAGGTGCATTTATTGAGCTTTATGTTTTACCTGTAGAGTTTCAGGATATCCCCTGGTAGTTTACCTTCACAACAGTTCAGGTCTTTTTAAGAGCTCTTGCGAGAGTTTAAACAACCTAACTGTAAGAAATAGTGGTACAAATAATGAGAACAAGTCAAGTCAATAATTAACTGATAAAAACCTCCGTCCCTCACTGTCTGTCATAAAAGGAGAAAAGGCGTGCCAACAACAAAAAAACGGTTAGTGACTGTCATTATTGGTATCGCAATTTTAATATTACTCGTATCTGCTGCCTTTTATGGATACCGGCAAATTCCATCCATAGCTGAACAATTACCACCCGGTTCAACGCCGATCCAGATAAGTATTACCCATCCCAATAATAATACAGGTTGGCCGCTCAATTATGCCATTCCAATTCAGATCGCTGCCATTGGTGTTGAGCCAATCGCCAACGTTGAATTATTTGTCAATGGTACTTTGTACGGTACACAACAAATAGAAGATCAATCGACAAATCAGCAATATCTCACTCTCTGGGATTGGCAGCCGGGAGTCTCCGGTAAATTTATCCTGGTTGCGCGAGCTTTGGATGTATCTGGCAGCACAGGAATATCTAACCCGGTACTAATTGAAGCAGGTCCTGCCATTAAAACAGGGTCACCTCATATAGTTGAAGAAGGGCAAACCTGGGAGCAGATTTCAAAGGAAACAGGTCTTGCGCTTGTTGAAATCCAGCAAGCCAACCCTGAACTTGATCCACAGCTGGCACTTGTGCCCGGCAGCCAAATCATCATTCCCAATCCAGCTGACCCTATTACCAATCTAAATATCATTCCCGCTTTGGACTCACAAAGCTTGATACCGGCTGAAATAGAAACTCTTCCTGTCGAAGATTTGGAATCAAAAAATCCTCCCAAATGGAATTTCATCAATGACATAAAATTTTTCATGAAGAATTCCAGCTTAAATGATTCTATTGGTTCTGCTGATCCTGACGAGGGATTAACCCAGGCAGAACCCGAACAAGCAAGTCCATCACCATCTCCTGGCGAAGAGGGTTATATATCGGAACTTCCCGATTTATTGGCCCATGTTAACGGCTGTACAGTAGAATTATCTCTTTTCTATTTGTGGAAATCTGGTCAAGTAGATGGATTTTTCATTTATCGTTCTCGGGAAGGTGGTGATTTCGAGAGGATTGTAACACTTCCGCCATTTAATGGTGATTATGAAGATGATGAAAGCTGGGCATTTGAGGATACTGATCAATATGGAGTCGTTAGTTATTACCTTTCTGCCTTCAATGTTTACGGTGAAAAGGCTGGTCCTCCAAAAACATTACTATTAGATCAAACCCAATGTACAAGTGATCGTTTCAGCTTGGCTACAAATCCAAAGATCGATGAGCTGGGTGATTTGGTATTGCCCATTAATGTCGATACCGCCTATCTATATGTTCAGATCAACGATTCTCAAGCTATTCGGGTACCTGAAGGTGATCGAATGTTTCTGCCCGGCTCTGGTGTTAAATTCAATCTGAACACCTACCTGGATAATATGTTGGAAATTAGGCATCTTACTGATTTGAATGTCCACATGGAGATTTGGGGTTGGCAAGGAGCGAGAACTGATTTATGTGGGAGACCTGGATCGCTACGTACACCGCACGGTATTAACAGTCTGTTCTGTTGAAGGCGAAGGCGGCTGCACGGATGGAGGCGTGGGAGATTGGGTGCATGAGATGACCATTTTGGGAGATTTTATAATCCCTCTAGACCAACAGAAATATGAAATTCGCTGGCAAACAAGCTCGCTTTCCGAAACTAAAAAAATCTGCCTGTCTATGGCCACGGATTTTTACGGCCCCGGCCTTAGAGATGCAAACCCAACCCTTTTGAAAATGTGTTACACCTCAACGCTAAAAGAGGGATTCGTCGGAGGAAATGAGGGTACCTTACTTCTTGATTTTGGAAGGATACTGTATCACGATGGAGACCCAATTTATCCTAACTACTCAGGACCAGGAAAAAATTACCAAGACTCCGATTTCGCTCTAGATTATCCCGCAGGGTGAACCGTTCAGTTTATCTGTCCGCGTTTTGGCCTTGATGGATGAATCCGGATTCGATGATATGTCCAATACGGTAAATATGTATCACCTGACGCAATATGGAGATTCTGATGAGCCACCATTGGCATCCGATGTTCCCAGCATGTATGATATTGAAATACTTGAGGATACCTATATCCCTCCTACCTATGAAATTCGCACCAAGTGGGCTTGTGTGATTATTGATGAAGACCCAAGTGGACACTATTCGCCAGGAGAAGAAGTTTGCCCGCTCACTTATGTAGAATGTGGAGTAAATTTGGATTGCGAAGATTCTGGATTTTTGGCGATGATAGGATTGGCATGGGATATGATTGTTGACGGATACCATGACGGCAAACAATTTGCTGCCGATGAGATTTCAAAGACAATTCCTTACTGCTCAGATAGCGATAGATGCAAGGATGCTGTCAAGAAAGGGGTCGATTACGCCGTTACTTACTATACTGGCATACCGGCCACCTTACCAAAGTCTGATGAAGCTGCAGCGCGTGGTGCCACTATGGTCATAATGAGTCAGTTATCTTCTTACACTGGTGCGGATGAGGAACAAATTGAATTCGTTTGCGGTGATTACTGCGAGGATCAAATTGGTGCCATCCTTAAAGAACAGTTTGCGAGAGATGAAGCCTATAAATATGGACAGCCAGGCTGTTATGACCTTGCTGATCATTATAATTATTTCCCAGTATGTTTCGCACCGCCGACCATCGTCCATGCTTCGCCAGGTTCAGGAAATTTCCCTGGATTCGTAATGGTACGAGTAACCCGCAAAGTTACCCCCGAATCAATAAATGCATCCGAGGAATTTATAGGAAAAACCCAACTTAATGTAACGGTTGACGGGTTTAACGATAGTCGAATCGGTGAATACGCAAGTTTCTGTAGATATCAGGATAATATGACCCTAAGGAGATTTGCCGTATCCGCAAGATCCAAATAGTAATGGTAACAGTGGGTATGGATATTTGGGAGACTCACCTATGGAAGAACCACTTTTTGAGACTGTCCAGGTTGAGATTCCCTGGCTGGAACCCGGTCAATCGATAGAAATTCCGATAAGATTAGAGCAAATCCAAAATAAATATAATCAAGGTTGTATTCGTACAGCCCATAGCCAATATCTGTTTTACCGTGGCACTTCTCATATGGAAGCAACCGAGTATTGCTATAGTGAAGATAGCACCCAAAGCTGGGTGCCTTGTAATGATGGAAGTCAAGATATCTGGGATTTCGATAATCCAGAGGCACCATAATTTTAATAATCTTTGGAAAATAAGGATTTTGAATTATCCGATTTGGCAAGTGAGGCTTTAATATGAATAAGTATTTCGTTCTAACGTTTACATTATTTGTACTGTTACTTTCTGGCTGTGGCCCATCTGGCCAGGTAGAGGCGGATCAGGCATACATTGTGGGAAATTCTCAACCCCAGGCCTGGATCGATGCTCCTCTCAACGAGAGTTATTTACCACTTGATCCATATGAGATCGTCTACCACATCAGCGATCAGGAAAGCATCGCCAAGGGAGAACTAAGCATCAATGATCAGGTGGTTGAAACGCTGTCAAATCCAGACACCTCGAAGAAGCTGGTAACCCTGAAATATCTTTGGACACCAACTGAACCAGGTACTTACTTGCTTAGTGTTCGGGCCCAGGGTACAGATGGTACCTGGGGGACCGAAGCCCAATCAGTCGTTTATATCGGTCAGGTCACAGACACAGAGGAGTGCATTCCGGCAGTAGAAATCATTATGAACGCAGCCTGCCGCTTAGGTTCGACAACCTATCATCTTCCTGTTACTTACCTGCTGGAAGGTGATAACCTACCTATCATGGGGAGCAATCTTGATCAGACCTGGTGGGCCGTCCAGGTTCCAGATCAAAACCAGCCCTGCTGGGTATCAGGGCAAACTGTTTCTGCTGTTTGCCAGCCAGAGGAGATTGCTTACCTGCCGTCACCACCTTACATCGCCAACATAACGATATCCCATACGGAATTTTACTGGGGAGATAACCCCCAAAAACAAATCAAAATTAAAGCCCAGATTGATGGAGAAAACTCGATCAGCTCTGCCTATCTGATCTATCACCTGCAAGGAAAAAACCAGTGGTATAACACCTCCCTGATCAATACTTCAGGCAACTTGTGGGAAGTGACCCTCGATGCTCGCAGTATTAGCGGGTATCAAGATATCAGTTCAGCAATCCTGGAATACTATCTGGAAGCGACGGATGAGGTCGGTCTTAGAACCCAGAGTCAAATTCTGGATGATATCAAACTCAAAAAGGTACCATAATTTATATTTTTTATTGATAGGAAGGTAGTTCAGAGACCAATTACACTTGCATTTAAATTAATGACATCAAGGCTGCAACTTCGGCTGCGGCCTTTTGATATGGTTGAGTTGGATGACTTTCAATCCTCGGATGGATTGGCTTTATTCCGGGAATGTTTGCTGCATGCGGCAAGGGAGTTAAGAAGCAGGTGACAGTAAATTGGCGGGACGGCTATGTGAAAACCAATGGGCTGGAAATCCATTATTACCGCACTGGAAAAGGCCTGAAGCAGGTGGTGCTGAACCATGGCGCCCTGGATGATGGTCGTTGCTGGCCCCGCGTTGTGAAGGCGCTGGAAGATGAGTATGATCTGATCATGCCAGACGCGCGGGGGCATGGGATGTCGGATGAAGGCGCAGGGGTGTACACTGCTGAAGCCAGGGCCAGCGATCTGATCGGATTGATCGAAGCTCTGGGATTGGAGAAACCAGTCATCGGTGGACACTCGATAGGAGGGGTTACTTCGTTATACACGGCTGCCATGCGGCCTGACCTGATTGCGGGTTTTTTCATGGAGGACCCTCCGATCACTCTGCCTGGTGAACCGCTTTTTGGGGGGCAGCCTGTCAAGGATAACCAGGTGGCTATCAAAAGAATGACGAATGCTTGGAGGCTTATCAAGGATGCGCCACGATTTTTTAGCCTGCCGCTGATCAGGCGTCTGATGCCGTCTGCGACACCTGAAGTGATTGAATCGTGGCTGGAATCGAAGAAGCTGGTGAGTGAGGACTTCATCCAGGCGCTTGCTGACCCCGGGTGGCTGACAATCGATGCGGGCGAAAGTCTGCTGCAAGAGATCAACTCCCCCGCGATGCTGGTATATGGCGACAGGGATAAAGGCGCGATCGTTTCCGAGTTGGTAGCTGAGAGAGTTCGAGAGCGAATTGAAAGCTTGCGAGTCGTACATCTGGACGGAGCTACTCACGACGTGCGCCGGATTCAGTTTGACGGCTACCTGGCGGCAGTTCGGGATTTCCTGAAAAGTGTATGGGAACAGTAGGCCAATCTATTGAACTCCGGGTGCATGTTTTAACGAATGAGATCGGATGGGTAGAAATAGTCAAATTGGCGAGTTGGTGGAAATATTGTGGTGCAGTACTCAACCTTCGGTATCCGGTCCTCTTTCGGGAGCGCAGCGAACTGGAAAGGGCCCCAAATTCTGTGATTCGATCCTGATGCAATAGATTTCTTTGATGTTGTCAGATCAGCTGGCGAATAACATTTGCGTATAGCAATCGAATCTGATTCCTCCATGTTCTGGTCCAACCATAAATTCTGGATCAGTTTAGGGGGGCAGCCCAACTTCTGAGACCATTATTTTATAAAAAGATCAGTTTTTCTGGGATGTTTTTCGAAGGCGGATCATGATCAGGGCATATAAAGTGATCAGCAAGATGGTTAAAGAACCCAGCTGATGGATATTTAACCAGTCATTTACCATAGGCAATTCCCGAAGGCTATCCAGCAGCAGGCGGAATATCGAAAAGGACAGCAGGAAGACCAGGGTGATTTTACCTTCGACAGGTTTCTTCAGCCTCCATTTCCACAGGAAAAAGAACAGGGCAAAATCGAAGACCAGCAGCATTATCTGGGTAGGGTAGCGGTTCGCCCACTGGCCGGATAAATTCGGGAGATAGACTCCAAAAAGCCCATCGGTTTCCAGGCCATAACAGCAGCCGTTCAGGATGCAGCCGATGCGATAAACGCCAAAGATCAGGGGCAGGGTGATCGAAATGGCATCCAGCAGCTGCCCCGTGGATCTTTTATAGACCTTTGCCATGATGAAACCCAGTCCCATCGTTCCGATCACGGCGCCAAATGAAACCAATCCACTGGATGTGAGCTCACCCAGTTTAGTAAAGACATAAAACAAGTGGCCGTAATATAACGCTGAATTGATCGCCGCCAGAATAAGCGCGGCAGGAACTGCCAATACCCAATAGAGGTAAAATTCTTTGTCACTGATCTCACGTCTCCGACATTCGTTTCTCCCGACAAAAAAACCCACCACAATCGCCAGCCCCAGAAAAACAGATGACGCATAAATGGGTATCCCAGAAAAAATAAAAAGTATTGGATGCACCTGTTCCTTTTCTTTTATATTATTCTAACAAAACAGTTTTTATCTGTATTTAATATCCCGCCAGAATTGATTTTATTTGAATTGGATTATATAAGACAGGGTGTCTAAATGAGTACCGCCAAACTGAGCTCAGGGGCCTGCGACTCCACATCCCCCGGGCGGGGTGGAAACCGGAGCAGGACATGTTCCAGCAGTCAGAACTCCAGCAGGGGTCCAGGAATACAAACCGACTGTGGTACCTCTTAGAAAATCAGCAAATTGACCATCTCCATTACTTATTGTAGTGTCTGTACCTGCGGAAAGCGCAACACCAGGATTTTCGGCCAAATAAATATCTATAGCGGACTGAACAACATGATACTCTGCGGTGCAGATATCTGTTTGAGCACCCGCTCCCACGCTACTTAATGTCAGGGAGATGATACCAAACAGTAAAACAAGGATGGCGATGGTAACCAGCAGTTCTACTAGGGTAAAACCGCCTTCTTGCTTGAAAAGTTTCGTACACATGATTGATGTTCCTGCTAAAAATGCAAAAATTCGAAAACTGATCAAAAATGAACTTATATAGGAATCCGTCCTTATACACAAATTAGAACATACTCCAAGTCAAATTGCCTTACAGGAAATTAACAGCGACTTTACAGGAGTTTAACAGGAAAAATTCAAAAAAACCATTATTTAACAAATATTGGGGTTTTTATCTCAGTCAACGGGAAGGGGGATAATATGGGCCCAATGAGGACTGGAAGTCTTTTTGATTATTGTCCAAAGGTTGCAGAGTGGGTTCGGCCTGTAGTAAATGCATCTATATACTTCTATACTAATATTATTAAAACGGGGTCTAGTTTATAGTTCGAGCTGCCAATCCAGCTTATTTGGCGTGTTTCATGATTCAACCACGGTCCAATTAGGATGGAAAGGAAAGATTTTATACTCACAAAGGATTTTTATTGCCCCGTTCCGTCGAGAGGAATGACTCATTTTCGACCCTGAAAAGGAATTTCCATGATCGCAGCTGCCAGCTGGGCTGGTTGATCAATGTGAATGTCATGCGCACAATCCAGGAACCAATGCACTTCCGCCTGTTTCAAAGCCAATTCTGCCGCTTGAACTTGTTTTTGTTTGAATGGCATTCGGTCACTTCCGTCATCGGCAGCACAGATCAGGACGTGTTCCTGGACTTGGGGAAACAAGGCGCTGGGATCCTGTTCGAACATCGCCTTTAAGATCATCATATGCCGGTCCAGGGTCAACCAGGGGCGGACCGTTTGATCCGGGAGGATCTCAAAATTCCCCAGGGTGGCTTCAATTCCTTGCTCGGACCAGCCCGGGTGCATGTGGCGGATTCTGTCTGCGATCTGGGATTTGGGAATGCCTGTAAGATCGGGTGGACGAAGTTCAACCGCGCTCTGCTCCCAGGTTCCCCGCTCCCGGAGGTTCAAAAAACCCCCATCGACAAAAACGTACCCTTGGCCGGTACCGGGAAATTGAGCTGCAAAATCCAAGAGAACATTACCTCCCCAGGATTGTCCGACCAGCACAGGTTGTTCCCATCCCAACTGCTGGAGAATTTGGTACAGGTCATTGGTGAAAGTTGAAAAACCATAACCTTGATCTGGTTTTTCACTCAGACCGTGCCCGCGCTGATCAATGGCTGCCACCTGGTGGCCGGCCAGGGCCAGTCGGCTGGCGACCAGATCCCAGGTGCGGGCATTGCTGCTCAATCCATGGAGCAGGACAAAAGACAGCTTCTTTTTCCCCCGTTGCGCTTCTGGCTGCCAGAGGCGAAGATGGATTTGAATTCCTACATCAAGAAAAATATCTTCAGGAGTCATCTATTATTAATAGCCAGTGTGGTACTGATAATATGAAAAATCTACGATCTACTTAAATCAATTCGCCCCGTTCTCGGATAATACCCCGCGGATCTTCTTGATTTCATCCACTATAATCGTGTGGCCTAGGCCGGGATAGATTTCCAGATCCACCTGGGCACCAAGTTCAGTATACACCCGGGCTGCTTCATGGAACAGGGGTTCTTTGACCCAGGGATCGACATCGCTCCCGCCAATAAATACAGGTGTTCCTTGAAGGTCGCCAACTGGATGGCGGGGCTGATCAGGGGGGCCGATTAAGGCACCGCTTAAAATAAATAACCCGCCAATTCTGGCTGGATTTCGGACCAGATACTCGGCAGCCAGACAGGCACCTTGGGAAAATCCACCCAGAAAGATCTGGGTATCATGAAAACCTTCTTGCTGTGCTTTGTGGATCAGGTCTCCAACTAGATCCAGCGCTGAAGTGAGATCCGGTTCATTAACTTCAAGAGGACCGAAAGCAGTTTGGGGATACCAGCGATTGGAGGCTGCCTGGGGAATATAAAACCGGGTGCCGTCTACCTCGAATGCTTCAGCAAGCGATACCATACTTTCTGCTGTTGCTCCTCTGCCGTGTAACAAAATGACAACCTGGTTTGTATTTTGGGTTAGATCCCCGATTTCCAACATCGGTTGTTTTTGATGCAAATCCTTCATGATAATTCCTTAGCCGGGGATGGGAGTTAACCGGGCTTCTATTTCTGTTCTGCGTTCTTCTAAAAAGGGGGGCAGTATCAGTTTTTCGCCCAGTCTGTCCGGACCCTCATCTACTGCGAATCCTGGACCATCCGTCGCAATCTCAAATAAAATCCCAGGTGAAACCCGGAAGTAGATGGACCGGAACCAAAATCGGTCTATCAGGGCGCTGACAGGAATCCCCAATTCATTAAGATAAACGTGCCATTCTTTCTGGGCCTCAAAATCATCCACCCGGAAGGCTACGTGATGCGTGCCTCCTGCGCCCAGCTGTGCTGGCGCCAGATCGGGCTGCTCTATGATCCAGATCTCTGTCCCCGGACCACCTTCTGGTGTGGTGGTGAAGATGCTCCCGCCGCTCTTGCCGTCGATCCAGTACTCCCGATCTTTTTCCTCAAAGAATAATGTTCTGGAAAAGAGTTCTGCCAGGGGAACGGTCGCTGAGACTGATAAGATCACGCTGAATAAACCTTTGATCAGGAATTCGTCTTTTATTTCTGGATGGGGCCAAAGCTCACCTTCAATCTCGGCTCCCAGATCATTTACCAGGTACAGCTGCTGACCTTCCGGATCCTCAAACGGTAAAATCTCCCGCTTGGCAAAAAAGCTGATTTCCGAATGTGTAACATTCAGTTCTGTAAATCTACCCTTCCAGAAATCCAATGCTTCCCGGCTGGCAACTCTGAATGCCGTTCCGGCAATGCTGTCCGACCCCGGGATGTTTTCCCCGATCTGAGGCCAGTCAAAAAAGGTAAGGTCTGTTCCGGGAGTCCCTTTTTTGTCGGCATAAAACAGGTGATAAGCGGACACATCGTCCTGATTAACTGATTTTTTTACCAGTCTTAAGCCGAGTACTTCCCTATAAAAATTGAGGTTATTTTTGATATTTGCTGTTACTGCAGTTATGTGATGGAGACCTGTTAAATTCATTGTCTTCCCTTATATTTACGATTGGATCGTGAGGCTATAATAGTCATTCTGATTGGATTACTGGAGAAACTTGCCATGAAGTCGGCTCAGGCCTGGTTTTGCCCAAAGCCAAATTCAACCGGTAGGCTTCATTCAGGTCCTGGCTGGTGATCATGCCCAGAAATTCTTCCCCATCTACTACTGGCAGGGCGTCAGTACCCTGGGCGGACATCTGGACCTGGATATCGATCAGTTTGTCAGTGGATGAAACGGGTTTGATGCCGGTTTGCATGACATCCCGAATAGGGTGTGCCTAGATCTTTCTTTTCGAGGGATTCTACCAACCGTTGATAGGGCAGCAGTCCAACTAACTTGCCCTCATCACAGATCGGGAAATTTGATTGGAAAGAGTTTAAGGTCAGGTGCAGCGCCGTTTCGATAGGTTCATTGAGGTTGATTGATTGGACACCCCGGGAATAGGCCTGCTCGACCCGCAAATCTCCCAGGACGTTCTTGACCTGGACCATCTTGCCTTCCTGGCCAGCGCCTGTATAAATGAATATTGCTAATATGATCAGGAAAAAATTTCCATTTAGAAAACCTACCAATCCAAATCCCCAGGATAAAATCTGGCCGATCGTCACTGCTATGGAAGTAGCTCGAACATAAGGTAACCGGGAAGCTAATAAGGCCCTCAGGATTCGACCCCCGTCCATTGGAAAAGCTGGAATTAGATTGAACAAGCCAATAAATAAATTGGTTGTAAAAACATAGCCAAAGATGGATGAAAAGGATAAAACGCCCAGAGTTGAGTTGAACCCTAAGAAGCCAGAAATACTTATTGTTTGGCCGACAATGGGTGCCAGCAGGAACAGAAGAATCGCTAAAAGTAGATTTACCAATGGACCCGCTGCAGCAATCACCAGTTCTTTGCCAGGATCTTCTGGAATTTCTTTTAACTGCGCTACACCTCCAATCGGCAGCAGGACAATTTGCTCCACGGGTATGTTGTATCGCATGGCAGCAATGCTGTGTCCCAATTCATGGAGGACAACGATCACAAACACCAAAGAGGTAACCAGTACGCCGTAAAGAGCCCCTTCCCAACCTCCATTTCTGAACGGGCCAAAAGCTAAAGCGCCCCAGAGCAGGATCAAGGGAAATGTGATATGCATCCTGATATCGATCCCACGGATTTTGAATAGTTTGATGGAATTATTCATATTTTTTTCTCCATATTTTTTCTATAACCATAGACGTGGTACAGGGAGTGAATATTACCTCGAAGTGGTTATCCAATCACGGCAAAAGCCCGGAGGAACCTCCTAAAAAGAGGGTGAAAATGCTGGCTGATTGGAGGATGGAATAAGATCGGATAAACAAGTCAATCACTCAAAAAGATAGTATTTGGCATAAGTGATAAGATTCAATTGTTCGAAAAAAAATAGAAGGAGAAACTCGTGGTAAATAAAACTTTAGTGCAGTCTGCTTTTGATAACAAACCACTGATCCCTTATGGTGATTTCAATTTCCTTATCAATCCGCTGACAGAGCAAATTCCTGCAACAACTGCTGAACTGCTGCGGGCAGCAACAGAATGGCTCGTGGAAGTTGGTGATTTTGGAAAAGCAACCAAGATTGCAGGAGAGGAAGATAAAGGCGCTATTCTGGTTGCATCAACTGCCCTGGAGACGGGATTGCCATTTGGGATGGCGCGCTGGTATCCATCAGGTTTGGAAGGCCAGGTAGGGGTGGATTTTGAGATGGAATATGCAAGTGGCAGCCTGTTTCTCAACGGTATCGAGAAAGGAGACAAGGTTATCATTGTTGATGATATGGTCAGCACTGGCGGGACGATGCTGGCTATGATTGAATCTGTTGAGAAAGCGGAAGCAACTATTGTTGATATTGTATGTGTGGCAGAAAAGGTTGAATACCGGGGTGTGGATCGAATCAAGGTGGAGACAGGATATCCGGTGAAAACGCTGCTAAAGGTATCAGTATCTGGTGACCGATCAAAAGTCCTCGAGGTGTAGTAAAGCTTGATTGATATCTGAGAAAACCCTGACTCCTTGATTCTCGAGAGCAGCTTTCTTGATTTTCTCTTTAGTGATCCCAACCGCCTTGATTTTAATATCCAGGCCGATTTTCTCCAGCGCCTTGCCGGCGTTCTGGACAGATACAATCCCGGCGGGAGTATCTTCAAAAACTGTGATGGTTCCACCTTGCAGCCTATTTATGATATCTGGGGGCCATTGAATTGGATCCAGGATTGATTGGCTGAGGCTTAATTCCTTTTCTATATCCAGCGAGCCAAAAATAGCTGCAAGTGCGTGAGTCCGATTTGGTTTTACAAGCCTTCCCGGCTCAACGTTGATATTTTCTGCGAGCCAGGCAATGTCGCCATATCCAACTATAGGAATACCTGATAATTGGACAAGATCCATTCCTAATTCTGCTTCGGGAGACCCTGCGAATCCTGTTGGGCCGCTAGAGGGACGGTTGGTCATGATCGCTGCCCCACGTCCATTTGCAATAGTCCAGGATTTGATCTTTTCAGCATTTTTTGGAGAAAGCAGGGGGATATCATACATTTTCAGGTAGCTTGGAGTGTTAAACTGGACAGGTTTTTTGTAATGAGCCAGGTAGGTCTCACTCCCCAGCACAAGTTCCTGAAACCATTGCATTGTCATGGATCGATTGATATCTTCACAATCAGTGATCGTGGACAGGATGGATTTTGCATCAATGCCCTGGTACTCACACAATATCCGAAAGGCTGCTAGTCCGCGTTCGATTGCGGGCAGATCCAGTGGTTGATCCTGGAGGAGAGAAAATATTTCCTCCAGATCTAATGAGGGGGAAATCACACCGGATAGGATCTGGATTTGCAGGATGGCCAGGCAAAACGCGCTGGATTGCCACTCGCTGCTAATGCCTAAGGATTCAAATTTGTAAATCTGTTCCTGCGAGAGTTCGATATTGTCCAGGGAGAGGGATTTTCCAGCTAATTGGACCGTATCATGAAGTGCCCGGTGGTATCCTCTCGCTTCGAGCAGTACACCATCCATATCGAATATCAGAATATCCATTTAATGAGAACCCTTATGACGGCGTTCCAATTCAGTTTCTACTTCTTTTAGCTCTATTTCCTGATCGACGAGAAGGACAAATAAATGATAGAGCAGATCTGCAGACTCTTCGATTACTCGCTGTCTGCCTTGTTTTCCTGCAGCAATTATGACTTCAACAGCCTCTTCTCCCACCTTTTGGGCGATCCTTTGATAACCATCTTCCAGCAGTTGATTGGTATAGGATCCATTCCTCGGGTTGTTCTTTCGATCCTGGACGATTTCAAATAACTTAGTTAGCATTTTTTATCTCCAATTCTGTGAAAAAACAGCTTTGTTCGCCAGTATGGCAGGCGGGGCCTTGGGGTTTGACTAGCATTAAAAGGGCATCGCCATCGCAATCTGCAAATAC
>CAWGOD010000013.1:0-242628 GCA_963824175.1 uncultured Chloroflexia bacterium | reverse complement strand
CGCAGTGACTTGCCTTCATAGAGGAGATCCATCCTCCAATGGTATAATCCCCCCAGGAGAAAATCTATGTTTGATATCAATCTCGCGACCTTCATTTCGCGAGCGATTACCTTAATAATTGCATTTACAATTCACGAATTCGCCCATGCCTGGACGGCCAATTATTTTGGCGACAGCACGCCCAGGATCAATCGGCGGCTGACCCTAAATCCATTGGCTCACCTTGATCCGATAGGGTCGCTGATGCTGCTTTTTGTTGGTTTTGGATGGGCTAAACCTGTTCCTGTAAATCCCTATACCCTGCGCCAGCGTGCTCCATCTGCCCTGATGTGGGTCTCCCTAGCTGGCCCACTCTCAAATTTTCTGCTGGCTTTAATTGCTGCCATTCCTTTTCAACTGGGCTTTGTAACAGTAAATGATGTCTTGATATATTTTGGGTCTGAGTCAAACCTCCTGCCAACAGCAGCAGGTTTTCTGTTTGATTTTATGACCATCAATCTGGTTCTGGCTTTATTCAACCTGATTCCCCTCCCTCCCCTGGATGGGGACAAGATAGCAGAGTTCTTTATGCCGGATAGCTGGAAAAGGGTCACGGCCAAGATCCGTCCTTATGGGCCAATGATTTTGATCCTGTTATTTATGGTTGGTCCTCGCATAGGAGTAGATCTGCTAGGTTGGATCATCAGAGAGCCACTTTATTTTCTAATGAATGTGTTGATCGGTATATGAAAAATGGATTAACCTACCGTGCCTGGCAGTTCTGGCAGTCGTTTAAACCTGACTTATCACAGAAAGATTTGGATAGGATCAGGCTTTACCTTTCTCCAGTGGAGATTGTCTTATTCACAAAAATGCCTGCTCCGGATCAGAACCATTCTTTTAGAGTAATGAATTCTGTTCTGGATACTGGCACGAATGATGAAGACTTGATCAAAGCTGCTCTCCTTCACGATATTGGAAAAGGTTTGCACAGGCTCCGCTGTTGGGAAAGGGTTTTTGCAGTATTGGTACGCGGGCTTTTCCCTGGACTAGCCATCACGTGGGGGAAGGGGGAACCAGTAGGTTTCAAACGTCCCCTGGTTATCATGCTGCAGCACCCGGATTGGGGTGCTGAATTGGCCGCGGAGGCTGGATGCAGTGAAGATTTGATCTGGTTGATTCAGAACCATGAAAACTATCATCCCCCTGCATCAACTTCCCAAAGAAAATTGGAATTATTAAACATACTTCAAGCAGCTGATAATCAAAACTAGGACAAGAACATGAAAATTCAATTGACAATCATTGGTTTGGGACAGATTGGCGTTTCCGCTGGATTGGCACTTTCGGAATACAAAGAATCAATTCTCCGGGTCGGGCATGACAAATCCCGCGATGCTGTTAACCTTGCAAAAAAAACTGAAGCAGTAGACAAAATTGCTTTGACGTTATCAGGTGCGGTGAAAGAGGCTGATATTATTTTGCTGGCTTTACCGCTCCAGGAAATCCATGATGTATTGGAACATATCTGCCAGGATTTGAAGGACGATGCCCTGGTGATTGACACCTCTCCATTAAAAAAGCCGGTCCTGGAGTGGGTCAAGGAATTTCTGCCGGAAACCTGCCATTATGTGGGTTTCACACCGGTGATAAACGCGGAATACATGGATGAAAGTGGCTTTGGTCCCGAAGTTGCTCATGAAGATCTATTTAGAGATAATCTGATGGGGGTGATCACCAGTCAGACAGCGAGCACCAAAGCGATCAAAATGGCTACTAACTTGGCCAAGCTTCTGGGAGCGTCGCCTTATTTCAGCGATGCGGGAGAAATGGATGGATTGATGTCCATGGTCCATTTGATGCCCCAGGTTTTGGCTGCGGCCATGTTAAAGACCAGCCTGGATGCACCTGGTTGGCGGGAAGCTCGTAAAGTAGCTGGAAAACCCTATTATCAGCTGGTAAATCCATTTGGGCAGGATGAGCTGCCCGGTGCTTTGGCTTCCTCTCTATCAAATAACCAGGAAAATGCAACTCGTTTGATCAATGATCTGATCCAAGCCCTGGTTGAAATCAGGGATTTGTCTGATCAAACCGGTCAGGAAGAGCTGGAAGAATCCTTCACGAAACTGCAGCAAGGACGAGATCTGTGGTTTGCTGATCGTGAAGAAGGTAGATGGATCGATAAACCGAAGATCGAAACCCGGCAGGGAGGGGTCCTGTCCCAGTTACTTGGATTTAGAGGTCCAAAGCCATCAAGAGAGGATAAGTGAGCGAAAAACCGGCCGGGTATTTCTGTTATATGGTGGAATGCGTGGATGGATCTTTATACACCGGTTGGACCACTGATCCTGAAAGACGAATCAAGGAACATAATGCCGGCAGAGGAGCACTGTATACGCGCTGGCGACGACCTGTTTCGTTGAGATATCTGGAGGAAACTGCCAACAGATCCGCTGCTCAACGTCGCGAAAATGAGATTAAAAAACTTACCCGTCAAAAGAAATTGGACCTTGTAAAGGCTTATAATGATCAGGAATGAGTAACCAGAAATTCTAAACACGAAAGGAACACTTATGGCAAATTCACTGGATTGGATCAAAACCGAACTGGAGTCATTAAGAGAAGCTGGTTTATACAACCAGATCCGCACCCTGGAATCCCCCCAGGGCGCCTGGTTGGTGGTGGATGGAAAAAAAGTCCTAAACTTTTGCGCCAATAACTATCTTGGGCTGGCAAATCATCCCCGCATAGTAAAAGCTGCCATAGAAGCGGCTGAAAAATATGGTGTGGGACCTGGCGCTGTGCGTACGATCGCCGGCACTCTTGATCTGCATCTTGAACTTGAAAAGAAACTTGCAAAGTTTAAACGGGTTGAAAAAGCGATTACATTCCAGTCTGGTTTCAGCGCAAATCTGGCTACAATTCCCGCCCTGGTTGGGAAAGAAGATGTGATCTTTTCTGATCGATTGAATCATGCCAGCATTATCGATGGCTGCCGCCTGGCAAAATCAAAGATCATTCCCTATGACCATTGTTCTCCTGCATCGCTCAAAGATATGCTGGATCAACATCGCGGCGAGTACCGCCGGGCGTTGGTAGTGACTGATGGTGTTTTCAGCATGGACGGAGATGTGGCGCCGCTGGATGAGATCTATGAAGTCACCCGTGGTTATGATGTGATCTTAATGGTGGATGATGCCCATGGCGAAGGTGTCCTGGGTGAAGGCGGCAGGGGCATTGTGGATCACTTTAACCTGCATGGCAAAGTAGATGTAGAAGTAGGGACCCTATCCAAGGCATTTGGTGTGGTTGGCGGCGTAGTTGCTGGCGATCCCCTGGTGGTGGAATGGCTTTACCAGCGAGGCCGGCCTTTCTTGTTCTCTTCAGCCATGACGCTTCCGGATGTAGCAGCTTGCATTGAAGCAGTTAATATCCTGGAAAGTTCCACTGAGCTGGTGGATAAATTATGGGAAAATGCGGCCTATTTCAAAGCCGAGATGAAAAATCTGGGATTTGATACTGGAGTAAGCACCACTCCTATCACCCCGGTGATGCTGGGTGAAGCGCCCCTGGCGCAGGAATTCAGCAAAAAACTCTTTGAGGCTGGCGTTTTTGCCATGTCTATTGGGTTCCCGACCGTACCCAAGGATTGGCCCGCATCCGGGTCATGATCTCGGCTGCCCATTCCAGGGATGACCTGGATCAAGCTCTGGGAATATTTAAGAAGGTTGGCGAGGATTTGAAAGTCATCTAGTCCCCTAAATATTGATCAGAAAATGTTAATCCAAAGCCAGTCCAGTCGGACTGGCTTTTTTTATTGCGGAGTGTTAGTTTATCAAGTATGATTATATTTAGTTCCCTTACTCAGTGTAACTTTTTCAGTTTCCCATTCGTTTGTTAAGTAAATAATCTCATCTCTGGAGGATGAAATGTCAAAAAGACTCGTCTTTGCCCTGGTGTTGACGGCTTTGGCTTTATTCGGGTTAAGTGCCTGCACCCCTTGTGATATGGTTGCGCCCGGACTGGTTTCACCGGATTGGCGGGAAATCTTGGATCCCAACGCGGCGGTCCTGAATTGGAACTATACTGATTCCTGCACACCGGATAACTTTGAGATCTATCTCTCCAAAGACGCCAAGTTTTTCTGTGATCGAGCATACAGGGACAGTAGCCAGGCAGTACTACCACCTGGACTGCACCAACCCTGGATGATGCTGAGGAATATTTCTGGGCGGTGAAAGCAAAGGATGAAGGTGTATACGGCCCTCAATCTACAGAACTGCGCTCTTTTTTTACCGGGCCGATCTGCGGTGCGGGTGACCTGGTAGCACCAAACCTGGTAGATCCACCTTCCGGTGCGATCTATGATAATGATTATGACTCTCTCACGTGGTCATGGCCTCTGCATACCTGCATCCCGGAGAGCTATAAGGTAGAAGTATCAATGGACGTGCCCAGTTTTACGGATACTACCTATAATGGCGCAACAGGTACGCCAGGCACCAGCTGGGGATTTGGTTCTCCACCTCCAGTAGCTACTCAATTCTGGTGGCGAATATCTGCTTATGCAGATGGAGCCTACGGTCCGGCCTCGATGCATAAAAGGTTCTTCACAGCGCCTGCTTGTGCACCTGGTGCTCTGGTTGCCCCGGACCCTGAATCTCCTGTAGATGATGAAACTGTTATATACGATATGCCGATCTTTGTTTGGTCCTATCCTGATACCAGCTGCACTCCGGAAGGACAACGAATTTTGCTCTCAGACAAACCTGATATGAGCTCGATCATCTTTGATGCAAATAGTCCCACGAGTGCTGCCCGGGCAATGATCTCGTGGGCTACTTTAGCTGATTGTGGGGAGTATTACTGGCAGATATCTGGCAATATCCGGGGGTATTGAAGGTCCAGCTTCCCCAATACAGAGATTTGTGATCGATACGGCAGGAACTTGTGATTGCGCCCCTGGCTTAACCACTATCCCGATTCAGACAAACCCTGGAAATTACGAGATCCTACCAGACACAAATGCCAATTTGCGTTGGTTCAACCCTGGCGGATGTTTTCCGGATGGAGCGGCGGTTCAGATTGCGACAGACTATGATTTTGCGGATATGAATGAGTTTACTTTCCCCGGACAATTTGTCGTTGGATATGATCCGCCTGCGCTGGATCCGGCAACACAATACAGGTGGAAGGCTGCCTATTATATGGATGATGGGGGCAGCCCTGTGATTGGGGATTACTCCGGACCAAAAAGCTTCTTCACGGGTCCGGAATGTACTTCTCTTGCCGAAGTAGTGGCACCCGTCAGGTTGTCTCCGGCGGATGGCTCGGTTGTTAATGATAATTTTGCAGCCCTTAAGTTCACACCCGGAGCCCCGGGATGCATTCCTGATGGCTATCTGCTTGAGCTTCATGAAATGGAAGATTTCAGTGATCCCAATCAGCTCGCAGAATACTCTTCGCCAGCAACGACCGTGCTAACCACTGATCCGCTGGATGACTGCACTACGTATTACTGGTCGGTGACTGCTGTTCAGGATGGCGGTTATGGCCCGGAATCCGACCATGGCTCCTTCTTTGTAGATGTGGATGGAACCTGCCTACCTCCGGGGATACCAGGCACCGCCAAAGGTAATTTTTTCTGTAAAGCAGGAACCTATGATATGTTCAAAGACCTGTGGACCGTTGAAATTGGTCATCGGGTGTTGGCTATCGCCCGCAATCCACAAACGACCTACCTGCTGTTCACCATACTGGATCAGGAGACAAAACAACCCTTCGTGCACGAGATCAAATGCTGGGGCTATATCGGTAAAATCATCCCGGGCTGGCCTGAGACACCGGAAGGAGTTGAGTTTGACTTTGAGGATCTGGAGGTAGTCATTCCTCCTGATCCTCCTGAAGAAGAACCTGATCCTGAACCAGAGAATGTTTGTAGTCCTACCTCGAATTACAATGAATGTACTGGCGTTTGGAGGGAAATATAATAGGAAGACAAATGAATGTGACTGTCCCTGATAGGAGTTGTTAAAGATACATAAAAAAAAGGCCAGTCCGATTAGGACTGGCTTTTTTGTGATAATGATATGATAATATCACCCTCGTAAACATTCATTATTCAGCCCCGAGGAATTCCATGAAAGTGCAACTTTATTACGGCATTGAGTGTATAACCTGAAAAGGAGTCAATATGAACACAATGCCCGTAAAATTAAAATTCTGGTTTGGCGTGATTGCGGTTATCACCTTGAGCAGTTGTGCTATGGCCAGGAATACTTCTGTGAATGACCAGCTTCCAGCAGGATGGATTGAATCCAGCATTGAATTTGAGGGGCTAACCCGCTGGTACAGGATCTATACCCCGGATCCTCTTCCTGATAAACCTGCTTTGGTCCTTTATCTACATGGAGGAACATTAAGCATGCGCGCGCTCTTTTCTCCCCTGGTTGATGGGACAGATCGCTGGTTTTCTATTGCAGAGAAGGAGGGGGTAGTCCTGCTTGTGCCCAATGGCGTAAACCCGAAAACCGGGGATACCTTCGGAGATGACCAGAATTGGAATGACCTGCGACCCGATATTTCAGCCGGACAAACAACAGTGAATGATGTCGGTTTCTTAATGGCTTTGCTGGATAAGGTTTCCGAAGACCTCCCAATTGATGAAAATCGGATCTATGTCACAGGAGCGTCCAATGGCGGAATGATGACCTACCGTTTATTAATGGATAAGCCGGATCGTTTTGCGGCTGGAGCAGCTTTTATCGCTAATTTACCAGATCTCCCTGACGGTTTGTCTCTGCCAGAAAGACCCACACCATTGATGATCGCCAATGGCACAGAGGATCCCTTAATGCCCTGGGATGGAGGTGTGGTCGCAAAAGATCGTGGATATGTGATTTCGGCGGATGAGACGGTATCGTGGTGGGTTGGGGCCAATCATGCTGATCCTGCTCACCTTACCAGCACGACTCTTCCTGATCTAAACCTCGAGGATGGCTGCCGGGTCCGGGTGGATTATTACCCGGCAGGAGAGAATGGGGCGCCAGTTTTATTTTATGCCCTGATGGGTGGTGGACATACCATGCCCTCGCTCAACCAGCCGGGCCTGTTCCTGAAACTCGCCGGGCGCTTATTAGGGCCGGTTTGCCAGGAAGTAGAAGGCGTAGACCTGGCCTGGGATTTCTTTAAAGAACTATCAGATCTGCCCTGAATCCCGAATAACTTTTACATGGTTTTTACATAGCCTTTGATTCCCTTAACATACCTTAATTATATGATCAGGGTAGTATCCATTATTTTAGGTCAAGGAGCAGACCATGAATAAAAAAGCGATCTACCTCATTAGTGTTTTTATCCTGTTAGTTTCAACCGCAGCTGGCTTGTTCATTCAGCGATCTTGCTGGGACAACTTGGCCAGAGAGCAGACCAAGCTGCATCCCCGGAAGCTCTCCCTCAGGATAATCCAGAATTCCCAGAATGGGAATGATCAAGGGGAAACCTCAAATCAGGAGGCCAATCATCCAGCAGCCAACCAAACCGAATGCACCAAGTCCTTCAGCGCCAGCACGAATATCAGCGAAGGCCAGGAATTTCAGGCTGGAGATACCATACAGGTGATATCACCCTGATCAATACCGGGACCTGCACCTGGGATACCGGCTACAGCCTGATCGAAATGGGAGGGGATCTGTCACCTTCCAGCAGCAGCCTGGCCCTGTCCGAGTGAAGTGGCCCGCAGGAGATTCAGTTCAACTGCAAGTTATCCTATACCGCACCTTCCCAGGCGGGATCTTATCTCTCGATCTGGAAGATGGAAGACGGCCACGGAGGTGTCTTTGGCATGGAAAATCCCCCCGACGCCCCTCTGCGGATCAAGATCCGGGTCGTTCCATCTGGAAGCCCCCAACCCACACCGAGCCCCACACCGAATTCCCAGGTTTCTGGAGATCAATTCACTATGCTGGCAGATGAATGTTTTGATTTCAACAGTGATACCGTAATAGATTGTGCTGACAGTTCAGCCGATCTCAAGTACACACCCAACCATCCCCTTTGGGGGCAGCTTTCCCGTTATTACGATACTACCTTTGGAGAAAACCATACGAACACGCCTGATTTGAATACCTGCCAGAATGACTCATATATTACTTTGCCTCATTTCATCCAGGAAAACCAGTATCTCTGCTTCAAGATTGAGACTATTGCCAGCACAACTTACGGCTGGATGAGGGTCACTCACTACAATGATGACGGGGTTACCTTTGATTTTGATCTTATTGGATCAGGTGCTCCCTTGGTGACGACTGTCCCCAACACCAACCTCTTTGTAGAGTCTCAGGGGCAGCAGATCACCCTGACAGAAGGAGGTTGTTATGATGTCTGGAATGGGGAAAAGAACCTCAGCTGCAGCGGGATCTTTGCTGGTTTCCTCTTTGAAGAGGTCACCAAAAAGAGTTTGCAAGTCAGCCAGATCACACCCAATGAGATGTACTTCGCAGCCGCTATGAGCTCGGAACCCACCAAAAGCGACTGCACCAGCGCCAGCTACAGCACCACGCCGATCTGGCCCATCCAGGCAACCAGCTACTACTGCTTCCAGTTTGTGCCCGGTATAGGCACTTATTTTGGTTGGCTGCGGCCTACCTCATTCAATCTGGGCGGGATCACCTTTGATTACCTGACCTGGGAAACTGTTCAGTAGGATATTGGATGCTAAGAATATCAAGCCCTCAGTGAAAGCTGAGGGCTTTGTGGTTTAAAAACGACGGGGGACCGGGGACAGAGGTCGAAAGACGGGAATGAGTGATAGGTGGATGTCATTCTTGAGATTTGACAATCATCCTGAATATCGCTATGATAAAAATGGATAAATCTTGATCCATCGCTACTTTCGTTTATACTTTTTATATTATCAGCGTGAAAAAATCTGCCTAAAGAATATAATAAAGATGAAATGCTATGAAGATTCTGGGCTTTGAAGGGGAGAAGCCAGAGGCAGCCCCAGCAGACTTTTAAGTTTTTGCTGAAGAGGAAGCGCACCGAGTCAGGGCGCTGATCCAGGAGGAGAAGATCCGGGAGATCTCCTTTCGCAGGGAAAGGGATAACGCGCTCATTCTGCTTGAAGATCATGATCCCGAAGATGCAGAAAAGATACTCGCTACGCTGCCGATGGATAAAAATGGATTGATCGAATTTGAGCTCATCCCATTAAAACCATATCCTGGGCTGGCTAGATTATTTGATAATGTTAAAGGAGATTGGAATTGAAAGAGATCCGGATTGAAACTGCCATAATTGAGAAGATCTCATGTTTGATCTTTAGTGGGGATTCGCTTGAACCCGCCCCCCTGGTTTTTTTTGTGCATGGCTTTGAATCGGATAAACGCCAGGGAATTCCCATGGGTTGTGAACTGGCTAGAAAAGGATTCATTTGTGTCAGCATCGATACCATCCTGCGAGGTGAGAGGGTTGGGCAGAATTTTGATCCTGACGCAGGACCGGATTTTCAGCCTGTTTACCCGGAGGAAACCTACCTGGACGGATTTGTCACCATGTTGAAGATGATCCGCCAAACCGAAATTGATATTCAATCCCTGATCGATTATTTCAAAGCCGATTCTCGGGTCGATCCGGAAAGAATTGGCCATGTTGGATATTCTATGGGTGGTTGGTCCGTATTCTATTCTTCCACAGTGAACACACATATTAAAGCAGCGGTTTCCATTGCTGGAATTCCGTGTTTTAAACAACGCTGGCTGGATGTGCTTTTGGAGTGCTCAATCAAATTCGGAATGGGTTCCGGATCTTGAAAAAATGGTGGGAGAAACCAGCCTCAGAACTTCTTTTTTTGAAGAAATGGATCCATATTCAACCCTTATAGAAAAATTCCCAACTCCCTTGTTAATGATCTGTGGCGATATAGACACTGTTGCCCAGAAGAAGTACTCTATCGATCTCTACCGGGAGATCATAGAAAACCATCATCCCCAAACTGACGACTTAAATATTAAGTATTTATGATGGCATTGGCCATCAGCTGGACCTGGCCATGGCGGAAGAGACAGCAGATTGGATTAATGAAGTATTCTCTAAGTAGAAATTAATCAATCAGACACTACGGAACAGTCCAATTATTTTTCAGGAGAATTTGTACATGGCCAAATCACCAATACTTTCTAAAATTCAAATACTTGGATATATCGCAGTATCATTATTTGGTATTGTAATCGTGCTTCAGCTGCTGTTGGCGGCTAGGTATCTTGCCAATTAGCATGGCCTGGGGCGGCAGGCATACTGAATTGACCCTTTCCCTGCGATTGTCCAGCTTGATCGCGATCATTCTTCTTATGTTATTTTGCCTATATGATCGCCCGTCGGTCAGGCATACTGGGAACCACCCCTTCGTCGAGATTGATCAATTTCCTTTCCTGGGCGGTGTCCGCGTATCTGGTTTTTAACACTGTGATGAATTTTTTATCTTCCAGTCAGGCTGAAAAATGGATTTTTGGACCTATTACACTGGCCCTGGTGGTTATCACTGTAATCATAAATTTAAATAGGAATCCTCTCCAGGAATAATAAGATTTTAGTGAAGGAAGTATTATGATATGACAGATATATATTTTATGCAGCAGGCAATCGATCTAGCTCACCTGGCTGAAAAAGATGGCAATCTGCCTGTTGGCTCGTTGATCACTTTAAAAGATAAAGTTGTAGCAGAAGGGCCTAGCCGAGTATACCAGCCACGCATATTGATCTTACTCGTCATGCAGAAATGGAAGCTATCCGCGATCTGCCGCCTGAGCTCTGGGGAAAAACAGAGGATTTGGTCCTTTACACAACTCTTTCTCCTTGCGTGATGTGCCTCGGCGCAATCCTATTATCTGGCATACCCAGAGTTGTGTATGGCGCTGAGTATAAACAAGGCGGAACAAAAGCTTTAGCTGATCACCTTCCTCCGTTCTTCAAAAAAAGATACCAGAATATGGAATGGATCGGTCCTTTGATGCCAGCGGAATGTGATCCCCTTCATGACGAGACTGTTTGAGATTGAAAAAAAGAAATCCGGGTAATTGATCATAAATCCATTCCCTCATCCTGGTTTACCCTAGTAAAGGAAAATGCCATGGAAAAAGACCTTGAAATCTTAGTTAATGAAATAGATCAGATCAGGGAGAAGATGGATAGGGTTGTCCAGAAGGTTGACCCAAATACTAGAAATCTGCCCTGGCTGGACGATAAAGGAAGCCATTGGCCATATCACCGCCTGGGAAATTGTCATTCACAAAGCCATCCAGGCTTTCCTGGCAGATAATCCCCCTTATTTTTTACATGAACAGGATTTTGATATCTTCAATGAGGAAGCGGTGGATTATCGGTCTTCCTGGACTTTGGAGCAGGTTCTTCAGGAATGGAAGAGATGTCCGGGCAGATCTGAAAAAGACCATACTCACCATAAAAGAAGAAGATCTGTCTAGTTGAAATGGTGCTGCCCTGGGGTTCCGAACGCACTCTGGCGGAACTGATCGAGATCATTGGTGAACATGAAGGTGAGCATATGGATAATGTTGTGAAAATTGCAGGTTTATAGTCCATAATAATTAATGGTTACAATCAACAGCTTTGGTATATGGGGCTAAGATCTGGGTGAAACAAATTGAAGCCTGATAAATTTCATGGATGGAAATATTGAAAAAGCAATATGAGACTTTGAAAAAAGGTTTGATCAGTTGGGCAATCAAAGGCGTATTGTATAAAGCCTATATTGCTGTAGTATTGATGCTGGCCGCCGGTCGCTGGGACTGGATCGCAGGCTGGATTTATGTAGGGTATTTTCCTGGCTTTTGATGCAGCTTCTGCTCTGGTTGTTATCCCCAGGAATCCGGAACTGCTGATCGAAAGGTCTCGCCGCAATCAGGATGTCAAAGCCTGGGATAAGGTCATCATGCCGGTAGCTGCCGGATTACTGCCGCTTTTCAGCTGGATCATCGCTGGTCTGGATCTGCGATTATGGCTGGGGGCCGGAGGTGCGGCTCAGTCTCCAGGCCGCGGGATTTGGTCCTGACTGTGATCGGCCACGCCATTGTGGTCTGGGCTATGGGCGCCAATGCATTTTTCTCAGCTGATTGTGCGCATCCAGGAGGAAAGGGGACACAGTGTGGCTACGGGCGGACCTTACCGCTGGATCAGGCATCCGGGTTATGTGGGTGCAATCCTGTTTTCATTGGCAATACCCTTCCTTTTATCATCCTGGTGGGCATTGATCCCAAGTGTGGGATCAGTGATCTTGTACGTTCTCCGCACAAGCTTGGAAGATAAAACCCTGATTGAGGAGCTGCCAGGATATGCGGACTATGCAAAGCGTGTGAAATTCAGATTGATTCCGGGAGTTTGGTGAATTGGGAGAATAATATGGATGATAAACAAATAAATAAGATCCTTTGGAAAGGTGCTTTGCAGCTGTGTTAATCATCCCGGTCATGCTTGGGGTTTTATTGCTCTCCGCCGGGAGGTGGGACTGGTGGGAAGCCTGGGCTTATACTGGCCTGGGCTTGCTGGTTTTACTTGGCAGCCGGATCAATCGTGATCTAAAAGATATCCTGATCTGGCATTGGAGCGCTCTCAGGCTCCTGATAAGGAAAATGTCAAAGAATGGGATAGATATCTGATGCCATTTACAGCGCTAATTGCTCCTTTTCTTGCCTGGATCGTAGCCGGATTGGACCAACGTTTTGGCTGGTCACCCGATCTTCCCGACTGGATCCAGATCATCGCGCTGGTTATCATCCAAGCTCGGCAGCCTTGATTGGCACCTGGGCCATGCTGGCCAATCGTTTCTTCTCCTCCCATGTCAGAATCCAGACCGATCGGGGACATATGGTTGTAAATCAAGGTCCATATAAATATGTTCGTCATCCGGGATATGCCGGAGGGCTGCTTTCCTGGGTGGCATCACCGATCTTTTTCAGTTCATATTGGGTGATCATCCCCACTATGCTGGCAATCACGGCCAGCGTTATCCGCACATCCAAGGAAGATCAAACTTTACAGGAGGAGCTTCCCGGCTATGCGGATTATGTGAGAGAAGTAAAATACCGTCTGCTGCCTGGAATCTGGTGATGGCTGAAGGTAAGTTTGTTAATGCCAATGGACTGGATATCTATTACCAGGAATACGGCAAGGGTAGACCGCTGATCCTTTTGCATGGCGCAACTGATACCCATAAACTCTGGAAACCCTTTATCCCTGAATTTTCCAAATTCTTCCGGGTGATCACTCCAGATACCCGGGGGCATGGCCGGACACTGAACCCTGCCGGGGAGTTAAGTTATCAGGTTATGGCGGATGATCTGGCGGAGTTCATTCAGGACCTCGATCTGGAGAAACCTTTTATGTTTGGTTACAGCGATGGCGGGCAAACAGCCCTGGATTTTGGCATGCGTTATCCTGATATCCCGGGTGCTCTGGTAATTGGAGGCGCCTGGTATCAATTTTCAGCTGAATATCAGGATAGTCTCAGACAAGGCCAGGATTTATTGGGGCCGGTGAGATTGATTTTCAGATCTTATGGTAGAATTTGCACCGGCAGACTGGAAAGAAAGGATGAGGAAAGTTCATCCAAATCCGGATCCAAATTACCCGGAAATCTTATTAAAGAACCTGGCCACCCTGTTCTGGACACCATTGAATTATGAGTAAAGAGGATTTTCAAGAAGATTCTGGCTCCAACCCTGATCCTGATCGGGGAGCTGGATGAAATGGTACCGCCGGAAGAATCCAGGGAAATGGCGGCGTTGATCCCGGGTGCAGAATTGGTGATCATTCCCGGTGCAGCCCATACCAGGTGTCGTGGTCCAAGGGGGAGAGTGTCTGAGCGATCGTGATGATTTCTTGATCCGCCATCTGGATTAATTTCTCATAGTAACCTATCTGATTGATTTCCTGTTATAACTTGACAGAAGGTGTATACTAGTACCGTTATTAAACCTGAAATCTGTGGAGTTATTCTCAGATATTATATCTGAGGTTGAGAAATAATGAAAAATTATAAGTTTTTATTGGACCCCATGCGTTTGCCGTTTTTGATCCTGACTCCTGCCTGTGTGGTGTTGGGTCTGGCTACAGCGATCTGGACAGAAGGGACAGTGAATTGGTTTCATTTTGTATTGGTATTGATTGGGGCGGTATCCGCCCATATCAGTGTTAACGCCTTTAATGAATATTTTGATTTTAAAAGCGGCCTGGATGAAAAGACTCAACGCACACCATTCAGCGGCGGCAGCGGCCGTTTGCAGCAGAATCCTGAATTGGGAAAACCTGCCCTGTTTATGGCCTGGATCTTCCTGGTCTGTAGTTGCAGTTATTGGGATTTATTTTGCCTGGAAGATTGGCGCTGCCCTGATCCCCCTGGGTATTCTGGGATTGCTGATCATATATTTTTATACTGAATGGATCACCCGCTACCCGCTGTTGTGTCTGATCGCGCCCGGATTGGGTTTTGGTACCCTGATGGTGATGGGCACGGACTTTGTGCTTACCGGGAGCTATTCCTGGACAGCTTTCCTGGCCTCCCTGGTGCCCTTTTTCCTGGTCAGCAACCTGCTTTTACTGAACCAGTTCCCTGATGCGGAAGCAGATCAGAGCATTGGTCGCAAACACTACCCGATCCAGATCGGCAAGGTAAAAAGCAGCCGGATCTACCTGGCCTTCTTGATCCTGCCCTTTGTGGTGATTGTGATTGGCGCAATTTCAGGTTTCTTTCCCCTTTCAAGTTTGATTGGATTTTTAAGCCTGATCCTGGTTGTTCCGATTACCCAGGGAGTCTTGGCCCATGCTGAGAAATCAGAAGAACTGATCCCAACTCTGGGACAGAATGTGATCATCAATCTGGTTATGCCCGTACTGGTCGCTGTTGGATTATTTATCGGTTGGCCGAAATAAACAAACGACCTTCTTTGATAATAAAACCTGCTGAAACTCAGCAGGTTTTTCTTATTAACTGGTTTATTTAATTATGTGGGACTACAATAAAACCAGTTAGTGTTATCTTCCCTTTACCAGTTTAAATCAAATAACGAACAATTGGAGGTTCACGGTGGATGAGCTTATTATTTCCTATCAGCTGATGACTGAAACCGATATTCCTGATGTCACGCCAGTGATGAACGGGCTTTTGATGATGATGCCCAGAAACATCTTGGTCAGGAAAGTGGAGGACCCCCTGGATACGATAATGGTGACTTCTTTCGCACCTGGCTGCTGCCCTACGAGGAGAGTGTGGGGTATAAGATCATTGTGGATGATCAAGTGATCGGAGGGATCATTGTCTGGATCCTGCCAAAAACCATAATATCCTGGGAACGATCTTTGTTGATCCACCTTATCAGGACAGGGGCGTAGGCCAGAAGACCTGGACCTTTATCGAAGAGAGTTATCCGGACACAATAAGCTGGCGGCTTGGTACACCGGCCTGGGCTACCAAGAATCATCATTATTATCAGAAATGTGGTTTTCAAGAGGTTGATGAGGATGCGTTGATCCCACCTGAAGATGACAGCATCATCTACCGTAAAGAAATGAACCCGGAATCATCACACTATCAATGGACTCCAAAGGATAAGTGGCTCTACTGGTTATCTATGGTTCCTTTCCTGGTAGTTTTTATCGGCGCCTTGATATTGCTTTCAACCTATTCCCCCTGGCTGGCGGTCCTGGAGGTGGTCTTTTACCTGATCACCTGTGTGTTCCAGGCTGGCTGCTGCATAGGCTGCCCCTATCGAGGTAAATACTGCCCGGCTTTATTTGGGATCTACTTTGGAAATGTTCTTTCAGGGATACTTTATCCCAAACGAGAGTTTAACCAGAAGTTCTTTGATAAAAACGCTGCAGCCGGCGAGATCATGGTGCTGGTGATCGCCATCTTTCCCATCTACTGGGTGGTGAAAACCTCCTGGTGGCTGCTGCCGGTTTATCTGCTCTTGATCGCCGCTCACCTGGTGCTTTTTATGCCCACTCAATGTGAGAAGTGTGGGTATAACGAAACCTGCCCGGGCGGAATCGCCTGGCGGGCTTGCGCGGGCTGGCTGAGATCGAAGGGAGATGAGTATAATGAGTTGGGTGAATGTGAAGAAGAGTAAGGTGTGATGGTGTAAGGTGTAAGTGATAGAAATTCTTATCCCGTCTCCGTCTTCCGTATCCGGTCCCCGGCCTGTTTTATTTGAGCATGCTGTATTATGGATTAATCTGGAGAACAACATGAACAAAAAACTCACTAATATCATTCGCTGGATCGCCCGGATCTGGGCTGCCCTGATGGCGGCTTTTATCCTGTTTATGGTCGGTCGGGGATGCCGCTATGGAATGGGACTCGGACCAATATTCCACCTGACTTTCCGGGAATCCCTGATGATGGCGGCATTTATCATTGTTTTCGTGGGATTGATCCTGGCCTGGAAATGGGAACGACTGGGAGGTTGGATGATCATCGGCGGCATGGCGGCCTTTTATATTCTTGATTTCGCTTTTTCTGGCGATTTCCCGAGCGGTCCCTTTTTCCTGATCATCGCCTTCCCGGGAATCCTGTTTCTTATCAGTTATTACACCAGCTATAAATCTGAAGCAATGTAGCATCATCTATACGTCATCGATAAATCTATGGTCAGCATACGTGAATACCAGGATCAGGACGCAGCTGAGGTTGGGCTGTTGATCAAGAAAACTTACAGCGAATTTAATTTAGCTTATCTTCCAAAAGAGGGCCAGGAACCATTTCTGGGTCCTTTTTTCCATGCGGGAAGTTCGGATCCGGCGCATCTTCAAGAGATAAAAAAGATGATTCAATCTGAATTTGTGTGGGTGGCGGAAGAGAGAGGAAAGATCGTAGGAGTCCTGCGCGGCAGGATGGATCGGTTGGGCTCTCTGTTTGTGGTTAAGATCTCATCAGGGAGAGGGGATTGGTCATGATGCTCGTTGAGAGATTTGAACAGGAAATCAAGTCCCTGGGCGGAGGTGTGATCCGGGTGGCTTCTTCGTTGTACGCCGTGAAATTTTATTGAGAACCTGGGATATAAGAAATCAACCGGAGTCAGAAAATCTGGAGTTTTGAGGGTTACGGATTTCCTATCCAGCCGATGAGGAAGGTTTTGAGTAGGTATTAAGTTGATTTAACTCCTCTCACTCAATAAATATCTGAAATCCCAACAAAATATATCCCTACAATATTCTCAAAGCAGATTGCTGTTGATATGTCTTCGAATCCTCAAAATGGCAATTTTCTTTTCCTTGTTCTTATCGATATGATATGAATAATGTTTTTTAGTGATTTAAATCACATTAGTTCTGTTTTTTGGGTATTTCACCCTCTATTAGGGCTGAAAACACTAAAGTATTTACGAAAATACTGTATAATGTGAAATAGTACACAATCTTTTGTTTTGGCAGATCCTCGTACTACAAATCAGTTTATTTATTCTGTTCAGTGAATACCCTTGTTGGCAACGGTTCAATTTCACAAAAGGTGCTCATATATGAAAGAAAAAATTCTAAGTTTTCTAAAGAAGTACAACAATGACAGAGGCAGGCTGATGGATATCTTAATTGATATCCAGGATGAGTACAACCATATCCCTGGAGAGGCGGTAATGATCATTGCTGATCAACTGGACCTGTCAAAGGTTGATGTTGAACAAACGATTTCGTTTTACCATTTCCTCTCCTCCGAACCTGTTGGCAAATACGCGATCTATTTCAATGATAGCGCTGTTGCCAATATGAACGGAAGGGCTGAAGTTGCCCAGGCATTTGAGAAAGAATTGGGGATATCATTCAATTCCGTTACCGGGGATGGTTTGGTCGGCCTGTGGGATACTGCTGATATCGGCATGAATGACCAGGAACCTGCGGCTATTATTAATGGCGCAGTTTTCACAAAATTGGATCCTTCCAAGGTGAAAACCCTGATTTCCGGTATCAAAGCCGGAAAGGATGTTGCTGACCTCCAGCCCCCGAAAGTTGAGGATAATATCCGCAAGCAAGGCACGGTATTGTTCTCCGAGTATGAGGTTGGGAAAGGGCTAGAAAATGCGCTGGCGCAAACCCCAGAACAGGTTGTTGAGGAAGTAAAAAACTCGAATGTTCGCGGCCGGGGTGGGGCTGGTTTCCCGGCAGGTATGAAGTGGGATTTCTGCCGCAAATCAGGCGGGGATGAGGTGTATCTGGTATGTAATGCCGATGAAGGCGAACCGGGTACTTTCAAAGAAAGGGTGATCCTGACAACCCTACCGAAACTGCTTTTTGAGGGTATGGCGATCGCAGGATATGCTTTGAACGCCAAACAGGGAATATTGTATTTACGATATGAGTATCGATACTTGAAAGATGCCCTGGAGAGTGTTCTCCAGGAGATGCGAGAGCTGAATATGCTCGGCAAGGACATCGCTGGAAAATCCGGATTTGATTTTGATATCAGGATTCAGCTTGGAGCAGGCGCATATGTTTGTGGTGAGGAATCCGGACTGATCGAATCCATGGAAGGCAAACGCGGTGAGCCAAGAAATCGCCCCCCGTTCCCGGTTGAAAAAGGATACCTGGATAAACCCACTGTTGTGAATAATGTTGAAACACTCTGCTGTGTAACCAAGGTAATGGTTAATGGTGCGGACTGGTTCAAAGCCATGGGCACAAAAGAATCGGCCGGAACCAAACTCCTGAGCATTTCCGGAGATTGTGAAAAACCTGGTGTTTATGAAGTGGAATGGGGAATGACTATTAATGAGATGCTGGAAATGGTTGGTGCTTCCTCTGTGCAGGCAGTGCAGGTGGGCGGCCCTTCCGGAACCTGTATAGATCCTTCCCAGTTCAGCAGGAAAATTGCTTTTGAAGATCTTGCTACTGGTGGTTCAATGATCGTCATCGGCAAAGAACGCGATCTGCTGAATGACTTTGTCCTGAATTTTATGGACTTCTTCATTGAAGAATCTTGCGGTTCGTGCGGTCCTTGTAGATCCTTGACCGTCACCTTGAGAAATAAACTGGTCCGGATTCTGGATGGAAATGGGACTCAGAATGACATAGATGAACTGCTCACCTGGTCCAGATTTGGAAAACAGGCCAACCGCTGCGGCCTTGGCCAAACTTCTGCGAATCCAATCATTACAACGATTGAAAATTTCAGGAATCTCTATGAGGACCTGGTCAAGACGGATCAGGTATATTTTTCCACTTTCAACATGGAAGATGCTGTTGCGGAATCATGTGAAGTGGTCGGCAGAGTACCGAATATCAAATCCCATTAATCCAGGGAGAATAAAAGAGTAAACAGCTATGAACAAAAACGAAAAACTCCAATTTGAAATCGATGGGAAGACTTGTTATGCCGAGAAAGGCCAATCTCTGATCGACGCGGCCGAGGAGAATGGTGTGTTTATCCCATCTCTGTGCCATGTTGAAGGTGTAAAGGCTGCTGGATCCTGCAGGATCTGCAACGTGAAGGTCAATGGTCACAATATGACAGCCTGCACAACGCCTGTCGCTGACGGCATGGTTGTGGAAAATGACATCCCGGAACTAAATGAGCTTAGAAAGGCTATCGTAGAAGTGCTCTTTGTTTCTGGAAACCACTTCTGCCCATCCTGTGAGAAAAGCGGAAATTGTGAATTGCAAGCCCTCGGTTATCTTTACCAGATGCTTGTACCGCGTTTTCCTTATGAATTCCCAATCAAGGGTGTGGATGCCAGCGCTGACTATATCTTCCATGACCGCAACCGCTGCATCATGTGCAAACGCTGCATTCGGACGGTCACAAAAGATGGCAAAAACGTATTTGCCTTCAGCGGCAGAGGCGGGGAACACCTGCATGTCAGTGATGGATGAGAAGCTTGCCTCAATGCTTACAGAAGAAGAAGCTCAGGAGGCGATGGATATTTGCCCTGTTGGCGCCATCCTCAAGAAAGAACAGGGTTATATTGTGCCGATCGGGGAACGAAAATTTGATATATTGCCAATCGGCAGCGACATTGAAAATAAATAACATACAACAGGGATAAATACTATGAGTAAACCAGTATTAGCAACGACTTCACTTGCAGGTTGCTTCGGTTGCCACATGTCCTTATTGGATATTGACGAAAGGATCCTGGAATTGATTCAGTTGGTGGAATTCAATAAATCTCCAGTTGATGATATCAAGACCTTTACAAAAGAGTGTGATATCGGTCTGATAGAGGGTGGATGCTGCAATAGCGAGAATATTGAAGTCTTGAAAGAATTCAGAAAACACTGCAAGATCCTCGTTTCTGTCGGCGAATGCGCCATTATGGGCGGTCTTCCTGCACTCAGGAACGGTATCTCTGTCAAAGAGTGCATTGATGAGGCTTATCTCAACGGTCCCACTGTGGGTTTGAACACTGAGAAGATCCTGCCCAATGATGATGAGCTTCCGATGATCCTGGACCGGGTCTATCCGTGCCACGAGATTGTGAAGATAGATTATTACCTTCCGGGATGCCCGCCAACTGCAGACCTGATCTGGAACGCCCTAGTGGCATTGGTTACAGGGGACGAGCTGAGTCTACCTTATGAAGTTGTAAAATTTGATTAATAAAAGGATACATATATGTCACAGAAAATCACCATTGAACCGGTAACCAGAGTTGAAGGCCACGGAAAGGTTACCATTCACCTAGATGACAATAATCAGGTAACTGAATCCCGGCTTCATATTGTTGAATTTAGAGGTTTTGAACGTTTTGTGCAGGGAAGGCCTTATTGGGAAGCGCCGGTGTTGGTCCAAAGACTGTGCGGTATTTGCCCCGTGAGTCACCACCTGGCAGCTGCCAAAGCTCTTGATGTTATCGTAGGAGCAGGCACAGGAGACGGGCTGACCCCGACCGGCGAAAAGATGAGAAGGTTGATGCATTATGGGCAAATGTTCCAATCCCATGCATTGCATTTCTTCCATCTCGTTTCACCGGATCTGCTATTTGGTATAGACGCGGATCCAGCGATCCGCAATGTGATCGGTGTAGCTCTGGAGCATAAAGACCTAGCTGTTCAGGGTGTGATGATGAGAAAGTTCGGTCAGGAGATCATCCGCGCCACAGCTGGTAAGAAGATCCATGGTACAGGAGCCATCCCCGGCGGCATCAACAAACACCTCAGTCCTGAGGATAAAGAATTATTCCTGAACGGGCCGGAACTCCAGAACATTGATAAGATGCTTGATTGGTCAGTGGGCGTGATGGAGTTCTTCAAGGATTATTACTCGAAGAACCAGAGTTTTATCGATGATTTTGCTTCTTTCCCCTCCAATCACCTCAGCCTGGTAAGGAAAGATGGTGCGCTTGACCTTTACCATGGTGTTCTAAGAGCTGTTGATTCGGAAGGAAATAAAATCCTTGACGATGTTGATTATCAGGATTATGAGCAATATATCGAAGAGGAAGTCCGATCCTGGAGCTACATGAAATTCCCTTATCTCAAACACCTGGGTCCGAAAAAGGGCTGGTACAGGGTAGGACCGTTGGCAAGGTTGAATACCTGTGAATTCATTCCATCACCTCTGGCACAGGCTGAGTTTGAGGCGTATAAAGCCGTCACCAACGGCAAACCCAATAATACCTGCCTGCATTATCATTATGCCCGGCTGATCGAATTACTGCACTCGGCTGAGATGATGAAAGAGCTTCTGAATGATCCTGACCTGATGGAAGGTGAGCTGGTCACAAAAGGGACCAAGGTTAAGAAAGGTATTGGTTTGCTGGAAGCTCCCAGGGGAACCCTGTTCCATCATTACGAGATCAATGATGATGATCAGCTGACCAAAGTGAACCTGATCGTTTCGACAACCAATAATAATGAACCCATGAATCAGTCGGTCAACAGCGTCGCGCATTCCTGGATGGATGGCAAAGCGGAAATCACCGAACCAATGATGAATGCTGTGGAAGTGGCGATCAGGGCTTATGATCCCTGCCTGAGCTGCGCAACCCACGCTCTAGGCCAGATGCCGCTGGAAATCTCGCTATATGATGCCAAAGACCGGTTAATCGATCAGAAGAGGACCTGAGCTTTTGATGCAGATCCTGGTTTATGGCTATGGAAATCCCGGCAGGCAGGACGATGGATTGGGCGTTGAACTTGTAAGAAGATTGGAAGAGTGGGCAGTTGAGAACGAAGTTGGTGAATATTGAATTTGAAAGTAACTACCAACTCAATATCGAAGATGCAGAAGCCATTTCCAATAAGGATCTTGTGATCTTTGCCGATGCATCCCAGGAAGAAATCGAAGATTTCTGCCTGAGCAAGGTTGATGGAAATACAAAAGTCTCTTTTACAACCCATGCTGCCTCCCCCGGGTATGTCGTGGAACTCTGCAAAGAGCTCTTTCAAAAAGAACCCCCCGTACTGCTCCTGCATATTAAGGGGTATGAGTGGGATTTCAAGGAAGGGATTTCAGAGAAGGCTCTGGACAACATGGAAAAAGCCCTCTCCTATATGAAAATTGTCCTGGAAAAACCAGATCTAGTCCTGAAATTGAATGACAAATTAAAACATGTTAAAGACAAAAGAGGATTCAAATATGGACCTTTCTACAACCTACATGGGATTAAAGCTTAAAAACCCTATCATCGTCAGCAGTTCCAGGCTAACCGGCTCATAAAAAATGTTAAAGCATGTGTTGATCAAGGCGCCGGGGCGATTGTATTAAAATCACTTTTTGAAGAACAATTGCTGGCCGATCCGGAAAAACTGATGGACCAGGATCAAAACATATTTCTGGTTCCCGGAGGCTGTCGAATTTATCAATTCCCATTCCAAGGAGCAGGGATTAATGAATATCTACAATTGATCAAGGAAGCCAAGGACAGTTACCTCGGTTCCTATCATTGCAAGCATTAACTGCACAACTCCCAATGAGTGGCCAAAGTTTGCGGCAAAATTGGAAGAAGCTGGTATTGATGGATTGGAGCTCAATATTTCTATTATGCCTTTTGATGAAAAAACAAGCAGCCAGGATATAGAAGATACCTATATCGAGATTGTCACTGAAGTGAAAAAATACGTCAAAGTTCCTGTTGCAGTGAAAATTGGTCCTTTCTTTACCAATGCTATCAGTCTGGTGAATAGGCTTGAGAAAGCTGGTGCAGATGCGGTTGTTCTTTTTAACCGTTTTTACAGTCCGGATATCGATCTTGAGAACGAAAAGGTGGTCCGGGATAATATTCTCAGTGGACCGGAGGAAATCACTCAATCACTGCGCTGGGTCTCATTGCTTTCTAGCAGGGTTGAGTGTGATATTGCGGGCAATACGGGCATTCATGACGCGGATGGTGTGATTAAACATCTTGTTAGTTGGCGCGGCAGCCACCCAGATCTGTTCTGCTTTTTATAAACATGGTATTGAATACATCGAGCACATTACTGTCTGGCCTTGAAGAATGGCTTCAGAAGAAGAACTACTCATCTGTAAACCAGATCCAGGGTAAACTAAGCAGGGATGAGAAGAATGTAGCAGCTTTTGAGCGGGTTCAATACATGAGGAAGACTCTGACTGGATAAAGTCTAACAGGGCTTATTAGGGTAGTGTCCCTGATTTATCATATTCGCTGTTGTACTCATCAGCGATCAATCCATTGTCCCCAATTCTGTAACCTTTGGAATTAAAACCGGTGAGGCGGATGTTTTTGCCTTCACAGGCGCTGATCCCAATCCATTTGCAGTTTTGACAATGCTTAAGTCCGTTGATCTGGACTCCCCAGCATTCATCGTGAGATAGATAAGAAGTATCCACTTTCCGCATATTGCTTTACCTTTGAATAGACCCCATAGTAACATTATCGATGGTACTATTGCAATCCAACCCTAATATGTCTGCTGGCTGCATTTTCATTCCTAAGAGATTCACAACCCAGAAAAATGTCCCATAAAGTTTACTCCTGTCTCTAGAAAGGGTGCAAGCGATTGATCAGCTCAATTAGCTCATTTCGGCTGATTTTTGGGGTTCAAATGTCATGTTTTTTGTCATTTGAATCAGCTTAGGGACTATGGTTAAATTCATTACATATCCTGATCCCTGTTTTGGTTCAGGAATTTTTTAACTCTCATGTCGAAATTGATCAATTTTGAATAGAGGTATCTATGTCAAATAAAGAATTTGATGATTTCCTTTTCCGACAGGAAATAAGTGAAGCTGCTCCATTTGTTGCCGATCTGATCCGCTGGGAAGATGAACGCCAGGCCAGGAAATTGATCTTTATTCCCTCCCAGTCCTATGTGCCCCAAGCTGTTCGTGATGCATTGGGCACTCGTTTCCAGAATCTATATGCTGAAGGATATCCTCCTTCAAAAATGGTCCTGGAAGATGAAGAAGGCCTGAGAGATATCGCCTGGCACCTGGCCAATTATCGGCGCTACGCGGATCGCCGATTTTATAAGGGAAAGGAATATGCCAATATCCTGGAATGCCTGGCCCAGCGCAAAGCTGCTCAGCTTTTTGCCACCAAGGAGGTTCCAGCAGAACAGATCCATGTGAATGTCCAGGCCTTATCCGGAACGCCAGCCAATTTGGGCGTCTACTGGTCCCTGATGGAGCCGGGAGATACCTTTATGGGCTTGGACCTGTATCAGGGAGGCCATCTTTCCCATGGATCCGAGTTTAACATTTCCGGGCAGCGCTACAATGTGGTCTCTTATGGGGTTGATCCGGATACTGAACGGTTGGATTATGACTCTATTCGAGATCTGGCGCTGAAACATCATCCCAAGATCATCGTTGCTGGTTACACTTCTTATCCCTGGGCTCCGGATTGGGAGAAGTTCAGAGAGATCGCAGACGCCTGCGGTGCATACCTGATGGCAGATATCTCTCATGTGGCCGGGATGGCTGCGGCCGGGGTTTATCCCAACCCGGTTGGTATTGCTGATGTGGTGACCTTTACCACTCATAAAACCCTGATGGGCCCGCGCGGCGCGGTGGTGCTGACTACCGATGAGGATCTGGCTGGAAAAATCGATCTGGCTATTTTCCCGGGAGAACAAGGCGGCCCGCATGTCAATAAATTTGCTGCCATGGCAGTAGCTTTTGAACTGGCAAAGACTGACCAGTTCAAAATGCTGCAGCGCCAAATCGTAAAGAATGCCAAGGCTCTTGCAGAAGGATTTACAAAACGTGGATTGAGGTTAGCTTACGGTGGAACAGACACTCATTTAATCCTGCTGGATCTGAAATCGATTACTACTCCTTCAGCGCAGCCAACTGGAATGGATTACCCTGTCTGGGGAGAACCGGCAGTGCGCATTCTTGACCTGGCTGGAATGGTTGCCAATAAGAATACCATTCCGGGGGACCTGGAAACATCCCTGGCGACTGGTATCCGTTTAGGCACTCCCTGGCTGACCCAGCGCGGCCTGGTAGAGAAAGATATGGATACCCTGGCAGGTTTAATGCATAAATTGCTCTCCAACCTGAAACCTTTTGTTTATCAAGGATTGGCAGGGAAGCTGCCCAGAGCTAAAGTTGACTTGAATATTTTGGAAGAAGTCCGATCAGACGTAGCTAATATTGCCGGAAAAGCAGGTATTGATCTGGAAATTGAAGGTTTTGGATATCCGCATTATCAGGAATTCGAGACTGTTCCTGAAGGGGAAACTCGACAGATCAAAGTGACCGGCTTCAGAGCCAGGCAATTTTTGAACCAGTTGATCACATCCAATCTGATGGAGCTGGCAGTAGGTGAAAAAGCGGTATCATATTTCCTTAGATGCTGAAGGTACTTTGCTAGCTGAAGTTGAGATCAGTCGAATTGAGACAGATTCGAGGGGACGGGATGGTTATTTGATCTCGTCTCAGCCTGCCCAAACAGGGAAACTGCTGTCCTGGATGCGGGGTATTAGTGATGGATATATCTGCTTTGATCAAAAAGATATTTTCAGGAAAGTAGAAGGTCCGGTCATCCTGGAGCTGGTAGAGGAACAGGGCAAACCTTATCAAGCTGAGATTAGTGCAGGAACTGATCGTAAATACAATCTATGAAGAGCATCCTGATCGTTTTGATCTATCCAAACCCTATTTTATCGGCCAGGATTCAATCAAAGGGGACCTGCCGAAACATCAACAGGAAGATTGGGGCTGGGAAGAGAAAGAGTCCCCGTTGAAGAAAACTGAACTCAATACTGTCCATCAGGATCTGGGAGGTAAATTGGTCCCCTTTGCCGGGTGGGAAATGCCAGTGAGATATTCCTCTGTCAAGGAAGAACATCAAGCGGTTCGAAATAGCGCAGGATTATTTGATGTCGCCCATATGGGTGTTTTTGAGATCTCAGGCCCCAATGCAACGCCTTTCCTGGATCTTGTTTTTTCCAATTATGCTGCCTGGCTGGATGATGGACAATCGCTCTATGGCTACTTCTTGAAACCTGATGGAAGTGTGATCGATGATGGCATTATCTACCGGGTCAGCGCGGAATATTATTATTTAGTGATCAATGCTTCTAACGAAGAGAAGGATTGGGATTGGATAAATGCGGTTAACAATGGGAAAGTGGTCATTGATCAAGATCGTCCCTGGATAAAGGTAGAAGCACCGGCTGTGATCAGGAATTTGAAGGATCCGGCCAGTGGTAAAGCTCAGAAGCGAGACCTTGCCCTGCAAGGACCCCGTTCGTTGAATATCCTCCAGGCATTGACAGATGATCCGGTCCTGAAACGAGCTCTTTCCCGCCTGCGACGCACGGAATTGATGTCCTGTGAATTGGGAGGAATTCCCCTGGTGGTGGCCCGAACCGGATATACGGGCGAAAATTGGGGATTTGAGATCCTGGTCCATCCAGAGCAGATGGAAAAACTCTGGAATCTGATCCTGGACGCAGGAGAGCCCTTCGGAGTGAAACCAGCAGGCCTGGCTTGCAGGGATTCAACCCGGATCGAAGCTGGGCTTCCATTATATGGCCATGAATTGGCTGGTCCTCTGGAGATCACTCCAGTCGAAGCGGGATTCCCTGGGTATGTGAAATACCACAAGCCATTTTTTCATTGGGAGAGATGCTCTTTTAGCCAAGGAGCAAAGCCGGGAGCGGGAGATCGTGCGATTCCGGTGTGATCGAAAAACGAACCCGCCGGCCAAAGGAGCTGGACCTGCTAATCAACAAAGAGAACCAGCAAGTAGGACATGTAACCAGCTGTTCCATGGATGTGGAGGGCAACCTGGTGGGCTTGGCTCTGGTTGATCGTGAATTGATATCACCCGGAACAGAGCTTACCGTATGTACCGCAGCTGGCGGATCACGGGGTGATTGCCTGCAGATCGATGGTCAATCTGTACTGCCGATTGCAATTACTGTCCTACCGAGATTTCCGGAGAAAGATGGGAAAAAACCTGCCTGGATGGCTGGGGAAGACTGAAAGATAAATTACTTCTAAACTTGTTCAACCGCGATTTCTTATTATGGTAAGATAATCGCGGTTGTTCTTATCCAGATAATAGATAATTTAAGGGATTGAGTCCCTTCAGGGACTAATCCCTCTTATGGAGGAAATTATGGACCCGATTATCTTTACTATCCCTGGTACGAACTTTTCACTGCATTGGTATGGTGTGATCATGGCTGTTGGTATCATATTGGCCGGCCTGGTTGCGGAGTGGGGTGTCAAGCAAAGAGGGGAAAATGGAGAACACATCTGGGAATTATTGATCTGGGCTGTTCCCTTTGGTATTGTGGGTGCCAGGCTATGGTATGTCCTTAATGATATTGCTGGGGGAGGGCGCTACTACATCGATAATCCCTTGCAGATCATCAACCTGCCGCAAGGCGGACTGCATTTTTATGGTGCGGTTCTGTTTGGCGCTCTGGGTGCTTTGATCTTTGTGAAAAGGACTAAGCTGGATTTCAGAGTTTTCTTGGACGCAGCCGCTCCGGCTTTGTTGATCGGCCAAGCCCTGGTTCGCCCGGCAAATTTTATCAACCAGGAACTCTATGGTCAGCCAACTGAATCTTCCCTGGGGAATCCGGATTGATGAGTTTCATCGGATCGCTCCCTGGCGGAATATGTACGAATTCCCTTATGAGTTCACTCGTTTCCACCCCGCCTTTGCTTATGAGATGTTGTGGAATTTCCTGGCCGCAGGATTACTGCTCTGGATTGCCCTGGAATTTAAAAAGAAGATCAAACCCGCCACCATCTTTGCTGGTTGGTTGATCTTGGAAGGCGTCGGACGCGAAATCATTGAGTTCTTCCGACCGGATCAGCCCCGCATCCCGGGAACAGATATCAGTTATTCTCGAGTTGTGGCCGGTATTATGGTCCTGGTGGGGATCTTCTGGCTGTTGATCAAGTATGAGATCATCAAGATTCCGGGTCTGAAACCGGGCCCGAAAAATATCAACTATCAACTGGGGCCAAGAGGAAAGCTAAATAGTCGATCAAGGAAAAGGTTTCCTTTTGGGAGACCTTATCCTGAGATAATATCAAAAGGAGCATTCCAGAAGGAATGCTCCTTTTTTTAGTCGTCCAGACCTCAATATGTTATTTTGGGCAGATGCAGTTGGTGCTCTGGTCACTGTTGAGCTCATTTCCCCTCCGGCTTCTTTACATGCATCTGGGGGCAGTTCGGGAGTGCAGACCAGAGGCGTGGGGGTTTTAATCGGAACCGGGGGAGATTTTTTGACCTCCAGATTCTTTAGGTCTAGGCCTTGGACATTCCATCAGGTATTGGGCGATCCAGCCATCAAATCCTGCCTCATCCTGGCCGTAAAACCAGCCCGGACGATCTGGGCCTGATACAGCGAGGACCTCAAACAGATGGCCTTTCAGGAAGGCGGTTTTCGTCGGATAATCAGTGCTGCTGGGTCCGGTGCGGAGAAACGCGTTGTTCGATAGGATGCAGAAGTTGCTGGCGGGTTCATCTGCGATCGGCAGGAAATGGTAATCCCAGCCAAAATTGACATCCACTGCGTCCTCTCCTGCACCGAGGACCACTTCATATTCAGCCGGGTCGGCATCCCTTACGGGATAGGTCCAATTGCCGGGGATCAGAATACTGTCATTGGGTGTTTCCAGGGCATCCACAACCACACACCAGGTCCCGGATCCCAGGATCGGGACGGTGTATTCACCATTAATATTAGTATAGACTTCAGCTGCCGGCGCGACCGGCATTGCAGGGCAAGCTCCACTGAAGACCCTGACTTTACACCCTTCAATTCCTGGTTCAGCAGGATCATAGATCCCGTCAGCACCCAAACCGCCGCCGGGCAGCCAGATGCACCCAGGAGGTGGAGAGGATGGCGTGGCATTGGGAACTGCGCAGAGGTCATGCCAGACCAGGCCGCTGATCGATGAATCTCCCATCGGAGAAAGCAGATAACGGAAGTTTACCTCGGTCAGGGCATCCCCGGAACTGAGGCTGACTCCGATATCATCCGGATAGAGTGTCTGCTGAATGGGGGAGGTCTGCAGGCAGTAGTCGCCGGCCGGAAGGTCAGGGAACTCATAGAAACCAGTCACTGTCAGATTCGGCTGTTTCGAGGATTGGACCGGCTGGCGGGCATGCCCCCGCATGGATATCCACCATCACACCAGACATATATCCATCAGTTGGATCAAAGATGTCATTGCGATCGGCATCGATATAGGTCCATCCGCTGATTGAGCCGCCAGGACCTGATGGGCTTGAAACTTCAAATGCTCCCCTGTCGCACAAGGTACCTTGGGGCCGGGAGGTGTAATTCTGGTCATTGGCGATACACAGATCTGGAACGCCGCTATCGATCGCCGGGCTGCCGACTCCCAGGGGATGGCTGGGTGCTGTGCTGCCATGGAATCCAAGAGGTTCCAGAAGAGGATCAGTGTCTGTGATGTCATGGGCGCCGGTCAGCACACAGCTGGTATCACCAGATATGTTGTAATCCAGTGAATCCGGGGCGATCCCACTGCAGTTACCGCCCGGATTATCTGCAAGAATTGAACTGCGAATTTTGATCTCTCCCCCGGTGTCGATCCTCAGACCTTCAGGATCATTGCCAGAGACGGTAATAAACCTGAAATCAAAATTACCAGTGTTGTATATTCCACCTCCGCCCACTCCTCCCATGGCAGTATTATTACTGACAGTTACGTTTTTAAGCAACAATCCGCCGGTAGGTACAGGACCGTTATTATATATTCCCCCACCAACTGGACCGGTTGCGGTATTGTTGGTAATCCCGCTCTCATAGAAATGGACCATGCCGTTATTATTGTGTAATCCACCCCCCCAATTTGCGGAATTTCCTGTCAGCCAGCTGTTGGTGAACTGGGTAAATGTGTCCATCCAGACATAAATCGCACCACCTCTATCGATAGCTTGATTGTCTTCAAGGACCAACCCATCTCCATAAAAATCTCCATGGTTCCAAACACCTCCACCGTCAATGCCGGCTTCATTCATCTCTAGTGTGCTGTTATTTAACAGTATACTCTGCATCTACCCCATTCCATAGGGCGCCGCCATTAAATTCGGCTATATTTCCATATAAGTTGCTGTTCTCAATGAGGGCGGTAGCGTTATCCAGGTTGTAGATTGCGCCACCATAGCCAGCTGTGTTGGCCAGGAAGTGGCCGTTGTTGATGATCAGGTTGCTTGTATTGAAGATGCAGCCTCCCATGGCATCACCCATTCCTCCTGGCGGGATCGAGACGTTGTTGTAGTTGCAGGTGAAATTATTCAAAGTGAGGTCACCCTCATTGACCAATCCTCCCCCGTAGATGGCGTCACCATCGGTCAGCCAGATGGCCTCGAAGGTGGCTGTCACGCCTGAGTGAATATAAAAGGATCTTTCGATATTGCCGTTGATCGAGGGAGCGCCAGCACCAACGATAACCAGATCATCAAGTACATCCAGGTCGCCAGTTTTATTCAGGTTCTCATCATCTCCATCAATGGTCAATGTATATCCATCCGCAGGTAGGTTTATGGTCTGTAAACCGGGGCAGGAATTGGCATTGCCTACTGCCTCCCTCAGTGAACAGTCTGCCGGGGAGCAAACTCCGTCATCGGTATCATCAGGTTTGGTGACATCGTAGATAGGTACGCAGGAGGGAGATGGTGTAGGCCAAAAATCGCAAGCCGTTAATACGAATTACCAGGCAGCTAATGGTCAACAGGAATACCCATTTTGTTAGAGATTTCATCTTAGAGCCTCCTATGGCTAACAAAGAATTAGCATCAATAATGTGAGTCGCGAGAAACTTTTATTGAAATTCTACGTATAAATGAGTGAAAAGAGATAACTGCCTGTTTTTTTATTCTACCAAACAACTTGGTATGAATAACGGTTTTGTATTATCTATCAACAGGAAAGACTCTCTTTTCTGCTTGAGCTGGAAATCCAGCTCGTTAACATATGAACGGAATCAGCTATTATTTTGTTACATAAGGAGAGTTACGATGGATAAGGAAAAACGAACTAGTATAGTTGGCGGTGCCATTTTGATCCTGGTCGGAGCTGTTTTATTTGCTGCCCAGGTTCTACCGGACTTTATGCCTGATTTCTGGGAAATCTTTTCCTGGCCCTGGATCGTGATCGGAATCGGGTTGGTCTTGTTTATCCTGGGCGCAGCCGTGGGTGAGCCAGGTATGGCAGTTCCTGCTACTATTATGAGCGGCCTGGGTGGAATTCTGGCCTATCAGTGGTATACAGGTGATTGGCAGAGTTGGTCCTACATCTGGACCTTGATCCCTGGTTTTGTAGGTATTGGCATTGTATTGATGAGTTTGTTGGGCGGCGACGCTTCCCTGAAAGATGGCACCACGCTGATGTTTATCAGCTTCATCATGCTGGCGGTTTTTGGTTCTTTCTTTGGCGCCGTCGGCATGGCTGGAAGATATTGGCCAGTGCTGTTGATCTTGCTGGGTGTTGTCTTGATGTTTAGAACATTCTTTACTAAAAAAGAGTCCTAATCGGATCATCGGTTAGGCAGGAGAGTTAATTATGCGTTCAAGCAGATTATTTTGGGCGGTTATGTTAGTAGGGTTCGGTTTTGCCTTGCTGGCCAATAACCTGGGAATAATTTCCGTCAATATCTGGCGATTCTTCTGGCCAGTTTTCCTGATAGGTCTGGGAGTCTGGTTCCTGATCGGAACTGCCACCGGGACTGGTGAGGTGGAAATGGTTGAAGGATCCGTAGACCTGGATGATTCGGAAAGTGCTTCAATTGTTGTCAAACACGGCGCTGGCAGAATTGGAACTGACCGGAATCGCTGAACCCGGCAAACTTGTCTCGGGGATTTTTGCCACAGGCCTGGATCCCCGGGTCATCAAAAAAGGGAACAGACTTGATGTAGTTCTGCAGGCCCAACGGCTGGCATTCCCAGATATGTTATATCCCGGGAACTGGGTTGGAGGAAAGGGAATGCTGTGGGAATTCGGCCTGACCGATGAAATCCCCCTGGACCTGGTCTTTGAAGTTGGCGCTGTGGATGCCCATCTGGATATGACGGCTTTAAATGTCAAGAATATCGTCATGAAAACCGGAGCCAGTTCAACCAACTTGAAACTGCCGGCTGCGGCGGGTCTGACCTATCTCAAAATTGAAGCAGGCGCAGCGTCGATTGATATCACGGTGCCGGAAGGTGTGGCAGCCAGGGTTGAAGCTGAACATGGGTTGGCTTCAGTGGACGTGGATCAAACCAGGTTCCCGAAAACGGGCGGCGTGTATCAGTCCGTTGATTATGAAAAAGCACCTAATAAAGTTGATATCCGGATTGAAACCGGCGTGTCATCGATCGATATTCACTAATTTAGATCTGGTTGGATCCGGAAGCTCAGCAAATGCATGATATAGAGGGAAAAATGGCTACTAAAACAAGTCAGTATATTGAACTCCAGACTGGAGAACAGATGGCTGCTGACATTGCTGAGAGAAAATACAAACCTGAAATCCGGACAGTGCAACTGTCCGGGAAAGGCCGGAGAAGGATTATGGATTGCCGGGAAGGGATCCCCATCCTGGAAAGCGGCTGCCAGCAGCCGACCCCGATTGTGGGTCTAAAACACCTCCTGAAGGGGCTGTTATACGGGTTGAGTTCTGTCCTGGCACTGACAGGATTGGTTATAATAATAGGAAAGAACAAAGGAGAACTCAATGGTGGAAATGCTTGAAGAACCCAAGTGCGTAAATTGTCCAATGCGTCTGAAGGCTGAAGAAAAACCCAATTCCATGCTGGGCCGTTTCTGGCGCTGGCACACAGGTTGGTGCCCAGGCTGGAAGGCGTATCAGGAGTATTTGGCGGAAAAAGGGGAAGTGTAGGGCAAATAAGACCGGAAGGAAGAGACTGGATGTTCCAATAATAATATAAGGGCGACGCACCGATCCTGAGCTTGTTGAAGGGCTGCGTCGCCCTTTTTTGTTGAAGGGGATAGAAACTATTCAAATCATCGAGTGGAGTCGAGATGCCCTTCGACTGTGATCCTTCGCTTTACTCAGGACCTCCGCGTTGGGATATAGGTTTGCTTGGTTTAGCCTCGGGATGAATCCCAGGGTGAAATAGCGACTCACTTTGATACCGGAATTCACGGTCTAATTATTGCACTTTAGAGAGTGATCAGAGAATAATATCCCTCGATCAAATATTGGTTGATTCATACATTTATCTAACGACACCTTGTTATAATAATTTGTGATAAGTAGATTTATCGTTGATCTACAAAATACATATCACCCATTGAAGGAAGGATGGTGTTTATATGATGCGATTTGACCGTTTTACAGAGCGGGCACAGGAAGCTGCCCAGCGGGCTGCGGAAATAATCCAGCGCTACGGCCATAATCAGATTGACACGGAACACATGCTGCTGGCGTTGATCGAACAGCCAGAGGGTGCGATTTCGCAGGTTTTACAGAATCTCAACATCCAGGGGATCGACCTTAGCGATCGTTTGGATCACGTCTTGAAAAACACACAGAAAGCAAGTATTTTTGGCAGCCGTGGGGCGGGACAGGTGTTTATCACTCCCAGAGTGAAGCGCATTGTGGATGTTGCCAATCAAGAAGCTAACCGTCTGAAGGACGAGTTTATTTCCACGGAACATCTATTTTTAGCGATCCTGGATGAAAAGAACACTCCGGCAGCACGTTTGCTAGAAGTAGAAGGGCTTACTAAAGATCGAGTTTATGGGGCGATTGATCAGATCCGCGGAGGACAGCGGGTGACAGATCCCAAATCGGAAAATCGCTACAAAGCCCTGGAAAAATTTTCCCGACGATTTAACCAAATTAGCCCGGGAAGGGAAATTGGATCCCGTGATCGGCAGAGATGCAGAGATTCTGCGGGTGATCCAGATCCTCTCGCGCAGAACTAAAAATAACCCGGTTATGATTGGTGAGGCTGGTGTGGGAAAAACAGCCATCGTTGAAGGATTGGCCCAGAAAATTGCTACCAACGATGTGCCAGAGATCCTCTCCGGGAAACGAGTGGTTTCCCTGGATCTGGGCGGAATGATCGCTGGATCACGATTCCGGGGTGAATTCGAAGAACGTCTTAAAGCGGCCATCGATGATGTTAAACAGGCTGATGGGGAAATAATCCTCTTTATCGATGAGCTGCATACCGTGGTGGGCGCTGGCGCCGCACAGGGCGCGATGGATGCTTCCAATATGCTTAAACCAGCCCTGGCGCGCGGTGAGCTGCAGTGTGTTGGCGCAACCACTCTGGATGAGTATCATAGGTATATTGAAAAAGACAGCGCTTTAGAACGACGTTTTGCGCCGGTCTTTATCGAAGAACCTTCCGTGGAAGAGAGTATTCAAATGCTGGAAGGGCTCAGGGATCGCTATGAAGCCCATCATAAAGTCCGGTTTTCTGATGAAGCCCTGGTAGCCGCTGTGAACCTGGCCAACCGCTACGTGACTGACCGGCATTTGCCGGACAGCGCCATCGATCTGATGGATGAAGCCGCGGCCAAATTAAGGGTGGCTTTATACTCCCTGCCGCCTGAACTGAAAGAAAAACAAACCGAAATTGAACATCTGAAGAATGAAGAAGAGGTTGCTGGCCAGGAACGGGATTATGAACGGGCGGCTACCATGCAAACCCAGCGTGTCCGCCTGGAAGAAGAGTTCCACAAAGCACGGGATGACTGGGAATCGGAACATGAGTTGGATGAAGTTGTTGATGAAAATGATGTAGCAGAGGTCGTTTCACAATGGACAGGGATTCCCATGACATCCATGCTGGAAGCCGAAGCGGAAAAACTGCTGCGCATGGAAGAACGGATACATGAGCGAATTATTGGCCAGGATGAAGCCATTACGGTTATATCCGATGCCATCCGGCGCGCCCGGTCCGGCTTGAAGGATCCGACCCGGCCGATAGGCTCCTTTATCTTTATTGGACCTTCCGGTGTAGGTAAAACCGAATTGGCCAAAGCCCTGGCAGAATTCCTGTTTGATGATGAGGATGCCCTTTTGCGGCTGGATATGAGTGAGTACCGTGAGCAGCATACCGCTTCGCGTTTATTCGGCGCTCCTCCAGGATATGTAGGTTTTGAGGAAGGCGGCCAGCTGACCGAAGCGGTCCGCAGGCGCCCCTACCGGGTGATCCTATTTGATGAGATCGAAAAAGCCCATCCTGAGGTTTGGAACACTTTACTCCAGATCCTGGATAACGGCCGCCTGACTGATGGCCAGGGCCGCCAGGTGGATTTCCGTAACTGTGTTTTGATCATGACCAGCAACCTGGGGACAGAGTATGTCAGCCGCTCCGGCAGCCTGGGATTCCTGGACAGTACAGCCAGCGATACTGATATCGAGGCTAGAGATAAGATCAATAAAGCTTTGAAAGACGCCTTCCGCCCCGAATTCCTGAATCGGATCGACGAGATCATCACCTTCTCACCTCTCTCAGAGAAAGATATGGTCAAGATCGTCAATCTGAAACTGCAGGAAGTTACCCAGAGGTTGATTGAAAACGGATTGAAGGTTACGCTGACTAAAAAAGCCCATCTATGGCTCGCCAAAAACGGTTACACAGCTGACTTCGGCGCCCGCCCTCTGATCCGGGCTTTGCAAAAATTCATCGAAAGCCCGCTTTCCAAGAAGCTCCTGCAAGGGGAATTCAAGACCGGCGACACAGTGGTCGCGGACCTGGATCCGGAGACTGAGGATAAATTGGTGTTTACGAAGAAATAGCTGATTTAAGTAGAAAATGAAAAGCCCCGGCAGAGTTAATCTGCCGGGGCTTTTTTTATAGGTTCGAGTTCAATACAGTGGGCGGTTCTGGACTCGAATCGAACCGGTATAAATAGCAACTGACTAAAGATCAGATGTTAGATGTATTAAATACTTCATTTGGTTGTGGATATTATTTATTAGTTTATTGATCAGTCCTCCAGCCTACCGTTGATGCTTGTTATCTCAATGTTGCTTGTTAACCCACTTCTAAATTCTGTTTTGATATCCAATGTTATCTTTTCACCTTTAAATGTGAGTCGATAACGATCTCTCCCGATGTTGCCTATCTTATCAACATCGATGATGGAAGCCATATTCAAGTTACTAATGTGAATATTCCGCTTTTTCTTTTCGAGTCGCCATTCCTTGGTTGGGTTTCGGGTGCAGCTTGGGTGCAATTGGGGTGGAACTTATGGATTCTGTGGAATCTGTGGAAATTTCCCTCTCGAATGAGAGGACAGGATGAACCATGTGATCCCCCTGGGAAGAAAAAGCAATCATGCCTCTGTTAGAGTCAGCTGAATTCAGAGATTTCTTTTTGAGCCAGCTCAGATCGGGCCTGAATGAGCAATCCGAACTTCTTATAGAGTTTTTCGGGGTTATTTGACTGGAAAGCTTTTAATAGATCGCCTTCCAGCTCGGCCACTTCCAGGCGCTGGTAATAATCCAGCATTTCTTTGAGATGAGCCAATACGATCATGCCAGTTAATAAGGGGTGATTATTGGTCACATTGGCTTCCGGGAACTGGGTGCCGTGCTCCAGCTCAACTTCCAGACCCAGCTTAAATTCAAGGCTGGAAATTTGTACTGCTTCGCCTCCCACGGCCTTTTGGATGATCTCAGCTTCTTCCAACGTGACCTGGCCAGCAGAAAGCTGGCTCCAGTCCCGGATCCCCAGTTCCTGGCAGACACGCTGGACTTCTTGTTTGGAGACATATTCTGAAATTTTCATGTTCTTATTCCCTTTATTCTGACAGGTTTGAGCATTACAGCTGATGCCGCTGGCCGGGAAGGGTGCAATCGGTTATTTAGTTGTCTTCCAGTTGCAGCCGGTGAATGATCCGGTGAGCGATGGGGGTGATGATCAGACTGGCGCCTGCCAGAAAGACCACTCCGGAAAATATTGCGTATACAGAAGCGAATATCTTTCCCGGATTGGTGGTCAGAGGATTCACAGGCCCCATTCCTCCCAGGATCATGGAGGCGTTCAAAAGAGCATCGATCCAGGAAAAGCCTTCCAGGAGGCGGTAGCCGAGTATGCCGACACCGAGGGAAAAAACCAACAAAGAAAAAGACATGGCTGTATGTTTTAGCAGCCTGGCATAAAATAGTTTTTTTGGCAGCAGGGGTTGGGTGCGGTGTTCATATTGCATGTTTAAGTCCTAAGTAAACCTAATAATCACTTTCTTGTGCTTGGGTAACTGGGTTGTACTTCCTGATAAAATATTCTCTGCGACACCTAATTATTAAAACCATTTCTTGCGGCGGAAATAGATTACCATACCGGTGACAACCATGATAATCACACCCCATACCATAAAATAACCCCACTTCCAGCCCAGTTCAGGCATATACTTGAAGTTCATGCCGTATAAACCGACAATAAAGGAGAGCGGGATAAAGATTGTGGCAATCATGGTCAGCACTTTCATGACCTCGTTCATGCGGTTGCTGACACTGGAAAGGTAGATGTCCAGCATTCCGGAAGCCATTTCCCGGAAAGTCTCGATGGTATCAATGACCTGAATGATGTGGTCATAGGCGTCACGGAGGTATGCCAGGGAAGATTCCTCGAAGAGAGGTGATTCTCCTCTTTCTAGGGCATTGATCACTTCCCGGAGCGGCCAGACCGATTTCCTGAGGAAGATCAGCTCTCTTTTCAAGTCATGGATGGCATGTAAAGTGCCCGGATCGGGATCGGTGACCAATTCTTCCTCTAATACTTCGATCTGCTCACCCAGGTTCTCCAAAACAAAAAAGTAGTTATCTACAACAGCGTCGATTAATGAATAGGCCAGATAATCCGCTCCGCTTCTGGTCACCCGGCCCTTTCCTTCCCGGATGCGCTTTCTGACCGGATCGAAGACATCTTTCTCAAGGTCCTGGAATGTGATCAGGTATTTTTTTCCCAGAAGCAGGCTGATCTGTTCAGCATCAACCTGGGAGAGTGTCTCATTCCAGGATAACATGTTTAATTCGAGGAAAAGATAATCATCATAGTCCTCTAGTTTAGGACGCTGGTTGGTGTTGAGGATATCTTCCAGGACCAACGGATGAATATTTAGTTGGCGGCCGATCTCCTCCAACAGGTCCACCTGGTGGCTGCCGTCGATATTAAGCCAGTTCACGGCGGGTTGGGTTTTAAAGGGAATGCATTCTGACAGCTTCTTGATCTGCTGCTCCATAACCGGGATTTCCGGGCCGTATTCTATCAAGGTGAGTTTGATGGGGCGCGGGTTGGGTTCATCCTGGGGGATCAATGAGCCGGGGGCATGGCCGATGGTTCTGGGTTTGTGGAAAAATCGCTTCATAGTTTCACTCTTTCTTCGGATTATCTATTTTGACAGTGGGCAGGTCAACCAGCTGTAGGGTGGTGGAGGTAATACTAACTGTACCGTTTGAGCTATCGATTTGAGTAAGAATGTTTTCGAAAAGTTGATCTTTGGTGCTCCTGCGGGCTTTGTAATCCCCAACATTATCAAGATGACGGTTGGCATCGTTCCGTTTCAATCCATGATGGGAGTTGCTTTGCAAGTAAAAACTTCTTCCTGAACCTGTGACCAGAATGGGAGAAATGAAATATGGTTGGTCATAATTTTTGTATAACTTAGATTTATCATGATCAGCAGGTATATAATTTTGACGAATTTATTTAGAAGTCTTTACTATCAAAGCTGCAGCACTTTTTCCTTTCCAGAAGAGACATTATTAAATATTAATCTACCTACCAAATAGTTCTTCCAACGTATCTTCCCGGTTCTGTGCCATACCTGCGGCGAACAGGCGATGTTCTTCTGTTTTCAAATAGTATAACAACTGGAATTCCAATTCATTCTTATGTGTAGACTTTATCAGCTTGCTCTTGAGTTCCCGTAAACAAGCTAAGTAAAGGATTTCAGGGGAAGCCTTGCACAAATTTGTCTCATAGACACTATCCGGACCGTGAGCAGCGCGCTGTTTTGCCAAAATTATTTTTAATTCATCAATGTATAATTCATTTAATGGTAGTGCTCCACTGATTTCGAAGATAGGAGCTGAAGATACAAGATAACAATCGGTTTGGTCCTTTCCTGCCAGGATTTTTATTTCTCCACCGAAGATAAACGCTTCTTCCTTTTTCCCTTTTCTATCCTCCATTACTACGACTCCTGCACATATACGATAAGATTTTTCGTGAATCCAGGGGTTGGAGATTTTTAGGTGTTCTATGGCACCTTCTTGATTGATTACAGGGAGAGTCACTCGAAGAACATCAAAATGTTTTTCTGTTGGTGTAGATGAGATAAAAATATCAAGCCTGAATTTATCGGTAAGATGATCCAACCTGGGATAATGATACAAATATCCAATTTTTGGCAGCTTCGAGCCTGCATCTGTTTTCATAGTAAATCTCCCTTCAAAAAATGCCATAATTGATATTTAGTTTATGGATATCTTATCAGAGCATTAACGCTAGGACAAGCACGATGCCTACGACCATGATGGTGCTGAACTATTCATTTATAACGGGATGTTCTCCCAGAATGATAAAAGTTTATCCCACCTTCAGCACCAAGCTGAGTTTATCAAACGACAAAACTTTGTCCGCTGTGGCGGTTTTTAAAGCCTGTAAATAACAAACTCAAAATGCTCCCTTAAAAAAAATTGATAGAGTGAGGAATATCCATGGCTTCTTTGGAAGCTGGAAAGAGTGTATTTTGTGCTCTTCATGGGCAGTTATTGTTTCATTACATCGAGGGGATTGATCCCTCGACACTACATTTGGGAGCGGATCAGGCTAATTCCCCGTGGAAGGGAAGTTCATCCTTCCCATCCAATTCGAAACCATGAGCCTGCCCTGAGTGATATCGAAGGGTTTATCCTGAGCAGAGACTAAGTGGTGTTAGCTGTATCTGCTTCGAAAGATGATAAACAGTCGGCAGGTCGCTGTCGCTTTCCACGAACACCCGTCCGATGACCAGCACTGAATTGTTCGGTGAGGATATCTGAGTTTAGCCATTCGGCACCTGTCCAGCCCAACCTGGGCCGCTCACGAGGTAGTCGCCTGCCTGCGTGCCCGTGGTGCGTTTACCGACGTAGGCGAAATTCGTATTCTTCGACGGATCCGTGAATTGCACACTGTAATAGCGGCCTGCCATGTCTGGGACATGCAAAACTTGCGGCTCTTTGGAGAGATCAAGCCAGCCGACTGTAGGGAGTGTATCGCGGTTCACGCCCGTTGTCGCCAATTTTGATGCTGAGGCAGGTGCGTGGAGGGGATCTGCAAAAAGTGATTGGGGCGGTGTAGAGAGCGTATTGATCGGGATGGGACCGTCACCGAACCCTTTAACGAGAATCGCTCTCTTGTATACGGACAGCAGCATACGTGGCCAAAAGCAGGTGAAAAGGAACCATACCGCGACCATGACCGAACCGAATAAAAGCAAATGCTCGATATGAGTCATCAAGACACCTCGACAATCGGCGGTACTGTATACTCACCATTGAGAATGGCCGCGCCGGGTATATACACGCGCAGCCAAAGTATGAAATTGCCCGAGGGCGCGGGTAGCCAGTTGGATTCACGGCCTGACGGAGTGGTGCTCTGGATGTAAATATCGACGGCTCCGTCGGCGTTCGGCACAAGTCCAGAGCGATCATTGACGCTGTATCGATTGATCGGATTCGGCACAAAGTGATTTTGCGCATCGCCCATGGTCAGCGACCAGAATGCATTGTTCGGCGGAAGACCGCCCGGCGGGAAGTGCATGATGTAAGCGTGTTTTCCGGAGAGTATATGCCCCTCGCTATCTCCGGACGTCGTCCAATACATTGCCTCTTGTGGTACGTTTACCGGGCCGGGAAATAACTGGGCGTGTGCGGCTCGCAGCAACATGCCGTTGCCGGGCTCGCCTAATCCGAACATGGTGATCCAGCCGTTGACTTTATGGACCTTGATCCTTGCGTAAATTTGAGCCGTGACAAACGCCATCCCAAATCCAATCAGGACGCCTTGTACCAAGTCATTACGCACAGTTCTCATCTGGGGAAAGAAGAATAAACGAATGAAGAAAAATCCGCATATCGAACCATTGAGTACCATCAGAAAGGTGGATGTTCTGTTGGTCATATTAATTATCTTATCACTTTCGGTTTAGCGGTGTAAGCTGTATCTGATTTGCACGGTAATAGGCAGTCAGCGTATCCTTGTCGGTGTGTACAAGCGCGACTTGGACTAACATCCGCTAAACTGTATTATTTATCTGAAATCAAATGTCTGGATGAAAACCGAGCAGCCAAACCAGTTGATTTGGGTGTGGTTCTGGTGCAGTTGTGATGCAAATAGGGTGGGAAGTATGGAAACTATGCTCTTCCGGGACAGTTAGCTGTCAACCTCATTTGAGGACTTTTGAGAGCTTTTCTACCTGACTCTTCTGCTCAAATCTGAGCATGGCCAGGAATTGCTCTACAGCCTCATTATGAGGTTCGAGATGGGTCTATGACAGTGGGCGGTACTGAATTCGAATCGAATGGTTTTAATTAGCATTCTTATCTCAAACAAAAATACTTGGTTTTGAATCCAAAACACGTCTAAACCCGATTTACATTTATTCTCCTTTATTGGTAAGCTTGCTCCAGAGCCATTTTAACTGCGTTGGCAATTTTTGTCCTGATGATAAATAAGAATCCAAGGACAGAAGCAAGGATCACCTGAATAAGGATACTTCCCGTGCCAGGGTCAAGATAAGGGTTAGGTGACGGGAAAACCTGACATAATGAAACTCCTTTGATCGATAGATGATTTCATGAATAGATCTACTATCTCTATTTTAGCATCTCTGTAACGTCTATAAACTCATAAGGACGATAAATAATGGAATAATAGTTCTTATCTGGTAATAAGGGTAAATTTTCTTCGAAGTATTCATTAAATATCACTCTAAATGTATTAACTGGCGTAATCGATGGGTAAAGTGAACTGTAATCTTCATCTGGAAAATAATATGCATTCATGATAGAAAATCTTTCATCCAGATTGTTATCTTCTATGTCAGAGTACATGTGAAACCATCGAACCAGGACCATGGTCACCTTGAATGATCATGATGGGAGGTGATTCAACTCTAATAGAATTTCATCGATCATTTCGAGAATTTCACCAAAGACATAGTTTCCTTGGTCTGAATACATTTCCTGATACTCAGCAGTAGTCCCTCCTATTTTTCGATAATCCTCGGTATCAAAATGATTATAATGGACGTTGAGGGTGAATAGAATTTCCCTCCTCATCAAAGATAAAGGGTGGATGTGGGGTTAAGATATGAGCAAATACAAAAATTGGTCTTTCCTCATCTTGAAATATCTTTCAGGTTATTCAAATGTAAAGTTTATCCGATTTCGATGATTGTCATATAAGATACCTGGAAAGATTCGTGGAACTGGACGTATATAAAAGTAAGTTTTCCTCGTACTCATTCAAATTGATCAAAGGACTTATTTTCATATCTATCTTGAAATCTTCTGTAGGCCAAAATCCGCTTGGGAAAGTAACCAGATCATATCCTTTATTGTGGAGATAATTTGAGACTAAATTGTCATGTAGTAATGGAATCACTGGGATCCAACCAATATGCTTGATCTCATCTTTGGCAAGTTCATCCCAATAATTATATTCAGTGAAGAAGGAAGGGAGCTAATGGTCATACTGTAATTTGATTTGCTCTCAGTTGCTACATATACTCCCTCTTTTTTCAAGCTGTTGTATGAAATATAGAATCTCCGTATCATAATATTTTAATAATGTGCTAGATCCAGCAAAACCATCAAAGATCAAATAATAAATATCAGGGGTATTCTCATTATCATACACAATCATGAGCTATATCCGCTGAAGGATCTAGTTCAGAATTATTCAATATGATTGACTCGATGTATTTGCTTATTATTCCTTTGAATGATCAATTTTCATAACAATCCCGCTTGTCATGAAAATCAATAGGATTATAGAAACAACACTTAAATATTGATCACATTTGTGTGTTATATGAGTCGGACCTGATAATGATCCAGGTGATCGTAATCCATAATATTAACCAGACTATGAATAAAACCACTGGCAACAACAATTGAATTTTCTATAACTGATTTTTCGTGGATGATACCCAATGCCATAGAAATGTAAGTTATGAGATGAAGGAAATTTTCAAAATAGAAGAATGCGATTGAGATCGCAGCTACAATCACCCCCGTCTTTTTCTTATTTTTTATTAAGGTGTTAATGATGATGACTAAAATTCCAATAATAAATGCAATAATGATCCAGGAAGTGTAGGCATGTTGAAGAGGAACGCCACTGCCCCAATAAATAGTTACAGCAGGTACCAGACCTATAATAATTGTATAGAGATAAATCATGATATTCCTCGAATCTCAATAATTTCATGATGCGAGACATTTATCACTTTTGTAAAAGCTACATCTTTTCCAGATCATCATCCCAATTTTCAGATTTGATGTGTGGTTCTTGAACCTGCTGGGAATTTTCATATCAAATCGTTGCTTGTGATAATTGGGTTTTAGAGGGACAAAGGGGGGAATTAGTATCTATTGTGAATATTCTTTATACTGTTGCTATCCCCTATACTCAGTAAATGCACCGGCCGGCGATATTATCGATGAAAGAATTGGAAACTGGTTGGATGATGAAAATGATTATAACAATAACTATTGAAATAATAAAAGTAATTGTCATGTCTTTGTAGCTCCTAATTTCCCCGGCTTCCGTTTCTGGTCCTCAGTACATTTCTACCTCAATTGAGGTCCACTTAAAATTATTGCATGAACCTGCCGAGCATGCTGTAACTCCAACTATCATATCCATTTCGGCTTTAAGCTCTATGTAATCACCTGCTTTTGATAAAGGTGATTGAATTGTTATTTTCCCTTGTTTAGAAATATTTATGTTCATAAAGATATTAAAAGGTATTGTGATATTAGAGGCTTGTATTCCATAATTCTTTAAATTGGATACAAGATTATCCAGGCAATTTGAATGTGCTTCAGCAACCCCATAACTCTTTTCAAACATTTCCTGACTGCATGGTGCATATAACATAATATGCTTTCCAACTTGATCATCAATAATGGAGAACATCGGATTACTTCGGTTCGAATAAAGGGTATCCCCTTTCGACAAATATAATTTGCCATTGTAATCAGTTGTATGCCCGGAAGATAAATGCTCTTCTATCTTGCCTTGGGCAAAACAAAATAAATCCGAAACTTGTTCTCCCTCGACATCAATGATCCGGAGTACCTGACCTTGTTTTATTGTGAAGGCAATGCCCGATTGCGGATCAATGTGAAACCGCTGGATTGGTAGAGAAGAGCTATTTGTTTTTATAATTATTCTCATTCATCGTCGACCTTGATGATGATCTTCCCAAAATGCACACCTGCTTCGAGCCGCTGATAAGCCTCTTGGGCCTGATCCAGGGGGAAGACGCTATCGATGATAGGTTCTAATTCTCCCTGGAAAAAATGGGCCATGACATCGGAAAATTCCTTTTGATTTGCCATCGTGCTGCCGATCAATTGGAGCTGGTTCCAGAATATCAACTTGATATCAGTCTCAGCCAGCGCTCCTGTTGTCCGACCGACCGTGACTAAACGCCCCCCCCTGACCAGACTGCGCAGGCTCTGGTCCCAGGTGGCCGCCCCTACATTTTCGAGGACCACATCAACGCCCCGCTGATCAGTTAGGTCGGCAAGCTCTTTCCAGATATCCCCGGAATTACGATTGAGAACCTGATCCGCTCCCAATTCTTTTACAATAGACTCTTTTTCAGCAGTGCTGGTGATGGCAAATACCCTAGCGCCGGCCAATTTGGCAATCTGGATGGCTGCTGAACCAACCCCGCCGCTCGCCCCCAATATCAACACATCTTCTCCTGGCTGAACAGCTGCCCGGGTCATTAAAGCCCGCCAGGCTGTCTGGAAGACCACCGGCATGGCAGCAGCCGCTTCGAAGGAAATTTCATCCGGTAGTTTCAGTACATTTTCTTCATTAACCGCAATATACTCTGCAAATCCGCCAGGCACGGTGTCTCCAATGATCCCATAACTATCACACAGGCTTTCTTCACCGGATAAGCATTGTTCACACTTCCCGCAAAACAGGCCTGGATTGATAACGACACGATCCCCGGTTCTAAATTGAGAAACGGATTTTCCTACCTCATCTACGATACCACTGATATCCGCGCCACCCCAGAATGGGAAAGAGAAGGTTTCTGGATCGACCTCACGCAGTACTAAAAGATCAAAATGGTTCAAGGCGCAAGCTTTGACCTTGACCAAAACCTGATCTGGGGCTACTTGCGGATCCGGTACTTCAGAAACCTGGATCTTTTCCGGCCCGCCTGGTTCGTAAAATACAGCAGCTTTCATGGTTTGTTCCCGTTTAAAGTTTGATACGATTATTAATATTATCCAATAAACTACCCTGGATCCTCAGGTCTTTCTGGGGGGGAGAAGATCTCCTCACTTGTAATCAAGTTATCCTTCCTTGCATTCTATTCCAGAAAAATGAAAAAGCCTAATGATTAATATTTTGATATCAGGTGAGTTTGCCCAACTCGTTCCCTAGCTGTTGTGCTGGTATTCTTCAAAGGCATCATGGTGCCGAGCCGTAAATCCAAATGGATAATTATTCAATACTATCCAACACACACCGAAATCCTACCTTGTGGCGCCAGTAATCCGGGGGAAGTCCTCCCCGATTATTACTTCGAATATTAAAAGGAGCATCATACCAGGACCCTCCTTTCATGATTTTTGTATCCCCTGAATCGGGACCCTGTGGGTTGGCGGCACCCTCAATCTGGAAGGAGGCGTACCAATCATTCACCCATTCCCGGACATTGCCAGCCATGTCCAGGGCACCAACCCAACTGGCACCATCTGCGAAACTGCCAACTGCGGCGGTTTCCGGGTACCCGTCATTAAAATCAGGATCTGAAATTCCCTTACAGCTGGAATCGCAATAATTCAAATTATTGGGGTCAAAATCATTTCCCCAGGGAAAGATCGTCCCCTCTGGACCCCGGGAGGCATACTCCCACTCTGCTTCAGTTGGCAGCCGGGCGCCAGCCCAGTGGCAATAATCAGATGCCATATTCCAGGTTACCTGAACAACTGGATACTCATAATAATCAATGGAATCAAAATAACTTTCACGGGAAAATGAGCCCATAACTTTGGGGGGCTCACATTTACCCGCTTCCAGGCATAAACGATATTGACCATTTGTGACCTCGGTTTGATCTATCCAGAAATCTGGAAGCTGGACAATATGATCCGGGTATTCATCCATAAATGCGGTGACGTCGCATACAGCGCCAGAGATATTTCCCAAACTTTCCTTGCATATATCTTTAGCGGCATAGGCCATCTCTTTTGAGCTTCCCATTGGGAATTCTCCCCCGGGAACAAAAACCATACTCATCTGATCTTGGGGTCGGGTCCAGCTATCTCCCAGCTGATTGATGGTACACGAGCTCAGGCTCATAATAATTGCCAGCAGATAGACAATGTGTCTTAATGGAGGTTTGGATTGAAAAGGTACCATGTCTATTCCTTTTTAATGCGACCACCTGACATTCGTCAAGAATATTTAAATCATCTGGATTTACAGAGTGCATCGCTGCATCAATATTAACATCCCCTTTTTCATTCTATGCCTGAGGATTGCTTCGAAGGTAGCCCCTGCTTGTCAGGGACATCCTCAATGGGGGAATACCAGTTCGCCAACAAGAAAGAATGTTAGAAGCCCACCAATCCTGGTAGATACATAAACCAGGAGGACTATCACCTTTCCAGGCACCTTCCCCATTGGTGTTTAAATCTTCCTACAGCTTCTTAAATTCGTCAAATGTCGCTTGAGCAAGATTTCCAAGGGTTTTTACACGGTTTTTGAAATCCTTCTCAGCCTCCCAGGTGTTGGGCGGGCGTTCAGGATGGGTTTCTGGAGGATCATGTCTATTACTAATACTGACGCTCAATTCTCCTGCCCACAGGGAGTGAGGGATTCATTCGAAATATTCCATCCTGCCCTGCTCGACTCGCAGTAAGCGTGCGATTTCTTTGTGTCCATTTTCTTCTGCCACATCGGCAGCTGTCAGGCCGGAATGATCTTTCGTGGTGATCAGTTTTAACCTTGGGAGGGATAATCCGGTCCCCCGGAGACTGAAGATCATTTCACTGACTTCCTCTTCAAGTCCCTTTTCTGCAGCGTAGAAAAGTGGTGTACGACCGTGGTCATCTTGCTCGAAGAGAAAATTCCGTCGTTCATTATCCATTAAACCATCCTTATTTTTCCCTATTTCAGATCCAAGTATACTTATCTCATTCGATTGTAACATTATCTATTTGTCCCCATTAATGTCCCTAGACTAAACTCAGGGTCAGCTCAGATCTGAAAGACTGGTTTTCTTACGACGCTATTCCTTTACTAGAGCGTTATCAATCGGATAATTTTTGACTTACTACTTACGACTTACTCCCTACGTTGCCAATCCCCCCTTCGACTTCCTCCTCACATCTGTTCGGAGTCCGCTCAGGGCTTCGCCCTGACTGCTAAACCGGAGCATTTTATGCTACACTCATAATGAGAACCTGACCCATCCCACAAAAACAGGAAATGCTATGTTATTCAAAGAATCCCTCTTCATCGGCATTGACCCTCCCTCGGGTGAAAACTCCCTGACCTACGCCGCCCTCGATAAAGATTTGAATCTGATCGCCCTTGGCAGGGAAGATCTTACCGGTGTGGTGGCCTTTGTTGGCGGGCAGAAAGCGGCCTATGTGGGAGTCAATGCCCCGCGCAGGCTCAACCAGGGCTTGATGAAAAAGGATTCAGTGCGGGATACTCTAAATCCCCGCCCCAATCCGGGGCGCTATACTGCCTTCCGGGTGGCGGAATACAACCTGATCCAGAAGAATATCCGCATCCCCAAAACACCGGATAAGGTCAGCCTTTGCCCGGGCTGGATGAAAAACGGCTTCTCTGCTTTACAAACGCCTGGAGGAACTCGGTTTTAAGGACTTCCCGGCCGAGGATCACAAAATGCAAATGCTGGAGGTCTATCCCCATGCAGCTTATACCGCCCTCTTGAAAAAGATCCCGTTTCTGAAAAAGACCCTGGAGGGACGACTTCAACGCCAACTGCTTTTACATTCCCTTTCAGTGGATGTGCCTGATCCGATGCGGCTCTTCGAGGAGATCACCCGCTATAAGATCATCCAGGGCCAACTTCCGCTGGATGGCCTCTACTCTGTAGAGGAATTGGAGGCATTAATCGCTGCCTACACGGCCTGGAAGGCGGCCTCAGAACCGGATGAAATTACCCTGGTGGGGGAACGAAATGAGGGTGAGATTGTTATACCTGTTAAGGAACTGAAGCCAAAATATAGCTAAATCAACATTATTATTATAGGCAGGTCTGTAAGTGACATCAATTTGCCTGGAATAGACAATTGAGAGGATATTTTTATGAATAACAAGAAAACCCTTTTTATCATCAATCCCAATGCCAATATGGGAAATGCCTGGCGGCAGGCGGCTGACCTGCGGCCGATCATGGAAGAATACGGCGGCGCTGACTGGGCCGGATCGGTCTACCCCACCCATGCCATTGAGCTGGCTAAAAAAGCGGTCGAGGATGGCTATGAGCTGGTCATTGCCGGAGGAGGGGACGGCACTGTTCATGAAGTGGTCAACGCCATCATGGAATTCCCCAAAGAGAAAAGGCCTGCTCTGGGTGTTTTGCCGCTCGGCTCAGGTAATGATTTTTCCTATTCGGCAGGCATGGACCCTGATCCTGCCAAAGCCCTGCGTCAGATCTTTGAAGGGGAGGAATCCTGGGTTGATATCGGCAAAGTCGAGGATGACCGGGGCAGGACTGAATATTTTGATAATACGGTCGGGATAGGTTTTGATGCCATCGTCACCATCCATTCTCACAAGATGCCCTGGGTGAGGGGATTAACGATGTATGTTCTGGCTGTACTGAAAACCATCTTCCTGAATCACCACCCCCTGGGAGTGGATATCACCATGGATGGGGACAAAAAATTCCAGGAAAAACTGATTATGTTTACCCTGTGCAACGGCGGCAGGGAAGGTGGCGGTTTCCACCTTTACCCGGAAGCCAAGACTGGCGACGGGATCTTCAATTACATCACGGTTCCTAATGTCAGCCGATTGATGATGCTGCGTTTTATTCCGATGTTCATGAGCGGTTCCCATTTGAAACATCCCAAGGTCAAATTTGGAGACTTCAAAGACATGGTGGTGGAATCGGATTCCGCTATGTTCATCCATATTGATGGGGAAGTCTTTTCAGGTTTTACATCTAACTTGAGAAAAATCAAAGTGACTATGGAACACGAGGCCATAAGGGTGGTATCCTGATACATTAGTATGACCGATCTGCGCCAGAGCCTCATCAAATCTGAATTCAGCTACCTAAAAGTTGTGGCTGAAAAATGGGAGCTTCCCTTTGATGCTCCTGATGCCCGCCAGGGGATGGAACTGCTGGTGGAAGCTCTGTTTGCATCCAACAAGCTGGCTGATCTGGGAAATATCCTCTCCTGCTGAAGAACAAGAAGCCTTGATCTGGCTGGACGATCGGAACGGCAGAGAAACCTGGGATCATTTCACTCGCCAATTCGGGGAGATCCGGGAAATGGGAGCGGGACGACTGGATCGGGAACGACCGGATCTGGCCCCGATCTCACCTGTTGAAGGACTCTGGTATCGGGCCCTGATCGCCAGAGGGTTTTTTGAGTCAGAGTCAGGACTGCTGGAATTTGCCTATATCCCCGATGATATTCGCGACTTTGCCTTACCCTTCTTAAATCCGGACCGAAAAGAAACAACAGCCAAATACCTTCCTGTGCCGCAAGGCAGCGTCCAGAGAAACCAAGGAACGCCAGCTGGCATCTACGGTTATCCTGGACCATGTCTGCACCATTTTGGCAGGACTGCGGATGGAGCCAAGACCCGCTGGAACATCTGCCTGATGTAACGGATCCGGAAAGATCCTTTTACCAGATGTTATTGGTTCTGGCTGATCTGTTGGATGAAAAATACTCAACCCTGCCGGAGAATTTACGCCATTATTATGATTTGACTGAATCGGAAGCCCTGCTGAAATTATGGAATGCCTGGTTGGCCAGTGATACACATCATGACCTGAATATGGTTGAAGGGATCCAGATCGAAGGTGTGCCAGAATTGGATCCGATCCCTGTCCGCGAACGGTTGATCGCTCCTCTTAAGGACCTTGATCCGCAAGTTTGGTGGAGCATAGAATCCTTTATTTCCCAGATCAAAGAAAGATCTCCAGATTTTCTGCGCAGCGCTGGTGAGTATGAGGCCATGTTCATCAAGGATAAAGAGAGCGGCACGTTCCTGACTGGATTTTCCAGCTGGGACTCTGTTGAGGGAGAGTTGATCCGCTACATCCTGACCGGACCGCTTCACTGGCTGGGTTTGATCGATCTGGCCGGGGCAGCAGAAGAAAACCCGCCCCTGGCATTTCGTGTGGGAAAACTGTTCCAAGATTTTGTTGACGGTAGTGGGCCTTCTTTACCGACAGCGAAACCCGATCCGATCCAGATTCGATCTAAGGGGGAGATCCGGGTAACCATGGATGTCGCCCATAAGGTCCGTTATCAGATTGCCAGATTTTGTGAATGGGGTCCATATAAGGCGGATTCCTATTACTATTTCATCACCCCGGCGTCACTGACCAGGGCAGAAAAACAGGGCTTAAAAGTATCTCACCTGCTCTCATTGCTTAAGAATCATACTGAAGCGATCCCGCCCAACGTCATGGCAGCCCTTGAGCGCTGGTATAAACAGGGAATTCAGGCCTCGATCTCTCAAAAAACGATCATGCGCCTGGGATCACCAGCTGTCTTAAAAGCGTTGAAAAAATCACCTGCTGAAAGATATATCCTGGAACAGCTGGGACCCACTGTCGTAATTATCAAAGAGGGCAGTGAGGAAAAGATCGCCCAGGCCCTGGTTGAACTTGGTTTTTTTGTTGGTATTGAGGATCAAACGGGTTCCCAGACCTGATAAAGCCCCAGATTTCCCCCTTCACCATCCGAGTCAAACGATTCAACGACTTTAAATCCGCTCGATTCTGCCAGCTGGCTGAGTTCCTCGGCGTTGAAAAGGTGAACGTAGCGAGTACCGGATCCTCCCCGCTGCCAATCGAGCAGGTAATCACCTTCATCCACTTCATCGGCGGAAATATTGACAGTATCCCAGGACAGGATCTTCTTTTTTAAACGTTCACTTCTGATGAACTGCCAGGCGGAGATGTATAAAACACCTTCGATCATGTAATGAATTTCCGGATATTATTGCACAGAGATACTCTCATGGCGCTGGCTGGGAATATGGTGGAAAGTGGCAAAACAGCAGATGATATCAAATGGGTTGGGGGCAAAACTTCATCCCAGCTAGGGGCAGTCAGATCCAGTTCCAGGAAATCGGCCTGGAAACCTTCGGGATATCAGCTGGTGGCCCAGTCTAATAAGTCCTAAGCTGAAATCAGCGCCCAGGTAGGTGCCTTTGAAATCATTTTGAGCCAGCTGCAGGGACGACCTTGCCGTTGCCGCATCCCAGGTCCAATACCGAGCTATTTGGTGGTATCCTTTCCAGGACCTTAAGGACGCCCATCTGCAAGCGCCCGCGGGTTTCAGAAAAATCATCCGCGAAGCTTTGGTAAAATTGGTGATTGAGAGAAACGATCTTTTGAGCAATCTCAGGCTTCATAACCATATTATAAGCGATGCATGAGGCAGAAGACTTTTCATATGCATTCCTGGGAATTATTGGTAAAAATTATGTCAAAAGCAAATCACAAAGGGAAGGATAACGAAACCAGGATCTATTCGGACCAGGAACTACACCTGGCTGGATTAACCCTGGCGGAAATTGAGGCCGGAGTGGATGTTTTTAAAGCCATCCGCCATCATCCCCTGCCGGATGGGGCAGGTTTCTTGAGCAAACATACCCTGATCACAGCCTACCGCAACCAGGTCAGGGATGGGCTCCGCCAGGAAAACCCTGTCCTATTTAAAAAGATCCGTTTAAAACCGATGCGGACCATGTCCGGTGTGACCACAGTCACTGTGCTCACCAAACCTTTCCCTTGCCCTGGAAATTGTATCTTCTGCCCGGATTATGAAGAAATGCCGGTCAGCTACTTGCCAGATGAACCCGGCGCGATGCGGGCACTTTTCCACGCCTATGATCCATTCACCCAGGTAGAATCGCGCATAGAAGCCCTGCACGAGATCGGCCATCCCACTGATAAGATCGAGCTGTTAATCCTGGGTGGATCCTGGACTGCTTATGATCATGATTACCAAACCTGGTTTATCAAAAGATGTTTTGATGCCATGAATGGCCTAGAAGCCGATTCGCTGGAAGAAGCCCAGAAGATTAACCAGGATGCCAAACATAAAAATGTTGGATTGGTTCTGGAGACCAGGCCAGATCTGATCACCACGGCTGAACTTTCCCGGATGAGGAAATTCGGCGTGACCAAGGTTCAGCTTGGCATTCAAAGCCTGGACGATGAGATTCTGAAATTGAATAACCGGGGGCATACTGTATCCCAGGCCAGGAAAGGGGTTGCCCTTTTGCGGGCAGCTGGATTTAAAATTGTCTTACACTGGATGCCCAATTTATTGGGTTCAACTCTGGACTCGGATCGGGAAGATTTTAATCGGCTCTGGGATGATTTCTCTCCGGATGAGATCAAGATCTACCCCACTCAATTATTAGAGAACACCGGATTGCATGAGGTTTGGAAAAAAGGTGAGTATAGACCTTATTCAACCGAGGAATTGATCCAGCTGATCGCAGATATCAAGACCACGATTCCCCGCTACTGCCGGGTGAACAGGGTGATCAGGGATATTCCCTCTGGAAATGTTGTGGCTGGCAATAAGAGGACCAGCTTGAGGCAAGACATTCAGGAGGAACTGGCTCGCAGAGGTGAGTTTTGTTCCTGTATTCGCTGCCGGGAAGTTAAAGGACAGGTAATCGATGTCAGCACATTGGATATGAATGATCTGATTTACTCAAGTAATGGTTGTGAGGAACACTTTATCTCGTATAACACCCCAGATGACAGTTTGGCAGGATTCTTGAGACTCAGTTTACCGGGGCCGGAGGCGCCGGATCCTGGCATTGATGAACTTGAAGGCGCAGCCATGATCAGGGAGGTCCATATTTACGGGGAATCGCTTCCAGTTGGTTTGGAAAAGACTGGAGCGGCCCAGCATGCTGGACTTGGCACGGCGCTGCTTGCTGAAGCAGAACGAATATCAAAAGAACACGGCTATTCTAAACTGGCTGTGATCTCAGCTGTTGGGACACGTGGATATTACCTGGAACGGGGGTATCAGCGTGGAGAGCTGTATTTGATTAAAGATCTTCCCTGAGTATCAGTATTCGATCTCACTGATCGGGTTTAATTTCTTGAAATTATGTTTGGCATTGATCCAGCGAACAGTGCCTGTCCGGCCGCGAATCACCAGGCTCTGGGTTTCAGCGGCATGGCCAGTATAGCGAACGCCGGAAAGCAATTCTCCATCTGTTATGCCGGTGGCTGCAAAAAAGACATCATTTGAGGAGACCAGGTCATCCATGGTGATGACTTTGTCCAGGTCATACTCCATTTCCAAACCCAATTTTCTCTCTTCTTCATTTCGTATAAATAACTTTCCCTGTATCTCACCACCCATAGCTCGCAAAGCACAGGCTGCCAGAACTCCTTCGGGGGTACCGCCGATACCTAATAAGGCATCGATCCCTGATTCTGGCAGGCAGGTCATCAGGGCGGCGGCCACATCGCCGTCGGGGATCAAGCGGATCCTGGCCCCAATTTCCCTTACCTCTTTGATCAGTTCATCATGGCGGGGACGTTGGAGGATGATCACTGTGACGTCCTTGATAGATTTTCCCTCTGATTTGGCGATCTTATCCAGGTTATCCTTTAAGGGCGCTTCGATATCAATTTGACCTTTTGCCAGTGGGCCAACTGCTATTTTGTCCATATAAACAAAGGGACCTGGGTTGTACATGGTGTCCCGGGGAGCAATGGAGACTGTCGCGATTGAATTCAAGAAACCATTTGCCAGTGGGCGAGTGCCGTCAATCGGATCAACCGCCAGGTCAACCAGGGGCGGTTTACCTGTTCCAACGATCTCTCCGTTGAAAAGCATGGGCGCTTCATCTTTTTCTCCCTCACCAATGACTACCAGGGCTTCCATGTCAATAGAATTCAACACCAGACGCATGGCATCCACAGCAGCTTTGTCTGCCAGGATTTTATCTCCACGGCCCATGAAACGGCCAGCTGATAAGGCGGCTGCTTCTGTCACCCGCACTAGTTCTAATGCCAAGTTTCGAGAAGGTTTTTGTGAATTCATGGATTACCTCTTTAGATGAATAGGTGAAGGATCAGATAGTAACCAATTGGAGCAGCCCAAAATAGGGAATCCAGCCTGTCAAAAAATCCGCCATGTCCGGGCATTATTTTCCCCGAATCTTTTTCTCCGGCTGGCCGTTTGATCATGCTCTCGGTTAGATCTCCCAGGGGGATGAATGCGGAAATTACCAACCCCAGCAGCGCTCCTTGGATAGGAGAAATTGGCAATCCAGCTTCAAATACGCGATTATATAACAATACCAGACCCAGACTGCCGAGTGAACCAAAGATCAGCCCTCCAAAATACCCTTCCCATGTTTTGTTGGGGCTAGTTTTTGGGGCAAGCTTGTTCTTGCCGATGGTTGTGCCCAGTAGATAGGCTCCGGAGTCAGCGATCCAGACCGTCGGCAAGACCAGGAATGTCCACCACATTCCTCCGGGTAGATCTCTTAAAGAGATCAAAAATGATCCCAGGAACCCGATATAAATCACAATGCTGATAGAAGCTCCAAAATCGGCTCCCGGACTGGGAGCGCCTTTTTCGTGATGGATGATATGCCAGGCTGCCATCAGGAATAGCAGCAAGACAAGGAGAGCTGATGTGTTGGAAAACTGGTATAAGGACCGAGCCAAACCCAGCAACAGCACGCCAAAGATAATCAACGGCAATGCCGGTTGCAGATTTACTTTCTGTAGGAGGCTGTCATATTCCCAGGCAGCGAGACAAAGCAACAGGATAATGACTGCTTGGTAGAGATATCCACCAAAATAGATTGCAAGCAGCGCCAGTGGCACGATGATTAATGGTGACAACTGTTCTTCTAAGTAGATCAGGCAATTTATTCATCCTTGTTATTTTTTGATTCCGCCATAGCGGCGTTCTCGTTGATTAAAGTCTGTGATAGCCTGGAGAAGGTCCTCTCTGCCAAAATCCGGCCAGTAAGTAGGGGTGAAGTACCATTCAGAATAAGCTCCCTGCCAAAGCATAAAATTGCTGATCCGGAATTCCCCGGAAGTCCTGATGATTATATCGGGATCTGGACTGTCAGCAGTGCAGAGATATTCACCAAAAAGTTCCTCATCCAGTTCATCTACATCGCGCCCATCTTCAATAATCTGTTTTACTGCCCGGAGGATTTCGTCTCTCCCTCCGTAATTAAATGCGATATTCAGGATCAGGGTTGAATTATTCTTGGTGAGTTTGATAGCCTCATCCACTTTTTTCTTCAAGGTTTCATCGATTCTATCCAGGCAACCAAGATGGCGGAGCTGAACTCCATTTTCATGCAGATTCTTCAACTCCCTATCCAGCATGATTTGGAAGATCTTCATCAAACCCTGGACTTCATCAGTGGGACGACTCCAGTTTTCAGTTGAAAACGCAAAAATTGTGAGATATTTGATACCAAACTCAACGGCAGCTTCTATCACCTCACGGAGGTTTTCAGTACCGGCCTGGTGCCCCGAGACACGGGGCAGTCCTTTTTCTACCGCCCAACGTCCATTTCCATCCATGATGATTGCCAGATGGGTAGGGATCTTTTCGAGTTTTTCGATGGATTCTTTGGTCATGTAAGGTTTTTTGGATGAAAAAAAACTGGATCAGACTTCCATGATCTCGCTTTCTTTTTTCTCACAGATCTCTTCGATTTTTTTGGTGTAATTATCAGTGATTTCCTGGACCTTTTCCTCGCCGCGATGAAGATCGTCTTCTGTGATCATTCCTTCATCTTCAAAGTCTCGCAAATTGCGGATACTGTCTCGACGGATATTGCGAATGGCGATCCGGGCTTCTTCGGCCTTGATGCCAACTACCTTGACCAGCTCGCGTCTGCGATCTTCGGTTGGTGTTGGCAGAACCAGGCGGATATTTTCGCCATCATTATTCGGGGTTAACCCTAGATCGGATTTCAGAATTGCTTTTTCGATATTCTTTAGAGAAGAAGGATCATAAGGCCGGATTAAAAGCGAACGAGATTCCGGCACACTGATCCCCGCTAATTCCTGGAGTGGGGTTTGAGTACCATAATATTCAATGGGCAGCAGCTCAACGAGGGAAGGATTGGCCCGTCCAGTTCTGATCGCATTTAACTCCTGGACCATGACGCTCATGGCTTTTTCCATCCGCTCTTCAGTTTCTTGATAAACATCCGCTAGCATAATGAACCTCCCAGAGTCGATCTCAGTGTTTCAGCCCCTCAAGCCTTGGCCGTGTAAACCATTTTCCTTAATACTATACTCGATTAATCTGACTTGAGAAAGATATAACTTGTTACTGTTTTGAGTGAAACAAAAGAAACGGGCGACCAGTCCGGTCGCCCCTCTCATTCTATTATATTTTTGGCTGGTTTACTGAGGATTGTCGGTAACCAGAGTGCCGACCTTTTTTCCCAATAAACCCTTTTCGAGTGCGTCCTCATCCCACATATTCAGGACCAGGATGGGTAATTTGTTATCCATGCATAGGGACAATGCTGTGGAATCCATCACTTCCAGACGTAAATTGATTGCATCGATATAAGATAGGGTGTCGAATAACTTCGCGTCAGGGTTTTTCTTTGGGTCTTTGTCGTAAACACCATCTACCTTTGTGGCTTTGATTAGCACTTCGGCGTCAATTTCCATAGCTCGCAAGGCAGCTGCGGTATCTGTGGAGAAGTAAGGGTTGCCGGTACCGGCACCAAATATTACCAAGCGTTTCTTCTCTAGGTGGCGGATTGCCCGCCTGCGGATATAGGGTTCTGCAACTGCTCGCATTTCGATAGCGGATTGGACCCGGGTGATTATGCCCCTGCGCTCGCAGGCGTCCATCAGCGCCATGGCATTCATCACTGTGCCCAGCATACCCATATAATCTGCGGTAGCGCGATCCATACCCCGTTCTATACCTTGCCGGCCGCGCCATAGGTTACCAGCCCCGATCACAATGGCTATCTCTACGCCCAGCTCACTGACGGCTTCAAGATGTGCTGCCAGTTTTTCTGCCCGGTCTGGGTCGATTCCAAATCCGTCCGGACCTGCCAGGGCTTCACCGCTGATTTTTAGTAGAATGCGATTATAAACCGGTTTTTTTGTCATAAATTTTCCTCAGGTTATATTTACGCTGTACCTTATTATATAAGAAAAAAGCCAACCCGCAGGTTGGCTTCTTTATTTAGTCGATGCTTTCTCCTCGTTCCCACCGCTCAAAGCGGCGGATAACGATATTTTCGCCAATCGAGGCGATCTTCTCATGCAAGAGCTCCAGAATGGTGATGTCTTCATCGCGGATATAGGCCTGTGAGAGCAGGCAGTTTTCTGCTTTGAATTTCACTACCATGCCTTCCAAGATCTTGTCGATGATATTGTCAGGTTTCCCTTCTTCTTTGTACCGAGTTCGGGCGATTTCTTTCTCTCGCTCGATCACTTCGTCAGGAACCTGGTCTTCCTTGACCCACTTGGGAGCAGCAGCAGCAATTTGCAGAGCCACATTATGGGCAAATTCCCTAAAGGCATCTGATCTGGCAACAAAATCCGACTCACAATTGATTTCCACCATCACACCAACCCGGCCGTCGCCGTGGGAGTATAGTTCAACAATGCCCTCGGAGGCATCCCGGTCGGATCGTTTGGCTGCTTTTGCTAGGCCTTTCTGCCGCAAAAAATCGACCGCTTTTTCAAAGTCGCCATCAGAATTTTCCAGGGCTTCCTTGACATCCAGAATTCCGGATCCGGTCGCGTCACGTAGTTTTTTGATTGTTTCAACAGAGATTTCCATTATTACTCGCCCTTCTCAGCTTCTTCTTCTTCTTCTTCTTCTTCGACTTCAACTTCAGCTTCGGCTTCAACTTCAGCTTCAGCTTCAGCTTCTACTTCAACTTCTACTTCTTCTTCTTCAACTTCAACTTCAACTTCTTCTTCATCTTCTTTCATCTTGGCCAGGGTGGAGGCGCCTAGTAAATCTTCATCACTCATCTCGTCCTGGATTTCTTGCGGCAGCTGAGCTTCTGCTTCAGCAGCCTGGAGATCTGCTTCGTGATCTTTACGCATGTTGATACCTTCGCTGACAGCCTGGGAAATGATCGAAACGATCAGCTGAATACCTCGAATGGCGTCATCGTTTGCGGGGATTACGTAGTCGATATTTTTCGGATTGCAATTGGTATCTACCATTGCAATAACCGGGATTTTCAATAGATTGGCTTCGTGAACTGGAATTTCTTCTCTGGATACATCCACTGCGAATAATAGGTCTGGGGATGCCATCCATTTCACGGATACCGCCTAATCGGCTTTCCAGACGTTCAATTTGTCTGGTCATGCCGAGAGCTTCTTTTTTGGAGAAAATTTCAAATTCACCTCGATCGCGCATTCCTTCCAAGCGCTCCAGTTCCTGGATGCGTTCCCGGATGGTCTGCCAATTGGTCAAGGTGCCACCAAGCCAGCGGCCGATCACGTAGGGCATACCTACTTTTTCAGCGTTGGTTTTGATAATATCCTGAGCCTGCCGTTTGGTTCCTACAAACAGGATCGAACCGCCGGCGGCGATATGATCCCGGACAACCTGGTAGGCTTCTTCCAGAGCCGCTACAGTTTGCTGCAGGTCAATGATATGAATATCATTCCTGGCGGCAAAGATGTAGGTCTCCATGTACGGATTCCATTTCTGGGTTCGGTGACCGAAATGGACGCCGCTTTCTAAAAGGTCTTTCATCGATACAATAGGCATATTACACTCCTTGCGTTTAGCCTCCGTTTCTGTCTTTCCTTTCGGGACCAGGGAGGGTTCCCTGGCACGCTCCGTCGGGTCGAGAAACGTGTGAGATACAAAATTTGCCCCGCACGATTGCGGGACCGAGAGCAGTATATCATGGGGGGTATGATTTCGTCTAGAGAAGCACAGGCATATGATCTTGGTATATGAGATGAGTTTCCATACCTGTGCTGTCAGATGACGAGGGACGGAAAACCGGTTCTGGACATGTCTTCAGGGACGATTTATACCAAACTGTCATTGCGAGGAGGGAGCAACAGCTGACTGCACGAGAGCAATCTGTATGTTGTCTTAGAGAGGAGATGTAGATTCACTAGGAAATCTAAGGATAGAAGTGTTTTACCCGCTAAAATGTGATCATCAATAATAAGTTCCAGAATGATCAAGTATAGATTGCTTTGTCACCATCACTCCGTTCTGGTTCCTCGCAATGACATTTAGTAGTTTGGTGGGTATAGCTGGGAATTAGTTGTCGACACAGGTCGACGTTTGGACATCCAGCTGTTTGTGCTGGATGTCCCAACTCAGGATCTCAATCCTTTCCGTATCGTCTCCGGTCTCCGGTCATTACCATGATTTTATTCCCTTCTTATATGCTGAATCCTTGATTATGGTATACTTTTGATGCAATTAAATAAAAACCTTCGGGGTAGGGTGAGCGAAAGCAATTCCCAATCGGCGGTACAGCCCGCGAGCGCCTGATAAGGCGCAGGATCCGGTGAAACTCCGGGGCCGACGGTATAGTCCGGATAGGAGAAGGTGAAACAGGTTCCTTTGAACCTGCCTGTCGTTTTGATAGCCCCGAAAGCTGAAATGCTTTCGGGATTTTTTTTCAAAACCGGGATCCTTATCCAACCCCGCCCTGATAGGCGGTTTTTTATTATTGGAGCTTGGTTTATGAAGGATATCGGAGTAGGGATCAGGAAAATTGGATTTCTGGTGCTCTCAGTGTTAGTTGGTCTGACCCTGTGGCAGATGTTTACTACCTTCAGCCAGATTCCTTCTTTTATTTTCCCCACCCCGGCTGAAGTTTGGGATAGATTGATCATTGTCCTTCAAGATGGCTCTCTGCTGAAACATACCCTGATCACATTACAGGAAGTCGTGTTTGGACTGTTGCTTGGATTGACAGCAGCCATTGTCACCGGCTATTTTCTGGCTAAATCACGCTTGGTAGAACGAGTATTGGCTCCTTATATAGTAGCCAGCCAATCCATCCCTATTGTTGCCATCGCTCCCCTGCTAGTGATCTGGCTTGGGCCGGGCATCTTTTCCAAGATCCTCACCAGCGCTCTGATCGTTTTTTTCCCTGTCCTAGTGAACACTGTTGTTGGTTTGAAATCTGTCCCCCGGGAGCTGTATGACCTGATGAGATCCCTCCAGGCCAGCACCTGGCAGCGCATAGTCAAGCTGGAGATCCCAGCAGCCATGCCCGTCTTCCTGGGTGGACTGCGGATCGGCGCGACCCTTTCAGTGATAGGCGCCGTGGTGGGAGAATTTGTAGGTGCTGATAAAGGACTGGGTTTTCTGGTCAATGTTGGACGGGGTCTTTATGATACAGCCCTGGTATTTGTAGCGGTCTTTACCATTGTTCTGCTGTCTTTAGGACTTTATGGATCAGTGATTTTCCTCGAAAATAAACTATTATCCTGGCAAAAAAGGAATGGAGACTGATATTCATCAGGAAGGAGATTTTTTTATGATGAAGAGATACTTGTTTTGGATGCTTATAGTGATGTTTGTGGCAGTATCTTGCAGCATCCAGCCAGTGAGTGAGGTTGAAGAACTCACTCATATCCGGCTGCCTATGGGATATATCCCTAATGTACAGTATGCGCCATTTTATGCTGCTGTTGAAAAAGGATTCTTCGAAGAAGCTGGCATCGAACTTGAATTTGACTATTCCTATGAGACTGATGGTGTAGCTCTGGTTGGGGCGAATGAAATCCAATTCTCTGTGGTTTCTGGAGAACAGGTTCCCATTGCCCGAGCGGAAGGACTTCCCATTGTTTATGTGATGGCCTGGTACGAGAAGTATCCTATTGCCGTGATATCAAAAACTGAACAGAACGTAAAAATCCCCCAGGACCTGGCAGGAAAACGGGTTGCCTTACCGGGACCATTTGGCGCTAACTATGTTGGTCTACGGGCTTTGATGGGGGAAGTTGGCTTGCAAGAAAGTGACATTATCATGGAATCGGTTGGTTTTAACCAGGTTGAGGTTCTGGCGGCTGATACCACTGAAGTGATCGTGGGTTATTCTGCCAATGAACCGGTTCAATTAAAAGCCCAGGGTTATGATCTGGATGTGATCCTGGTCTCGGATTACCTCGACCTTGTATCCAATGGCTTGATCACCAACGAAATTACTATTGCTGAGAACCCAGAACTGGTGGAGAGATTTGTCTCTGCTATCCTGAAGGGCATTCAATTTGCGGTTGAAAATCCCGAAGAAGCCTTCCAGATCTGTTTTAAGTTTGTTGAAGGGCTGGAAGGTGCTGATCAGGAAGTCCAATATGATGTGCTGAAAGCCTCCCTGGAGCTTTACCAGACCGATCCATATGGATACAGCCAACCTGAGGCTTGGGAGAATATGCAGCAGGTACTGCTGCAAATGGGATTGATGAAAAAGGAAATAGACCTGGAAGAAGCATATACGAATGATTTCAGCCAATAATTCTCCCCTGTTAGAAGTAAAAGACCTGGAAGTCACCTTTACCGATGAAAAAGGTTCGCTCCAGGCACTGAACCAGATCAATTTTTCCGTTGATCGGGAGCAATTTATCTGCGTGGTAGGTCCTTCGGGCAGTGGGAAAAGCACCTTGATCCGGGTTCTGGCCGGTTTATTATCCCCTACAGCAGGAGAAGTTTTACTTGATGGAACCTCGTTGACCGAGCCACGCCAGGGTGTTGGCATTGTGTTTCAGAAAGCCAACCTGATGCCCTGGCGGTCGGTCCTGCGCAATATTACTCTCCCGTTGGAAATTAATCATATCCCCCAGACTGAGGCCAATGAGAGAGCTGCTGAGTTGATCGAGCTGGTTGGATTGAAAGGATTTGAGGATTGGCTGCCCCATGATTTGTCCGGGGGGATGCTGCAGCGTGTGGCAATTGCCAGAAGTTTGATCCAGGATCCAGACCTGCTGCTGTTGGATGAACCTTTTGGTGCCCTGGATGCGCTCACCCGTGAAAAGATGGGCACGGAATTGCTCAGGGTCTGGCGGGCGCGAAAGAAAACCGTCATCATGATCACTCATGATATCTCGGAAGCCGTTTTTTTGGCCGACCGGGTATTGGCGATCAGCCCCCAACCCGGGAATATTACGTTTGGATCTAGAGATTAACCTTCAAAGACCGCGTCAGGAAGAGGATCGGTTTTCTCCAGAGTTTGTTGTTTTTACTCAACAATTACGAGAAGCAATTAAATAAGATAGGCATATTATGATAAAAAAACAATACATTTTTACGATTTTAATGTTAAGATATGTCTGCTGAATTTTATTAGTGGAGTGAGGAAATAATGGTTAATGAAGATTTACAGCAAATCGAGGCTGAACCGAGAAAAGGCAATGCCTTAAAATTTATCATTGGTGGGATTGTTATTGTTGCGGCGATTATCTACTTGATGGTTTCTTCGCTGCAGGCAAATGTACAGTATTTTTTAACAGTCGATGAAGCAATTGAAAAACAACAGGCAGGAGAACTGGCGGGAAGGAATATCCGTCTATCCGGAGCTGTTTTGGGGGAAACCATCCATTACGATATGGATACTCTGGAGCTGAGTTTTACTATTGTGCATGTTCCGGCAGATATCGAGCTTGTTGATGAAGAAGGTGGGCTGGCTGCTGCTCTTCATAATGCAGTCATGGACCCGACTCGATCCCAACTTGAGGTTGTCTACTATGGCGCTAAGCCGGATCTGCTTCAAAATGAAGCCCAGGCTATTTTGACAGGGGAATTTATCGCCGAGGGCTGTTTTCGAAGCGGATGAGCTTTTATTGAAATGTCCTACAAAATATGAAGGCTCGGTTCCTGATCAGATTGAATCGTAGTTCGATTGGTTCCTATTTATCAAAGGTTTGGAGAGGTTTATGGTAGCTGAGATTGGTTTTGGCTCATTATTTGTTTCACTTATTGTTTCGGTTTACGGCGTAATTGCAGCGATCTACGGTGTTCAACAATCACCAAAAGAAATGGATCTTGAGTGCCCAACAGGCAATGCGGTTAGTTTTTCCACTGCTGACAATTATCGGTTGGATCCCTGATATACCTCCTGATCAATAATAATTTTGAAGTTGTTTATGTATCAAAGGTTTCAAGTCTTAGTATGCCTTTGTACCTGAAGATCACTGCCCTGTGGGGCGGACAGTCAGGATCCCTGCTTTTCTGGTCCTGGCTGCTGGCAGGATTTACTTCTGCTGTGACTCTCAAGAAATGGGATCGAGACCAGGACTTCTTGCCGTGGGTGATCGTTGTAGGCCTGGGAACGTTAGCATTCTTTCTGGTTCTCAACACTTTCTTTGAAAATCCGTTCGTTCGATATTGGCAGGTCAACCAGGATATCGTTCAATCATTTGCTCAACCTGCTGGGAGGATTTATCATTGGTCCCCGCGAATGGTGGTGGATTAAACCCGCTTCTTACGGCATCCGGGTATGGTCATCCATCCCCCTATGCAGTACCTGGGGTTTGTGGCTTTTATCGTTCCTTATGCCTATGCAATGGCATCATTAATTACTGGACGTTCAGATGATCGCTGGATCCAATTATCCCGTCGTTGGACTCTCTGGGCCTGGTTATTCCTATCCCTTGGTTTAATTCTTGGCGCCCGTTGGGCCTATGATGTGTTGGGTTGGGGCGGTTACTGGGGCTGGGATCCTGTAGAAATTTCAGCTCTAATGCCCTGGCTTTCCGGAACTGCATTTTTGCATGCAGTATTGATCCAGGAAAAAAGGGGAATGTTCAAACAATGGCCCATTGTGCTTGATCATTCTGACCTATCTCCTGGTCATTTTTGGCACATTCTTAACCAGGTCTGGCTTATTGTCTTCTGTCCATTCTTTTGCCGCCAGTGCAATCGGTCCAATATTCCTGGTATTTATAGCTCTTACATTTATTGCTTCATTCTGGTTATTGAGTTCTCGTTGGGATAAATTTAAATCCCGCCAGGAACTCACATCCTTCTTCTCTAAAGAAACTTTGATCTTGATCAGTATCGTCCTGCTTATGGGTATGCTGGTTACTTCGTTCTGGGGAGTGATCTTCCCCAATATATCCGAGCTGGTCACAGGAGCAAAGGTGACTGTTGGACCGCCGTTCTATGAACGTGTCGCAGCGCCGATCCTGGGAGGGATGTTGTTGATCATGGTGATCTGCCCCCTGGCAGTTTGGAGTTATGTTTCGTTCAAACATCTGGGGAAATTATTGTGGAAGCCATTTGCTGTATCCCTTCTTGGTATTGTTTTGCCCCTTGTTGGAGGATTGACAAAAGTGCCAGCAGTGATTGCGTTTTGGCTGATCGCCTTTGTTTTGGCAGTGAATGGCTTTGAATTTGTCCGGCGTACTCGTTTACGGAGGAAAACAGAATCTGAAAGTTTGCTCAATGCGATTACCAGGGTATTTCAGCGTAATAAACGTTCATATGCCGCCATGATCATCCATGTAGGGATAGTGTTTATGGGTTTGGGCATTATTGGAATCGAGTTCTTTCAAACTGAAACTCAAGCAACCCTTGCTGAAGGGCAGGAACTTGAATTAGCTCCTTACACGATGGAATATGAAAAACTCGAAATCTTTGATGCTCCGGACGCAAGAAATGTCGCCCGGGCAGTTGTGCTGGTTAAGAAAGATGGCGAAGTGATTGATGAAATTTATCCCCGCCGGGACTTCTATTATGATTCCGGCCAGCCAGTCACAATTCCTGGTGTTCGCAGCACCCTGCTGGATGATTTTTATGTCATCCTGGTGGATTGGAAAGCTGTAACATCGGAAGGCGCGACATTTAAGGTCTACCATAATCCGCTGGTGCAATGGCTCTGGATTGGCGCCTGGGTAATTATCGGCGGAGTGGTGGTAGCTACCTGGCCAGATAAGAAAACATCCAAAGTTGTATCAAAAAGCGTGAGGCCAAAATGATCCAAACATTAAAAAGATCCTGGTGGTGGGTGGTGGCTTTAGTCCTTTTAATTTCTCTGATCCCGATTTCAGCATTTGCCCAGGGTTCAGATCCCACAGATGATGATGTGAACGAGATTGCCAGACAGCTTTATTGTCCAGTGTGTGAAAACATTCCCCTGGATACCTGCGGTACTACTGCCTGCGAACAATGGCGAGGGGTTATCCGGGACAAACTTGCTGAAGGCTGGACTGCAGATGAAATCAAAACCTATTTTGTAAATCAGTATGGGGATAGGGTTCTGGCTGAACCTCCCAGGCGGGGGTTTAATTGGTTCGTCTATCTTGTACCTGCCGTAATATTTGTGGGTGGAGGGTATCTATTTTATAGAGGTTTTCAGCAATGGCGATCTCCAGAACAGAGCAGGAATGATCGAAAAAAGGAAAAAGTAATATCTAAACCCGTGAAACTGTCTGAAGATGATATCAACCGTGTAGAAGAAGAACTAAGAAAAAGGTCACAGGGATAACATGAAAAAAATATTACTCTGGGGTGGACTGGGATTATTGTTGGTTTTCCTGAGCATTGGACTTTACAGATCCCAGCAGGGACAGGTCGGAAATGGAGAAACTGCGCCTGATTTTGAGTTGATCTCATTTTCCGGTGAAAAATATCAATTATCAGATTATCGAGGAAGTGTTGTTGTTGTGAATTTCTGGGCTTCCTGGTGCGAATCCTGTAAACCGGAAGCAAAAGATCTGGAACTTGCCTATCAATTTTATCTGAACAGGGGAGATGTGCTTTTCCTGGGTGTGGATTATGTTGATATTGAACCAGAGGCTCTGGCATATCTTGAGGAATTCGGTGTGACTTATCCAAATGGACCCGACTTGCGGACAGAAATATCACAAGCGTACAGGGTACGCGGAGTACCTGAGACATTTATCATCGATCAAAATGGTATTATCTCCCATGTTCAGATCGGTCCTTACAGTTCTCTTGATCATATCAAATCAACCATTGATCCATTATTGGATTAAACAGGTATAGGTGTTTTATGGAATTTAGCTCATTATTGATCGTGATTTTTATATTTGTCCTGTCGGGTGTTATTATTATGCGTCCTTTCTTAGTCGAGGAAAAAACCACGAGAAAATCTGGATCCTCAAGAACGGATTCCCTGACGGCTGAGAAGGAACGTTTATTGCTGGCGATCGAGGAACTTGATCAGGAGTTTGAATTAGAGAAGATCTCCTCGGTGGAACATAACCGCAACCGGGATATCCTGCTCTCTGAGGCTGCAGAAGTGATCAAGCAGTTGGATAAATTACAGAAAACTGGTTCGTCCAAGAAGAAAACCTCAATGCCTCCAAAAGTTGATGACGATCTGGAAAGAATGATCAATGAACGCCGCCAACAACTTAAAAGCGAGAAATCACTGGAATGCCCTAAGTGCGGAGAAGCCGTTGACAAGGGGTGCACAGTTTTGCAGCCATTGTGGAGAAGCGTTGTGAGATATCCAACCAATAAATTTTAAAAGATTACTTGGGGTTGTTGTATTTGTCAGCATTTTCCTTTCAAGCTGCCTCTCAATGCAGATCGATATCACTCCAGCACCAGATAGTATCAAGGCGGATGGTATTGTAGACACACCCATACCCATCTCAGGCTCCTACCCAAAATTCTCCCCAACCAACGATTTCCCTGGAAGCAGAAGGTATTGAGGGGGAAGTGATCGTTGTGAACGTTATCGATCAAACCGGTGGCGTGTTATTGGAGCAGGGGTTAGAAGTCCAATTGGATGGATACGATCAGTTTGAACTGGTCTACCAGGAAGTAAAATCTCTAACAACAGAAAGCAGCCTGGTTTTTGATAGTGTCCCATTTCAAGCTGGCAGGGTTTTCTTTGCCAGTATTTCACATGGCGGTGCTATATATCGGTCTGATATGTTTGAAGCTGGAGATGAAACAACCTCCTTGCAAATGGCAATACAGATCTTTGATACAACTACCAGCGACGAAAATATACTGGTTGAACGGATTCATGTTCTGGCAGATTTTCCTTCACCGGACCAGGTTCAGATTGTAGAGATCTTCATTGTATCCAATCTCGGAGATTCCACCTTTGTCGCTGATAATCCAGGGGAAGCCACCTTATCATTCCCATTACCCGTTGAAGCTGAATCCATCTCGTTTGATGATGGTGCTCTAGGGGAAAGATATGTAAAAACTGTGGATGGGTTTGGCGATACGGTCAGTATCCCGCCTGGAGCTGGCGTATATCAAACCCTGGTTTATTACACTTTGCCTATCCAGGAGAATACATTCGAGTTTTCCCAGGTGATGAGTTATCCTGTTCGGGCTGTGGTCATAATGACACCTGAGGGAGAGGTTATTGTTGAGGGGGCAAACCTGGAAGATATGGGAGTGCAGGCAATTCCTGATGGTTCTGTCCAGGTCTACTCAGCTATGTCTATTCCACGTGGTGAATCTTTGCAGTTCCGGGTTACAGTGGAATCTACTGAGAGCGTTGTTCCATCTGATGCGCCGGTTTTCCTTCCCCAATGGGTTATTATCGCTGCTGGTGTGCTGGGGGGAGCTTTGTTATTGACTGGCGTTTGGCTATTTATCCGCCAGCGAAGCCGAAGTTTCGAGGATGATGAATTTGAAGGAACCTCTGTTGAGCGTGAAGAGATCCTTGATTTCATTATCGCATTGGAAGATCTCTACCAAGAGGGTGATATCACAGAAAAAGCCTATTTGAAAAAACGCCAGGAATTGAAAGATCAACTTGATTCCCTGGCTGATGATTAGACGAATAATAAATGATCACTGTAAAAAAACTTGTAAAGAGGTTTGGCCCAATAACAGTTCTCCGCGAATTGGATTTCAACGTTAATTCCGGGGAATTTGTGGCTTTGTTAGGACCCAATGGCGCTGGAAAAACCACTTTGCTTCGAATCCTGTCCTCCCTGATGCGGCCAACCTCTGGTTTTGTGCAGGTTGCGTCATACAGATTACCATCCCAGGGAGCATCTCTCCGGGCTAAGCTTGGTGTGGTATCACATCAACCCTTGCTTTATGGAGATCTGACAGCCGCGGAAAATCTGCAATTTTTCAGCAAATTATATTCAATTGGACCTGATCGGATTCCGGAGATCCTGGATCTGGTCGGTTTGCTTCCCCGCAGGGATGACCTGGTTCGGACTTTCTCCCGGGGTATGCAGCAGCGGTTGGCCATCGGACGGGCAATCCTTCACAATCCATCTATACTGCTGCTTGATGAACCGCATACCGGACTGGACCAGGCCGCAGGGGAGATCCTGGACAGGATCCTGCAGGAAGTCGCCCTGGAAGGACGGACAGTGGTGATGACCTCCCACGACCTGGTCCGATCAGCAGAATTAGCCTCACGGTTGGTCCTCCTTTCGAAAGGAAAAATATCTAACAGTGTTTCTACAGCTGGGCTGGATCCGGCCCAGCTGGTCGATTTTTATAAGGGTGGGTTACAAGGAGGGCTATCATGAGTGCCTTCCTGAAATCTACTGGTGCGATCATTTGGAAAGATCTGAAAACTGAATGGAGAACCCGGGAAAATCTTTCCGCCATGCTTGTGTTTTCCCTGCTGGTGATCCTGATCTTCAACTTTTCCCTTGAACTGGACCTGCAAGCCCGGGAATCCCTGGCAGGTGGTGTCTTGTGGGCGACCTTTATCTTTGCCGGGACTATAGGTTTGAATCGATCCATGGCAGTGGAGAAGGACCGCGGCTGCCTTGATGGTTTATTACTGGCGCCAGTAGACCGGAGTGCGATCTTTATTGGGAAAGCGGTTGGAAATCTGTTCTTTATGCTGCTGGTGGAGGCGATTGTTCTGCCAGTGTACAGCTTTTTATACGGCATCTCTGGTATTTCAACCGGGTTTCCTGGCGGTTGTGCTGCTGGGATCGATCGGGTATGTCAGCGGTAGGAACCCTGCTGGCCACCATGGTTGTTCAGACCAGAACCAGGGATATCCTGCTTCCGATCCTGCTTTTCCCCTTAACGCTTCCTGTGGTGATCGCCGCGGTAAAAGCCAGCCAGGGTTTTATCCAGTCACTACCGCTTGGAAGATTTTTCATCCTGGGTCAATATCCTGGTAGCTTACGATATGATATTTTTGCTGTTGCTATTATGGTATTTGATTATATTTTGGAGGAATGATTCATGCAAAAGAAACCTCGTTTATTAACCGCCTTAGATATTCTTGCCGGCTTGATGATCCTGATTGCGGCTGGTCTGGTTTTCTTCTATGCCCCTGTGGAAGAGATGATGGGCCAGGTTCAAAAAGTGTTTTATTTCCATGTAGGCGACTGCCTGGGTGGGTATGCTGGGTTTTATGGTCGCGGCTGTAGCAGGCTTTTTCTATCTTCGAAATGAAAAGGAAAAATGGGATATTGCCGGACTGGGTGCTGTGGAGATCAGCCTGGTGTTTTTTTTGGTGGCCATCATTATGGGATCGATCTGGGCCAGACCGATTTGGAATACCTGGTGGACCTGGGATCCCCGTTTGACCACTGCCGCGATCGTTGAGTTGATCTATGCAGCTTATATGCTGCTGCGATCCGGTTTGGATGATCCGGGAAAGAGGGCCCGTTTCTCAGCTATATATGCCATCTTTGGTTTTATCAGTGTCCCGTTGACATTCATTTCTATTCGCCTTTTACGCACGATCCATCCAGTGGTGATCGGCAGCGCTGAAGCAGCCAGCCAGGGTGGGTTTCAATATGGATGCTCCCATGAAAACAGCATTCTTTTTCAGCCTGGCAGCATTTTCAGTCTTATTTGCTGATTTGCTCTGGCACCGGATCCGATTGGGAAGCCTGCAATCGAGTGTCAATGACCCTGAGAATTAAATCCTACGAGAGGGAGAACTAAAGTATGTTAAGTAGATTATTTGTGCCCGATACTTTTGATTATATGATCGCTGGTTATGTTGTTCTTACCGTTGTCTGGGAATCTATATCGCCAGCATTGCTCTGCGCTGGAAAAAAGCTGTTGTTGAATTCCCTTCCATTCAGGAGGAATAAAAAGGCGAAAATAGATTATAGCGACCAGCGAGTAATTTCTTTTAGACAACTTACTTGAACTTTCTTAGATAAAAGCGTTTGTTTTGGTAATCTGAAGTTAATAGATCACCATCTGACACCATTTTTTCAACGATTTTCTGATCTCCTCCAGCCCGTATTAAATAATCCTCTACCGCATCCTCCCTCATTGGATGGACTGAGGTGATGCTCAGGAGATCATTTTCAATATCTCCTGTAAAGGCAAAATCATTTCCTTCATATCCGATCAAATATTCCACATTCAATCCAGTTTGCTGAAATATCTGGAAGGCGATATTTACACTATTCTCATCCGGGATGGAGACCCATTTTTCCGCAGGTGGCCTGGTAGGTATGCTGATATATGAGCAGTCCGGATTTACTCCAACCAGGTATTCAGCAGTCTCCTGGATGGTTTCCGGATGATCGTTGAAGTCTTTTACCATCATGGTCTCTGTTATACATTTTCCCTTAAATTCTCCAACGAATGTCTTTATCCCTTGGAGGATCTTCTCCAACTCCAGTTTTCCATATGGTCGATCAATCTTCTTCCAGATCTCTTCATTTACTGTGTCGACCTTCACTGAAACCAGATCAGCTTGCTGGAGGTCTTTCCGTACCTGAGGGTCATATATCAGAGATGAATTAGTGATCACGGCGATCTTGATCCCAAATGGTTTGAGTTGTCTTATTAATCTGCCAAGGTTGATATCAAGGGTGGGTTCGCCATCAGGCACAATGGTCAGGTAGTCGATCTGGTCCCGTTGGTTATTCAGATATTCAAGGTGTTTTGACACTTCATCCTTTAACTCATCAGGATCATAAAATTCTTTCCTGGAAATGGTCATATCCAATGATCTTCCCAATTGACAGTAAACACATGAGTACGTGCATATCTTGGGGGGGATGTTATTGATTCCAAGGCTTTTTCCCAACCGTCGGGAAGGGACCGGGCCAAAGATCCTGGTATCAGGCATACTTTTCCCGGGTTTATCATCGCACATAATATTGGGTAAATAATCGACGATTGGTTTTTTGCTGAATGTGCCCAGATGGGTGTGCATCTCCAGGTAACTGGGAGGTATGGGATGAGTGCCGACAACAACTTTAACCGGATATCTCTTCTCCAGGAAGGTAACAAAAGTATCAATATAAGGGCAGGGTGGGTATCCAACCACAAGTCCCGTGGCCAGGTGGATGATTTCCGCTCCGTTTTTCACCATTTCTTCACCGGCGTATTCAATGTTTCCTCCGGGGCACCCATCACAGGATGTATACCCTACCATTTCCACCTTAGTGTCTTTGTAGATGCTGAAAGCGCCTTCTTTTTCTTTTAACGCCCGGAGGCACTTTCCTCCTGCGCAGCGGCTGTAGCGATCACAAATGATAATACCAATTTTTGTTACTTCATCCATCGATTCTCCTGTAAAGATAAGTGATAACTGTACCAAATAAATTATACTCCCCAGATCAATGACCTGGGGAGTATCTAGAAGAGAAGTTTTTTAATTCAGCTGCCTGGAATGTTGTGCGAGGGGATTTGCTAGTGATTTTGTTCAAAATCCAGGAGCCATTTTTTTCGGTGTAAACCACCCCCGTATCCGACCAGTTTTCCATCAGAACCGATTACCCGGTGGCAGGGAATGATGATGGCAATCCTGTTGTGTCCATTGGCCGAAGCGACTGCCCGGACAGCATTGGGATTACCAAGATTAATGGCTTGTTCTTTATAGGAACGGGTCTGCCCGTAAGGAATTTTCCTTAAACCCTGCCAGACTGACTGCTGGAATTCAGTTCCCGGTGTGTGTAAAGGAACACTGAATTCTTTTCTTATTCCCTGGAAATATTCCTGGAGTTCTCTTTCTACTTGTACAAGGTGGGGATTCTCACCCGGGAGGATCACTGCGTTGAGCCTTTTCCGGAGATCTTTGAACTCGGTCTCCAGCATCCTTCTGTCAGTGAATTCCAGCAAGCATATTCCCTGGCTGCTGGCACCGGCAAACATGGGACCGATCTCGGTTGAAAAACGTGTGATATGGATAAGGTTCTTTTTACCCGGGCTGGTGGGCGGCTCACCGAATATCGTCCGGTAGCTTTCATTAAATCCACTGAGGGAGTCGTAGCCGCTTTCCAGGGCTGAATCGAGCACTGATTTGCCGCTTTCGATCTTTTGATAGGCCGAATTGATGCGCAGCATTCGCTGATAAGCCTGGAAGGTCATCTGATGATGGGTTTTGAACCAGCGCCGGATATGATTGGGTTCCAAACCCTCGTTCCACCAGATCGCTGTCCTTGATGCGGCTGTAAGGGTTTTGTGCAGCTCGCCGATCAGAGACTGGATATAATCTGGGGTCTCAGCAAGTTGTTCCATGGGTTTGCAGATCTTGCAGGGGCGGAAGCCGTGCTGCAGGGCGCTATTGGCTGTGTCAAAAAAGACCACATTTTCTATCTTGGGTTTCCGGGCCCTGCAGGAGGGTCGGCAGAATATCCCGGTGGTTTTTACACCGGTGATGAAGAGCCCTTCATAGGAAGGATCCTGAGTGCCAATTACTTCGTATTTTTCCTGGAATGTAAGAGTGACCATAAATTATAAATCCTTGTAGAAAATTAATATTTCATTCTGTACAAGAATTTATCATTTTCCTTGAATTGAAGCTACCGAAAATTTGACAAGTAATCCTATGTAAAACTTCGGAAGTCTTCAAGGAAAATATTTCTCTCAAAAGTTCCTCTTCAAGACTTCCGAAGTTTATCTCAATTTATGAATTCTTCCAGCTTTTCTAGTGCTTCAGGCATATTTTTCCGTCCGAAACCGATCCGGAAATGATTTCCTGGATGGTCATAAACTGTTCCAGGCAGCAACATGACGCCCTGTTCTTTAACCAACTCGTCACAGAAAGTATCCACATCCTGGCCGATCAATTGGGGAAATGCAATTGGTCCTGCTTTGGGTTTTATCCAGCTGAAGGTTTCATTATGACAGAAAAAAACTTTCCAGGAGTGCCAGATTAGAGGTGATGATCTCCAGGTTACGTGCCACCAGTTTTTCTCTGTGGCGCAAAGCCAGCTCGGCCAGGAACTCGCTGGGAGCGCTGTTGCAGATGGTGGTGTAATCTTTGAGGTGGTAGATCTTTTGATATAGGGCCTGGTTTTTCGTGGCAATCCAGCCAATCCTTAAACCTGCCAGACCATAGGATTTTGACATCACTCCCAGGGATACTCCCAAGTTCCCCAAGATCGCATGCCGCGGGGAGCCGGTCGGCCGGATCGTACTCAGATTCCCGGTAAACTTCATCACAAAAAAGGAAAATTCCATTGGATTGGGCGACTTGCCAGGTTTCTTGGTAGGTTTCCGGGGACATCAAATAACCGGTAGGGTTGTGGGGAGTGTTGATCACAATGGCTTTTGTATTGGGTTGGATCAATCCTCTCAGTTCGTCAACATCCAGTTCCCAGTTGTTTTCGACCCTCGCCTCCCAGTTGGATATTTGACAACCAATGCTGGCGGCGATCTCAAATAAGGATTGATAACAAGGCCAGTGCACGATCAGATGGTCGCCTGGTTCCAGGGCAGCCTGCATAAAGGTAAAAATGGCTTCCTCAGCGCCAGAGTGCACCAGGATCTGGTCTGATGATGTTGATTCGTAAATTCGGCTGATCTCTTTCCGCAATGCGGGACTTCCTAAAGATTCGGTATACCCCAACCAATGCTCCCTGAAGGATTTTTCTGAGTTATCTTCGAGCGCCAGTAGATCCTCAATTGAGAGAGATTCACAGTCTGAACTTGCCAGCATGTACTTAGCGCTAAACTCATATTTTGCGAAATACCGTTCCAGCTTAAAGGGTTTAATCTTCATTTGGATTTCCTTGATCATCCGCGGTTATTTCCAGTAAACTCTGGCGCCCGCGATTGACGACCAGGCGTGTGACATCAGGGCGTCCGTAATGGCCGGCAGGGTCAAAATTATGTCTTTCTTCCCGAACGAACTGGTGAGAGATCTCAGCAGTAAAAAGTCCTTCTTCCTCGATAATTGGCTCAATGATCCATTCCCCATCTGGCCCAGCCAGGCAGGAACCGCCATCGGCTTGTGTCTCTTCAAAATTTTCCAGCATCAGCTGGCTGTGGGGAAGATCTTGAGTGATATCCGATTTTCGCATTAAACCCGATACAGAGACCACATAGGAGCGGGATTCCTTGGCGATGAATTTTGTGATATCAAAAGTGTTGCGCTGGCTTCCCGGCCAGACCGCAACGTGTAAATCCTCACCCATACCGTAGAGGGCTGTTCGGGAGAGAGGCATCCAATTCTCCCAGCAGTTCAAACCACCAACCGTGAATGGACCCAGAGGATGGACCTGCAGTCCGTGGCCGTCACCGGTGGACCAGACCAGGCGCTCTTCATAGGTAGGCATCAACTTGCGGTGGACTGACCCGATCTTCCCCTGTGGGTTGATGTAAACAAGAGAGCAGTACAGGCTGTGTCCTCCCCGATCTTGAGGGCGTTCTATGGTGCCAAGATAAACTGCCATTTCATATTTCTTGGCCGTTTTCATAGAGTAGTCCAGATGCCCGGCTTCGATCTGTACCGCCTGATCCTGATAATAGGCATGGATCTCTTTTTGGACCTGGGCGTTAAATCGGGCGCCATCCATGCGCTCCACCCAGAAAGGATAACCGGGAACGATAGCTTCTCCGAAAACCGCCAAATGACAGTTTTCTTTGCCAGCTTGGTGTAGATATTCTTCAACTTTCTTGATGGTATCTTCCCGGTTCAACCAGATTGGTGCCATCTGGACCAGACCAACTTTGATGGTATCTTCCTTTTGGGTATTATTTTTTGACATAAGTTTTCCTGTTATGCCTGCAAAGCAGGGCTTAGATTATCCTGTTCAATGAACGGGATTTATTTTATAAGTTGGTTTTAGATGATATTTTCAAAAGCTTCAATGGTTTGAGTGCTGTTTTAATCAGGTTGTGATTCGAACTAGAGACTCATAATGAGTCGATTCCTAAACCTGTTGCTTCTAAAACCAATGAATCTTATTAGCTGGAAGTGATCGTAATATATTCCTTTAGATCTGATGTCAGGATCTGTTTTAACTCATCTTCATTCTCAACGCTTGTCTCTGTGAATAAAAATCCGAAAACAGGATACTCTTTATAATCGAACTTCCGCAATTCGAGGGGATTTTCAAATCCAGCCAGCAGTTTTTGATAATCAAATCCCTTGATTTTTTCAGGTTCAATTCCAGTGGAGTTGTCCAGGATGATGATGCTGTATAGTTTCCCCGCTTTCTCTTTGAGGATCTCTTCCCAATCTGGTTTTATTTGGGAATAATAATACACATAAGGATTGAATCCATAAGCATGATAGGTCAGATCCGCAGTGGTGCACCAACCTCCAAATCTCAAAGGATTGATCTCGATAGGAACCAGGGTGCCGTTAGGATCCCTTCTGAGTTCGATATGGGCTGGAAAATTCCTGACCCCTGCTAGCTCGGCGATCTTGGTAACAAATTCTGTGAATTCTGCCAGATTGCGTTCTATGATCTCTTTGGAAGTTGTATATACTCTGTCCCCAACGTCATCGGATGAAGAGAATATGTGATTTAGGATGTTTAGAATGACTGCCTTTCCATTGGAATCGAAATAAGCATCCACGGCATACTCTTCCCCCTTGATACAACCTTCAATGATCAAGGATGATGAATCGACAACTTCCGGGGGGTATAAATCCTTAGATTTTTCCCTCTCGGACAAGATCCTTTTCTTGATTCGATCCCAATCTCTTGCATCGTATACTTTATGGACACCCTCGCTCATAAATCCCGTTGCTGGCTTGATAACCAGGGGTTGATCTATCTCGGGATAAGGCAGCTTCGCCAAATCCTCCATTTTCACAGCTTGGAAATAGAAATCAGGCACCAGCGATCTGGTTAACTCCCTGAAAGCGACCTTATTCTTAAATAGCTCGATTTTCTCAACAATCTCGCTGAATGAAAGATTATTTATGATCCATCCCAGGGCATTTTCTGAGGTGGTATAGATCAGTTGATCCCCAGGTTCCAGAATAGTGTCGATCGCCTCAGTTTCTGAGATGATCTTGGTACCTGGATATAAGCCCAATTCACGGGAGATTTCAGTGTCTACTACAGGGATGGCATGATCCCGGACGGTCTCTTTGAAAAAATCCGAAACGAATGGTTTGTCAACAAAAAACAAGCTATCCTCCTGAAATGGATATTTAAGAACGGCATATCTATTATAGATGGAATTGTGCAGAATGAATGTATAGGAGTATTATTTTGTGAATACTAATTTGAAAAATGTCAGAATAGGAAGGACCCAGTAAAAATATATGGTTATCGGATTCCAGGTATAAAAGGCTCCCCGGTCCTCCAGGTTGGACGAGATATTCACATAAACCATAAAGAAGATGATTCCCAAAATCGTCTTTGAGTTCGATTGGAAAAAGGTCTTTATTTTATTTTCGGAGTATATTTTTTCATCCATCTGGTATTCAACCTGGTGGAGATGTATGCTCTGTAGAAAACCATAGATCTCTTTATTCCCTCGCCATTTAAAATCAATGATCGAAATCGTTTCCATGTTTTTCAACTTTAATTTTCAGACTGTTCAAAAGCAGTTCATCAAAAAAGTTGATGAGATTGGATATCTGTCCAGGGAATTGTTGTTCTATTGAGATTGTTTTCTAGGGATAGGCCATTTTCGCTCACTTTGATCGTAGTTGGTTTTGCCGCTGCATAACTGGAGAACAGGAAATCCGCTGCCAACCAGATTGTTAATAGGATGTATTGGATCCAGGCAGGGATTTCCAGGATACCCTGGAAGATGAACAGGATCCCGGCGCCAAGAACTCCAACTCCTACGATGGCAAGAACCAGAATCCAGGAATTGTAGGTGAATAGGTTGATAGGATTCTTTCTCAGTCATCATTACCTGAAAGCTTTAAAGCCCTTTTGGCTTTATCCACTCGCGGCGGTGTGTATTCACTGAACGCTGCAGCAAGCCTTCAGGGCTGTTATCGACCATTAACATAGATTTATGTTCTGGAGCGATAAATTCTTCCTCCGATAACCGCTCCAGGAAAGCAAGCATCGGATCGAAAAAACCTGCAATATTTAATATACCGGCTGGTTTTTGATGGAATCCTAACTGGCTCCAGGTCAGGATCTCCATTAATTCTTCCACTGTTCCCAATCCCCCTGGGAGGGCGATGAATGCATCAGCCAGATCTGCCATTAAGGCTTTACGGCTGTGCATATCATCTACGATCCGCAGATCTTGCAAGTCTGTATAAGCGACTTCCATCTCGGCAATAGCTTTGGGAATTACACCAATCACATTTCCGCCCTGTTCCACAACAGCTCTGGCCAATATTCCCATTAATGCCAACGGATCCACCACCGTATACCAGTGTGATATTTTTGTCTGCCAGAACTTTGCCTAAGACACTGGCAGCTTCTATGAGGCCTGGTTTTTATTCTTCCGGGACTGGATCCACAGTAAACGGCTATTCTTTTCATAAATTATTTCCTTAGGATGAGTTTATCACTATTTTCTGGAAGGGATATTAAAACGTAATGCCGGAGACTGATAGACGGAGATGGCAGATTGAAGAACGAACGCCGGGACAGGATTGGGATCACAGTACGAGTTTGAGGATTTTTTTCAACATCTTCAATTTCTCCGGTCTCTTCAAAACCTAATTTATAGTAGAAAGGTGATGGGTTGCCGTCTCCTGGAACATCGCTGGTCAGCAGTTCCTTGGCACCCGGCAGGGTTTTTTCATCACAGATGGCCCTGAACCAGGCTTCCTGGCTGAAGTAGGCCTCGGCGATCGAATTTGCATTGGGTGCCACGAAATTTTTCTGCTTTTCTTCTACATTGAGCTTCATAATCGGCCAGACAGTTTCAGCAGTTATTTCTTCTCAAAATAACCTTGGATGATATTCACTGCCCGGGCTATTCCATCCTCGCTTCGGATTTCTTCACCGATCTTTGAAGCTTGTTTCTTCATTTCATCATCTTGGATTGCAGAATTGATCGCCCTGATAATTTGATAGCAGTTAGTCTTTTGGTGGAATAGGTTTAGGTCCTGCCCCCAGCTTGTACACTTGCCGGCCCCAGAAAGGTTGGTCGCTTGTGAAGGGCAAGATGATATTTGGGATACCTGCTCTGAGCGCTTTTCCAGTTGTTCCAGCTCCTCCGTGATGGATCACCGCAGTAGAGCGTTTAAACAACCAATCGTAAGGGATATACCCTTCCTGCCAATATACTCCGGCATAAATCCAAGATCTTCAGGCTTTTTTCCTACGATGATTCCTCTTTGATCAGTCACTTTTGAGAGCTTCACTACCTTGATGATAGACCCCATCCAGTTTGGTGGTTGATGTGCTGCCAAATGCAACAGCTATGGGCATAGGTCCTTTTTCAGGAACTTGACCAATTGGGTATCAGGTTTCCAATCCCTGTCATCATCTGAAAACCAATAGCCTGTGATATGCACATCCTTCCGCCAATCTGCTGGGCGGGGGACTACCTGGGACTGAAAGCATACAGAATGGGGGTTTGCCAATCATTTCTCGGGATCAAATGGCCAGTCGTGAGAGGGGGCAGTTGTCGGATTTTCTTTCTGAAGCCTGGCGATAGATCATGCGGCTTCCCTGCCAGAAGATCTGGGTGACGAGTTCATGAGTAAGACGTCTGTACAATTTCCCAGCGGCAGATCGGGAGCAACTGGAGCAGGAAAGGCACCTGTGCTGGTGAAAACCGGGAAGGTCTGGGCCGAGATATCCGGTATGTCTTTTTCACGGGCAATCTCGTATCCGGTATTGGTCAGTAAAAAGGAATGGACGATCAGATCTGCATCCTGACAAGCATCGCGGGCGATTCGGCTGACTTCTATGCCCAGAGGGAGAACAAAACTGGACATGGACCTGACCATGCGCCACCAGCTGTTTCCTGCTTTATCAACCAGATCCTGGACCATCTGTTGGGGATCCCCGGGAAAGGCGATAAACCTTATCTGCTTCCTTCTGAAGTGAGGAATCGTACTTGCCAGGGCGCTGCCAGGGTCACCTGGTGGCCAGCTTGTACTAACCCCTTGCCGAGTTCTACAAATGGCTGGACATCTCCCTGGGAACCGTAGGTTAATAAAGTTATTTTCATATAATGTTTCCTGTTGTCTGACATTGAATAACCGAGAATTTGCCTAATTTCTTTCAGTCTGGGATATGCATATGGATCTTGCCCGAGTTCTGTGCTCCATTTTTCTTCGTCCTGCAGATTGAACCAGCGCAAGGCTGTGATTTCGAAATTATCATCCTCTGGCTCAGATCCTGGATATAGTTCTCCTCCAATTAGGGATGCATAGATAGGATTTCAACAATTTATACATGAGCACCAGGAGGAAGGACCTCTTCGATCAATAATTTTTCAACCTGTACCTCAAGGCCGGTTTCTTCCCTCATCTCCCTGATGACACATTCTTCATCAGACTCTCCAGCTTCAAGTCCACCACCTGGGATGACCCAAAAAGAGTGACCTGAATCGATCAATGTATCCTCTGATCAGTAGGATCTTGTGATCTTGGATGATGATGCCCTGTATGATGTGTCTGTCCATTTTATCTCTACTTTATTTCCAGAGGAAAAAGAGTAAACCCAGCAGCAAAGATAGGGGAAATGCCCAAATCCAGATCAGATCTGCTTGGAGAGGATCTGGACCTGCGGCGTCTGTCCGGTCAAATCCAACAAAAAATACCCGGTCTTTCTTCTTCAGCAGGTCTTCAAGGTTATTGTCAATTTCAAGGTCTGTCAGCCAGTCTTTAAAATGGGAATCGCCACCACTGTTAAAGAGGACTTGAGCAACATCCTTGATTTCCTCCAGATCTTCTACCCGCCTGGCATGGGCGGAATAAGCATTACCTCCTGCTTGAACCGTCACCAGTGGATCTTCGTGGAAATTTTCTTCACCCAATCCGAGTGCAACCACCATCCTGATACAGCGTAGTTTTTTTGATCGAAATCTATACAGGACACCATGGTGTGGCGGGGAAGCCCGCTTTTTCTACCGATTGTTACTACCAGCATCTTTCTTCCCCCTGGCAGGATGGCTCAGGAACGGCCCGAACCCTAGCCTCCAGAGTAACAAGGGGAGTTTATAGATAAATCGGTTAAGGATCCCTTCTTTGGATAAGGCAAAGAACCAGCCTTCTCTTGTTTAACCATGAGAATTTCCTGGATGAAGATTTGCTGAAAAAGGTATATTCAATATATTTATTATAGAGGGAATAATCAAATCCACAACCTGATATTGGCGTTATTCAGCACTTTCTGGAGAAGGTTAAAGAGAAGGGATTGTTTCAAAAGAAACAATCCCTTCTCAGGAAATCAATCGATATGGAGCTTTTAGTTAGTCGATCAGGTCTTTACCTTCCCGCAGACTGAAAGAAATAGCAACTCCCAATGCCAGCAGACAGGCAAAGGCGATGATCAACGCGACGGTTTTCATTGTCCCGCCAGCAGCTGCCACGCTGATGATCAATGGTGCGGCCAGCAGTGATACCAGGTTGACGACCTTGATCATTGGGTTGAGAGCGGGGCCAGCTGTGTCTTTGAGGGGATCACCGACCGTATCGCCGATCACGCCGGCATGATGGCGCTCGGAGCCCTTGCCCAGGTTGTTTTCTGGGTCAGAGGGTTCATCCTCGATCTGTTTCTTGGCATTATCCCAGGCGCCACCCGCATTGGCCATAAAGACAGCCAGCAGCTGACCTGTCAAGATGATTCCTGCCAGGAAGCCGCCCAGAGCCCTGACACCGATCAAGAAGCCGACGATGATGGGAACCAGGATGCCGAGCATGGCTACAGTGATCAGTTCACGCTGAGCTGCGTTGGTGCATATGCGGACAACAACGGCATAATCAGGTTTGACGGTACCTTCCATCACGCCAGGGATCCGGAGCTGCTTGCGCACTTCCTCAATGATCAACCCGGCCGCACGCTCAACTGCTCGCAGCAGGATTGAACTGAACAGGAAGGGCAAAGCGCCTCCGATCAAGAGTCCAACAAAAACCAGTGGATCAGCGATGTTCAGGCCTTCCATCTCCAGCCCTGTAACCTCAATGAACGAAGCAAAAAGGGCCAGGGCTGCGATCACTGCTGAAGCAATGGCAATACCCTTGGTGATGGCTTTTGTAGTGTTGCCAACGCTGTCCAGGGTGGCCAGGGTTCTCTGGCTTTCAGGATCGGTAAAATCCTCTTTGGCCATCTCTGCAATACCACCAGCGTTATCAGCCAGTGGACCAAAGGCATCCATAGCCAGGTTGTTGCCTGTGTGTGAAAGCATACCGATACCGGCCAATGCTATCGAATACATGATGAAGATGAATTCATGACCAGCTGGAGCAGGTTCAAAGCTGCTGATGATCAAACCAACGACTACAACACCCACAGCTGAGAAGATTCCATTTTCGATCTTTTTGGACTTAATGGCCAGGTAAATACCCAAAATTACGCCGATCACTCATCGATCCGATAATTATTATCGGCACGAGAGCTGCCGGAATTGTGACTGTGTAGATACCAACCGACAGGAGGATAGCAATAACAATGATCAACGCTGCCCAGACTGTGCTTTCGTAACCTACTGCCAATCCGGCCAGGATGAGGGTTGCAGAACCGGTTTTGGCCGATTTTACTATCCTGTTCACTGAGGGTGTCTCGCGTTCTGTGAAGAGCGCCGTGTACTTGTTAAAACCAACCGCCAGCAATATGCCTGCCGCTGTGGCAGCAAAGAGCCGCATATCCTGGGCATAGTAGATAGCTAAAAAGAAGAAAGATACAGTTGAAATGATCGATGAAAGATCGTAGGAAAGATCCATCGCCCTGAAGGCATCGCCCTTGGTCGGCCACATAGAAACGGCGTAGGTTCCGATAATGCTGGAAAATACGCCGATGGCCCTGACCAGAAGTGGGAAAACAATCCACTTAAGGCTCTGGGTGGGATCAAGCTGCATCACAGCCAACCCCAGGATCATTGCCGAGACGATGGTTACTTCGTAGGATTCAAAGACGTCCTCAGCCATACCGCTGAAGTCACCTACGTTGTCTCCTACCAGGTCCGCAATCGCGGCAGCGTTGCGGGGGTCATCTTCTGGCAGACCTGCTTCAACCTTGCCTACCAGGTCAGCGCCAACATCAGCAGCTTTGGTGTAAATGCCACCACCGACTCGCATGAACATGGCCAGTAAGGTGCCGCCAAAACCGAAGCCCAGCAGCACTTCAGGAGCGTGTTTACCGTAGAGTAAAAAGATGATCGTGCCACCCAGATAAGCCCAGGCCGTCAGCCAGCATACCGGCGATGGTGCCAGAGCGATAAGCCACGCGCAGCGCGCCTGCGAACGATCCCATGCGGGCCTGGTTGGCCACACGAACATTTCCGCGTGTACCAATCAGACGCAGACCGATCTGGCCGATTGCGAGTGAGCAGGCGGCACCCAGGAGCAGTGCGGCGCCGCGGCCGATCGAGATGCTCAGGGGAGCATCAGCCAGGTGTGCAGTAAAAAATAACACAATCGACAGGACAAAGGCAAGAGGAATAACAACTTCCATCTGTTTATTCAGATAAGCGATTGCCCCTACCCGAATAGCGTCAGATATTTCCTGCATTTTCTCAGTTCCCGGATCCTCCCGCAGCACTTCGCTTGCCAGGAACCAGGCATAGACCAGGGCAGCTATAGATGTGAGCAGAACGACCCCAAGGCCGATCTGTTCGAAAAGTGTTGCGTTTTGAAGTGTTTCAAGTCCTCCCATCATGCCTCCTAAATAAAATAAAAGATTAACAAGATTTTTATCAGCATAGGATAAACCAGTGCTGTTGTTTGTGTGTTGATTATCATATTTTCCGATTATGGTAATATAACTCCCGGTTATTATTTCCACTTTCAGATCTGTGTTACAGATGTTGAGTGATGGGAGCGGCGATGATTTGTGATCACCCTTCTATAAAAAGATTGATGGCAATTACTAAAGAATACTCCGTAATTATAATGATTGCGGGGATTTTGACAAGCGATGAATTACATAATATTTGGTATACCTAATGATATCAAGCCAAATGATAAGGAAATGCTATCGTTTCTATTTAAATATATGTAAATAATCGGCAGGCGATCTCCCCTGAACCCTTAGAGATACTCAGGATTCGGGTGTTATAGCGTCAATACCCCTGTTTGCTGCAAAAATTGGGGTTTTGTTCCAGTTGCTATCCGTGAATAATCATCATAGTTTGTTCTGGATATTCTTATTATTAACCGTCAGGCAGACTTCTAATCTATCGGTTTCATACCCAAAAATCAGGGCTAAATCTAAACTCCATTTTTTCAACTGCTCATTGAAGATGGAATTTTGTCATATTGATTTTCACCGATTTATTCTTTAAAGGAATATCACCAGGACAAGACTGATTTCAGTCTCTTTTAGATTTATGCTTAAAGATCGAATCTATGCCCATTAATTGTAGTTAATATGGAAATGATGATGAACTTTATCACTCTGACGTTCTACTAAATATCAGGTCAATTTGGTCAGAACAGCAAAATATCCGAGTTCTTCGTCTGGGATGAAACAATCATAGATCGTTTCTATTGAGTTTTTTTCGTTGATAAACTCATCTACTGCAGTTTTAGATCCTGTGGAAAAATAATTATAATCATCCACTACAATCATTGCGCCACGGGGGGTCACGCGATGGAGGAAATCCAGGGCGATCTTAATGGGTTCGTAGAAATCAAAATCAACATAAGCAAAACTTACTTCTTTTGGCAAGTTCCCATCAATATCAATCAAGTCTTCAATAAAACCTTTATGGACCAAGTATCTTTCCGAAGGAAATGAAATTGCCTTTAAACGGCTGATTACCATGTCTTCCGGGCACGACATTTCACCTTCATATGCTTCCATACTGCCTAACGAGAAAATATCATCTTTGAGTTGGTCTTTTTCTGATGGTTTTGGAAGGCCCTCAAATGAGTCAAACAGATGAAGAACCTTATTATTCATCAATGCGATCTCATTTGCTATAAGGGCTGATGTCTCTCCCTGAGCAACACCAAATTCGCATACATCACCGTTAATATTTGTGCAATTAGCAATCGCCTGCACGATAAAATATGCTTCTGATGGAGGTGTGCCCAATAAACGGGCCATCAGCTTTGTGCGTAGCTCATTTCTTTTTATTGGAGTATTGGTTTCATTTATATAGAATTCGTAGGCTTGGGCTAGATTTTGAAAGTTTTCGAACCTTGTGTATGAAAACGATGCCCGCCTGATCTCAAAACCTAGAGCTGAAATCATTTTTTTGATGGATCTTTCGAATATATTCATAGACCTCCAAGATCCTTTAGATCTGGGTTTGCCTCTCCTAAGTGAATTGATCTATCAGGGGATGACAGGAATGATCATGGTATGAAATTTGTTCTCGTCACTGTTAGACACGAGTATAGCATAATAATCTAATGGGTTTTTTGTTAGGCAGTGAGCTGATTGAAGAGAGTAATAAAAAAACCAGCTGAGGTTACTCAGCTGGTTTTTTAATTTGGTTTAGCTTATTTATTTTTCGGCTTTCCAGTTTCTTTTGTGGTCATGTATTGCTCCCGGAAGTAAGATCGGGTGCAGGCCCAGTCTTCACCACATTCATCTTTGTGGTATTTCAGAACTACTTCCTCATCATATCCGTACTTGGATCCAATTTGCAAGGCGGTCTGTTGATCTTTATCCGAGTAGCCTTCGGCCATTTCCTGTTCCTGATTGCGCAAAGCCTTGCGTACACAGGCCCAATCACCTTCACATTCTCCATTGAGCAGGCTCATCACATCGCCAAACTCAGCAGTGAACTGCTCTGCCAGCTTTTCGGCTGTTTCTTCTGTCTCGGGAGGTTTGTTTTTCTTCCCTGGCTGCCTTATCCTCTTCCCTGAGTAATTCCCTGGCTACCTTTTTCTCTTCACGGAGGGATTCTCTGTATTCCTGGACGCCCATGTCCATGATATCCGTGGCGCTCACTTCATCAGTTGCCAGTTTATAGGCTTGATTGATATCACCAGTATTGGCGCCTTCCAGGATCCTGGCCAGTACGTCCTCAAAGTCAGCATCATAGCGAGTTACTGAACGAACTGCAGTCCGGACATCACCCAGGCTGTATTCTTCACTCATTACCAGCCCCATCAACTCGGGCAGATCATGCTCTCCCAGCAGATCAGCAAAGCGGTTCAGCTGCAGCAGGGTACCCCAGCCGCTTTCATTGAGGTTCCAGTCCAGGATATCTTCCCAGGTGAGATCCTCCATGGATTCGGCCAGATGATAGGCTTTCCACATCCGCCCAAAACCCAGGTTATTTTCTTCTGATTCGTTGTCAAAGAGAGCGTATATGTCCTCGCAGGTATAAAGGTCACCGGACTGGTCCGGGAAGATAGTGTTTACACCATCAGAGATTTTCTGGGCCATAGGATGGCAGGCATCTTCTGGATCCGCAACTACAACTGGCATTGTGTCTGAATCTGAGTAAGCTGCATCCGTCTGTGACCATCACCTGGGGATAGATTTTGCCAACCTCTGTATAGGTCATATGCTGCAATATCTCCAGTTTCACCATCTTCAAAAATTCCATCTCCATCCAGATCCCAGGCATATGTATACGGAAATGTGCCGCCGGAAACTGATTTGAGAAATCTACTTCGCCTTCGTCGCCCACAACAAACAGGGGTGGGAAGGGACTGCTGTTGAGTGTTACCTTTGGACCTATCGTCAGGGTATCGCTGATTGAAACATCGCCAATTTGGAAGGTCCACTGGATATCTCCCTGGGCGAGATATGTATACTCTATGCTGATTGAGCTCTCACTGATTTCAGCTACTTCACCGAGAGGTGTTGTATCCCCATTTCCATAATCCATGAAATATAATTCGCTTCCTGTCCCATTTTCCCATTCAAAATAAAAGCTGATCTCGCCACATTCTTCACCCATAGTAACTTCGGCGCGAGTGATTACCAAATCTCCACTGTCGCCATATGCAGTACCTGTAGTGCTGGCCAGCCCGGTGAAAAGAATTACAACGCAAAGAAAGACCCTTATAAGTAAATTGGTTTGTTTAAACATTGGTCCCTCCGGTCACTCGCAATCCATGATTATTTCTGAAAGTATCTGAACAACAATTATTCTTACTCAAGACTTACACCAAATTCATCCCAAATTTCCTGCCAGCTGCGGGTCCTCAGGCGGGCAAGCAGCGCTTCAGGGGATTGATCGACCAATTCCGATGTTTCTAACGCCAACAGAATATCTGAGAAAGCATATCCATCACAATACAAGGTCATTACTTCATCGTAGGTGATCTCAAATGTTTCAGTCATTCCTTCGGCTACGGGATGAGGATTCAAGGTAGCACATTCTGTTTCCGAATTCCCAACGGCTTCACCGTGCAGATTCTTCCGCAATCTCGCCTCGGTCTCTGGACGGGATTATTGGAAGCGTTCAGGGAATTGCTCTGGCACCCAACCAAACCAATGAGAGCAAGAATATCCCCAGTGATGATGGTTATTCTAGTATTTCATAGTCTTATTCCCTTTATAGCATAGACACCCGGACGGGAGGTCCAGGTGTCTATGAATTCTATTTACAATTCTGATAAGCTAATTCCGGTATACGGAAAAGCTAGTTATTGTGAAGCTTTATTTCTTCCCTTTCTGAGATTGAGATTGAACCATTCCATGACCTCGCAGAATAACTCACCTTCTTCACATTCCAATAATTCTTCGCCGTCTTTATTCTTTTTTCCCTTGGTATCAGGCTCTTCAGTATCTTCTTCGCCTTGTTTGTCCTGGATCTGTCCGGGAGGGGTGCCTTGGTCAGGTTTTCCCTAGTTCCTGCCAGATCTGTACCCCACTTGATAGGATCAAATCACTATCCAGGTATTCAGTGTAATCCCCACCTGTTAAATCTGCGGTTTGCATGGCCAGCATGATCTGTCCCAGGGGCACTGAGGGTCTCGCCGCAAAGGTAACCTTCGATCACACTATAGTCCACACCGTAGGTGTCAGCGATTTTTTCTGCAACAGGATGATATTGATCCTCAGTGGTCGCAGTAGTAGGATTCGAGTTCTCCATCCTGGAGTTTCACCTGGTCTCGAGCTCGCTCCATGATTTTTAGCTCAGTCAGGACGAGACATCATCCTCACCAACAGTACCTTGGATTGTGATGAGATCGCCCACGAGGTGATTATCAAAATTAAAATTCTCACCAACCAGGACGATGTAAACATCATCCAAGGTCCCTTCATCTCCATCAACATCGATCGTGATGGTGCCATCTACGGGATTGAGCTGCCATAATGTACCCTGTCACATCAATTTGATCGCCTTCGCTGGCAAATGCGGCTCCGGTTGTGAGGACTGCCAGCAATATAGCCAATAAAATTGTTCTGCCCAGTTTTTTTGCTTTCATGATTTGCTCCTTTTTTCTATTTTACAGTGATATTGTTTTATGTTACCCGTATTGAAGACTGATTATTTTCCACCTGTTCCCTGGCCATTTCCATTTCCTGGCATGACCTTCTCCGTCTTGGGATCCGGGTTCACCTTCATCCTGTCCGGGAGGAATGTCTGGCTTATTGAATTGCTCCATCTTTTTTTCCTTGACCGGGATTATCAGAATTTTCCTTTTGTTCTCTGATGGTCTCTTTGAATCCCTGGGGTTCGTTCATTCCGTTTTCGACCAGCTCCAGGCGCTCACGGATCTTTTCCTGAGCTTTTAACAATCCGGGAGGGCTGCCCTGGGGGTGTTCTTTGCCCATTTCTGCCATCATCTGGTTTTGTTTTTGAAGGTTTTGTTCAATTTGCCTGAGGGCATTTCCAAGACCCTGTTCACCCATTTTGGCAGCTTCCTCAAGCATTTTCTGGGTGTGTTTCTCCAGTAAAGCCAGAGCTTTTTCAGAGACTTCTTCTCCCGCATCAATCTGGGCCTGGATCTCTGTCAAGGCGCCGGCTGGCAAATTGGGTATAAAGATCCAACCGGTCTCTGCGGATCTGATTCCAAGGCCTGACCTGAATGTCCTCTGTCAGAGTTTTTACACCATATAAAAGATCATCAGGGCCGCTGGCCTGGGCGGCATAAACGGTCCCACCAATACTTCCCAAGGCCAAGGCCAGTACTGCAATAACTGATGCCAGGCGGAGTGCCCAGGAACGGCGGCGTCCAGTTTGAACAGGTTTTTTGGTCTGTACAGGGCGGGGTTTCATGGTGCGGACCTGGGTCAGATAATTCTCACGTCCCGCGTGGCTGGCCTGCAGCCCGCGTTCAGGAACATCGTTAAGGTGCTCCAGTTCTTTTTTCAGCTTGGGGTTGATCTCTTTTTTATCCATAATAAATCCTCTATGTTCAAATAAAAAATTTTGCTTTCTACCCTATATGACGCCAAAATCCATGAAAGGATACGGCCTTAAATGAAAAATCCCATCATAATGGGATCATCTTCCGGTCAGGAGGATATCTCCAGGAATATTCTTTACTTTGATTCTTGGGGCGGGTCATTATCCAGCAGGATGCGCTGCAGTGCTGCCAGGCCGCGGTGCTGGAGAGCTTTGATCGACCCGAGTGATTTATCCATTGCCTGGGCAATCTCTAGGCCGCTCCAACCTTCCAGGAAGCGTAAAGTGATCACCTGGCTCTGCTCTGGAGTGATCAGGCGTAAGGCATTCCTGACCCGGTCTGCGTCCTGCATATCAGCCACAATAGATATAGGATCCGCCCCTTCTTCCGAAAGCAGTTCTTCTTCCAGCTCCAAGGGGGGAGGGGGTTCTCTACGGTAAGAATCAGTGATCAGGTTATGAGTGATGCGGTATAGGTAGGCTCTCAAATGTTCTTTTGGGCCGCCACCGCGTTCAAGAGCTTTCAAGAAACGACTGAAGGTTTCTGCAACCAGATCTTCCGCGACCTGGCTTTTTCCAACATGTTTGAATGCGTAAGCAAACAGGGCGTCACTGTAAAGATCATAGATCTCAGCCAGGGCGTTTTGATCGTATTGACGGGCTTTTTTCAAGAGTAGTTCTGATTTGCTATCCATCATCACTTATATTATGACGCCAAAAAACAGCTTAAGATACGGAGGGAGGTCTTTTATTCTGGAAGATCTGCCAATAATAACGGAAACTGGACAATCCCAAACCACCACCAATCCCGATATACATAGATCCCCAGTAGGGGTTTTGGTATGGGGGTGTATTTCCTTAATGTGATGCCCAACCCGATCATAAATAATACCAGGGGATAACTATGCCACTCCTGGAAGGCAAACAGGCAGGGTTTTTCTACGGGCAGGTTATTGATTCTCAGGCTGTTCTTGCTGGCTAATCTTGAAAACCCAAATCGGAATATCAGATAGGCCAGACCTATTCCCGGGAGCCAGAACATTCCAGGGTGATTTTACGGTGGGCGCAAAGATCCATTCAACAGCCAGAGATATCAGAAAAATTCCTACACCAGTCCACATTAGGCCGGCAGTGAGCAGGAGCCAATTCTTAGGGTACTCCGGGTTTGAGTTTTTTTATCCATTCCATACCTGATTATTTATACCACCGGGATCATAGTTAGAGCGTGGTGGCAATTTTGTTAGGAGTAATACCCTGCTTCATGAGGGCATCCAAAGGGTAGATCTTTTATATTCCCTGTTTTTCTGGATATACTTATAATGATTACTTGATAATGTTGATAAAGGAAAAGTGATATGAAAATTAAATCTGAGCTATTTGATTTCTCTCAGTGAATTGAAAGAAAATAATAATCGGGACTGGTTCCAGGCTAATAAGGATCGCTATGAGAATGATGTGAAAGGATCCTTTATTGACTTTTATTGCCGCCTTTGCTGAGCGGGCTCCAGAGATCAGCACGTCTATCATGGCCATTCCCCGTGTGAGCGGAGGTTCCCTGTTCCGCATTTACCGGGATATGAGATTCAGCAAAGACAAGACTCCCTATAAAACAGGAGCTGGGATTCATTTCCGCCATAAGCGAGGTAAGGACGTCCACGCTCCTGGTTATTATCTGCACCTTGAACCCGGGGAAGTGTTTGCTGGATGTGGGATTTGGAAACCAAATACTGAAACAGTCACCAAAATCCGCACTAAGATCGCTACTCATCCGGACCAATGGCTGAATATCATCCAGGATAAAAAGTTTAAGAAAACCTTCACGATTGGTGGGGATTCATTAAAAAGACCCCCCAAAGGATTTGATCCTGAACATCCTTTGATCGAGGATCTAAAAAGAAAGGATTACCTGGCATCAATCGTTCTCAACGAAAAAATAGTCTGTGAACCCGATTTCCTTGATTATTACGTGGAGCTATGTAAAACTGCAGCGCCATTTATGGAATTCCTGACCAGGGCAGTTGGGCTTGGATTGGTAAGATGACCTGAATGAAAAAACGCCCGGATCCGGGCGTTTTTGATCTTCTTTTATCAGTCTGATTGGCAGTGATAGAACGATTAACTCCTTGACCAGTTTTATCACCGGGATCTTGCGCTCTGTTTTCGCTTCATACTCAGCAAATTGGGGATATTTTCCGGCCAGTTTTCCATAATAACTCAGTTCTTTCTGGTTCTTCTGGAACCTCTGCCAGGGTGGCAAAGGTTTCTGTACCCACTTCAACGATCACCTTGGGATTGGCCACTAGATTATGGTACCAATCCGGATGGCTGTCAGCCCCGCCTTTTGAAGCCGCGATGATATATTCATTACTCCTGCTGATAATATGCGGTGGGATTGATCCTGAGCTTGCCGCTCTTTGCCCCGGTTGTATGGACAAGCAGTAAGTCCATTCCCTCAAAAATTCCTCCGACTATTCCTTGATTGGCGCGAAACTCTTGAATGACCTTTTTGTTAAAATCTGACATGGTGTTCCTCCATTTCCCATCTGTGTTTTGATAATGACTGGGAAATCATCATATAGTAAAGATGTCAGGCAGGTTGAATATCTTACGAAAAAAGTTGTTAATGGAATAGAGGAAAATCAGATTGAATATAAAAGGGCGACGCAGCGCGTCGCCCTTACAAATTCGTTCTAATGATCTAGTGTCCGAAGTATTTATCCAATCAATTCCTTCAATTTCTTCAGTGACGCCTCTTCCACTTCCGCGTGGATGCTTTTCCCGTGAGAATCCATGGTCACTACAACCGGGAAATCTTTGACACTTAAAACCCAGATCGCTTCTGGAACCCCAAAATCCAGTTTATAAACGGCAATAACTTCTTCCACGGATTCGGCGATCAAGGTTGCTGCGCCGCCGATGGCATGGAAATAGACCGCTGGCACGTCCTGGCAGGCTTGGAGGGTCTTGGTCCCCATCCCCCCTTTGCCGATCACACCCCGCATATCAAAGTGGTGCATAACTTCGCTCTGATAAGGTTCCTCGCGGATGCTGGTGGTCGGGCCGGCAGCCACAAATTTATAATCGCCAGTATCTAATCCTGCCACAACCGGCCCGCAGTGGTAGATCAGGCTTTCCTTGAAGATGGGTTTGATCTTTTCGTAGACTTCCAGGTCATCTCCCTGGGGTTCACGGGTCTTGCGGATGAAGGTATCGATCATCCATTTATGGACTGCGTCTCTGCCGGTAGCCATTATTCCAGTCAAGGCAACAGTATCACCCGTATGCAGCTCGCGAATGTCTTCTGCGGAAATAGGAATGGTGAGTTCTTTCATGGATCAATCCTCCAGGTATTTTGATACCAGCAAGCCCAGTTTTTTTCGGGTGGTTTTAGGAATAACAACCGGGTTGGTTATCAAAGCGCTTTCCAGGGCAGACTGGCAACCGCAAGTAAGATTTTCTTCAGGCCAATTTTGTGTCAAATAAACCAGAGCATCTTTTACGTAGTCTGTATTCTTGGAAATGATCTTCATTACCATCTCAACTGAAACATCCTCTTCCCGGGAATGCCAGACGTCATAATCAGTGATGTGGGCAATCGAGGCATAACATAGCTCGGCTTCCCGGGCCAGGAAAGCTTCTGGAGCGGTGGTCATGCCAACGATGGACATGCCCCAACTTCTGAAATGTGTTGGATTCTGCCCTGGTAGAGAACCGGGGTCCTTCGATCACTACGAATGTACCATTGTCGTGAACCGTAGCATCACTTTCTTTGAAGGCCTGTAGCAGGTGTGAGGAAAGATCCGGGCAGAAAGGATCTGCCACACCTGCATGGGCAACTAAACCATCTTCAAAGAAGGTGTTCTTCCGATATTTTGTCATATCCAGGATCTGATCTGGGATCACCAGATCACCAGGTTTATAATCTTCCCGCAGTGATCCACAGGCGTTGACGCTGATGACCCGTTCTACACCGAGTGATTTTAAAGCGTAGATATTGGCCCGATAATTTACCTCGCTGGGGTTGATGTGATGGCCGATGCCGTGCCTGGCAAGGAAGAATATGCGCTGGTCGTTTAACTCCCCCTCGACAATTAGGCCGCTGGGTTTTCCAAACGGTGTATCCACTGCATGTTCAGTGGTCTGTGATAGTCCTGGGATCTGATAGAGACCAGATCCACCAATTACCGCAAATAGGGGAGTGTTTGTCATAAATCACCGTTGATTATTCCTGATAAATGTCTGTAAATGTGATTATAGAAGAAGGCTACTCTTTCCACAAGATTGACATTCATCACCCTCTGGAAATTCCGAAAATAATGAGTTTAGTTACTTATTTTAAAAGGGTACTGAAAAAATATCCAGAATTATGTATACTGAAAGTAATTATGAATGATAAACTCGCTGGTTTTGAAGAACTATCTCACACTGCTGACCTTGAAATCAGGGTCTGGGGTGAGGATCTGGACTCCCTGTTTTCGGCTGCCGCAGATGGGATGTTCCATCTCTCGGGTATAGAGGATTCTGAAGAAGGCTTCTCTGCTGTCAAGGAATCCATCTCTCTGGACGCGATGGATTATTGAAGGACTTCTCATCCTCTTTCTGGAGGAATTACTTTACAGGCTGACTGAGGACTATATGCTATTTTCAATAGATAAGATCTCGATCAGCACTGATTTTTCCCTCAAAGCCAAGCTGAGAGGAACCCAGATCAGATCCTATCAGCGGGATATCAAAGCAGTCACCTATCACCGGCTTAATATCCAGGAAACGGACCAGGGTTACGAGGTGAATATCGTATTTGATATATGATTTATTCGTGTTTAGAGGTTGTCCTCCATGGTTTCCATCACCGATCTTAAAAAAATATCGGATTATGAGTGGGAGATTCCGACATCCTACCGGGCGGATATGCGGGTCCCTGTGAGGATTTTTGCATCTGAGACTTTGTTGAAGGGTGTCAACAGAGATAAATCCCTGGAACAGGCGGTCAATGCCTGCGCTTTGCCTGGATTGGTGGGATCAGTCAAGGTGATGCCAGATATGCACCAGGGATATGGTTTTCCGATTGGCGGTGTAGCAGCCACTCGTTATCCAGATGGTGTGATCTCACCTGGGGGGATAGGCTACGATATAAATTGCGGAGTGCGCCTGTTAGGCAGCCGATTATCTTACCAGGAAGGGAAAAGCTATTTGGGCGAGCTGGCAACTGCCTTGAACCAGTTTTGTCCCAGCGGGGTAGGTATCGGTGGTCACCATCGTTTATCCTCCAAAGAAGTCGAAAACGTCTGCCGGAAAGGTTCGCGCTGGGCCAAGGAACAAGGATATGCGACCGAACAGGATCTGCGCCGGACGGAAGATGGAGGTCAGCTCCGAGGAGCGAATCCCAGGTTCCTCAGTCCCCGGGCTCTTAAAAGAGGTACAGCACAGGTGGGGTCGTTGGGTGCTGGCAACCATTTTATCGAAATCGACCTGGTCTCGAAAGTATTTGATGAGAGAGCTGCCAGAGCGATGGGTCTAAACGAAGGTGACCTGGCGCTGCAAATTCACTGCGGCTCCCGTGGGTTGGGACATCAGGTTTGTTCTGATTACGTAAAGAGTCTTCAAAGCGCTGTAAACAAGTACGGGATCAAACTTCCGGATCGGGAATTGGTTTGCGCACCGATGGACAGCCCGGAGGGCGAAGCTTACCTGGCTGCTATGGCCTGTGCGGCAAATTATGCTTTTGCCAACCGGCAAGTGTTGAGCCATCATGCCCGGGAGGCCTTTGAAAGTGTGCTGGCGGGTAGGGTCAAGGATTGGCATTTACATTTGGTTTACGATGTGGCTCATAATATCGGTAAGATCGAAACCCACCAGATCGACGGAAAATCTATGGAAGTCTGCGTGCACCGCAAGGGAGCCACCCGGGCTTTTGGGCCTGGGTTAGAAGAATTGCCCCCTGAATATATAAAGATCGGTCAGCCTGTCCTGGTGCCGGGCAGTATGGGGACTTCATCCTGGGTATTGCGGGGCACAACAGAAGCCATGGCTCGTTCTTTTGGATCAAGCTGCCATGGAGCGGGAAGGGTGATGAGCCGCTCGCAGGCTAAGAAAACCATCTTGAGTGAGGATCTGTTGAAGCAGCTGAAAAGGGATGGAATTAAAATCCAGGCTGGTTCAATGGCTGGCCTGGCGGAAGAAGCCCCGGCAGCCTATAAAGATGTAGATCTGGTCGTAGAGACAGTGACCGGTGCTGGGATAGCTGCCAAGGTCGCGCAGCTTAAACCGCTGGTTGTGATCAAAGGATGATCCTTAGCTGATATCTGCGACTTTGGCTCTGGTCAGGTCGATCAAATGACTAGGTGATAGACGGATATTGACCCCTAGCTCTCCCCCCGACACGTGCACCAGTTCGAAATCCTGAACTGATCTGTGAATAACGATCTCAAACCCCCGATTGATCAAAGCCAGGGGAGAGATGCCCCCGGCCTGCAGTTTAGTGATGTTCTCAGCTTCTTTCTGAGTGGAGGGAGTAACTTTTTTTTCTCCAACAGCTTTGGCTAGCTTTTTTAGATCGACTTCCTGATTTCCCGGCACCACAGCCAGGATAGGTTTGCCAGATCCCTTGCGGAGAATAACAATGCTTTTAAAGATGATCTCAGGAGGTGCATTTAATAAGCGGGCAGTTTCCTCCCCTCCCAGTTTTTCTTGGGGGAGTTCAAACACAGTGTAGGGGGCTTTCCGGCTGTCCAGAAACCGGGTCACATTATTTGCTGCCATCGTTCTCTTTCCTCATTTTGCTGTTAATTATTCTATCAGACCAACTCAGTCGCAGCTGAAAAGGAATTGTGATGAGCTTTCAGATGCAAGGGAGTTTTTTTTCCATAAGTCCCATCCAAATTGCACCCAAATTGCATCAGAAAATCAAACTTTCAACTATCACGATTGACGAATCGAATCACAATACCCTTATGCTATACTTCAGTAGATTTGTACAGTAAATAACCAATTAAGATATGTTTCAATTATACCGGCGCTGGAAAACTAAGCGGCCAACCATTTGCCCAAGCTGTAATAATATGATTACTAGCGACCAGCAGTTCTGTGGAAATTGTGGTCACAGATTACTTGAGTAAGATGACAGGGTTGATAAATTTCCGAAGACGATTTCAACGAAAAAAGACAAACGACATTAATACAAAAAATAATCACAATGATATGTAATACTATATAAGTTCAGGATCGATACTTATATTGACACAAACATAGCAAAACACCGGCTTACTGCAAATTTAAATGTTGAATTTATCCATCATTAAAGGAGAGGTTCAATACATTGAATCTAATCAATTAAAAATGGAGACTGGAGACGGGGAACCGGAAAAACTAGACCTGGCTACGGATGAGCTCATCCGTTTTGCCATAAGATAAAGAAGAAAAGCGCTACTACTTTGGAGGAACACATGGAAGGCTTCATATTATGAATAAGAAACACGTTGGTTTCCTGCATCCTGGTGCAATGGGGATATCTCTTGCTGTGACGTCACAGAACTCCGGTCATACAGCATATTGGGCATCAGTGGACCGGAGCCCGGACACATGCGACCGCGCTGCAAAGCATAACTTGGTTGAAACGCGAACTATCAAGGAGTTATGCGAAAGGTGTTCCGTGATCATCTGCGTCTGTCCGCCTCACGCTGCAACTGAGGTGGCTGAACAAGTCCTGGCATGCTCCTTCAAGGGGGTCTATGCAGACGTCAATGCCATTTCACCTCAACGTGTGAGAGGTATCGGACAATTAATGAGCGATGCCGGTGTGGAGTTTGTAGATGGTGGAATAATCGGCGGACCTGCGTGGAAACCGGAAACAACCTGGCTCTATTTGTCAGGGCGCAATGCCGATCAGGTTGCGGAGTGTTTTGCAGGTGGGCCATTAGCAGTCGAGATCATTGGTAATGAGATCGGTAAGGCGTCGGCACTAAAGATGTGTTACGCGGCCAATACAAAGGGAACGACAGCACTCCTTTGTGCTATCGTTGCTGCAGCCGAGGAAATGGGTGTTCGGGATGAGCTCGAAAAGCAGTGGTCCCGTCATGGTTCAGAATTTGCGCGGAACACTCTGGCACGAATCAGTCGTGTCACAGCAAAAGCGTGGCGATTTTCAGGAGAAATGGAAGAAATTGCTTCGACTCTTGAAGCGGCGGGTCTTCCTGGCGACTTCCACCTCGCCGCATCCGACATTTATCAACGCATCGCCAAGTTCAAAGGCGCTGACCAGATACCACCTGTTGAAGATGTCCTCGATGCCCTCCTTAATCCTGAAAAAAGTCAAGAGACATAACAAGCAGGATGCAGTCGACGGATTCTAGCCGCGCCGGATCCGTGTGCAGGAGCTTGGGAAAATGCATTGGGTAATCTGGTTTCACCTTCGTACTTAAATCCAGCCAGGCTCACTTTCCCTCAATATTTCCCTTAATAACATATGCCGTACTGGAATTGATCCTGTATCCTCCTGGTCGTAGGTCGGTCCCTCCGCTCATGGCGTCGGGATTGAGCGATGGGTGACTGGATCTCACCTTCGCTCTTAATTCCTACCGGGCTCATAGGCTTACATAAAATCAAGCCTCTTTTGTACTTAAGAGGGTTGATTTTATTGTTAAAGATAGTTCTTACTAGTCGTAAACTTTGAATGGATTTATACTATGTCTGGAGAAAAATAACTTCCGCTCCTGGATTACACCACGTGCAACACGGGCGAGTTCAATTCTTGCTGAATTTAAAATCTCATAAGATTATTATTTGAGGTTTATAAGTGAAATCATTGAAGTTTGTGTTTCAGTACACACGTAAATATTATGGTGTGCTTGGATTAACTATTCTAAGCATGCTTCTACTAGTCGGCGTGCAATTATATACTCCCTGGATTGTCAGATCAATGGTTGCAACTGTTACTGATCCAGGAATAAGCTCAGACGATCTTCGGCATATCACACGTTTGGCTTTATTGGCCTTATCCGTTTTTGTTTTCCGAGCTGTTTTGCAATTTGTAAGAAGTTATATGGCACATGTAGCAGGTTGGAGTGTAGTTGCGGATGTGCGCGCTTCGGTATATGAACATTTGCAGCGCTTATCGCTTCGGTTTTATGAAGAAAAACAAACCGGTCAGTTAATGTCGCGAATGGTGAACGATACTGATTTGATTGAGAGCTTGATCGCCCATGCAATTCCAGATGTTGCTGCCAATACACTGATGTTGATAGGGGTGATTACGGTTTTGTCCAGTATAAATTGGCAGCTGGCTTTGTTGAGCATGATCCCGGTTCCTTTAATTGTGATAGGGATGCAAGGTTTTTCAAAATATGTGCGCCCTGCATTCCGAACTCGTCAATCTGAATTGGGCAAACTTAATGCAACACTGAATGATAATCTCTCTGGCGTTCGTGAGATCAAAGCTTTTGCTCGCGAGGAAAGTGAGGCAGCTCGCGTAATGGATCACATCATCCTTTATAGAGATTCGAATCTGCGAGCATTAAGGCTGATGGCAACTTTTCACCCATTTGTAGCCTTCTCATCTGCCCTGGGCACAATTATCTTAATATATTTTGGAGGGCGATTCGTTCTTGACAGCACTTTGGTTATTGCCGATCTGGTTGCTTTCTTCCTTTATTTGGAATTGTTGTACCAACCTGTGCGCGAGTTGAGTCGCGTTTGGGAAAATGTGCAGCAAGCCCTGTCCGGTGCAGAGCGTGTGGCCGAGTTATTGGAGGAAGCCCCAGATATCATTGAAAAACCTGATGCGATTGAAATAAGAGGAAGAGCCAGAGGCGCGATTGAAATGAAAGATGTCGGCTTTCGCTATTCCGTTGGTGATACCATCCTCGAAGATGTTAATCTTAATATTGCCCCAGGAACTGTAGTTGCTCTGGTGGGACCAACCGGAGTTGGAAAAACCACTCTGGCAAACCTTATCCCGCGGTTCTATGATGTATGTGAAGGATCCATTACTTTGGATGGGTACGATGTTCGAGATTTAGCCATCCAGAGTATCCGCCAACAAATCAGCATTGTCTTACAGGATGTTTTTCTTTTTCACGGGTCTGCGCGGGATAATATTCTATTTGGGCGCAAAGATGCGACCAATGAAGAAATGATCAATGCAGCCAAAATCGCGAATGCCCACGATTTTATTATTAACTTACCAGATGGTTACGACACCATGTTGGGAGAACGAGGAGTCAAATTATCCGGGGGACAAAAACAACGGATGGCGATTGCCCGAGCGGTTCTCAAAGATACCCCGATCCTGATTTTGGATGAAGCGACATCTTCGGTGGACACTGAAACCGAACTTTTGATCCAGCACGCCCTGGAGCAGTTAATGATCGGGAAAACGGTTGTTGTTATTGCTCATCGTTTATCCACCATTCGCAGCGCAGATCTGATTGTTGTGCTGGAGGACAAAGGAATAGTCGAGATGGGAACTCATGAAGAGTTAATAGCCCTGAATGGTTTGTACAAACGATTAATTGATGTTCAGGTAGATAATGCATCTATTGGGCATTAAGTGAGGGAGAATCGCGAACGCTCCATTTTCCAAGCATATCAACAGGGACCATTTCGGGACGAAACAAAAATTGTCTGATATTTTGTCGAGCATTCCAAGAATAGCCGAGAAACGGATCGCCATGCGCGTCACGCCGGAGGCTGTGCGGGCGATTAAGCAGGGTCATCCTTGGCTGTTTGAAAGCGCAATTACCCAACAAAGTTTCGCAGGCCACCCTGGTGACCTTGCCGTAATTTTTGACAAAAAACGTCGCTTTTTGGCAATCGGCTTATTCGATCCCCATTCTCCCATCCGCGTGCGGATCTTGCAGGCGGGTAAACCAGTCTCCATCGGGCGAGAATGGTTCCAGGATAAAATCACCTCTGCCTGTAACCTGCGCACCCCGCTCCTCGCTCAACCTGCCCCTCAACAAACGACCGGCTGTCGGCTCATCCACGGGGAAAATGACGGGTTGCCCGGTCTCGTTCTCGATCGCTACGAAAACACCCTCGTCATAAAACTTTACACGTCCGTCTGGCTCCCCCACCTCCGCGATATTTTACCCGCGCTTCCTGCCGCAGACCGGATCATCCTCCGCTTCAGTCGGCTGTTGGCAACTAAGCCTCAAGATCTTTTCGGACTCGAAGAAGGGATGGTCCTTTCCGGCGCCCCCTTGGAGGGTCAAGTTATGTTCTGGGAAAACGGCCTCCGGTTCGAAACCGACCCTATCCGGGGGCAAAAAACAGGGTTCTTCTTCGACCAACGCGACAATCGGAGCAAGGTCGAGGGCCTGGCATCCGGAAAAGAGGTCCTGAACGTGTTTGCCTACACGGGTGGTTTTTCGGTCTATGCCGCCAGAGGAGGGGCGCGGCGCGTGGTAAGTGTCGATGCAAGTGCCGCGGCGCTGGCCGCCGCCAAACGCAACTGGGCCCACAATCGGCATGTTCCTCCCGTGGGGGATTCCGTACATACTACCCTCGCGGAAGATGCTTTCGAGGTCCTGGCTCGTCTGGCGGCACAGGGTCACCATTTTAATATGGTAATCCTCGATCCACCCGCATTTGCCCAGAAACATAAGCATGTCGATCGTGCGCTTGCCGCGTACCGGCGCTTAACCATTTTAGGGTTAAGCGTTCTCAAAAAAGAGGGGATTCTGGTACAGGCTTCTTGCTCAAGCCGGGTAACTGCCGAAGAATTTTTCAAACAGATCCATCTTGCGGCCGCCCAGGCTGAGCGCCCGCTCGTGGAACTTGCCCGGACTGACCATGCTTTAGACCATCCCATTTCGTATCCGGAAGGAGCCTATCTCAAATGCCTGTTTGCAAAAGCGGCATAGACCAAAAGAATAAAAAACAAAGTGGAAAATTGAAAGTTTCTTTATCTGTTCCTTCTTCCATTGGTAAGCCCATCTGCGTAACCGCCTAACCGCGCATGCAGCGAACCTGGTTACACACCACGCAATAAACACAAGTATTAAGGAGTCTCAAATGGCTGTGTTTGCAGAGCTTTACGATGATCTCAAATTCATCTTTTCTTATCGGGGCAAGGTGATGAAAAAACAACTAGCCCTGAATAAACTGGCCCCCAGAGCCGGTGATCTAGCCCCAGATTTTACGCTCTCGGATATTTCAGGGAAAGAATCGGTCACACTGTCTGATTTCCGTGGGAAGAAACCGGTTGCCCTGGTCTTTGGCAGTTTTACCTGACCGCCTTACGTCAAGGGTACCGTGGGTATCCAGGAAATCTATCAACAGTATCATAAAGATATTCAGTTTCTCAGCATTTACATCCGCGAGGCCCATCCCATCGACGGCTGGTGGCTGGGGCGGCGCTTAACAAAAAAGATCATGTTAAAGTTTGCTCCGAAAGTCTCGATGGAGCACTATGATCCTAGGACCATCGAGGAGCGCCGGGAGGTAGCCGGTGAGTGTGAGACATCCCTGCAGTACGGGGTTCGAACCTATATTGATGAAATGGATGACAAGGTGAATGACACCTATGCCGCCTGGCCAACCCGTTTGTATTTGATCGGCCTGGATGGAAAAGTTGTTTATGCAGGCGGGCTGGGGCCGTATGATTTTAAACCAGCTAAACTTAAGAAGGCCATTGAGGGATATTTGGATTGACACTAAATCAGAAACACCTGCTTAAAGGCCACATTTCTAAGGCGGTGAAGTCTTTAAGTACTGGCTTGCAATTCGCGGTTAAAACCAAATGAAATATTCATCGACCTGGAGCCGCGGCCCGCAGGCTGGCGGCTGTGATCGAATTCTGGATCTGCTCCGCCCGGCGTCCTGTGAGCTCAACTCTGACCACGGCTTCGGGGCTGAGGAGTGAAAGGCGGTCCTGGATTTGGACCAAAACCTGATCGGGGGATCATCCTCAACCGGGACAGAGACCTTCAACATCGGCCGGGTCGGCAGGGGATGGGTTTCCATCTCCTGGATCATTTCTCGTTATCTGACTTGAGTTTTATGAGTTGGAATGATTTTTCTTCAAAACGTTCCGCGATCGAGGTGCGTTCGATCGAGCCGGGGTAGATCACAGGTACGTTCAGCTGCTCTCCACCCAGGCTCTGATCCAGCTGCTGGGCTCTGTGGATATGCCCGAAAGTACTGCGGAAAAATCCTCCGGCACCCATTCGGGGGGGATATTTCCGGTCCATCACGGAAGGTAAAATCGACCGGACCAACCCTGGCTCCCTCAAAGGTCTGATGGAGGCAAAGATATCGCCAATCCGCTTCCTGGTCCTGATACCCGGTTTGACCCAGCAGGGTGGGGAAATTCTCCCGGACCTTGCGGGTGAAGGGAAAGCCTGAGAGGGAGATCGTTTTATCCCCTATTTGCTGAGTGTAGGTAGCAGGCTGGTCAAAGATCCAGATATTCTCATGGCTCAAATAAAGGTGTTCGGGCAGATGGGAGCGTTCGTGGTTGCCCGGCACCAGATAAAGGGGGATCCCGGCGCAGGCGAGTTCATACAGCGGTCGATAGGCTCTTTCTATGATGGCCGGGCTTACCCTGGGGTGATCGAAGAGGTCCCCGCCGTGAATCACCAGGTCCACTTTCTTCTGGCGGGCAAATTGCAGAATCTGCAGATAGTTCTTAAACAGATCCTCTCCCCGCCGCCGCCTTTCAATCCGGGGCCGGTGGGGCAGGTCATATCCCAGGTGGGAATCTGCGAAAAACAGGATCTTGATTTCAGTCATAATCTGTTCGGGTAGGATTAAATCGATGTTACTCTATAAATAGTAGCACATATGTTCTATTTTTACGAGGGGAAAACAGGGGTCTTGACAAATTCTATTCTAATGTTAGAATAGAATTATTCTAAGGCTAGAATATGACTGCAAATGATTTTTCAGACAGCGAATTATTGATTCTGGGCTTAATTGCCGAAATGCCTCGCCACGGCTACGAGCTGGAGAGCCTCATCGAAGAGCGGGGAATGCGGGAATGGACCCAGATCGGGTTTTCCTCGATCTATTACGTTCTTGGCAAGTTGGAGAAACAGGGGCTGATCCTGGGCCAGATCCCCGAGACTGTCAGATCCAGGAAGTGTTACGAATTGACGGAAAACGGCAGGCAGGTCCTGATCGAACAGACCCTGGCTGCACTGAAAACTGTCCAGCCCACCTACCCTTCCTTGCTGCTGGGCATGATCCATATGGCTGCTCTGTCCCGGGAGCAAGGGTTGGAAGCCCTGCGATTACGCCAGGTTGCCCTGTCAGCAGAGATCATCAGGTTGAAGGATATCCACTTTGATCAGCAGCCGCTGCCGGATTTTGTGGACCTGGTTTTTGAATATTCCATCGATCAGCTCGAGACTGAGGCAAACTGGATCGAAAAAACCCTCGACTATCTGGAAACCAAGACCTGGCTTGTATAAAATATTTGGGAGAGAGCAATATGGACGTAGAAAAATTTCACAATCGTTTGAAGGACTTATACCTGCCGCCAGAAAATGAATTCACCCTGATCGATGTCCCGGAGATTCGCTATGCCATGATCGATGGGACAGGGAATCCAGACGGTCCCGACGTCACATCTGCCGCGAAATGGCTTTACTCGATGGTTCATATCATCAAACCCTATATGAAGGAGCGCATGGGAAAGAATTTCGCCGAGCCGCCCTTGGAGTATCTTTTCTGGGCGGATGACCCTGAGGATTTTATGAAAGGGAATAAGGACACTTGGTATTGGCGGGTGATGGTTGTCTTCACAGATTGGATCAACCAGGAAAGATTCAATGAAGCAGTTGCTGAAGTTGAAAAGAAACTGGGTCCCGCTCCCGAGACGCTCAGATTAGATGACCTGCATGAAGGCAAGTCTGTCCAGATCCAGCATATAGGTGATTATGACCAGGTCAGGGTGATCTGTGAAGAACTCTATTCTGTTTACCTCCCGGAGCATAACCTCACACCCTCCGGGGCTTACCATGAGATCTACCTGAACGATCCCAGACGAACAGCACCCGAGAAGCGCAGGATAGTGATCCGGCAGCCGGTTATTTAGCCGTTCACAAAAATAGCCGCTTTGAGTAAAACTGTATGCAAAACGGGTTGAATTTGGGCACTCGCCGGCTTATAGTCAATCGCTCAGGCAGTAAGGATCGTAAGTATGACAATAACGCTGAGACACCGTTTAATATACTGGCGATTGAATCTTCATTTCTTCTTTTATTTCATCTGATATTGATACCCATCCTAATTCCGATGCGAGCCTGATACCGCCCAAGTCATCCCCTCCCTTTTTTTTTTTTTTTTTTTTTTTTTTTTTTTTTTTTTTTTTTTTTTTTTTTTTTTTTTTTTTTTTTTTTTTGTGTATTAATCAAATATTTAATGTAAGAATATATTGACAAAATGTAATGAAATACCATACACTATGTAAGAAAAATATTACATAAGGAGTAAAATAATGACACAAACAAAAATTAGAGCACGTTATGGATTAAATATTTGGGGGTTGGTAGCATCGGCATTTGGGTTGGTTTTCTTCCTGGGTGGGGGTCCATCCACTTACGCAGATGACTCGATCCGAATGTTGATCGCTGCTGTGATCTTGGCTGCTGGATTCATTGGTTACTTCAGTATGCTCTACTTGACCAGAGAGAAATCAGTTGGCACAGCCCTGATCAGAGACGAGCGAGACCTGGAGATTGCCCGCCAGTCGAATGAGATTGCCCTAATTGCGGTGCTGGTCTTCGTTTTTACAGTTTGTATTTCCTTGTTCCTCAGTTATGAAACCGCTGGCATCCTACCCGTCGGGTGGATGTGGTTCCTGGCATATGCAACTGCCTGCTTTGGGCTGCTCGCGCAGTCCATCGCCACTCTGACGCTGCATAGAGAAATGAGTGGCAATGGCTAAAGAGAAAATCAATAATCATATCCGCAAACTGCGCTTCGAGCAGGGCGAAATGACCCAACAGGAACTGGCCGACCTATGTGGCTGTACCCGACAGACGATCATTGCCCTTGAGCAGGAAAGATATGTGCCTTCCTTAATCTTGGCGATCAAGATTGCCAAAGTGTTTGGTAAAACGGTGGACGATATTTTTCAACTGCCGGATTAATAACCAGGAAGCTAACAACCTTCGAAAAGAAGAATAATGAATAACCTTTTATACCTATATTTAGTAGAAGCGGCACTACACCGTGACAGACTGGTGGAGGCAAATCAATATCGATTGGTCAAACAAGTGCAAACACAAAAAATTATTGAAAGAAAACATCGTTTACGATCCTGGTTTGGCTCTCTGTTGGAAGCATGGGGCTGTTGGCTGATGGAACGATCCGCAATATTGGCAAATCCAAAACGAAATGTCCCCTTAATAATATTCACCCCTAAATGTCAGAGAAAATGTAAGAGGAATTTCAAGAAATCAAATTGCTGATCTTTTTGGTTCGCTGCCCTACCACTCGCTCTCGGTTGTGCACTCATTATGGTGCTGAATTATTCAGCAATCATTAATTTTCCAAGCATGATTGAGGAAGGTTCAACCTGGACAATCTTACCCAAGTGATTGTTCCGGGTTCAGGGAAAATCGGTTTTCCTGAAGCAGGAGCATATGCGGTTTAATACGAATATAACAGCACAAAAATCGCATTAAATTCGAAATGGGAAATGAACCTCCCTCTTTGGAGTGCGACCTAATCTCAAAGAATACAGGGATCAAGATTCGCGCTGTCCCTGATTACTTGGAACAAATACCTCTCAAGAATAATAGGCACCACTCTAAGGTAAATGGAAGTGATTGATATGAATTCAAATCAAAATACTCGGGAAGGAAAGTTCCAATTTATAGATCGTCCCTGGATTTACCAGCTGGTTTACATTCCGGTATTCATTGTTCTGTTTATCCTGGTGATTATCCTGGCCAAGTTCATCGGGATCCCCAACCAGGCTCCCTACCGCAAACTGGTGGTCGCTGGACTGCCCCAGGCCCTTTTCTTTTTCGTCCTGGCTCCATTCGTTTTCCATGTCCCGGCTGGAAAACGATCCTATAAAGAGTTCCTGAGGGACATCCGCCTGACCCAGCTTAAACCGTTCCTGGCTTTATTGATGCTGGGAATTTCCTGCGCCGTTTTCTGGCTGTTTACTTCCGGGTTTTGCACCATCCTGTATCGCTACTATCAGGGTTTTCCCGTCACCTGGCGGTTCATCAAAGGTGTTTTTGATCTGAGGACAAGCCTGCCGCCGTGTTCCCTGAGCTATATCTATGCGCTCCCGACCATTTTTGAGGAAATAGGCACACGAGGTATCCTGCTGCCCTTGTTTCTGCGGAAATACTCAGTAAAGAAAGCGATTGTTTTCTCAGCAATATTATTTGGGCTTGGCCACTTGGCCAACTTGGTCAATCCTGAACCAAAAATCTGGGCTGTGGGCATGTCCCTGTGGGCCATCCCCTATGGAATCTTCTATGGGTATTTATTCTTTCAGTCGAATAGTTTGCTGCCCTGTATAATGGTGCACTATCTTGCTAATCTTTTTATCGGTTCTGTTGCAGCTTATCGAGATCATAATGCCCCAATTCAAACCCAGGTCGTAATGATCATCCTTCATTCAATCACAGTGATGCCGCTTTTGATCCTGTGGGTAAAATTCTATTCTTCGAAGTGGTTATCCAAAAAGGGAGATTATTTACCCAACGTGCGAATTAACCAGAGGAGAGAGATCAGTGGATCTTTTATTTCATGAATTGATCCAAACAGAACGGCGCAATGACAGGCTGGCTGAGGCAGCTCATTATCGATTGATCTAACAAGAGAAACAACAAAAGATTTCGCTTGGAAAACCTCATTTAGGAGATTCGATCAACCATTTGTTGGAAACTTGGACAGGTTGGTTAATCAAGCTTTCCGCTATTTTGGTAACAACCAATCTGAATGACCAGACTAGCATATTTACAAATATTAATGCAGGAGAATATGTATGATGAATACCAACAAAATCAAACCAACTCGCTGGATGTATGGATTTGCCCTTCTACCACTGCTTCTGAGTTGTTTACTGATCAGTACCCTTGTGTATCCAACACTCAGCAGCTTTCCAAAAATGCTAAAGGAAAGAATTAACCTGGATAATCTTACTCAAGTGATTATGCCAAGTTCTGTCGATCTTACCTTTTCCAAATCGGGTGGGTATGGGGTTTACTACGAATATTACAGTCTTTTTAATGGTAGGAAATACGATACCGGAAAAAAACCTCCCTCGCTGGAATGTAACCTGACCTCAAAGAATACAGGGGCCAAGGTTCGCGCTGTCCCAGATTACGTGGAGACCAATACCTATTCAACCAAGGACCGGGGCCGCGTGGGGGTGCTGATCATGAGCATTACCATTCAGGATCCTGGTACTTACAGCTTTGCCTGTGATTATCTAAGTGGCAAGACCCAACCGGAAATTGTCCTGTCCGTGTGACCAAACTTTATGTGGGAATTTTTTAAGATCTCCTGGAAAGTTGGTCGTCCAATTCTTAGTGGGATGGTGATCTTATTCTGTGCTGTTTTCTGCAGTATGATTGTCCTCCTTTTCATTGTCGTCAATCGCGCCAGGTCCAGGTGAAACCTCAAATAGTAAGCCCCTGGTGTTGTCAGAACTCAATAATTAGTCACGTCTGCATTAATTATCCAGTATCACCCAACTATCCTGAGGTGAAGTAAAAAAATGATCGAACTTAAAATCAGCATTAAAGAGCGATGCGGAAGTATTGACCAAAGTTCAAATACGCACTTTTACCGACGATAACAATTTTAAACCCCCGGGTTGCAGCCTGGAAGGTCCTCCCGTTTTTGATTCCTTGGATTGGAATCTGCGCAGCATTCAGACTACCCTTTACTACAAATTCTCTTAAATCGATGTATTGTTGGTGGACTCCTGCTCTTCGACTTAGGAGATGGTTGTTTTGAAGTGGGAAGGATATGGATTGATCCTGAGGAGCAAAACCAAGGAATTGGTCAAGAGGCTATGCGGCTCATGTTTGTTTTGCATTCTGAAGTAAAAAAATGGATCCTGGGTACCCCTTCTTGGGCAAAACGCAACCAACACTTCTATCAAAAGGTAGGTTTTAAGAAAGTTGGTGAGACTGATTTAGATCCTGAGTTAGGATGGTCAGGTATAGAATATGAACTTGTTAGGAAAGGGTAATATGAAAATTTCTTTCGGAGAATTTAACATCCGCAGCTGGCGTGATACCGATGTCGAAATATTGCAGAGGTATGCAAACAATCGTAATATCTGGCTTAATCTGCGGGATGTTTTCCCGCATCCCTATACGATTGATGATGCCCTATGGTGGATTGAGCATACCTCACAAGAGAACCCGGAGAGATCCTTTGCTATCGCATCCGTGGAAGAGCCGATTGGGGGCATAGGTTTCGTATTTGGAGATGACGTTCATCGTTACAGTGCGGAGTTAGGCTACTGGTTAGCAGAACCTTATTGTGGTCGCGGCATTATGACCGGAGCAGTTAACACAATGATCGAGTATGCCATCAAAAAGTTACCGTTAAATCGGATTTACGCTGAACCATTCGCATCAAATCTGGCATCTATTTGTGTCTTTGAAAAGGCAGAGTTCCAGCGAGAAGGATTACTCAGAGCCAGCGTAGTCAAAAATGGAGAGATCCTTGATCAGATCTTATATGCCCGTCTTATATCAGATGACAACATTTTCGAGGATAAATAACTGATAGGCCATTCCTCGTGTTTCAGGATCCCCGTTGACCGACTTGAACATGGATTTGTGTTGAGAGGTTTCTAATATGATTTAAGAAAAATTATCACAGGGTTGGAAGTATATTACTTCACTGATAGTGTTGTTCGGTATTGCTGTTTTATTATTCTCTTGCAGAACAGACCAGGAATTATATACCGCATTTATTAACGTCAACATTCTCCCCATGACAGAAGAGATAATTCTTGAGAACCAGACCGTCCTCATTAACGGATCCAGAATTATTCAAGTCGGGGAAACCAATCAAATCCGTTTACCTAAAAACACCCTGATTATTCCCGGGAACGGATATTACTTGATGCCTGGATTGGCGGATATGCACATGCACACCCGTCAAGATTGGGAAGATCGGGAAATTTGGCCAGCCCATCCATTAAATCTGTACCTCGCCAACGGAGTCACCACAATTCGTGATTTTGCCCCCCACGGATCGCCAATAACTTATGTTCTTCAATGGCGTGATGAAATCCAAACCGGGACCCGGATCGGGCCAACCATCTACACATCGGGGAAATTACTTTATAAAAGTCCTCTCGAAAATCCAGAAACTATGGTTCAGGATAACTATGATCTTGGTTTTGATTTCCTCAAGTTATACTCCTACCTGTCGAAAGAGGATTTCAACCAGGCTATGGAAACTGCTAAAGAGCTTGAAATGTACACTGCTGGTCATATTCCGTTTGCCGTGGGTCTGGACGGGGTTTTGGTCGAAGGGATGGATGAAATCGCCCACGTGGAAGAGATCTTGTTTGAGTTCATAAACTATGAGAGAGATAAAAGGTTGGATCCGGAGGGATGGTTAAAGTACTTGATTGAAACCTTCTTGGGGCAGCTGGACCTGTCTTCCAGAACCCTGATGACTGATTTTAAGGAAGAAAACATCTCGAAAATGACTCAAATTGCTCAAGATCTTCAAAACACAAACACACCAGTTTGCACAACCATGATTGTCGATGATCTCATCCAAAAAAAATTGTTCAAGTCAGAAGCATTCCTTGACCGACCGGAAAATATCTATTTTGAAAAGGGTTATCTGGAAGATTTCCTGAGGGGAGAGGAGAAACACCTGATCCAATGCCGGGGTGTGGAGGAATTGTGTTTGGTTAAATATAATGTTGATCAATGGATCCTGAGAAATCTGCACGAAACAGGAGTTACTCTGCTGCTGGGCACCGACTCTGGCACGGGGGGGATGGGTATAGTCCCGGGGTATTCGATACACGATGAGCTCAGCATCCTGGTGGAAAATGGTTTTTCTCCCTATCAAGCCCTGGCAACCGGCACTGTCAATGCGGGATTGGTCATTGAACGAATGACCGGCGAGCTTGATTTTGGCACCATTGAAGAAGGAAAAAGAGCTGACCTGATCTTGCTGAGAGGAAATCCTTTGGAAAACCTGGGCAATATCCGGGATCCGTTGGGCGTGATGGCAGCTGGTAGATGGTATTCAAGCGATATTCTCAAGGATCTGATCCAGATTAAGGCTGCTTCAAAGGAGACCAGTTATGAGCATTGAGAAGCTGCAAAATGCACTCATCCAGGGAATTGTCATGGGCATCCCTGGTCTCTCTGTCGCAATTGGTTCGAGTTCTGATCTTTTCTGGGCAGGAACAGCCGGATACAGTGACTTATTCCTGAAAGTTCCACTAAAAACCAGCGATCGTTTTGGTATTGGAAGCATTACCAAAACATTTGTCGCCAGGGTTATTTTCCAGTTAGTTGAAGAAGGGAAACTTAAATTGGATCAAAGGGCTATTGAAAATCTCGATCAAGAGCTTGTAAAACATATCCCCAATATTGATAAAGCTACAGTGCGTCAACTCCTAAATCACCAAAGTGGAATTCCAACCTGGGAATTTCAAAAAGATTGGATTAGAAAGGCACGCGGTGATCTAATCAGGCCAGGGAAAACCTGGGGAAAAACAGAGACCCTCGAATTTCTCAAGGATCAGAGCATCACCCCAAACCACGAACCAGGAGAAAAATACAGCTACTCCAACACAAATTACACAATTCTTGGGCTGCTCATTGAGGCGACCACAGGCAATAGTACTGCAGCAGAAATTCGGCAAAGATTACTAGACCCCCTCAAAATGGAGGATACTTTTTTTGAATTTTTCGAAGATATTCCTGGAGGCTTTGTCAATCATTACCATTTTGCCACACCCATATTTGCTGCATCCGCTGGTATTCATCAAAATTTCCCGGAGATTAGACCCTATCTGATCGAAACCACAGCTGCAAATCTATCCTGTGAGTGGACAGCAGGGGGCATGGTCTCATCCGCTCGGGATCTCCTGCGCTGGGCCCAGGCCATTCAAACAGGTGAGCTGCTTAACCCTGCATCCCACAAGGAAATCTTCAGACATTACCCTCCCCTGAAATCTGAAGATTCGAGGGAAACCTACCTGCAGGGAATCCAAAAGATCAAAAGTTACTATAAGGATCAAACTGCCTATGGGCACAGCGGAGGGACGCTGGGTTTTACCGCAAAGATGTTTTGGCTGGATAAGGCTGGGATTACTATCGTTTTGTTAACTAACGTTGGTGAAATGCACAGTGGACTCAATCCAGCCCCAGTAGGTTTATTTTTTCGAGAAATACTGCTTCCGGTGGCTATGGAATGTTGGGGATAGATGTTTAGCTTAGCGGTCTACAGTCATCTTTTGCCCCCAGATCTTCCAGGCCCAGCCGACCTCGGAGGTCTCTGTTTTATTCAGCCAGGTTATTAGAGAATATATCTTTCTATTCGCTCCTTTTCTCGCTTCGGAAAAATTTATCCCGAATCGATCGTTGTTTTTGGTTTAAGGATTCGCCGGCCAGCCCTGCGAAATTCTTCTCTTCGTGATCCGTTGGATGTCCGGTGTTCTTGCCTACAGCTGGAGATCAACCGGGGCAGTATAGAAATAATAACCATCGGGGACGTGATCTGCTCCCATAATATGTGGCCTACATTATCCTGCTGAGTTGAAATCAGACGCCCGCATATATTCCTTCCTAATTTACCCCCATTTTGAGGATATTTCTAACTATTTTTTTTGATACAAAGACACCCAATCCATGCTTTCTGATCTTTTTTTGCTTTAATTCCACCGAAATTGCACCAGGAAAGATCAATTCAATCAACTGGATTGCAACTAGATCAGATAAAAAAAGGATGGGTTCGAATCCTGCCGGGCCCATGAAATTGGACTCGAACCTGACTTTTCGTCAGCGGCAATTACTTAGTGTGTAGAATAAGTCGACACAACAGGGGGAGAATCAACAATCTAAATACCGGATAACTATCCACTTTATCCAAATTGCAATTAAATTGCACCAGAAATTCAGTTGAATACTGGAATCGCGGACATGGATGATAAAAACCCGATGTTATACTATCAATAGTGTCCATAGTTGCCGAGGTGAGAATGCAGCAATACCTGAATTTGATGCAGCATATTCTTGATCATGGAGTTGAAAAAGGAGATCGGACCGGAACCGGGACTAAATCTGTTTTTGGGTACCAAATGAGATTTGACCTCAGCCAGGGATTTCCTCTTTTAACTACAAAAAAACTGCACTTGAAGTCAATTATCTATGAATTATTGTGGTTCCTGAAGGGGGAGACCAATATCCAGTATCTTAAGGAACATGGTGTCCGTATCTGGGATGAGTGGGCGGACGAAAATGGGGAACTCGGTCCGGTATACGGTTTTCAATGGCGCTTCTGGGAGGATCCGGAAGGTGGAGTGGTGGACCAAATTGCCCAAGCTGTTGAACAGATCAAAACCAATCCCAACTCACGGCGGATATTGGTCAGTGCCTGGAATGTGGGCCAGATCGAAAAAATGGCTTTGCCACCCTGCCACCTGTTATTCCAGTTTTATGTTGCCGAGGGAAAACTCTCCTGCCAGCTTTACCAACGTTCAGCAGATGTGTTCCTGGGTGTTCCTTTTAATATCGCCTCTTATGCTCTGCTGACGATGATGATGGCCCAGGTATGCGGCTTGGAACCGGGTGATTTTGTGCATACCCTGGGAGATACACATCTGTACCAGGACCATCTGGAAAAGGCCCGCATGCAGCTGGAGCGTAAACCATATCCGCTGCCGGTGATGAAAATTAACCCGAATGTTGATTCGTTATTTGACCTTGTTTATGAGGATTTTCAACTGGAAAACTACCAGGCTCATCCACATATCAAGGCTAAGGTCTCAGTATGATCATTTCCATTATTGTTGCTATGGATGAGAATAGGGGAATTGGTTTTGAAAATCAAATACCCTGGCACCTGCCTGCCGATCTGGCCCGGTTTAAAAAACTGACCATGGGACATCATTTGCTCGTGGGCAGGAAGACCTATGAATTGATCGGCTCGGCGCTGCCAGGCAGACAGATGATCATCCTGACCCGGAACCCTGAGTTTACAGCCCAGGATTGCATCACGGCGGAAACCTTGGATGAAGCCCTGACATTGGCCGAAAAGAGAGGGGAGAAAGAGGTTTTTATAATCGGGGGAGCTGAAGTTTACAGGGAAGCTCTACCCCTGGCGGACCATCTTTACCTGACAGTGGTGCATACCAGAGCAGAAGCTGATGCGTATTTCCCCGAGTTTGAAGAATCAGATTGGTCCCAGGTTTGCTCGCAGGACTTCCGCAGATGAGAAGAATTCGCTGGCGACTACGTTTAAGCATTTAGTGCGTAAGTAAGAAATCCCCTCGTAATTGTCATTCTGATATTGACCCTGAGCGGTCAGATGGAAGTAATCTCTGATTCCGCTCACTTGGACTGAGGGAGAATGACGAATCCTACATGAGATGCGCACGAGCTGTCGCTCCTGCTGGAGCCTTCACGTTCTCTCCGCTCAGGTTCTCAGGGTAGCGATATTGAATTATTCGTTCCCCGCCAGAAGATTGATCTTTTCCCAGGGTTTCATATCTGTTTGGAGCGCCAATAGTTCCCGAAGTTCAAATATCCGATCCCGTAATCCGGCAGCGGTTTCGAACTCCAGGTTCTCCGCAGCAACCAGCATCTGTTTCTCCAGTTCCTCGATGATATTCTTCAACTCCGGCACAGGGATTCCTTCCAGGCCGCCTTGATAATCGGCGCCCTCTTCCTTGATTGCGCCCTGCTTCACTCTCTCAGTGATATCAGAGATCGTTTTTGAAATACTTTCTGGCTCAATGCCATGTTCCTGGTTGTATTCGGTTTGTATCTGCCGCCGGCGATCAGTCTCGTCCAGCGCGGTTTGCATAGCCGGAGTGACTTTGTCTGCATACATGATCACTGTGCCCTTTATATGGCGGGCAGCTCGGCCGATGGTCTGAATTAATGCAGTATCAGAACGTAAAAATCCAGCTTTATCTGCATCCAGGATCGCAACCAGAGATACTTCTGGCAAGTCCAGCCCTTCCCGGAGTAAGTTAATACCGACTATCACATTATAAATTCCCAGCCGCAGATCGCGCAGGATCGCGACCCTTTCCAGGGTGTCGATCTCTGAGTGTAGATAATGGACCTTGATGCCGCTGTCTTCCATATACTTTGATAGATCTTCGGCCATGCGCTTGGTTAGCGTAGTAACCAGTACCCGCTCGTTTCGTTCTGTGCGCTGATATATTTCCCCTATCAGATCATCCACCTGACCTTCAATAGGGCGGACAATAACCTTGGGATCGATCAGGCCTGTGGGGCGGATCACCTGGTCCACAACTTTTTCGACCTTGTCCAGTTCATAAGGACCGGGTGTTGCAGAAGTATAGATGGTATGCCCCATCTTTCCTTCAAACTCTTCGAATTGCAGCGGTCGGTTGTCCAACGCAGAAGGCAGGCGGAAACCGTACTCCACCAGAGTGGCCTTCCGGGAACGATCGCCGTTGAACATACCCCGGATCTGGGGCACCGTCATGTGGGATTCATCCAGGATCAGTAGATATTCCTGAGGGAGGTAATCCATCATTGTCCAGGGTGGTGAATTGACAGGACGCTGGTCAAGGTGGCGGGAATAGTTCTCAATGCCGGAACAGTAGCCGATCTCACGCAGCATCTCCAAATCATATTTGCAGCGCTGTTCGATCCGTTGGGCTTCCAATAATTTCCCGTGTTTTTTGAATGTGATGATCTGCTCGTTTAACTCCTCATCAATATCTGCGATCGCCTGGCGGAGCTTCTCTTCATCTGTGATGAAATGTTTGGCGGGAAAGATACTTACTTCTTTGATCTCTTCCAGGATTTCTGCCGTTACCCGGTCAATTTGAGTGATGCGTTCCACTTCATCACCGAAAAAGGAGATCCGGTATATGAAATGATCATCGTAGGCAGGAGCGATCTCCAATGTATCTCCCCGGACCCGGAAGGAGCCGGGTTTCAGGTCTATATCATTCCTGCTGTACTGGCCTTCGATCAGTTGGCGGAGCAGGGCATTTCTGCGATATACCGATCCAACCTGGAGATCGATAACCACTTTACCGTAAGCTTCAGGATTGCCAAGGCCATAAATACAGGAAACCGAGGCGACGATGATGACATCTTTGCGGGACATCAAGGCTGTGGTGGCTGCCAATCGTAACCGGTCAATTTCCTCGTTAATATCAGTTTCTTTTTCAATAAAAAGATCATGGTGCGGTACGTATGCTTCAGGCTGGTAATAATCGTAATAACTGACAAAGTATTCCACAGCATTTTCCGGGAAAAAGGATTTGAACTCAGCGTAAAGCTGGGCTGCCAGGGTCTTGTTATGGGCAATGATCAGGGCCGGGAGCTGCATTTCCTGGATCACGTTCGCTATCGTATAAGTTTTTCCCGTCCCTGTAGCGCCCAGTAATACCTGGTGCTGTTCCCCATCCTTGATACCTTGAATGAGTTTTTTTATGGCCTGGGGCTGATCCCCCATAGGTTGAAATGGTGCCTGTAGTTTAAAGTCCATTTTTTCCTTACTCACGAATATAAATGGGATTGCTGAAGATCCAGGCTCGCCTGCGCCCAAGGAATGGCTGATAGACCTCTACTCTGAAAACACCTGGCTGGGTCGCTGAATAAGAACAGATCTTTTTATCCTGCCAGTGTTTTACTGGCTGGCCATCCTTGATTAAAATACATTCTGCCTTGCTGGGAAGGGTGATTTGAAGGGTGATACCATCGCCTACTGAGATCTCATCACCCATCACTGCATTCACGCCTATACCTGTTCCAGTGAATTTGAATCCTTTAGTGGAATGAAGAAGATCATAACCGATAAAGGCATGGCCCTGACGCAGCGCATCATAGATCAGAGATTTGTCAGTGTTCAGGTCTCCTGAAAGGTTTTCAGAAAGCAGTAAATGTGTGTTTACACTCTGGAAATGATAAAGATATGGAAAGACTGTACGTTTTACCGGCCCCATACTGGCGTGCATGGCGTGAGCATCCGATCCACCCACGGCAACGATCTTTTTTCCAGCAGCGGTTAAATCTATCCCAGATCATCAATGTTTCGGGAATGGGACCGCGGGCGATCCTGGAAGGGTTGAAGGCATACCAGAGGGCTGTCAGGTTGCTTTTTAATCTGGTCTTAAATTCCGAGAATCCGTTCCATAGTTCAATTCCAGTAAAACCAGTTACATCCCATTTATCCCAGGAAAAGTCCCCCTGGTTGAACTTGGGTGCAGCAGGATCAATGGGATGGGCTAAAAATGATAAACCGTCAGCCTGAGCGATCTTTGTGATCAATCCCTGTGTATCCGAGGCCAGATCTGCCAGTTCTTGATCTACTCCAAAGACCAGTAAATGGTTGTTCCTTTGCTCAGTATTATTGTCATGGATCTCCTCTCCAACCAAAACCAGGACGGAATCCTCTCCCCTGGCAAAATACCCTTCCTCGTCCTTAACGAGTATATTGTGATCGGTGACTATAACAGCCTCCAAACCAGCCTTGATTGCGGCCTCGGCAATATCATGGTGGGTTCCAGTGCCGTCTGAATGGCGGGTGTGCATATGAAGATTTATGGCGATTTCTATCATAATTAGGTCCGAAGTATAGGATTGGTCTTGAGGATATTTTTTGAGTTTGTTATCTGTGCTAAGATCAGTGGGGGAGGAGCTTCTTGACGTTCTCCCTGTAGAGAAGGTATAATCGCCCTGCTTGTTATCAGAACAGCAGTTATCAAAGTAAATAGATTAGTGGGAATGGGACCATTTATCCTGATTTCTGCTGGTTTGGGAGGTTTTTGTGTCAACATATTTGAATATCGGATTGATCATCACATCCATTGCCCTGATTGCCAGTGTTATTCTTCAGAGCAAGGGAGCAGGCCTGGGTGGTTTGACCGGCGGCGACGCTGGTGGTGTATTTTCTGCCCGGCGAGGTATTGAAAAGACTTTATTCCGGGTAACTATCGGACTCAGTGTTTTGTTTTTTGGATTGGCAATTGCCTCAGTAATTGTAACAGTTTAATTTAATATGAAGACTGGCTTGATATAGAATGCAGTTCAATGCCAAAGAATCGCCGGAAAATGTGGGACTCCATGTTTTCCGGCTAGGTTTAACTCCATGGGGGGAGAAGGCTCACATTACAGCAGGAAAATGCCCATGAAATTAATAAAAAAACTGCGCTGGCAGATTTTAATAATCGTCCTGGCATTAGTTGTCATTGGATTTGTTTTATGGGGACAGCAAGCAGAACCTGTGCTTGTTGAAGCTCCAGAACCTACCAGTGGTGGAATCTATGTAGAGGGTATCGTAGGTTCATTGATGCGTTTAAATCCGCTACTGGCTATGTTTAACCCGCCAGATCAGGACCCGAGTAGTTTGATATATAGCGGTCTGATCCAGTTTGACAGTACGGGATTTCCCCAGCCAGATCTTTCAAATTTCTGGGGTATCTCCAGGGATGGAGATGTATATAATTTTTCGCTGCGAACTGATGCATTCTGGCATGACGGTGAACCTGTAACCAGTGAAGATGTGGTTTTTACTGTAAACCTGCTGAAAGATCCGGACTTTCCCATACCGGAAGACCTGGCTCTTTTCTGGCAGGAAATCGAAGTGGTTGCATTGGATGATGTAACCCTTCAGTTCAGGCTCCCGGAAGCCTTTTCACCATTTTTAGATTATCTTGATTTCGGAATTCTCCCGTCACACCTGCTTGCTGATCTTTCAGTACAGGAAATTGTAGACGCGCCATTTAATCTTCAACCCGTTGGGATCCGGCCCTTTTAAGTACGACAGCCTTGTCATCGAAGATGACCAGATCACGGGAGTTGTATTAAAGAAGAATAGGGAATTCTATGGAGAAGAAGCCTTTTTGGATCAGGTCGCTTTCCTTTATTATCCCGATTATCAATCCGTTTGGGATGCTTACCAGGCAGGGGAGATCCAGGGTATCGGCGAAGTTTCTGGAGAAATCCTGGGAGATGCGCTGGCTGATGAGAATTTGAAACTCTATACGAGCCGGTTGCCCGAGATGTCATTGATCTTATTAAATCTGGACAACCCGGAAACTCCCTATTTGCAGGATGTGGATATGCGGAAGGCCTTGCTGCACGGAATCAACCGGCAGTACTTGGTCGATCATATCAATCAGGGTCAGGCAATCATTGCTGATGGTCCAATTTTCCCAAAAACATGGGCGTATTATGAAAATATCCCCCGCTATGATTTTGATCCAGAGAAAGCGATAGAGATTATTCGTGATCTCGGTTACACATTCCCGGGAGAGGGAGGCCTTGCCCGGACCAATGAGGATGGTGACCGTTTGTCTCTGGAATTGATCTATCCTGAAACCGGGCTTCATACGCAGATTGCCCAGTCTGTCCAGGAGAACTGGACTGCCCTGGGATATGATGTAACCATGTTGGCTCTGCCGTACCAGGAAGTTCTGAACAGGTTGGAGTACAGGGATTTCGAGGCTGCCCTGGTAGACCTGAATCTTACCAGTATGCCGGACCCGGACCCTTATCCTTTTTGGCACCAAACCCAGGCAACTGGAGGGCAAAACTACTCCATGTGGAATGATCGCCGAGCCAGCGAATATCTGGAGCAGGCTCGCATTATTCTGGATATTGGTGAAAGGGCAAGATTATATAAGAATTTCCAGGTCAGGTTCCATGATCAACTGCCGGCGCTGCCTTTGTATTATCCGGTTTATACCTACGGAGTCTCCTCAGAAGTAAAAGGTGTCCGGATCGGCCCGATTTTTGAACCATCTGATCGTCTGGAAACCATCCCCGATTGGTATTTCTATGTTGAAGTACCTGGAGGTTTAGAACCTACTGAAGACCAAACAGCTGGAGAATAAGTCCTCCAGCTGTTTTTCATGATCTTGGAGATATTATTGGAGAACGGAATCGTGAGTAAAGAACAAAACCAAAACACAAACTCAAACAATCAAATAAATGAATTCTGGCATGCGATCAACAGTGCCAAGGTGATCTCCACTCTGGAGGTTGACCGGGAGCAAGGTTTATCGGCTGCTGAGGTAGAGAATCGGATCACTTCCTATGGGAAGAACGAGCTTCAGGAAGCACCGCCTACCAGCATCTGGGTAAAGATCTATGAACAGTTTGCCAATTTTCTGGTTATCCTGCTGCTTGTAGCAGCAGTTATTTCCGCGGTCCTGGGTGATTGGGTGGAAGCGGCGGCCATTATGACGATCGTTCTCCTGAATGCCGCCCTGGGTGTGGTCCAGGAAAGCAGGGCAGAAGAAGCTCTGGCTGCCCTGAAGAAGATGGCCTCCCCGGATGCCAATGTGCTGCGTGAGGGTCACCGTCAGGCGATTCCTGCCCGGGAAGTTGTACCCGGAGATATTGTATTCCTGGAAGCAGGCAATTATGTGCCAGCTGATGTACGCTTGTTGGAAACTGTAAATCTGAGAATTGAAGAAGCTGCCCTGACTGGTGAGTCTGTGGCAGTGACTAAGAACGCCCAACTGGAGCTGGAAGAAGACGCAGCCCTGGGAGATCGGAAGACCATGGCGTATACCGGCACGGTTGTTAGCTACGGCCGCGGTGTGGGTGTGGTTACCAATACTGGTATGTCCACCGAGATTGGACAAATCGCGACCATGCTCCAGGCTGTGGAAGAGGGTGATACTCCGCTCCAAAAACGTCTGGACAGCTTTGGACGCACTCTGGGTTGGGTATCTCTGGTGATCAGTGGGTTGATTTTTGTGCAGGGTATGTTCTCCGGCACTCCGGCCCTGGATATGTTCATTATTGCAGTTAGTCTGGCCATCGCAGCAGTCCCTGAAGGGCTGCCGGCTGTGGTCACGATCACCCTGGCACTGGGCATGCAGGAAATGATCGCCCGCAATGCCCTGGTTCGAAAATTATCATCTGTGGAAACCCTGGGTTCTGCAACTATTATCTGTTCTGACAAAACCGGAACCTTAACTCAGAATGAAATGACCGTGACCAATATCGCGGTCGATGGCGAGTTCCTGGATATCACCGGTACCGGATATAACCTGGAAGGCGATTTCCTCCTTAATGGAGAGGTTGTAGATCTGGCGGAAGATTATCCGGGTATCCGAACTGCATTGTGGATTGGCGCATTGAATAATGATGCTATTCTGGAAACAGATTATGACGACAAGGGGAAGAAAACCATCCGGATGGTGGGTGATCCTACGGAAGGAGCCTTGCTGGTAGCTGCAGCTAAAGGTGGCGCTCTACCTGCCCCGTTATCACAGGCTTATCCACGCATTCAGGAAATACCCTTTGATTCTGAACGCAAACGAATGGTGACCGTACATGCCATTAAGCAACCAGATGCAGGCGATGTGTCCCCATTTTTAGATCAAAAACAACAAGCCTGGTATGTGGTTGCTCAAAAAGGCGCCCCGGATGTGGTGCTGGAACGCTGCACGCATTACCAGAGCCGGGATGATGTTGCAGTCCCTTTGAATGATGAACAAAGGCGGCGTATCCTGGCAGCCAATGACCGGATGACCTCCCAGGCCCTGAGGGTGCTTGGTGTGGCTTACCGGGTAGTGAAGGATCTGGAATACTCACCAGAACGGCGATCTAAGCGTAGAGATCGAAGAGGAATTGATCTTTGTGGGTTTGCTGGGCATGATCGACCCCGCTCGCCCTGAAGTCCTGCCAGCGCTGCAAATTGCTCGCGAAGCTGGGATTCGGACAGCGATGATCACTGGCGATTATCCCAATACTGCCAAAGCCATTGCTCAGGAGATCGGTCTGCTTCAAAAGGGACACCGGGTAATAACGGGGAAAGAACTGGATGAACTCTCTGATGAGGAGTTGAAGGAAGCTGTAGTAGACACCGATGTATTTGCCAGAGTATCCCCCGAACATAAGGTTCGCATTGTGGATGCCTTCAAGGTCCAATAACGAAGTTGTTGCCATGACTGGTGATGGGGTTAATGATGCCCCCTCAATTAAGAGGGCGGATATCGGGATTGCGATGGGCATCACCGGGACTGACGTTGCCAAAGAAACTGCAGATATGGTACTGACAGATGATAACTATGCCAGCATTGTCTCTGCTGTAGAGCAGGGGAGGGTGATATACAGCAATATCCGTAAGTTCGTCTATTTCCTCTTATCCTGCAATATCGCCGAGATCGCCACAATATTCCTGGCTACCATGCTGGGATGGAAATCTCCTCTGAGCGCGATCCAGCTCCTGTGGCTGAACCTGATCACGGACGGCGCACCTGCTTTGGCCCTTGGACTTGAGAAAGGGGATCCAGACTTGATGGAGCAGCCCCCTAGGGATCCCCAGGAGCCGATCCTGAATCGGTTTATGCTTACTGGTATTAGCATCCAAACTGTAGCAATTACTGCGGTCACCCTGGGCTGCCTATTGGGTCGGATTGAGATATTTTCCAGAAATGGCCACGACAATGGCTTTTGTGACCCTGTCATTCTCAGAATTGGTTCGGGCCTTTACTGCTCGATCGGAACGGGTTCCGATCCTGAAAATTGGAATGTTTAAAAACAAGGTTATGAATTGGGCAATCCTTTCCTCCTTGGTTTTACTGCTGGCGGTCGTTTATATTCCCTTCTTACAGGGTATTTTTGATACCGTACCTCTGGGTTGGACTCAGTGGGAAGTGATCTTGCCCCTGTTATTAGTACCATCAATTGCTGCAGAGTTGACCAAAGTAATTTTTAGGAAAAGAAAGCAATAATAGCAACTGACCCTAGTAATCAAAAAATCCACCGGAATACGGTGGATTTTTTGATTAACTTGTAGGATGAGTGAGTATATTATTTTTTCCTTAATTATTTATTAAAGGGTGGTATTTTTCAGATCTATGTGTAAAATGGCTATATTAACCGTTTTACACATAGAGGTGGATTGTTATGAGTTCAAAACAGGCTATTCAGGAACGTCGTCGGAAAAGACAGCGTCAGAATAATATTATTATCTGGATCATGGGTGTAGGAGTTCTTCTTGTAGTTAGTGCAATCGTTTATGCGATCATATCTTCTAATCAGGTTGACATACCAGAACTAGAAACATACCAACAGAGTGAACTGAGCGGATTGGGTAATCCAGATGCTCCGGTGGTCATTCACGAATTTTCTGATTTTGGCTGCACTCACTGTGCTGATTTTGGCTTGGAAACTAAAAAACTGCTTGAAAAGGAATTCATCGATACTGGGATCGTATATTTGCAGTTTCACAGTGTGGGTGGGTTATTGGGATCGGCAGCGACATTACAGGCTGCAGAAGCTGCCTACTGTGCTGGAGAACAAGATCAGTTCTGGACTTTCCATGATGTGGTATTTACCAACCAGCTTAACCTGTTTGGCAATCGGGCGGCCGATAACTCTAAGAAGTTGATCGAATATGCAGACATCCTGGATTTAGATTTGGATCAATTTGAAACCTGCCTGGTAGATCGCACCTACCAATCTATAGCAGCCGATGATGAAAGTCTGGCCCGCCAGAACGGGATCACTGGAACACCATCATTTCTGGTGAATGGGACAGCTGCTGGTTGGGAACCAACCGATCGAGAATTTCAGATTGGCGATACAAGAAGCTTTGGAAGAAATTGAAAATTAATTCCAAATTGAATAGATCATAAAAGCCCTCATCTCGAGGGCTTTTTTCATTAATCTAGATTGTTGATTTTTATCCTGAAATAGACCCAGACTCCCAGAAAACCAACAAATATTGCCAGGAATCCCCATGTCGCGGGAGGTCCTCCTTTAAGAATACCCAATCCCAAGGCCAGGATCGCCCCAGAAGCCCAGATGATCTTAAGCCGCAGCAGGGCTTTAAAAGCCTCCCGCGGGGCATTTCTGCTAAAGAGGGACTCCCCTCCGATGCCCAGCAGGGCGGCACCCACCAACCGCGGCATGACGGGATCAAAGGATTCCCAACCGAACCAGGGCAAGATCAGCTCTGGGAATAATAGAAGTGGGATGGCAAACAGCATATCAGCCACAAAGTGGATCACAAACCAGGTTTTAATCCCCTGGGGATTTCTGTAATCTTGTCATTCATACTCTGCTCCTAAGGTGTTATGTGATCTTCCGGTCTGGAACCGGGATCGTCGAGTCCGCTTTCACTGAAAGGCATCAGCACTTTGACATGCATGTCATGGTCCACTGTACACTGACATGATAATCTGAACTTTCCCAGATTGCCTTTATTTTCCAGTTTAGCTTTTTCTGCTTCGGTCATTCCATCCGGTTCCCCATCCAGAAATTCCACCCGGCAGGTAGTGCAGCGGGCGTTTCCCCCGCAGCGGTGGAGAGGTTCACCACCGTGATCTTCCAGGGCATTCACGAGCCTGGTTCCGGCCGGAACTTCGAATTCTCCTACACCTTCAATTTTCAGTTTTGGCATCTTTTACTCCTTTGATAATAATAGTCTACTGGTGATTCATTCACCGATCATGATCAGCCCTGCCACCCAGGATAGTTGATCTTCGACAGGCAGTTCCTCTTCTTGATTCAGATTTGTTTCCCAATCGCAGCTCTTGACCAGTTGAAACACGTCGATCCCATAACCGGACATGGATGGTCTTGCCAGATCGGGGTGTCGGCAGGGACCTTTTTCTTCAATCCTCTGGCAGCTGAGATGGTCCTGACAAAATAATTCTTTGCATGAACCTCCGGCAAACCCGGATGATCTGGCATAGCCTATTTTTCTAGCTTCCAATTCAACTGTGGCTACCAGTTCATGTAAAACCCTGCCCAGATCAAGCCTTTCCCAGGAAAGAAGCATCGAGGAAGGGATAACCAGCCTGATGACAAGAGCCCGGGGGTGGGTCTTGATCAGTTCCCGAAAATATTCTGGTCCTTCCACATAAGGTGGGCAGCTGTAAGAGAGGCCGTAATTTTCACATTTCGGTTCTATACATTTTCGTGCCAATTGGTCATTTACGACAATTTCGTCACTGGATAGAATATGAGCTTCACTAGCACCCAATGAAATGGCCAAATGGATTAATTGATCTAAATCCTTGTTCATCAGAACCTAAGTCTAGAGCATAGATGAGATTATAAAAATATTTAGCTGATCGTTTCTGTCAGGTTGATTCCCCGTTTTTGATATTCAATCAGTAGATCTTCGAAGAGATGAGGGATCTTTCCAAGGAATTCCGGAGGGCAAATACCCTGATTGGGGATCATTCCTTTTAACAATTGACGGGCGACGATCGTGCAAGTGTACCCGGTAGTCCGGGCCATGGAAGTGATTCCTGTCTGTTCGTGAAAACGATCCAATAGATCATATTGATAGATGACCTGTTTGTTTTTCTCCTTACCTTTAAGGACAACTTGCATCACAGTCAGATCCTTTTCACCTTCCTTCATAAACCATTGATCAAATAGCAGCCTGGATGTCAGGGACAGTGGTATCACCTGGCTGCCATCAACTTCTATTGGATCCGGGCTGAAAAAACCACTTTCACGGAATATGCGCATCAGCTCAGCGTGTCCCGGATAGCGCAGAGTCTTTTCTTTCATTGTAGGGATGGCAGAGAGTATGGCGCAGTGTCCGCAGGCCATCAGTATTGAAGGCCTCCAATTCTCCAGCTCCTGGAAAATCGATTAGCTCCACTCCGGAAAGAGCAGGATAGATCACTTCCTGACCATTTTCAACAAATCGGGCAGGGCGGGTATATTCCTCTAGTACATCTGTCGGAGAAAATACAGCTTTATATTCATAAGGCCATTCCCGGATCTCTGGTAATCCCCCAACATAACAATGATAATAAGCTGGCTCTTCAAGCTTTTCAGCAACATATCCGGCGATGATATTGCATAGTCCTGGAGCAACACCGCAGTCAACGATCGCAGTTACTCCTTTTTCCCTGGCCAGTTCATCAAGGCCAAATGGATCTTCAGGGAAGAATGAAATATCGACCACATTCTTGCCTGCAGAGATAATTCTTTCCAGAGTTTGATAACCCATAAAACCCGGGACGGCGCAGATTACCAGGTCAACATCTTTGACCAGGGATTGGATGGTCTTTGGGTTTGATAGATCAGCCTGTTTTGTAGTTACTCCTGGAATTTTTGCTACTTTATCCAGGGCTTTGGGATTGATATCTGCAGCTGTGACCTGGAATTCCTTATCTAAAGCCAGATCATAAATAATGGCGCTTCCTACCAGTCCGGCTCCCAAAACGAGTATTTTCTTTTTCACGTAAACCTTCCTCGGTGAGGATCAAAATCTCTTTTATTGATCCTGGATATGGATTTCTCAAGTGACATTTATGGACAAAATAGCCAAGCCTTCCGGCATTGCCAACTATATATTATAAAGCGTTCCTGTTTTAGGAACTCTGAATAGATCTCTTGTGTCAAATTATCCGCTAAGATGTGCTTCCAGGAAGATTTCCAATTGGGAATAAAAATCTTCCAGGGTGGATATTTGTTTAAAACTATGGCCTTCATCTGGGTAGAGGCGATAGATATAGGGCACTTGATTCTCTTCAAGTGCTGAAACAATCTGTTCTGCCTGATCCTGAGGAACGATACGATCTTTGCCTCCCTGGAAAACAGCAACAGGGTCCTGGATGTTATTCGCGAAAAAGATTGGCGAACGCTGATGATATAGTTCTTTTGCTTCAGGATAGGGTCCGATTAGCCAATCGGAATAATGGCGTTCAAATTTGGGAGGATTTTGCAGCAAGGAAAGGTGATTGACGATTCCATAGAGAGAAACGCCGGCCCGGAATATGCCAGGGTATTTGACCAGGATTTGGTATACGGTCATCCGCCAGAACTGCTGCCCATCACAACCATTTTTTCCCGATCAACCAGATCTTTTTCAGCAAGGTGGAGCGCTCCACTCAGGCAATCATCTACATCTGCAACTCCCCAATTCCCCTTCAGGGCTTGCCGGTATTCCCTGCCGTATCCCGTACTACCGCGGTAATTGACCTCCAAAACTGCATACCCCCGGCTGGTAAAGTATTGTGTCCGGGGTTGGAAATCCACCCATTTTTGTCGGGTTGGTCCGCTGTGAATGATCATTATCAAGGGCGGTTTCCCTTCACCCTTATATTGAGGATTTTGTGGGGAATAAAAAAGACCATGGGCTTTTTCCCCTTCCTGACCTGTCCAGGAAACGGGCTCTGGAATTGAAAAGGTCGTCTGTTGGCAAATGGACCGGCGCAGAGTGGCGGATAATCTTGGTTTTTCCCTTCAGGTTTACCGTGATCAGGCGGACAGGGAGATCTGCACCGGATGCAATTAAGGCAAGCTGGTTTCCATCGGGTGAGATAGCAATATCCTCCAGCCAGGTGTAGTTTTCATCGAGTCGGATATTTTTTTCCTGATTTGAGTTCAGATCCAGGGTCCATAATGTACGAATACCTTCCTTATTGCGAAGGAAATAAATCCGACTGCTGTCAGGGCTGAATTGGAAAGACTGCTGATCCTGCAGCCAGGCAGGCAAGCCGTGTTCAGCATTATCGTTGGTTAGTTGTTGTTTTTTCCCGGTCTGTAATTCCAAGAGGAATATTTGCCACCAGCCATCTTGTTCGGAGATATAAGCCAAATATCGGCCGTCTGGGGAGAATTCAGGTTGCAGAACGGAGATTCCGTCGCCACCGGCTACAAGTGTCTTTGATACCAGGTCAGGTCTAATCTCAGTTGAACTATCCAGGTCAGCGAGCCATAAATAACTTTCATCCCAGGGCATATGGGGATGATCCCAGCTGATCCAAGCAATATGTTTTTTTTCTGGATGCCAGCGGGGGTAGTTGTAGAAATCTGATCCAGAGACCAGAGGTCGGGCTGGTAATGAGTCAAACAACCCCTTGATATAAATTGCATCAATATCTCCATCAGAGTGCACGAATATAATGGATTTCGCATCTGGAGATAATCTGGGGGAGGCTGCGCTTAGCAGGGATGATGTCAATTGATCGGCTGTGCCTTTTTCGGGATCAATTCGATACAGCTGGTGAGTTGTCTTATCAACCACGATTAATGAATTCCCTTGGGTTGAGTATCCACCGCCACCGTATAAGAGCTCCCCGCCGACATTCAAATCTCCACTTATCGTTTGAATTTCCTCAGATCCGGGAGCAACCATTTGGATCTTGGTCAGAGACGAGGATCGCTCCCGCCAGAATAATGAGCCGTTCTCGCCCCAGGCAGGCTCACTGATTTTCAGCAGATTGGCGAAGATCGAGGGAGTTATTTTTGATGGCCACTGGCCGTAGGGTTTAATCTTTTTCTCAGTCATAGATTCTTTTAATATCATACTATGAGGAGATCAATCAGATCGCATCGGTGCAAAGCTCATTCGGTGCAGGGGAGAAGGTCCAAATCTTTGGATAGCTTCTCTATGGGCGGCGGTTCCATATCCCTTATTGGTTCCCAGATCATAGGCAGGATATTTTTCCGCCAGGGTGATCATCAAAGCGTCCCGGTGGGTTTTGGCCAGAATGGAAGCAGCCGCAATTGAAAGGGACCTGGCATCTCCCTTCACGAGTCTGGTTTGGGGAAGAGGATTATTGGGCAATTCAATGTAGTCAACCAATAAATGTTGGGGTTGACTCATACATCTCTTCAAGAGCTCGACTTACAGCCAATCGGGTCGCAGGAACAATTCCATATCGATCGATCTCAAGATTGGAAGCAAAACCGACTCCCCAGTCCAGGCTGTTCTCTTCAATTTTCTTTTGCTCCCATTCCCTTGCCTCTCTTGAGAGCTGCTTGGAATCCCGGACAGCGGAAAAATAGATCAGGAACTTCTTCCATCTGGGGTAGGATCACTGCGGCAGCAGTGACAGGGCCGGCCAGGCAACCTCTGCCAGCTTCGTCTATGCCTGCAATATATAATAATCCCTCTTTCCAGAGGGCGTGTTCAAAACTGAGATCGGGAGCTTCAGGTATTAAAGAAGGGTCAATTCTCCGGGTCATAAATACCCTGGTTGGCGTTGCGGCGAATGGTTTGGATATCCATCAGGATTTTCAGCGCATCGCGAACAGCATTAACTTTGCTTTCTTGGTGATAGTACCAGGGAATGGGTATTTCCTGGATCTTATATCCCCGCTGGCGAGCTATGTAAAGAAGTTCAATATCAAATGACCATCCCGGGAGGGTTTGGTGGTTAAAAAGGTCTTTCGCTGCTTGTTTGGAAAAACATTTAAAACCGCATTGGGTGTCATTCAATCCCGGTAAAATGAATAGCTGGATCAGCCAGTTCATCATCCTGCCGCCAAAATGACGAAAATGGGGTTCGTGATAGCGGATTGCCCCTGGGGCTTCTCTGGATGCGATCGATATATCAATACCTTCCAGTTTGGGAGGGAGGAAATTCACCAACTCTTCAATGGGCATGGAAAGATCAGCATCGCACATGAAGACAAATTCCCCCTGGGCCTGCAACATGCCGCAGCGAACAGCGGCTCCTTTGCCCGGTTCTTCTTCAAATAACCCCTGCATATTTGGATAACGGGAGCAGTAATCCCTGATGATCTCATCCGTTCTATCAGTGCTATTGTTATTTACTATCAAGACTTCGTGTGAATAGGATTGTGTACCAAGAAATGAGCCTACCTTGTTGAGAGTATCGGGGAGGCGGGTTTCTTCATTGTAGGCGGGTATGATGATGGAAAGAAACACAAAGATCCGTCTTTTTGTTAGAAAGTGAAAATGACCAGCATGATTAGGGCAATAAGGACGATAATCACACCAACAACAAGCAGAGCAACAACTACCCATTCTCGGCGAGAGAAGTTGATCTTGCGGGTAACTTTTCCTATGCTTTCATCCACCTTTGCCAGAGTTTCGTCCATTTCTGATTCCGGCTCCAAAAATTCGGGATCGGTTATTATCTTCTTGGTCTTATCAGGAAGGCGGGGTTCGGTTAATAACTTCACCACAGTTCGGAAATCCATATCGCTGAAAACGGGTTTTGATATGGCCAGTTCCCTGGCAAAATTACGGATGCCGTCTGCCTGGATAACGCGGACCCGAGGCCGGATGGACTCAACGACTGTTTCTGGAGAAACAAATATCATTACGCCGCGATCCATTGGTGCGGAAAAATTATGCTGTTTGAGATAACCTTCGACAGTTTTTTGGTAGAGCCAGGTTTCACGAATGAGGTTATCCTGCGCCAGACGATATTCATCATCCCGGCCCAGTTCTTCCCATCGTTTTCCTTCGGCCCTGAAAAAGCCCTGCTGCGATTTTGGGTTGATAACCAGCAACATGGCAGGAGTGATCAAAACGATAGGGATTGGCCGATTAACTTTTGGAATATTGACATCCCGGAGAAGAACACAATCATTCCCAAGCACCGTCTCCAGAATCTCGACTAACTCCTCCTGGCTTTTGCGGTTCTGCTGCCAGGACCAACCATAGGATAAAAGCCCCTGGAAGGTTTTTATGAAATTCGATGAACCTGATTCATCTTGGAATTTAGAAAGATCTATTGTCCTCATAGTGATCTACCATGTGACTGTTTTCTTTGATTATACCAGTCTCTTTCCCTCTGAAATCGAACTTAAAAAATTGATAATTCCCATTGATTTGAGAGTTATAATCGCCTTGCCCACCTTTAAATATAAAGTCGGGGTGGACGGACTTGAACCGTCGACCTCCGCGTCCCAAACGCGGCGCGCTCCCAACTGCGCCACACCCCGATATCCTCTTTATTAAGCTCAAAGCAGTATAATCTTTATAGCAGACGATAGTCAAGGACTACCAGCTTACGATGATCAACCTATGAATAAAACCGAATCTGATTAGAATCCACCATGCTGATTACCTGGAGGACATTCCTTTTTGGATTTCCTGGACTGAAGGCAAAGGAACGGTCCTGGAAGTGGGATGCGGCCATGGACGGGTTGCTCTTCCACTTTTAGCAGCGGGACGAGAAGTTGTCGGTGTGGATATTGACTGACCTGCGCTCCAATATTTGCGAGAGGAATTGAAGGAAAAAGAACCGAAAATTCAGAAAAGAGCCCAGATTATTCATGAGGATATTATCAACTTCCAGTCAGAAAGTTCATTTGGGACTGTGATCATTCCCTGTAACACTTACAGCACTTTTCCTTTAGATGAACGCCAGATGATCTTATCAAAGGCCTACAAACTCCTCAGCCCAGGGGGAAGTATTTGCAGCCAGTGTACCAAATCCTGTTCAGACTGAGGTCCTTGTACGACGAATTATGGGCAAATCCGGATCAATCCGGATCAGATCTGGAAACATCCTTTCTTCATCCAGAAACAGGCAACCCAGTTCAGGTCAGCAGCAGATTGATTGCCAAGGAAAAGAGTATGGGTTGGGATTGGATCTACGATCACCTTCACCCTGATGGACAAGTTGATCGTTATATTCGATCTACAGAGCACTATCTAACCACTCTGGAAACCTACCAGCAAGAGCTTATTGAAGTAGGGTTTATTGATATCCGTTCTTTGGGGGATTTTGATATACAGTGAATATTCTGAAGACTCTCCTTACCTGATCCTGAGTGGGGAAAAACCAGGTTCTTGATTGTATGAGTTCTTTCTCTGCAAAATCCATTTTCTGTTAATAAATCACCAATAAAGCATTTGCCTTTTTCTAATATTTTGCTTGTGTTTTTCTTATATTGGACATGTATCATCTTGTACAGATAATAAATTAATTTACTTTCCGTTTCTAGAAGGAGTGAAAAATGTCCATGTATATTAAACCTCACACCCACTACCACACACGTCCAGTATATCGCTGGGATTCTCGTCGAGAGTGAAATTCATGTTCCTTTGGATGTGACCGTTGATGATGATTCCTATGTGATCGATATGATCGTACCTGGTCTCGAACCAGATGATGTTGATATTGAGATTGTTGAAAAAACCATTATTATCTCTGGTGAATTCAAAGCTGCTGACGAAGATGTCAAGTTCCTGCGACGGGAACGACCGAGTGGAAAATTCCGCCGCGTTATTCGTCTTCCGAAACTGCTGAATATGGAGAAATCCGAAGCTAATTTAGAAAAAGGTATTCTTTCTTTACGAGTGCCTGTTGCCGAGGAAGCTCTTCCGAAAACCATTAAGATCAAAGCAAAATAATCCATCCATATCTCTCCTAAGATTAGTGGATAAGAAGAGCTGGTATAAGGCCAGCTCTTCTGCTATATTTGAAAAAATGCAAACATAATTTGAAAAATAAATAATGAGGTATCTATGCCAAAAATCAGACAAGTTCCAGAGAATTTTAACTGATTTCCTTAACGATCTAGTACTGTGAATCGCGGCTCGGTTTCGAACTGGCCGTTTGGCCTATCTCATTAGAAAAGAAATGGAATCAGGTATAATGTCACATACGATTTTTAGAATCACTGAGGAGGCACGAATGACCATTAATGAAGAAACACCCCAGGATGAACTTGAACAAAAAATCACCGAGGCTGAATTAGAAGCCCAGATAGAGGAAGAAGGATCAGAAAAAGAAACCCCCTCATCTTTTGAATTTGAGGTTGTTGAAAGCCCTGAGAAACCAGAGAAAGAAAAACCTTCCAAGGCGCGCATGATCTGGCGCAAGTTCCTGCTCTGGATGGTAGTAATAGCCGTTGCCTTTGCGGGAGGATTTTTCTTTGATACTGCGTTCCGCTATCAGCCCCAGGTAGAGCTGGTTAAAGTGCTTGAAGGGGATGTGTCTGATGCAAATGATCAAATCGTATCCCTGGAAGCGGAAATTGATAGACTTAATGAGTTTGAGGAAGACAATATCAAATTAACTGAACAGGTTCAGGAGATCACTACTCATCTAACCTTGTTAAGTGCCAAAGCAGCCGTTGCGGATGCGTCCCTGGCTATTGAGCAAGATCGTGAGGCTGATGCGAAGTTGGCTCTTGATAAAGTTGGCTCAACTCTCGATGCTCTTAAAGGGATGTTAAATGCGGATCAGGCAGAAGTGGTTGAAAATATGATCCAGAGACACAATTTGATCTTGATCGAGCTGGCAGGTGATGGCTATTCTGTCCAAACCGATCTTGAGCTGCTTTCATCTAAGTTGAATACTCTGGAAGCAACTCTCTTTGCTTCACCGTGAAGAGTCAATACCTTAAAAACAACAAAACGGTTTCCTATATGGAAACCGTTTTGTATTTAACCTAGATTTTCTATTCTTCTGCAGGTACTTCTATGATCATAGCCTCCGCATCAGCTGCGGTCTCTGGCATACCATTCAACACCCAAGTTTCAAAGATTGAAATATACTCATCTTTCATCAACTTTGTGGGTGGCATTTGCTGAACGATCCTCTCTCCATTCTCGTCGAAAATTTCTTCCCCACGGATGGTCAGGGTCAAGTAGCTGTTCAGATCGCCGGCTATCAAGTTGTTGGCTGCATTATCACCCGTCGTGAGGAGTTCCTGGTAGGTGCCCATCAGATAGTCGTTATTTTCCTTGCCAGGTCGATGGCAGGAAATGCAGTAGCGCTGGATGATCTTGGAAATGTGCACTTCATAAGATGGGATCTCGCCTTCCGCGAGATCTGGAATAGCCCCGGCAGATGCTGCATCAGCAGGCAGCTCGGCGCGATCGTCCCAGGTATAACGCATAAAAAATACCAGGGCATCGATTTCTGATTTCTTTAAGTTCTCCTCCGTAAGCCAGGCCGAAGGGGGGCATCCCCTGATCTTGTTGTCCGTAATCAACGATGGCATACAAGGTATCATCATAGCGGGTGTACATCTCATCCCGGCTGCTGATAGATTTGAGTTCCACACCTTCCAGCCCTTCCACACCTGCTAGCACCCCGCCTTCTCCTTCGGGGCCATGGCATTCAACACAGTAGATCCCATATAACTCGCCACCCACGACCATTTTTTCCGCGGGTGTATTAGCTGCTACCCCTTCCTCGTTTTTAGGTGTGGTGATAACTGATCGGATGGTTAATCCCACCATTCCCAGGACTACAACTCCCATAATGGAGACGCCCGTCAGGCGATTCTTCCAATAGCGTAGTGGATTCCTGTCCAGGAAGGGTAGAGCGAACAAGACCAGGACCCCTAACAACGGTAGGACAAAGGTACCCATCCATTCTATTTTCCCCGGAACGAATTTCAAGAATTCGAAAAGAAATAGGAAATACCATTCCGGCCGGGGAATGTAAGTGGAATCGCTGGGATCTGCTTTGGGTTCGATAGCAACTCCAACAAATGTTGCCAACCCGATTAGCAAAATGAATAAAGCAAAAGATACCAGCAGATCTTTGTAGATGATATCAGGCCAGAACTTCACTCCGTTCTGTTTGGCCTGATCATATTTCTGTTTGTATTTTTGTTTTTGTTCTTCGTTCACAGGGTCCCTCCTCAATCATGTCCGCAATCATGCAGCAAGTGGATCAGCTGTCTTTATCAGGAATATGGGATATCCCCAGGCGGATCACTAGATAGAGATGCGTGCCGACAATGGCAAGAACTATGGCAGGTATGATCCAGATGTGCATCGAGAAAAATCTGGATAGGGTCAGAGCGCTTAGATCTGTCCCACCTCGCAGGACCCGCAGAATGAAATCTCCCAGCCATGGCACCGTTCCGGCAATTTCCGAACCGACTGTTGTGGCCCAATATGAGCGTTGGTTCCAGGGCAGTAGGTATCCAGTGAAACCCATTCCCAAGGCGCAGATCAGCAGGGCTACTCCAGTGATCCAGGTGAATTCTCTGGGATACTTATAGGCGCCGTAAAAGAAAACCCGCAGCATGTGAATAAAAGCTGTCAGGATCAGCAATGAGGCGCCCCAGTGGTGTATTCCCCGGATCAGCCAGCCGAACTGTACCCCGGTCATAATATAGGTGATGCTGTCATATGCATGATCGGGCGTAGGCACATAATAAACAGAAAGCAGCATCCCTGTGATCCCCTGCATGACACCCAGGAAAAGACTGGCGCTGCCCAATGTGAACCACCAGTTCACTTTAGGGACTTTGCGATCAAGAATTGTATCGTAGATTGCCTTTAAACCTAAACGTTCGTCCAACCAGCTGAAAACATTCTCTGCCATATTAACCTTCCGTGAGATGAATAAAGAGCTGATCCCCGTCCAGCTTGACTTCATAACGATCTAAAGGGCGGGGGGGTGGACCGGAAACAACCTCGCCATTTTTACTGAAAAAGGCGGCGTGGCAGGGACAATAAAATTCACTATTTTCTTCATTCCAATTCACACGACAGCTTAGATGGGTGCAAACATCTGAAAAAACTATCGGATCCTGGCCTTCTTTCCTTAAAACAAAAGCGCCATAACTATGGCTGCTCCTTTCCCATCCATTGACTTTAGTGATGGTGTAATTAAATAATGTGGGTATATCAACTGGGTAATTATCCACAGAACCCAGTGAGATCCAATCATCAGTGGCGGTTTTCCCCAGGGCAGGAGAGATGAAATATTGGATCACGGGCAGCCCAACGATGGCGGCCATCATCGACCCCAGAGAAGCGGTGACGATCTTGACAAAACTTCGTCGATCCATTACGGGTGAGCGATATTTTGAGGGCATAAATCACTCCAGAAATGATTTTGGTCAATATTACTATGATGGCAGGTCCGGTATTCTGAAAATTATTTCATCATTATAGACCAGAACTCCTTTTAGGGCTGATGATATCTTGGACTAACAAACTGTGAGATATGTCACTTTCATAATTTGGCCCTCAGATGACATAATGAAGGGATAATTGCTAAGTCATGTTTGGTTTTATAAGAAATCAGATATACACGGATTGATGTTCTAAGGAGGAACCATGGCGTTAAGCCGCAAGGTGGGTTTGTACGCAGGCGCAAAATACAAAGGTGGGGGACCGATGTTGGCCTGGGCTCTTCATCGTATCTCCGGATTGGGCATCATTATTTTTGTCACACTTCATGTGCTGGCTTCATTTCTCACCCAGCAGATGGGCAGCGATCTGGGAATCTTCATCAATATCATTTACGAATCGATCTACTTCCAGCTATTTATCGTCTTCTGTGCCATATTCCACGGTGTGAATGGATTTCAGGATCATTCTATTGGATATCTGGCCGCGATTGATCCGCTATCAGAAAGAATCCACCTGGCTGGAATGGTTTGTGATCCTGCCCCTCTATATCCTGACAGCCTTTATCATGATCCGGCGTTTCCTGGCGGGTTAATCAGTCACGGAGGTACTAATGCGATCGAGAGTTATACCAAAACCCAGTTGGAACCTGGAATACCTGATGTGGATCTTTACACGCTTATCAGGTCTAACCCTAATTCTGCTGGCTGTTCTGGGTATTGGTCTTGGTTTAATAATGGGCGCCAGATCACAAATGGACCTCGGAACGCTGATGCGCTGGGCCTTTTTCCAAAATTCCAATCATGTATTGGACAGTGAGATCCCGGATTTATATCTCTGGGCTAATGGATTCTGGCAGATTATTCAAATCCTGGCGGTAGCTTTTGCAGCCACTCATGGATTTAATGGTCTGAGGGTGGTTGTGGAGGATTACTCCAAACCAGGATTCTGGCAGGCCGCCCTGCGGTTCATCATATTTTTATTGTGGATCTTTTCAAGCCTGGTAGGCATTTACGTTATTCTCGGCTCCTGAGTGAGCTGCGTGGAGACCAAATATGCAAAAACATCAATATGAAGTCTTAGTAGTTGGCGCAGGCGGAGCAGGATTAACAGCAGCACTATATGCTTCAAAAAACGCCAGCACAGCCGTCATCAGTAAACTTTATCCCACCCGATCCCATACAGGGGCAGCTCAGGGAGGTATCGGAGCAGCTCTGGGTAATACCGAAGAGGATCACCCGGAATGGCATGCCTACGATACTGTGAAAGGCAGCGATTACCTGGGAGACCAGGATGCAATTGATTTTATGGCTGCAGAAGCAGTTGATGCGGTTTATGAACTTGAACATATGGGTTTGCCATTCAGCCGTAACCCAGATGGTACTATTGCCCAACGTCCTTTTGGAGGCCATACAAATAACGATACTGGAAAACCTGTCCGGAGGGCCTGCTATGCAGCTGACCGCACTGGCCACATGATCCTGCAAACCCTCTACCAACAAAGCATTAAAAATAACGTCAAGTTTTTTGACGAATTTTATGTACTGGATCTTTTAATCGTGGACGGCAGAACTGCTGGTGTGGTGGCTCTTGAGCTGGCAACTGGCGAGATGCATATCTTCCAGGCCAAGGCAGTTATCATCGCCACTGGCGGTCATGGCCGGGTTTGGGAGACCACTTCCAATGCATATTCCTATACTGGCGATGGTGTGGCCCTGACTTTACGAAAAGGCATTCCTGCTGAGGATATGGAATTCTATCCAGTTCCATCCTACTGGGATCTACCGGATGGGCATCCTGATCACTGAAGGTGTGCGAGGTGAAGGCGGTGTCTTGATCAACGGGGAAGGGGATCGCTTCATGGAAACCTATGCCCCAACGGTCAAAGATCTGGCCTCACGGGATGTGATCAGTCGGGCTATGTACCTGGAAATGAAGGCCGGAAGGGGAGTTAACGGAAAGAATTTTATGAACCTGGATGTTACCCCGGATGTGGTCAATCATTATGCTGATATTGATGACAGAAAAAATCCAGATGGTTCACCTTATCGTGTAACTGCCAGTGATATTCTCAGCAAACTGCCGGATATCATTGATTTCTGTGAGACATATATTGGCGTCAACCCGGTCTCCGAACCCATGCCGGTTCAGCCTACAGCCCATTATGCGATGGGCGGCATCCCTACCAATAAATATGGCGAAGTCGTTGTGGATGAAAAGAATACGGTCATGCCCGGGCTCTATGCAGCGGGAGAGGTAGCCTGTGTTTCAGTTCACGGCGCGAATCGCCTGGGAACCAACGCACTGCTGGATTTGATTGTATTTGGAAAATATTCAGGATTAAAAGCGGCGGAATATGCTGCTGGCGAACCCTATACAGATCTACCTAAGGAACCGGAAGCATTTGCGATGAAGCAGTTGAATGATCTGCGGAATAGCAATGGTAAAGAGAATATGGTCGAAATTGCCGCAGAAATGAAGTCGGTTATGGCCGATCATGTGGGCGTTTTCCGGATCGAAGAGGGTATGAAAGAAGCTGTTGATAAAATGGCGGAAATAAAAGAACGATTTAAAGATATTCAGGTGGATGATCAGGGGCTGAAATACAACATGAACCTGATTGAGGCCTGGGAACTGAGTAACTTAATCGATATCGCCAATGTAACAGCGGTTTCCGCCCTGGCCCGCAAGGAAAGCCGGGGAGCTCATTCCCGGGATGACTATCCAGATCGGGATGATGAAAAATGGCTGAAACATACTCTGGCCTGGATGGAGAACGGGGGCGTTCGGCTGGCTTATAAACCCGTCACTATCACGGATTATGAACCCAAGGTCCGGTCTTACTAGGAGGGAATCCCATGCAGGTAACACTGAAGATCTTCCGGTATAACCCGGAAGACGACCAGAAAAAACATTACGATACCTTTACTCTGGAAGCTGAACCCACAGACCGGGTTCTGGATCTGCTGGAAAGGATCAAAGGTAAAGAGGACGGTACCCTGGGATTCAGGAGGGCTTGTGCTCACGGCGTTTGTGGATCGGATGCTATCCGGATCAATGGGGTCAATCGACTGGCTTGTAAAGTGCTTGTCCAGGATCTGAAATCTAAAACCGTGCTCATTGAGCCAATTCTGGGTTTGCCGATCGAAAAAGACTTGATCGTGGATATGGAGCCATTTTTTGACCATTACCGCTCCGTGATGCCTTATTTTGTGAATGATGATCCGCCACCTAAAAAGGAACGGCTTCAGAGCCCTGAAGAGCGGGAGCGTTTTGATGACACAACCAAGTGCATCCTGTGCGCCGCCTGCTCAACCAGCTGCCCATCATTCTGGGTCAATGGCAAATACGTTGGTCCTTCAGCGATTGTCAACGCTCATCGGTTTATATTCGACAGCCGGGATCAGGCCGCAATGGAAAGGCTGGAGATCCTCAACGAACAGTTTGGGGTTTACCGCTGCCACACCATTTTCAACTGCACAGATGCCTGCCCGCGTGATATCCAGGTCACCCAGGCTATCGGGGAAGTGAAAAAGGCAATCATGAAAGGAAGTGTCGATTAAGGATCTATGTGAAAAGAGCAGAGGATGCGTGATCCTAGGTTATTAGGATCACGCATCCTTTTTATTTAACACGAAAACCCCGCCTGCTGCAGCAGGCGGGGAGTGCAAGGAGAAAAGCTTTATAAAGCCAGGTGTTTAGTTATATCCGCGGCCAAAGGGCAGTAAAGCCAGGGGGATCAATTTGAAGTGCTGTTTGGCAAAAGGTATGCCAACGATGGTGATGGCCAGGATGATCCCGTGAACCAGATGGGCGACCGCAATTTCCCATCCAAAGAGAATGATCCAGATCATGTTAAAGATGATATTGCCGACGCTGTTGGCGTTCTCATGATCTCTAACATCCCTGCCAAAGGGGGCGAATGTGGCAACACCGATCTTGATCGCCTGAACCCCGAAAGGGATGCCCACAATGGTAGCGCAGAGTACGATCCCACCGATAATATAGCCTAATCCGGCTAAAAACCCACCAAAGATCAACCAAATAATATTTCCAATAAGTGACATTCTTTTACTCCTGTTTTCCTGCCATTATATACGGGATTTGCGGGAAGAAGTTGCGCTACAAGGTAAGTTGTAAAGTGTAAGGAGTAAATTGAGTTATTTAGGGGCGAGACGTCGTCTCGCCCGATTAACTGTCATTGTGAGTAGGGTGTTTACACCCGACGAAGCAATCCCCATAGTCCAGGAGATTGTCGCGTCGTTTGTTCCGCTCTCTCCTCGCAATGACAGTTTCTATTTAATAACTCCTACTGGTTTTGGCTCATACCCCGGGAAGATCTGAGTCTGGGCGGGGTTGTTGAGTCGTTTGGATAGAATTTCACTCAATACATCACGGTAATCTATGGTTACTGCCAGGTCGCCGGGGCCGACCAGGTTTTCCTTTTTCAGACCGGGCCAGTGAGTGATCACCTGACCCCCTGCGACAGAGTCCTCCTAAAACGAACATTAACCCTCCGTGGCCATGATCCGTACCCAGGCTGGCGTTCTCGTACGCTCGGCGGCCGAACTCGGTCATCACCACCAGGATGATGCCGGACATGTGTTTTTCCAGGTCGCTGTAGAAAGCGGCCAAGCCTGCACTAAGATCTTCCAATAACCTGGCCATTTGCCCATCTTGTACTCCCTGGGCGAAGTGAGTATCCCAGCCACCCAGGTCGATGGCAGCAGTTTCCAGACCAACCTCAGCTTTGATCAACATAGCGATCTGCAGCAAGCCGCGCCCGAAATCGCTATCTGGATAGGCGCTTCCGGATGAACTGTAGTTCATTGGATCCAATTTCCCCAGCGTTTCCATGATTTGTAGGGTTTCCTGTCCCATTAGGCACAGATCCTTTTCACCGGCGTAGAGAACAGATAAGGCAGATGCCAGGGCCTGGGCAGATTTTGAGTCGCCCAGGTGGAAATCTGCGATCGAGCGTAATGAAGAGGATGGAATGGGTCCGTACAGGCTGCGGGGGATCTGCTCCCCTAATCCTATTGCGCGGAGGGGAGAGGGGTTGTTTGTATTTAAGCTGGCAAGGTGCCGACCGATCCAGCCTGTGGCTGGGCCACTTTCTTCACTGACACCCCGTTCCATCAGCTCCATGGCTTTGAAATGTGAGCGGGACTCGTCCGGGGCGCCGCAGGCCTGAATACAGGCCAACTGCCCCGCACCCCAGGCAGGCAGCAGCGGCCGGAGGGCAGGGTGAAATCCGAAAAAACCATCCAGGTTTATGGTTCGCCGATCTTCAGCTGCCCGGGGATCGTCCGGCCGCGGCAGACGCAAGCTGGGCCGCAGACGGTGATAGTCTTCATCTGCATGGGGGATAACCATATTCAGCCCGTCTGCGGCTCCGCGCAGGAAGACCACCACCAGGGTGTCGCCCCGGGGCGCGGAGTTATTTGGCGCAAAGGAAAGCCTCGTGAAGGGGGAAAAGCGGGGCAGGGCTGCCAAGGCAGCCGCGGCGCCCGGGATCTGATAATCATGCATGCTGGGGTTCTCCTTTTTTAGGGAATGTCAATCGCAGGGCTTTGATGAACATGACTATGCCAAAGATGATCCCGCCGAACCAGAAGACCAGCGCCAGAGGTTCGAAGAACTGCCCGATAATTATTTCACCAGCTGTGGCTGCCACTGGAAAGATCGCTGCCAGCAAAAGCCATCGTTTGGGTTCCCAGTTTTCAAGCTCTCTTTCTTCCAACTCGGGAGCTGGTTTTTTCAAACTTTGAGAGAATAGGTAGATCGTGATGGCGTACAGGATCCAGATCATCAGGTGGCCGATCAAACCCGGATACCAATCCGGACGGATCAGGATTCCCATTGCCAGGTACATGATCCCAACCGGGATCAACAGCCATTTAAACTGCTTCCGGTTCGGGAGCAGTTCGGCCATGAGTAAGAAATGTCTTTAGTGATCCGTTTCCAGAGCAGCACGAGACCGACCAAAACAGCGGTGGTTGATATCCCTGAAAGCAGCGATGCTCCCACATCAGGGGAATTGATACTCTGGAACAACCCGCCGAAGGCCATAACCACGGCCAACCCACCCCAGCTGTTGAAAAACTTTCCGATCTTCCCGGGCAGGCTGTGTCCCAGGCTGGTGGAACCTGTGAGCAGTTTTTCAGCCACCAGGAGGGGAATGATAAAGGAAAACCAGGCATGCCACCACAAGACCAGCACAATGGTTTCTACAGGTGCAAAACCGGCGATAATGACCGGATCACCCCAGGGAGGGGCCCAGAGGACTTTGGTCAGATAAGCTTCATACAAACCAAAAAGCATGCCGGCAAAGATCAGGCTTGAAAAACGTGGTTTATCTGCCCGGTAGACCAGGCTGCCCAACAGGATGATGTGCAGGCCATAGAGAGGAACAACGACCAGGATCCCCCAGGCATTGAAAAAGGGGAACATGTCCGATCCGGAGAACACCTCGGCAAAGAAGGTCGAAAATGCTGCCAGGATGATCCAGAACAGATATTGATGTTTTCTTGGTATGGATATTTCTGTATTCATAAGATTCCTTTACCTGAAAAATTAACGCCATTGGAATGCAGGGGATGCCAGAACACCTGCTATCACCACTTCTGCCGCCTGGCGGGGGTTGTCTTTGAGTGTTCCTTCCAGAGTGGAGAGCAGTTCAATTTCCATTCCAGGAGGTAAACTTCCTCCCAATAGATTGTTGGCTATTCTGTCTACAAAAAAACTCGCATCCCCGGCCTGGATATCGACCAGATAGGATTCCAGATCGAACTTGGTTCCCTTGATCCGGTTCTGGACCAGGTCAAGGGCAAAACGCCAGCGAGGAAGCAGGTTGCCCTGCCAGGCAGCTGCGGTATCAGGATAGCCGTCCGGCGTGGGCCAGTCATACAGCGGCTGCCCCATGTTTTTTAAGTAACGTTGAAGTGCTTTTCCGCCGTCTGTATCTGCCCCGGAACTTCGTAATGCTGAGACCATGTAATTAACCGGGCGTTTGTATTTCAGATGGGTAGTTTCTTGTTGAATTTGTGGAAAGCCATCCAGTAGGATGACCCTCATTACAGCTTTGATATCTCCCCGGCTTTCCAGGAAGGTCTGGCTGGCTTTCGTGATGATTTCGCGGGGCGGGTTGTCAGCCAAAAAGCGGCGGGCCAGTTTTGTGCAGATATTCTCAGCAGTGGAAGGGTGTTTTACTAAGATGTCCAGGACCTGATCTATTTCCCCTTCGCCGGTAGATTGAATGGTCTCTCCCAGTACGGTTTTTTCTCCAGGGGTGTGAGAATCCTGATCGAATTTCAACTCACCTCGCCAGAAATGTTCTTTGATACGCCAACCGGTCAGGCAGCGGGCCAGCTCCATCACATCTTCCTGACTGTAGCCGCCCTGAACGCCCAGGGAATGCAGTTCCAATAGTTCCCGGGCGTAGTTTTCGTTGGGCGCGTCTTTGTGATTTTCCTGGTTGTCCAGGTAAACCAGCATGGCCGGGGAATGGGCTGACGCGCCCAACAACTCCCGGAAGTTTCCTAATGCATGTGCCCGGATCACCTCGCGGTCATCCACGATTTTCAGGAACCAACAGTCGCCTTTTTGGACCGAGATATTGAAGTGATCGGTCCAGAATTCTACAAGAACCTCTTCCAGTTGTTTTTTGCTGTACACCTGCCGCAAGAGTGGTGGCCTGCCGAAAATCATCCAGTACTAATGCGGGATCGAAGTTATCAAAGATCTTGTCCCCCCGGTTGCGGAGGGCATCGGCATCCATCTCAAGCACTTCTAGGCGGCTCAGAAGTAGATTGGTTTTGTGATCTGCGATATTTTCTGGGCTGAGCTGTTCTTCCAGATAATTTCCCAGGCCGATTTCTGCCAACCGCTGACGTTCTTCAGGACGGGGACCGAAACTGAGCCGGTTCAGCGCCCGCCATTCTAGTGAGGATACCTGGAGAGGATCTGGGAATCCAGCTGATTGGGTGGGAAGATAACTGGCCAGGGGGGAGCAGCCGGCAGCGGCTCCCGCACCTGCGCTCAAGATACCCAACACCTTGAGGAAGTCTCGGCGAGAGATGTCCATTATTTTGCGGCCTTCTCAGTGGTTTCTTCTTTGACTTTCTTCTTGAAGATGGCGTGGACTGCTCCACCCAGTGAAATCAGGGTTCCGACCGGGATGATCAGCAACCAGCCGATGATAGGAAAAGCGGAAGCCAGCTCGAGGATCGCTGCACCTCGGATGAAGGCACCCAGGGATTGAAAATTGCCATCATTCCTCCAATTCATGCGCAGGCCGATCTCAGCTGCGATTCCGGCTGCGCCCAGGCTGGCCGCACCCAGGGTCAATACCAGCCAGATCCAGCCCAGAACCTGGGTGAATTGAGAAGGGAGTGAGAAAAGGATGACTGCTGGGATAGCTGCAATGCCGCCTGCCAGCAGGCCAACACCAAAACTCTTCTTTGGTTTTTCTGAGATTCGGACCCGGGCTTTTTCAACCTTTTCAGGGAAAAGCAGCCACCAGGTTGTTAATAAGGCCGGATAGGAGATCCCGACCAGGATCAAACTGCCAAAAATTGCATACATGTCTGCCATGATTTACTCCTTGTAATTTGACATGGGAACTGGTTTCAGATCCCGCTTGAAAGTTTGTCTATGGAGTTATACAAAATGGCTTCTGGGAAAGTTGCACTTAATGAAAAACTCCCGGAGCTTTAAGAAGCTCCGGGAGTATATGGGAGGCGATGACGTTTGAGTTATGTCAGGAATCCTTCTTCTCTCTTTTTTTCCTTTCCTGGAAGAGAGTGATCACCACGGCTCCAACACTGAGGCTGATCACATAGGGGAAAAGCAGGAACCAGCCCACAAACGGCAGCAGGGAAGTGAGCAGAAAGACCGCTCCAGCTTTAACGTCGCGCTTGACAGGATCCAGGTCCGGGAAGAGTCTTTCTCCCAGGATCTGAACAAAGGCGGACAGACCGAATAGGAGTCCGATCAGGAAAGCACCGTACATGGCAAAGGCCGGGATATAAAAAATGGGGCTGCCGTTGCCCAGCGAGCCAAAACCGAACACAAATATTGTGATCAGGATCGTATTCAACAAACCCAGCCAGAAAGACCTTTTCCAGTTGTTTTCCAGGGTAGCCTGGATCTTACTGACCCGGACCGGAAATAATCCTCGGACAAAGATAAAGCTGGCCACAAGGGTGATCAGGGCCAGGATCGAGAGCAAAATAATATAAAAGGTTTCCATGAGATCCTCCTAAAATTTAATGGTTGTGATTCCGGCTGCGGATGGGATTGGAACGCAGTAGGATATAGTTCGCCAGTAAACCTATTCCAGCGGCCGCCAGGATCAGGATCCAGGGAGAGAATTCGCCGCTCGGGAAATAGGTTGTGGAAAAGAGCGATTGGGCTGTTTGTTCAAGGTTAAGCTGCAGCCCGGACCACCAGACCAGCCATGTGCTGGCCAGCTGGGTCAGGAAGATATTAATTGCGGCCCGGATTTCTGTTTGAGTATCAACTAGCGCTGGAAGCCAGGAAGCTGCCTGATAAGCTGGGATCAGTAGACCGATCACTATGCCCGCACCCAGGGCTTCCAGGACCAAGGTCCAGGTGATTCCCAGTGGGAGTTTCTTTTCATCTCGAAGCTGGGCCAGTACAGAGGTGGAGAGATCCTTTTCCAACTCCAGAGATGGCATATTCTCCAACCGGGCGAAAACACTTTCCAGACGCGATAGTTCTTCCCGGCAGAAAGGGCATGAGCCCAGATGGAGTTCGACATCCTGGAGTCCGGCCTGATCCAGCTCTTGATCCAGGTAAGCCTGTAATTTATCTGAAGAGATGTGGCTAGTTTCTTTATTCATTTTCTTCCTCCAGCAGTTCCGCCAGTTTTTGACGCCCCCGGTAGAGATGGCTGCGGACTGTATTCAATGGCAGATTCAGGGCTTCTGCCATTTCCTGGTACGATAATCCCTGGAAGTGGCGCAGTTCCAGGGCCATACGCTGGGTTTCCGGTAGTTTCCAGATGGCCCTGTAGAGGGCCGTGTGTTCCTGGTTGATCTCCAGGATTCCTTCTGGCCCATATTTAGGATCATCCTTGATCGTATCCCTTTCATCTTCCAACGGGACCCGGTTCAGGCGAGCTTGTTTGAGATGGTTGTAACACAAGTTGGCTGCCAAAGTTCGCATCCAGGGGCCGAATGGCCGGCTGAGGTCAAAACTGGAGATTTGGTGGTATGCCCTCAGGAATGCTTCCTGGGTCAGATCCTCAGCTTCCTGGCGATTTCCCAGGACGCGGTAGCAGACATTAAAAACCGAAGACTGGTAATCCTGGATGATCGCCCCGTAGGCATCCAGATCACCTTTTTTCACCTTCTTGATTAACGCCTGCTCCCCGGATACAGCCATGTCTATATTGTAGTACAGGATAGATGGGAGGAAAGTTGCAGTCGAATGGAAAAAAAGAGATATAAGATTTAGATTATGAATGGGGAGATTTGATGGCGGATAGAAAAAACGGACCGCCTTCTAGTAAGCAGCCCGTTTATATCGACTTAATGTGGATTGTTGGTGATTAGGTCAAAACAGGTTCAGGATCTAGCACGATTGTTGGATCCTGGTTTGTTTGAGGAGATCTTAGGAAGATCATCAACCCTGTCCCGAGTACAAGCATCACTGCTGCCAATATATATGCATAGTCATAACTGCCATAGATATCCTTGATCATGCTGCCGAGCTGGGAAACCATAAAACCTCCCAATCCCCAGGCAGTGTAAACAACACCATAATTCATTGCCAAATTCTTGGAGCCATAATAGTCTTTCATCATCGCTGGAATTACGGCCAGGTTCGCTCCATAATTGGCGCCGACAAGGGCCACAAAAACCATCAATACAGGAATGGTGGAAAGAGCGCTGCCCACTTTGACAAAATATAGATAGCCAATCAAAATTGCTTGCATGACAAATGCGATCATGAGTGTGTTTCTGCGTCCAATTTTATCTGACAGAATTCCATATAACACCCGTCCTCCGCCATTCCCTAAAGCCAGGGCAGAAACTGCAATTGCGCTGAATGCAGGTAATCCAATCTGATCTTTGACAATTGAGGCCAGGTTTCCTATGATCATTAATCCAGCACCGCTGCCAAATGCGAAAACGATCCAAATTACATAAAACTGCCAGGTCCGGATGGTTTCCTTGATAGAAAAATCTTTGGTAGTGTTCTTTGTCGTTGTTTGCAGCAGTTCTTCCCCTTCTGGTACAAAATTGTCAGGCGGATTTCTCATGAACTGGGCAAAACCAACCACGGCGACGAGCATACCAATACCCAGGTAAAACATGGTTGTCTGTAAACCATATGAAGCCATTAGCGAACGAGCCAATGGTGCAACCCAGAAACTGCCCATGCCAAAGCCAGCGACAACGATGCCAGAGATTAAACCAGTCTTGGATGAGGCGAACCATTTTATCGCGGTTGGGCCAGCAGAAGCATATACAAAACCAAGTCCAGATCCAAGGACGACGCCAAAGGCAATAGTGAATACCCAGGGTGAACTCGAAAAGCTAGAAATGATCACACCCAAACCAGCCATAACTCCGCCTGCACTGACGATCAGGCGTGGGCTATAACGAGCCAATAACCGGGCTCCTACAAAGGTCATGATTGAAAATACAACAGCAGCAACGGAATACGGCAGGGATTTTTGTGATTCCAGCCAACCCCATTCAGCAGGGATGCTCGCTTTGAATACACTCCAGGAATATAAAACTCCAAGAGCCAGAAGGGCTGCAGTTCCTGCAATAGTTACCAACCAACCCTGATTTCATATTGAATTTTCTTTCAGCGGTGATGTTTGTCATTGTTTGAAATTCCTTTAATTAATATATTGAATAATTGACCAAAGCTCGGATTATAACATAGTTGTCAGACAACTGAATTTTCAAAGTATTAATCGTTGGAACCAATATCTATTGAGGATCGAAGCCCTCTTCAGTTTCCTTGCTAGTGTATCGGTGGAATGCTATAATTTCTCCACACCCCGGTAGCTCAATAGGATAGAGCGATGCTCTCCTAAAGCATAGGTTGTGCGTTCGAATCGCACCCGGGGTACACAAACCGCCCAGGATAGATCCTGAGCGGTTTTTTTATTGAATACGTGTTCTTTATTTTTTAGATTAGTATCATCTGACGTAGAAACTCGATGGATAAGGATACTTGTGGATATATAATAGGATTCAGGTAAATCTATTTTAATTGAGCTGGATTTCTGTTTAGTCAGTAGGAGAAAATAATGAGCGGTATCACAAAAACTATCCCCCAAAAACATGGTGTAGAAGCAGTTGAAGCCTTATACAGTGGAAGGGGAGGGGAATACGAATTTCATATGGCGGGCAAACCATCACGCCTGAAAATCGGTGATTACGTTTACACAATTTGGCAGGATATGCTGGTGGGACGCTGTCAGATCATCCGCATTGAACACGGTGCTGTTAATCCCCAGTCCGGGAAACCGCGTAGTTTGATCTTCGTAAAGACCCCAGGGGAAAAACTTGGAAAGCCAATTCCCAGGAAAGGCCATCGAGGTACACGGTATTACGATGGAGAAGATTGGATCAGTTAACATACTTGCAGAACGAGTTAACTATTTTTTCCGACTGGGATAGGAATTAGCCTACTAATGATATCTCAAATGTAATATGACCTAGGTTTGTGGTCTTTGACTATTTCTCTTGAGTTTCATCATCATTAATGACCAGCTGACCTCGAATGTCAAGGTTAGCTCCCTCTTGGATTTCCAGGTCACCCCTAATCTCAACATTTGCTGTTTTCCCAATAAAGACATTTGCGCCTTTTCCTATGATAACTGCAGGTTCATCATTGGATTTGTTGAATATAGTTCCACAATGAGAGCATTTAACTTTGTTTGTGGATACATCCTCAAATGAAGTTGAACCACATTGCTGGCAATCAATAACTTCTGGCATTTTTTCTCCTGGTCTCAGGGCCTGGTTATTTGTATCTTTTCCGGACTTTACTGGACCTATAGGGACTCCAGTCTGCGCTGGGCCACAACAGCCGCGCCTATTGTTCCGGCGTTGTCCCCCAGGTCGGCTGAAACGATTTTGATCCGATCAATATTTTTCTGCTGCAGGTAATATATTTTTGCAGTTTTTCGGATTGGTTTGAGGAATCCCTTTCCCAGCTGGTCGACCAATCCGCCACCAAAGACAATAATCCTCGGATCGAGGATATTAACCAGATTGGCTGTCAGCAGTCCCAGATAATACTGGGCTTCCTGGATTGCCTCGCTTGTAACCGGATCCCCGGCTAATAACGCTTTTTCGATCAGGCTGCTGGAGAGGGGAGCGTTCCTGTTTTTTTTGAGGGCTTTTTTCAAGTAGCTGTCCCTGCCAATCTTGATCTGCTCCCGAATCCAGGCGGCGATGCCGGTTTTACTGGCATAGGCTTCCACGCAGCCTTTTTTTCCGCAGCCGCAAGGCCGACCGTTGGGAACGATTACCATATGGCCTATCTCCCCTGCAGCTCCCCGCTCGCCATAATGCAATCGGTCATTGATGATCACACCACCCCCGATCCCTGTACCGACAAAAATTCCCACCATGTGGCGGGCTCCCCGCCCAGCACCGTAAGCATGTTCTCCTGCGACACCAATGTTTACATCATTATCAACGAAGACCGGAAGTCCCATACGCGCCTCCAGCTCCCTCCCCAGGGGAACATTGACCCAATCCAGGTTAGGCGCTTCGTTAACCATGCCCGTCTCCAGGTTCACTGCACCGGGGGCGCCGATACACAGAGCTTGAAAATCACCAGGAGATTTGTCGATTTTATCCATTACTTGGCGGAGAATATTTTCGATCCTGTCGATCACAACCTCGGCCCCTTTTTTTGCCTGTGTGTTAGTCTTTTTTGATATCAGGATCTTTCCTTTCCGTACCGCGGCGGCCTGAATATTGGTACCACCCAGATCAACTCCTAGGAATATCCCTTTTTTTGCTGCCATCTTCTCTCCTCCAGACCCCCTTTTTATCAATTGCGATTCCAGAATCCTGAGATTACTTTGCCTGATATATCACACCAAGTCTATCTGAGATGAAATGTTCGATGCATCTTTCGTTGCCAGTCTGGATCATTAGTATCTTCCATTACCAAATCCCATCTCTTTTATCTTACCTCAGGATTTTCTGTTGTGGATCAGATGCCGGATCGCCATCACGGGGTGGTGCCAGATCATGCGCGGGCCGGAGTAACGCATGATTTCCTTGATGCGCTGGCGCATCTCAGGTTTGTAGCAGTGTACGGTGCAGTTCTGGCAGGTGGGTTTATCAAAGCCGAAGGGACATTTTTCCAGGCGCTCTTCTGCATATGACCAGATCTGGGAACACTCCCTCACAGAGCGGATCTGGAGTGTGATTTTGGCGGCAGTACAGGCGGATCATCGCCTGCAATGTTTCTCGTTCCTGGGATATATCGATCATTCAACCTCGAAAAACCACTAAATAGAAAAAATATTCCGTTATTGTATCAGTGGCAGATCAAGATGGGAACATCAGATCGGCGTAAAAGGGCATCCAGGGTGCTGCCGAATAGGACTTCCATCATCGGTTGATATCCATAACCGCCAACGATCAAAAAATCACATTCATGGATCTCCTTGAATCTCCATGATTACATCAGCAGGCTGACCGATCTCTGTGTGATAATGGGCCTCGATATTGCGGGCGGTGAGATATTCCCGGGCTTTGTCGAGAGGATTGTTCCTGATGGCGCTGTCCTCCGCAGCAGTCACAACAGTAGTTCTATTCCCCATTTCTCTGCCAGGTAGGCTGCCAGATAGAGAGCTTCGGTCGCTTTGGGACTGCCATCAAAGGCGAGCAGGCCGTGTTTCATTTCTGATGGGGAGAGTACCGCTAGTAACGGGCGGGGACAATTGCGGATCAAGCTGCGAACTCCAGCGCGAAGCCAGGCTGCAGGTCGTTCCTCCGGGGGATGCTCGAGGCTGAAGATCAGCAAATCGTTCCAGACCGCCCTCTGATTGAGAGTCTCACTCACTGTGCCGATTTCAAAATATAATTTTGCCTGTTGTTGTGTTTTTTGATTCCACTGTTTAAATTCTTTCTTAAGATCATCCCTCACCAGTTCAGCTTCAGCTTCATTTTTGCTGATATGAAGGGCAGCAATGCTGCTGCCTTCAATATTTGCAATTGTCCGGGCTTGATCAAGGGCTTGCCAACCGCTTTTTTTTCCATCAAAAGCCACCAGGACCGCAGAAAAAATCTGGCCTTCCTTTCTGGGCATAAGATGGATCCTTCGCCAGTCGCCGGTTTTGATTGGTGTGGCTGAAATGTGCGGAAATACCTTCCTCCTGAGCCTTCTCCAGCGCTGCGCCAGGCGCTCGCTGTAGGCTGCGGCCAGGCTGTCTACGGCCGCAGCCGGTTTGATCTCCCAACCGTATTTTTCACTGAGCTCTTTTTGGTACTGTGTCAGCCAGATATAAAGGTCAGTGGGCGTTCGGTCAGGGAAGTCCCGCAGCAGGCCGGATTGGGATACGATTTGAAGAACAGGCAGATAGACTTCCTCCACCCAGCTCTTGGCTGCTTCTTGGAAGCTGGGGGTAGAACGTTGCTGCAGTTCCAGGCTGAGCTGGTGGGAGCTGATCTGCTCCTGAAGCTGCTGGTAGCCGCCCGGGAAACTTGTGGCAAATTCCAGATCGGGCCGGAGTTCCTCCAGCCCGGTTTCTTTCGGAAACGGACTTGCTGGTTTTTGATGATCAGGTCTTCGATATCATCTTCAGGGGTGAGGGGGACTGAGCTTTCGATCTTGGTCACGTAGGCCGGGATATGGGTCATTCCTCGCTGGCGGGCAACTGAAACCCGGTGGTTGCCGTCCAGCACAAAATAGGCCTGGTCGATCTGATAGACTTCGATCGGCCGGATGGCCTGGTCCATAACCTTTTTCACCCGCTGCCACCGTCCTGGATCAACTGCTTCCCGGGGGAAGAATTTTCGTGTGAAATCACTGGGGCGGCTGACGCTGCCAACGATGGCATCCAGGGGGATGTCCACCAGCCCTAGCTTGGAGGCATGTTCGTACTGAAGCTGTTCCTCCACCTGCTGGAACTGGATCAAATGTTTGGCAGACCCTGTCAGGGAGCCCCAGATATTTTCCAGTGCGCCTCGGCGGCGGGCATCCCGGAAATCCTCTGCTGTGTTTGCCAAAGAGGGGATATAAGGTTTTTCCTTATGGGTATAGTGGCGCTGGCCGGGCCGCAGCAGGCCCTTGCGGTGGCCGTAGGTGTTGATCACCTTGGTTTTCCCAACCACGGTTTCAATGATTTGGTCTCCGTATAGACATGGATATGGCCATGGAAGAAATAGGCTGGCTTGAAGATTTTTATCAACCATCGGAAAGCCTGATATCCCCCATGGACATTGCTTTCCTGATCGTGGATACCTATGGGAGGTCTGTGGGTCAGAACTACATCGAGATAGCGTCCGTGAACGAGTTTGTTCCAAATAATCTGGGAACCATGCCCAGCACAAAGCGCCACATTTCGCTCTGGCTGTGTAAAAATGGGCCTTCTTTATAAGGAAGTGATCCTTCAAATCCAGCGAAGATCAGATCGTTCAGAACACTACCCGGTTGTGAAGGTCAATCCCTCCCCGCGGTCCATAGAGTGGGCCGCTTTTTCCGTATTCCACCCGCGGATCGTGATTTCCCCGCACGTAAAGGACCGGGACCTCATAGAGTTGAAATAATTTTTCGATGTGGTAGTAGGGCAGATCGCCGCAGGACAGGATCAGGTCGACATCCTTGAATTTTTCATAGGTTTCCTTTTCGAGCAGCTGGGAATCGATTCGGTCGCTGACGGAGAGGGCTTTTAAAGCGCGGCTTGGCATACCCTACTGTTAATCGTATGGTACCTGTTTTGGCAAGCTGTCTGTTGGGTTGGGCTTGATCCGGAAATAACAATGCCCCCAGGAGAAAATATTACGGTTGCCTCGGTTTCAACAGCCAGGAATGGACCAGATTGGGAAATTCGCCCGGAAGATGACCTTGGATACGTAGCGTCTGACCACATCCATCCCCGTTTGCTGGGTCGGCGGATGATCGCTCAGGCTATTCGTAATCTGGGATATGAGCCAGTGCTGCCCTAGTTTATTATGTGAGGAAATCCATCAACTTTTCCAGCGGATCTGAACCAAGATCAAAACGGATAATTTTCCGTTTCCCTTCCTTCAAAGCCCGGGCATCTCCTTCCGCCTGGGCAGATTTCAGCACACCGATCCGATCCTTGAATCAGGTTTACCAGCCTGGTCTGGGATGGGAAGGTCATGCTCGGAGTGAGAAATAAACTGGATGAAGATTCCCTTTCCATTGTCGCCTTTGTGGAGCTGGCCGGTCGAGTGCAGGAATCTGGGGCCAAAACCCAAAGTAGTGGCGATTTTATATTTATCCCTGAGTGTGTGGCGCAGGCTTTGCAGGACTTCCTCAATCTCCGGTGTGGGTGGGAGATAAGCCTGCAGGGCCAGATAGCTTCCAGGTAGGATCGACTCATCCAGGTACCTGTTCAGGACAGCGGGGTCTAGATTCGAAAATTCACCCCTGGGCAGCTTTCCCGCCTCTTGATATTCTGCAACCATCTCGCGGGCCAGGATCTTAGCCGATTCAACATCCGGCTGATCAAAGGGATTGATCTTCAGGATATGGCTCGCAACTGCGGTGGCCAGTTCCCACAGGAAGAACTGCCCGCCCAGATCATAGCGGTCGGCCAGCTGGATCCAGATCACGGGATGTCCTGCTTCGACCAGGTCATTGATGGCCGCATCCTGGGTTTGGTCATCTTCTAGTTTGAGATAAACAAATACACGGTCATTAAGATAATGGTCCGGGGTGGTTAGTTTTTCACCCACTACAGGTAGAATCCCTGAACCTTCCTTACCGGTGCTTTCCGCGATCAGCTGTTCGACCCAGTTTCCAAAGCTGGATATCTCCTGGGAGGTGACCAGGGTGAGTTTATCCCTCCTTCTCTGGCCAAGACGCCCAGGACCGCCCCCAGTTGGACCCCGTAATTATTCTCGTCCATGGCGCAATCACAGCTTTCGCAGCTGCAAAGGCCGGTCAGGGAGCTAGCCAACAGGGTTTCCAGATCGATGCCCAAAATGGCGGCAGGCACCATGCCGAAGAAGGAAAGCGCTGAATAACGGCCGCCAATATTGGGATCGTTCAAAAATGTGGAACGGAAATTATATTGTCTGGCCAATTCCTCCAATTTGCTGCCAGGGTCTGTGATGGCGATAAAATGTTGTCCCGCATCCTTCAGACCAACTGATTCCAGGACCAAATTATAAAAGTATTTAAAGAAAGATAAGGTTTCAACAGTCCCGCCGGATTTTGTTGCGACGATAAAAACTGTTTCGGGCATTGACAGTTTGGATTCCAGTGCCCGGATCGCGTCCGGGTCGGTGCTGTCCAATACAAATAGGTCAAGGAATCCATCCTGGACGCCAAATGTCTCCCGTAACACTTCAGGAGCCAGACTCGAGCCGCCCATTCCCATCAATACCGCCTGGGTAAATCCTTCAGTCCGCAGATTAGAAGCCAGATCCTCGAGCCGGGCGACCTCTTCGAGCATGGCATGAGGAGAATGCAGCCAGCCCAGCCGGTTGCTGATCTCTGTTGGTTCCGGTTTCCAGACCGTGTGGTCATGGTCCCAGATCCGGGTCATGATTTTATTATCTTCCAGATCCCACATAGCCTTTTCGATTTTTTCCCGATAATCCCCCATGCTGATAAATATTTGATTCTCAGTCATAACAGTTTTCCTTTTTTTTATATACCACCTGGATTGTCACCGAATGATTTCATTGGTGATTTTATCTTATCGCATCGATTCAAATTCTGGTCACCCGTTTTTGCTACTGATCAACGCAAATCCAGTCAATATCGGATTGTTGTTGAGTTAAATCTTATCCCTGCACATTCTTAGTGGTTATCTGGCTGGATTTTCTTACTTGGCAGTTGATCCCGTCATGCTGAAAGCCTGGCCGGGTAATGAGATTTGAGAGGAGAGAGAAATTGAGGCTTGATTAAAAGATTAGTTAGGATAAACTAACTATTATGATGAACAAAAAATCGTGCTGGAAACAGTAGAAATGATCTCCCAATTAATGGGGGAGTTGGAAAGCAAAGCCTTTGAGCAGGAAGGGTTTTCTGATATCACTATGAACCAGATGCATTACCTGGAAACGATTCCCAGCATTGGGTGAGCCGACTTCCGGCGATCTTGCAGATAATTTGGGTGTTACCAGGCCCTCAGTCTCAGCGATTGTCAAGAAACTGATCGATACTGGATACCTGACAAAATCTAAATCTAAAGATCGATGGACGGGTTTATTATCTGCATCTGACTGAAAAAGGTTTCGATTTAATGAACTGCATGATGAGGTTCATCAGATTTGGCCCGCAGGATTACCGAGAATCTCAATCAGGACGAAATTGAAGACGCTGGCCGGTTTATTGGGGAAACTCACTCATGAATGAACTCTGGAAAGGGAATATGATGATCGAAAAATTGAAGATCCGGCAGCCAACCTGCCCCTGGTGGTTTTTGTTCACTTTTGATAATCCTCTCCGGAAGTTTTATCAGGATCCAGAGAAGATCCTGACTCCCTATTTAAAGAGCGGCGAAATTGTTGTTGATCTGGGTTGCGGGATGGGTTATTTTTCTATTCCCATGGCCGACTGGTTGGGGAAACCGGGAAAGTGATCGCTGTTGATCTTCAGGCTCAGATGCTGGCCGGTTTAAGGCGGCGGGCCGAGAAAGCCGGATTGTCGGAGAGGATCAAAACCCATCATTGTTCCCAGGACAGATCGGGATTACTGAGGAAGTGGATTTTGTTCTGGCATTCTGGATGGTCCATGAGGTGCATGATTCTCGTCCTTCCTGGAACAGATCCGGGATATGCTTAAGGCCGGGGGCCAGTTATTGATCGCTGAACCATATATTCATGTTTCCCGAAAAAATTCGGGCAAATCCAGTCCGAAGTCATAGGAAGCTGGATTTTCTATATTAGGATCTCCTGCGATTGGTTTCAGCCGCAGTATCTTGCAGTAAAAGGATATAAAGATGGAAATTACTGTTAATCTCTGGACGATTTTACTTGCTTCGGGCCTGACCGCGGTTGTCACCGGTCTGGGTGCGCTGCCATTTTTCTTTTTTAAGAAATTCAACCGCTGGTGGCTGAGCATCTTCCAGGCCGCAACTGCCGGCTTGATGCTGGGCGCCAGCCATAACCTGATCCAGGAAGGGGCTCATATCAATCCCTACAGGACCATTTGCAGGCATGCTGTTGGGCTTGACTCTGATCGTTCTGGCGGATCATTTTATCAGTAACAAGGGCGAAGTAGATCTGGGAGAGCTGGAAGGGGGTGATGCCCGTAAAGCCTTGTTGATCCTGGGCATCATGACCGCACATTCCTTTGCTGAGGGTATTGGGGTGGGTGTTTCCTTCGGAGGCGGGCAGAAACTGGGTTTGTTCATCACTGCCGCGATCGCCATCCATAATATCCCGGAGGGCCTGGCAATTGCCATGGTCATGGTGCCTAAAGGCACCAAACCCTGGAAAGCAGCCTTGTGGAGCATCTTTTACCAGCCTTCCCCAGCCGCTGATGGCGGTGCCAGCCTTTCTATTTGTGTATTTCTTTGCTCCCTGGCTTCCAGTGGGCTTGGGTCTGGCCGCCGGCGCAATGATCTGGATGGTCTTTGCTGAACTGATCCCGGATGCTTATGAAGGTGGCGCTTCTGGCGCGGCGATCGGAATCGCTGTCACCCTGGCCTTTGCTGCTCTGCTGGCATTCCAGGAATTTGTGCTGGTATTCTGATTTTTTTCGTCTCACATCATCTGTAATCGGTCCACAGCCGGGTAGGAACGCGCCCATATTCATCTGTCATCTTTCTGTCCTCTCCTTCCGTCTCTTTTAAATAAATCCTGCTATAATCGACTGGGTTATAGCTTAAATTTTGAATGGATAAAAATGGAGAAATTGTATTTAATGAAAAAAACAATCGTTTTTGATCTTCGGTGGTGTGCTGATGGATTGGAATCGCCGTTATCTTTATGAAAAGATCTTTTCCGATCCGGATGAGATGGAATACTTCTTACGGGAAGTCTGCTCACTGGAGTGGAATTCCCAAATGGATGTGGATAAATCCTTCCTGGATGCCATTGATGAACTGGTTCCAAAATTTCCTCAATATGAAGAACAGATCCGGGCGTATTATTCGCGCTGGGAGGAAATGATTGGTGGAGAATTTCCAGGTTACTGTGGATATCCTGAGGGAGCTGAAAGAAGCCGGTTATCCGTTGGCTGCTCTGAGCAACTGGTCTTCCGAGACCTTTCCACGAGTTAAGGACCAGTATGAATTCTTGAGCTGGTTTAACCCACTGGTGATCTCAGGTCATATCGGATACAAAAAACCGGATCCGGAACCATTCCAGATCTTGCTGCATGAACTGAATTTAGACGCCGGGGATTGTGTGTTCATCGATGATATGGAAGATAATATCCAGGAAGCCAGACGGCAAGGATTTGAGGCAATTCAATTCTCCTCACCTGAGCAACTCCGGGCAGACCTGGTGGAACTAGGGTTAATATAGAAGGATTGGAGAACATGGAAGGACAAAAAGGAACTGGTTTAGCAGGATCGAATCCCATTTTATTATGGTTGGTTGATGGTGCCGGTGGCTGTTATTGCCTCGGCAGTGACCGGTGTTGGTCAAACATATGGTGTTTCTGTCTTTAATCCTTCCCTGCTGGACTCACTGGGGATTTCTCTGACTGCCTTATCTGGGACTTATATGGTGGGAACGTTGCTGGCGTCCCTTCCCCAGTCTTTTATCGGTTCATTGATGGATCGTTTTGGCATTAAAAAAACGATGATCGGGGTAGTTATTTTGCTGGGCGGTGCTTGTATCTTTTTTGCCCAGGTTAATTCCCTTGTAACGTTATTGCTTGGCTTTTTCCTGCTGCGTTTATTGGGTCAGGGCGGACTCTCTCTGCTTTCAGGAAATATTGCGGCCATGTGGTTCCGGGAGAAACTTGGTACTGTGACCGGCTTTATCAGCAGTGGATTTTCTGTTAGCATGGCGATCATCCCTGCTTTTTTCCTCTATCTGATAAATCTGAAGGGCTGGCGCACTGCTTATACCTGGTTGGGTTTCCTGGTCTGGTTGATCATGCTGCCAATGCTGCTGCTGATCTTCAAGAATAATCCGAAAGAAGTAGGCCAGGAAATAGATGGTGGTCCTGTAGAAAAGAAGGAAATCCTTAGACAGCAGAGCACCAGCATATATTCCTTTACAGCAAATGAAGCCAGGAAAACACCGGCATACTGGATCATGATGATCAACAGCGCCTTATGGGCCATGATCGTCACAGCGGTATTTTTTAACCTGTTGTCCATTTTTGATTCGCTTGGAATCTCTCCCGGAGTCGCTGCGGCAACTTACACTACTTATGCGGCTGCTTCCTTGGTAACCCAGCTCTTGTTGGGGCCGGCGGCGGACAGGGGATCTCTGCAATATATGCTCCTGGGATGTATGGCCTTTCTGGCTGCGGGTATTGCAGTACTCACATTTTCTGTATCCCCAGTGCTTGCCCATTCTTATGCAGTCTTGATCGGAATTTCCACAGGTTTGATTTCCCTGGTAGGTGGAACCCTGTTTGCCCGTTATTTTGGCCAGGCAAATCTTGGAAAACTCAGAGGTGGAGTGCTGACAGCACAAGTAGCCGGCAGCAGCTTGGGACCTTTTATCACGGGAGTGATCTACGACCTCACTGGCAGCTTCCAGATCTCCCTTTGGATATTTGTGGCGATACTGGTTCCGGCTGCACTATTTTCATTAAAAGCTACTCAACCACCGATCCCGGTAGGTAAAAGTACAGAAGGTTAATTATGGAACAGCGCATCAAGGACCGTTTCTCAGAATCCATTCTCAGCCAGGCGCGAGCAGCATATGGGATCAAACCCGAAGATATCCAGGAATTGGATGGATTTGAAAGCTATATATATGAATTTTCCCGCGGAGAAGAAGAGGGAATATTAAGGATTGCCCACAGCATCCGCCGCAGTCCCGGATCTGATCCGGGGAGAGCTGGATTGGATCAACTACTTGAAATCTGGTGGATCATCTGTGGCTGAGGCTTTGATTTCTCGTAATGGTAATTGGGTGGAGGAGATTGATGATGGCGCCGGGGGATATTTTCTGGCAAATGCTTTTGAAAAAGCAGCTGGACAACCACGCAGGGGAGAGTGGACTGATGAGCTGTTATTTGAGTACGGCCGTCAGATCGGATTGATGCATAAACTGACCACGGCCTATCAGCCTGCAAATCCAGACTGGAAGCGCCCGGATTGGGATGATCCTATTCATATGGAAGTGGATCAGTTCATCCCATCCCGGGATCACAAGATCACCCAGATTCTTAGTGATCTTGTAAATAGGATTCAAAATCTACCGGTGGAAAAAACAAGCTTTGGGTTGATCCACAGAGATGCCCATCAGGGCAACTTTTTTGTGGATAATGACAAAATCACTTTTTTCGATTTTGATGACAGCTCTTACAGCTGGTTTGTGGAAGATATTGCCCTGGTTCTATTTTATGTGGTCATGGGACAGAAAGACCCTGCCGGGTTCACTGAGTATTTTCTCTCTGGTTTTTTACCGGGGTATTTTTCCGAATATGATCTAGAGTATCAATGGTTCCAGGAGATTCCGCTTTTTATGAAAATGAGAGAAATTGATCTCTACGCTGTGATCCACCGCAGCTTTGATGTTGAGAATCTGGATGATCCTTGGTGTGTCTGGTATATGGATGGAAGAAAAGAACGCCTGGAAAATGAGATCCCTTACCTTGACTTTGATTTTTCGAATCTTGATCTTAAGAAATTTAGGTAAACTCGATTTCAGGAACCTTATATCCCTCAAAAGACCTTACAAATTGAAGAAAACCTTGTTATAACCCCCACCGGTGGGGGTTATTGTATCTTCGTCCACGATTAGAGGGGAAATAAGCGCTTGACAAGGAGGGTAATCATCTTGTATACTCCTGATAGAACATGTAGGAACAAGTAGGTACATGTAGGTAAAGTGGAGTACCGTCAGGCACGGGAAAGCAATATGACAAGAGCCCTCTATCAACAAATTGCGGAATCAATCTTGGAGCAGATCGAGAACGGTGAGCTTCAACCCGGAGCGCGTCTTCCGTCAGAAAATGCTTTAAGTGAACATCATGGTGTGGGACGAAATACTATTCGCCACGCCCTGAGTGATTTGGCGGCCAAGGGTTACCTTGAATCTGTTCATGGTGTGGGGACTTTTGTAACCGAAGATCATTTTCCCAAGACAGTGGAATTCCTGTACGGTTTTTCTCAGGAGATGGCCCAGCGAGGGAAGAATGTGGCCAGCCAGGTGATTGAGTCAAAAATCATTCCGGCAGATCCTTTATTAGCTCGGGTGCTCAGGATCCAGTTGGGCGCAGAAGTGGTTTTTCTAAATCGAGTACGAGTGGTTGATGGAAAAGCAGCTGCCATAGAACGAGCATATTTACCGCATGCGTTTTGCCTTGGAATCCTGGAGCATGATTTTTCCGAGGAATCCCTCTATGATGTTTTGGCTGCCCAATATAATATGAAACCCGATCACGCTGAGCAGGAAATTGGCGCAGAGATCGCCACTCCTCAGGTAGCAGAGTTGATGGAATTAAGCCACCCCGCTCCAGTCCTGGTAATTCGACGGGAAACCCGCACGGCTGATGGTAGGGTCATCGAATATGTGGAATCTGAATTCAGGGCAGACCGCTTCCGTTTTTATACTAACTTAAAAGCATCAGCATCTTCACCGACTTCAATCTTCCAGCGTTATCCGATCAATGTAGAACAAGAGTGAAAAATATGGCAAACATTAACGATACGGATCTAAGAAGAATAGTTGATGAAGTAGTATCCGGAATAATGCGGGAAATGCCTTCCCAGATGACACCGGAACCTACTGAAAACCCAGTTCCTGCCACTACCGGTCCAAAGGTTGTTGCTATTGGGGCAGATCATGGTGGTTTCCCGATGAAAGAAAACCTTAAAGCTTTCCTAGAAGAAAAGGGCTTCAAGGTTATTGATTGCGGCACTAACAGCACGGATTCAGTGGATTACCCGGATTTTGCCAGAGCAGTCGCGGAGCAAGTTGCTTCTGGTTCCGCCTGGCGAGGTGTGATGATTGATGGTGCCGGTATTGGCAGCTGCATGGCTGCTAATAAGGTTAGTGGTGTTCGGGCAGCTATGTGTTATGACTATGCAACTGCTTTTAACAGCCGAGAACATAATAATGCGAATCTGCTGACCCTTGGTGCCGGATTGATCGGCCCCAACCTGGCAAAGCAGATCCTTACTACTTTTTTAGAAACCGAGTTCGGCGGAGATCGCCATGCCCGCCGTGTCGATAAGATCATGGAGATCGAGAAATAATATGGAAACTACACAAGTGCAAGTTAAACATCTGGTCGAAGTCATCACCCGGGAAGTACTGGTGGCATTGAATGAAGCGGAATACCGAACCAGCCAGCCAGCGGGTGATTATTGCTCATCGGAATGTGCAGAGGGTATCTGTGTCGATACCTGTTTCAATAAGGTTGGAGAAGTTGTAAGCGCTGGAGCATCTCGCTTGACCTCCCAGCTTGGGAAGGATCCCTGAGGATCCAGATATTGCCAGCATGATCGACCACACATTATTAAAACCTGATGCCACTGCTGATCAAATTGCCCAGTTGTGTTACGAAGCCAGAAAGTATAATTTTGCCTCTGTCTGTGTCAATCCAACCCACGTTAAGCTTTGCGCCGAACTGCTCGAGGGATCATCGGCCAAAGTCTGCACTGTGATTGGTTTCCCCCTGGGTGCCTCTGCCCCTGAGGTTAAAGCATTTGAAGCCCAGACTGCTCTGAAAGATGGTGCCACAGAGATCGATATGGTTATCAATATTGGCGCTCTGAAAGCCGGAGATCTGACCCTGGTAGCCCGCGATATTAATGAAGTGGTAAAGGTCGGGCATGGCGAAGGCGCTATTGTGAAAGTAATTATTGAAACTGCCTTATTAAATGATGAAGAAAAAATTACAGCCTGCCTGCTTTCGAAAGAAGCCGGGGCCGATTTTGTGAAGACCTCGACGGGATTTTCTGGCGGCGGAGCGACTATGGAAGATATCAACCTCATGCGCAGGGTAGTTGGTCCAGAAATGGGAGTCAAAGCTTCTGGTGGTGTGCGTGATTTTGAAGATGCTCAGAACATGGTTAATGCAGGCGCAACCCGTCTGGGTGCCAGCGCAGGTGTGAAGATCGTTCAGGGTATGTTGGAATCCAATGGTAATGGAAACAAAGTTAAGTCTGAGGCAACCGCTAAGGCTTATTAAAAGGAAAATTGATGAAGATCGCCCGAATTGTTGGCAGCACTATCTCTACGATCAAAAACCGCAGGATCATGAACACCAAACTCTTGATCTGCCGGGAGACTGATGCTTACGGTAAAAAGGAACTTGGCAGTTCTTACGTAGCGATTGACCTGGTGGATGCTGGGATAGGTGATCTGGTACTGACCTGTCATGGTTCAGCAGCCAGACAGACCCCGGTAACAAAAGAGACACCCACTGATGCGGTGATCATGGCGGTGCTGGATCATCTGGAAGTGGATGGCGAGATTACCTTCAGGAAATGATTTACAGGAGTTATCCATGCTGATTGCCAAAGTAATAGGTACGACCATATCAACCATCAAGGAACCTACGCTCGAAGGCCGCAAACTGTTGATCCTGCGCCAGACTGATGTGGACGGTGTTCCGGTCGGCAAACCTTATGTAGCCGTGGATACTCTGGATGCCGGTATTGGTGACCTTGTCTTAACCGCCCATGGTTCCAGTGGCAGGCAGACTGATATCACAAAAAACCGGCCAGTGGATGCGGTAATAATGGCTGTAATTGATCATCTCAGCGTTTTAGGTGAAGTGACATACCAGAAAGATTGAAATATTGAATTTTTAGTTTTAGGACGAACCTATGCCAGAATTCGATAAAGATTTACGCTCTATCCAACAAGCTCGACAAATGGTGCTCAGCGCCAGGGAAGCTCAGAAAATATGGGGTTTTGCTACCCAGGCTGAAGTGGACCGTGTTTGTGAAGCAATGGCAGACGCTGCTTTCGGCGCTGCTGAACGTTTAGGGCGCATGGCAGCGGTGGAAACCGGTTTTGGTGTCCCAGAGCATAAAAAGATCAAAAACCAGTTTGCTTCCAAAGCGGTCTGGGAATCCATAAAAGATGTAAAAACTGTTGGATTCATCAATAAAGATGAAGTGAAGAAACTTTATCAGATAGCCTGGCCTATGGGTGTGATAGCAGCTTTGACGCCCAGTACCAATCCTACCTCGACCGTCATGAATAAGGTCTTGATGGCAATAAAAGCCCGCAACGCCATTGTTATTGCTCCTCATCCTTCAGCTGTGAACTGCTGTGTGGAAACTGCCAACTTGATGAACCAGGCCGCAGTAGCTGCCGGTGCGCCGGATGGTTTGATCCACTGTATGTCAGAGATCTCTCTTCCAGGTACCGATGAATTGCTTTCACATAAATATACAGCCTTGATCCTGGCAACCGGTGGTGGGGCTATGGTGCGAGCAGCCCACTCAAAAGGAAAACCTGCCTATGGTGTTGGTCCTGGTAACGTGCCGGTCTATGTAGACCGCTCCGCTGATCTTGAAAAAGCAGCTCGCTATATCACGAACAGCAAAGCCTTTGACTTTTCAACGATCTGTGCCACCGAGCAGGCTGTAGTGGCGGATCGTCCGATCGCCTCCCGCTTGAAAGAGTTAATGCAGGCCCAGGGAGCGTATTGGGTTTCTCCCGCTGAAGCAGAACTGCTGCGAGCTGCACTTTTCTTCCCGAATGGCACGATCAATGCCAAATCTGTTGGAAAATCCCCCCAGTATCTTGGTGCCCTGGCTGGATTCCAGGTTCCGGAAAGCGCCCGCATCCTGGTCGCTGATCTGCAAAGTGTTGGTAGGGATGAACCCCTCTCTCGAGAAAAATTGACGACGGTGCTTGGATTTTACGTCGCTGATGGTTGGGAAGCCGGCTGCGATCGCTGCCTGGATCTGATCAATTTTGGAGGCCGGGGACATAGTTTGATCATTCACGCCACGAACGAAGATATTATTTATGCCTTTGGTTTGGAAAAACCAGTTTTCCGGATCGGTGTGAACACCATGGGAACTCTCGGAATGATCGGCTATACTACCGGGATTTCACCCTCGCTGACGCTGGGTTCTGGAGGAGTTGGCGGCGCGATCACGGGCGATAATATTGACGTGCATCACCTCTATAATGTCAAACGCATGGCATTTGAGACCAGCCAGCCACCGGAAGAAGCTTTTCAGCCGGGAAGTGTAGCTGCTGGAAGCAACCAGGCGCCGGATTATGATGCTCTAGAGAAACTGGTTAGAGAAACTGTATTGGAAATACTGAAACCGCAATAATTCATCCATTTCAAATAAACCGTTTATTCATTTAGTACAAGGAGTAAAAAATGGCACAACAAGATCCTTCTTTTATCGCCCTCGGTATGGTGGAAACCCGCGGCCTGGTTGGCGCAGTGGAAGCCGCTGATGCCATGGTCAAAGCAGCTAATGTAGTTCTGATTGGTTCGGAATACGTTGGCGGTGGATTTGTGACCGTGATGGTTCGGGGCGACGTGGGCGCTGTCAAAGCGGCCACAGACGCTGGCGGCGCAGCCGCGAAACGAGTTGGGGAACTGGTATCTATCCATGTTATCCCGCGCCCGCACGAAAATGTCGAAATGGTGCTTCCGAGCAGTTCCAAGGGCAGCATCGGTGGCCGTTCAGAAGCTAAGAAGTAATCGGGGTTGCCTTGCAATCGCCGGCTCTTCTTAAGACCTTAAACCGCGCTGCGGAACTCTTTCACTGGGTTGCTGACCCGGAACCGGCCCCATTTGATAATCCGCCTCAGGGAAGATTAAAAGTGGGTGTCGATCTGGGAACAGCTTATCTGACAGTGGCTGTTCTTGATGAACAGGACCAACCAGTCACAGGTGAATATCAGTTTGCGCAGGTAGCGCGTGACGGCCTTGTGGTGGACTTTGTTGGAGCGGTCGATCTGGTCAGATCGATGAAAGACCGGATCGAAAGACGCATCGGCAGAGAACTGACCCACGCGGCCAGCGGCTATCCGCCAGGTGTACCCAGCGTGGAAGTTCAGGCTACTTCCCATGTAGTTGAAGCGGCAGGTATGATCTGTACCGGCCTGGTTGATGAGCCCACAGCCGCTAATGCACTTGTCCAACTGGAAAATGGCGTTATCGTTGATGTTGGCGGCGGTACGACCGGGATCGCCGTGGTGGAAAACGGGAAGGTTGTTTACACTGCGGATGAAGCTACAGGCGGAACACATTTTTCTCTGGTGATCGCCGGAGCCCATGACATCCAATTTGAGGATGCTGAAACCCTGAAGATCGACCCTGCCCAGCAGCCGGTATTATTTCCGGTGATCAAACCCGTGCTGGAGAAAGTGGCCAGTATTGTTGCCAGGCATATCGAGGGATATCAGGTCCCGAAATTGCCCTGGTGGGCGGCACAAGCGCCTTTTATCGGGCGGCAGAAGTGATCGAGGAGTATACCGGTATCCCAACCTGGGTGCCACCTCATCCCGCTTTGGTGACACCGATTGGCATGGCGATGAATAATAACCCCGAGGATTAAGGATGATCATCCATTCTGGATGATACCTGCAGATCCAAAAAGGAGATCGTATGGCAAAACAAGATTTTTCATTACGTGTATATTGTTACCTGGACCGTATGCAGTCCGAGGTGGCAGCCTTTGTAGGCACCATCACCCAGGGAGACCTGCCGATTGAAGGTATGGCATCTCTTTATGTGGAGATGGCGCCTGGAAATGAGGTCTTTCGCACGGTTGATATTGCTGTGAAGGCCACAGAAGCCAAACCTGGCGCCCAGGTAGTTGAGCGTGAGTTTGGTATGTTTGAGGTCCACTCCATGAACCAGGCAGCAGTGCTGGAATCTGGCGCAATTGTTCTGGATCGGTTGGGATTGGTAAAAGAGGATCGCATTAAACCCAGTGTATACTCTTCCAACCTGATCACCCGGGTGGATCCCTATCAGGCCCAGCTGCTAAATCGTTGGCGACGTGGATCCATGTTGGTAGCAGCGGAAACCCTCTTCGTGTTGGAAGTAGCTCCCGCTGCGTACATCATGCTTGCTGCCAATGAAGCTGAGAAAAAAGCCAATGTGAAGATCATTCATATTGCCTCTGTTGGACGCTTTGGCCGGATGTGGATGTCAGGAACTGAGGCGGAAATGGTCACAGCTCGTGATGCAGCTATCCAGGCCATCGAAAATGTGGAAGGAATTTCCGGTAAATAACCTGAAGAATTAGGAGTTATCCTATGCCCAAAATCTTTTATACGGAACGGGATATTGAGGATCTCTATCACAGTGGTGTGACCACCCTGGTTGTGAATGATGATGTGGTGGTCACTGACCTGGGCAGGGAATCAGCCCGTAAACTGGGTGTTGAATTGTTGAAGGAAAATGATCAACCTTCCAGCGCTCCCATCCGTCCCTATATCACTGAGAAAAAATCTCCCAGTGCAGCGCCATCCCTACCTCAGACACCGGCACCGGCCCCAACCAGAACAGCCATGGAAGACCGTGTGTTGTCATCTGTGAAAGCCAAGGTTGGCGACACAGTTGACCCTGGTTTATTGAAAACCATCATTCAGCGTGTGCTGAAAAGCGTAGGAGGAAGTTAAGATGCTTTTTGGCCGTGTGCGGGGAACCGCTGTTGCATCAGTTAAATATGAAGATCTGACCGGGATGAAATTGCTGGTGATTGAACCCTTGAACAAACACCTCGAGCCAACTGGGCCCCTTCAAGTAGCAGTGGATGTGGTTCAGGCAGGGTCGGGAGACCTGTGTGTCATGGTTCGCTCCCGGGAAGCCGCCCTGGCGATGGATATCCACACTTTTGTGCCGGTTGACCTGGCTCTGATTGGCATTGTTGATGAGCTGGTTGTGCACCCGGACGATCAATTTGATGTCACCCTGAAAAAGGGATCGGTGAAATATACATGATCCTAGGCAAAGTAACTGGAACCGTGGTGACAACGATCAGTCACCCGCATTATAAAAATCGCCGTTTACTGGTCGTGCAGCCTCTGACGCTGCCGGGTGATCCCCCTGAGGGAGATTTTGTCGCCCTGGACAATTCACAAGCTGGAATAGGAGATACTGTCTTGGTGAATCGGGAAGGCAATGGTGCTCGCCAGATCCTGGAAAACCCTGATGGCTGCGTGATCTCTGTGATTGTGGGAATTGTGGATTCCCTCTATATTGCTGAATTGGAGTGATCACCTAAAATGAGAACCCCCATCATAGCTGGCAACTGGAAGATGAATAAAACCGAAGCAGAAGCGCTTAGCCTGGTGCGGGTGTTAATGCAATGGGTGAGATCCTATTCTGATGTTGAAGTTCTGATCTGCCCTCCATTCACTTCCTTATCCACACTGTATAAACTACTAGTAAGTTCTCCGATCCAATTAGGTGCCCAGAATATTTCTGACCAACCTTCTGGGGCCTTTACTGGGGAAATTTCTGGAGCGATGGCTGCAGAATTTTGCACCCACGTCATCCTGGGGCACAGTGAACGCCGGGCTTATTATGGTGAAGATAACGCTTTGATCAATCGCAAACTTCAAGCAGCGATCTCTGTTGGTTTGATTCCTGTTCTATGTGTGGGAGAAGTGCTGGCCGAGCGAGATTCTGGGAACGCAGCCAGTGTGATCAATCATCAACTCCAGGAAGGCCTGTCATGGCATTCATCTGGAAGATCCAGCGAAGATGATCATTGCCTATGAGCCAGTCTGGGCTATTGGAACGGGAAGATCCGCTTCTCCGGATGAGATCTCTGATTTGATCGCCAGTGTTATTCGCCCCTCTCTGTCAGGTTTATGGGGAGAGAAGATCAGCCAGAGTATCCGGGTTTTATATGGGGGATCTGTAAATTCTGAAAACGCAGGGGGGTTTTTCAACACAGCTGAAATTGACGGTGCCCTGGTTGGAGGGGCAAGTCTTACGGCTGAAAAATTCCTGGGTATCATCGAGAAAACCCAATAAATCGTACAAAAAAACTCAAAATAGTCCTCCAGTAGGGTGGCATTTATCATCCATCCCACAGGCCAATAGTCCTGCGGTATTTTGCTGTAGTGGTTTTATTTTCTTGGATGGTAAAATCCAGACTGTATTTGTAAATATTAGATATTGTGGAGAAACCCCATGGATAAGAATTTTCAATCGAATTTAAAGAAATATGCTGATCTGGTTATAAAAGTAGGTTTGAATTTACAGCCTGGACAAAAATTGATCATGCAGCATCTCAGAAATGACGGCGTGCCTATTCAAGCCGCACCGCTGATCCGGCTCGTGGCCGATAGCGCCTATCAAGCAGGCGCTCGCTTGGTGGACGTGCAGTGGCGGGATGACGAGATCACTCTCTCTCGGTTCAAGCATGCTCCAAAGGATTCCTTCGAAGAATTTCCAGCCTGGCAGGCCAAGGGGATCCTGGATGTCGTTGAAGATGGGGGAGCGTTGTTAACTGTTTCTTCGATCGATCCAGATCTGATGGAAGGCCAGGATCCGGAATTGGTTGATCAACGACAGCGGGCGTTCCTAAAACATTGGAAGCCGATCAGTGCCCATATTGGGAAAAACGCCATGAATTGGAGTTTATTTTCAATTCCTATCGATGGTTGGGCCAGGAAGATCTTCCCGGATCTGCCTGCCGAAGAACAAATGCCAGCACTGTGGGACGCTATATTTAAGATCTGCCGTGTTTACGAGGATGATCCAATTGCTGCCTGGGAGACTCACCTGATCAATTTGAAAAAACATGGTGATTACCTGAATAAGAAATCTTACCGGAAATTGCATTACACCGCTCCTGGAACGGATCTCTGGCTAACGCTGCCAGAAGGCCATATCTGGCGATCTGCAGGATTCAAATCACAGACCGGTATACCATTCACGGCCAATATACCTACAGAAGAAGTATTCACTCTGCCGGATAAACGGTATACAGAAGGAACTGTGAAATCAGCTCGCCCATTAGTCTATTCAGGCAGTGTGATTGACAATTTCAGCCTGACCTTTAAAGAAGGTAAGGTGGTTGATTTTTCTGCAGAATTAGGGGAAAGTACTCTGGAGAAATTGCTCTCAACGGATGAAGGAGCCAGCATGCTGGGTGAAGTTGCCCTGGTGCCCAATAGCTCCCCGATCTCCCAGTCCGGCTTGCTGTTTTATAACACCTTGCTGGACGAAAACGCTTCCTGCCATCTGGCACTGGGAAGCGCTTACCGCTTCAGCCTTGATGGCGGCGAAAAACTCTCCTTGGAGGATTTCGGAGCTCGGGGAGGAAATTCCAGCCTGGTCCATTCTGACTTCATGATCGGTTCTGGAGAGATGAATATTGATGGGGTCCTTGAAAATGGTGATGTAGAACCGGTTTTACAGGCAGGAGAATGGGCATTTTAAGATCAATAACTAAATAACCAATCGTATGAATTAATGGGAGAAATATGGGAAAAAATCTATTAACTCCGGAGATGAACGCCTTGCGTCCAGACCTTGGGGAGGCAGTTTCAATTCTGGAAGGGAAAGCGCCCTACGGGGCAGTATCGCTTTCATCCAGGGAATATACTCGCTACCTGGTCGATAATAACCAGGAAAGAGTGATGCCGGGTGAACCGACGGCGGAGTGATCTTGACTGCCTTTGATGGGCATACCATGCGAGAAAAAGGCCTTGGGGGATTTCACCGGGACGAAATGTTAAAAAGTGCAAAAGATTTTGTTACCCGGATTGATTTTGAAAAGAATGGCAAGCTGGATCCAGGTCAGGAAAGGCTTGAGGATTTTCAAACTGCAATGGAACATGACCCTGCCGAGGTATCCACTCAGGATAAATTGGATTATCTGAGGGAAATTAATCAGCGGGTGAAGAAGATTGATTCCAGGATCGTCAATGCCCGGGTTAGTTTCTTGGAAATGCGGGAAAAAACCGTCTTCAAAAACCGGGCTGTTGATCTGGCTCAGGATGTCCAGCGGGTTCATATGTCTATCATGGTCACCGCAATGGGAGAGAAAGGGGTTGTGATGGATTGGACCTCCAAATGCGGCACTGCCGGTTTGGAGATCTTAACTTTCAGTGATGAAGAATTGGAAAAACTTGTGAAGAACGCGATTGGATTACTGAACGCAGGTCGCATTGAACCTGGAGAATATACTGTCGTAACTGCACCGGGTGTTTCCGGTGTGATCTGTCATGAATCCTTTGGCCATGGGGTTGAAACAGATATGTTTGTCAAGGAACGAGCTAAAGCGGCCAATTATATTGGCAAACGTGTAGGATCGGATCTGGTGAATATCTATGATGATCCTGGTTATCCAGGAGCATTTGGATCTTATTTCTTCGATGATGAAGGATTGCCCTCGAAATCTACCCAGATCGTCAAGGATGGTATATTTGTCCGAGGAATAACAGATTTCTTCTCCGCTACAAAGTTGGGAATTGAACGATCTCCCAATGGACGCAGACAAGACTTCACACGAAAAGTCTATCCCAGAATGACCAATACCTTCTTTGGATCTGGAGATATGCCTCTGGATGAACTGATGGGGCAGGTCGATGATGGGATTTATATACCGAAAGTATCTTCAGGTATGGAAGATCCCAAAGGTGGGGTATCCAGGTTTCTGGTCATTATGGCTTTGAAATTAAAAACGGAGTCCTGACAGATAAGATGTATGCTCCAGTTGGTCTCACTGGTTATGTGCCTGATGTTCTGGAAAGCATCTCAGCGGTTTCCAATGATTTTGACCTCAGCGGTGGGTATTGCGGAAAAGGAACCAAGGAAATTGTTCCTGTCACTGATGGCGGTCCCCATCTTTTGATGAAAGTGAGGTTAGGCTGATGTTAAGAAGTATTCAAAAAGCTCTCAATGATAATTCAGCGATCAAAGCCTGGATCATTCGCCATGAGACAATCCACGGTTTTCAGCAATATGAGCTGAAAACCTCGACGGAATCCCAGCGGGAAATCAACTCCGAGTTGTATACGGTTGATGTGTTATGTGACTCCAAGAATAGTGAAGGAAAACCTGGCAGCGGTTTGGGAACAGTATCTATCCTTACCCGGGGCGGATATTAACAGTGCCCTTGAAAAAGCTGTCTTAACCGCTCAATTGGTCCATAATGAACCCTATGATTTTGCAGACCCAGCACCCATTCCAGATATTGAACTTGCTGATAATGAATATCTCAACGATCCATCTGGAAATATCCAGGGTGTATTAAAAACTCTCAAAGAAACCACAGCAGCTTTTCCCCATGTCCGTTTGACAGCCGCGGAATGTTTTGGACAGGAAAAAACCATCCATTTGGTCAGCAGCAAGGGTATCGACACGACTCAAAAAGATACCCAGGTTTATTTGCAGTGGGTCTATATTGGCGGAACTGGAGAAGACGAAGTAGAAACCTTTGCGGAGGTTTATAGGCGCCGGATAGCGGACCTGAATCTTGAAGAAGAAGCCGCCCTGCGGGCCCAGTACACATCGGACCTATTGGAAGCGGAAGGACCTCCATCGTATGAAGGTCCGATCTATGTTCAGGGACCGACTCTGGCGGTGATGGTTGCTGGTGAAATGCTGGCCGGTAGCCTGATTCAAACTCTGTCATCTGCTGCCTTGAAATACAGCGGGGAAACCCCCTGGGAGATTGGAAAGACAATTTTCAGGGAAGAAGTAAAGGGAGATGATTTTAATCTGTGGGCGAATCGGCAGCTGCCGTATGGAATTCCATCGAGCGCTTTTGATAAAGAAGGTATACCCGCTCAGCGGATTGCCTTGATCAATGACAATAAACTGGCGGCGTTTATCGCCGACCAGCGGTTTGCAGATTACCTGGATATGCAGCCCAGTGGAGATTTTGGCAGCATTGAAATCCCTGCAGGGAGCATTCCCCAGACAGAACTTGAAACTGGATCTTATGTCGAGATCGCAGAGTACTCCTGGTTCAACCCCAGTCCAGTCACTGGCGATTTTGCATGTGAAATTCGGCTGGGATATATTGTTAAAGATGGAAAAAAGAAACCTTTTAAGGGAGGAATGCTGGTAGGCAACTTGCTAGACGCCCTGGCTGATATGCGCTGGTCCAAAGAAACTGGATTTTATGGGAATTATCTGGGACCCAAAGCAGCTCTCTTCAATAACCTCAAGGTTGTAGGTTAATTTCCAGCGAGATCAATATTGATGAATTTATCAGAGATTGCCCGGGGAGTATTTCAAACCCAATTGCAGGCCATGCAGCTGCATCTGGACGGTTGTGTCGAGGGGAAGGATCCCATCCATCTGCATGATCTGCGGGTAGCCAATCGTCGGACCCGGGCAGCTCTGATTGAATTTAAGAAACTACTTCCAGAAGATATCTACCAAAGATACCGGAAAGATTTTCGCCGGATCCATACTATAACTGGCGAGGTAAGGGACCTGGATGTGGTTTTGGCTCATTATCAGGTCTTAAAAAAAGATATCTCAAAATCCTGGCGGCCCCATTTAAAACCCCTTCAGGTTCTGCTTGAAAAGAAACGAACGGTTGCTCAGGAAGAGCTTTCAAGGATTTTATTATCTGACAAAGTGATTGGGGTATTAGAATCATGGTCTGACCTGTTAGAAAGGGGGATCACTGATGGAACATCGCTATCATTAGAAGATGCTAAAGAGTATGGCTGCCTTCGGATTGTGAAACGCTACCGGCAACTGCAGAAAGACGGTCAGAATTTGACCAAAACCACACCGGCAGAGGAGTATCATGATTATCGGATCCTGGTAAAAAAACTTCGTTATCTGATGGAGTTTTTCCGGCCGGCGATGGATCAGGAAGAGTTCGGAAAAATACGCAACAATTTAAAGAATGTCCAGGACACATTTGGAGTTTTCCAGGATACTGAAATTCAGATTCTCAATCTAAAAAAACTGGCTGCAGAGTTATTTGAAAATGGAGCACCTGTGGACACCTTGCTGGCGTTGGGTCTGTTGTTGGGTGTGCTAGAGAAGCGTTTTTCCCGGGCTAAGAAAAAATGTCTTAAACAGACACATTGGTTGATCTCAGAAGCCAATGCCCGATCCTTCCAGAGTTGTTTTCAGTACCCGGTTGAATAAGTATCGATTAATCAAATCACGCATCTGTTCACTTTCATCAGCTCAAACGCCCGTCCTCGGGCGTTATTTTTGATTTACCAGGATGGCTTTCTGGAAATTTGAATTGTCTTGAGGACTGGCCAATCAGCGATCTCAATGAGAGAAAGGGATATCAAGAACAGGACGATAATTCCTCGTTATGGTACACTCCTCCACATGCTAAAACCCATACACTGGAAAACATTTCCCCGCGATTTTTTGATTGCCCAGCTTGGATACGCTATTTATGGATTGTCGATAGCCTTGATCATTCAAGCGGGACTGGGCACAGGCCCCTGGGCAGTTTTGGCGGTTGCCCTAGCTGATATTTTAGGCACGTCTCCTGGAATGATGCTCATTGCTACTGGAGTTGTGGTTCTGTTTGGTGCTTTATTGCTGAAAGAAAAGATTGGCTGGGCTACATTGGGGAATATATTATTTATTGGTCCCTGGACAGATCTGTTCTTGTTTCTCCTCCCATCATTGGAAGGAAATCTATGGGTGCAGATCCCTGGTATGCTGATTGCAGTAATCCTTTCTGGTATTGCCACTGCTGTCTATATCAGTGTTGATGGTGGCGCTGGTCCCAGGGACAGTCTGATGTTGGCTGTCTCACGAACCACTGGGCAAAGTGTTCAACTATCAAGAGGTGTTATTGAGGTTCTGGTAGTGATCTTGGGTTGGATACTTAAAGGTCCTGTTGGTGTTGGCACTCTGGCATTTGCGTTATTAATTGGACCTCTTGTGCAAGTCTTTTTTAAACTCTTCAAAGTGAAACCCAATAGCGAGGATCCGGAGAGGGTATGACCCTGCCGCTGATCATATATAATCTATCTGCCATATTTTTTACAGTGGTGATCTTATATTTTCTCTATCGTCACCAAGACGAACGGGTAGTAGAGAGATCGATTCTGCTAATCATTGTGGAGCTAAGTTTTCTTCTTTTGGGAGGGATCCTCTTTCCCATGGATGGTTTTGGTCGGATTCAGCTTATGGCCTGGGGGATATTCCTCCATTTTCCAGTGTATTTGATTGGAAATATCGCCATTCTCCGCCACCAAAATAAGTTGTATACGAATTTCCTGATCGGTATTTTTGCCCTGATCCTGGCCATTTCTGTTGACGCGTTCCTGATAGAGCCGCAAAATCTGGAAGTATCCAGGATAACCCTATATTCAGAAAAGATCACCGAACCCCTCACTGTAGCCTTGCTGGCAGATATTCAAACTGACTCACCCGGTTCATATGAAGAGCGTGTCTTGGATCTTGTAAAAGCTGAAGATCCGGATTTGATCCTGCTGGCTGGGGATTATCTGCAAATTATGGATCCTGATCAATATCAGGAATCTGTCAAAGTCCTGAATCGACTCATTACCGAGGCAGATCTATCACCTCTATTGGGATCTGTAGCAGTCAGGGGAAATGTGGAAAGGAATGGATGGGTAGGTATATTCCAGGGTCTTGAGGTTATATTAGTGGAAAAGACACAAACGTTTGACCTGGGTCCTTTAACTATAACGGGAGTGGATTTGCTGGACTCAGAAAACCCAGATCTTGAAATCCCCGGAAGCGAAAAATACCACATCATCCTGGGACATTCACCTAATTACAGCCTGGGCGAAATAGAAGGTGATCTATTGCTGGCTGGTCATACACATGGTGGTCAGGTCCAACTGCCGGGAATTGGTCCGATCATGACTCTATCGGTTGTTCCCAGAAGTTGGGCATCTGGTTTAACAGAGATCTACCCTGGTAAATTCTTGCTGGTATCACGCGGGATTGGTTTGGAACGAGGGCATGCTCCCCGATTGCGGTTTTTGTGCCATCCCGAACTGATCATAATTGACCTCTTGCCGCCTGAGACAGATTGATTAATAATTATTAGTAATTCTCTGTTACCCTTAAATCAATAACTATTGGAGAAAAATTTGATGTCTGATCCTAGAGTAGCAGGCTGGTCGTTTAATAAAAACAAAGAAGGATCCCTGTTGGGGTCCTCTGTCCTGTTGGTTATGGCATTCACAGCTTTATTATTATGGCCGGGATGGCTGTCTGGGATATTCTTTGGGATCGTTTTTCCGCTTTGGTGTATTTTATTTTAATTTTTTCCGAGATCCCGACCGGGTGATGAGCCGTTCTAGGAACTCATTTTACAGCCCGGGAGATGGAGTTGTCAGTGATATTGAAACGGTCCAGGAGGTTGATTACCTCAAACAGGAATTTGTCCGGATTGGGATATTTTTATCCCTCTTTGATGTCCATGTTCAGCGGGCTCCTATTCCTGGGAAGGTTGATTTTGTCACTTATAAGGCTGGGATGAATCACCCAGCTTATGACCCGGCAGCTTCGTTTGAAAATGATCAGATCATCATGGGGCTGGATACTGAATACGGAAAAATTTTAGTGAAACAGATCTCTGGTATCTTGGCTCGAAAATGTTATAACTATGCCAAACCCGGAGACCAGATCCAGTCCGGGCAGCGTTATGGATTGATCAAATTTGGATCGAGAGTTGAGTTATATCTTCCTCTCAATACCCGGATCCTTTGTTCCATCGGTGATAAGGTTCAAGCTGGAATTACTGAACTGGCCGAAATCAACAAAGATTGATTTTCTTATGATTAATGATCTTCGCAAATATCTTCCGAATTATATAACTTTCCTATCCCTGGGATTTGGACTGGTCTCGATTGTCTTGTCAATCCGGGAACTTATTTTTCTGGCTGGCCTATTGATCATAGGCTCATCACTACTTGATAGCCTGGATGGTTTTTCCGCACGTAAACTCAATCTTGAATCGACTTTTGGGTTGGAGCTGGATTCCCTGACGGATATGGTTTGTTTTGGAGTTGCCCCGATTGTTTTGATCTCACAACACCTCCATCTTCAGGATCGGTTCAGTTATTGGCTCCTTCCCTTTTTTCTGCTCTTAATCTGGTCTGGCGCATTTCGACTAGCTAGATTTAATCTTCAGCTGCCTAAAGAAAGTTCCACGGGCAGTTCAATAGGTCTGACTATCTCTCTCTCTGGATTGATTTTGACTTTGATGATCCTATCTGACCTGACCCAAACCGGAGATGATTATCCATTGGCTCTCATTATGGGACAGATCCTTCTTTTGTGCTTCTTGATGGTAAGCAGAATTAAATTTCCTGCCCTGTCTTGGTTCGTACCTCACTGGGTTCTTTATTTTTTGTATGCGATCGCGATTGTGATCCTGACATTGATATTTTCTGTTTTTAATGCATTGTGGACCTTCTGGCTATGTATATTGACGGCCTCCATTATTCAGCACTTCATTCGTGAACGCGGGGATAAGGATTCCAAATAACAGGATCTTTCAAGGATGAAATTATGATAAACAAGATCAGTGGGAAAATCCTATATCTCTTTTCAGTCCTGGTATACAGAACCTGTCGGTTTACATTTCATGGCCTGGATCAATTAATGGCTTATGAAGAAAGTGGAAAACCACTGATTGTCACCAGCTGGCACGGTATGACAATGATGGTGGCTGGGTTTATAAACAAAGTGTTGGATATCTCAAAATTCATCAGTTATTATGCCGGATGACTATCGGGGTGATGTTCTGGCAATTTTTGCCAATCATCTTGGGGGTTGAGCCAATCCAAGTAAATCTGTCTGGGGATTCTACTTTTGGATTGGGTAGAAAATTAGTCAGCTTGGTGAAAAAGATGACCGCAGGTAAAAATTTTCTAATTCACCCTGATGGTCCGGAAGGGCCAGCATATAAAGTTAAACCGGGATTGTCCTTTATTGCTCAGAAGACAGGCGCTCCATCTTACCCCTGGGTTGTTATTGCCGCAACGCATACCATATTAACCGCTGGGACCGCTATACGCTGCCGCTCCCTTTCAGTAAGGTCCATATCCAGCTTGGATCATTGATGATAATCCCGGAAGATCAAAAAGATTTGGAACCAATGAACCGGGAGATTGAGGATGTTCTCAACCGTTTGACATTTCAAGCTTCTGCCAAGTATTATTTGGATTGACTGCCACTGATTTTCCTTGGCAGCTTATTTATCTATTGCGAAAAGACACAAAATAAAGTATCAATATTATTATGAAAACATTAGTAATCGTTCGCCACGCCAAATCTAGCTGGGATAATGCTGTATTATCCGATCATCAGCGTCCGCTTTCCAAACGAGGTCTTAAAGATGCCCCGATCATGGGCGCCCGCCTCGCTGAATGGGGTCCGCCAGTTGATAGGGTCATATCCAGTTCAGCAACCCGGGCTTTAACCACCGCGGAGCTTGTTACCCATGAAATGGGTTTGCCCTGGGATGAGATCCAGATCGAGGATGCCCTCTATCATGCGACAGAAGAAGACATGATTGATTTGATCAATGAACAGGATGATTACCTGGATGGATTGATGTTATTTGGACACAATCCAGGTATGACCTATCTGGTGAACTACCTCTCTGATCTGGATCTGGATAATCTGCCCACTTGTGGTGTAGCTATCCTCCAGTTCGATGTGAACAGTTGGGCTGAGATCGGAGAAGTGATCGCAACCACCGCGGACTTTGATTTTCCGAAAAAGGATAGATGATCCCGGAGCTGAAGGGGGGAGCCTGGAAATGGTGGATCTTTTGAAAATTCCCTATTTAACAACCCAACAGATGATTGAAGTGGACCGGTTAATGGTTGATGTGTTTGGCATTCAGTTGGTTCAAATGATGGAAAATGCCGGGCGCCAGCTGGCAGTCCTGGCACGAAAACGATTTCTTGATGGGGATCCTGTAAACAAAAAAGTGGTCGTTCTGGCTGGTAGCGGCGGAAATGGGGGAGGAGCGATGGTCTCTGCCCGCAATCTGCACAATTGGGGGGCTAAGGTTGATGTTTTTTTGACAAAACCTGTAAGTGAATTATCTGGAGTGATCCAGAAACAGGCCAAGATCCTGCAAACTATGGATGTTGAACTTAAGACAGTTCATCGACCTCAATGAGGATGCTGCTCCAGATTTGATAATTGACGGGATCATTGGGTACAGCCTGCAGGGTGCTCCCCGAGGTGCTGCCGCAGAAATGATCAACTGGGTCAATCGACTTGATACCCCCGTTCTATCACTGGATATTCCGTCAGGACTGGATGCAGGAACAGGAGAAATCCATTCACCTGCAATTCATGCAACCGCAACCATGACCCTTGCCTTGCCCAAGACTGGACTTAGACAACCCGGTGCTGAAAATGTGGGTGAGCTCTACCTGGCGGATATTGGCGTTCCGCCAGAGCTTTATAAAAACCCTCTGCTTAAATTACAGGTAGGTCCAATCTTTCAGAAAGACCAGATCATTCGTTTAAGTTGATAAACTCAATATCGTCGATTTGATCTGGGATTTCTTTCAGAGGCATTTACACACTTTGATTTCAGGTTGTCTTTTCCAATCCATTTGACAGCTAAAGGAATTTGATTATAATATTCTTTATTGCAAGTATTCGCAATAGGAGACTATGACACACTGCCACACTATCTTGGAAGCTTTACGACAAAGAGGGTACCGCATCACTCCCCAGCGGGAAATGATCATTCAAGCGGTTGCCCACAGCCCGCGCCATATTACTGCCGAAGAGGTAGCTGAACAGCTGAGGGTCCACACCAGGGCGATAAATATTGCCACTGTTTACCGGACCCTGGATCTGCTCTGGCAGGAAGGATTTGCCTGCCGGAACGATCTCAGCGAAGGCAAGATCGTTTACGCCACTTTCCAGCATGGACCTCATATTCACCTGGTATGTAGGAAATGTAACAAAGTCAATGACGCGGATATCAAAATTTTGAATTCGCTTAGATAATGATCTCCTAGCAAAAATACAATTTCCAATCCGATCTGGACCATTTTTCGATCTTTGGCGTTTGTTCTGACTGTCAGGATATAAGTTAAAGCATGTAAGAATGGGCATTCCTGACCAACTCTGTACTAAGAGGAGAATTCCATGAATTATTCACCTGCACCACTCCATATACCTGATGGTTTCCTGACCATTGTGGTTTCGTTGATCTTCTGGGTGATCACTATTATTATGGTTGGTTTAGCAGTTTCAAAAACCAATCGCAGCCTGGGTGAAAAACAAGTCCCAATTATGGGAGTAATGGCAGCATTCATCTTTGCAGCCCAAATGTTGAATTTCCCGATAGCAGGTGGTACATCCGGCCATTTCCTGGGTGGCGCTCTGGCGGCCATTGTTCTCGGACCCTGGGCTGGGATACTGGTGATGACCGCTGTAGTCGGAATCCAGGCCTTGTTATTCCAGGATGGCGGATTATTGGTCATGGGAGCCAATATCTTTAATATGGGGATCCTGACCGCGGTGATTGGTTATGGTTTATACCGCCTGGTCATCCATCAGAAAAGAGGGATTCGATTAGTAGTAGCAGGGGGAGGGGCTTGGATCGCAACCATGGCAGCTGCATTGATCACTTCACTCCAGCTTTGGTTAAGCGGCACAACCCGGCTGGAAATTGTCCTGCCAGCCATGTTGGGTGTACATGCATTGATCGGATTAGGCGAAGCGCTGATTACTGTGGCAGCTTTAGCCTATATTGAACAAACTCGTCCGGATATATTGAATTTGGAGAACACTGCCAAGGAAGGGGGATGGGGCTGGATCGTGTCTGGCGTGGCCATTTCCCTGCTTGCAGTCTTGATCTCTCCCCTGGCTTCAGGTAATCCCGACGGTCTGGAAAAAGTAGCTTCGGATCTGGGTTTCCTGGGAAGCGGACTGGATGCGCCCTACCAAATATTGCCAGATTACTCGATTCCATTTTTAGGTGATACAGCACTCTCAACTATCCTTGCCGGTGCTGTTGGGGCTGTCGTTTTGATCGGCCTGGTAGTATTACTTGGGACGTAATCTTCGCCGTCAGAAAAGTGATTGATAAGCAGTTATCTTAGGATTCAGACTTATGCATGTGGATGTTTTTGATCAATACCATTTCACACAAAGCAGGGTTCATGACCTTGATCCCCGCGTTAAGGTATTGATCACGGTTTTATTTATTCTGTCCAACGCTCTTCTGCCGGATGGTAGTTGGCCTGCATTTGCCCTGGCCTGGCTGTTTTTGTTAATTGCAAATGATCAAGCAGGCCTTGGTCTGGGATTTACATTAAAACGATCGGCTGTTGCCATTCCATTTGCCCTGGTGGCGATCAGTGCAATATTTTCTCCTCATGGTTCACCGCTGGCGGTCTGGGATTTTGGGGTTTATCACCCTTGTTCCAACGGATCTGGGACTGATCCGCTTTTTCAGTATCATGGTGCGCTCCTGGTTATCAGTGCAAGTGGCCATCTTGCTGGTTGCAACAACCCAATTTCCGGATTTGCTCCATGCCCTTGAACACCTGCGCCTACCGCGCACCCTGACGACCATCATTGCGTTTCTATTCCGTTATCTTTTTGTCCTTACTAATGAAGTATTTCGGATTCTCAGGGCAAGAGAAGCCCGCAGTGCCGGGCTGCCGGGAGTGAAAGGTGGTGGCTCCCTTTCTTGGCGGATCAAGACTACCGGCAGCATGGCGGGACAATTATTTCTGCGTAGTTATGAAAGGTCAGACCGGATCTACCAGGCGATGATTTCTCGGGGCTATACCGGCCATATCAGGACCCTGAATCCTCACCAAATGGAACGCCGGGACTGGTTATATTCTTTTTATGTCAATATTTATATTTAGTGATCATTCAATTTGTAGGGTGGGTCCGCTGATGCCAGTAAAACATAAATCTTTATTCGAACTCCAGATCCCGGAATGTGATGGGGATATTCTCCAGATCCAGAGATCTTCATTTTTCATATCCTGATGGGCATCAAGCCTTAAGAGGTATTGATTTTTCCGTCTGTGAAGGAGAGAAGGTTGCCTTGGTCGGACCTAATGGTGCTGGCAAATCAACATTAATGCTGCATTTGAATGGCATTCTGGGTGAAAATAGTCCAGTATCCATTGCCGGGTTGGAAGTAAATAAGGAAAACCTGCCCACAATCCGGGCTCTGGTTGGTCTGGTTTTTCAAAATCCTGATGACCAGCTCTTTTCCCCGACTGTTTTTGATGATGTAGCTTTTGGCCCTTTGCATATGGGCCTTCCGGAGGAAGAAGTTTACCAGCGAGTGGAGAAAGCTCTGGCGGATGTGCATATGACCAATTTTGGAGATCGCCTTTCCCATCACTTGAGTATGGGTCAGAAAAAGCGAATTGCCATTGCGACAGTTTTGGCTATGCAGCCTCATATCCTGGTTCTGGATGAACCTTCAGCTGGACTTGACCCCAGGGCCAGAAGGTCATTGATCAATTTCCTGAAAGAGCTGCCAATCACCATGTTAGTCTCCACTCATGATCTGCGTATGGTGGAAGACCTCTTTCCTCGGATGGTGATCATGGATGAAGGGAAAATTGTGGCCGATGGATATTCCCGGGATCTGCTTCAGGATGATGAACTGCTGGAAGCCCATGGATTGGAAAGCCCATCAAAAAAAGAGATCGCCTGAAGTTCATTGCGATTCTCGATTCTCCGTTTAATACATTATGAATATTCCTGAAATCGAAGACATATTAAAATTGCCAGCGGACGGGGGTCCGGACTATAACCGGTTGGTTTTTGAAAAATCCCCTTATTTGCTTGCAGCATGCGGCTAATCCTGTAAACTGGTATCCCTGGGGAGATGAAGCCTTCCTGGAAGCGGAAGAGCAGGACAAACCAATATTCCTGTCCATCGGTTATGCGACTTGCCATTGGTGTCATGTGATGGAAAAGGAATCCTTTGAAGATCAGGATGTGGCGAACCTGATCAATGATAATTTTATTCCTATCAAAGTGGATCGTGAGGAGCGGCCTGATATTGATCAGATCTATATGGCCGTATGCCAGGCCGTGACCGGAGCGGGAGGTTGGCCATTAACTGTGCTCCTGACACAGGAGAAAAAACCATTTTTTACTGGTACCTATTTTCCCAAGGAGAGCCGTTACGGTAGGGTAGGGATGGTGGAATTAATCCCCCGCGTAGCTTCCTTGTGGACGGATAAACGAGATGAACTGCTTCAAAGCGCTGAAAAGATTACCGATCATTTGCAGAGACGCCAATCAATCTCAAAGTGGTCAACTGGATCGAATCGGTTACACAGATTGGCCTATCAGCAGTTGAGCGACCCGCTTTGATCCCCTCGAGGGGGGTTTAATCCTGCGCCGAAATTTCCATCTCCCCATAATCTGATCTTTTTACTGCGTTACTGGTATCAAAGCAAAGATCCGGGGGCGCTGGAAATTGTGGAGAAAACGCTTCAAAAGATGCGTCTGGGTGGAATTTTCGACCAGGTCGGCTACGGTTACCACCGCTACTCAACGGATGCTGCCTGGAGGTTGCCCCATTTCGAAAAGATGTTATATGACCAGGCCATGCTAGTCCTGGCTTATGCAGAAGCGTTTCAGGCTACAGGAAAAGAACAATATGCCCTGGTCATGCGGGAGATCCTCACCTACGTTTTGCGTGACATGACCTCCCCGGAAGGTGGTTTCTATTCCGCCGAGGATGCCGATAGTGAAGGGGAAGAAGGGTTGTTTTATCTCTGGACTAAAAATGAGTTCAGGGATTATCTGGGGAAAGATGGCGCCGATCTTCTAGTTTCTATATTCAACATGACCGATGAGGGCAATTTTGAAGATGAAGCCACTAAACTTGCTACGGGGCGAAACTTACTTTACCTCAAAGAACCTTTGAGCGAGCTTGCCAATCAGATGGGAATCCCGGAGAATGATTTGTTGAAACTCTGGGAGAAATCTCGACAGCTATTATTTGATGTGCGTGAAAAACGAATTCATCCTCTGAAGGATGACAAGATATTGACCGATTGGAATGGATTGATGATCGCAGCCCTGGCCGTTGCGGGGAGAGTTTTGGATGACCCATCTTATATATCAGCCGCAAAACAGGCTGCAGATTTTATCTGGAAAACTCTCCGGGATGAAAATGGGTTGCTTTTGAAACGATTCCGGGATGGTGAAGCAGGGTTGCCAGCCCACTTGGACGATTATGCATTTTTAGTTTGGGGAATGCTAGAAATTCACCAGGCGGATTTTGATACTGAATATCTAAAACGAGCGCTTGATCTAAACCAGGTTATGCTTGAAACCTTCTGGGATCATGAAGCTGGAGGGTTGTTCTTCACCGCTGCAGATCAGACCGATTTGATCCACCGCAACAAGGAAATCTATGATGGTGCGATACCTTCAGGAAATTCTGTTGCCGCCATGAACCTGATCCGGTTGGGCAGGTTAACATCAAATCCGGATTACGAGGAAAAAGCCCATCAGATCGGAAATTCCTTTGCTGAACAGATCAATATGGTTCCTCAAGGGCATACCCAATTCCTTAATGCCTTATTATTTGCTAATGGGCCGTCCTATGAGGTTGTTATCAGTGGAGATCCCGAAGCTGATGATACTCGGAAAATGTTGGATCGTCTTAAGCGGCACTATTCTCCAAATAAGGTCCTGTTGTTACGCCCTGAGGAAGATAAAGACTTATTGGAATTGATTCCTGCTTTGAAATATCAGGAGACCCTCAATGGAAAAGCTACGGCCTATGTATGCCAGGACTTCCAATGCAGTGCTCCAACAACTGATCCGGATGAAATGATCGGATTGCTGGATAAAATGTAATTTCTCCTGCAGCAGAACTATAATGAAAATCCTGTCCAAAATTGACAACGGATGGGATTTTTTTATCCCACTAGCGTTTTTACATCAATTTTTCCGTAGATTATTTATTGGTATACTCAATCCTGAATTCATGTTTACTTGATGAAAAGGATCTCTTATGTATATTTGTATCGATTTTGATGGCACGATCGTTGACCACCGTTTCCCAGAAATTGGTCCACCAGCTCCAGGTGCGCTGGAGTGGATGGCAAAATTCCAGGAAGCAGGCGCAAAATTGATCCTTTTTACCATGCGCTCAGATGGCGGAAAAGATGAAGACGCATTGACCCGGGCAGTGAACTACCTGCAAGAAAATGGGATCAAATTGTACGGAGTTAACAAAAATCCTACCCAGGTACACTGGACCAAAAGCCCTAAAGCATACGGTCAACTATATATTGATGATGCAGCCTTTGGCTGCCCATTAATTCATCCTGAGGGTTTTCAGCGTCCTTGTGTGGATTGGTCAGTTGTGGGTCCTGGGGTCATGGAAAAACTATCTGAATAATAATTTTTCCAATCTGAGGGTATTAGTTATTGATCCTTGCATAACGATTGAAGAGTGTTTTCGGTTATCATAAAAAAGGATCACTTGCTTCAGGAGGAATAACATGACAGCTCAATCCGAATTGATAATCAGAAGTTATTGGAAAGTGCAGACATCGAAGTTAACGGATACGGAGCCCTGGGATATCCAGGTTCATGATAAACGTTTTTATAATCGTGTTCTGAGAGAGGTTGAACTTGGATTAGGGGAGTCCTATATGGATGGCTGGTGGGATTGCCAGTCTATTGACCAGTTTGTTGATCGGGCTCTGAGAGCTAAGATTGACAAACAGATCAAGGGGAATTGGAAAATCCTATTCCATGTCTTGCGCTCCAGATTTCTGAATTTGCAAACCTCCGCCCGGGCTTTTGAGGTCGGTGAAAAACATTATGATCTCGGTAATGACCTTTACCAAGCAATGCTGGATAAAAGGCTGAACTATACCAGCGCTTACTGGCGGAATGCCAATGATTTGGATGAGGCTCAGGAGGCAAAACTTGAACTGGTTTGTCAGAAAATCGGATTAAAACCAGGGATGACCATTCTCGAACTCGGTTGTGGTTGGGGAAGTTTTGCCAAGTATGCTGCAGAGAAGTATGATGTGGAAGTGTTGGGGGTGACGGTGTCTAAAGAGCAGGTTGAACTGGGAATGGAACTATGCCGGGGTTTACCAGTGGAGCTTCGTTTGCAAGATTATCGGGAGGTTAGAGGAAGATTCGACCGGGTGATTTCAATTGGTGTGATGGAACATGTTGGCTATAAAAATTATCATACTTATATGGAAGTTGTGGATCGGACCCTTAAACCGGGCGGAATAGGGTTTTTCCATACCATAGGATCTAATACCAGCAAAAGAATTGTCAATCCCTGGACTGAAAAATACATCTTTCCAAATGGAATGCTTCCATCGATTGCTCAGCTGGCAACTGCTATGGAAGGATTCTTTATCATTGAGGACTGGCATAATTTTGGACCTGATTATGATCCAACTTTAATGGCCTGGTATGCCAATTTTGAAAAAGCCTGGCCTACTCTTAAGGGGTAAATACGATGAGAGGTTTTATCGCATGTGGCGATATTATCTCCTCAGTGCTGCTGGAGGATTCCGTTCAAGGCAAACTCAGCTCTGGCAGGTTGTGTTTTCACGGATTGGTGATCCCCAGCCAGATTGTCGTAAAACATGAAACATTATCAGGTAATAATCGTGGGAGGAGGTCCTGCCGGATCCGCCTGTGCTCGGAAATTAGTAAATGCCGGAGTTGATTGCCTGATCCTGGATAAAGATATATTCCCCCGCCAAAAAACCTGTGCTGGTTGGATAACCCCTCGAGTGTTTTCTGATATTGGTGTTAAACCAGATGATTATCCTTATGATTTGACAGAATTCTCCCGTTTGAAAATCTATATAAATGGCTTTCCAATTATCCGCCCCGGTAAACAATACGCAATCCGGAGAATTGAGTTTGATGATTGGCTCTTAAATAGGAGTCGGGCAGAATTCAAACCCCATCAAGTTAAACGAATCTGGTTAACTGATCAAGGTTACTGCATTGACGACCTTTATACAGCCGAATATTTAATTGGAGCCGGGGGAACCCATTGCCCGGTATATCATACTTTCTTCAATGAGGGGGAGGTCAGGTCCGGTGCGAGGATAGTTGCTCTGGAAGATGAATATCTGGCAAACTGGAGCGATCCTTCCTGCCGATTGTGGTTCTTTGAAAAGAATTTACCAGGATATGCTTGGTACGTACCAAAAAAGAATGGCTATCTCAACATTGGGGTTGGTGGAAATTCCGCAGTTCTTAAATATAGAGGGGATACGATCCAGGAACATTGGGAAGGCTTGATCCAAAACCTGCAAACAATGAAAGAACTAAGAAAATTACCAATCATGTATTTCCCAGAGTGGATTGGGATTTCGAAGATATTTCATTTGAAAATCGGGGTCTATCCTGGATATTGGCGGTGGTGGAGAAGGGTGTCATTGGCCAATTGAAGAGGAAAAGATGTCGTTGCTATTGATTTCAAGGAAGATAGAACTCCTGGAAGCTGCCGATGGGCCTTTATAAGATCATCATGGATGCCAGGGACCTGAAATTCCTGGATGAGAGCTTTCCCACAGTTACTGCTTTTTTTGCATTGATGTACATCAAAGAAAAAGATGATCAGATTAAAGTTTTTCAGGAAGTTGCCAGGGTTTTAAAGCCAGGTGGAAAATTCCATATCTGGGAAGTCGATCTTGCGGAAATACCTGAAACTGATAAGGAATTTTATATTGTTCATCTGCGATATAAAACTGGTGTGGAATACAAAGAAACTGGCTATGGGATGCGTTGGTCCAAGTATTCTCGCGGAATGAAGGATTATCTGGAGATGGCTGAAGCCGTTGGGTTGGTGGAAGATACAACTCGCCTTGTGGGAAATACTTTTTACCTTAGTTTGAAAAAAGTCTGATCAGGAAACTAGGTTTGTTATTACTAATATCTGGAAAAGGTAACTGATGAAATTCAAATACAGAAAATTCCTGGTTTTTACAGCCGTCATTACTCTTAATCTCCTGCAGCAGCCCTCAAGATTTAGACAGTTCATGATCCTCAACCAGCAGAAGAACAACAAGAGGTCATCTCGCCATCGGTCAAAACGGATTATGAGGTGGGAGATATACCGGAGACCGAGTTGATCCATGCCCAAGACCTGATTTATCGGGGATATTTCAGGTTGCCAGAAGGGTCTGGTGGTTCGGATTGGGATTACAGCGGACATGGATTGACATATTTTCCGGATGGTGATCCAGGCGGAGATAGTGATGGGTATCCCGGTTCCCTGTTTGGATTTGGCCATGATCACCAGCTGTATGTATCTGAGATCAGTATTCCTGCGCCGATGATCACGAACGACCCGGCGGCTGCCAATATCGCAGTCACCATCCAGCCATTTTCTGACCTCACAGATGGGATCTTCCGGGCTGAGGAGATGGTAATTCCCCGGGCTGGGATTGCTTACCTGGCTCAACCTCAACCTCGGCTGCATTTTACTTTTGGCCAACATATCCAGGATTTTGAAGTATCTCACGGCTGGGCAGGACTGGATCTGGATCAGCCTGATGCCCAGGGACCCTGGGTATTTGATGGGTATACAAATTATGTAACCAATGATTATCTGTTTGAGATCCCTCCTGATTGGGCCCAGGCGATCGCACCTGGTCCTTTGCTGGCCAGCGGAAGAGCCCGGGAAGGGTTGTGGAGCGGTAGGGGACCCGGTTTATTTGCTTATCGACCGGGCGATATTGAATCACCTCCCTCAGCTGGGGCTGTGTTACCCGATGTGATCCCTCTCTTGTTATATGGTGAGCAAAATGCTGGGCAGCCAGATATTATCAGTTCTTCTGATCAGGCAGTGATCGATTATCAGGAAGCGGACCATTGGTGGGGGGGAGCCTGGCTAACGGATGGTGATGGAGCAGCAGTGATATTTGCTGGAACGAAGGCGCTTGGGAATGAATGGTATGGTTTTGCTAACGGTGTAGTCTGGGAGCATGATTGTGCAGAAAACGCGCCGCCTACCTGTCCGGATGTCCCGGATTGGCCCTATGACAACCGGGGTTTCTGGGCAGATTCCTACCAAGCCCAACTGATATTTTATGATCCCGCTGAACTGGTAGCAGTTACCCGGGGAGAGCTGGACAGTTGGGAACCGCAGATCTACGATACCCTGGTTCTGGATGAATATTTATTGGATCCTGCCTTAAATCACGGAGATTATAAAAGGGATCTGGTTGGCGCAGTAGCGTTTGACAGGGAGAATGGTTTTATTTACCTGGTCGAGCGAATGGCAGATGAATATCGCTCTGTAATCCATGTTTGGGAAATCAGTCGTTGATCTTTTTTTCTTGTGGTATGCTTGGAAAATTGGAATAGAATAATCGTTTGGATCATGATCAAAACGAGTTGTTTGGGGAGGAAGGTTTGAAGATCATTCATCTTTCAGATTTACATATAGGACAATCAGATAATATTGAGAAATGCAAACAGATTGCTGACTGGATCCTGGAAAATCGGGAAACCCATCAGTCAGATCTGGTGATCATCAGCGGTGATCTGGTTGATGACGGTCAATCCTGGCAGTTTGAACAAGCCCGGGAAATTATTGATCGATTACGGCAGGGAGGATTCACTGTGTTGGCAGCGCCCGGAAATCATGACTACGGTCCGGATGGATTCCGTGAAAGCTCAACCAGCCAACAGGATTTCTGTGAGTTGATCTCTGGTGTAAAAGAATACCCGGCTGTGTTTATCATTGAGGGGCAGGCAATAGTTATTTTGGATTCGATGGCGGAAGAAATGAAGAACATTGATATCTGGGGTGCCCAGGGTTTTTTGGGAAAGGCACAACTTCAGAAATTGGATCGAATTCTAGATGAGTTGGCAGAAAATCCAGAGATTGAAAATGTTGTCCTGACCATGCACCATCATCCTTTTGATTATCTCTTTTATCATGGGCTTCGGGATGATGCTGATCTTAAAGGCGTTATCGCCCGGAGACGAGATGCCCCACCCCGGGTCAATGTATTGTTATTTGGCCATAAACACTTAGAGAAGAGATTTAATGATCCCGAGGATGATAAAGAAGACTTATTCGGAATCGATATGATCTATGCATCAGGACAATCAGTAGAACGGAAAAGTGATGGAAAAATGGTCCTTCCAGTTATTGACTTGAAGGATAAAACCATTGAACGTTATTTTATCGATTGAAAGTCTATGGAATCTAAGCCTCCGAAACCAGTGATCAAATCATATTCACAGCTTGCCCAGGGAATCCAGGCAGGCCTGCCGATCTTCCTGGGATATTTTCCGATAGCGATAGCATTTGGCGCTCTGGCTGTCCAGGCACAATTCAACTGGATGGAAGCGGTCTTGATGTCTCTGATTGTATTTGCTGGGGCAAGTCAATTTGTGGGTGTGAGCATGTTTCTGGCAGGTGCCGGGGCAGCGCAGATTATTGCCGCAACTTTCTTTTTGAATATGCGCCACTTGATCATGAGCCTGGCTGTGAACGATCAAATGCGGCATTTCAGTGGGGGTTGGAAAGGGTTTTTATCGTTTTTTGTCACTGATGAAACCTTTGCCCTGCTCACATTGGGTGGGGGAGATGATCAGACCAATAAGAGAACACCAGCCTATATGGCTGGATTGATGGTCACAGCATACCTGGGTTGGGTATCTGGAACAGCTGTGGGTGGATTGGGAGCTGGTTTTATTCCGCCGGAGATCACTACTGCGATGACTGTAGGGTTGTATGGGTTGTTTATCGGGTTGTTGGTTCCACCAGCCAGAAAGTCGCGTAATTATGCTGTTATCGCTGTTAGCAGTATGATCCTTAACTGGGCCTTAGGGTTGTTCGTGGATACCGGATGGGCTATTGTCCTGGCAACGATCTTTGCCGCTGGTTTGGGCATAGTCCTGATCAAGGAGGATGTATGAAAGTCCTGCTTGTGATTGTTGGTATGGCTATTGTTACGTATATTCCGCGTCTGTTGCCTGCACTGTTCCTGGACCGTTTCCAGTTTCCTGATTGGTTCAGGAAATGGCTTCAGAGTATTCCTTACGCAGCCCTGGGGGCGTTGATCTTCCCGGGTGTGCTGCTGGTAGAGAAGGATAAGCCTGTGCTAGGATTGGCCGGGGGATTGATGGCTTTTCTCCTGTCTCTCCTAAACTTGCATATCACATTGGTGATGGCAGGTTCGATCTTGAGCGTGATCTTGCTGCAGTATTTCTTTTTCTGATCCTATTCAGGCAGATCGTCCAGTATTTGCTTCAGAGTGTTCTTGTAGCTTTGAAAAGCCTTCCGACCACTGGCTGATAGTTGGATCTGACTTTGTGGTTTCTTCCCCTGGTATCCCTTAATTACAGTGATGTATCCAGCATCTTCCAATTTTCCATAGGTGGGTGGCCAGATTTCCCCAGGAAAGACCGGTCTGATTTTTCAAAAAGACATAGTCCAAACTTTCAACTACATAAAGCATCATCAGGATTCGCAGCCTGGCCGGAGCGTGTATGATCTTGTCGATGTCAGCTAAGGGGTTTTCAACCGGATTGATCTCGCTCATACCAAGGCCTCTTTATCCTGGGCAGGGTATTTCTTCAGTAAGCGAACTAGGATGATCAGGCCAGTGACGACCAAGACCGCGGATAAAAAACCGAATGTTACCGGGAATCCATGATGGGAAAAACCATGATTCTGATAAAGGTATTCACCAACGACTGGCGCTGCGGAAATCATGATGCCATACAGGTAGAGCCGGGGGAAATCCAGCATGTAACCAGCGAGGCTGAAGCCAAGCAGAATGATAATGGAGAATCTGGCGGAAACGATCCACCCTGAGACTTCTTTGAATTGTATGAATGACAATACACCTAATAAAAGCGCAATCAAATTAAATACAAGTATGATGATATTCAAACGCATTAGCCGCTTTTTCCTGTAAGTCCCATATTGAATTTTTCCAACTCTGGGTTGAACGACTTTTTTGCGAAAAGCCCGAAAACCGAAAATAACGATTATCCAGAGAGGGAGAAACACCAGCGAAGACCAGAAATCTCCCAGTTTGTCGCTTAAATAGATCGGCAAGACAAACATCAACAACATCAATCCAATCTGGATATCAAGAATGCCATCCTGAATTGATACCCGATACATACTCTTTTCGAGATCTTTTAAACTTGTTTTTACAGTCATAATAATCTCCAAAATACTTTCTGAATAAAAAGAACTTTGTAATACAAAGTAAGTATAGCAAATCAAAATCGCTTTGTCAAGCCGGAATGACTGGTTGATTTATTATTTTGCTGAAGATCGCTAATCTTGGCTATAATTGATTCATATTCAAAGGAAAATAAGAGGAATTAATGACCCGTAACTGTGATCTGTATTTGAAAAAATTATGTCAGGATATCCAACAACGGCCAGTGGGCAGTGAGGGAAATCGTCAGGCGACCGCGTTTTTTCAGGAAGTTGTGCATGATTTTGGCTGGGATGTTGAATCCACTCCTTTCCAGGCAATGGATTGGCAGGATGGGGGGGCAGAACTTTGGGTTGGCGGGAATAAATTTCAGGTATTCTCCAGCCCGTATTCTAAAGGATGTTCGCTGGAAACCAATCTAATTAAGGCTGGGTCACTAGAGGAACTGGAAAGGATTGATACCGCTGGAAAATTACTGCTGCTCCATGGTGAGTTGACCAAAGAACAGCTGATGCCCAAAAACTTTGTCTTTTACAATCCGGAAGAACACCAGCAAATCATTGCTCTTCTGGAAAAAAAAGAGCCAGGAGCGATCCTGGCAGCTACAAGCCGAAATGCTTCTCTGGCTGGAGGAGTATACCCATTTCCACTGATCGAGGATGGGGATTTTCAAATCCCGTCAGTCTATCTGACAGAAGAAGAAGGAAAAAAGTTGCTCCTGAAAGTTGGACAGATTGGAAATCTAAAATCAGATGCCAGACGAATTCAGACTGATGGATATAATCTGGTCGCTAGAAAAGGGCAGGATCAAAAAAGGCGAATAGCAATATCAGCCCATATCGATGCCAAAATTAATACACCTGGAGCCATTGACAATGCTACAGGAGTGATCGTCCTCTTGCTGCTGGCAGAAAAATTGAAGGACTATCAGGGTGATATAATGATCGAATTGCTGCCGTTCAACGGGGAAGATTATTACGCAGCTTCTGGACAGATGATCTACCTGGAACAAAATCAAGGGCGATTTGAGGAGATCCTGTTAAATATTAATATTGATGGGGCTGGATTCCACGAAGGGCCATCTGCTTTTTCACCTTTCAATTTAGGGGAAGGACCTCAACAGAGTCTTGATGAGGTCCTGACATCTATGGAAGATATTGACGAAGGAGGCCCGTGGTACCAGGGAGATCACAGTATTTTCCTGCAGCAGGGGGTGCCTGCTATTGCAGTATCTTCCCAGTGGTTCCTGGAGAACATCGACAGCCAGGAGATAACCCATACTCCCAAGGATCATCCAGCTATTGTAAATTGTGATAAATTAGTTGATATAACAGAGGCCTTGCATACATTCATATTGAAGGCATACCTGTCCTGATCAAATAATCGAGGTATCTATGAATAACAATTCTGGCGAAACCGATCTGGATTACCTGATTAAAAATATGCAACCAATTCTGGAAGACGAGGATCTGGTATTTTGCAGTCTTCCACCAGCTCGGGCGGAAGAGTATTTTGTTTTATGCCAGGGCTATTTTGTTGAAAGGGAAGGCATAACAGTGATCATCGGGAAACACCTCGCCGATCTGAATGACCTGACCTATGACCACCTATTTAAGAGAATCACTCTGAATGTTCATTCCAGCCTGACCGCAGTAGGTTTTTTGGCCCGGATTACAGAGGTTTTGGCCGCCCAGGGATTTTCAGTGAACGTGGTATCCGCTTTTTATCATGATCATCTTTATATACAATCTGACCAGGCCCAGACAGCCTTGGAAACTTTATTGCTTTGGCAGGATAAAATGTCGCAGGAAGATATTGAGTAAACTGGTAACGAAGATATCCCTACAGGGTTATCTCTAATAAGGAAAGTTATTTTCTGAGTTGAGGAGTACATATGAAAAAATGGGGTTGGATCATCCAGATCATTTTTCTGCTGATATTGGTCGGAGCCGGAGTCTATTTGGTTAATTCGGTTCAAAATTCGATCTCGAGCCAACTGTCACCTGTCAGAGAAATGGCAGATAGTCTTTCTACACAGATATCAGTGGTTCTTCATCCCACTCCGACTATTCTCCCTGATCCGGTTACCATCGTACATGAAGTCCGCAGCCTGGCCCGCCTGGAAACCATTAAGTTCAGCCTGGAAAAGATTATCACAGCGGAAACCCGCCAGGGAATTTTTAAGTGGTTGGTTGGTGATCGATTGATCCTTGTCGCTCATGGTGAGGTTATTGCTGGTATTGATTTGAAAAAACTTGATCCGGAAGCTCTTGAGGTCAGGGGTGGGGTCTTGTATGTCCAGCTTCCTGATCCTGAGATCTTTGTGGTAGCGATTGATAATGAACAATCTTATATTTATGATCGTGATACCGGGTTATTCACTCATGGAGAGGTGAATCTGGAATCAGAAGCCCGGCGAGCAGCCGAGATCGAGATCGAAGAAAGCGCTTTGAAAGATGGCATATTGGAACTCGCTGACCAAAATGCAGAAAGCTACCTGGGAGGATTGTTTAGGGAGTTGGGTTATCCTGAAGTGATCTTTGAGTAGTTAGAGCATTTTATTAACCATTGGGACAAAGTCCTTATAAAGGACTTTGTCCCTTTTTGTTCATATACGATAAAATAAGCAGGTTGATAGAAATACTAGACAAATCACGATATCTTCATCATGAACAAAACTACCAATAAACGCTGGATTATTCTGTACTACTCCTCTTACATTTATATTGGAATGGCCAGTGCTGTATTTGGTCCTTCTCTATTAAAACTGGTTGAACAGACTGGTTCAACTCTGAGTGAGATCAGTTTGATTTTTCCAACCCGTGCTATTTCTTACCTGGTGGGGTCCCTGCTTGCTGGTTTTCTGTTTGATAAGTATAAAGGGCATAAATTATTGGTCAGGATCCTGCCTTTTATGGCTATTGCCCTGGTATTAATTCCTTTTTCAAAGACACCAATAGTCTTAATTTTAATTTCCATGGTCATGGCTTTGGCAACCAGTTTAGTGGATGTGGGATGCAACAGCCTCCTGTTCAGAGTGCCTGATATTGATATTGGGCCAGCAATGAATGGGCTGCATTTCTTTTATGGCCTCGGATCCTTTCTGTCTCCCTTACTTCTGGCAGGATCCCTCCGAATTTCTAATGGCATCCAATGGGGTTATTGGGGTTTAGGGTTATTTTCCATTTTGATCCTGGTTCAGTTCATCAAACTACCAGAACCCGCATTAATAATCTCTTCACAAGCAGATGATCAATTAACTGGGAAACCAAAGTTAATCAACCGAACGATAATCATCTGGGTGATTGCCATATTCTTCTTTGCGTTTGTGGGTGTGGAAGTTGGATACGGAGATTGGCTGGCCGCTTATTCCATAAAAGCCGGATTGGCTGACCAACAAGCGGCCATCTTGTTAACATCAACTTATTGGGGAGCATTCACTTTCAGCCGATTGATCAGCATACCATTAGCAACGAGAATAAAACCCAAAAAGTACCTCCTGGCTGATGTGGCTGGATCTGTTCTTGGATTGGGGATGGTATTTTTATTTCCTGATCGATCAGAGATCCTTTGGATTGGAACCGTTATCCTGGGATTCTCTGTGGCATCTCTATTCCCTACAATGATGACTTTCGCTGAGGGTTTGTTGCCAATGACCGGCAAGGTAACCAGCATCTTTTTTGTCAGTGGAAGTGTTGGATCGATCTTTCTACCCTGGCTGATCGGCAGATCTGTGGAAGATCTGGGTCCGTATTTCATTATTCAAGTTCTCTTCCTGACTTTGCTGCTGGCTGCTTTAGTGTTTGTGGTATTAATGCAAGTATCAAAGAAAAAACCGCAGTGAAAACTGCGGTTTTTATCGATATGATTTGGCTCCTCTTGGTGTGTTACCCCGTTTCATTGTCGGGGATAACATATAAACCGGCATCCTTCAACACATAGATCAAAGCATCTGGTTTTTCCTCAAGAAACTGAGAAACAAATCCCCTTAAACTTTCTTCTGGAGATCCCTGGTTAGGGATGGCAACAAGCCTATAGGTCTGTAAAAGATCATCCGGGTCCATCTCACTGAGGATTTTGATCTGATTCTCCCCCAGACTCTTTAACATCCGTAAGACATCAACAGGTTTTTGATTACCGATGCGGAATGTCTCCTTGCTGCAGGTATTGGCGATCACCCAGTCGAGGGCAATATCCAAGTCCATGTCCTGAACGGCTTCCATGGCTTCCTGATATCCGACTGAGCCAACCCCATCCTGGCAGGGAGCGAGCAGCAGCACTGTCCCGCCCGGTTTTTTAGCGGCGTTCCAGGCTGCGTGTGTGCCTTTACTGGCCTGGTAGAGATTTAATCCAATTTCTCCTACAGAGACGATCACCAAGTCAGCAGCTTTTTCAACATGGATAACCCGCCGATGATATAAGAGCTCATTTGCCAGATCATGAAGGGCTATAATATTGCCTGCGTTCAAGCGGGTGATTTGCCCGTGATCCATGATGGCATCAATACAGAATATTGGTGTGCGCTCCTGGACTATTGATACCATTTCCTTCATATCTGAGATAACAGGGTTGCCTTCTGTATTACCCAATCGGCAGGCTGCTTTAAATCCTGTCTCTTTATCAAACATTTGAGTGTGGTTTGTATTGATCGTCACCCTGCCAGCCACCCCAGGGAACAGCTGTTTAACCGTACCAGCCACTCCGGCAAAATAATGATATTCGGAGTCGGTGACAGGAATTAATATACAAGCATTTAGTGCATCTTGATTAATGGTAATCGGTGTATTTCTGCTGGAAACTCCCAGATCAGCAAGATTATTCTGGTCGTCGTGGATTAAGATCTGATCTTTATATTCTTGGAAGATATCCTCACCTAGGATTCTATCCCTGATCTCTGTCTCGCTTGGTGGACGATGGGTTCCACTGGCAATCAGGATACACAAGTCTTCTTTTTTTACTCCACAGATATCGATCAGATATGGGAGAAGCAAAGGATAGAGGATCCTGGTATGACGGTTGGGTCTTGTATTATCATCTGCAATCAATAATACCTTTTTTCCACAGCCAGGATAGTGGTCAGCCACCAGTTCCTTTAATGGGGAAGCATTGATGGGATTTTCGAGAGCATGGATCAAATCAGTTTTGAGATCTGAAATCTCAGATTGAACATCAGGTGAATCGATCACCCGGACTGTTCCCCGATCTTCCGGGATGAATTTGGAAAGGGTTTGATCGCCGTATTCAATACTGATATCAAGATATGCCATAGTGTTACCTACCGGTAGATGATTTTGTTTACTCTAATACATCATTTAGTAATTAGCAAGGTACTTAATGGTGGTTTTATCTAATTCTCAAATCAGGGATCGACCTATATAAGAGCTATGATAAAATGTTGTCTGATTTATGGTGATGGAGTCCACCGATAACCGCAATAATGCTGATGACTCCTAGATAATCTCACTAGGAGAGTCAGAATTATGCAAAACCTGTTATTAATTGGGTTAGGTGGATTTATGGGGGCTTTATTGCGATATGGCGTCAGCGGTTTTATTCAAAGCTGGTCAAAAAGTATCAATTTCCCATATGGAACCCTGGCCGTGAATTTACTGGGCTGTCTTCTGATCGGCATGTTATCTCAGGTTGCAGAAGTCCGGGGAGTAATTTCTCCGGAAGCCAGATCTTTTATTTTTATCGGATTGCTGGGTGCGTTTACAACTTTTTCCACTTTTGGTAACGATACTGTCAGCCTTTTTCGAGATGGGGAAAACTTGCTCTCCTACATCAATATTGGTTTGCACCTGGTATTGGGCTTATCCGCGATCTGGCTTGGTCAATCTCTGATTTCACAACCCTGGAAATGAGTCTCACTTGATTAAGGATGCATAGATCCTTCAAGTTAATAGGTTCACGTATCCTGTTCTTTGCACTAATCCAAACCACAATCACGGGCAATTGCTTCAGCTGCGCTGAACTCTTCAGGTGTATTCAGATTCAGGAAAGTATGCTCGGAGCCAGTGACTATTAAGGTCTCTTCAGGATCCAGGATTTTCAGATTGGCTTTCTCGTGCCAGGCTTTCATCCGCCACAAGTCCTGGTCTATGGCATGTTCCACTAAGGTCAAGCAGCTCTTTCTCCGATAAACCGCGTGCAGCGGTTCAAGCCCGTTGGGTGTGCTGGGGATAATTCCATCCAAATTCGATCCTTGGATTTTGTCAGCCATGAATCTGATCAATTGAGGGCTGGCAAAGGGCATATCTACTGCGACCAATCCTACTAAGGGAGTGTTGGCCACAGACAGCGCTGTCAATAAACCGCCCAAAGCACCCCGCCCGGGGCGCACATCCCCGAATACCGGCAATCCAAGCTCCAGATAGGGTGGGGCGTTATTCGAAATAATCAGCATTTCAGCGTTTAGCTGCTGGAAACGATCCATCAACCGCTTAATTAAAGGAATACCTAAAAAGGGTAGGAAAGCTTTGTCCTTGCCCATCCGGGAGGATTCACCACCAGCCTGAAGAACAATAGTGATCATAATCAGATTATAATGAGATTAGTTAGGTTTTGGCATTGAATTTCTATTGACCGGGAGATATTTAACATGAGTCTTGAAGATATTCTCGATCGCATGGTGGCCGCAAGTGAGCTGGCAGAAACTCTCGATGACCAGTCAGTTCGATGTCTGGCCTGTGCCCATCAATGCAAGATCAAACCTGGCCAGAGGGGTGTTTGCAAGATCCGCTTTAATCAAGATGGCCGCTTAATGGTCCCCTGGGGATATGTATCCTCTCTCCAGGTTGATCCAATCGAAAAGAAACCCTTTTATCATTTTTTGGCTGGCGCAAACGCGTTGACCTTTGGGATGTTGGGATGTAATTTACGGTGTGGCTATTGCCAGAATTGGTTAACCTCTCAGGCCTTACGGGAAGAAGGTACCGGGCATCTGGCAGAGTATCTCCGGAAGATCACTCCAGAAGCCCTCGTTGAATATGGGGTTCAATATGGAGCTGAAGTTGTCGCGTCCTCGTATAATGAACCCTTGATCACATCCGAATGGGCCAGGGATATCTTCGAGCTGGCAGGGAGATCGGGTTTACGGCAAGTTTATATCTCTAATGGATTTGCCACAAAGGATGTATTGGATTTCCTGGGACCGAACCTGCAAGGTTTCAAAGTTGACTTAAAAACAATGCAGCCAGACCACTACCGGGAATTGGGCGGCGGTTTACAGCCAGTATTGGACAGCATCCTTTATGCCCATCAATTGGGGTTGTGGGTGGAAATTGTAACTTTATTGGTTCCCGGTTTTAACGATACCGAATCTGAATTGCAGGAAATGGCCGCATTCATCCATTCCGTATCACCCGAAATTCCCTGGCATGTAACGGCATTCCGTCCCGAGTATAAGATGCAGGATAAACCGAGGACTGCTCATCAGCAGATCATTAACGCGGTTGAAATAGGTTATAAGGAAGGGCTTCAATACGTATATGGGGGGAATATGCCCGGCAGCTTAGGAAAATTCGAACATACTTATTGCCACCACTGCCAGGCGGTGTTGATCAAGAGGCGTGGTTTTTCCATACAGGAATATCACATCACCCCGGAAGGTTTGTGCCCGGAATGTGGCACGAAGATACCAGGGATTTGGTCTACTACTCCACCCAAGAAAAGGCTCTTCCCTTTTTAGATATTATTTCAATTTATCTGCTTATCTGCAGGTGAAGGACATTCTGATCGATTCCCCCAAATTGGTATTTGTAGATTTCATCTCCCCGCATGAAATCCAATTCGGTTTTACCTTGTTCAATTGACCAGTTAATGATCTTACTCAACAGTACCCATCCCGGCGAAAGGTTCTCGAATACAGAATTGATCCCGGAATTATAGATCCAGATCTTCTCGTTAAAATCAAAGTTCAAATATCCGGCAGCTTTGATATTTCCTACAGTGAGGAATGCCAGCTGCAGCCAGCCTTCGTCAAAGGCTGCCCGGGCGCTATCTTTGATTTGTTTTTTCATTTGATCAGTCAGGAATTTCTCTTTTTCTAGATTATTTGCCATCAGGTCTAAGAAATCATCAAGTTCCTGGTCTAGATCATGTGCCTCATTGACAATATACCAGTCCACTGGCAAGAAATAGGAATCGGCGTTTCTGTTTTTCCGAGAAATTTCTTGTCGGTAACGATCCTCAAGTGAATCCAGATAGGCCTGCCAGTTTGATGGCAATTGAACAGCGGGCGCAGGCTGTATGATTTCTACTTTTGTTTGGAAGCCTGCAGCCTTGGCTGCCCCTTCCATCAACGAGATAGTAGGGGAGTTCTCTGGAAGGTTATACAGATCCACAGTTTTCCAGGCAGGAGCAAGATCTGAAGATAAGTAATCGAATATTTCTGTAATGAATCCAGATAGGTCTTCTGGCGAGACGATCAGATCCAGATAATCTGAGATTTCATAACTTCCGATAAAATGCACCTTCTGATTTGAAATGAAAAATGGGGCAATGCCGGTTAGTTTTTGGTCTGAATTCCGTTCAAGAAGAATAGCAAGATCTCCACTATCCCATTCTCCACCACCCAGATTGAACCACCACTGGGATTGGAATTCATGCCGCAGGAACGGCACATGACTTGCACTTTGAGATAAGAGTGCATTCCAATCCTCTTTGAGTTGGAGAAAATCAGGGGTGGAATGGATTAGTTCGATGGTCATGCAGTCCTCTGGGATGGTGAGTGGCTTCGAACCCCATTTTACCAGTATAATAAAGGCAGCAAAACGACAAAATCGGAAGATGAATATGGCTACCAGATATAACCTCAACATACTGCCCATTTTGCGGCAAATGGATAAAACGGTCTCTTCGCTACCGGGATTATTCATCACCAAGCCTCCCAGGCGCTCGCCCAGAAGGCGGGGCCAGGAAAGGTTAGTGTTGCATTTGCATTTAGATGGCAATGCACCGCTCTCTGATACTGCGATGGAGCAGCTTCTTACTAAATTGACCGAGGTTTATTACCAGACTGATGGATCAACCACTTCTGCCTTGCGCAATGTCACTGATGTACTGAATAAATACCTCCTGGATCGAAATTACCGGGCAGCTACAAAAGGATTGAAAGCTACTGGATATCTGACCCAGGTCGTTCTCCGTGAAGACCGGGTTCTATATGCCCAGTGCGGCCCATCTTATATCTACCAGATCACTGGAGACGTTGTTGAAGATCTACATGATCCAGAATTATCTGGTTCAGGGTTGGGTTTGGGTAAGTCTTATAAGGTGCGATATCACCAGATCAATCTTCAACCCAATCAGCTTTTGATCTTGACCCCGAAAACACCGCAAACCTGGACTGATAACCTCTTCAAGAATTTGACCAGGATGAAACACAGTGCCTTAGTCCAAAGGCTATTACATAAATTGGATGAGGACTTGGAAGCGGTCTTGTTTTTCCCGGTAGATGGCGAAGGTGAAGTAAATGTCATTGAACCCAATTGGGGGTTGGGTGTCGGAGCCCTGGAAATGGCGGAATTGGATCAGGGTGGAGCAGTAGAAGAAGCGGTTAAAGATGAACCGGTACTTGTTGAATCTCCAATCCAGATTCCAGATGATACAGATGTGCCTGTACTTAAACCCGATATCAAAGAGAAACCTCCCCAAAAAGAGGAATTTGTCAGCCCGCGTCGCAAGGTTGATAAAAAACCAGGATTGGCTACCCAGGTAGCAGCAGAGATCGGGCCAGCTATAAATGAAATTCAAGGATCAAAAGCCTGGTCCGTTCTCAGCAATGCAGGTGGATCCGTAGGAGATACGGTTCGAAAAGGCTGGCATTCAATCCTGGGTTTGATAAGCAAGATGCTTCCGGATGACCAGATCTTGGATCTTCCTTCTTGGAGTCTAAGCATGATTGCGATCTTGGTCCCGGTTGTGATGGTGGTGTTTGGTAGTGTGTTCTATATCAAACGGGGCAGAAATCAACTTTACGATGATCATTTTTCCCAGGCTAAAACTTTGTTGAGCCTGGCCCAGACTCAAATTGATTCGCCGGAATATTATCAAACTATTTCTGAGGCAATGGATCAGATCTCGGCCGCTAGAAGTTATCAACAAACAGATGAAGTGGAAGAATTATTTTCTACCTGCGTCTTGAGCTGGATACTTTGGACCGGGTCACCCGGTTAAATTACGAGCCTCTCTTCAGTCGCGGGTTAGGTGCGGATGTGACCATATCCAAGATCGTTGTGACTGCCTGGAATGATCTATATATGCTGAACGAAGATTACGGAACGGTGATCTGGGCTCAATCCAATCCGGATGGATACAAGATCATTGACGAATTCAGCTGTGGTCCTATTGATGGGCATATTACTGTTGGCCCGCTGGTGGATATTGTTGCCTTGCCGACTTCACAGGAAGACCAGGCGACCATCATGGGGATTGATAAGGATCACACGATGATCTTCTGTTACGCGGATTTGACGGAAACGCCAGTTATCTTTGAGGATATTTCTTATACACTTGGCCGGGGACCAGCTGAGGCGATCACCATGTCCAGCAGCACACCCTACAATTTATATATTCTGGATCCGGAAAAGCGAGCGATTTGGATCGAATACCAGAGCCAGAACTATCATGAAGGTTCTGAATATTTTGGCGCTATCGATTCTCCGGAGATGGCAGATGCCATTGAATTGGTGACGAATGGTAGTGAGTTATTTATTCTGCACGGTGATGGTTATGTGACCAAATGTGTGACCGAGAGAGCAGATGCTGACCCTCTCTGCACAACTCCTTTTGATTATTCTGATACCCGACCAGGCAGCGAGTCTGGACCTTTCTTCGCAGGGGCCAATTTTGATTCCTTTACGATCAAAGGATCACCAGGAATGGCTGTATATATGTTGGACTCTAAGGAACAGGCCTTATACCGCTTTAGCACTCAGTTGGAGTTCCAGGAACAGTTCCGACCGATGGATGGTATCATTGATCAACCGGCAACAGCGTTCACTGTCACAATGAGTGACCGGGTATTTATGGCGGTAGATAATCAGATCTATACTGCTCAACTTCTTCCCTGAGAACAAGATCGTTAAACATAAAGATCCGTAACCAAGATCTGGATTACGGATCTTTTTTATTATTTAATATTTGGCGATTATTATTCTTCTACTTCTTCTTCATCCTCAAGATCTTCTTCTTCGAATAATTCAACCCCTGGGGCCTGAAGCACGACTGCTGTGATATTGTCATGTCCCCCCCGTAAGTTAGCAAGGTCAACCAGCTTTTGAAGCTGCTCGTCTTTGCTTTCCTCACCCACCAGGATCTCGAGAACTTCCTCATCTGCAACCAGATCTGTGAGTCCATCCGTGCAAATCAGAACCTGGTCTCCGGGAACGAGGGGTAATCCCTGGTTAGCTTTAGCTTGTTCCTGGTTTTCTTCTGAGTCCATATATAAACGCAGGTCTGGATGGATTGGGTCAGATGATCCGAGATAACTTCGGATCAGATGCCTGCGGGGGTGACTGCGGGCTTCCTCGGAGTTGATCACTCCAACCTCCAGCGCTTCCTGGACCCAGGTATGATCGATATTTAATTGTTGGATGACATTATCCCGTACTAAATATAATCTTGAATCACCAAGAGTAGCGATGTACAGGGCAGAGTCGATCACTAGGGCACAAGCCACGGTGGATCCCATCCCTTTCCTGGAATCATCATTAGCTGCTTCACTCGTGATGCTGTGATTGGCTTCCAATAGAGCGCTTTTTAAGATCCATAAAGGATCAGTACCGTCGCTTTCAGCTACTGAGGAAATGATCGTGGCAACAGCTATTTTTGATGCAATCTCCCCTGCCTTATGGCCGCCAATCCCATCAGCAATTATTGCCAACAGAACAGGTGTATCGTCATCCTCGCTAAGCGTAAAAGCGGTTACTTCAAATGAATCTTCATTTAATCGCCCTTTACTTCCTGGGATCTGTGATCGATGCTGTGTTGAGGTGAGGGTGTTTACTAGGGATCACGTTCTTTTCTCCTCCGTCACAAGAGGTGTTTCTATTTTTGGCATGACTTGAAATCGGAAAATTGCTTCTCCAATGTGTATGATATCACCATCTTTTAGGAATTGGGGTTCACTGCTTTTGATTTGCTGATAGTTTATCCAGGTACCAGCGGTGGACCCAAGATCAGTGATCTGATATTTTTCATCATCCAAAAAGTTGATCATAGCGTGTTCTTTGATTACGGAAGGATGTTTGATCTGGATACCATTACCTGGTATTGAACTGCCGATTTTTATCTCATTTGCATCAACCCGGATTGGTTCGGGGAATAATTGCTGCGACACATCATTGATCGCGATCAGCCGGTAAGGTTTTATTATCAGGTTAGGGCTATCCTGAAGGTCGGTGTTTTTCCTTGGAAGGATTTTTCTGACCAGGGTTTTGGATTTTGTGAATTGCACCCATTTCGAGGAAAATAACTGGAAAATATTTGTCACACCTGGCTGGATCCTTCCCTGGGATATGAAGATGAAAAGCGCCAACCCGGCCAGCAGGATCACTGCCAAACCAGCCAGGGCAGGGGCATTCGCCTGGATGATGCTGGGGAGATCTGGAGGTGGGACGATAACCTTGATCTCAACCGGAGTCTCTACACTTAACCTCGATAAACCAAGTATGTCAACAGCTTCAAGGGAAAGGTGATGTATGGCGCTAGTCTCATATGAACTGATGTCCCAGATGAATTGTTCATAAGGGGGAGATGTTTTTCTGTCGACGATCTCTCCATCCACCCGAAATATCAGCTCCTCAAGATCCCTGGGATGATTGTCAGGAAATTCCAATAAGATATTTAGTGGAACAGCTTCTGGTTGGAAGGTCTGATTGGTGTTATCAACAGAATTTTCTTCCATTATCTCCCGGGTTATTTCCTGGGGGGAGAGATGAAAATCGGATTTGGGGGTTGAATATCAAGGAAAAATTCACGTACACCAACTATTGGAGAAAGCGTAGATATCCACAGTTACTTCCAGGGTTTGAGTGCCTGGTGACACGATCTGGGAGCGATAATTGAGCAAATAAGTGCTTCGCAGCGGCTCAAGTATTTGTTCAAGGTCTGCCAGTGGTTCATCTCCAGAAAACGGTAAGAATAACCCACCGGTATCCACAGATAAATTCTGAAGTTTAGCAGCCCCCGCTGTTGAGAAGAATGCTGGTGATGATATCAAGATAGTATAGACCTTGACCTGGTTATCCGCAGCCTGGGAGATAAGGTTGTCAATAGCAGCAAACCCTTCTGTAGTTGGCTGGCTGGTATAAAGCAGCACAATACGTTTCATGCCTGGTTGATCGACCGGGTCGGAAGCGATACTGATCGCCTTGGCGAGAACGTTGAAATTGGATTCGGTCTCCCGAAGGTCTGGATCATATCCTTCCAGGATCGATATCACATCAGATTTTTCTATGAGATGGGAGTGCTCCAAGCCATCATTGGAGACAATGCTAATATTATCAGGCGCTGAGTTCTGCGGTTGGGCTGCCCAGTTTATCAATGACTGCTTAATATAGTCAAAGCGGGAATTGCCATTGATATCCTGGATGGCAAATGGATTGGACAGATTGAAAGCAGCTACAAGTTGGATACCGGGACTGAGGGACTGGAAGTCCAGCAATTCTTGACGAATACCGTTTTCATGGAGGGTGATTTGATCAGCAGTCAGATTAGTAATGCTTCTGCCTTCTCTATTGTTTACATCTATATAGAAGGTAATGTCAGGATAATTTGCCAGATCAGGCGCGGAGAGGGAAATCTCTCTGGCTGCTTGGGCTCTTACCTGGGAGGAAGAGTTCATCAAGATCAGGCAAAGTAGGATCAGGCTGGAAAAGCTCTTTTTTGAGGTTTATTCTTTTCGGTGACCATTGTCTGCCATTGTACCAAAAAGGGGCCAAGCATCCGCTATCTGTTTTATTAACATATGGCTATAAGATCAAACACCGGAGGAACTAGAAAAAGTGATGGTTGTGATAGAATTTGGAGTATTGAAAATCACAAAAAATATCTAGAAAAACCTGCAAATCTATGACAGAATTCATCCTGGCGTCAAAATCTCCAAGGAGGAAGATCCTTCTCCGGAACTTAATTGATCCGTTTATCGTCGTTAATTCAGATGTGGAGGAGCGGGAAATCCCTGGCGAAAAACCAGATGAGTTTGTGATTCGTCTCGCTAAGGAAAAAGCACTTAAGGTGGGAGAAAGTGTATTGACCAATTCCCTCGAAAATGCCTTTGTGTTAGGGGCGGATACCATTGTTGTTGATGGAACTGAGATCTTAGGAAAACCGCTGGATCAGATGGATGCTGCCAGGATCCTGGAGCAATTACGGGGTAAAACACACCATGTGTTATCAGGTATTGCTCTTTATAATCTCTCTACCGGGGAAATCCAAACCCGATTGGTTTGCACTGAAGTGGTTATGAGAGAGTATACTGAAGATGAGATCCAGGATTATATAGCCAGTGGCGATCCCCTGGATAAAGCGGGAGCTTACGGTATTCAGAACCGTGATTTTAATCCAGCCCCGGAATTTTTTGGTTGTTTTGCCAATGTTATGGGTTTACCTCTCTGCCATTTGGCAGTATTAATGAAAGAGATGGGTATTGAAACTGACCACCGAGTAGCGGATCGCTGTCAGGATTCAATTCATTATCAGTGTCCGATATACGCCGATGTATTGGCTGGAATGAAAGGACATAGTACAGAGAGTAATTGACTATGAAAAAATTCATATTAATACTTATCCTATTTACTTTGATAGCGGGTTGCAGTAAATCAACTCCGGAAAGCACACTGCCATCTGGAGGAACTCCTACACCTGGTTTAGCGCCACCGGAGGTTCAGACAACACAAGCTCCAGATGTAGAGGAAGCTGCAATCGAATTTCTGGAATCCTGGAAAACAAATGATTACCAGGCTATGTATTCGATGTTAAATCCCTCGAGCCAGGAAGCGATCACTGAGGAGGAATTTTCCCAGATTTACCATGACGTGACTGTCGAACTTGCCATGGAATCGCTAGAATATGCGATCCTGTCATCCTTTGTTGATCCCAGCCAGGCACAGGTTGCAGTCTCAATAAATTACAATAGTTTATTGATCGATGATTTAAAACGGGATATTATCCTCCTTCTCAGCCTTAACGAAGGAACTTGGAAGGTCAATTGGTCAAGGGGTTTGATCTTCCCTGAGTTGGAAGGGGATAATATGCTCAAGCTGACCCGCTTGGTTCCTTCCAGAGGAAATATCTATGACCGGAATGGCAGCGTGATCGTAGCTTATGCTGATGCAATTTCGGTAGGTCTTACGCCCTCACAGATCAGACCTTGAAAAAGAAGATAAGGTCCTGGAAGAATTAGGGCGCACCCTTGATATGCCACCGGAAGTGATCTATGCCATGTACGAGGATTATCCTCCTGGAGTGGATTGGTATCTTCCCCTGGGCGCGATCTCCATGGATGCCATTGAACCCCGCCTCAGTATTCTCGAAGGTTGGACAAATAACGGGGTTCTGCTGCGGACCTTTGATGGCAGGTATTATTTTAATGGCGGAGCAGCACCCCAGGCAGTTGGGTATGTGCGCTGGATACAGGAAGCTGAACTGGATGCCTATCGTGTTCAGGGATACTCCCAAGGTGAGAAAGTAGGTGGGCAGGGTTTGGAAAGATGGGGAGAGGATTACCTTGCTGGTGATAGGGGAGGTATCCTCTATATTGTCGAATGCAAGAAGGAGAAACCATTTCCCAATTGGCACGGGAAGAAGCCGCCCCACCAGCAGAGATCTACACGACCTTTGAAAAAGAATTCCAGCTGGAAGTCCAAAAAGCGCTCTATGGTTATAACGGAGCAATAGTGGTTATGGAAATGGATACAGGACGCATTTTGGCCATGGCGTCGAATCCTTATTTTGATCCCAATGCTTTTAACTCCGATTATTACAATTCCTCATTTTTACTGCAGGAATACTATAAAGCAGACCAAAAATCTCCTTTCCTGAACCGTGCTACCCAAGGTTTATATCCCTTGGGATCAGTATTCAAAGTAATCACCATGGCAGCCGCTCTGGAGACCGGAGAGTTCAAAGAAAGTGATGTATATGACTGCGATTATTTCTTTGAAGAGCTAGGTGGAGTCACTCTCCATGACTGGACCTATGACCACTTCCTGGAAGATGATAAAACACCTCCTAGCGGTCCGCTCACTTTGACCGAGGGTCTAATGCGGTCCTGCAATCCTTATTTCTGGCATATCGGACTGCATCTATACCAAAATGGATATCCGGAAGCGGTTTCGGATATGGCAAAAGGATTTGGATTGGGATCGTTGACCGGCATTGAAACCCTGGAAGAAGAGCCCGGCAATATTCCGGCTCCAGGATCTGAATTGGATGCCACCAACCAGGCAATTGGGCAGGGAGACACGCAGGTCACTCCACTTCAGGTTGTCCAATTTATGGCAGCTCTGGGTAATGGCGGAACCATATACAGACCGCAATTTGTGGAAAGCATCCGCAGCGCAGGTGGCGAGGAGATCTTCAGTTTTGAACCCGAGGAAGTTGGTGAACTTCCGATCAGCAGCTCAACACGCAATATCATCAACAATGCTATGGTGCAAGTTGTTGATAATCCCCGCGGTACTGCAAATCACCGTATCAGAGGATTGCAGATTAAAGTGGCTGGAAAAACTGGCTCAGCGGAATCAGGTTCAGGAGAATCCCATGCCTGGTTTAGCGGCTATACATATAATCAAAATGAAAACAAACCGGATATTGCCATTGTGGTAATCGCGGAAAACGCCGGGGAAGGATCTGATGTCGCAGCACCAATCTTCAGACGAGTTGTAGAGCTCTATTTTAATCAGGTGCTTCGTTATTACCCCTGGGAATCAGAAATTGGCGTCTGGTATGTCCCCGAGGATGATGCAGAATAATCAGGAAAAGGTGTTAAGTGACTGAAGAGATTCGTGGACGGGTGATCCAGGCTCAATCCGGTTTTTTTAGTGTTGAAACTGGCGAGCAAGGTCGTTGTATGTCAACTTAGAGGACGATTAAAGCAAGGCCGCAAGTTGGCTGACATTATCGCCATTGGTGATTGGGTGATCATTACTGAGCAGGAACCTGGCACAGGTATGATCGAAGAAGTTGAACCCCGCAAGTCAATGCTCTACCGCATGGCGCCAACTGCTCGAGGGGAGTTCAAACAGATCATTATTGCCAACCCCGATCAGGCTGTCTTTATTTTTTCTGTTGCCCAACCTGAACCCCGTTTGCCCATGTTGGACCGTTTTTTAGTCATTGCAGAAAGAGAGTCAATAGATATTTTAATCGTGGCAAACAAGATCGATCTGGTTGGAATGAAAAAAGCCAAAGAATACTTCCAGCGTTATCAGAAGATTGGCTACAAGGTTTTTTACACATCGGCGGTGAAGAACCGGGGGATTAATCAACTGAAGAAAGAGTTGATCGGAAAGACCAGTGTTTTTGCGGGTCCGTCTGGTGCGGGAAAATCGAGCATCCTGAATGCCATTCAACCTGGATTAGGTTTGGAAGTCAAAGAAGTAAGTGAAGCGACCAAAAAAGGGAAACATACTACTGTATCCAGAAGTTTAATCCCATTAAGTGATGGAGGATATATTGCGGACACCCCGGGTTTAAAAGCGCTGGATCTTTGGGACATCACACCGGAAGAAGTGGATGGTTATTTTCCCGAAATCCACGAGGCGTTGTTACATTGCCGCTTCAGTGACTGCACCCATACCCATGAACCAGGTTGTGCTGTGATCGAAGCTATTAAAGAATAAGGAAATCCATCCGGAGCGCTACCGGTCATATCTGCGGATGAGAGAAGTGGAAGAAGACAAGATACCATGGTTCTAGAACGAAAATTAATTCTCACAATCCTGTTGATTTTGGTCCTGTCGATGTCCGCTTGTCTGGCGGAGAGTTCCCAAATTATTAACATCCCGGAAAAGGACCAGGGACCCCAAATCACACCCTTGCCAAGTCCGGTACCTGAAAAGGTTCTTTCTGTCTGCCTGGGAGAAGAACCCACCTCACTATTTTTGTATGGAGATCAATCAGCTTCGGCCAGGATAATCCGTCAGGCTATTTATGATTGGACTGTTTCTGACCCATCCCTTGGCGCGAATTCTGCTCTCATTGAAGATATCCCTTCTTTGGAAAATGGGCTGGTCACAGTTTCTCAAGTAGATGTTTTTCCGGGGGAACGTATTGTAAATCACATTGGTAATCTAACAATCCTGGCAAACGGCACACAATACCGACCTTCCGGCTGTTATGACCCTTCATGTGTGGAAACCTTTGAGGACCAGAATTCAATTACCATGGATCAGACCAGGGTTGAATTTAAAATCCAAAGTGGCATTACCTGGTCAGACGGTACGCCGATAAGCGCTTCTGATTCTGTGTACTCTTATCAGGTTGCCGCACTTATTTATGGCTCAGGCGGCCCGAAGAAACTGCGCTACTCCTCCTCCTATCAAGTTGGAGAGGATGAAGAGATCAGTTGGACAGGCCTGCCAGGTTATCTGGGTATCATATTCATATCCGGATCTATTTTTCGATCCTTTACCAGAACATCTCTGGAAGAATCTAACCCGCGATGAACTGCTCACCTCATCTCAGAGTGTTGAACGCCCACTGGCCTGGGGTTCGTATCAGGTTGCTGAATGGGTGCATGGAGACCATATCACCTTGGTGTCCAATGAACAAAATTACCTGGTTTCTGATGGATTGCCAGGTTTCGATGCCCTTGTCTTCCGCTTCGTTGGTAGTGCGGAAGAAGCTCTGGCAGCTTTCCAGTCTGGAGAATGCCAGCTGGTTGTTAATCAACCAGGACTTTCTGAATATAAGGCTGAACTTATGCAGGGCGCAGCGGATGGCGACCTGCGGATCTATCAAAGCGAGAATAAAGCCTGGGAGCAGCTCAGCTTTGGAGTCAATTCGAGGGATGCCAACCGGATTCTTTTGGCGGATATCTGGATTACGCCAAGCTCTGGCGGGCTGTATCGATAGAGAAAAGATCACTTCCTTACGATTGGATGCTGGTGGGATAGTTGATGACTTTTTCTCTCCCAACCAATTCGGTATGGACGATCTGGAAATAACCTATACATATCAACCAGTGGAATCCGGATTGTTATTAAAGGAACTGGGATGGTTAGATGGAGATGGGGATCCAGAAACTCCTCGAGTTGCGAATGGGGTTGCCGGTGTAGTTGACGGCACTATTTTGGAATTCACACTCCTGGCTGCTGAAGCTGATCCGCTGCCTACCGCAGTGACAGTGATCCAGGATGGGCTTGGATCCTGCGGTATTGGAGTTGAAGTTGAATTACTGCCCCCTGCAGAACTTCTGGCGCCAGGACCAGATGGTCCGATCTTCGGTCGTAAATTCGATCTGGCATATTTTGCCTGGGCTGCTGGAAATTATCAACCCTGTCGTTTATTCATTTCAGATGAAATCCCTGGTTTATATCCTTCCTATCCAAAAGGTTGGGGTGGGGTGAACGCGGCGGGATACAGCAATGAGGGATTTGACACTGCTTGTGTGGATGTCTTAACAACCTTGTCGGACTCAGAAGATTATTTGAACTCTCTGGAAGAGATCCGTGAGATCTTCAGAGAAGAATTACCAGCTGCTGCCGTTCTTATTCCGAAGAGAGATCATCATTTCATCACCTGAAATAGTAGGTTTGGTAAACGATCCATTTCCAATATTATGGAATCTTGAAGCGATTAAGTGAAATCAAGTTCTAGATAGAAATGCAAATATGCCCAATGCTGATAAATCGATATTCTTACTGGGTCCGAATAGATCGATATTTATAACGCCTGGTGAGGATTTTGGAAGAACATATTGCCAGGTGAGGGGATTTTCTAGTACTGATTCACCTCTACACAGAGAGGAGATCATCCAGATTCCGAAACTATATCGTGTGGGTAATGGTATTTACCAAACTCTCTGCATAATGAGAAATTTAGTCAGTTGAAGAAATGTTTCACATATGATAATATTTTCGTACTGTGATTTATGCGCAGAATCATGAGTTTCATTTTCCACAATCAGGTCTTCTTTGTGGTAAAATTTTGCATTAAGGCTGTTAATGCAAATATATTTCTGATTATATAATTGGAATCGATTTGGCATACTCAGGAAAGTAATCTTAATCTAGTTAAAAAACTTTGTTTCTGAAAAAGTACAAAGCGCCATTTTTGTTACTGGAGGAGAGAATTGGATAATAGAGAAGTCATTCTTGATATTCAGGATTTGCACGCCAGGTTTCATACTCATGATGGAACGGTTCACGCGGTAAATGGTATTTCTTACCAGGTGCATGCGGGTGAGACATTAGGCATTGTGGGGGAAAGCGGTTGCGGGAAAAGTGTTTCCATGCTCTCCGTGATGGATTTGCTGGCGAAACCACCGGCTGAAGTTATGGCAGAAGCAATTCTATTCAAAGGAGAGGACTTACTGAAATTCTCAAAATCTGAGATGCGCAAGATTCGGGGATCCAATATGACCATGATCTTCCAGGATCCGATGACCTCCCTAATCCGGTACTGACGGTTGGATTTCAGATCAAAGAACCCCTCAAACTACATCTGGGTATGAGTGATCAAGAAGCCACGAAGAGAGCAGCAGAGCTTTTGGCGCTGGTGAATATCCCTGAAGCAGAAAGTCGTCTGAACTGATTATCCCCACCAATTTTCAGGTGGCATGCGGCAGCGGGCCATGGTAGCTATTGCCCTGGCATGCAATCCCACCTCTGTTGATTGCTGATGAACCCACCACTGCCCTGGATGTAACCATTCAGGCCCAATTAGTTGAGTTGGTCAAAGAAATTCAGGCAAAATTGGGCATGGCTCTGATCTGGATCACCCATGACCTGGGAGTTGTGGCCGGGATAGCAGAGCGGGTGATTGTCATGTATGCTGGTTTTGTGGTGGAAGACGCCAAGATCGATGAACTCTATGGCAATCCGCTTCATCCTTACACATTGGCACTACTGAAATCCCTTCCGCGTTTGGATGAAACGACGGATGAGAGATTGGCCACTATTGAAGGACTACCGCCCAGTCTGCTGGAATGCCCCCGTGCTGCCCGTTTGAGCCGCGCTGTGTATATGCCAAACCCAAATGCAAGGAGATGAATCCACTCCTGGAAGAGGTCGGACCCGGCCATAGAATTGCCTGCTGGGTTGACATTAAGACAGGGGAGCTAAGATAATGACAAAAAATAATAGTATGGTTCGTGTAGAGAATCTGGTTAAACATTTCCCCATCACCCAGGGTGTTGTTTTCCAGCGCCAGGTAGGCGCTGTAAAAGCTGTGGACAATATTAGTTTTGATATTAAAAAAGGTGAAACCCTTGGCCTGGTGGGTGAAAGCGGCTGCGGCAAATCCACCACCGGCCGAACCATCCTGCAGCTGCACGAACCCACAGCCGGGAATGTTTATTTATGAAGACGAAGATCTGACCAGCCATGGGAGAAAGCAATTGCGCAAACTGCGCCGCGATATGCAGATCATCTTCCAGGATCCCTACGCTTCACTCAATCCCCGGATGACGATTGGGGATATCATTCGTGAACCGCTGGATATCCATAAGATTGGCACGCCTAAAGAGCGTCGAGAACGGGTGCAGGAACTGCTCAATCTGGTGCGTTTAAATCCGTTTTTCATCAAGCGTTATCCGCATGAATTTTCCGGCGGACAGCGCCAGAGGATCGGCGTGGCCCGGGCCTTGGCATTGAACCCAGATTTCATCGTCTGTGATGAACCCATTTCTGCCCTGGATGTCTCTGTTCAAGCCCAGGTAGTCAACCTGCTGGAAGAACTCCAGGAAAAATTCGATTTGACCTATCTCTTCATTGCCCATGACCTTTCTATGGTACGGCATATCTCTAACAGGATCGCAGTGATGTACCTGGGCAAGCTGGTTGAACTTGCCGACAAGGACGAACTATTTTATAATAAAATGCATCCCTATTCCATCGCACTGCTATCTGCTGTGCCGATTCCCGATCCGGTCAAAGAGCGCCAGAGAAAACGGATTATCTTGGAAGGTGATGTGCCAAGCCCTGCGAATCCACCTTCTGGATGCCACTTCCATACTCGCTGTCCAATTGCACAGGAACGCTGTAAAATTGAGGACCCACCCTTTGAAGAAAAAGAACCAGGCCACTGGGTCGCCTGTCATTTCTCAAAAATGGCCCAGGAACAAATGATCTGATACACCCTCTTTTTTCACTCGTATCGAAATAAAGAGAAAATCCACCGATAAGGAGGTGATGCCACTCGATCAAAAAAGCAACTGCAATTTGTATTTAGAAACAAATATTAGAAGGAGAAGAAAAGCTATGAGGAAAAGACTATTAGTACTGATTTCAGTCTTGATTGCAGGTTCTTTGCTTCTTTCCGCTTGCGGAAGCGGCGCTGTTGAGACAGTCATCGTCGAAATTGATGGCGAAACTGTGATTCAAACAGTTGTCGTTGAGGTTGAGAAAGAAGCTGAAGCAGCGATGCAGCCTGTAACCTTGAACTGGAACTTGGGCACTGAACCCCCTACACTGGATCCTTCCCTGGCCACTGACACCACTTCCGTGGACCTCACGGAAACCTGTTTGTGGGTCTGACCATATTTAACCCTGTCACCGGTGAAGTTGAACCCTATCTGGCGACTGAATGGGAAGTCGGCGAGGATGCTGACGGCAACCAGACCTGGACCTTCAACCTGCGGGATGACTCGCCTGGGTGAAGTATGATCCGGTCACTGGCGAAACCACCCAGGAAGTTGACGCAGACGGCAACCCCCGCTTTGTCAATGCCGATGATGTGGTTTATGGTGCCAAGACGAACCGTTGACCCCGCCACCGGCTCTGACTATGCTTATGTTACCTACGTCATCAAGAATGCTGCAGCCATCAATGGCGGCGATGAAGAACTGACCCTTGATGATCTGGGTGTGATAGCCACTGGATGATACCACTGTGGAATTCACCCTTGAATATCCTGCTGGTTACTTCGCTGCCATCGCAGGCATGTGGATTGTTAATCCGCATGCCTGCATGGGCCATTGAAGAATGGGGCGAGAAATGGACCGAAGCTGGTCTGATTGTTACCAACGGCCCTTATGCGCTGGAAAGCTGGATTCACGGTGGCGAACTAAGCCTGGTCAAGAACCCGCTCTGGATCAATGCTGATGATGTTCAGATTGAGCGCGTTGATAGGGTCATGATCGTGGAAGACTCCACTGCCTTTGCCCTCTACGAGAACAATGAACTGGATACCATTGGCGTTCCGCTGCCCGAAATGGATCGCGTAAAAGCAGATCCGGTCCTGAGCGAAGAACTCACGCATTGCTCCTGATCCCTGCACCTACTACTACGGATTCACCAACAACAAAGCCCCCTTCGATGACGTCCGTGTCCGCCGAGCTTTCTCTCAGGCAATTGACCGCCAGAGCTTGATCGACAATGTTCTCAAAGGTGGCCAGATCCCTGCCACCTCCTTTGCTCCTCCTGGAATCTTCGGCGCTCCCGCACCTGGAACGTTGGTCTTGGCTTATGATCCCGATGCCGCCAGGCTTCCCTCCAGGAATACCTGGATGAGAAAGGCATGACCATTGATGACTTCAACGCTTTGGATGTCGTGCTTATGCACAACACCAGTGAAGGCCACGCCCGAATCGCTGCTGCAATCCAGCAGATGTGGGCAGATACCCTTGGTGTAGAAGTTCGCGTTGAGAATCAGGAATGGGCTGTCTATCTGGACACCATCCAGAATGATACCCCGCTTGATGATATGCCTCATATCTGGCGACTTGGTTGGTGTGCGGACTACCCGGATGAGAACAACTGGGTTCATGAAGTCTTCAATGCTGACGCAGGTGCAAACCGCCTCCGCCGAGAATTCGGTGATTTCGATGCACTGACCGCAGCAGCTGGTAGTTGAATCTGATCCAGCAAAACGGCTGCGATGTACCTCGAAGCCGAGAAGATGCTGGCAGAAGTTGAAACTGCTTATGCTCCGATCTATCACTACACGAGCGTTAAGGTCACCAAACCGTGGCTGACCAGGAACTATCCTGTCATCGGCGGAAACGACTTCTTCAACTGGACAATTGATGCGGACGCCAAGTCCGCAGCTCAATAATCAATGATCCAGACTAGTTACAGTTAGTTTTTGGAGACTGGAGGGTTCTCCTCCAGTCTCCAATTTTCACAAAGGAATTATTTTATGGCCCGCTATATTTTTCGCAGAATCCTGCAGTTTATCCCGGTTTTGATTGCGATCAGCCTGTTCACTTTTGTGCTTATGCAGGCTATCCCGGGCGGACCGTTTGATTTTGCGGGCGACCGCAGCCTACCGCCTACAATTGTAGCCAACCTGGAAGCCAAATATCACCTGGATTGGCCGATGTGGAAGCAGTATCTATCCTATATGATCGGCGATGATATCCTGGGAGAGGAAGGTGGTTCTCAGGGGGTGATCCGGGGAGATTTTGGTCCTTCTTTTCACTTCAGGGGGCAAACTGTGGCGGATATTATTAAGATTACCCTGCCTATCTCCGCCCAGCTGGGTTTTATGTCATTATTATTGGCTATTATCATTGGTATCCCGTCCGGGATCATTGCCGCCTTGAACCAAAACACCTGGATCGATTACACCAGCTACTTTTGGGGCAGTGATGTTTGTATCCATCCCCAACATGGTGCTGGCTCCGATCCTGATCTGGATCTTCTCCTTGATCCTGGGCTGGTTCCCTGTGGCGGGTTGGGGTGCCAAACCGCCCTATTTACTGGGTTTCCTTCCCAGTGCAGTTGGATAAGGATTTCTTCGCCCGGGCAGTGATGCCCGTATTTGCCTTGGGAACTGGTTCAGCGGCAGGCATTGCCCGCCTGACCCGGGCCAGTCTGCTGCAGGTGATTGGTGAGGATTATATCCGCACAGCCCGGGCCAAAGGCCTCACGAGAGCGGGCGGTGATTATTGTCCATGCTCTCAAAAACAGCCTGATTCCGGTTGTGACCATTCTGGGACCCATTTTTGCGGCCTTGTTAACAGGAACATTTATCGTGGAGCAGATCTTCGGCATTAATGGCTATGGGGAAACATTTTGTGACCAGTGTGGGCAACCGCGATTACCAGGTGATCACAGGCGTGACCCTGATCTACGCTGTGGTGCTGGTGATCGCCAATTTATTGGTGGATATTACATATGCCTGGCTGGATCCACGCATTCGCTATGATTAATCAAAACTACTCCAAGATGGCTCGGAGGAATGTATGGCAGTTGTTGATATAGAATTGAATGGAATAAGCAATCAAAAAGAACGCAGTTTGTGGCGAAAATCCTTTGATCGGCTGATGCGGAACAAAATTGCAGTGATCAGCGGGATTTTCATTATCTTGATGATGCTGATGGCTATATTTGCAAATTATCTCACTCCCTTTACCTTTGCTGAGCAGGATTTACTGGCAAATAACGCTGTTCCGGAATGGATGTTATTCTTAATGCCAGAGGGGGCAGAGAATTATGCTAATTTCAGCACGGATATCCCCTTTCAGCAGATCATCTAGGCCGGGATATCTTAACCAGGACGATTTTTGGTGCCCGTGTTTCTCTGTCGATCGCTTTTGCTGGATCCTTTGTGAGTTTATTGATTGGTATTATTTACGGCATGATCTCTGGTTATGCAGGCGGCAGAGTGGACAGCTATCATGATGCGGGTGGTGGATTTCCTGTGGGCTTTCCCGTTCCTGATCGTGGTTATCCTGCTGCAAACCTACTTCAAAGCCATCGCCAGCCGCAGTGGTGGAGAAGGTTTTGGGGCAGCTTTCATCAACCTGAATAACGAGATGGGAGGTATGCTGTTCCTGTTCATTGCTATCGGGTTGATCAACTGGCTGGGTATGGCCCGTATTGCCCGGGGGCAAGTGCTCTCCTATAAAAAGATGGAATTCGTGGAAGCAGCCCAGGCTCTGGGTGCCAATGACACCCGGATCATGTTCAAACACCTGCTGCCCAATATCCTGGGACCACTGATCGTGGCGGAAACGATGGCTATTCCAGGCTACATCTTCACGGAGGCATTCCTGAGTTTTATTGGATTAGGCGTCAATGCGCCCACTCCCAGTTGGGGCATGATGATCCAGGAAGGCGTTCAGGCATTGCGTTCCTATCCTAACCAGGTTTTGATTCCTGCCATCGCGCTCTCGTTGACTACCCTCGCTTTTAACTTCCTTGGCGATGGCCTCCGAGACGCATTCGATCCCCGACAGATAGACAAGTAGGGATCACAGATAATCAATTACGTCCTGAGTGTGAAACTCTCACTGCGGATGCCAGGGCATCCGCAGTTTTTTTTAAATAAGGAATGAATTCATGTTAAGAAGAAGATATTAACCACAAATTTCCAGTTTTTGTTCTTATCCTGCTTGTAGTCGTTCTGCTGGCTGGCTGCGGAGGTATGGGTCAGAAAACCCGCAAACCACCTGGCAACTTCAGCCGGGGACTGCAACTAACTGACGAGGCTAGTGGTACTCCCTCAGTGGCAGTTAACCTAGAAGGAAACCTTATCCAGGTTGTTATTCCCTCTACAGATGGAGATACTGGAAATTCCTTCCGTTATATTCAGATCGACCAGGATGCCAGGATTATCATGGATCAAGAACTGGCACTTGGATTGGGCCCTTATGTGCGCTCCCCCAAAGTGGTTAATAATGGGGATGAACTTCACCTGGTGTGGGCAGCCCGGCAATCTACCAAAAAAGGTTGGGAGCTGTGGCATGCCATCATCGACACCGATGCTGAGATTACATCCTTGCCGAAACTGATTTCCCAGGGGTCGGAGTGGGTCAGCCAATTTGACGTCACCGGGGATGATCGCGGGAATTTGACTATTGTTTGGGAAGATAATGATTCCTTCTCTCTTTATATTTCCAGGATTTCAGGGCAAGGAGATATCATTTCACCTCCAGAACTGATGATCATAGAAGGGGAAGTACCTGCCTTGATTGCGGATGATGAAAGTATTCATGTGGCCTGGATGCTAGGAGATAAGTTATTCTACTCACAGGTTTTTGATGATTCTTCTTTCCCGTTAGAAGGTGAAGAACTAGCCAAGATTCAGGTTGCAGTAGGAAACAGACTGGATGGTCCTGTTATCGGTATCACTGACAGTCATGTATATTTGTTCTGGTCTATCTTAAGACAGGTTGGTTTAGAAGCCGGCACCGCGATCACGGAATACCTGGTATTCCCAAAGAGTGACCCAGCGCAAGCTAATCGGGCGCTGTTAACGATATACCCAGTTAGTGAGGATCTCATTCAACCCTATCAAGGCTCAATTGCTCTATCACAGATTGTTCCTGCACCTCCCGAGAATTATATGAGCACGAACTATATCCTTGATCCCCGGACATTACCGAATCCGGCCCAAGGAGCCCAGATCGTCGCTGTATCTGCGAATCAGAATCTCCGTCTCGACAGCCATATCCAGATAGCAGTAGGTATCTTTGAGGATGGAAACTATCAAGGCTATACAGTAGGAACCCAAACAACTGAGATTTCTCAGAATCCATACATTTTCACTGATGCTGGAGGAAATCTACACCTGGTCTGGCAGGAAGGCTTTTCAGGGAATCGGGTCTATTATGCCACAACATCTCCCACGACCAAGGCGATATTGGATCGTGTTGTCCTGAGTGATATTTCCAATTTTCTCCTCTCAGGAGGAATTGAAGCTATAACTGGTATTCTGCTCTTCCCTTTTGCCTTCCCCTGGATGGCCATTGGACTGGTGATGATGATTATCTTGAGATTAGCCCGCAATGACGAAGATGTCACGCAGCGGTTTTCTCAATTACTCATTGTGCTGGCTTTAGCCTCTTACCAGATTTCTAAGCTGCTGTTCCTGCCCGACATGCTGATCTATGTGCCGTTTTCTGCCTGGCTGGATTTACCGGAAGATTTAGGAGTAGTCTTAAGGATAGCTGTACCGATCATCATCGCTGGTCTAGGTATCCTGGTCGCTGAATGGCGCCGCCGCCGCAGTAGCGATTCACCACCGTCTTCACTGTCGTACTACATGACTGTAATCATTGTGGATACGCTGCTGACCCTGTCTATCTATGGTGTGATCTTCCTGGGAGAATATTAAGGAAACAATCACACTAAAGGGGATATACTTGTCAGGGATAATCAAATTTTGAGTGATCCTCTTTGATTGGAAAAAGGATCACTAACCGGATATCATCGCACAACTACATTACGATCAATGGGGAGTTCGGGAGAAATTATGTTACGAGAAATCACACGCACTATTCGGAAATTCCGAGGAAGTATCCTGGGTTGGGGCCTAGGTTTGGCAGCCTACACCCTGCTGATAAATTTCCTTTATAATGATTTTAGTACGATCACTCAAAATGCTTCTCCTGGGTCTTTTCTAACCAAAATCCTTGTTTTTTTTGGAAGTAGCAATTCGTCAATCACCCCACGCACAGAGTTTCTGGATATATTCCTTTTCAATCCAGTTGTTTTGATTCTGGGTATAGTGAGTGTGAGTATTTCCACACAGCTATTATTAATGGATGAAGATAGTATGTATAAAACTGTCTTCTCCAATCCTGTCAAAAGAAGCGGTTTCTTCTGGGGGAGAGTGATAGGTTTCCTGGGGGCTATCATAATGATTTTGGGGACTGCCTGGTTGTGTTGGGTTTTCGCTGCCAATTTTCTCAGAGTTAAATCTGGTCCCTATGCAGCTGTTGCGACCCTTTATAACGTTGCTGGGACAGCTGATCCTATTCGGATCTATCTCCCTTTTGTTAAGTGTGGTGCTGCCATCGGGTCGGATCGCCGGAAGAATCAGTTCGGGTTTATTGGTAATTAATTTTGTATTAGTTGGGCTTGCGAACCTCAATTTAAATCTGAAATCTATCGTTCAGTTAACTCCACTCTATCTATACCAGGGTGGAATAGCCGTTTTTGGTTTGAATGGAGATTGGCTCTTAATTGTTTTTGTGCTGATTTTGCTATTTCTATTCTTGGCCTGGTGGCGCTTTTTTAAGATGGATATCAATGTTGTTAAGAAAGAAGCCAGGTCTTCACAAGATCCTCAGCCGAATATATTTCCGAAATTGGAGATACCTTTCCTTCGCCGCCTACAACAGCCGATCTCCTTCCTGCTTCCCCGACTGGCTTTCGGGCTTTTAGTTTTGGCTTTTATTACCTATGCCAGCTTCCTGGGTTTGGATATGGCTCGGGGAGTACCTTTCAAAGAAGCGGCCGCGGACGGGATTATAAAAACTCTGGATTATGCCTCTGATGTCCTGCGTGGCGATTTTGGTGAAACGAGTTCTGGAAGTGTTTCGCTTCTACCAAAACCAGTTGAGGAAGTTAGTCCCAGATGTCCTGACCCGCAGTTTGGGCTTGCTGGGGTTATCACTGTTGGTCTCAGCTGTGGTTGGTGTGCTTCTGGGTGTATTTATCGCTGGAAGAAGGACCGGCGTTACGCTGACAGCTTTGCTGTTGTCCATCGCTGGTGTGTCAATACCTAGTTTCTTCGCTGCATTACTGCTGCAGTTGGGCACCATTAAACTTACCCGGATTACCGGAACGCCCTTCCTGCCGGTGGGCGGATTTGGCTGGGATAAACACATTATCCTACCCTTGTTGGTGTTGGCAGCCCGACCTCTGGCACAAATCACACGGGTCACCTATGTTACCGTTGAGGAGGTCCTCAAACAGGATTATGTCAGAACTGCCTATAGCAAGGGCTTACGATCTTTTTATGTCACAGCTGTGCATATTATTCGGAATGCCGCCGTTCCAGTCCTGACTACGATTGGCCTTTCTTTGCGATTTGCCTTGAGCAGTTTACCGATCGTGGAGTTCTTCTTTGGCTGGCAAGGTATCGGCTTTACCTTATTACAGTCCATCTCCAACCGCGATGATGACCTAACCATTGTCCTGGCATTGTGTCTGGGGGTCCTGTTCATTCTGGTCAATTTGTTTCTCGATCTATCCTATACGATCATAGATCCCCGGTTACGGGATCGGAAGTCTAATGTTCGTAGTGGGAAGAAGACATTTTTGGGATTTTGGAAAGAACTTATTGAAAACACGCGTGCTTTCCTGGCTGATAAACCCTGGCTGCGCTGGTTGCCCGGGAAGAATAAAGCCGGTCCCAGTCCTTTTAAAGAGATTATCGATCAACGGGAGGATGAGTTTACCTATTACGATACCGTGACGATGGGAAAGGATCAAATCAGGGTCTGGTTGAAGGGTACATTGGGAAACCCTGCTTTGTTGATCGGCCTGGGGATCGTAGCAGGATTGGTTGTTGTTATGTTTTTCAGCCCCCAGTTGTCGCCCCACAGCCCACTACACGACTCGGGGATGACCTTTGTGGAGGGAGAATTATTGGTGCCGCCTTTTGAGCCAGATGAGGTCTATCCCTGGGGGACCGATCCCCTGGGCAGGGATATGATGAGTTTGATCCTTGCCGGTGCGCAGCAGACCTTAACACTGGCTATCACAGTGGTGATTTGCCCGTCTTGTGACTTGGTTTCCTTCTGGGCGCTCTGGCTGGCTGGTTTTCGGGAGGCTGGCTGGACCGTTTTGTGCTGGGAGCATCAGAAACCATCGCTGCCTTCCCGGCACTACTGCTGGTGATGGTACTGATCCTGGGGATTGGCATCCGCCAGGGTATGCAGCCTTTTATCATTGCTATGAGTTTTATCGGTTGGAGTGAGATCATGCAGTATGTACGCAGCAAGGTGCTGGAAATTAAACCCAAGCTGTTCATTGAAAGTGCTGCGGCAGCAGGAGCTAATTCTGGTAGGATCCTCGGTAAACATGTTCTCCCCAATATCATTCCTGGATTGGTCTCGATCCTGTCTTTGGAAATGGGGGCAGTGCTGATGTTGTTGGGTGAATTGGGTTTTATCGGCATTTTTATAGGAGGGGGAGCTTTTGCACAAATTGAGATCTGGGGACCACCCTATCATTACTCAGATGTCCCTGAATGGGGTGCGTTGTTGAGCAATATTCGACTTTATGCTCGTTCATACCCATGGACTGCTTTGTATCCTGCGGGAGCTTTCTTTGTTGCAATCATGGGTTTCAATTTCTTGGGAGAGGGAATCCGCAGATTTATCGAAACCGTAGGAATTGCAGCCACCCGGCTGATCTTCAATAAATATACCCTGGCAGCAGTTGGTGTGCTTGCAGGCATATTTTTCTGGTTTCGTGGTACCACAGGATCTACGGCAATCTTCATTGACCAGGCAAAAAGTTTCCAGGGTGAGAGGGCTTACGCTTATCTGGATATCCTTTCTGATCCCCGATGGGACGGCCGCTCTCTAGGCACGGAGGGTATGGATCAGGCAGCAGATTATATAGCAGGGCAATTCCAGGCCCTTGGCCTGCAGCCGGCTGGAGAGAAATTCACTTACTTTCAAACCCGGACCAGAGATTTTCAGTATCTGACACAACTCCCAACCTTGAAACTTAATGACGACAGAGGTGAATTGGTCTACCATGAGGATTTCGTGGAATTTGTCGGCCGATATAGGAATTTGGGAGCATCCATGGGAGAAGTGGTCTTCCTGGGATTGGGTGACCTGATGCAGGTAGGACAGTGGTTCCAAAATTTCCCAGCCCTTGATGAGCTTGATTTCAGCGGACAGATAGTAGTTGTTTTGAACGACTATGAGGTAGGGTTGATCCAAGATATCCCGAAAGCGGGTCTACTGGTGGTCACCGAAGACCAGACTCTTTTGAATAAGCGGACTACCTTATCTGCCCGATCTCCTTTCTTTGACCCCTTTGGTTCAACTGAAACCATTGGCCAAGAAACTCCTATCTTGCGCATCAGTGCCGAACTTGCCAACCATCTTCTTGAAGGAACGGGTTATCAGGTCGACTCACTGGGGATCGAGATTGATGATCTCAATCAGGATGAATTTATGATCATACCTACGGGAGTTGGTGCCTCGATGAGCGTCCAGGGGATAGTTGAGGAGGATGTTGAAGTCCGCAATGTGATCGGACACCTGCCAGGGTACAAGAGTAACATTAGAGCTCAGATGGATAACAAGCTGATTGTGGTCTTGGCCCAGTATGATAGTCCTCCCTTGATGCTGGGAGAATCCGCACCTCAGGCGGCAAATGACAATGCTTCAGGTGTGGCTCTGATGTTAGAGTTGATTCACACTATGCAGGAGTCTGGTTACCAGCCCAACAGGACCTTTTTATTCATCGCCTATTCTGGGGAAGGGCAAGAAGGCGGAGAATGGGCATACCCGGATATTTCCAAGTTCCTTCAGGCAAAAACTGGGTTCTCTACTTACCTTGATCTTGAAGCTATTATCGAGATTCGAGGAGTCGGTGCAGGTTCTGGAGAGGCAGTGATGTTGTCCACACAGGGAAGTTTGCGCCTGGTGGAGTTGTTCGAATCCTCTGCCAGAAAAATGAGAATCCCGGTCTCCAGAGCAGAAAGCCTCGTAGATCTGAGTGTCCTTTTTGAAGAAGGAGGGGTCGGTCAGGCGACGGAGGCACCCCATATTGGCGTTCACTGGGACGAATGGTGGGATACGGGAGGAACCTTGGATGATAACATGGACACCATCGACCTGGAAAAACTCCAGCAAGTGGGAGAGGCGCTCAGTTTGGGCGTGATGGTATTAGGTTATGAATTGAATTATTGATAACTTCTTGAATTATTAAAAAAAAGACCATTCATTCTAAAGGATGGTCTTTTTTGTTAGAGCTCCAACATGGATTATTTGGAATAGATATCTCCTCCGGGAACCTTGACATTCTCAAGAAGCTCCTCAAGGATGTTATTTTCATTCCTGTTTTGAAGCCGAGCACCGGGAGCCAGGATCAAACGATGCCCAAGGATAGGATCTGCTACTGATTTGATATCATCAGGTGTGACAAATTCCCGTCCCTGGATCGCTGCCAATGCCTGGCCTGCCCGGAATAAGCCCAAGCTGCCGCGGGGGCTGGCTCCAAGATATACATCTTCATGCTCCCGGGTTCTCTGCACCAGTTCAACTATATAGCGTTTCACCGGTGGGGCAATGTGAACTGATTTCAATCCTTGTTGTGCTTCAAAAACATCCTTAACGGAAAATACCGATTTCAGATCTTCAATTGGATGTAAATATTGTTGTCCATCCAGGATATCCAGCTCATCTTTTAACTCGGGATATCCCAGGCGGACACGCATTAAAAACCGGTCCAGCTGGGCTTCAGGAAGCCGAAAAGTACCTTCGTGCTCGATGGGATTTTGGGTCGCAATCACCATAAATAGTTCAGGCAGCGGGTGAGTGATCCCGTCAACCGTGACCGTTTTTTCTTGCATGGCTTCCAGTAAGGCTGATTGAGTTTTTGGTGTTGCCCGATTGATTTCGTCTGCCAGGACAATATCTGCCATAATTGGCCCGGGCCGAAACTCAAAATCCCGGGTTACCTGGTTGAAGATTGAAACGCCAGTTACATCACTTGGAAGCATGTCCGGTGTGAACTGAATTCGACCGAATGAACCCTCAATTGAGCGAGCCAGACTGCGAGCAAGCATGGTTTTACCGACCCCGGGGATGTCTTCTATCAGCAAATGGCCTTGACATAAAAGGCACACAACTGCCAATTCGATAGTTTCCCTCTTACCGATGATAACTTTGCTGATATTGGCGATGATTTTTTCTGAGAATTCTTGGATATTGGTCATGTTGTTCCTTATTATAATTGTGTTGGCTCATTTTTTATTAACATCTGGGGGGTATCCCAAAGGAAATAACGCAGTACCCGGTAAGGATAAGCATGCACCAGCAACCATAAGTACCATAAACGGGTTCTAAGAGTGCGGTAGATTTGCGCCATTTCAGTCGGATTTAACCTTCTATCCTTTTCTTGGCTGTAGATGGCAAGATAATATTCCCGGGTTATTTCTCTAAGTTGATCAGCTCCGACTAATATCCAATCGGCTTCTTTGCTGCCTTTACCATATTGGTTTAGGATTCGGATCAATTTCGAGACGAATTCATATGGGGTGTTCCCGGGTTTGGATTTGAGCCCTATCCAATGGGCATACCGGTAAATACGCCTGTAAATCCTGGTGAGGACTTTCTGCCCCGGAAGACGTTTCAGGATCTGTTCATCCACCCACAAGCCAATGAACACAATCCCGGGTACTCCTAATAGGAGTGTAATCATCACGATAAACCAGTTCACTCTCAACCCTGGCTTTTCGGGGACGAGGGGATCGAAGGCAGTGGCATAATCCTGGTCAAAAACGGGAATTGGTTCTTCGGGTCTATCTATCTCGGCAATTCCTCCGGTTGGTTCGAAAATGATCCATCCATAATCGGGAAAATATACCTCAACCCAGGTGTGAGCAAGATTTGCAGTCACAAGGATGGCATCCAGATTCTCGTCATAATGCCCGCCCACATATCCAGTCACCAACCTGGCAGGAATTCCAGCTGCTCTGGAAAGAACCACCATGGCAGTTGCATAATAATCACAATAGCCTCGTTTGGCGCTAAACAAAAAATAGTCGGTGATGTCCCTATCAAGAGGAGGTTGGGGCAAGTCCAAAGTGTATGGAAATCTGCGCAGAAAAGTCTCGATTGCGATTGCCCGGTCATATGGAGTTGGTTCAGTTGCAGTGATATCTCTGGCCAATGCAATCACCCGTTCAGGAATTGAGTCTGGCAGGCCGAGATAACGATTTCGAATCCAAATGGGATATTCCTGGCGAGTTTCTTGAAGTTCAGCCGAGCTCGCCCGTGCTTGCAGTGAATCTGCTGTGTAGCTATTGGAATCTATCGTAGCTCCAAAAATATCGAAAGTATCCTGATTTGTGTTCTGAACACGCCAGGCGACTTCGAAGTCTTGATCAGCACTCAGCGGGATCCCGGCACTATAAAACAGACCGTTCAAGTCTTCGATTATTTCTACTTTCTGCCTGATGATTTGATAAGTCTCAGGCCAACTTGAAAGTGTATTCTCTCCAGGATTGTAATCTATGTTAACGCTATCCCTGGCGGCCCATCCACGCCCGATATATTGATCATAAGTTAAGCCGCGCCAATAATAGTGATGTTCCTCAGGATTAGTTCCTTCCTGATCAGTGTCCGTTAATCTCCTGTGCTTGGATGATCATGACAATCTGGTCATCAAGTTCCTCACCTGATCCTATCAGATGACGGTTAGGAAGTCCTCCGGTTTGGCGGTTAGTTAAGACATCTACATTTCCACCCCTGGACAGAGGTTCTAAGCCTAAAGAACGTGCCAGATCGTCATCTGTGGAGTCAGATGTGATTCTGTTAATGAAATCCACAATACTTCGGATGGTAATTGATGGGCTGATGGCTGCAAAAATCATCAGTCCCACAGCCATAATCAGGGAGAAAAAGAACATACGCTCCCGGATGATTCCAGCAAAGCTAATATCATTCGATTTCCATTGGTCTTCCTGGGCATCGTATCTTCCCATCACAACCAATCCAACCATTAAACCCAGCATGGGTATCAAGTTGTAAACAGAGCTGTCTGTGTATACCAAGCTTACGCTGGTTAGGACCAAGATCGGAATGATACCCGGTAGAGGATTTTTTCCTTTGATCGTGATCCAGATAGCCCAAACAGCAATTATCCAGATAAATATTCCCCAAATAAAAGCTGTCGCAACCGGGTCAAATATTGGTTTTCCCCGCAGCAAACTAAGGATCCACACGCCTAACCGAGAGCCAAGTGTTAAGATCCTGGAACCAAGTTCAGCTATTCCAGTTGGGATTGTTAACGACCTCGGTACTTCGCCCTGGTGCCAGATCCACTGCCAGGTTTGAGGACCTAAATCAATGACCTGTCCAAATAATGACCAGATCAAGCTGCCCAATCTGCCAACCCGGATCGTCAGGATTAAGCCACCGCTTAGGATTGTGATCAAAACCGATTTCCAAACCTCTAATTTTGAGATGGAAAGAAGCCATCCTAAGATTAATCCTATTGCAATCATTAACATTAACAGGCTGTTTTCAACACCTTGGATTGAGTCTCTTAACACGTTCACAAGCATAATAAATATAAGATAGACCAGCAACATATTCCGAAGGATTTGCTTGGTTAGATACTGGTCGAGGAAATCTTTAATTGCAGTTCTCATCCCAAAGATCTCCACTGAACGGATTGTTTATCGAGGGTTTTTACGTATCTCCTCATTTTCTCCCCCGGCTGCAATTCAGAACCAAGAGGATCAAATTGGGATATATTTCGGAAGGAGTCGCTGAAATAATAATGTTTTATGTTTCGATTTAGCAGAAGATTTTGAATTGCATTGGGATTCCCTGTTCCTCCAAAATCAGAGGGATTTAAAAGCAGAACAGTTGGTGCAATGCCTTTCCGGACCAACAAATCCAGATTTTTGATCCAATCGGTCTCCATATTAGAAGTGATAATAGCCAGGCTTGTTCGCTGCTCAAGGGTCAGTCTGAGATGTTTCAGCATTTTGGACAAGGGTGGTCCAGTGGGGCGGACCACTGATAATGATCTTAGGATTTTCCATAATTGGGCATCACCTTTGTTGGGGGTGTGCCAGACTAATTCATCACTCATGGTGATGAAACCCACTTTTTTATCCTCTTGTAGTCCTTTATTTACAAGGGAAGCTGCCAGGATAACACTGTATTCTTCAGTGGATTCCTGGCCCTCACCAGCCTGCACATTTGGATCCATATCAAGCAGGACCCACCAATTACTGGATGGAGAGAAGTCAAAAATCCGGACAAAGGGTTTATTATGCTTTGCTGTGGTTGGCCAGTGCAGCCATCGTAAACTATCCCCGGGTACGTACTCCCGAACTCCACCGGCAACTATGGTTCTTTCCAATCCAGTGCTGGTAGATTTGCCTTCCCCGGTCCTACCACCGGGAGCTATTTCAATCTGGGGTAGCGGGATCACAGCTGGAATTACCATCATATTTACTGTTTCACTGTAATCAATTCTCACCGTAAATATGCCAAGGGGATCATTTGTTTCCAGGCTGGTGGGGCCTAATGTGTAAATTCCTCTCTGATCACATAATCCATCCGTAAACCAGTGTGTGTACCACTGACTTCGCACACTTTTGACTGTATTGGCAGTGTAGCCGGGCATGTAAGAATGATCGATTACTTTCACCCAGAGGGCAGGCATCCGGCTGTCATTTTCAATTCCGAGGTGTTCCTGAATTTTATCTCCCACTCGCATCCAGCCAAAGCGCATTTTCCTTTCTAGGCGGAGATTTTTCTTTAAGCTCCAGGCCCAAAGAAAGGAAAACAAAGTTAAGGCGACGAAAGATGATGCAAGGATAGACCAGCTCTTATACGGGAATAAAAGTTGAACCGAATACCATGATCAACGCAAAAGAGGGAATCAGGTAAGATCGCACCTTTAAAGAACGCACTGGTGGGTTCAGGGATGACATTTATTTATTATATCAAAATATTGCCCTTGAGCTATCTGCTGGAGGTAAGGGAGGATCGTATTTCAACTTGTTTAGCAGGACGACATGATAAGCCAGGTTTTCCACTTCTGCACTAGAAGGATAGAGGATCAACTGTTATGAGCTAATAAAACTGCAAGGTAAAAACTCCCCTCTGGGGGGTTTTTCTTATGAGACCCGCATGTTATGATATCAGCATGACTGATAAATTCCGGGTGTTAATTGTTGACGATCACCAGGAAATTCGTACTGTTTTGCGTGCGAACCTGGAAACTCTGGGCCTGGACCTGGACCTGGTTGATGTACCTTCGGGTGAAGAAGCCATTGTCGAGGTTGTTGGGACAGGGATTGATCTGTTAATTGCAGACGTAGGGCTTCCTGGATTATCTGGTTTAGAGCTGGTCAGGAAACTTAAAACTACTTACGAAGAGATGCAAGTTATTATCATCACCGGAATTGGAAGATGATGATGTTCATCAGGATATCGCCGACTTGGATCCTGAGGCTTTCTTTCTTAAACCACTCAAAATGCCTGAATTCCTGAATGCAGTCCGCAAGACAATGGGGCTGGATCCAGTTGAAGAAGATCTCGAAGAGCTTATCAAACTTACTAAAAAAGCTCTCCATCCCGATGTAACATCAAGGATCGCTGATTTGCGGGGAGAATTGGGAGCAATATCGATCATGGTAATCGAGTCCCGCGGAGTGATTGCTGCCGAAACCGGCATTGTGCCTGATACGGTTTATGAATCCCATGTCATGCCCTTGCTATTGACCACCTTTAAGACGACCAATAAAATTTCCTATTACCTTGGAAATGAATCTCCTGAAAGTGTCTGGTATTTCTCTGGAGAGAAATATGACCTATTCTGGTCCCATATCAACTCCAGCTACGGGATGATCATTATTACAAACCCGGTTACTCAGAATAATGACCTGACCTGGGTTTTAACCACTGTTGACCTCGCTATTCAGGAAGTGACCGAGATTATTCAGGGGTTGGAAGAAACTCCACAACCGGCCGCGAACTCGAAAAAAACAACCAAGTCTAAAACCGCGGCCACCAAGAAATCAACTGCTAAGAAAACCCCCTCAAAGGCCGCTAAAGGAGAACTTCCCAAGGAAACACCCAAGGGTTCAAATGGCTCAGCAAAGAAAGGAACGAAATCTACTACAAAAAAGAGCCAGGCTAAGAAAAAGGAACCGGAAAGTGTTCCCGAGGGAGAAAATGAGGTCCATGATTTCTGGAAAGCAGCCACGCTGGAAGAGGAAATTACCAGGATTGACAGTCCGGATTCCCTTTCCTTTGAACAGGCCCAGAAACTCGGTTTTATTCCCGGTGGGGATGCTTTATAGTCCTCTAAAAGCTCATATCTGGGCTGAAATTCCATTTCCATTGTCACATTAAAAATCCTATGATACAATGCCTTGGCTGACGTTGGGGAGTGGTGCAATGGCAGCACAGAGGCCTTTGGAGCCTTTGATCTTGGTTCGAGTCCAGGCTCCCCAGCTTACCTTTCTTATCGAATAAGAATTACAGACTTTCCTGAATAAAAAATGGAAAACCATCCCTTTAGCGAGCCAGGACTAACCCCGATGTCCCGCTCGCTGTTTTTTTATTCAGACACTATCGTTGAGGATAATCTATGACCATAGATGTTGTGATTCTAGCAGCTGGAAAAGGAACCCGGATGGTATCCGATCTTCCCAAACCTCTGCACCCATTGATGGGAAAACCCCTTATCAATTATGTGATTGATGCTGCAGCTCCCCTGGTTGAACAGCCCCCGGTGATCGTCATCGGCCATGGTGGTGAAATAACCAAAGATACGCTGGGTGATAATTTGAGGTATGCAGTTCAGGATGAATTATTGGGAACAGGCCATGCAGTGCAGCAGGCAGAAAGCCTGCTCGGTGGCCAATCAGATCTGATCCTTGTACTTTATGGTGATATGCCTCTTAGTAAGGACCCAAACCTTGGAGAGCCTGGTCAAAATCCAGGAATCCAATTCAGGCCCAATGACCTTATTAACGCTGCAGGAAGATAATCCACGAGGATTTGGCCGGATTGCCAGAGACCCTTCTGGAATGATTATAAAGATTGTTGAGGAAGTGGATGCATCCCCGGAACAGTTGGAGATCAAAGAGCTCAATGCGGGAATGTATTGTTTTAAAGCGGACTGGTTATGGGCCTCCTTAAAAAAATTGGTTCCATCTTCGAGCGGGGAATATTATTTAACTGATTTGGTTGAGTTGGCGGCTAGTGAAGGGCATCAGGTCGCTTCAGTCCAGATCGAGGATCCTAAGGAATTGATCGGTATCAATACCCGGGTACACCTGGCTGAAACCGGCCAGATCCTGCGTTCGAGGATCAATCAGGAATGGATGCTTTCAGGTGTTAGCATTCTTGATCCATCTTCAACTTATATCGATCCAGATGTTGTGATTGGCCAGGATACAGTTATCCTGCCAAATACCTATCTGCAGAAAGACACAACCATTGGTAAAAACTGCATAATTGGACCCGGAACCCGGATTTTTAGCAGCCACGTTGGGAATGAGTGTGAGATCGAGTTTTCTGTAGTGGAGGAATCACAAATTGAGGACGGAGTGGATATAGGTCCCTTCAGTCATCTGCGCAAAGGTGCTCATCTAGGCCCGAGGGTTCATGTCGGGAATTTTGGGGAGATCAAGGACTCCTATCTAGGAGAAGGATCCAAGATGGGTCATTTCTCCTATGTTGGAAATGCCCAGATTGGAAAAGATGTGAATATCGGTGCTGGAACAATCACCTGTAATTACGATGGAGAAAATAAACATCAAACTGTCATCCAGGATGGTGTTTTTATAGGCAGTGACTCCATGTTGGTTGCTCCAATTGAGATTGGCGAAAATTCCACCACAGGTGCAGGTTCTGTTGTGACTAAGGATGTTCCCCCAGATACGGTAGTAGTTGGTATGCCCGCCCGCCAAATCCGGAAAAAAACTAAGAAGTAATTTGTGTTCTTCCATCCCCTGGGAGAAGTAGTACAATTTTGTGACCAATAATACTAAAGGCACGAACTACCAATACGACCGATCCAATTGGTGATGAGGAGAGATTTCGTCATGGCCCTGACTGATGAGAAAAAACAAGAATTGATCAAGGCAGCTAATGAAGTTCGAGGTAAGGCCTATGCGCCCTATTCAAATTACAATGTTGGCGCAGCGTTATTAACAAAAACTGGCAAGGTCTTTCTGGGCGTTAATGTTGAAAATGCTGCTTATCCAGACACAATTTGCGCTGAGCGTTCAGCAGTTGTGAGTGCTGTTAGTGCAGGCGAGCGAGATTTCGAAGCTATTGCAGTTGCAACCCGCAATGGTGGTACACCCTGCGGGTCCTGCCGGCAGGTTTTGGCTGAATTTGGACTAGATATTGAAGTGTTGCTTGTAGATGAAAGTGGCAATCTGGTCCAGCAAAATACTGTCCGGGATTTGCTCCCTGGCGCGTTTCAACCGCAAGATCTATCAGAGTAGGGGGATTACCACTCCGGGCGGGGTGTTGAGATCAGTAATAAATTCTCAATTATCCAGCCATCCTGATCTACCCCGTCTTCATTAAGAAAACCGGATATTCAACCAATTTCGCCCCGCATCGTCGAACGAGGGGGATGGGTCCAATATCTCAACCACTGTGCTGTTAATGAGTGAGGTGAGGATCTGACTTTCCAGGTTGGGCTCACTGCGAATGTAGGCACCAGCAAATTCCTCCGAAACTGCAATCTCCGCATAGAAAGGAGTTGGCTTCGGTGTTGCTGTGCTGGTTTCAGTGGGAAGGGGTGTATACGTAGCTGTTGGCACTGTTGGTGTTATTGTTGGTGAAGGTGGTATAGGGGTCTCGGTGGCTGTCCCGGTAGGAGGAGCTGGGGTGCCTGTCAGAGTAGCCGTAGGTACAAGCGTAGGCATAGCGATCTTCCCTCCGACAACCGCACCTGCGCTGCTTAAACCAATTACTCCTAAAATACATAAGATCGCAACCAGGCTGCCCAGTGTATAGCCAATGAATGTCAGGGGTTTGATTCCGAGCAGAATAAATACCACTGTCCCGGTGATGGCAACCACTGCCAGGTGGATACCATATACTACCAATCCATCTGGCCAGAGATGAGGTTGACCGCTGCCGAATCCAAACCCGGCAATTGCCAGAGGCACATAGAGTTCATAAGCAATGGCAACGCTGGGTAAAACCGGAGTCTGACCCTTTTGTTTCAATGAGACCACTGCTAAGGCAGTTCCTGCAATTACCAAGACCAGGTGGGTCCAGGATACTCGGGCATTGTATATCAGGAATTGTACATTTGGGGTCTTGAGGACAAAAGATGCATAGCCTCCCAGAATACCCACTAAAAAGACAAACCCGCTTGCTACCAGGGATCCAGCCAATCGCTGGCTGAAGAATTTGATCGATCCAGTCGCGGTGCCGAGGGAGATCCCGATGAATGGGGCCATGACTGGAGCTGTGAGGGCACCCAATACCAATAGAGCAGGTGAATCAGCCAGAATGCTGGCGGTGATGATGGCTGCTGATAGGAGAGAAAATAGGAAAAAGTCGAATGAGGGGATGGTTTTATGGGCCAAATCCTCAATATCATCTGCGATTTCTATCAGGTCTTCAGGGATTAACCCCCGGTCCGCGCGTCTTCGCCGGGCAGGAGTGAGATCTTCTGGATCATCAGGGATCTGGTCTGTTTTTGGAATAGGCATAGGTTTTCCTAAATGATTAACTTCTCAGGCTTGCTTTAAGTCGAGTTGGATTCAATAATATTTTCAAGGCTGAATGGATATCCGGAACTACCAGGTCAGATCCAAGCAGTGTTTCCAGTGCAGAACCTTCAGCGGAAAGTGTGCAAATCCCAATCACAGCTGATTTTAACATCAGGGAATCGTTTGCTCCTTGGCCAACAGCAACTGTATTATTTGGGCCAAGGTTTTCCACATAATCTGCTTTTTGATGGGCCTCATCTCCGGCCTTGATCCGGGTGGCCTTGAGGTTGAGGATGCTGTCTATCTCAGCCTGTTTGCCATAGGTGTCTGCGGTAAGAAGATGGATTTCGAGGTGGTCTTTGAGATTGTCTAGCAGTTCTGGAACTCCTGGAAGGAGCTGGCCATCAACAGCCAGAGTGCCGTTCATATCAAATACCACGTATTTCAGTTCTAGTTCACCTTTTCCTGGTATTGTTACTTTAATCATTATTTTTAATTATACTAGATAGAGAACATGCTCAGAAAAGTAGTAAAATAAATCCTAATTAGTAATAATTGAGGAGTAAGCTTTGAAAAAATATCGAGTGCTTTATTGGTTTCTAGTGATCATGTTGTTATTGACCGGCTGTGGGGTCATGGGAGAGAAAACGGTTTCCCCGGAAGAAATGACATTCACAGCAGTTCCAGAACCTACCGCTACTCCCATAGATACTCCAACCCCGCTACCCCCGGTAGGTGTCCTTATAACGCCTCCAGGGTCAGACCAGCGATTGTCTGACGAACTGAATCCCATCATAGGGAGTTATATCCGTGATTTGGGATTGCGCTTCCAGGTTCTCATAAATCTGACAGAGGCTGACTTTCAACGAGATGATTACCAGATAGTAGTTGTACTAGCACCCTTCCCAGACCTCCAGACCTTGGCTGAGTCGACTCCCGATATAAAATACCTTGCTGTCGGGTTTAATGATCTTACGCCCGGAGAGAATCTTAGCGTATTACGCTCCGGAGGAGGGGATTATGACATTCAGGGATTTATCGCAGGGTATATTGCTGCCTTGATCACGCCTGATTGGAGAGTGGGGGCGCTAAGTGTGGAGGAGAATCCTGATGCGCTGGCGGCCCGGGATGGATTCAGGACTGGTGTGAAATATTATTGCGGGTTATGCAATCCCAAATATGCTCCAACAGGTATAAATTATCTGTATCCCAAATATATTGACCTGCCAGTAGATGCGACAGACTCACAAATCTCTGCCAATGTTGATTTCATGGTAGATCGGGTAGTAAATACGTTTTATATTGTTCCGGGAGCTGGGACCCCGTTAATGTACCGGATGTTGGTCGCTTATGAAAAGAATATTATTGGACCGGGCAGCGATTACCAGGAGGAATACAAAGATAATTGGATAGTATCACTTGAATATGATCTGCTGGCTGCGTTTGAGGAGTTTTGGCCGCGATTTATGGAAGCTGAAAGCGGTCTAGAACATATTCCGCCATTACTGCTGACGGATATCAATTATGATCTGTTGAGTGAAGGCAAAGTGATGATGGTAGAGAAGATACTGGAAGAGGTCAGCAGCGGTTTTATTAAAACTAGCTATGAGTGATCCCTTGATTTAATGTATAGATTTTTGGCCCGGGGCTCAGAAAGATCCCGGGCTTTTCTTTTATTGGATTAGAGTTTTTCTTTTGCCAGATCGTCAAAACCCAAACTTTTTAACACAACATATAGAGACCGATGGCGAGATTCGATAAACACTTTCGTGGCTCGATCCAGAGCGGCTTTCTTTTCTTTACGGTCCTTGGATAGAATGCCTGGCTTCTTTATTTCTTCCAGGTAATTAGCAGCCAATGAGACGTCATCCTCTGCTTGATTAAGGGCTTGAAGTGTGTACTGCTTCAGGTATTTTAAAAAAAGTTTTTGATTCATAGTTTGTCCTAAATCTTCAAGAGGTCTTTGATTTCAGGCAGTTGCCAGGGTATGATTTGAGCAGATGCTAATATTATTATCAGACTGGCTATCCCTACACCAGCCAGAGTTGATTGGGGGTCTCCAAGGAAATATTGCAATCCCAGGCTTAACCCTATTCCAACCAGGCTCGCCCCCATCGCTCGCAGGAGCGTTCCAGTTAATCTTGGATGATAAGGCATGATCCGGTACAACAAGTAAAATAGAAGAAGTGTTTCTCCAGTATAGGCCAGTGAGTTGGCCAGACCGATCCCTGGTGCACCCATTTGACGGGAAAGGGGAATCGCCAGGATAAGGAATGTTACTGATGCGGCTGCGGATGCCAACAAGGGGGTTTTCGCATTCTGCCGGGCGTAAAAAGCCCTGGCAGATACTTCCAATAAGGAATGACCGACAAGACCCGCAAGAAAGGCCCGGACAGTCCATAAGACAAGATCAGTGCCCTCTGTATCAAATCCTAGTAAAACGATAACAGGCTTGAGATTTACTGCCAGAATAACCGCGATTGGAATAGTTAAACCAGTGATCACCCGAATGGATTTTTCAAGGGTTGATTTGTAACCGGCTGTATCCCCGTTGGTGATCTGTTTTGAGAGAGTTGGTAGTAGTGCGGTACCCAAAGCTGTGCCAATCAAGGATTCTGGCAGCTGCATGAACAGCCAGCCATACACTAGAGCTGTTATTGCTCCCGTAGGTAACCTGGAAGCCAGGTTGTCCTGCATGATAAATACCAGTTGAATGAAAAATACAGTCAATACGCGTGGGCCCATTAAGCTCACCACCCGCAATACTCCAGGATCTTTGATATCTAATTTTGCCTGCCAGCGGAAACCGAATTTGAATAAAGCTGGGAGCTGGATCAACAAAAATAAAAAGGCCCCGATAATCACCCCGTATACTAGCCCGTGGATTCCAAGGTTATAGGCTGGCAATGTGATCGGTCCGATCTCAAAACCTTTTTCCGGAGCCAGGATCAGGATCCCGAATAAAGAGCCAATATCATACATGCTAGGAGCCAGGGCAGGTATCAGGAAATGCTGCTGGGCTTGAAGCCCGGCAATTGCCAACCCACCCAGCGAAAACAACAGGGTGGCAATCAGATTTAAGCGCATAAGATCTGTCACAAGGATCTTCTGGTCAGTAGAAAATCCCGGGGCAATGCCAATCTCCATTGAAACCAGCTGTTTTGCGCTTAGCGCAACCAGGATCGATACCACTGCTGTGACCAGGAACACACCATTTGTGATCTGGGAGAATAACCCCCACATCTCTGATTTTGGTTTGGAATCCCTGTATTCTGACAGGATTGGAATGAAGGCCATCGCTAGTGCGCCACCTGAGATCAAGGCAAATACTAGGTCCGGGATGTTATTAGCGGCATTAAAGGCATCGAGTTCAGTGGAAAGGTTAAAGATACGGGCGATCAGGACATTGCGGATAAAACCGAGGATTTTTTCCAGGCCAAAAAAGACTGCTATGATCAAGGTTGACCGGGCTATGTGTTTCATGATCGGAGTATAGCATAATAGATGGGAGGAGGTGATTGACTCATTGTTGTGTATTCTTTTTGTTACTTTTTTATGGCATAATCACAAAACAGGGTTCAATTTTGTACCTAAAGTGAGGGACCATGCTGCCAAGATATCGTCTCCATTCAACCGTCTTGCCGTTTAAATCAAAACGAAGGATACTGCCAAGGTTTCGTAAACTTGGCAGTCGTTTGTTAAACGCTGTTGTGATTCTTTCCTTTATATTGCCAAACGCCAGTATTGTGGTTCAGGCAGCCATTCCAGAAAAGAACAATAATATAAACTGGGAGGAGACAGGTTCTCCAGCCTATGTTAATCCTGAGGGGATGGAAGATCCAAACACCGGATACCAACACCCTGTGTATTCGCATCCTAAGCCGAGGATTAATAATGGTCCCCTGGAAATAGAAAACAAACTTCAGATTAATCAAGCTGATTCCCCCTCAGTATATGATCTGCCTTTATTGTTTGTGGAAAATGAAGGGCAGTTTCATGACACGATCCTTTTCCAAATGAGAGATGGGGATAATACTGCCAATTTTTCAACTAACTCCATTACGGTTTCACGGATTATGCCCATCATGAATGAGGTTTTCTCCGGTGAAGTGCTTCTAGAAAAAGACTTCTCTCTGGCACCTCCTGACCAGATCCACTCCAGGGCATATACCCCAAGCCAGATGGTCAATTTCCGATTTACCTTTGAGGGGGCAAATTCCAATCCAATTATTAAAGCAATCAATCTACTGGATACGAAGGTTTCTTATCTGATTGGTGATAATCGAGCGAGCTGGCCTTTGGGAGTATCAGCCTGGGCCGGGGTTCGTTATGAAAACCTTTACGAAGGCGTGGATCTTGAAATTACCAGTGAGGGTGGGAACTGGAAGTGGCGGGTTTTTACTGATGACGAGGAAGCGCTTGCCCAGGTTCGCCTGCGAATTGAGGGGGCAGACCAACTGCAACTTAATAACGAATATCTCCTATTGTCCACACAGGCAGGAGATTTCAACTTTCCATTGATCGAAATTGCAGAGGGAGATCATGGCAGGCGAATTACGGGAGCAACTCAAAAGAATAACACTGTGAGTTCCCCTTTCTCAATTCCCGAAAAAGGGTTGTCGGCACAACAAAATGGCAGTGAACCATCTCAGCTGCTTTCCAGCACTTTTATCGGTGGAGTGGAGAATGACAATGGTTGGGATGTTGCCGTAGACAGCAGCGGGAACAGCTATCTCGCTGGTTATACTTCATCCCTAATTTTCTCCATGGATCCCCCCGCCCCAGGCGTCTATCCTCTCGGGTCAAATGGCTGGGACGCGTTTGTGGCCAAGTTGAACTCCCTCGGGACTGAGTATGAGTATTTTACCTTCCTGGGTGGCAGTGGGGATGACAATGGGTATGGTATTGCTCTGGTTGGAGGAGAAGCCGTCATAACCGGAAGGACAACGTCAACAGATTTCCCGGTTTCTAGCGGTGCATACCAGGGAGCGCTTTCAGGTGCAGCTGATTCATTTGTAACCAAGATTAACTCAACTGGTACAGATGTAGACTTTTCTACTTACCTGGGTGGAAGTGGGAATGATTGGGTAGAAGATATCGTTATCCACCCGGATACTGGCGAGATTCGCTTGGTTGGCAGCACTGAGTCTTCAGATTTTCCGATGATATTGCCTGTTGATATCCATTCGGGTGGTTTTGATGTTTTTCTCACGCGGATGGATCCTGTTGGTAATCCTATAAGATCTTTCTATCTCGGCAGCAGTGGGTATGATATAGGCAAAGCCATTGATCTTGATAGTTGCGGTAGGAGTGTGATCGGTGGATACACCGACTCACCTGAGTTCCCGGTTGAAAATGTTTTCACGTCTGTAGAGGATCAAATTGATTTTGGCGGTGGATCCTTTGATGGTTTCTTTGCGATACTGGGTGATGGAGCAGATTACGGTGGAGGATCAAAGGTAGCTTTCTTCGGTGGAGATGGACTGGATTTTGTAACAGACATCGAGGTTGGTGTAATAGATTATGGCAATTATCGGGTTACGGAAGGTCTCTATCTAGTTGGTCAAACAGAATCTACTGATCTGCATCTGAGCGAACGCGGATTTCAGACCGGTCTGGCTGCCGGTCCTGGGGATACAGATGCCTTTGTTGCCAGTGTGACTGGCTATCCAGCGGTTCCCACAGATGATGTAAGGTGGGGAGAATGTTATGCGGGGTTTGTTATTTACTCAACCTATCTGGGTGGCAGTGGGGAAGACCGTGCCCGAGCTGTAGATTGGCTTGAGCCAGGGGTTGTTTATGTAGGAGGGTTGACCGAATCCACAGTTGATTTCCCGACTGAGCTGGCTTACCAACCCGATTTCGGCGGGGGAAGCAGAGATGGCTTCCTCTCCGTGATTGACGTCAATACTAACAGTTTACACTATTCATCCTACCTGGGCGGAAGCGGGGATGAGTGGGTTGAGGATGTAGCTATCGACAGCAGCGGAAATGCACTTGTCACCGGCAACACGGATTCTGCCGATTTCCCGATCAAATCCGGCGCTGTACAGGATACCTATAGCGGGAACCGGGATGGCTTCATTTCCAGGATCTCTATTCCAGGGAAGAATGTGATTTCTGAAGAATCCGTTTACTCCTCCTGCGGTGCCCAGAAAGGTGTGCTGGATCTTCGTGAGTGTGATTTCTCCAGTGCGGCGGTAAGCCAGGGGTGGGAGGCAGATCCAATCAATACGCGGACGGGCGGATTTGACCTGCCGGTAGAAGATATCAGCCTCCGGACATCTGCTGGACCACTTTCTTTTCAGCGCACTTATTCATCCAAGACCACTGATATTTATACTGAGGATCTGGGATATGGATGGACTCACAACCACGACAGCCGCCTGATCTTCTCCGATGATCCGGGTGGACAGGCAGGGTTTGTGCTTTTTAAAGCCCATTCATCCAACCAGTACAGGTTCATCGACCATGGAGACGGCACTTACAGTCCCATGCCCGGGGTTGTCGCTGATCTCTTTTTCGACGATGGGTATTACACCGTAACCGATGGGCAGCAGAACACCTATTCGTTTGATGATTATGGAGTGCTGCTTACCTGGGCTGATCCCCAGGGTCATTCATTTGTTTATTCCTATGATGGAAATGATGACCTGATCGAAATCAGCGCGGATGGAGGAATCCGTTATCTGTCCCTGGGGCGTGATGGGCAGCGCAGAATCCAGTCCGTTACAGATCATGCAGGGCGTTCCGTGATATTTGGATACGATCCTAATGGCGATCTGGTTTCCAAGATCGACCTGCTTGGACAGATCTGGAGCTATGTTTATGATGATCCCAACAATCCCCACTTCCTGACCGAAGTGGTCGATCCCCGCGGTATCACTGAGTCCTTGACGGAGTATGACCTGGAAGGTAGAGCTGTTCGCCAGTTTGATGGTCTGAGTAATTTACTGGCGGAGATCAGCTACAACGAAGATGGCACAAGCGTCTTTGTAGATGCGCTTGGTAACAGTTCCACTCATGCCTATAATGACAGGAAAACGCTGGTTGATGAGACGGATCCGTTGGGCGGCTCTTTGGAAAAGATCTACGATCCGCAATTCCGCCCAAAAGCCATCACGGACCAGGGTGGCCATACCACGGAATTGGCCTGGAGCGAAGATGGAGCCAACCTTACTTTGGTTGAGGATGCGGATGGCAACCAGACAACCCTGGAATATGACGCGCTGAATAACCTGACCTCGGTGAACGACCCTCAAGGCCATCTCACATCTTACACCTACGATGGCACGCTGATGACCTCGGTGACGGATGTATTTGGGGCAACAACGGTCTATACCTATACGTCTGAAGGGTGGGTAGATACGGTCACCGATCCCCTTGGTAACACCACCACCTACGGCTATGACACCCTGGGGCAAATGACCTCAATGACCGACGCTTTGGGGAATACCATCACCTACAGCTACGATATCCTGGGCAGGCTGGTGGATACCACCGACCCCCTCGGCAAGATGACCTACAACGAATATGACCAGGCCGGGCGTTTGGTGAAAGTGACAGAGAACTATAACCCGTCTTTTGGCCAAAATCACCTCTTTGAATACAACATTGTCACTGAATATACTTATGATCAGGTCGGAAACCGCACATCGGTGACTGATACCGTGGGATATGTCACTACCTATTCTTTTGACAGCAACAACCGGCTATTGATGGTCACCGATCCGGCGGGGAACGCAACGACCCATGTCTATGATGTCAATGGGAATAGAATATCAACAACTGATGCGCTAGGCCGAACGACAAGTTTTGTCTATGATGCATTGAACAGGCTTATTTCAACAACTGACTTCCTGGGCAGTACCACATCCACAACCTACAACACCGATGGCACTGTGGATCACACCACCGATGCCCTTGGTAGGGCAACTTATTACACTTACGATAACCTGCAGCGGGTGACCGGAACCACAGGTCCATTAGGAGGTGTCACCAGCACTGCCTATGATCAGCTTGGCAACGTGACCGCAACCACCGACGCATTGGGTCGGGAGACCACCTACCAGTATGACGCTATGGGGCGCTTGATCCGGAGTATTGATCCTCAAGGCGGGCACACCGAATATTTCTATGATCTGGTTGGAAACCGGGTGCAAACGGTTGATCCGAACGGGAATGCCACGACATATACCTATGACGCGCTGGGCAGGGTGGTGACGATAACCGATCCGCAGGGGAACATGACAACCTACACCTACAATGCGGTTGGCCAGCGTGTAACGGTGGTTGATCCCCTCGGCGCGGTGACCACCTACGCTTATGACACCCTCGGGCGTGAGATCAGTGTCACTGACCCCCTGGGCAACGCCAGCGGTACATTATACGATGCGTTGGGAAGGGTTTGGATTGCGATGGATGCAGCCGGTGGGTCCACGTTCTTCAATTACAACAGCTTGGGTCAGCTTATTAGCCAGAGTGATGCAGTGGGTGGGACCACCAGCTTCACCTATGATGCCGTAGGCAACCAGCTGACTGTGACCGATGCCAACGGTCACACCACGACTACAACCTATGACCCTTTGAACCGCCCGGTCTCTGTGACCGATGCCAACGGCAATACCACTACCTCAACCTACGATGCGATAGGCAGCCTGGTCACTGTCCAAAATGCGTTGAATGAGACTACCACGTTCGGATATGATGCCCTCAATCGGCAAACGAGCATGACAGATCCTCATGGAAATTCCACGCAATATACATACGATGGTGTAGGCAACCGCACTGCAGTGACTGACGCAAACGGTGTGGTCACGGTATTTGAGTATGATTCGCTGAACCAGCTAACGGCAGTGGTCGAGAACTACAAGGCTGGTTTTGCACCAGACCATCAAACCAATATCCGGACCCAATATGCCTATGACGCCAACGGCAATCGTTTAACGATCTCGGATGGAAAAAATAATATCACTGCTTTTGCTTACAACTCCCTCAACCAGCTGGTTTCTGAGACGGATCCCATGGGCCAGACCTGGAGCCATACTTATGATCAGCGCGGGCTGTTAAAAACGAGTACAGACGCCAATGGAATAACGACGACCTTTGCCTATGATCCGCTCGGCAGAAGGATCGGGATCGACTACCCCGGCTCTATGGAGGATGTGACCTTCACCTATAACGCCCTGGGACAACCGTTGACGATGGTAGATGGTGTTGGTTCCACCAGCTGGACGTATGATAGCCTGAACCGGGTTACGAGTGTCAATGACCCCTTCGGGGATACGGTGGGCTACGATTATGATGCGGTAGGCAACCGCAGCGGGTTGACCTATCCGGGTGGAAAACACGTTTCCTATGCTTTTGATCCAGCAAACCAGCTGACAGCTGTCAGTGACTGGGATGGGCGGCAGACCCAGTATGTTTATAACGCTGCGGGAAGGATCCTGTCCCGGACCCTGCCCAATAACCTGGTCTCAGCATTCCAATACGATGCTGCCGGGCAGCTGTTGTCCATGGTCCATTCTACCGATTCGGGGGTTCTCTCCTCCTTTGCCTATACTTACGACCCGGTGGGTAATCGGGTCCAGGCCCAGGAAATGATCAAGTCACCTGATCCCGAAACCACGGTGACTATCACCCTTATGGAGGAGGGCGGTTTGCCGCTGTCTGGAGAAACTGTTTTTGTTTATGATGGTGAGACAGCTACCGGGTTGAGCGGCATCACAGATCTTGCGGGACAGAGCCAGATCACACTCCCCAATGGCAGCTATCGCTTCCGGGCTGAAGTGGAGGATGTTTCCTATTGGAGCAGCCCGGCAAATCACTGCCCGGTTCCTGGCTGCACGAATGTGATCATCACTGTTCCGAAACTGGTTCTGATCTCCGTGCTGGACACGGCTGGTACAGCCAGGCAAGGTT
>CAWGOD010000012.1:0-57362 GCA_963824175.1 uncultured Chloroflexia bacterium | reverse complement strand
ACCGTCACCTTCACCTACCTGGATGGATGTACCGATCTCTTCAAGGTCTTCATAATAACTTTCGAGCACTAAAGGTTGGTCAGGTTGAAAATCGACAATAACTTCATAGTCCTGACCGGGTTCTGCGTTATTCAATGCTTCCTGCTGGCCGATCACAGAGAGGGGTTGAACGTAGACAGGTTCAATATCGAGAGCTTCTCCGTCAATGAAACGCACCATACCTTCAAAGATGTGCATCAAACCCTTACCGCCGGCATCAACCACTCCAGCTTCTTTTAGCACATCCAGAAGTTCAGGGGTGTGTTCCACCGAAACCTGAGCTGCATCAGTAATAATTCTGAGGATTTGATAGGGGTCTTCTGTGTCATTCAGGCATTCTTCTGCTGCAATGGCCATATCTTTACAAACTGTCAGGATTGTGCCCTCCACGGGGCGAACGACTCCTTTGTAGGCTGTGTCTCGGGCTAGTTTCAAACCTTCAACAAAGCATTTTCCGTTCATGGTCTCACATCTTTCAAGACCTTTTGAAAAACCTCGCCAGATCTGGGATAGGATCACTCCCGAGTTACCTCTGGCACCCATCAATGCTCCGTGAGCAAGTTTCTCTGCTAACACCCCCACAGCCTTTTCGGATGAGTTGGAAATCTCATCATAAGCTGCCTGAAGAGTGAGCACCATATTCGTACCGGTGTCACCATCCGGGACAGGGAAGACGTTTAATGCATTTACTGATTCTTGATTGGTTCTCAGCCATGTTAAACCAGCATCCAATAATACTTTAAATTGGACGCCGTCAATTGGCCGGTTGTTGGATAGCGATTGTTCTTCACTCATACCACTGTACTCCTAAAAAGGACCGATCCTGTTTCCGCGTTTTATTCGCCGTTGCTAATGCGCAAGCCTTGAACATGGATATTGATTTCATTCACAGGAACTCCCAAGGATCTTTCAACCTGGTAACGAACAGTATTAGCAACACTAGCGGCAACAGATTTGATCCGGGTACCATATTCTATGATGATGTAAATATCAATATTGATCTCTTTGTTTTTGTAGTAAACATCGATGCCATGGGTTGGATCCTTGACCAGGGCATGTGCGAGTTCGTCAGCGATGTTCTTTGAGGCCAATCCAACAACACCATATGATCGTTGAACTGCCTGGAAGGCAATTGTTGCGATGGCTTGTTTAGAAATTTGGATGTCGCCCTTAGGTGTATTCTCTTTCTTCATGGAAATCACCATTCTTTTGATTGATATTTGCAGGATAACTCACAGATGTCAAATTTTAACATATATTGTGGGGAAAGGTAGGTATCCTCTTGTTGAATGGTTTGTTGTATGGTAAGATTGGCGGGCTTGACAAAGTAAGGAGGCATCGGTTTTGAATGTTGTTTTTTCTAACTAGTTGAGTGTTCAGTTTATAATTATTAATGAATGAGGGTACTAGCAATGGCGAAATGTGAAAATTGTGGAAAAACTACAGCGTTTGGGCAAAGCCGCCCTTGGTCGAAAAAGACCACAAAACGAAAATTTAAACCAAATCTGCAGAAAGTCACTGTGTATGAGGATGGAAAAAAGATCCGTAAAACCCTCTGCACCCGCTGCATTCGCACTTTAACGAAAGTTTGAACCAATATTAGTAACACTAAAGTTCTTATTTCGTTGTGAAGAAATTTGAAAAAAGATGAAACCCCCCAGCTGGACAAGGCTCCGGGGTTTTTGATTTAACTTGAATTACAACTTATCAGTCAGTAATTCAATCCCAGCCTGGATGCCCTGGGGATGTTTAAAAATCGCGCTAGCCGCCACAAATATTCTAGCCCCTCGATCATAAGTCTTGGCGAATTGTTTCAGGGTTGATACCGCCATCCACTTCAATCTGTACATCTGGATTAATATCATCCAACATCTTTCTGATTTGGCCAATTTTTGGGAGGACTTCAGACAAAAAGGATTGTCCAGAAAATCCCGGGTTAACACACATTACCAGAACCAGGTCTACATTTTCTAAATAGGGTTGAATATTCTCCGCACTTGTGCCAGGATTGAGAGTGATCCCGGCTTTGCAGCCCAGATCGTGGATCATTTTTTGAGTTTTGTCCATATCGGGGCAGGTTTCGATATGCACTGTGAGTGTAGAAGCGCCTGCAGCAGCAAATTTTTCCAGATACCGCTCGGGTTCTTCGATCATCAGGTGTACATCTAGCGGCAGATCTGTAGCCGTTTTACATGCATTCACGATGTGAGGACCCATGGAGATGTTAGGCACAAAGTGTCCATCCATCACATCGATATGGAACCAATCCGCCCCGGCATCCTCGGCCTGTTTCATTTGATTCCCGAGCTGTGTGAAATCAGCCGAGAGGATAGATGGTGATAGTAGATATCTCTTTTTAACCATGTTATCAACCTTTGACATAATAGATACGAAACGGTTAAACTGATCGATCTAATTCAATTTGAAATACACCCAGAGCCAGAATGGGATCAATCCGCCAACGGCAATTAAAGCAAGCAAACCCAGTAATATTGTCAGCCACTGACGGGCAGGATGTTTGTTCTCCAATATCAGGATAGTATCCAGATTTGGATCTTCCGGCTGCGCCGGTGGAATTTCTGGAATAAGGTTATCTACTTGGGTTTCTGTAAAGCTGATCACAATCCGACCCAATTGATCTGCTGTTCTGTATCGAGAGCTTGCTTCTTTGGATAATACCTTAAGAATGATCTCTTCAAGGGCAGGGGAGATCTCTGGGTTGAGATACCTGGGAGAAGGAGGCTCTACTGTCCGGTGCAGAAGTGCCAGCTCTTGTGGGGAAGGATTTGTGAACGGTAGTTGCCCTGTTAAAATCTCGAACAAAACTATCCCCAGGCTGTAAACATCTGAGGCGGGTGAAGGGGCTCTCCCGGCAGCTTGTTCAGGAGAGAAATAGGCTGGTGATCCCCAGATCGCCTGAGATCGTTCGTCATGTTTGACCGAGGCCATAGCCCTAGCGATGCCGAAATCAGTCACTTTTAAGCGGTTATCAGGTGTGATCAACATATTATGAGGTTTGATATCACAGTGAACCAGACCCGCCCGGTGAGCGTAGCCGATACCTGCGCAGGCCTGCACAAACAACCGTGAAGCCAGAGGAATTGGCAGCGCCCCGGTATTCTTTATGATCTCTTTCAGATCTGTACCGGGAACATATTCCATGACGATAAATAATCGGTCTTGGTCAAAACCAAAGTCATGGACAGTAACAATATTTGGGTGAGTGAGATTGGCGGCAGCCCGAGCTTCTTCTTTAAATCGCTCCTGGAAAGCAGTAGAAGCAGAGAAGTCTTTTCTGAGAATTTTTACCGCGATAGTCCGTTCCAGCATGAGGTCAGTGGCCTGGTAAACGATGGCCATGCCTCCCTCTCCAAGTTCTTTATCCAATCGGTAGCGGTCATTTAATATCTCAGACATCTCGGTTTTTCCTATGGATCAGCGCCGGCTTGATTGTACCATCATCTGATTGACGGTGATATCTGGATAGAGTAAACTCTGATAGTATTAAAGACGATAAACCAATATTTTCGGGAGTTAAGATGCGGGGTCATTTAATCTATAATCCCATGGCGGGTAAATTTCCCTCAGAGCCTCTGGTAGCGCGAGCTGGCAGGATCCTGAGTTCTAATGGCTGGGATGTGGATATTATCCAAACAAAAGGGGGAAGCCACATTACCAGATTGGCCAAAAGGGCAGCCGTAATGAACATGGATGCAGTTTTTATTGCAGGTGGCGATGGTTCCTTACACCAAGCAGCCGCGGGTTTGTTAGGAAGTCAGACTGCCCTCTCTGTATTACCTTCAGGTACAGCGAATGTCTGGGCTCAGGAGCTGGGATTGCCATCCCTGTCCTGGACGAATCTAACGGCACTAGAAACCAGTGTTAAGAAGCTGCTGAATGGATCTATCCGGACCATGGATGTAGGGATCTGCCAGGGTATTCCCTTTTTGATGTGGAGTGGCGCAGGTTTTGATGCTTTTGTTGTTCATCATCTTGAACCGCGTTCGAGATGGCAGAAACAGTTCCCGTCCGCACAGTATGCTGCCACTGTGGCCTGGTATGCGCGCTCCTGGTCAGGTATGAATTTGAAAATCTGGGTAGATGGAGAGAGGATCGATGGAACTTATATTGTTGTCCTGGTGACCAACATCCACCTTTATGCCGGAGGTATTGCAGAGATCTCCCCCACGGCGGTGATTGATGATGGGAAAATGGATCTCTGGTTATTTTCAGGGGACACCATTCAGGAAACTCTTCAGCACATATTTGATCTAGCCTCAGGCCGGCATATTGATTCCGACTTAACCAGTCATTACTCATGTAAGGATATTAAGATAAAATCGAAAACCGATCTCTTCTTGCAGCTTGATGGTGAGCCAATTTCCCCTTCCAAGAATGTCAGCATCTCAATCAAACCACAATCGCTCAAAGTTTTAGTGCCCAACGACCTACCGCGACCTTTATTTTCAAAAGACTACCTATGAAAGATATCATCAATCCCTGGGTGATCGCAGGTTCGATCCTGATTGCCAGTATATTAATAGCCGTTAGTTTTCTGGCGGCAGGCCAGCTGACACCTTCTGACCAGTCCTTACCTACAGTGGAGATGCGATTATTACTGTTATACCTGTGCCTACCTATACACCAACTCCTTTGCCGACTCAGCCAGACATTCCAGTTGCTACTCCAACAATTGAACCAGCAGTCGGTATTTATTTAGATGGGTATGTAAAGATCTCGGGCACTGAAGGGGAAGGCCTTCGCTTGCGAAGGGATCCCTCGCTGGATGGTGAGATCGTTAATATTGGATTGGAAGGAGAGATATTCCGGGTAATAGGGGGACCTGAAGAAAGGGATGGGTATTTGTGGTGGCAGCTAGAAACTCCCTTAAATTCAACCCGCAGGGGATGGGCTGTCTCAAATTATCTAGAATTCGCCCAAAGTCCTTAAATAAAAAAACAGAAGGGAAAACCCTTCTGTTTTTTCTATAGAATAAGCAGGAAAAGTTAATCCTTGGTGAGATGAACCAGGTGGTTCCTAAGGTTGTGTTTCACTGCATAAGCCGCCGCTTCAGCTCGGTTGCTGACATCCAATTTCGAGAGAATGCTGCTGACATAATTCCTTACTGTGCCTTCTCCCAGGTAGAGAGTTTTCGCGATCTCCCTGTTTGTTTTGCCTTCAGAGACATGGATGAGGACGTGTTTTTCCTGGTCCGTCAGATCCGTAAAGGCCGAAGCCTCTTCGTCCCGGGCCGCTTTTCGAACTTCCTTAAATACTCGCTGGGTTACAGCTGGGTCCAGCAAGGCTTCTCCACGTCCGACAGCTTCGATGGCATCAATCAGTTCATTGCTGCCAACCTGTTTTAACATATATCCTGAGGCACCGGCCCGGATCGCTGAGAATAACATTTCGTCTTCAGCATATGAGGTCAGCATGATCACTCTGGTATCAGGATACTTTTCAATTATTTTTTCGCAAGCCTCTATCCCAGATCCGCCGGGTAGGCGGATATCCATTACCACAACATCGGGACGGTATTGTTCAACCTTGGCAAATGCGTCGTCTCCAGTGGCTGCTTCAGCAACTACCTGGAATTTCGTGTGCCGATTGAGAAGGGATTTTAAGCCCAATCGCACTACTTCGTGATCATCTACTAATAAAATCCGTTGGAAGGACATTTCATAACTCCTGTGATTAGGTTGAGAGAGTATATACTAGAGTGCTCTGGCTGGCAAGGATTCCATTACCACATTTGGGGGATAATGGAATCCTTGTTAGACTAAAAGAAGAACCTGATGATTGATCTGTTCAGTTCATCTTCCGGTTGTTTGTGATTGTATTGTGAGGGCGAGGTGAGGCGTCAGGATGTTTTATTCTGCTTTTTCCTGATCCCTTCGGTAATCAACAAAACGGTAACCGACACCACGTTCTGTCAATATATATTTTGGATTGGAAGGATCATCTTCCAATTTTTTCCTGAGATAGTTGACATATAGACGAACGTAATGTGGCTCGTCCTGGTACTCAAAACCCCATACTTTAGAAAGCAATTGTTCATGAGTGTTCACCCAGCCTGCGTTCTGAACAAGGTGATATAAAAGGCGGTATTCAGTTGGGCGGAGATCGACTTTTTTACCTTCTACCCAGACTTCGCGTCGGGAAAAGTCGATAGTAAGACGGTCATCCACTATGATCTGATCAACATGGTCTTCGTTGAACGATTTTGTTCGTCTGAGTACTGCCCGGATTCGGCTGACTAATTCGCGGGGGCTGAATGGTTTGGTTATGTAGTCGTCCGCGCCCAACTCAAGCCCCTGGATGCGGTCATCTTCTTCGCCTTTTGCAGTCAGCATTATCACTGGAACATTATTTACTTCCCGAATCTTCTTCAGGACCTCAAACCCATTAATATCAGGCATCATAATATCTAGCAGGATTAGATCAGGTAGTTGGGTCCTGACTTGTTCCAAGGCTTCTTTTCCATTGTAGGCGGTTACTACCTCAAAACCATCCTGTTCCAGATTCAACTGGATGAAACGAACCATGCGTTGTTCATCATCAACTGCTAGAATTTTATATCTTGTTTTATCGCTACTCATAATTATTATTCCCTAATGAAGCTGACCACTTCTTCGGCAGTATCTCCAGGTAGGATCTCTAGAAAACTGATTTCAGACCAGGGCCAGTAAACGGTTACTACATTGCGTTCCAGATAGATCAAGTCTTTGCCATCTTTCTGTCTTGGATTATTGAGTTTGATCAACACATCTGTTAACTGAGGCATCTCATCAATTTCTGCAAGCATAGGTTCCGCATTTCTGATGTGAACTATGACTGAACTTGACATAAATCAACCGTCCTTATTTCATTTCCTGTGGCAAGATCACTTTCATATTGAATTTGCCCAAGGATAACACATCCCCATGATTCAATGGAACCTCTGAGTTAGCTGGGATCTCATATCCGTTTACACTAGATCCATTGGCGGATCCCAGATCGATCACAAAGATTTTTTTCTTTTCAGGATTGATCCGAACTGTTGCGTGCAATCGGGATATTCCCATATCATAGGCTTCGTAATTATTTAGATCTACATCCGGTGTGATCACCTGACCTTCGACAAAACGACCGATGGTGAATTCACTTTGTTGAGGGATTTCAATCACTTCTTCACGTTCAGTGCTGTAAAGGAGGAAGGTGCTTTCTTCTAGCAGCTTTTTGGGAATCGTTTGGGTGAAGTCAACTTCCAAGGCCAGATTTTGATTAGGATAAACCAGGGTATTCACCCTCTCATTAGAGGTAAAGGCAATTTGCGAGCCGCACTCTCCACAAAATAAGGAACCTTGGTATTCCTGATTATTGCATACTTTACAGGTAATCATGTTTTATCCGGTAGAAGCAGCCTGATCGTGCCGTATTTGAGTTGCTTTTTGCCTGTGGGGCTAAAGTTATTGTGGGATTTTATATAATCTGCTTCATTCATGGCAATTTTTGCCAGGGCATCTTCCCCTTTCGCCATCAAGTGGGAGGAGAGGTTGAGCAATCTTTGATATGCGGTACCTGGATTGCCGCTGGCGACATCCTGCTGAGCTTTTTCCTGCAACCGATAGAAGGTAAGGTGTGAGATAGCTTTGAAAATCTCTGTAGTAGGCGGCTCTAAACTATCGAAATCTGAGGTGATCTTTCTTTCTAATGTAAATGGAATTATTTGGTCCCGAATCTTTTTCTTAATGACATACTCCCCCGATGCTATTACAGCCTGGTCGATTTTCTCAGGTATGGGATTAACCAGGAATTCAAATAAGACACGATGTGGTTTATGTTTTTTCAAGATTCCCAGAGAAAATACCTCTTGGAGTGGTAAAGGAATAGCTTCTGGAAGGATCCTGAATGCTGAGAGCATTGTTACACCAGGAGCTGGAGTAATTTCCAGGGTCAAGCGTCTTGAAAAAGCCTCTTTAAGGGATGCTACGCTGTGTTCCAGGAATTCCTTGACTTGTTTCAGATCATGAATGAAAAGGGATTGTCCACCAGTCAAGGCGCATAACTGATCCACGAACTCGTCATTCCACTCGATCCCGATCCCTAAACCGCTAATTCCGATATCCTGATCAGCAGCACTATTTGCCAGTGCGATGCAGTTATCCTCATCCCCGTAAGTATGGCCATCGGTGATCAGGATTATGTGGTTCACATAATTCAAAGTAGGGTGTTTTCTGATCTCTTCATATCCGGCTTCTAGACCTTGGAATATTTCCGTTCCACCTTCTGCAAAAAGGTCGTTCAGCGCAGTTTCGATTTGGACTTCGGTGGGCTGTGATTGGCTGGAGAGTAATACCTTGGCTCTGTCGTTAAAGCTAATAACCGAAATAAGGTCATCCTCTCCGAGATCGCTGATGATCTCTTTTGTGGCCGCTCTCAGAATATCCAGGCGGGGACCTTTCATGGAGGTGGAATTGTCGAGAACCAAGGAAATGTTTAATGGGAGATCGTCAGATTTTTGTAGTTCATCCTTGGTGGAAACGATATCAACCAGGGAATAAATAACTTGGGGTTCCTCTAATTTTAATAGAGCTTCCTGGCTGTATTCAAACGCAGTCAGGATGCCCGATGATGAATCATGCGGATCCCTGCCCTGATCGTAATCAACTTTTTTGTTTGGATCTGACAGGATTTTATAGGCTTCCTGGATATCCAGGAAATGCTGGGTTGCCCCATCATTTTTATTTACATCTGGATGAGCTTTTCTTGCAGCAAGCCTATAAGCCTTTTTAATAGCTTCTTCCGATGCTCCTGTTCCGATATTCAGCCTGCCGTAAAAATCAGTCTTATCTGGCATAGTTTGAGTGATAACTTAGGAAAATTCTACTAAGATAGCAGAAATATTATCCGGGCCACCTGCGTCGTTTGCTGCATCGATCATTCGGTCACAGATGTCTTGGGGGCTAATGCCAGATTTGATGATCGTTTGCAGTCCTTCTTGCCCCACAATGCTCCATAATCCATCAGAACATACGAGCAAAGATCCGGATTCCGGTCTGGTTGTGGAGATGATCTCCGGTTCAAAGGGTTCTCCCTGTCCCAAAGCCCTGTAAAGAACATTGCGCTGGGGGTGTACTGCCGCCTCTTCCGGAGTAATTTGACCTAGTTCCTGCAAACGTTTAACCAGTGAATGGTCCCTGGTCAACGCTTCCATGGTGCTGTCCTTGGCGATTGAATATACCCGGCTGTCGCCGACATGGGCAATGGTCATCTGGTCGCCGACTATCAATATGGCTGTTACAGTTGTGCCACCGCCATAGGAATGTTTTATGATCTCTGAATTGGCTTGTTCGATGCCGTTATAAAAGACTTCCCGAAAGGACATTTCACCTGGTTCGGGATTTAGTCCCATCATTGGTGAGTAAATCTCTTTTAATATTGTGCCAACAACTGTTCGGATCGCCAGTTCACTAGCGATCTCACCATTTTTATGGCCGCCCATTCCGTCCGCAACGACGTATAACCCGAAGGGAATCTCACTCTCATTAAATGAGAAGAATGTCGTTAAGGTGAAGAAAGCATCTTCGTTATGGGCTCTTTGTTTTCCAGGAGAGAGACCATAACCGACATTGATATGAGGAGAGCTGTATCCAACAGATTTTGTGTCGATCGGAGTGGTTATCTTGTCCAACTCCTTGGTCACAACACTAGAATCTGTTTCATGAATTTTGCTTTCAGGTTCAACTGATTTGGGCTGGAAGAGGTTTTTGAGTGAGTTGAGTAGTTTATTGGTCATTTTCTCTCGATTGCTAGGCTGGTAAAGCGTAAAACTTGTTATCAGCTGCACCAATATACATTATGTCGTCAACAATGATAGGAGATCCGGTGATCTGGCCCTCGGCCTGGTATTTCCATCTTAATCGTCCGCTTCCTGAATGGAGACTGTATACCATACCATCCACATTGCAAAAATATACTGCTCCTTTATAGAAGACAGGAGAGCTGTTGATCTGATTATCGGTATCAAAACTCCATACTTTTTTGGTTGATTTTGAATTGATACAGTAAAAAGAGTTATCCGTTGAACCCTACATAAATGTGGTTTTCATTGGTTGTTGGTGTGCTTATGGAACCGTTATCCATCCGGAAACGCCAAATAACCCATCCGGATTTAGCATCGATAGCATATAACAACCCGTCAAGGGATGTGATATAGATGATATTGTCATTGAAATGTGGGGAAGCTGTAACCGAGCGTTTTGCGGATGTTCTCCACTGGATATTGCCGCTGAAATCATAACATTGAATTTCACCATTATCGCTGCCAACATACACCCGCTCATTCACCACAAGTGGACTGGACCTGATAGTAGAACCAAGGTTAACGCTCCAGGCTTCGCGGCCCGCCATTAGATTTAACACATGCAGGTATTCATCATCAGATCCAATGAACAGATGCCCTTCCGCAATCGCTGGAGATGAATAAATGGCTCCCTCAGTAGATTGGACCCAAACTTTTTTCCCTCCGCGGCAGCTTACGGCATGGACATACTGATCCGTGGAGCCAAAATAAACCTTGTTGTCGTTAATGGCTGGTTTGCTGACGATGCCCCCTTCAGCGGCATATTTCCAGATAAACTTCCCGTTATCAGCAGCCAGCGCATACATATTATGGTCATATGATCCGATATAGACCACACCTTCGTGATAGGTAGCTGTCCCGCGAATTTCGTCCTCGCAGGTGAAGCTCCAAATGGGGGAATGGCTTTGGTCCTGGAAGAATTGTGTTGCCTGGGCTACTGAGATCTCTTCTTCCAGCATTCCTGTTTGCTGGGCGAGGGAGATCAAGGATTTCCGGAAAATAGCGGCATTTTCGAAGCGGTCTGGCGGATTGTACATTAATGCTGTGTTGACAATGGTTTCGAGAGCAACAGTGATATTGGGGTTTGCTTGCCGGATGGGGCGTTCATCAAAGGTGAAGGGAGGTTCAGTTCGAGGATCCTGGTTAGTTAACAGATGGTGAAGGGTCGCGCCCAGGGCATAGATATCCACTGCGGGGGAAGCTTCACCACGGTACTGTTCGGGAGGGGAGTAACCCTCGGTTCCGATCATGGTCCCCTTGGATCCGGTCTGGAAGGTTTTGGCAATGCCAAAGTCTACCAGGCGGATCTGATTCCTGCGGGTTATCATCACATTTGCTGGTTTGATATCACGGAAAATGATTGGTTCTGGTTCATGTGTGTGCAGGTAATCCAACACGTCACAAAGTGCGATGCCCCATGAGATCACTTCCTCTTCGTTGAAAGGTGCCCGGCGCTGTTGGAGTTTGATTTCAAGGTTATCACCCTCAATGAATTCCATCACCAGGTAGGACCTGGCGCCTAGGGTGAAATAGTCATAAATTGTAGGAATTGCTGGGTGACTGATTGTGGCGAGGATATTGGCTTCTCGTTCAAATCCTTCCACGATGGTTGCCTGGATATCCGGATCTGTCGCCTGGTTGATCATTTCTTTGACAGCAACGACTTTTTCAACCTTAAATCTGAGGTCCTGGGCTCGATATACAGCACCCATGCCTCCCCGACCTACGGTGGACAGTACCTTATACCTACCCTCCAGTTTTGTACCTGGTTGAAGGTATTCAAGGGCTTTTGATCTCTTATCCAGATTTTGAGTAATCTTCCTAGTTTCCAGACCGGTCCTCCCGGTGAACTTTCAGTTCACTTTATTATATCCTCTTTCAACTTTTGGCATTTTCCTTAATGAGTGGATTTTATCATAAACACCTTATTCTTCGCCAACCTGGACGAGAGTTTGAGGGCTGAGAGGAGCGTACCTGGGGGCATCATAACGGAATTGCAAGGCAGGGTTTATAATGTAGCTATGTGTAATATTGGGAAAAGGAGGGAGTTCACTCCCTGGGAAATATGACTATGGATAATTCAACCTATCAATCACCCTTCTCATGGCGTTACGGTTCTGATGAAATGCGTAAGATCTGGAGTGTCCACAACACCCGGGTACTCTGGCGCAGGATTTGGGTTGCCCTGGCAGAAGTCCAGGTTGATTATGGTCTTGTCTCCAGCGATCAGGCTGCGTCTTTGAAAAACAAGGCCGATGAGATTGATCTATCCCGATCCTCGGAATTGGAATCCCAACTTCAGCATGACCTAATGGCAGAATTGAAGGTCTTCGCTGGTCAATGCCCTGACGCCGGCGGCATTCTGCACCTGGGTGCGACATCGATGGACATCAAGGACAACGCCGGGGTCCTGCAGCAAAAGAGCGCTTTGGAGCTGATCCTGCAGCGTTCCAAAGAAGTCTTGGTCGTCTTGTCCAGGCTCATCCTCGAGTGGATGGATACTCCGCTGATCGGATTTACACATTTGCAGCCTGCAGAGCCGACGACCCTGGGATACCGCCTTGCTCAGCCTGCGCAAGATCTACTGAAATATCACCAGGAATTGACTAGATTTGTGGATGGGACTCAAAGGCAAAGGTTTTACTGGCGCGGTTGGGACCAGTGCATCTTTTTCTGTCTTGCTTGGAAAGGAGAACCTGCCGGAGTTCCAGGATAAGATTTCTCGGAAACTGGAATTGGATTTCTACCCGGTTGTAAATCAGACCTATCCCCGTGTTCAGGACTATCAGCTGCTTTCTTTGCTGGCAGGGCAGGGCGCAGTGTTATATAAACTGGCGTTTGATCTGCGGTTATTGCAGTCCCCAGTCCTGGGAGAATTGGCTGAACCATTTGGGAAAAACCAGGTGGGATCTTCAGCTATGCCATTCAAACAAAACCCGATCAAGGCTGAAAAACTAAACTCTCTTGGCAGGATACTGGCACAGCTGCCCAGGATTGCTTGGGATAATGCGGCCCATTCGCTTCTTGAGCGCACTCTGGATGACAGTGCCAATCGCAGGATCGTACTTCCAGAGGCATTTTTATGCGCTGATGAGATGCTGGTCACTATGACAAGTATTCTGTCCGGGCTGCAGGTTAATGAGGATGCTATCCAAAGGAATCTGGCAGAGTATGGTCCATTTGCCGCTACAGAAAAAGTATTAATGCTCTTGAGCAAAAAGGGAGCAGACCGCCAGGATATGCACCAAAGATTGCGGGAGTACTCCCTCCAGGCTTGGGCGGCAGTACGGAAAGGAGACCCCAATCCGCTGGCTGGTTTGATTGCAGATGATCCTGTATTCCTAAATTTCTTGAGCACCGATGAAATAAACCAAGGTATGAAGGGAAGTGGGTATCTGGGGGATGGAGCAGAGCGCGCAAAAATGTTCGCTGAACAGATCAAGAGTCAAATAGACATCTAATTGATAAATGCAAGAAAAACCCCCTGGAAATTTTTTTTATCCAGGGGTTTTCTAAGTTGTGTTTCTAATAATTTCTAGCGCAAATCAGGGGGAGACTCCGGTTTATTGTCCAGTATTCCTTCGATGGTTTCTACCACATCCGCTGTAAGCTGATCCACGATCTCAAGGGCTTTCATATTCTCCTCAACCTGAGAGGATTTTGAAGCGCCGGTAATCACTGTACTGACATGAGGATTCAAGAGGCACCAAGCGAGAGCCAGTTGGGCTGTCGTACAGCTGAGTTCGTTTGCAACTTTGGATAATTTGATTACTTTCTGGATCTGTTCCTGGGCTTCTTTGTCCGTAAAGCGTTTGCGGAGCCATTCATATCCCTCTAAAGTAGCTCTAGAATCTTCAGGAATTCCATCATTATATTTGCCCGTCAGCAGGCCGCTCGCCAAGGGACTCCAGATTGTTGTTCCCAGACCGATTTCAGTATATAGCCGCTGGTATTCGACTTCCACTCGTTCCCGGTGAAACATATTATATTGAGGCTGTTCCATAAGAGGGGGTATGAGATGTTCTCGACGGGCTACTCCGTAAGCTTCCATGATCTGTTGAGCGGACCATTCGCTTGTACCCCAGTAGAAAGCTTTACCCTGATTGATCAGGTGATCAAACGCCCGGACAGTTTCTTCGATCGGTGTATGAATGTCAGGTCGATGAGCAAAAACCAGATCTACGTATTCTAATCCCATTCTTTTTAAAGAGCCGTCCATCCCTTCGATAATATGTTTTCTGGATAAACCACGCTCATTTGGGCCGTCACCTCCCCAGAAGATTTTCGTGGAAAGCACCAGGTCTTTTTGTTTCCAACCGGCCTTCTTGATTGCTTTCCCCATGATCTCTTCTGCTTGCCCGCTGCTGTATACCTCGGCGTTGTCGAAGAAATTCACACCTGCTTCATACGCGATTTTCATTAACGAGACAGCTTTATCAACATCTACCTGGCTGCCGAAAGTCACCCATGATCCAAAAGACAGTTCCGAGACCTTTAATCCCGAGTTTCCTAAGTATCTATATTTCATAACTATAACCTCCAGAAGTGTTTATCGTCGGACAATATAATTCCTGGCTTCCGCCAATACTTTTTTTGATGACCCGGCGATGATTGGGAATGGTATTCCATGATAGTCTGTTTCAGGGATGGCAGGGAAGGGCTGTTTTTCTCCAAAGGATTCGATCTTACCCCCTGCTTCCTGAACTACCAGCCAACTGGCTGCAAAATCCCAGATACGGACTGTGCTCTCAAACGCCAAAACCGCTTTATTATTTGCGATCAAGCATAGGTGGTAGGCTGCTGCACCTAAGGACCGGGTTTTATATGGCAGGTTGACTCTGTAGCGTTTATGCATCCTGGAACAGTGAAAAAAAATTGGAAATAGATCTTTATCAGAACCTTTTAATACTTTCAGTGGTTGGCCGTTTAATAACGCACCTCCTCCTTGCACAGCAGTAAAAAGTTCATCTGTGACCGGAAAATAAAGGGCTGCTGTTTGAGGCATCCCGTTTTTCAAGTGTGCAATTGATACTCCCCAATAACCCAATCCCCGGCTGAAATTCACAGTTCCATCCAGTGGATCAATGACCCAGATATGCTCGCTATCGGGGTAGATTGTCGAACCCTCTTCGCTCAGAATTTGATCTTCTGGGAATTCATCCTGGATCATCTTTTGAATCATTTTATCAGCTGCTTTGTCGGCTTCTGTGACCAGAGTGTGATCCTCTTTCAAAAACCCAGTTTGATCACCTTTCTGGTATAGGTCGAGAAGGATTTTTCCGGTTTGAAGGGCAGCTTTTCTGGCAAGGTCTATTCGTTTATTATGCATTTAACTCCAGGAACTTATTAGGATAGGCCAGGATTCTTATATTCGATGTTCGGGTTGAGGAGAAACTCTGCCACAGCCTTTTCAGGGCTGATCTCTCCTGCCAGTACAGCCCGTTCATACCGGGTGAACCACTTGCCTAATTGCGGCCATCCCAGTTGTAATTCTGCTAAGACCAGGTCAGCGATGGCTCCGCCTTCTGGAATGAACCCGCTTGAGTGGAAATCATCTTCTGCAGCATTTCGATCATAATCGATCCGTACAATTTCACCCTGCCATGATTGATTTTGGTAGGTGAGTTGAGCATATGTTGCCCTGACATCGCCATCAAAAGGTAGGCCAACAGATCCGGTGTTGATTATTGTAGTTTTTGCCCACTTCCGAATAAAGGGCTGGTGGGTATGTCCTACCAGGTACAGATTGGCACTCTGGTCAATTAAACCAGGAAGGTCTGCTCCAGGTGTTTCCGGATAAATCCCGATCCTATCACTTGCAGTTGAGGCATGACTAGCCCGGATGAGTTGATTTCCTGCCTTTTCTACTGTGATCTGAACCGGTAATTCTTTTACTGACTGGATATCCTCACTGGAGAGGGAATCATAGGTAAAATAGATCACTTTCCGGAGCTCATATTCCATCCCAGACCGGAGCAGGGTAGGATCCTCCATATTGAGGACATAACCCTCATGATTGCCTTTGATAACATACCAATCAGGGGATTTCTCCCTGTCCTGGATCAGATGCAGGCATTCTTGAGAGCGTGGTCCGCGATTAATGATATCCCCCAGAACAAGCACCAAGTCAGGCCGCCAATGATCAACGTGATCAAGAACAGTAATTAATGCTTGGTAATTGCCGTGGATATCTCCCAACGCAGCTATCTTCATAACTCAGGACTGTGTTTCGACGATCTGCACGTAATCCAGCGTTTCACTCTCTTTGGATTGAACACCCAAGAGCTCAAGAAGGTTTTCGGCAACCTGGGCTTTTTTCTCTGCGTCGTCAAGGCTCCAGGTGCGGCTTTTAACTTCCAGGAAAGTTCCCAAGTCGGGCTCATCCAGGCGATCAACATTGATGAAGAACTCAATATCATGAAAGGAAACTTTCCAGCGCTGTCTGTCCTTCTCGATGTAGGTTTCATCGATCGGTTTAAAGTACTCTTTATAGAATCGGAGACTGTGAGGTGCAGGAGCTATAAACCGGCTGCGGGATAGAAGGACATCTTGGGGGAAGTGTTTCTCTCGCTGAGGTCCGATCAATGTCAGTCGATAACGGACATTCTCGACCTCGCCCTTGGAACCAATGAACTCGTCTTCCCTGTAACGAAGCCAACCTTCTTCCGGATCTTCAAACTTGAAATAAGTGTCATATTCATGGTAATGGCGATAATACAGTATCTCCAGTTCGGAATCTTTCAAGTTAGTGATCACTTGTTCTGGATTATCTACTTTGACTTTGATCTGGACCTCATAACTTTCCTGTTCTTCCGCGCCGCCGATCGCGATCAGTTTGGAAAATACGGATTGGAATCTTTCCATCAGGAAACGGTCAATTTCCATTGCAAGAGATTGGGCTTTTGGCAGTAATTGGTCAATATCGATGGTCAATAACTCCTGGTCTCGCATCAGCCACTTCCCATCAACCATTACATCTGTTACATCAGTGGATTTTGCAGCATATACAAATTGGGCATAGATGCTATTTGGATCGTTGCGATAATGGGGAGAGTTATGCAGTGTGTTAATATCCACCAGGATCAAATCTGCTTTTTTCCCGACTTCCAAAGATCCTGTCTGGTCTCCCAGGTGAATACTTTTAGCCCCCATACTGGTTGCCATGGCAACGGCTGTCCGGGCTGGGACAACAGTTGGATCTCCGCTGCTGCCTTTGGCGAGCAGCGCAGCCAGACGGATCTCTTCGAACATATCCAGGTCATTATTTGAAGAAACGCCATCTGTACCGATGCCGACGTTCAGTCCAAGTTCCAACATCCGGTGGATTTTGGCAATGCCAGAAGACAATTTCAAATTGGAAGTGGGATTATGGGCTACTCCAACTCCATAGCGCTTCATTTTCTGCATTTCTCTTTCATCAACGTGTACACAGTGAGCGGCAATTACCTTGGCATTGAAAACATCAAATTGCTCGATATAGGGGACAACGGGCATATCGAATTCATCCAGGCAATCTTCCACTTCCTGGGCAGTTTCCGCGATATGTATGTGAAGAGGGACATCGTATTTTTGGGCCATAGCAGTGGCCGAACCTAGGATATTCACTGTGGAGGTATAAGCAGCATGGGGTGCAATAGCAGGAGTGATCAGGGGGTGGCCCTTCCATTTTTTGATCATCTTTTCCGTAGAAACCAGCGCCTCTTCATAGGAGTCGGCATCTGGGGAAGGGAATTTGAGAATGGTCTGACCGCAGATTGCTCGTAATCCAGCTTCCGAGGCAGCTTCAGCAACCTGATCCTCAAAATAATACATATCTGCAAACGTAGTTACACCTGACCGGATCAATTCCGCACAGGCCAGTGAAGTTCCTAGATGTACAAATTCAGGACTGACGAATTCTCTCTCAACAGGCATGATATAACCTAAGAGCCAGACGTCCAATCGGAGGTCATCACCTAATCCGCGCAGTAGATTCATCGGGACGTGAGTATGCACATCCACTAGCCCGGGCATGAGGATCTTTCCCATACAATCAATCACTTCTTGGGCTTTGTATTCCTTCTGCAATTTATCCATTTCCCCAACGGCTTGGATTTGATCTCCAACAACAGCAACAGCCCCTTTTTCATAGCGGTTGAAATCATCATCCATGCATAGTACATGGGCGTTTATGAATAATTTGTCAACTTTCTGAACCATATTTACCTCACTTGTGATTGAAAAGATTGTATCACCTGAATTAGTTTTTTATTCTGATGTTAATCAATTCTTCTGTTAAAGTTGTGGTGATTTTTCAGGGGAAATTTAGGCTTTTTTCCACCCTTCCGGAGGTTCAGGGGAAGAGGTTTGGAAGGGTGTTGTATGGTAAAATAGAGCATTGATGAACATCAACAAAATTACCCTTCCAGAGCCTCCAAATGTTATAAAATCCATCAGAAATGGGTTTGATGCCATCACAAAACATTTGATATTATTGCTCTTTCCAGTAGGGCTGGATCTCGTCTTGTGGTTTGGTCCTCACCTCCAAATTAAATCCCTCATAAAGGGATTAATTGTGGAAATGAATAATGCATCTGAGCTCATGCCGGCTGATTTTGGAGAAGTAATGGAAGCTGGACAAGAGATCTGGAAGGTAGCTGCGGAACGGGTCAATCTATTAATTGGACTTCGATCTCTTCCTGTAGGGATCTTTAGTTTATTTGCTGGCATCCTGCCGGTAGAAAACCCACTTGGCACTCCATTATTCTGGGATGTTACCAGCCTTAACGCTGCGGTTTTGATTGTGTTGTTAGTGTTTGTGGTCGGTCTGATGCTGGGAGGATTGTATTTTTCAGCAGTACGACAGGCTGCTTTATTTGATGAATTAAATTGGCGCGGTATTTTTCAGGAATGGCCTCGGGTCAGCCTGCAATCCGGGATATTAAGCTTGATCTGGATAATATTTTTCATGGCGATCATGGTAGCGGGTAGTTGCGCGGCAACTGGAATAACAATAATCAGCGTATCGCTGGGACAGATGGTCATCATTCTGTTTGGTGTTATTTCATTCTGGTTGATCTTTCCACTTATTTTCTCCCCTCACGGGATCTACTCAAAGGGTCAAAAAGCCTGGAAATCATTATTGTCCAGCATTCGGTTAACAAATTTGACCTTTCTGAAAACCAGCCTGTTTATCCTGCTGGTACTGCTCCTTAACCAGGGATTGAACATGCTCTGGCAGGTTCCTCCGGAAAACTCCTGGTTGATGTTGATCAGCGTAATGGGTCATGCTTTTGTGACAACCGGAATGCTCTCTGCCAGTTTTGTGTATTATCAGGATATGAACCGCTGGTCGGAGGAGATACAGTCCCTTGGTCTTCCCCAACCAATTGTTGAAGATCGATCAACAATAGAGAAATAATTATAATCATGGTATGATGCGAGTTTGCGTGAACCTTATTGGAGGTTTTTGTGGCTGCTAAGAAAGAAAAAATGTCTTATGATGCAAAAGATATCCAGGTTCTGGAGGGGCTAGAAGCGGTCCGACTCCGACCTGGTATGTACGTAGGCGGAACTGACATCAAAGCAATGCACCATCTTGTTTATGAGGTTGTGGACAACTCAATTGATGAGGCTTTGGCCGAGTACTGTGATGAGATAGAGATCATCATCCATGATGATGAGAGCGTAACTGTTACTGATAATGGTCGAGGTATCCCGGTGGATATCCACCCGGAGTTAAAGGTACCAGCCCTGGAATTGGTGATGACCAAGCTGCATGCCGGTGGTAAGTTTGGCGGCGGTGGCTATAAAGTCTCAGGTGGTTTGCACGGTGTTGGCCTTTCTGCTGTTAACGCTCTGTCTGAATGGTTCGAAGTCCGGGTCTGGCGTGACAAGAAAGAGTATTACCAGCGATATGAAAAAGGTGTACCCGTTACTAAGTTGGAGGTTGTGGGAGATGCTCCCAGGGGAAAAACCGGTACAACCCAAACCTTCTTATACGATAAGACCATCTTTGATCAAGAAATGTCTTTTCAGTTTGAGACCTTGGTGCAGCGTTTCCGGGAGATGGCTTTTGTCACCCGGGGAGTCACTATTCGATTTACTGATGAAAGAATTGATCGTGAGATGAGTTTCTATTTTGACGGCGGTATCACTTCGTTTGTGCGTTACCTGAATCGCAATCGAGAAAAACTCCATCCGGTGATTCATGTTGAAAAAGAAGTTGAAAACATCGTGATTGATGCTGCCTTCCAGTACACAGATTCTTTTGCTGAATCCATCTATGCTTTTGCTAATACCATTAACACCCATGATGGTGGTACACATCTGACGGGTTTGAGGACAGCGATCACACGGACGATCAATAACTATGCCCGCGCTAAGAAAATATTCAAGGATTCTGATCCTAACCTTTCGGGTGACGATACCCGGGAAGGTCTGACTGCGATCATCAGCGTAAAACATCCTTCACCCCAGTTTGAAAGTCAAACCAAGGTTAAGTTGATGAATGCTGAAGTAAAGACACATACCCAGCAGGTCGTTGCGGAAGGTGTTGAAGCTTTTCTGGAAGAGAATCCCACCGCTGCAAAAGCAATCATTAATAAATGCTTGACTTCTGCGAGGGCTAGGCAAGCTGCCAGCAAAGCCAGGGACCTGGTAATTAGAAAATCAGCCCTTGAAAGTATGACCCTGCCGGGAAAACTAGCGGACTGCTCCTCCCGCAATCCCGAGGAATCCGAGATCTATATCGTCGAGGGTGACTCAGCTGGAGGTTCTGCCAAGCAGGGCAGAGATCGCCATTTCCAGGCAATTCTGCCGTTGAGGGGCAAAATCCTGAATACAGAACGAGCTAGGCTGAACCAAATCCTGGCCAATAACGAGGTTAAATCACTCATATCCGCTCTTGGTGTAGGTATTGGAGAAGGATTTGATATCGAAGGATTGCGTTACTGGCGGGTAATAATCATGACTGATGCCGATGTTGATGGTGCCCATATTCGCACCCTGCTGTTGACTTTCTTCTTCCGTTATATGCAGCCGCTGATCGAAACAGGCCATCTTTATATCGCCCAGCCTCCGCTGTACAGGTTGAGCCACAAAAATAAAAAGATCTATGTTTATTCTGAAAAAGAAAAACTAGATCTGTTCAAGGAGCTGGGGCTTACACCTGAGAAAGCACAATTACAGCGTTATAAAGGTTTGGGTGAAATGAACCCCATACAGCTCTGGGATACAACCATGGACCCAGCAACGCGCACTCTTCTCCAAGTCAACATTGAAGATGCTGCAGCGGCAGATAGAACTTTCGATATGCTGATGGGGTCTTCAGTTCCACCCAGGAAGAGATTTATTATCACACATGCCAATGAAGTAAGGAATTTGGATATCTAGTCAAGATAAACAGATGACGCTAAATCAAGGTCAGCTCCTTCGCGAACGCTACAGGATCATCGAGGTCCTCGGACATGGTGGGATGGGTTCAATATTCCGGGCCGTCGACGAGAACCTTGGTCTTGAAGTTGCCGTAAAGGAGAACTTGTTTACTATTGATGATTATGCCCGCCAATTTCGTCGGGAAGCGACCATCCTTGCCAATTTACGCCATCCCCATCTGCCCCGTGTTTCTGACCATTTCACTATCGATGATCAGGGCCAATACCTGATCATGGATTATATCGAGGGGGAAGACCTCCAGGAAAGATTGGAGAGGATTGGTCCCTTTGAAGAAGAAGAGGTTGTCTTTATTGGGGCGGCCCTCTGCGACGCTCTGTCTTATATGCATTCCAGGGACCCTGTGGTCCTCCATCGCGATATAAAACCAGCCAATGTGCGCATCACTCCCACCGGGGGAGTCTACCTGGTGGACTTTGGTCTGGCGAAAGTGATGCAAGGAGATCAAACCACCACAACTGGCGCTCGGGCGATGACAATGGGTTTTTCTCCGCCAGAACAATATGGAGCAGCCAGAACTGATGCCAGGACTGATATATACTCCCTGGGTGCAACCCTCTATACCTCATTAACTGGATTAACACCCGAAGATAGCTTGGCTCAAACGATGGATCAGGAAGAACTCACTCCGGTCCGTGAAAGAAACCCCAAGATCTCCAAGCGAGTTGCAGAAGCAGTTGAAAAAGCACTGCAGGTCCATCCCAATAATCGTTGGCAAATGTCCGCGGAATTTAAGAATGAGCTCCTAAAAGCCCAGAGCGGAAGGTTTAATATCAATTTTGGGTTTGATCCGACATCCGCGGCCAATGGCAAAAAAACCAGATCCTGAAAAACTTCCTGGTGTGATTGTGCGCGGAGTGGAAACTAAAGAGATCACAAAAAAGGGAACCCCTCGGAACGCGGACGCACACGGAGATAAGAAAAGATGAACCCCGGCAGCGATTAAAGATTGATCGGGGAGGGTGCCTGGCTCTGATAGCTCTATTGATTTTTATTTTGATCCTGGCCGGCGCTGTATTTTCACTTTTGAATCCCGTATTCACTAAAAATTTATTGAATCTCTGGTTTTAATTTCAATCTGAGATTAAATACTCGATATTTTGCAGTTTAAGGGCTGAATAGCCCTTATTTTCACATATATGATTAAAATCATAACTTTTACCATATAACTTGTCTGACAATTGACAGAGGGAGAAGAATTTGTTAAACTTGGAGTTGTCAGACAAGTTATATTAAGGATTCCAATGCCTACACTCCTTGTGAAAAACGCTCAAATTCTAGTTACTATGGACGACCACCGTCACGAGATTCATGATGGTGGTCTTTTTATTAAAGATGGATTTATTGAAAATGTAGGAAAATCTGATCAATTGCCCTCAAAAGCAGATCAGATTCTTGATTTTAAAGGGCCATATTGTTCTGCCTGGATTGGTTAATACACATCACCATTTTTATCAGACTCTTACCCGGGTAGTACCAGAAGCTCAAGATGCTAATCTGTTTCATTGGTTAAAGACCCTGTATCCGATCTGGGCCCGTATGAAACCAGAGGATATTCGGGTTTCCACTCGAACAGCACTGGCTGAACTTGCCTTATCCGGCTGCACAACAGCATCTGATCATTTATATCTTTTCCCCAATGGCTCGCGCCTGGATGATGAGATAGAAGCCGCGCTTGAGATGGGCGTTCGCTTGCATGCCTCCCGGGGCTCTATGAGTTTGGGTGAGAGCAAAGGTGGTCTTCCCCCGGATAGTGTTGTTGAAGATGAAGGGCAGATCTTGAAAGATTCCCAACGTCTGATCGAAACCTACCATGATGCCAATCCGGGATCCTTTACCCAGATTGTCCTGGCCCCTTGTTCTCCATTCAGTGTCACAGGGGATCTGATGCGTGATAGCGCCGCCCTGGCCAGGGAGTATGGTGTTCATTTACATACACACCTAGCTGAGACAGAGGATGAAGTGGATTTCACAATCCAGAAATTTGGAAAACGTCCAGTTGCCTATATGGAAGAAGTGGATTGGATTGGATCGGATGTCTGGTTTGCGCATTCGGTTTATCTGAATGAGGATGAGATTGGTGTCTATGCCAAGCATGGCTGCGGTGTGGCTCACTGCCCAAGCTCGAATATGCGCCTGGCATCAGGGGCTGCACCAATCCTGGATATGTTAGCTGCTGGAGTGGATGTTGGAATTGGTGTGGATGGTTCAGCCAGCAATGATGGTTCACACCTGCTGGACGAGGCCCGTCAGGCTATGCTTTTGTCCAGACTCAGGGCAGGGATCAAGGGGGCTTCCCGATCTGGTGGAGCTGATCAACCTATCATGTCTGCCCGTCAGACCCTGGAACTTGCAACTCGCGGTGGAGCTGCAGTGTTAGGCAGGACCGATATTGGTTCATTGGAACCCGGCAAAGCAGCAGACTTTCATCGCTATAGATCTGGAACGCATCGATTACGCTGGCGCGATGCATGATCCAGTTGCTGCTACTGTATTCTGTGCGCCAGTCAAAGTGGATTACACCGTAGTGGGCGGCAATTTTGTAGTCAAGGAAGGCCAACTGACAACTGTTGAGCTGCCAGCTTTGGTAGAAGAACATAACAAGGCAGCAGCTCGATTATTAAACGGATAGTAGCTGGGCTTTTCCTAGGAGAGATAAAGATGGGCCGAGAAGAAATCAGCAGTCGTACCAGAAGACTTGTGGACGTAGCGATGGGACGGGAAAAAGCTGACCTGGTGATCAAAAATGGTCAATGGGTTTGCGTTCAATCTGGAGAGATCCTTCCTGGAATGAACATTGCTGTTGCGGGAGACAGGATTGCTTATGTGGGGGAAGACGCTTCCCATACAATCGGCGAAAAAACGAAAGTTGTCGACGCGGATGGGAAATACATGGTTCCAGGTTTGTTGGACGCTCATATGCATGTTGAGTCGGGTATGGTGACCATTACAGAATTCGTAAGAGCAGTTGCTCCCCGCGGCACAACCGGGATGTTCATCGACCCCCATGAGATTGCCAATGTCTTTGGTTTAGAGGGTGTGCGCCTGATGGCCGATGAGGCCGAGGGACAACCCATTCATGTTTGGGTTCAGGTTCCATCCTGTGTGCCTTCCGCGCCTGGATTGGAAACACCTGGTTCATCTATTGGCCCTGATGATGTGGCTGAAGCCATGAATTGGGAACGGATCATCGGCCTGGGAGAAATGATGAATTTCCCCGGAGTATATTTCAGCGATGAGAAAATGCATGACGAAATGGCTGCCACCAGAGCAGCTGGCAGAGTGATAGGTGGCCATTATGCAGCACCTGATCTGGGTATCCCTTTCCACGGGTATGTGGCTGGTGGTCCAGAAGATGATCACGAAGGAACAAGAAAGGAAGACGCAATAGCCAGAGTTCGCCAGGGAATGAAGGCCATGTTGCGCTATGGTTCTGGCTGGTTGGATGTCGAAGCCCAGGTGGGAGCGATCACAGAAGACAAGTTGGATTCTAGGCATTTTATCCTCTGCACGGATGACTCCCATTCGGAAACCCTGGTAAATGACGGTCATATGGACCGAGTTTTGCGGCATACAATCGGCCTCGGTGTAGATCCTATGGTGGCCCTGCAGATGGCAACAATCAATACTGCGGAACATTTTGGTGTAGACAAGGATATGGGTCAAATCGCCCCAGGACGATATGCTGATTTCCTGTTGGTGTCAGATCTGAAGGATTTCCATCCGGAAAAAGTATTTGCCAAAGGAAAACTTCTCGCAGATTCCGGTGAATGGCAATTTGACCTTGCAGCATACGAATATCCAGAATGGGCGACCCGATCCGTGAACATGAAACGCCCCCTGGTTGCGGATGATTTTAAATTAGCTTTGGATCAGACGATCCAATCTCCTGCAACAGCCCATGTGATCGGTGTCATTGAAGGTCAGGCTCCAACCCAACACTTGAAAATACCTGTTAATGTTCAGGAAGGCGAAGTTAAGGTTGACCTTGAGAAAGACCTACTCAAAATCGCCCTTGTAGAAAGGCATCAAGCTACAGGAGGAGTGGTTGTTGGCCTGGTTTCAGGATTTGGATTGAAGGGAAAATGCGCTATTGGTTCGACCGTTGCCCACGATTCCCACCACATGATTGTTGTAGGTACCGATGAGGAGCAAATGGCCCTGGCTGCTAATCATCTGGCTGAGATCAAAGGTGGACAGGTGGTTGTTAAAGATGGTGAGGTCATCGGTCAAGTGGCGCTGCCGATCGCTGGGTTGATGTCTAATAAACGGGCTGATCTGGTTGCTGGGGAAGCTGCCAGTGTGCTGGAGGGATTCAAGGCGTGTGGATGTGCGATTGAAAATCCCAATATGCAGTTGAGTTTGTTAGCCCTGGTCGTTATTCCTGCGCTCCGCATATCTGACCTTGGCTTGGTAGATGTTGAGAAATTTGAGTTTGTGCCTGTGGTTGAAGGAGCGGGATCTTGATCAAAAATAACGATGTCTCAAGATCACTCCATGAGCAGCTGAGTTTGCTGATCTCCGAGACAGAATCTGGCGAACAACTACTTTCTGAACCCAGGTTGGCAGTTGAGCTGGGTGTCTCCCGGGCATCCCTTCGGGAAGCAATGCGGACTTTTGAGACCCGTGGTTTATTGCAGCGGAAACAAGGTGTAGGAACATTTGTAATTCACCCGACCAATGTATTCGACACCGGCCTGGAAAATTTGAATAGTCTGGAAACCATTGCCGATCAGCTCGGCCTTGATGTCTCTATGGGTGATTTAAAGGTGACGCGCAGATTCGTAGACTTTGAGATGGCAGCCACACTTGAGCTGCCTGAAAATGGCGAGATTCTCCAGGTTTCCCGTGTGATACTGGCCGAAAATCGCCCTGTTGCATACCTGGAAGATAATCTGCCTGTTGATGTTATCAGTGAAGAAGAAGTAAATCAGAATTTTACTGGCTCTGTCCTGGATATGTTGATCACGCGGGATGATATTCCTTTGGCAAGTTCAAAATGCGAGATTAGTGCGATTGGTGCGACACACGATATCGCTATTGCTCTGGATATTCAGCGCCATGATCCGCTTCTGGTATTTTCATCCCTGTTGTTTTCAACCCGGGGAAGGATTATTGACTCATCCTTCAGTTATTTTTTACCCGGTTATTTTCATTTCCATATTGTTCGGCGGGTAGGTGATCAAATTACACCAATGCAAATAGGAGGAAAGTAATTTTTAGATTCAATACAATAACCCTTAGGAAAAATTTTAGATTTTAATTCATTTAAAGGAGATTTACCATGAGAAGTTTTGCAGGACGTAACATTATTTCATTGAAAGATTTTGAACGACATGAGTTTGAGCGAGTATTTGAAGTGGCCGCAAAATTGGCCCCCATTGCTCACAACCGCAAGAATGTTGACCTTTTGAAGGAAAAAACCATGGTGACGGCTTTTTATCAGCCTTCAACCCGAACTCGCCTGGCCCACGAATCAGCCATGCTCCGCTTGGGTGGTAAAGTAACTGGTTTTTCTGATGCCAAGATGACCCGTGCGGGTGACTTCTATATGGAGTCCATCAAAGATACCTTCAAAATGCTCGAAAACTACGGCGATGTGATTGTTATGCGCCATTTCATGAAAGGTGCTCCCCAGGAAGCAGCCAAATGGGTCAGCGTTCCGATCATCAATGGTGGTGATGGCTGGGGTGAACATCCCACCCAGATCCTAACCGATCTTTACACCATCATGCGGGAAAAAGGCCGCATTGACGGGTTGAAGTGGGTTGCTGTAGGTGACATGCGCATGCGCACCATGCACTCCCTGGGACATGCCTTAACCCAGTTTGATTGCCCGATCACCTTCATTTCCCCCAAAGACATGAATTTGCCCGATGAATACCGTGAAGATTTTAAACAAAACAGTCTGAATTTCACTGAGGGTGACGATGTTCGTGAAGTGATTGCTGATGCAGATGTGATCCTGGTTGAGCCAGTTGTACAGCCTGACTACACTAAATCCCGGGATGAAAGGGATGGCGATGTGGCCATGACTCCTCCCCAGTTCCAGATCACCAAAGAACTACTGGAAACCAAAGCCAAATCCGATGCAGTCTTACTTCACTCCTTACCCCGCATGGATGAAATTCCTCCCGATGTAGACCAGACTCGCTGGGCTCGCTACTGGCAGGAAGGTTTCAATGGCGTAGTTATGCGTATGGCTCTGCTGGCCCTGGTTCTGGGCGCAGAGGAGTAAACCGAATTTTATAAACTGGTAGATTGACCACAAGTTGATCTACCAGGTAGTTTTTGTTGATTGTGAATAAGGAGAAAATAATGATATCTGATTTAAGAGGTCGAGATTTGATTGGCGACCTGGATTTTTCAAAAGAAGAAGTTGAAACCGTTTTAAGTGTTGCCTGGGATCTGAAGAAAAAACGTGCTTTGGGTGAACGTCATGCTTTATTGCTTGATAAAACCCTTTCCATGTTGTTCTTCTTCTCCAGCACCCGCACACGGGCTTCTTTTGAGTCTGGAATGGCCCAGTTGGGTGGGCATGCAGCTTTCATGGAAAGCCGCACAACACAGGTTTCCCACGGAGATACAGAAAAAGAGCTGGGAGAGATTCTCGGTCGGTATTTTGATGGTATTGCCATCCGGCATGTTGATTGGGGTGTTGGCAATAAATACATCAATAATGTTGCTTCTTCCTCCCGATCTCCAGTTTTGAATATGCAGTGTGAGATTTACCACCCGCATCAATGCCTGGCTGACATCATGACCATCTTTGAGAAAAAAGGCCCTAATCTGAAAGGAAAGAAGATTGTTGTTTCCTGGGCTTATGCTTCATCTTATCTAAAACCAATGTCCGTTCCCCAGTCCTTGATCCTCCAGATGCCTCGCTTTGGTCTGGATGTCACCCTTGCCCATCCGCCAGAATTTAAACTGATGCCGGAGATTATGAAACAGGCCAAGGAGCAGGCAGAGAAGTTATGGTGGAAAATTTGAGGTTGTTGACGATATGGAAGAAGGCTTCAAAGATGCTGATATCGTTTATGCCAAATCCTGGGGACCCTTGCTGACCACCCAGGATCCTGAAGAAGGAAAGAAGATCCAGGATCAATATAAAGATTGGATCACGGATTCAAAAAAGATGGCTCTGGCTGATAAAGATGCCATTTACATGCATCCTCTTCCAGCTGACAGGGATGTCGAGGTAACCAGTGAAGTTATGGATGGTCCTCAGTCTGTAGTCTTCGATCAGGCTGAAAACCGGATGCATGCCCAGAAAGCCGTGATGGCTTTAACCATGTGCTAGGAGATGAATATGGCAGAAAAGAAAAAAGTAGCAGTTGTAGCGATTGGCGGCAACTCGCTGATTAAATCAAAACAGCATCAAACTGTGGAAGATCAGTATAAAGCTGCCCAGGAAACCGCCACTCACCTGGTGGATATGATCGAAGCTGGTTGGGATATCGCAGTTGGCCACGGAAATGGTCCCCAGGTTGGGTTTATTCTGCGCCGTTCAGAGATTGCCCATAAAGTTGAAGGTATGCATGAGGTGCCTCTGGATGTTTGCGGAGCAGACAGCCAAGGAGCCATCGGTTATTCCCTGCAGCAGACGATCTATAATGAATTGAAAGAAACGCGGGATTAACAAACCTAGCTGCGACCGTGATCACCCAGGTCCGGGTAGATGCTAATGATCCAGCTTTCCAGGCACCTGCCAAACCCATCGGCACCTTTATGGAAGAAGATGAGGCCATGAAGAGAAAAGAGGATCTGGGCTGGAATGTTGTGGAAGATGCCGGTCGGGGATGGCGGCGGGTTGTTGCCTCTCCTCTTCCAGTGGAGATCATGGAACTGGAAGCTATCAAAGCCTTGATCGATTCCGGCACCGTGACTATCACAGTTGGCGGTGGGGGCATTCCAGTCATCGCATCTGATAACAGGATGTGATTGGAACAGCAGCTGTGATCGATAAAGATTTTGCATCTGCGTTCCTTGCCAATGAGATCAATGCAGATCTGCTGTTGATCTCCACTGCTGTGGAAAAAGTTTCCTTGAATTTTGGAAAACCTGACCAGGTAGACCTGGATCAGATCACTGTAGCTGAGGCAAAAGAATACCTCGCGGAAGGTACGCACTTTGCCAAAGGTTCCATGGAGCCGAAAATCAGGGCTATTGTCAAATTCCTGGAGCAGGGCGGCAAGGAAGCCATCGTAACCAACCCTGAGAATATTGGCCGGGCACTGAAAGGTGAAACTGGTACAAGGATCGTTCCCTGAACCTTATAACAGGATGAATTGTTCTTAAGAAGTGAAAAACAATATTCAAGTATACTAATACTATTAATCTAGAACTGATTTTTAAGGAGGTGGCACAACTCAGATGTAGCGTAGTATTTTATAAATCTATTTCAATGTAGAGGAGATAAAATGAGAAAGAAAAGTTTATGGTTAGTGATTGGTCTGGTGCTGATCTTAGCCTTCGCCCTCACAGCTTGCCAAACTGATGCTGGCCCCGAAGAAGTTGCTGGTTATCAGATCCCTGCTATTGAAAAAGGGAAATACAATGTGGCATTTGTGTACGTTGGACCTCATGATGATGGCGGATGGTCCCAGGCTCATGACGTAGGTCGTGTGTATGTTGAAGAAAATGTTGATGATGTGCATACAGCTTATGTGGAATTGGTCGCTGAAGGTGCAGACTCTGAGCAGGTTACTCGCTCTTTGGCCCGGAAAGGCTTTGATGTCATCTTCACTACTTCCTTTGGTTTCATGGATGCTTCTGCAATTGTGGCTGATGAATTCCCCGATGTGGATATTATCCACATTTCTGGTTTCATGTCCAATGAAGCAAACTTTGGCAACCTGATGGGCGCCATGGAAGACATGAAATATCTGGCTGGTATGCTGGCAGGATCCCGGACAAAGATGGACGGCAATAACAAACTTGGTTATATTGCTACCTTCCCGATTCCTGAAGAATTACGATTGGGAAATGCTTTTGCCCTTGGTGCACAGCAGACTTGCCCCGAATGCACCGTGGATGTTCGTTGGATCTTCACCTGGCATGATCCCATTAAGGAACAGGAAGCAGCAAGCTCACTTGTTTGATAGCGGAGCCCAGGTTGTGATGACTGGCGCAGATACACCGGCACCCGCCCAAGTCGCCCCGGAAGGAAAATGGGGTATCACTTATGACTACAGCGGCAACTGTGTTGTTGACGCCTGCCTGACCTCCATGTATTGGAATTGGGGTCCTGTTTATGCTGATATTGTGGAAGCTTCCCGCGATGGTGACTGGGTTGGTGGTTGGGACTACTTTGATGCAGACGTAGGCGGTATGGGCTTGCTTGGTTTCATGGAGGGAGAAACTCTTCAGCCTGGTGTGGCCGAATTGCCCGAAGCAGATCTTCAGCTCATTCGCGACACCCTGGCAGCTATGTTGGCTGGTGAATTTGACCGCTTTGATGTTTTCTCTGGTCCGATTACTGACAATCAGGGTAATGTGATCCTTGCTGAAGGTGAGAGCCTTGTTCAAGCGGATCTTGATGGATTTAAAGAATTTGGCAGTGATTGTGAAACATGCATGTATTGGTGGAATGAAAATATCACCGCTGAACTTCCAGAACTCGAGTAGTATGTAATGTGGTTTACCTCAAGACGGATTTATTCCGTCTTGAGGTAATTCTTTATTTCAAGATTGTGAGTAATTATTTAATATATCCTTTATAGGATTATTAATATGAATTCAATTTCCCCTGCTGTAGAAATGAAAGATATCGTGATTGAATTTCCTGGTGTTCTTGCCAATGATCATGTGAACCTGACGTTACAGAAAGGGGAAATTCATGCTTTATTGGGTGAGAACGGAGCAGGTAAAAGCACTTTGATGAATGCTTTAGCAGGTTTGTATAAACCTGTTTCTGGAACCATTCGTGTACAAGGAGAACTGGTTAATTTCAATTCTCCCACGCGATGCTATCTCAAAAGGTATTGGTATGGTCCATCAGCATTTTATGCTGGTACCAACCCAAACAGTTACTGAGAATATTCTTTTGGGTTTAAACGAGCCCAGGTTTGTGATGTCCTTAAAGAAATATGATCAGAAAATCCTTGACCTTGAGGAGAAAGTACGGATTATTTGTAAATCCAACAACAAATATCTGGCAGTTATCAGTTGGTGAACAGCAAAGGGTTGAAATCCTTAAAACTCTCTACCGTGGTGCAGAAATTTTGATCATGGATGAGCCGACAGCTGTGTTATCTCCCCGGGAAATTAATGAGTTGAAGGAAACGATGCGTTCCATGACTGAACAGGGAAAATCAATCATATTTATCACCCACAAATTGGGGGAAGTAGTTGATATTGCAGACCGTGTAACAGTTCTTCGGAAGGGTGTTGTCACTGCCGAGGGGGAATCGATGAAAGGCGTAACAAAAAAGGACCTGGCACAGCGCATGGTGGGCCGTGAGGTGATCTTCACCGTTGAAAGGTCCAGTCAACCATTTGGGGATATAGTTTTGGAAATGGAAAATGTCTCTGCCCTCAATAATCGGGGTCTTCCAGCTTTGAAGGATGTATCCTTAGATATTAGAAGTGGAGAGATCCTGGGTCTAGCTGGAGTAGGGGGAAATGGGCAAAGTGAACTTGCAGAAGTGATTACCGGACTTAGAAAATGCACTGGAAAGATATCTATCCAGGGAGAGGAAATCAGCAACCATCCTCCAATTAAAGCTATAAAACGAGGAGTATCCCATATTCCAGAAGACCGCACGGCAGTCGGAACGGCACCAAATCTGAGTTTGACAGATAACACGATTATGAAGGGATATAAAGAAAAACCATTCGGGGACGGATGGCGGATTAATTTCCAGGTTGCGGAGGATCACACCAGTAAACTTAAGGATAAATATAACATCCTTGCTCCGAGTATCCACACGCCTGCTGGAAAGTTGTCTGGTGGAAATCTGCAAAAGTTGATCCTGGCCCGCGAAATTAATTGTCAACCCACGTTTTTAGTTGCGATGCAGCCGACAAGAGGACTGGATGTCGGAGCAATTGAATATATCAGATCACTGCTCCTGGAGCAGCGCTCTAATGGTGCAGCTATTTTATTGATATCTGAAGAATTGGATGAAATAATATCTCTGAGTGACAGAATTGCTGTGATATCCGAAGGTAAAATCGTGGGCATTGTAGAAAGCGAAAATGTTGACATCGATAAAATTGGTATGATGATGGCCGGGATCCAGGAAGAAAGGGAGTAAAGAACTCATGGCATTTCGTTTAAGAATTGAACAGCGTGTTGAAGTTCCCAAGTGGTTACCAACTGCTACTTCTTTTGGTTCGGTAATATTAGCCTTTATACTGGGCGGGTTTATCTTTAAGATTGTTGGTGGAAAACCAATGCAAGCTCTATCGTTCTTTTTTCAAGCTGTTTTTGGAAATTGGGGAGTGTTTTCTGATACGCTGGTGAAAGCTACCCCCTTGATAATTATCGGTGTTGCCTGCGCAATTGCTTTTAAAATGAAGCTTTGGAATATTGGCGCAGAAGGCCAATTTTATGCTGGAGCGTTTGGAGCCAGTTTGGTGATATTGGTTCCCTTAGTACCCTTAGAGAGTCCGAAAGTGCTTGTAATTGGAATGATGATGCTGATGGGTATGCTATTTGGGGGAATTTGGGGATTCATACCAGGATACCTCAAAGCAAAATATAAGGTGAATGAGATCATTACCACATTAATGCTCAATTACATCATCATTAACTGGAATAACTTTTGGATCTTTGACCAATGGAGCGACCGTGGGTTTCAGATGACCGCTACATTTGACCGGGTCGCATGGTTACCGCGACTGGCAGATTATGCAAAAGAAGTGAAGGCATTTTCAGGTGTCACTCTTCATCTTGGTGTGGTTTTTGGAATTATTGCTGCGATAATTGTTTGGTGGATCTTTCGATATAGCCGCTGGGGATATGAGATTAAGTTAATCGGTGATAATCCAAATGCGGCCAGATACGCGGGTATCAATATTTCGAAAAACATTATTCTAGTAATGGCATTCTCAGGGGCTTTGGCAGGGCTTGCTGGCATGTCTGAGATTAGCGGTGTTGTTCACCGGTTGCAGGAAAGTATATCCCCGGGATATGGATTTACAGGCATTATTGTTGCTTGGTTAGCGAAATTAAACCCTTTTGCGATCATTCCAGTCTCAGTGTTATTTGCTGGCCTAATTGTGGCTGGGAGAGAGATTCAACCTTCTGGATTGTCATTCCTTCTTCAAGGAATCATCCTATTTTTACTTATCTCGAGTGATGTTCTTATTCGGTACAAGATCAGGTTAGTTCGTATGATTGAGGAGACAGAATGAACTTTGAAATTATATTGCATTCTGGTATTGCATCTGGGTCCGTCTTATTATTTGCAGCCATCGGAGAAATTCTAACCGAGCGCTCTGGTATCCTCAACCTGGGTATTGAGGGAATGATGCTCTTAGGAGCGATGGCAGGTTTTGGAACTTCTTTGGCAACAAACAGCGCCTGGTTGGGAGTCGCGGTCGCAATCCTGGCTGGTGGTTTGCTCAGCTTGGCCCATGGTTTGGTTACAATTCATTTTCAGGCTGACCAGGTTGTCAGTGGACTCTCGCTTAACATTCCTCGGTACGGGTTTAGCACTGGTTTTGGGAGAAGGACTTACAGGACAAACTCCACCGCTTTTGCTGGATTATAATGTTCCTCTTTTAGAATTAATTCCTTTTATCGGTCCCGCCCTTTTTCAAGATCATGGATTGCTTATTTATGCTGGTTACCTATTAACACCGCTCTCCTGGTTTTATATCCATAAAACCAGACCAGGAATGCATTTACGGGCAATAGGTGAAAAACCGGCAGCGGCAGATACCCTGGGTGTTAATGTGTATGGGTTACGGTATTTTTATGTTTTTATCGGCGGTTGTATGGCCGGATTAGCAGGAGCCATGATCAGCCTTTCTGTATCTCCAGGATGGTATAGTACCCAGACCACTTCCGGTCAAGGCTGGATTGCTGTTGCGTTGGTTATTTTTGCTCAGTGGAATCCTTACCGGGCTGCGCTTGGTGGGTATCTATTTGGTATGATCCGTCGTTTGATCTTGGATCTACAAGGTCCAAAATTACTATTAGGATTTGTTAATCCACTTTATATCAACTCCAATTACAGCTTTTTCCTGATCATGACTCCTTATATATTGACGATAATTGCCTTGATATTTGGTTCTAGAGCTGTGGCAAAGAAAAAGGCAGGATCACCATCAGCATTGGGTATCCCATATATTCGTGGAGAACGGGGGCAGTGATTTAATATCTTATAGAAGATCAAAAATTGAAGCCCTATTACTACTTAGTGACAAGCCAGCGTTAATTATGAAATTATCTAATTGGATCAACAGATATTCCAGATTTGTAAATAAATGATCCAGGATTGTTTTGAACACGGGTTCATATGAATGTTGGAGTTGTTTTGGAGAGGATTTTTGAGGGATTTGAAATATTATCAACCGGTGACTATCACCGAATTAAGGGAACTGATTAGTCTACCCGGTGCCAGGATACTGGCCGGTGGAACTGATATAGTGCCTAAAATGCGCCAAGGAAAGTTCTCTGCTCCGATCCTGGTGGATACCAAAGGTGTGAAAGCCATGCGGTTCATCGAAGACCAGGGCAGTGATGTAGTCATAGGCGCACTAACAACCTTGCAAGAAATGGCTGATTCAGCCTTGCTGCAAAATGTAAATCCAGCTTTGGTCACTGCAGCAAATAGTATTATCTGCCAGCAAACTCGATCACGCGGAACCCTGGGAGGGAATATTGCTAACGCTTTACCCTCCGCGGACACTCTTCCTCCTTTGTTGGTATTCGATGCGATGGTGCGGATACAAAGTTTGGATAGTGATCGCCTAATACCCCTGGAAAAATTACTCATTGGTCCAGGGAAAACAGATCTAAACGAGGGTGAATTCATTCACAGTGTTTCATTTAAACCAATGCTTGGTGTCTGGGGAGCGGTTTATATCAAAGTTGGAGACCATTCGGGTCAAGCCGGATCTGTAGTGAATGCTTCGGTATTTGTTAAGATTTAATGAGCAAAAGAAACTGAGTGATGTTCGGATTGCCCTGGGTACTATTGGCCCAGTTGCCCTGCGATGTCGAAATATAGAGAACTCCCTGATCGGAAAAGAACCTTTGCCAGATCTAATGAATGATATATATGATTTACTTCAGAAGGAGACGGATTTAGATTTGGAGTTTGGGTCTCCCGGGGAATATCGTGTCGATTTAGCTAGCGTAGTTATTCATAAAGCCCTTGAAGCAGCTGTGGAACATGCAAAGATGAAGAGTCTATGATAAGTGTTGATATTTTTCCTCTTTTTTTGATGATTGTAGAGTAAATTTTTGGTATTTGATACATTTTTTTTATAAAGGCTGAATCTTATGAGCAATTCTAATCAAGAGAAATGGGGTCCAAAGCTGATTGACGCGTTACTGCCAGTATTCGCCACGCTGGCAGCGCTGCTGGTAGGCGCAATTATGCTTCTTCTCCTGAAGGTAAACCCGATCGAAGCCTATAGAGCGATGTGGGATGGAGCCTTTGGCAGCCAGAATGCCCTGGCAGAGACTTTGACTAAGGCAACGCCGCTGCTGCTGGTTGGCCTTGGGATCTGCATCTCGTTCCGGGGTGACGTCATCAATATCGGCGGGGAAGGCCAGATGATCGTGGGGGCGATCCTGGGAACGCTGGTTGGAATCACCCTGGTAGATTGGCCGGGATGGGCTGTTGTTCCCATAGCTTTGATAACTGGTTTTATAGGCGGGGCAATCTGGGGTGGCATCCCTGGTGTATTGAAAGCCTATTTTAAAGTCAATGAAATTCTCAGTACTGTGATGATGAATGCAATCGCAGTCCAGCTGATGAACTTTTTACTGCGGGGGCCAATGATCGATCCTTCTCAGGCAGAGCTGGCATCAAAGATCCCTCAAACAGCACGTTTGATAGACGCATTCCGGTTGCCGCGCTGGGTTCCCACCAGGCTGCATCTCGGCGCGTTGATTGCCGTGGTTTTGGCAATCCTGGTTTATATTTTGCTCTGGCGGACAACCTGGGGATACAGGATCAGGGCAGTAGGTCAGAATCCTGATGCTTCTCGATATGCCGGGGTAAAGGTCAGAAATTATATAGTATTGGCTTTGATCCTGAGTGGTGCGTTTGCGGGTTTGGCAGGAGTGATGCAGGTTTATGGTGTGAACTACCGCATGATCACTGATGGATCGGCTTCCGGATTCACAGGAAGCGCAGGTTTTAACGGGATTGTGGCCGCCCTGTTTGGAGGGCTGCATCCCATTGGAACTATACCGGCATCGATCCTGTTCGGGGCTTTGCTGGTGGGTGCAAATAAAATGCAGAGGGTGGTGCAAGTTCCATCCGCCCTGATCACTGCATTAAACGGGTTGGTTGTGGTCTTTGTGGTCAGCAGCGAGATTTGGAGGCGCCGCAGACAGAGCAGGCGATTAGCTGCAGCTGAATTCTGCCGGGAGAAGAAGAGAACCCATCGGATCCGGACACGATAGGCAATGAGGAGGTGGCAGCATGATTTCAGATCTCCTTTCAATGACTGTTTTGGTTGGCATTTTATCCTCTGGCATTCGCCTGGCAACACCATATCTATATGCAGCGATCGGTGAAACATTCAGTCAGCGCAGTGGTGTTTTGAACCTTGGTGTTGATGGACAAATGCTTTTAGGAGCTTTTGCCGCATTTTATGTGGCGATTAAAACTGGTAATCTCTGGTTAGGGATCCTGGCTGCCATGGTTGTGGGTGCCCTGATGGGATTGGCTATGGCTTTTGTTACCGTGAATCTTCATGCGGAACAAGGTATCAGCGGAATTGGATTCTATCTATTTGGTCTGGGATTGAGCGACCTCTTATTCCAGAAACTGCTCGGCACGGTGGAAACCGTAAAAGGATTCCGCAAACTCGATATTCCTGTCTTAAGTGATCTGCCAGTTGTGGGAGAGATTTTCTTCCGCCAGAATATCCTGGTCTATATTGCTTTTGCGCTGGTTCCCATTGCCTGGTTCATCCTCAATAAAACCACACTTGGTTTGAAAATTCGTGCGGTGGGAGAAAATCCTGAAGCGGCAGACTCCCTGGGTGTGAGCATATCCAGGATCCGATATTTCACCATTATCCTGGGAGGCACCCTTTCAGGAGTAGCTGGCGCATCGATGTCCATTGCCTTGTTAAATGTATTCCAACAGAATATGACCAGCGGGTTAGGTTTTATCGCGGTTGCCCTGGTCTATTTTGGGGCCTGGCGCCCCTGGGGAGTATTGGGAGGAGCATTACTGTTCAGTTTGGTAAACTCCCTCCAGCTATGGATCCAGGTCTTGGGGATCCCTGTCCCATCTGATATTGCGGTAATGATGCCCTATATATTAACAATCCTGGTACTGGTTGCGACCGTATCGAGAGTGCGGGCACCTTCCGCGCTTACAAAACCATTTGAAAGAGGGGATTAAAGTAAATTGACCGGAGGTGATAAGGGAAAATTTAATATTCACATAACATCTTATTGTATTGATCAATTACTTAGGAGAAGATAATGAAGAAGTTCAGATTACTGATTACTGTATTGATTTTATTTGCTGTTATTCTGGGTGCCTGCCAGGCCCAGGAACCAGCTCCTGCCGTTGAAGAACCAAGTGCAGAAGAAGAACCGGCTATGGAAGAGAAGGAACCTTTCCGGGTAGCGGTTGTTATGCCCAGCGCCATCAATGACCTGGCTTTCAGCCAGAGCATGTACGATGCGCTCTTGACCATTCAGGCGGAAATGGGCGGCGAAGAAGCGATGGAAATCGTTTACTCTGATGGCATGTTTGTGGTCGATGATGCTGCTGCTGCGATCCGGGATTATGCTGCTGAAGGCTATAACCTGGTGATCGCCCATGGTTCCCAGTATGGAAGCTCCCTGCAGGAAATTGCTCCGGACTTCCCGGAAACCAGTTTTGCCTGGGGAACCACTGTTGATACCTTTGGTATTGATAATATCTTTGCCTACGAAGCGGCTTCTGATCAGGGTGGATACGTAAATGGCGTTCTGGCTGCCAGCCTGTCCAAAACTGGAATCCTTGGTGTTGTTGGTCCGATCGAGACCGGTGATGCCAAACTGTATGTGGATGGCTTTGTTGCTGGAGCAAAAGCAACTGACCCAACCGTTCAGGTAAATGTTAACTACATTGGTTCTTTCTCTGATGTCGCTCTGGCGTCAGAAGCAGCCAATACCCATATTGCCGCAGGTGCCGATGTTTTGACAGGAACTGCCCAGATGGTTGTGGGCGCGATCGGTGTTGCTGAAGAGAGTGGAGCGCTGTGGTTTGGCACCCAATCTTCCCAAACTGAACTGGCACCAACAATTGTTGTCGCCAACCAGGTTTATAAATGGGATGTTGTCCTGAATGAGATCATTGACCTGATTGGAGAAGGAACCCTTGGTGGAACATCCTTCGTGATCGATCTGGCCAATGGTGGAGAGGTTTTGGAGTTCAATCCTGACTTCGATATCCCCGCAGATGTTCTTGCCCTGGCAGAAGAAACCATTAATGAGATCTCCGGCGGCGCAGTTGCCTTGCAGGCTCCCGCGTTTGAGGATGTTTTCCGAGTGGCAGTCGTGATGCCCAGCTCCATCAATGACCTGGCATTCAGCCAGAGCATGTACGATGCCCTGGTATCCATCCAGGAATGGATGGGTGGTGAAGGCGCGATGACATTTGACTACTCTGATGGCATGTTTGTGGTCGATGATGCTGCTGCAGCTATCCGTGACTACGCAGCTGAGGGATATGATCTGGTTATTGCTCATGGTTCTCAGTACGGCAGTTCCCTCCAGGAAATCGCCCCTGATTTCCCCGAGACCAGCTTTGCCTGGGGCACCACAGTTGATACCTTTGGCATTGGCAATATCTTCGCTTATGAAGCAGCATCCCAGGAAGGTGGATATGTGAATGGCGTGATCGCAGCCAGCCTGTCCGAAACCGGTGTGTTGGGCGTAGTTGGCCCGATCGAGACTGGTGACGCTAAACTCTATGTCGATGGATTTGTCGCCGGCGCTTTAGCAACCAATCCTGACGTTCAGGTCAATGTGAACTACATTGGCTCGTTCTCTGATGTCGCTCTGGCGTCAGAAGCTGCCAACACCCATGTGGCTGCTGGTGCAGATGGATTGACCGGTACTGCCCAGATGGTTGTGGGTGCAATTGGTGTTGCTGAAGAGAGCGGCGCCATGTGGTTTGGCACGCAGGCTTCTCAAACTGGATTTGGCCCCAGCTATTGTTGTTGCCAACCAGGTTTACCAGTGGGATGTCGTCTTGAAAGAGGTAGTCCAGATGATTGCTGATGGAACGTACGGCGGCACTTCATTTGTGATCGGCCTGGCCAATGGTGGAGAAGTGATGGACTTCAATGCGGACTATGAACTACCCGCAGAAGTCAAGAGCCTGGCGCTGGATACAGTGAAAGGCATCATCGATGGCACAATCACCATTGAGTCTTGGTGAATAATTGTTAATCCGTAGATTGATGTAAATGTTCCTTCCCCTTCCTTGCTGATGTATGAGCAGGGGAGGGGAATATACAGGAATTTGGATGAAGTCTGGAGGTCAGGTTCGATAGGATCCTGCTCTCCCGGGTTTATCATAAATATAATGAAAAAAGGGTTTCATATGGCTGATTCAAACATACTTCCATCTGGACATACCCGGATAGATCATCTGGAAATGCAAGGGATCACAAAAAGGTTTCCAGGTGTGTTAGCCAACGACAGTGTTGATTTCAGTGTTCGTTCTGGTGAAGTGCATGCCTTGCTTGGTGAGAATGGCGCCGGGAAAACGACATTAATGAAGGTTCTTTATGGGCTGTATCATGCTGATGAAGGACAAATCCTGCTTAATGACGCTCCAGTGGAAATTCTCTCTCCCACAGACGCGATCAATCACGGGATCGGAATGATCCATCAGCATTTTATGCTGGTCGAGTCTCTCACGGTTGCTGAAAATGTAGCGCTGGGAATGAAGTCATCCCGGGAACCTTTGACTGATCTGGAAAAGGTTTCAGACAGGATCATTGAGTTAGCGAAGATCTATGGTCTGGATATCGATCCCGGGGCATATATCTGGCAGCTTTCGGTTGGACAGCAGCAGCGTGTGGAAATAATCAAAGCCCTTTATCGGGGTGCTGCTTTGTTGATCCTGGATGAACCTACTGCTGTTTTAACCCCCCAGGAAGTGGATGAGTTCTTTATGATCATCCGGGAAATGGCCAAGGATGGGCATGGTTTGATCTTCATCTCCCATAAACTGCATGAAGTGATCGATATCAGCGACCGTGTTTCAGTCTTGAGGGATGGTAAAAAAATTGGCACCTTCCAGACAGCAGATGCCACCAAAGCCGATCTCGCTCGCTGGATGGTTGGCCGGGATGTGGATTTCCGCCCTGAGATTGAGAAGGTCGAACTGGGAGAAATCCGCCTTGAAGTTGATGGGGCTTCCTGCAAAAGTAACCGCGGCACTCCCGGGCTGCAGAACATCAGTTTGGAAGTCCATTCAGGAGAGATCCTCGGCATTGCTGGCGTGTCTGGCAATGGACAGCGGGAGCTGGCCGAGGTAATCACCGGATTGCGTGATATGACAGGTGGCCGAATTGAATTGGATGGAGTAGATATCTCCAATCTGCCGCCAGCTGGAAGGACTGACCGGGCGCTATCGTATATCCCCGAGGAAAGAATGAAGGATGGCATGATCAAGGATTTCACAGTCGCAGAGAACTTGATCTTAAGAGAACACCATAAAGAACCGTTTTCTAAGGCGGGTTTCCTCAATCTGAAGGCTATCGCATCTCATAGTGCTGATCTGATCAACAATTATCAGATCAAGACCCCCTCCCAGGAGACCTCTGCAAAAAGCCTTTCTGGAGGCAATATTCAGAAAGTAGTGGTTGCTCGCGAACTATCCAGAGCGCCTCGAGTGATCATTGCTGCCCAGCCCACCAGGGGATTGGATGTGGGAGCGATGGAATACGTCCGGGAACGTTTGCTGAAGGAAAGGAAGTCAGGTACTGCAATTCTGCTGATATCTGAAGACCTGGATGAGATCTTTGCTTTGGCGGACCGGATTGCTGTGATCTATGAAGGCCAGATCATGGGAATTGTTGGACGGGACGAAGCAACACCTGAAAAATTAGGTTTATTAATGGCCGGTGTAAAGGAAGGAGTTTAAAAGTAATGGGAAGTTTTGTTGGTTATAAATGTTCAATTTGCGGAACTGAGTATCAACCGGATGAGGTGACATATACCTGTCCGAAAGATAATGGAATTCTGGATGTAGTGCTTGATTATCCAGCCCTGAAGAAGAAATCGACAGAAGAGTTGATCTTAAAGGATGAAGCCTCACTGTGGCGTTATTTTCCATTGATCCCTGTTAAGCAGATGATCGGAGAGGGCACAACCTTAAGATCCGCGGGATGGACACCTGTATTTTCACCTCCGCAGATCAAAGACGAGCTCGGTTTAAAACAGCTTTGGATCAAAGATGAAAGCAGTAACCCGACAGCATCATTTAAAGACCGTGCCAGTGCTATCCTGGTTGCCAGGGCCAAAGAGATCGGTGCAGAGGTAATTGTCACAGCCTCAACTGGAAATGCTGGCGCTGCTCTGGCGGGTATGGCCGCAGCAGTGGATCAGGAGTCTGTCATCTTCGCACCAAAAACTGCACCCCCGGCAAAGATCGCTCAGTTGTTGATCTACGGAGCCCGGGTGATACTGGTTGATGATAATTATGACGCTGCTTATAAGTTGTCCCTGGAAGCATCAGATGAATTTGGCTGGTATAACCGCAACACCGGCTACAATCCCTTCACCGCGGAAGGTAAAAAGACCGCTGCTTATGAGATTTGGGAACAGGTCCTGCTCGCCAATCAATTGGATCGCCCCTTATGTGTATTTGTTTCTGTCGGTGACGGGAACATTATTTCAGGTATCCATAAAGGATTTAAAGACCTGTACGAGATAGGCCAGATATCAGTCATGCCGAGAATATTTGGCTGCCAGTCGACTGGTTCGGCGGCAATTTATAATGCCTATATCTCAGGAAAAGAAGAGATTATTCCTGTACAGGCAACCACCATGGCGGACAGCATCTCCGTGAATTTGCCCAGTGATGGCCTGCGGGCACTCCGGGCAGCTACTGAAACCGATGGAGCTTATGTGGCTGTGGAAGACCAGAAGATCCTGGAAGCGATTTCCGACCTGGGTGCAGTGGGTATTTTTGCAGAACCAGCTGGAGCGACTGCCCTGGCAGGATTAAAGGCAGCCCTCAGGGATGGCCAGGTGACTAAAGAGGATCCGATTTTAGTTATGAATACAGGCAGCGGGTTGAAGGACGTGAAAGCTGCCAGGCAGGCTGCTGGCGAAGCTCCAGTTATCACACCGACTCTGGATGAAGTAAAGAAACTTCTGGATAGCTGATCCCTGGAGAATACCCAGGAAAGGCAGGATTAATATGACATCCAAACCAACCTATACCATCATTGCCCCGATCTATAACGAGATCGATAATATCCAGACTCTCTATCAAAGGGTCTGCGAAGTGATGGATTCGACCGGCGAGCCCTGGGAATTTGTAATGGTTGATGATGGGTCATCAGATGGGTCCACTGACGCGATCCTGGAGTTGAAGAAAAAGGATGATAAGATCGTTCCAGTTATCTTTGCCCGCAATTTTGGCCATCAGATCGCTGTGTCTGCAGGTCTGGATTACAGCAGCGGTGACGCTGTGGTTATCATCGATGCTGACCTGCAGGATCCTCCTGAAGTTATCCTTGATTTGATCGAAAAGTGGAAAGAAGGCTACGAAGTTGTATATGCGACTCGTTCCAGTCGAGAGGGAGAGAGCTGGTTTAAGTTATTTACTGCTTCTGCGTTTTATCGGTTGATCCAGCGTATAACAGATGTGAACCTGCCAATGGACACAGGAGATTTCCGATTATTGGACAGGAAAGTCGTTCGTGTGATGGGCCAAATGAGGGAGAAACACCGCTTTTTGCGCGGTATGTCAGTTTGGATCGGTTTTCGTCAAACTGGTGTGGAGTATGAACGGGCAGAAAGGTTTGCCGGCGAGACGAAATATCCTCTCAAGAAAATGTTCAAATTGGCCAGTGATGCGATAACGGGTTTTTCCTATTTTCCCCTGCAGTTGGCCACCTACCTGGGATTTGCTATCACAGGGATCAGCTTTCTCGCTGTCCTGGGGTTGATAATCCTTAGGTTGGCAGGATCACAATTCTTGATGGGACAGGCGGCAGTCCTGATAGCGGTATTATTCCTGGGTGGTGTGCAGCTGCTCTCGTTGGGCATGCTCGGAGAGTATATTGGCAGACTTTATGATGAAGCAAAAGATAGACCCTTGTATATAGTTCGTGAGGATTCGGAGGTGAAGAAATAAAAGGTTTGATTATATTAGTTGTCAAGAGATGTACCATTTATCAATAATTTAGTATGGAAAGGAATACAAGATGATCAATTTAGAGATGGATAAGAAACAATTAGAAAGAACTGTGGAACGAGCCAAAGAGCGGAATATCATTATTCCAACCTTTGCTCAAATGAAAAACCCGGAGCTGATCCCGGACAGCATCAAGGAAGAACTCAAGAAGATCGGTTTGTGGGATATCACATCCCGCAACTTGTTCCGGATCACCTGGAAAAATGAACCTGTGGCTCATGGCGGCGGTTATGGCGGTGTTAATTTTGTTGAATTACCTTCCAGCTTAACTGGTGTTGATGCCAGGATCATTGCCCTGGTTGGGAAATGGTTTCCCACTGGTGCCCATAAAGTGGGTGCAACCTTCGGCTGCCTGGTTCCCCCGCTGGTAACTGGCCAATTTGATCCAACTTACCATCAAGCTGTCTGGCCCTCCACTGGCAACTACTGCCGCGGCGGCGCCTATGATGCATCTCTCTTGGCCTGTGAATCAATCGCCATTCTTCCGGAAGGAATGAGCCGGGAACGTTTTGAATGGCTCGAAAAAGTAGCTGGCGAAGTGATTGCCACTCCTGGATCCGAGAGCAATGTCAAGGAAATCTATGATAAAGTCTGGGAACTGCGCGGCGAACGAGACAATGTGTTTGTTTTCAACCAGTTTGATGAGTTCGGCAATTACCTGTGGCATTACGATATCACCGGCCACGCTATGGAAGAGGTTCTACAGCAGGCGATGGGACCCAATGATGAATACCGTGGCGTATGCCTGACAACCGGTTCCGCTGGAACCCTGGGCTGTGGTGATTACATGAAGCAGCTCTTCCCCAGCAGCAAAGTTGTTGCTGGTGAAGCTCTGCAGTGCCCGACCTTGATGGAAAACGGTTATGGTGCCCACCGCATCGAAGGTATCGGTGACAAACACGTACCTTGGATCCATAACATGCGCAACACCGATATGATTATCGGCTATTGATGACAATGCTGTGGTAAATTTGGCCCGTTTGTTCAATGAGCCAGAAGGACATAAATATCTGGTAGATAAAGATGTTCCCCAAGAGCTGGTCAATCAACTTGACCTGTTGGGATTCTCCAGCATCGCCAATACAATTATGGCAATCAAGATGGCCAAGTATTATGAAATGGATAAAAGCGATGTCATACTGACCGTTTGGACCGATTCAATGGAACTCTACGAAAGCCGCCTAAAAGAGATGCACGAGGAAGCTGGCGAGTACACAGAGATGGATGCCGCGCGAACACATGCTCAATACCTGGAAGGAATAACTCCTAACTACCTGACGGATCTAACCTTTGAGGATCAGAAGCGGGTTCACAATCTGAAATACTTCACCTGGATCGAGCAGCAAGGTAAAACCTACGAAGAAATCCAATCCCAGTGGTATGACAAGGATTACTGGACCAACTTCCAGGAGCAAATTCCTGAGATCGATGAATTGATCACGGAGTTTAATGGCAAGGTTGGGTTGATCTAAGAATTAGATACACATAAAGTTAGGAAACTGTTTCCTTCAAGGAAACAGTTTCCTTTTTTTATTTAAATCAGGATGCCGGATCCAGAAAGATATCGTTCATTTTTGATTATTGCAGAAATATCTATAATGCTAATTCTCCAGAGGATTCCGCATCCTTCCCTACAACCTATTGATTTTCGGGGTTCTCGCATTCTATAATGAAAAAAAAGGGGGAATTATGAATGAGCCGTATTTATCTCCTGATGCTTTAATCCTGGTTGCGATCATACCTACACCGGAAGACCTCCAGGTTGCCCGGATCCTGGGTTGGTACAGGATACCATCCCGAACCGCTCCGCGGATCTTGAATGTGGATTACCTGGCTTTTTACCAGCCGGCAGCATTTCAGGATCGCAGATGGAGGATTGAATTCCTGGCGCCGGTGATGGGTCATGAACTAACCACCCGGGCAGAGCTGCTCCGGGAAGAGATTGATCATCCCCGAGCTGATGAAGAATATTATAAAGTACAGTTGGGAACGGTTCAGCCCCTACGGCAGCCGATCAGTGCAGGAGATTGGAAGCGATTTACCTTCTTATATACGACCGGGGAGTATTTCCGGGGAGCAAGGGTCCTCACTGATCTGACAGTCGCGCCGGCAGAGCGCAGGAGACTATGGAAAGCCCTCAGGGAACGGGGAACATATTCAACAGTGTATAAGGCAGAATTGGATGATCTGGATGCGATTCCCCTGGATATTTTATCGGCCTTATTAGGCATCCCGGAAAGATAATTATTTTACTCTATCGGGATTTGTCAAACCGGAACAGCCCCTGTTTTAGTATGCTGTAAAATCGTCTGGGGTATAATTCAAAAGACGGAATTTTGGCCGGCTTATGGCCATCAATAAAGGAAAAATGATGGATAAGATACTGATTAAAAATGGCACTGTGATTACTCCATCTCGACACAATCAAAACAGACTTGTTGATCGAAGGCGAAAAGATTGCCCTGCTTGGCATCAACCTTGAGGTTGATGGAGCTGAGGTAATTGATGCTTCTGGAAAATACCTTCATGCCTGGTGGTATCGATCCGCATGTGCACCTGGATCTGGCTATGTTTGATACTGTATCATCTGATGATCATTACAGCGGTCATAAAGCGGCAGCCTTTGGGGGTACCACGACTGTGATGGATTTTGTTGAGGATAAGGATCCTGACCTGCTGAAGAATATCGCTGCTTTACGTGAAAAGGCAGATCCCAAAGCGGCCATTGATTACAGTTTCCATATCAATATCACTAAATTCAATGAAAAGGTAGCAGCACAGATCCCATCAATCCTTGAGAGTGGTGTGACCACATTGAAAGTATTCACAGCCTATAACAACCGCTTGCGTCTCCAGGATGGTGAGATCTTCCAATTGATGCAAATTGCAGCTAAACATGGTTTTTTAACCATGCTTCACGCAGAAAATGGGGATGTGATTGATATCCTGGTGGATGAGGCTCTAAAAGCAGGTCACACCGAACCGATCTGGCATGCCAGAACCCGTCCTGCCTGGGGCGCAGTTGAATCAGTTTTACGGAGCGCTGCCCTGGCTGCTCAGTCTAATGCTCCACTATATATTGTGCATATGAATACAGCGGGCGGTATCGACCAGCTGGCATATGCCAGGGAAAGAGGGGTTCCAGTTATGGGTGAAACCTGCCCGCAATATATGTTATTCAACGAAAAGGAATTGGAAAGGGCAGATGGGGCTAAATGGATCTGCTCTCCACCTATGAGAACAGAGGATGATAATGATCGCATCTGGAAGGGTCTGACGGAAGACACTTTACAAACAGTGGGTACGGATCACTGTCCCTTTTTCTATGATGGGACAAAGGTGATCTCTTATGAGGGAGAAGAAATTATGATCCCTGGCAAAGAGTTGGGGAAGGATGACTTCACCAAGATCCCCAACGGCCTGCCAGGTGTTGCGGATCGAATGCCGATCCTGTGGACAGAAGGTGTTGTAAAGGGCAGGATCACACCAAACCAGTTTGTGGCCTATACCAGCGCTAACCCAGCTCGCATTTTTGGTTTGTATCCCAAAAAGGGATGCCTAGAGCCTGGATCGGATGCAGACCTGGTGATCTGGGATCCGGAAAAGAAGCTGGTTTACGGGGTAGACGTTGCCCATCACCGGACGGATTACAACCTATATGAAGGATGGGAACTGCAGGGTTATCCCGAAAAAGTGTTTTTACGGGGAAAATGTATCGTTGATGGGGATCAATGGCTCGGAAAACGCGGACAGGGCCAATTCCTGGTACGAAAACCATTTGCCGAGGTGATTTAATGGCATAGTGGATTGATTAAGAGGGTGGTTAAGAGTTCACCCTGATAGATAAATAGAACTAGATCACGCATCTGAATGTGAGGGGGTTAGAAAACTGAAGATGCGTGATTTTTTTAAGGACATAACAAAGAAAGTTGGAGGGGCAAAATGACACCAGGATGCGTGATCCTGATGGATAGATAAGAATATTGGATTATTGTCTAAAGGTTTGATACATCGGTGGTTTAAAGGATCACGCATCCTTTTTAACCACGCGGGGGAATATTATGCAAAAAAATCAATCTCTATTTGGCAAATATCTTCATTTATTCAATAAGGGGAATCACAAACATGCATTATTTAAAAATGAAGAAGACTATTATCAATTTCTTGATTTATACAAGAAGTATTTAAAACCAGTCGCTTTATTGTATGCTTATTGTTTGTTACCCGCACATTTTCATTTTTTGATCAAAGTGAAAAATATTGATGATATTGGAGGTATCTGTCAGAGTAACGATATGTTTTGGCATCAATACAATTCTTTTTTAGGGATATATACAAAATTAAGTAATAAAATCAATAATAGATCAGGTTGTCTGTTCAATGGAGGGTACTCTCACTTAGTCGAATCTGATGAAAAATCATTCTGCCAGTTAATCGTTTATATCCATCAAAACCCAGAATTATATGGAATTATTGCAGATTACCGTTTGTGGCCTTTCTCTTCATATTTTGCGTACAGGAGAAAGGATAGAAGATCAATAATAGCCAAAGATCTTTTCTTCAATGACGACTATTATTGCCAAATAATGGAACCTCGAAATTGTTCTTACTCTTCAATTCCAGATGGATTGATTTGAAGGGCGTTTCCAAAGGAGAGTAATTAAAAATGACAACCAATTATTTAGAACGTTGGTTTATATTCACAAGAATCCTCAAAAACATGGATAAGTTTCTGATTTTCAGAAATGGCAGTTTTCTTCCTATGAGAATTATCGTATAAAGAACCCCGGGACATTATTATCAAATGAGTTTATTTGTGACGCGGACATTCACGATAGTATAATGAGTTTGCATTATGAATGGCTGGATTTTGATAATATGCTCGATGATTATTATTTGTATGTGAACGGCAGAAAAAGATGCGTTATCCTAAAAAGATCATTCAATTTTAATTATTTACCCATTCCTAAATATTAGTTAAGATCTAAAGGATCACGCATCCTCATTTCAATTAATATACACACACAAAAAACATTATGGAAAACCTCACTGTCAATAACTTCAATTTTAACTGGGGTGCCAGGACCTATGTAATGGGCATCCTCAATCTGACCCCGGATAGTTTTTCCGGAGATGGGCTTATGGATCTGGACCAGAAGGCCGCCTTTCAGCAGGCCCGGGAATTTGTCGAGGCCGGAGTTGATATCCTCGATGTGGGTGGTGAAAGCACCCGCCCGGGAGCAGCCATTGTCTCCGCTCAACAGGAAATGGATCGTGTCATCCCAGTGATCATCCAGCTGGTAGAGGAGTTCGATACTCTGATATCCATTGATACCTATAAAGCCAGTGTGGCGGATGAAGCCATTAAAGCTGGAGCCACCATCCTCAACGATGTTTGGGGATTTAAAGCCGACCCAGAGCTAGCAGGTGTGGCTGCTGAGAATGACGTTCCTGTCATCTTGATGCATAACCGCAGTAACCCCAATAATGCTGCCATCAAGGAACGCCTGGGAGGCCGGTATATTGGCATGGAATATGATGACCTGCTGGAGGATGTAAAGGCTGAATTACAGGAAAGTGTTGTCCTGGCTCATAAGGCTTCTATTCCAGATGAGATGATCATCCTGGATCCGGGAATTGGGTTCGGAAAAACTGTAGAACAGAATCTGGAACTCATTAACCGCCTGGATGAGATCCGGTCCCTGGGTTATCCTGTCCTGCTGGGGCCATCCCGCAAATCTTTTATTGGCTACACATTAGATCTGCCGCTAGATGACCGGGTGGAGGGGACAGCTGCCGCAGTGGCTGTCGGCATTACCCGCGGGGCCGATATCATCCGTGTCCACGACGTGCCGCAAATGATCCGGGTTGCCAGGATGACAGATGCGATTGTAAGATAAAGAATAGTATATATTCAAATCAAAGATCATAATCAGCGCTGAATGCGAGCAGATCCTCCCTGGGCGAAAGCCTGAACTTGCTCAAGGGTTGCCATGGTTGTATCCCCTGGAAAGGTGGTCATTAAAGCGCCGTGAGCCCAACCAAGGTTTACTGCTTCCTGTGCTTCCTTTCCGGTTAGTAATCCATAGAAAAAACCAGAGGCAAATCCATCACCCCCGCCTACCCGGTCATAGATATTGAGTTCTGCTGTTGGTGATACAAAGGCTTGACCTTCAATCCAGGCTACTGCTCCCCAGGAGTGATGGTTTGTAGAATGGCAATCCCGCAGGGTAGTAGCCACTATTTTTATTTGCGGATATTTTTCTATCACTTTATCAATCATTCCTATAAAAGCTGTAGGATCTAATTTGGATGTTGATTCAACATCTGGGCCTGGGATGCCCAACCCCAGCTGCATATCCTCTTCGTTACCAACCAAAACATCCACATTTTCAACAATTCGACCCATAATACTATTTGCTCTTTCAAGACCGCCCCAAATATTCCATAACTTGGCCCGGAAATTGAGATCAAAGCTTGTTATCGCTCCCGCTTTTTTGGCGGCTTTCATGCCTTCAATAATCAATTCTCCAGTTGTCTCTGACAAGGCAGCATAGATCCCACCACTATGAAACCAGCGGATTCCTTCAGAGAAAATATCGTCCCAATTAATATCTCCCGGTTTTAGCAGGGCTCCCGCTTCATTTGCCCTGTTATAAAAAACTATTGGCGCCCGGACACCATATCCTCGATCACTATAAATTGTGGCCATATTTGGGCCATTAACCCCATTATGTTCAAAATAGGTATAAAAGGGTTTTATGCCCATTAACGCCACCCGTTCTGCAATTAAATCACCGATAGGGTATTTAACCATTGCCGCAGTTATCCCGGTTTTCAAGCGAAAACAATTCGCCAGATTGGCCGCAACATTATATTCACCACCACTGGGGTGGACCGTCCATTGATTGGCTTTACTAAAGGGCATGATGCCAGAATCCACTCGGTAATTCAGAGCTCCCAAAGAAAGAAGGTCCAGGGCAGCATCTTCTATAATTTCCAATCCGTTTTTTTTCACCATGATTCTCTCCTAAACGTTATGGGTGCTGGCGGTGATGTCCCCTCCTGTACCGGTTAAATTGGTGTGAAAGGGTTTTCCCCTTTCTATAATTATTAATGAAATAGCTAATTTTAGAGATCATCAGATTTCAATCGATATAGGATCTCGCCAGCTTTTTTATATAATAAACCCCATCTTCTTCCCGATTTTCCCAATCATTTTGATGGATCTTGGCTGGATCCATATAACCCAGGTTAAGGGCTCCACAATCTTCTGGGGAGATCTTGCTTGCCAGGGTAACAAACACGTTTGGATTTTCAATACCATTTTCCATAATTCCAGAACCGCGCAAATGAGTGCTGTGAGCCAATACACCCAGGGGGAACTGTTTGAATCGCTCCCAATCCTGTAAAAAATAATCTAGGATATGATATCCAATCTCATAAATATATTTCCCATGCACATAGCTGACAGTATCCAGATGGGGAGCATAGATGATGACTTCACCACCCAATGCGACAGCTGGTTCCAGTTTGTACATGGCTTTGGCTGCGGTCCAGAGCTCATCGTACATGGGTGGAGCGCATGACAGAACACGCTGAATTGGTTTTTTTACCCAGTTGATATGACGGGAGGACGAAAAATCCGCAGCTGCATCCCAGGTATTGTAGAGGTCACCAATAAACAGGCCCGCCAGGTTATGATTTTCAATGATCAGGGCCGCTAAGGTTACGGGGGTTTTTAGTCGTTTTGCTGCGGCGTGGATCATGGTTCGTACCGGGGTCTCATTAATACCGATCGTCCCTACTACACCAGCCAGCGCACCCAGCCAGTGTGTGGCGTTGATCATCTCAGCGCCGGAGATACCCGGAAACAGGTATTTTGCACCTCCGGAAAATCCAACCACTTCGTGGGGAAATGTTGGTCCGAGAATGAGGATATGGTCATATTCCAGGGCAGCTTTGTTGATTTGAATTGGGATGCTTTTCGGAAGCGAGGGGTGCCAGCGTTCCCCCGCAATTTCCTTGATTTCATCCTGTTCCATCACGCCAAGGCTGGCAAGAGCCGCCGGATTATCCCAGGTATGGTTGAGAAGGCCAACCTGACTGAAAGTGGATTTTCGCTCATCTTTAGATATTCCGACGAGTTTGTTCAGTTTTTTTTCTGAGAGAGGTGGGTGTGTTCCCAAGGCAACTAAAAAATCAATTTTTTTTACATCATGCAAAACATCTACAAGAGTTCGAAACAAAAACGGCAGCGGCAAGGAGCGCGTATGATCTGGAATCAAAACCAACACACGTTATTTTGAAATTTGCCATCAAGCCCCTTATGCAGGGTCTCTAAGACCTTATTATTTGAAAGCAGTTGCCCGGCAGGAGATGTGAGCTTAAATCAATCATTCTAAACGCCGCTATAGGCTGAGAATCCGCCATCCACTGGTACAACAATTCCGGTCACAAATTCTGAAGCAGGGGAAATCAACCACATCACCGAACCGAGTAGGTCAGACGGAGCCCCGAAGCGTTTTTGAGGAGTATGGTCAATGATCGATTGACCGCGCGGTGTCAGGTCGGTAGTGTCTTGTTCAGTTAACAAAAAACGATTCTGTTCTGTCAGAAAAAAGCCAGGCGCTATTGCGTTGACACGGATTTTGGGACTGTATTCTTGTGCCAGATACACAGCCAGCCACTGTGTGAAATTGCTGACCGCCGCCTTAGACGCTGAATAAGCCGGGATGCGTGTTAGTGGGCGAAAGGCAGTCATAGACGAAATATTCAGGATCACTCCTTCCCCCTCGTTCTGCCATGCCGCGTCCAAACACCTGGCAGGGAAGGACTGTACCAAGTAAATTTAGGTCTCCGACAAAACGAAGCGCGTCAAGAGGAAGATCAAAAAAAGACAGATCAGGCCTGGTGGTGGCAGAGGGGTGGTTGCCGCCTGCTGCATTGATCAGGATATCGACTTTCCCAAACTCGTTTTTAACAGTGTCCAGAGCTAACAAAAGTGTTTCAGGTTCGAGAACATCACCAAATACACGTATTGCCCGCCCAATGGTTTGTTGAGGAAAACGATCAAGCACTTTTTTAGCCCGTTCCATGTCACGACCAAGGATAACGACATTTGCATTAAAACCAAGGAGCGCACAGGCGATTTCACTGCCCAACACACCCGTCCCACCAGTGACCAGTACTGTTTGGCCTGTAAAATCATACAATGATTGATGTTCTATCAAATCCATTTTTACTCCTTGAGCAATTCCAAATGTTTGTCGAAGTGAGCCTTCAACCCATCGTAATATGCCCCATCATGTTTAACAAGAGCTGCCTTTATTTCCTTACCGTATTTCGCCAGGGCAGAACCATATGTGACATGCAATATTTCACGTGCGTGGTAATCATCAAGTAATGAAGGCAAGTTATCCGTATCTGGCAGCATCTTCAGCTGTGCTGAAACATGGTACGTTTTTCGATCAATTTCATATCGATCACGTCCAAGTGAGTAGATTTCCAGGAATAAGTCAGGCTCAAGTTTTGAAAGAACGCGTAATGCTTCAAGATAACTCGTGCCCGCGGTCTTCACATGGATTCGCTCTCCCCAGTGTTTCGCGATTAAGGGATAGACACTGAATTTATCTGAGCCGGTATGTAAACTAAGTTTATATGTACCAAAATGGGCTGTCACCGCGGCGTGTTTTGACAACTCTTCATCCAATATATTCAAGTCGCCGATATAATCTACTCCCTTCTCAAATTTCCCGATAAATCGCGGTGAAAGTGATGTAAAAGTCACACCTGCTCGTGTCAACTCATTGGCAATGAAAAAATGCTCTAGAGGGGTTGTGGGGGAATCAATTTCGTCAACCGAGACTTCAAAATCAAAAATTTCCTTCATATCTGCAAGATGTTTGAACATTGTTGTCGCCTGCTGGATGGCTTTGCTATATTTAAGAACTGCCCGCTTCAATGATTCCCCTTCGAATTGCCCCCAAACTTGCCCACCACTTTGATTTTAATACAAGGCAGAGAGTTCATCCCAGTTAAAATCGGTTATTTTCTCATCCAGCATTGTTAGTGAAACAGTATCCGCAGAATTATTTACATACTCTCCAGGATCAACCGTGAAAAAAGTGTAGCCAGCTTCAACGAAGGGTTGAAAGTCATCAACGGTTTTAAGTGATCAGCATCCGCTCCCCAGGGAGAGTCCCATTTTACAGCGTCAACCGCCCGTTTCGCATCATCCAAAACTTGCTGAGGGGATCGCCCTGTCCGGTCGTTCTCGCGAACGGATTGTTGGGCAAAGATCGGTGCAAATTTTGTGTCTTTCACTGCGGCTATATGACCAGGTGTAGCTAGTCCAAGGCGGTCGCCAAAGCCAAAGGATGGATTTATTCCAAGAGGAGCGAGCATATTCATATCCTTTGAAGAAACAGCTGTTTTGCCGTTCCTGTCGATCTATAATTTGTAGGCCCTTTTTGCCAAACCAACCGCGAGTTCTTAAATCATCTCATTTGCATCGTCCAGGTCAAGACTATGGCGGACAACCAATCCTGCCAGCCAGTTGGCGGACACCCGCCGCCAGACATCATGCCGGGTAGGGATGGAGCAGAAGGCCCGGGTATCGTCATTAAAACCGGCAGTATTGTTGATGCCTGCTGTCTCCATGACCTGATCAAAATAACGAACCATACCATTTAGGCTGTCATGGAACCACCAGGGTGGTCCTAGTTTCAGAGCTGGGTAATGTCCCGCAAGGGGAGCGAGTTCTCGAGAATATGTCGTTTCATCAAGAGTAAACAAGATCAACGTAAGGTCTGAGTTATTTCCATATTTGTTAATAACGGAAGCAGATTTCGGGTGTATTCGGTTTGGACTGGTATATCCGCACCTTTGTCCAGGCCAAATTTATTAAAGACTAACTCATTATGATTGCGCAGCGAGCCGGAATGGAGCTGCATCACCAGACCATCGTCGATGCTCATCCGCGCCATTTCCATTAACATGTGGGCAGTAAATCGGGCAGCATCGGATGAATCCAATTTGCCATTAAGGGCACGCTGGAAAATAACGTCAGCTTCAGCAGGAGTCAATTCAGCAGTGGCAGGTGTCAGCGCGGCATGATCAGTAGCAGTCGCCCCCATGGATTTGAAGAATTCCCGCCGCTCTTCCAATGCCAGTAGATAAGATCGATAATCCATCACATCCACACCACTTACTTCACCTAATTTGGTGATGTTCTCCTTCCAGGCAGGAAATCCATGTTGACCACAGCGTCGGGGCGGAAAGTTGGCAGGATCCGTCCACGCCATTCGCTTTGGTTGATCGCCCGGTGATGTTCAAGTCGATCTGTGGCTGCATCAGTTGTGCACAGGACTTCGACATTAAAGCGCTCAAATAGTTTCCGGGGGGAATATTCCGGGGAGGATAATTTTTCAGAGGGCATCAAACAACCGGTCGGCGTTGGAACCATCAGGTTTTTCATTCACACCAAATACGGAGTAAGTTCATCAATCAACCATATCCCGCTGGGAGTGCCGCGGAAGAGATGGAAATTTTCACAGAATATCCTCCAAATCTTTCTGTGATCGGTTGAACTGCCTCACCTTCAATATCAGGTATTCCCAGTGTTTCCAGGGGGATTCCCTGGGAATATAACATACGCGTCACGTAATGATCAGGAATGATAAGTAGATCGGCAGGTGATCCGAAAGTTTTGTCAGGGGCGGAAAAAAGCCTTATGTCAACATGCCCATGGGGAGAGATCAATGGAAGTGAGACCACCGATTGATATAACTCGCGCCAATATTGCGGGTGGTTGGATCGGGAGAAAAATAACGGTCCGGGTTTAAGTTTGTTTTCATTGAAATAGTATCCGCGCCTACACCCATATTTTTGAAATTTGATATTTACCACCGCAGTGGATGAGTGCTTAAAAATCATTTTCCTCGAACATAATGGTGAAACAAACTTACTTCAATGCTATCCAACTTCCGGTATTCTGCTTTACACAACCAGAATATCTAAAACAACCTTGACCGTGTCCAGGGGTTTCTTGATCAACCTGAAGAAAGGCATCTTTGATATTTTTAAGTGGCTGAATATCCGTTATCAGCAGATCAGGATGTAATAAACCACGGCTCATCATTTGTATCGCACGGGAAATTCGCCTCGTGTGACACGTGATGCGATTATCTCGGCTTTTTTGACACCAAGGCTTAAGATGGACAGCTGATAGTTGTTCACCCAAACGAGCTGTAACCACGCGTCCGCCGTTGCGGATCATTTTTACAGCCTGTGCCAGAGGTGATTCCTGACCATCTGCCAGGTGATAATGGCCTACAGCTTCTATCGCAAATCTGCGCCCCTACCATTTGTGAGTTCCAGCACCTGTTCCACTGGATCGACCTTAGTGATATTGATTGGGTAGTCTGCCCATTGTTTTTGCAGTTTCCAGTCGGAAAGGCTGCAAGTCGGATATGAAGGTAATTCCTGGATTTGTGTTGTGGCAAAGGACATCAAGGACAGAGAGTCCAGCTTGCCAGCACCCAAGATACAACCGTTTCCCCGGTCTTCATTGTCCCCGTTGAAGGATGTGGTGGCCCAGAGCGTACATTTCCACCATTGGTGCGTGGGTCATCGGAATGTTTACAGGAAGGGAAAATAGGCGATCGGCTGGAACTGAACAAGTTGGCCATAGCCACCATCCAGATCAATACCCAGTAGTTTTAACGTCTGGCAAGCATCGATATGTCCGTCAGGCAGGCGGGGCATTGATGACAGGAAATGATCGGATTTACCACTACCCGGCTGCCTGCTTCAAACCCCGGCACATTTTTGCCGGTTTCAACGATCACCCTTCCAATTCATGTCCCTGGACAACCGGGTACTGAACCGGTCCTTCAAACTCTCCCCGGTAGATATGCAGGTCTGTACCACAAATTACTGCGGCATTAAAATAAGTTAAACTTTATCGGGACCGATTACTGGTCAGCATTTGTCCGGTGCGAATATCCTTGGGACCGTATCGAATACCAGCCTTCATTCTGTCTCCTGTAAGCACCTTGACCTATCCGTAATTCCCGGTGACGGTAAGACGATAAAATCGAAAGCGTCTGAAACCATCAGCCTGTTTTAATTAAAATCCATATTCCTTGAACATCCAGACAGTCTGACCTACCAGCCCAGAGTGGGGTCATTTTGCAACGCCTTGAACACGCTGGTTTCCGGCCAAGAACCACAGGTAATAGGTGGTGTAACCCGGTGCACTGACGACCGAATGGAAGCCTTTGTTCATCATGTGGATGGAGTTATCCCGGATTGTGAAGTTCTCGCTCTCACCTTCTTCCATTATAATAAACGCAAATTCCAAAACCATCGGTCGGGTTGACCCTGAAGTAGTACATCTCCTCATGGAAGGCTTCCTGCGGCAGGTTATCAACCTGATGTTTGTGAGGGGGATATGTGCTCCAGTT
>CAWGOD010000011.1:0-71456 GCA_963824175.1 uncultured Chloroflexia bacterium | reverse complement strand
GAGGAAGTCCTCAAAATTCTTCGTTAATCCCATCATAGCTTAAATCTTAGCATTCTCAGTTATCAGTTCCGTTAGGGATTCAGGGGCCGGAACAACGTTTTACGATCGGAAGTCAAGACGGGGGAAAGAACGTGGTTATGAATAAACGCTCGAGGACAGGTGTTAGAGCATTTAGCAAGTACGAATTTTTTTCACCTTCGCCCCTATCTCACTCCAGCTTAAAATAATCCCCCAACCACTCTAAGCTACCAACTTCTATATACTCCCCCAATAATAAGAAAAAGTCCTCACCGGTGACAATTTGATCCTGATATCTGGCTGCATATTCCCGTAAAAAGTAGTAAAACTGCTCATCTCCCAATTCGTTTTTCAGTGCAGCCATGAATTTCGCCCCCTGCAAATAAGTGGCATTGCGGTAACTCAAGTATTGATCGACATATTCTTGAAAATCGTAAATGGAGCGATCGATCCGTCCATCTGGATCATAATAATTAACCCGAGTCCCCCACCACCAATCTACGGACTGCGGGTAAAGATGTTCATAATAAGCCAGTTCACTGAAAGTGCAGAGCGCTTCATCCAGCCAGGGTTCAAGTGCCTGATCGTTTGCCACCTGCCCGTACCACCACTGATGGGCTGTTTCATGTGCCGCAATCGCTATCAGATAACTTTGCTCCGAGCCACCATAGGTATCGAAGAATCCTCGGCTTTGAAAATACATACCTTCATATTCCATGCCATGATTAAAATCTGCCTGGACCATAGATAAACTGGACTGCCCATAAGGGCCATATAAGCTCAGAATATAAAACTAGCGCTTCCACTGTGGCATCAAAAGCTGCCTGACCGGGAATTTGGTAACCTGGAAAGATATATCCAAAAACCTTGGTCTCGTTTACTTCTTCTTCCAAAACAACATATGCTGGACTGATAGAGAATACAAAATTCCGGGCAGCTTCCAGGGAGTAATTCGAAGGGTCTCCCTCGTTCAATGGGGTTGAGCTTGCAGCTGCAATTAATCCAGATGTGCCTAGCTTCATACTGATCTCAAAATCGGCAGCAGGATAGACCAGATATTCCCCAAATAACCAGGGATCATGAATGATCCAGCCTAAATCATCCTCATAGGGTGGGACCATAGGATACCAATCCACCAGGTTCGTCTGAAGGGTAGTGTACCCAAATGGAGAGGGCCCAAATCCTTCCCGAGCGTTCTGCTGCGGAAGATCAAGTGAATATCTTACAAGGAGATCAAGATTTTCTCCAGGTTGCCAACCCGGGCTACCAAATTCAATGTTCAAAACCACACCAGAAGTTCCATAACCACTCACAGGTAAATCTCCCGCGGAAATTTCCTGGATCGAAAATACCCCTGGCCAGCTGTTTGGCGGGACAACAAGATCGATGTTATTCAGTAAGTTTATCGAAGGATGCGGTATGAGAATTCTTTCTTCCACGTCCAATCTCTGATTTGGGTAATCCAAAACCACCGCAAGAGTGTATTTAGTCCTCTCAAGTGGAACAGTCATTGGTTGGAGGGTTGCCTCCGGAGTGGGGGTTTGTGCAGGTTGTGTAACTTCCTGAGCAGTCGGTTCAGGGAGTGGATTTGTAGGCGTTAGAGGAACGGCAGATATCACCGCCGGGACTTCTGTCGGATTGCAGCCTGCGGAAACCAGGATCAAACCGAGTATAACCAACCAGATAGGAGCCTTCTGGATAATTTTCATAGATTCAAGGTGTATGAGTAAACTTCTATTCATCCGTTTCGATAAACTTAATAACAACCCCGGCCTCATGGATCAAATCCACCTCAGGAGGTAAATTGTGATCCTGGTTCACCCTCTGGACAAGCCAATTAACAGCCTCTTGAACCCTGGCAGGAAGCGTTTCCATTTGCGCCAAAATTAGCAGCGATTGAATGGCATTCTCCTGTTTTTGTGTTATTCCTATTTTTTTAAGATGATCTTTAACAGCAGCGCCTGCTGCTCGCCGGGCACAAACCCTTGCCCGACCTTCATTGCCTTCCAGGCGGGATTGTTTTGCTAGTAGTAATTCTTCTTTAATTTGCAGTTTTGGCGCTTCCATAGTGAGGATTATACCGTAGAGATATGGCCTTCAGTTTCCCCCTTAATAGGAACAGATCATCGTTTTTTCATTGCTGATACAGCCAGATTATCAACGCGTTCGTTTTCTGTGTGACCAGCATGTCCCCGCACCCAATGCCATGATACCTGGTGATTGGTGATCGCCTGGTCCAGTTCCTTCCAAAGATCTGCATTAGCCAGTGGTTTGGTCTTGCCCGGTGATCCTCTCCGCCAACCCAGTTTTTTCCAGTTATGGATCCAATCAGTAATTCCCTTCTTTAGATATTCCGAATCAGTGTAAATATTCACCTGGCAGGGTTCCTTAAGGGCTCGAAAGGCCATCACCGCAGCCGTGATCTCCATCCGGTTATTTGTGGTCTCATTCGCTGAACCGGAAAGCTCTTTTTCGTGGTTCCCGAACTGGAGCAGCGCACCCCAACCTCCAGGTCCCGGGTTTCCCGAACAAGCCCCATCCGTGTAAATGGTCACATGCGGTTTTTTAGCCATAACTTCCTCTAAAACTTGTCTATATCCTGGATCTTATTCTCGTGTATATTGCCATAGTTCTGCGGCCAATTGATCCAGAGCAAGCAGCTGCTCCTTGACTTCCAGGGTTCCATCAAGAAGGATTTCTTCAAAAGCATCACCGACGGATAATCTTACTGTATTCCAAGACAGCTCCAGCGGCATGCCAATGCTATATTTTAACAAATTCAAACCCTGCGACCAATGAGGATTCTCATCACGGAAGTCCCGCAAAAAACGCAGGCTGCTCTTTCGGGTCGGATAATATCTACTGTACTGAGCCCACTCCGCCTGGGTCTCCGGGGAGGTCAGGTATTTTAAAAACAACCAGGATGCAAGTTCTTCTTCTGGAGTAGTCTGAAAGATCACGACCGATTGAATCTCGGATGAAACTGCTTTATTACCTTCTGGACCTAAAAATGGGAGCATCATCCAGTCATCAGCTCTCCCAGTCTGGTTGGCTCCGGTACTAACATAATCCATCAATTGAGATGAGCCCACCATCATCATGGTCTTTCTTTGATTGAAATTTTCTATGGCCAGCTCATTCGACATGGGATCGGGATATGAATAAAAAATCATCCCGCAACCCTCCCGAAGCATCCCCTGCCAATCCTCGGCGACCTGCTGAACTTCGGGGTTGTTGAATAGGTACCCATCTCTATTCAAGCTCAGAAAATTCCCGTTATAAGCATATATCGCTGAAGCGATATTGGCTGCTTCAGGTGATAACAGTATCCCTGTCGGCTGGGGTAGGGAACTCGGTGATAGTTCACGATCCCCTGCAGCAGAACAAGCCTGTTGCTCCAGATATTCATCAGTATTTGGAGGATTGGAATACCCCAGCTCCTTCGCCCAGCTCTGATTGTAATAAATCACCTGAATGGTCTGGGTAAAGGGAAGGCCCGGACGGATCGATCCTTCAATAGTAAATCCGTCATAAAGGCTTGAGTAATAATCCTTTTGGTCTTTATCAGATAAGCCTACCGCTGGATCATCCAAGAATGGGCTCAAGTCTAATGTTAAACCATCTTGATACCAGCTGGTTATTGCTGAAGCATCACTGAGCAAAAGGTGGGGCACTAGCTCCTCTTCGAAGGCCATCTCCATTGAGTTGAGGGGGTCAAGAACCAAGCCCTGATCAACAGGATGAACTACAATACCCCATTCATTCTCTTCATTGAAACGATCCACAATCGCATTCATACCTGTGCCAGGCTGGTCCTGATCCCACACATACCAGAAATCCAATTCCACTTTTTCAATTGAGGACCAAGGCAAACCCATCGGTTCAGGAATAGGTGTCTGGCTGGGTTGTGCTGCAGCGCTGATCGCCGTTAGTGTTGCTGGGTGGATAGTTTGAACCAACACTGACGTCGACTGCAGGTCTGAATCATTATTTAAAAATTGATCACAGGAACCTGTCAGCAGCGCGATAGATATTATTATGAACAGTAATTGATAAATTCTCTGGTAGTGTTTCATTGTTTGAATACCATGGTAATGGATAATTACCCTATTGTAACAAAAAGCAAGGTACAGAACTGTACCTTGCTTTTAGATACTCTTATATTCAAATACTACTGCAGGAAGTTCCAGGGATTCACCTTTACTCCCGCATAAATCATTTCAAAATGCAGGTGGGCTCCTGAGGAATTTCCAGTGGTTCCCAACCCGGCAATTCTTTGGCCCTGGTTAACACTTTGTCCACAACCAACGCTGACGGAGTTCAAGTGAGCATAGAGAGTTTGCCAACCGTTGCCATGGTCAACTACTAACAAGTTTCCATATCCGTAGTTGCTCCATCCGGCGTATACAATCACCCCATTGTCCGCGGCCCAAACTGGATTCTCAATACTTCCTGCAATATCAATGGCAGAGTGATTGGCGCCGGGATTATAATCGTAGCCTGAAATCCAACGTTCAGTAGTAGGCCATATGAAAACGCCCACTCCCACTGATCCAGTATAAATTGTGCCGCAATGACCAGGCCCGTAGGTAGCTGCAATAGCAGGGTTGTTCCTGGTAATTGCCGGTGGGCCATAATCCACTAATTCTCTTTCTCCACCTGGGACAATCAACATCTGGCCGATGTCAAAGGAAGGATTATCCAGATCAAAATCGTAGATATCAATCTTGTTGCCAGGGTATTGAACAATATCAAGCGGTGGCACTCCATAATAATCAGCCACCTTGAGCAGGTTTTCCCCATCCCGCCATTCATGGTAAGTACCATTTGTCGGGAGGATATTTAACTCTTGTCCGGGTTGGAGAGTGTGGGGATTATCAGCCAAAGTGTCAAAATTTCCCCATAGGATTGTTTCGGGTTTTAAACCAAATGCCTCCGCGATAGCAAATAAAGAATCGCCTTGTTCCACCACATATTGCAGTACATCCACCCTGGCCCTGGTTGGGATAGAGGTATGGATAACGGCCGCCCGGTGGATTCCCGTGGTCAGGGAAGTTTGATCTTGGACAAAACTGGGCATCTCTAGGATGCTCTGGCTTGTGGTGGATTCTTCCTCCGAGGACGGGTTCTCAAATACCTGGAGCGTTTGCTGAATATCCCGCGATTGGGGATAATAAGCTCTAATTACAACGATAACAACGATAACCAACAGGATAACACCCCCGATGGTCAGTATCCGACGACCATTTTCTCCTGCCACTAGATCTCGAATAAGATCACGAAAAGGAGAAAAGATCCCGTATACCTGTTCATCATTATTATCTTCCATCTGATCATCTTGGTGTTCATTTTTCATTTGGAGAGCCTCCGCGACAACTATATCACCTGCCACAACTCACGTCAAGAAATGGTCTCTGGGATTAATAAAACCTTAATTATGTTGATATTTTGCCTGTTTTGGGAGATTTTTGGGCCATTTCAAGAATGATGGCTTGTCCGTTCTAACCCTCTATGGCACAATTAGGAAAGATTTTTCAAAAGGTGGTTTATGTCACGTTGGACCTTGTTTATCCTAATTCTTCTGCTTGGGCTGGGGCTGGGGCTGGTATATGGTTGGGTAGTCAATCCAGTCAGTTATCAAGACACAACCCTGGAGAGCTTAAGAGAAGATTATAAAACCGATTACTCCCTGATGGTTGCTGAAGTCTATCACCAGGAAGGAGATCTGGATTGGGCTCTGAACCGATTGACATTACTCGAGGACAAATCTCCCATAGTCAGCGTTGAAAATGCACTTAAATTCGCCTCACAAGCAGAATACACCCTTCCGGATATGTTCCTGCTGCGGGATCTTCATAACGCATTAAAGGAGCTTGATTAATCCAATGGAACAGAATCGGGGTAATTGGTATCTGCTGACGGGATTGATCCTCGGGCTGGCCTTGGGGATGATATACGCATGGGTTATTTCTCCTGTCACAGAAGTAGATACACATCCCAATTTACTCCGGGATGATTACAAAGATATTTACCGCTCAATGATCTCCCGCGCTTACCAGGCAAATAACAACTTACCTCGTGCAGAAGCACGCCTGGAACTAATCGGAGACAATGATCCTGCCCTGGCTCTAGCGGCCCAAGCCCAGCGATACCTGGCTGAAAACGGAGATACTGAGATGGCAAAAGTGCTTGCCAATCTTTCAGCCTCGTTGCAGATTGCAGCTGGACCGGCAGCAACTCCTGTCCCATCTACAGTTACAGCAATACCAGAGGAAGAGACTTCCGGCACATCCAATAATGACAGCAGTTCTGAAAACAGTAGTCAGGATTCTGGCAGTTCAACCCGGGAACCTACTACCGAAGCACCCACCTCGCCAACGCCTTCACCTACTTCATCCCCTCCATTTATCCTTCAGGATTCATCTCCAATTTGCGACCCCACCCTGGGGGAGACGTTAATCCAAATCATCGCTACAGATGGCTCTGGAGGAGGAGTACCAGGAATTACGATGGAAATATCTTTAGGGACAGATCCAACAGAGGTATTTTATACTGGTTTAAAGCCGGAATTGGGATTGGGGTACGCGGACTATCTGGCAGAACCGGGATTGACCTATCAACTTGAAGTACCTGACAGCGGTTTGATCATTACCGATATTGAAGTACCTACCTGCCTAACTGAATCAGACGATTCCTACTGGGGCAGCTGGGAAATCTATATCACCCACCCTAACTGATCTTATCTTCCATCGTGCGAATCCCGATCCAGAAATGGTCTGGGAGAACTTTATCGTTTTTTAGCACCAGGACCTTTCCGATCTTGAGCGGATTACCCCCTGTAATTTTCTTCGATCCATTTTTCTTGCCGTTTTCCCCTTTAACCATCTTTGGATGTACATAACATACATCAGGATTCTTGCCATATTTCTTTTGATAATAGCGGGCAGCTTTCTCAACCTTGCTGGGTATGCTGGACTTTTTATCATTATCAAACCATAACATGCCAATATCCATTTAATTCTCCCTATCCCTTGTCAAACAGAACATTTGTTCTATAATCATTATAGCTGTTATTTCTTATTTTGCAAGAGCGGTGCCAAACTAACCTGATTTTTAATTTTATGGAAACCCTACTATAAAATGAAGGCGTTATAATTTCCTTATGGCTAAATCTTATACACAATACATTTGTCAGGACTGTGGCTATTCCAATCCCCGCTACTTAGGACGATGCCCTACCTGCGGCAACTGGGACACCATGGCGGAAGAACGAATTGAAAAAAGCAGCCCGTCATCATCCGCTTCCTCTGCTCGTTTTAATGCAACATCCGTGCCGCGGCCGATTCAGGATATCCATTCTGACGAAGAAAAAAGAATGCAGCTGAAACACCAGGAGTTTTCCCGTGTACTGGGCGGGGGCTTGGTTCCTGGCTCAATCAATTTGATCGGTGGCGATCCCGGAATTGGTAAATCAACCTTATTACTGCAAATTGCTCTGGAAATTGCCGAAAACGAAACTGTTTTGTATGTTTCTGGCGAAGAATCCGAAAGACAAATCAAAATGCGGGCTGATCGTTTGCAGCGCGATCAGGATGGCAAGATACCTAATCTTCCCTCCAAACTACTGCTGGTAACAGAAACCAATCTGGATGCCATACTCGACCACGCCACAGTGATCAAGCCCAAACTCCTGATCGTTGATTCGATTCAGACCAGCTACTTACCCCAATTTGAATCTTCTGCCGGTTCTGTATCTCAGGTCCGGGAGTGCGCATCTCATCTCCGGGAATACGCCAAACGTACCGGAACCAGCATTTTCCTGATCGGTCATGTCACCAAAGAAGGCAATATCGCAGGACCTCGAGTCCTGGAACACATCGTGGATACAGTTTTATACCTGGAAGGCGATCGTTACCAGGCTTACCGGCTGCTGCGCTCCGTGAAGAACCGCTATGGTGCAACATCAGAAGTGGGCGTCTTTGAAATGCAAGAGCGGGGCATGATCGAGATCTCCAATCCTTCTGAGGCCTTCCTGGCCGAGCGGATGATCAATGCTCCAGGATCTGCGATCGCAGTCACCATGGAAGGTACACGACCTATTCTGGTAGAAATCCAGGGATTAACCAATCCCACCACATTTGGCAATCCCCGGCGAACGCCAAACGGGATCGAGTTCAACCGCTTACTTCTTATCACAGCCGTATTGACCCGCCGGGCGGGATATAAACTCACTGATCAGGATGTTTTTGTCAATGTAGTTGGAGGCCTGAGGATCAGTGAACCGGCCGCCGACCTGGCAGTTGCCGCTGCCATCGCCAGCTCCATCAAAGACGTACCTGTCAAAGCAGATACTATCCTGATCGGCGAAATCGGCCTGTCTGGGGAGCTGCGCATGGCCAGCCGGATGAGCGACCGATTGGGCGAGGCAGCCAAACTCGGTTTTAAGTCCGCCATCATCCCCAAACGGCTGCGCAGCGGAGGTTTTGATTTTCCAAAAGATATCAATGTAATCGAAATGCGCTCTTTAAGCCTGGCTTTAAAAGAAGCCCTGGTCAAAAACTAAGATGCCTGTAAACCAACCTGCTTTCCTGGTAAATGATCTGGAAATCAACGGGAACCTGATCCTAGCTCCAATGGACGGCTATACTGATTGGCCATTTCGTTCCATTTGCCGTGAACTCGGATCAGCTATCAGTTATACAGAATTCGTAAAAGCAGAAGACGTGCTCCAGCGGCCTCATTACATCAAAGAAAAGATCCATTTCACAGAGTCTGAGCGGCCGGTGTTCATCCAGATCTATGGAAACCGGGCAGACACAATCCTGGAGGCAGCCCTGATCCTGCAGGAGACCGGACCTGATGCGATCGATATCAACATGGGATGTCCCAACCGGTCCATTGCCGGCCGGGGAGCTGGGGCCGGGCTAATGCGAACCCCGCTCAAAGCTGCCCGGATTATCAAAACATTAAAGAAATCTCTAGATGTGCCCGTCACTGCCAAGATCCGGCTGGGCTGGAAGGACTGCCAGAACGGGATGCTTCTTTCCCAGATCATCGAGACTTTTGGAGGATCCCTGGTAGCCGTGCATGCGCGATCCAAGGAACAAGGCCACGAAGGTCAGCCAGATCTCGACACTCTGGCCGATATCAAGGAACACATTACAAATTCCTGTGTTAGGTAACGGCGGTATCCGCAAGGCAGCAGATATCCAAACTATGATCACCGCCACAGGTTGCGACGGAGTAATGATCGGCCGGGGAGCTGTACTCAATCCCTGGATCTTTTCCGGGCGGGATCGCGAGGAGATCAAACCCGGCGAAGTCCAGGATCTGCTGCTGGACCACCTGGATCGCTCGCTCAGTTTTTATGGTCCAGGAGAAAGGGCTGGTCCTCTTCCGGAAATTCGCCGCGGGATACCTAAAGCCTTATGAACTAAAAAGAGAAACAAGAAGAGAACTGCTGATGGAGGCCAATGCGGGAAAGTTCAAATTCCTGGTGGGGGAGGTATTTAGGAGTATTCAGTGAACAGACAAAAAGACCAAATCTCTGAGCGGAGGCCCTGAGCCCTTCGATTTCGCTGCGCTTCACTTAGGCTAAACTCCGGCGAAAGGCCGTAGTCGAAGAGCATCTCGACTTCTCTCAGTCCTCCGGACTTCATTCCGCTCGACGAATTGGGTTGCGTCTATATTCCAACCAGGCCGATGGCCTGGAGGATTCCTCACCATCTGTGCGTTTGAGCAAACTCAATTTTTCACCCAATTTCTCAAGGTCCTTTTCTGAAGCACCGTGTCCTGTCCCGTTTTCTTCATTCAAATGCACATATAACAACAGCTTACCGCCTGGAGCCAGATGCCCAGAAACATGATGGACATAACGATTGACTTTTTCATCTGAAAAGCTGTGAAAACAGCCAATATCCAGGATCAAATCATATTCACCTTGATAAACTGCTGAAGATAGGACATCCCCAACCCGAAAACTGACCCTTTCGTCCAGATCGCTGCTGCGGGCTTTTTTCCTGGCTATTCTCACTGCGCGGGAGACATAATCTACCCCTTCTACCAACCAGCCATGCTGAGCGAGGGTGATCACATTTGTCCCGGTGCCGCAGCCCAGGTCCAGTGCTCTGCCCGGAGTATTCTCTTCCAGGAATTTGTATACCTCAGGGGGCGTGATTCCGGTATCCCAAGGGGGATTGCCAGACAGATAGGACATCAAAAAGGCCAATTTTCCTGCCATAGAGGATAACCGTAATTAACTAAAGATCACTATCAAGGTACTCAGCCAACTCAATCAAGGCCTGTTCCAGAGAACGGAAATGGATCGCGTGCAGCCCTTCTGCCCTGGCGGCTTCAACGTTTTCAATGAAATCATCTACAAAGATCATTTCTGATGGATCCTGTTGAAGTTCATTGATCACATGCTGATAGATCTTTGGATCGGGCTTGGCCATCTTCAGCTCACCAGATATGAAAATATGATCGAATATCCCATCGATCTTCCAGAAATTGATGAGCAAAGGACGCAGATCATCCCAGGCATTACTCAGCAGCGCTGTGGTATATACACCTTGTAATCCCTTTATGAACTCAACCAGCTTCTTGTCCAGCTGGTCACCGCCCCAAAACTCATCGCCAAAAGATTTGAATGAACCTGGTGGCAATCCCAGCGTTTCCAGCACGGCTTCCTTGTGCTGCTCCGCGCTGATTTTGCCTTCTCCAGCCAGTTTCGAAGTGGAGGAACCATAGACCAGGGCATCCATCTCTTCATAAGTCAGGCCAAATCTTTCAGCCAGAAGTTGGCGGGGCATTCGGTCCTCGGTGCGGACCAGCACCCCGCCAAGATCAAATATGATGGTTTGGATCATCGATCTCCTTTGTTATTTCTTACGCTACTGACGTTTCCAGGGCATTAACACTTATATCCTTACCTGGACGCAGTACTTTTTCATACAGATCATACTGGCGCAGGACAAACATACCCACTTTTTTGTACAGATCGGTCGCTCCAGTAAGGGATTCGGCATCAACGCCAAGATCCACTTTCTTCTTGCCGCGTTTGTAATACTCACCAAAAGCCTCCAGTAAAAGGGCCTGGGCAATGCCCTGACGCCTCCAGGGGCGTTTTACACCCAAACTGGACACATAACCCGCCTCTATATCCTCGGTTCCGTAGCGGCGGCAGAGGCAGATAGCTACAATTTCATCATTTTCATCCACTGCCAGGTACCATAATGACGGATCGTATGAATCATCGCCGGTCATATGATGGATGAATTTTTTAAAACCCACTTCGGGATCTTCTTTGATAAAACCAAAATGGTCCTGGAAGACCTCTTCATCAACCTCGTATACTGTCTCGGACATCCTGTTCGGGATTGTAGGGACGCAGGGATATACCTTCCGGCCAGATAGGAGCATCTGGCACCTGATCCATTTCGATCCGCATGCTGAAACTGTGCCGGATCTCTTTCATTCCTGCCCTCTGCAACGCTTTCTGGATGGATTTTATGCTGTGGTTATTATGAGCCCGGATCGCGATCCTGAGTCTCCGGATCAACTCGTGTAAAAACCTTGTATGCCCGTTCTTCTGCCCATTCCATCAGGTAATCCTCGATGCCCTGATCCTCCAGGTCAGGATCCACCGTGATCCACACATATGGATGTACAGCAGGATCGGATTCGTCCCAAACCTCCACCAGGCCAACAAGTTCTCCCTGCGGATTCTCAACCAGGTGGACACTTTTATGCACTTCAAATCCCGGGGTCTCATACTCATTCCTCAACCTCTCGAGGGATAAGCCATTCACGCCGTAATAATGAAGTGATTTTTTCTCCTCCAGGCGATGGATCTCTGGCAAATCATCCATCACTGCCTGGCGAGAAGTATAGTTTATTGGTAATTTCTTTTTCATCATTTCTCTCCTTATTCTAACCCGTTTCCAATTCCGGATCCTCGATCAAAGGCGTCCAATCCCGATCATGGCTCTTGCGGAGCCACAGGAAACCCAAAGTGGCGATCATTCCCAGAATTGCGCTACCATACCAGACCCAGTTTGGATCTCCGTTATCCATGATCAACCCGGCCAGCAGCGGTCCGATCATCCAGGGAATCATCCAGGAAAAACCCATCACGCCAGAGTAACGTCCCCGCATATCTTCCGGAGCCGCATTGCCAACATAAGCTTGGGCAACTGGAATGATGACCATTTCTCCGATGGTAATGATCACCATGGCCAACATGAACATCAAGTAAACATTCACAAAACCATACATACCAAAGCCGATCACATACAGCAGCGATCCCAGCGCCAAAATTAACATCGGTGGGTGTTTTGAGATCCTGCGGGTGATCATGAACTGGAACAGGACCACCATCCCTGCATTCAGGGTCATCAACCAGCCATAGCCGGACTCAGGAACACCATGCACATCCCTTAAGAAGACGGACAGAGTGCTGTACATTTGGGAGTAAACTAACGTAGCAATGGTTGAGATAACCACAAACAACATGAATTTCCTATCCTTTAATACATCACCATAGCCGATAAAGGTATCTTTAAATCCCGTCTTGACTTTTGATTCCTTCTCTTCAGGCATGCTCTCCTCAACCACTAGATATACGATCAAGGCTGTGATCAAGCTGGTGACCGTATCCGCAATAAACAAGATCAGGTATGACCTTGACGCGAGAAAACCGCCTATCGCCGGACCGATCGCAACCGAAAGATTCATAGCCACTCGCATCACGCCAAATCCTTCAGACCTTTTCTTTTCAGGAAGGATATCGATCAACATCGCCTCGTGGGCTGGACCCGCTGCTGTCGCAAATAATCCGGATACAGCTCCCATGACATAAAACCACTCCAGCTGGTTAACCAAACCCATTCCCAGGCTTGTCAGTGCGCTGATGATTAAGCCCATTATGATCATGGTCTTTCGACCTAGGAAATCAGTTAACGCTCCACCGATCATATTCCCGATCATATCCGTAACAGAAAACAGGGCAAATAACAATCCCACTTCTGTCATGCCCACCTGGAACTTCATAGTGATGTACAGCGCGAAGAAGGGGAAAATCAAGGCGCCGCCAACCCGGTCGATAAAATTTGAACCAACGATAACCCAGAACTGCTTGGGGTATTCTTGGTAGATCGAATTTACTCGCTTCATTGAATTACTGAACAACATTTTTATTCCTTGTGCTTTTGGGTGATTTGTTGCCCGTATAAAAAAACAGGCCGCGGGATTTACCCGAGACCTGATTCGATTAAGAAAAAAAGCCCCGGGGATTTAAGTTCCCGGAGCTTAAGTAATGTCTTTTTTCGTTAGACAAGCTCAAGCAATGGGAAACCTCCCAGATAATTCTGCGGATCCGCAGGAAGAAAAGATTTTTACATTGAGCTTGTTCATAATTTCCTCGGTAATATTATTTGACCGACCGTTAGTGTAACATTAGCCAATTTTCAGGTCAAGAGTCAATTTTGGAGGATATCATCAAAGGGTTATATATTAGAAATATATGATAACTGTCAGGTGGAAAATGACCTCTCTATCGGTCGTGGTATGATACATTTTTATCAAGAAGAATTTTCACCAAGGCAGAGTGATTATGGCTACAATAAAAAATCAATTGGCAGCAGCACTTTGTCAGCAAAATTATCCTCAAGAGGAAAATAAGTCATGAGTGATTTTGTCATGAACAAAGACCAGGAGCCCCTAGAGCGCCGGGCGATGAACTCCGGAAAGATCTTTTTCAACGTGATCTGAACCAGCTTGCCGAACTCACAGCGACTTCACTTCGAACTGAGAACGATCAAGCTTTCTTCGAGTTCCTTTTTTGGGGAAAACCGGTCTGGTTATCCAGTTCTGATTTCATCGCCGAGACCCAGAAAGCCAACACCCGCTGCCTCCCATTCACCAGGCCATGATCTTGTATTATTTCCATTCCTCCAAGGGTTCACCCACAACAGGGAAATGGATCTCTTTCTCAGAATTGGCGGATGGGCAATTTTATAACGCCGCTTTCCAGGGTTATACAGCTGGAAAACTGACCCAATATTTCCAGATGGACTATGATAAATTTGAAGCCAGGAATGAGGATCAATGCGGAGTCAAAGTAGATTTTGGAGATGGGGCGTTCCGCTACCAGATCCTTCCCCAGATCGCGATCCTGATCGTGTATTGGAAAGGGGATGAGGAATTTCCTCCTTCCTATAAGATCCTATTTGAAGACATCGCAGATTATCACTTACCCACTGACGGCTGCGCCATCCTGGGCAGTATGCTGGTTGGAAAATTAATGACAGAATAATATTTATCTGTATTTCATAGATAGAGCAAGGAGAAGGACATGAAGTTAGCAATCAGTGGAAAAGGCGGAGTTGGTAAAACCACGCTGTCTGCCTTATTAGCCCAATATTATGCTGACCAGGGTAGAGATGTTCTGGCCGTGGACGCGGATCCCTCACCCTGCCTTGGCAGGCGCCTTAGGGCTTCCCGAAGACTTACGGGCAAAATTAAGCCCGATCGCAGAGATGGATCAGCTAATCGAAGAGCGCACCGGCGCCAAACCGGGAACCGTGGGAGGATTTTTCACCCTCAATCCCCGGGTGGACGATATTCCGGAACGTTTCAGCGTTACCCATCGAGGTGTCCGGTCTGCTGGAAATGGGCAGTGTTGACCTGGGCGGCTCTGGCTGCATCTGCCCGGAAAGCGCCATGTTAAAAACCCTCTTCACTCATTTGCTTTTCAGAGAAGATGATGTTTTGATCATTGATATGTATGCCGGTGTAGAGCACCTGGGACGGGCCACGGTTGATTTTGTGGACGCCATGATCATTGTAGTGGAACCCACCCAGCGCAGCCTGGGCACCGCTGCCCAGATCAAGGACCTGGCCAAGGATATCAGCTTAAAGCAACTCTGGCTGGTGGGTAACAAGGTCCGCACCGAGGAAGAAAAAGAATTCCTGGAAAAGAATTCCCCTGGACTTCCCCTGTTGGGAACCTTACCAATGGACCTGGGTGTGCTGGATGCGGATCGACTAGGCGAACCTGTTTATGACCATGTACCCGCTTTATTCAAGGCATCTGAAGAGATCGCCCAAACTTTACTGGAACCTTATCCCGAGAAATTTTTAGAGGAGTAGACCCAAATATGACCACAACCATTGCCCTGGCAGGAAAAGGCGGCACAGGAAAAACCACCGTCTCCGCTATGATCGTCAAATACTTGATCAATAAAGGACAACAACCCATCCTGGCCATCGACGCCGACCCCAGTGCCAACCTGAATATGGTCCTGGGTGTGGACCTGGATTGCCACTGTTGGCGGTATCCGCGAGGACATGTTAAAACAGGTACAGGGTGCCCAGAATGTTACTGGCGCAGCCCGCGGCAGTATCGGCGGGGGAATGTCCAAACACGAATATCTGGATTACGAGATCCACAGCTCCTTGATCGAAAGCAATAATTTTGACTTGATCGCCATGGGACGTTCCGAAGGACCCGGCTGTTACTGTGCGGTAAACCACAACTTGCGGGACATTCTGGACAAACTAAGCCACAATTATCCCTTATGTGGTGATGGATAATGAAGCGGGTATGGAACATCTCAGCCGCAGGACCACCCAGGATGTGGATCATCTGTTCATTATCAGCGGCCCCACGCATGCGCGGCCTGTCAGCCGCTGATAATATTGTGGCATTAAAGGATGAGCTGGAGATCAACGTAAAAAATTCTTATTTCATCCTCAATCGGGTGCCCGGAGAGATACCGGCTCCACTTCAGGAACGTATAAACAAGATCGATGTCCCTTTTCTGGGATCAGTACCATGGACCAGAGTGTGGTGGAATTGATTTCAGTCGGGAAGGCCGCTAATCGAGCTAGGGGATGATTCCCCGGTCTATCTGGCTGTTGCCGCCATGATGGATAAAACGTTGGGTTTGTAAAGTGTAGGGACTGAATCCTTTTGAAGGACTCAGTCCCTTAATCAGAATAAATTAATAAAATGCAGGGTCTTGAAACACATCAAGACCCTGCATTTTATTTAATGGTTTCTGTACTTAACCTATTTCTTTTTCGGTGTTTTTACTCGGTTTTTAATCAGCCCCCAATAAATCATAGCCCCGGATAATCCCACCAATAACGCACCTAATGCGCCCGGGTTGAGGTATCTGACCATTAACCCAATGAATACAAGGAAAACACTGTATACAATGCTTTGCAGCTGCCAGCTCTTTTCCGGCTGATTGATGACATGTAGTGTAAACCAACCCACAGTGACACCAAATAAAACCAACCCCAGGATTTGAACAAATAAGCCTAGGATCTCAATGGTTTGGTAGAAATAATCCATATTTATTTCCTCCTTTAGAAACAGGTCTTGTCTCAGCTAATCAGCGGCTTCCACCGTTACTTCCGGGAAAAATTGGTGGATAGTGCCCTGGACCCACCCGTTTAATGTGGCTGTGGATAATGGGCAGCCAAGGCAGGCGCCGCCCAACTTTACTTTTAACAACATCATCTTCAAAAGAAACCAATTCTGCTGAACCTCCGTGATACTGTTCAATATAAGCGCTGATACTATTGATCAAGTTATGCATTTGTTCTGTTCGTAAATTTTTCTCAACTTCCTTCATATTAACAACCCTCCGGGTTATTTATCATTCAATCCCCGATGGAGCAGCGCCAAAACTTGCTCGTGAGTGCCCCGTAACCTCTTGGCTATCACTCCCGCCAAGCGATTCAATATTAGTATACCCGTTTCAGGATGTTCCTGACAGAGGTTTTTTAAATCCTCTCCTTCTAAACGGATAAACAAACCACCCTCTGAACAAATTGCTGAAGAAGTATATCTGTGGGAACCCAGGGCAGAAGACCATCCAAACACATCACCCTGATCCACCTCTGAGACTGTTAATTCCGGGCCATCTTCGGGTTTAAAGCGAATTGACACCTTTCCGTCCAGCACAAAATACAGATAATCCGCCGAATCACCTTGTTTGAAGACAACCTGGTCGGTCCCAAACCTGACATCCTCGATGACTGGCTTTAAGACCTCGAGCTGATCCTCTGAAAAATCCTCTATTAATGCAAAACGGGCCAATACATTCGCTATCCATATAACCGCTCCACCAGCTGGGAATAATCCCGGATTACCCCCATAAAATGGGATCTGTACCAATAGTAACCCTAATATACTCAATTCAAGGAACTCTTTATTAGTGGCGAAGCTCATAAGAATAGGGGGAAGTTTCACACTGAGTCCTTATGTTAGTTATTAATAAGTAGTAAATTGAATGGAGTAAATGGGATTCGAAAGGTGTATAACTGACAGTGTTAATCAAAAGGATACGGGTTCCTCAAAGGAACCCGGATCCTAATCTACAAATAGATTGGTGCGTTTACCCTTCCACCATCATCCCCGCAGCTCGGCGGCCGATCTCAACTGCGAAATTGGTTCCCCGGTCCCAGGGGTATACCTGACTCATACTGGCAAAATATAGTCCCTGGATTGGCGTTTGGATAGGTGGGATTCGGGTGGAATGGTTCAACTCCGGTACTGGTTGGGCATATTTAGTTCGGTAAAGCCAGGATTTTTTAACCCAGCTTGGATCAAAATCAGGATTGATCCTTTTTAACGACGGCAGGAATTCTGCCACGATCTGTTCTTTACTCATCTCAAAATAGGGATGATCTGCATCCCTGTAGTCACCGCAGTAAATGATGTGGTCTCCACCGAAATATTCTCGGGGAGAGATAATTGGTATGCTCCACCACAGCCAGAAAAGGATATCCCTGTTCTTTGGGGATGTTATACCAATAGTAACCCTGAGTAGAAAGTTGATTGGAGATCGACAAAGTGAGCACGATCGCTCCCATGCTCTTGAGATCCTTCAATCCGGATTGGTAGCTGTCCGGAAGGTCTGGTACCATCCTGGACAACAGACCTGGAGATGTAGTCACCAGAACACGCTCATATTTTTCCTTACCGGAGTCGGAGGTAATCTCCAGATTTTTCGTGATCTCTTTCACCGGGGTTTTGAGGCGAATCTCAACACCAAGTTCTTTCAAAACACCAACCATGTCATCCGTAAAAGCTTGAAAACCTCCTACATATGTGCCCAACCGCGAAGTGCGAGCGTGCATCCTGGCCCACATCCAGGCCATATTGACATCTTTATAATGCAGACCGAATTTTCCCTTCATCATCGGTTCCCACATAGTTTCATAAACCTTCTTGCCCGCCCATTTTCGCATCCAGGCATCGACGGTAGTTTTTTCCATCGCCTGCCAGTTATTGGTCATTCGCAGGTACAGGCCAACCAAACCAAATCGGACTTTATTGATTCCCCAACCCAATCCCGGGTACATTAAAGCCTGCAGGATAGAATCGAAGGGATACCATTTCCCTTTATGCATCATTACTGTATATGGCCTTGGGAAACGGACCTTCTCAGAGAAACCCAGTTCGTCTATCAAGCCCAGCATGTGTTCATCGGAAGCGAACCAATGATGGTAATAACCTTCTACTGACCAGTCCCAATTGGGCTCTTTAAAACCCACAGCCAGGCCACCTGCCCGGTCCGAGGCTTCATAGATTACAACGTTATGTCCGGCACGCGCTAAATCGTAGGCTGCCGATAATCCAGCATATCCAGCGCCAACAACTGCTGTTTTCATTAAGATTTCCTTTGAAATTGAAGATTAACCAAACTGACGAGCCAGCCGTCCTGCCAGTACCTGGAGTTTCATCCATTCCTGGCGAATGATGTACAACATGGCCAGTGTCCGCAGCCAGCGCACTTCACACTTGGGATTTGCCGCCAACTGTTCAAAGACCTCTACCGCCTCATCATCCGTCCGCCTGGTTTTTGAATATTCCGTTGCCAACTGCAGCAGATATGAGGACCGCTGCTCTTTAAGTCGGGCAGCTACCTCCGCTTTTTCACGTTCGGCTTTCACAATATCTCCCACTCGTTTTACTGCATTGTTCAATTGATATACCGTAAATGGTTTTACAAGGTACTCCCTCGCCCCTACATTCATGGCTGATCGGAAGGATTGATTGTCATCCTCGGCCGAGATGATCACACAGGCCATAGTGGGAAAGATCTTGTACATTGCTTGAAAAGCTTCAAAGCCGTTCATCTCTGGCATATTGATATCTAGCAAGGCAATATCCGGCTGGTGTTTTTTTGCCAACTCAACTGCTTCGCGGCCGTTATGGGCAATAGCAACGATATCCACCATGGGATTATCGGCCAGCATTAGCCGGGTATTCCTGCGTGTTTCCAGAACATCGTCAGCGATCAATACGCGATAGGGTGATTTTTTAGCCTGATTCATAAAATGTGCTCCTTCGAAAAGACACTTTTTGATACAAAGAATGTCTTGCTGTTATTATAATGCCTAAATTAATCAGCTTCTTCCTCGTTTGCACTCTGCTGGTCAACCACTTCTCCACCCTTCCAACGGATGCCTTCCCTCACCATATAATATGCACCCAACAAAGTGATCGGGAACCATAAAGCAGCATGTAAAACTAAAGTATAGCCAGCTGCCATTCCTTGATCCACACCATATGCCGAGAGGACTGCGATACCCGGGGCATCAAAGGTGCCCACATAACCTGGGGCGGAGGGAATTGTAGTAGCCAGGTTAACAATACCGTTCATTAACATCAAAGCAAAAAAGCTTACCTGGAAATCAAAAGCTTGCATAACAAACCAATATTTTCCGGTTTCCAGGAGCCAGATCACCACCGAAGTCAGCAGAACCATCACAGCATCTCGAGGTGAGCGTAGCGATTCCAAGTCCGTGTAAGAATTTTAAGACGATCTCCTGTACTTTTTCTCGGAAGCGTTCCGGCAGGAAGATCTCAATCAACTTATCAATCACTTTTTCAGCCTGGACAGGGAACATGGCTGCCAGCATGAAAACCGCCAATGCCCCTAAAAATGCGGCCGATCCCCATAAAGCCAGCGTCTTGATATTGCCAATAAAACCGGATGTTCCGGTTAAAGTGGCCAGTTCGGACAGGTTAAGGAATACAAAACCCAGCATGACCACACCGTCAAAAATACGCTCTACGATCACGGTTGCCAGGGATGCTGAAATTGGAATCTCTTCTTTGCGTTTCAGAACCACTGCTCTCAGGACTTCACCAGCCCGGGCGGGGTAGATATTATTGCCCATATAGCCAATGGCAACAATAGGGAACATCTTCTTTGTAGGAACAGGTTTAATGGGACGGAGCAAATAGTGCCAGCGCCAGGCTCTGACCCAGACGCCGATAAAATATACGGCCACTCCGGGTAAAAGCCACCAATACTGAGCGGATTTTAACGGCTCCCAAATCTCGTTGATCCCCAGACCGCGCAGTGCGAAGTAGAGGAAGACAGCGCTTAAAGCCAGTCCAACCCAGAATTGCCAGCGTTTCATAGCATTCATTCTAACATGAACTAATCCCCGATTTTCTCTCCTCTCAAAGCTGTAAAATCAACCTCTCCAGACCCAATTAGAGAAAAACAACTGCTGAATGATGTCGATTATAATTGGGCCATGAGATGGAAAATCGGGCTGGTCCTGGGCATTGTTGTTCTGCTGATATTAGTATTGATCGGCTGGCAGCTTGCACCCCAGATTGAGGGAATTGAGCCATCAGAAGGAGAACTGCACGGCCGGCAACCGCTGGTGATACGGTTCACCAGAGCCATGTATAGTGATAGCGTAGAAAGCCGGTTGGACTTGGAACCATCTCAACCAGGCGAATATAGCTGGAACGAAGATAATAATCAGCTCACATTCACACCCAATAAATCCTGGCCAGCAGGAGAGATCATCTCCCTCCAGCTAAATAGTTGGTCCCGGTCGCGGATCAGACTGCCCCTTCTGGGTAAATTCAATATTGAAATGACTGTCAGTCCAATTCTGCTGACATATCTGTGGCCAGCAGACAATACAAGTAATCTCTATTTGGTCAATCCGGTTAGTGGGGAGAGTCAGGCGTTGACAGAAGAAATCAACGGGGTCCTGGATTATTCCATTTCGGCTAACGGTGAACAGATCTATTACAGCTCCACCAATGAAGACGGCACGAGCAGGATCATGGTTCTCAATCATCTAAGCGGGAATTCCGGACAGATTACGTCCTGTTCTGATGGACTATGCACTACTCCCAGAATTTCTCCTGACGGGTATCTACTGGCTTATGAATATATTCCCAATGAACCGGGAATGGTTCCCACTGTTCGAGTTTTGGATACCGAAGTCATGACCCAAATCGATCTGGGAGAAAAAAATCAATACCTTGAAAAACCACTCTGGTCCTCTTCAGGGTGGCTTGCCTATTACAACCAAACCGGGAAAGGCTACCAGTTCTGGAATCCCGCTACCGGTGAAACTCAATTCCTCCCCAACGAAACCGGCGGGGATGGCAGCTGGTCTCCTGATGGGCGTTATTTCGTCTGCTCTGAAATCCTGTTCCTGAGTGACACTCTGGCACCTCGCCATCTTCAGCTCTATGACCTGATGGAAAACACCTCCTTAGATCTTTCACGCGGCCGCTACCCGGAAGACCTCAACCCCAGTTTCGCTCCTACGGGTTTGACCTTTGCTTACAGCCATAAATCCCTCGATCCCGCTTTGTGGACTCCAGGACGGGAGCTTTGGGTATTGAATATAAATAATGGTGAAAACACTCAACTTTCAGATGTTATTGATTATCAACACACTTCCTTCGCCTGGCACCCGGACGGGAAGTTGTTAGCCTATGTGCGCTACAACCAGGCAGCTCTTTCTGACTCCCCTGAGATCTGGTTGATTGACACCACCGGCGGCGAGCCCCTGCGCCTGATCATTAACGGTTTCCAACCGGGGTGGGTTCCCTGAGATTATGGAAAAAAGCGAACTGACCCGCAAGATCAAAGATAAAGCTATCGAGCTAGGTTTTCCCCTGGTGGGCGTTACCACCGCGGAACCACCGGATCACTTGAACTTCTTCCAGGACTGGCTGAAATCAGGTTATAACGCTTCCATGGACTGGATCGGGATCTGAACGCTCCCTTGAGAGGCGCTCAGATCCGAGAAAGATCTTGCCGGAGTGCCAATCAATTCTGGTCCTCGCCTGCCCTTATCCGGCACCGAGAGGAAATGTTAAAGGCGGCAATATCGCTTCTTACGCCCTGAACCAGGACTACCACAATATTCTGGAAGATCGGTTGAAAGAATTAATGGGTACTATTGAGGAGTGGACCGGCAGAGCCATACCCAATCGCTGGTATGTCGACACTGGCCCTGTGTTGGAAAAAGAGCTTGCCATGCGGGCCGGACTGGGGTGGATCGGTAAAAATACCACCCTGATCAACCGCGATCATCGGCTCCTACTTCTTTCTATCTGAGATCCTGCTTGGTCTGGAACTGGATCACTGACCAACCGATCACTGAAAACTATTGTGGTACCTGCACCCGCTGCCTGGACACTTGCCCCACTGGCGCCCTCAAAAGACCCTACACCCTGGATGCCAATCGCTGCATCTCTTACCTTACTATCGAACATCGAGATGAGATCCCCACAGAACTTCGACCCAGGATGGGTGATTGGATCTTCGGCTGCGATATTTGCCAGATCGTATGCCCCTGGAATAAGCCCGGGCAGCAATCGCCCTCTATTCTGGAGGCCCTGCTGCCCCGAGAAGAATTGACAGCAATTGACCTGATTGAAGAATTGGGACTCTCCCAGGAAGACTTCAGCGCCCGTTTCAAAGGCAGTCCGATCAAAAGGGCCAAAAGACGGGGATATCTGCGCAATGTGGCTATCGCATTGGGCAATCGCGGTGAAAAGGATGCAATACCTGCTCTCGAGAAAGCGCTAGGGGATGACGAACCACTGGTTCGTGAAGCCGCCAGCTGGGCAGTGGATATTATCAAAAACAAATAACTTGACGATCTGAGGAGAATAATAATGGCAAGATTATTTGATACATATCTTGAGAATTATGCGGAATTGATCATGAAAGTTGGACTCAACTATAAAAGCGGCCACCGGATCCGCATAGGAGCCATACCAGGCAGATCTGCCAGGTTCTACACCCCCCTGGAAGCCGCTCCTCTTGTGAGGAAGCTTACTGCCAAGGCTTATCAGTTGGGGGCGCCTCTGGTTGAGGTATTTTGGGGAGATCCAGAACTCGATCTAATCCGATATAAAAATGCCCCGAAAGAATCCTTCCAGGAAATGCCTACCTGGGCTGTCGGTGAGTTATATAGAGGCTGCCAAAAGGAAAGATGCCAGGATCTATATCGGGGGATCCGACCCCTATATGTTTAAGGATATTGACAGCTCCTTGCTTTCCGAGATGCAGAAAAGCCGTTCTGAAACCTTCAGGGAAGCAAATGAATACCTGGTTTTGAATCCAACTCCCTGGATCATCATCCTCTATCCCACTACTCCCTGGGCTCAAGCCGTCTTTCCAGATCTTTCTCCGGAAGATGCGGTAGAAAAGATTTCAGAATACATGATCAAATTCTATCGGCTGGATAAGGATGATCCCATTAAATATTGGGAGGAGCATTTTTCTTCCCTGATCGATCGCGCTGACAGCCTGACAAAGAATAGTTTCCAATACATCCAAATAAAAAGCCCTGGAACTGATTTGAAGATCCGGCTCCCAGAAGGACATCGCTGGAAAACCGCTGTATTTAAGGACAAAGAGGGACGGGATAACGCCGTTAACATGCCCTCCGAAGAGGTTTTCACCTTACCAGATCGGATGGGAGTTGATGGTTATGTTTCCTCTACTAAACCATTCACCATGGGTGACGGATTCGTGGAGGGACTCTATCTGGAATTTAAGGATGGAAAGGTCACCAAAGTCAAAGCCAAGACCGGAGAAGAGTTCGTTAAAAAGACCATTGAAATCGACGAAGGCTCCTGCCGACTTGGAGAAATCGCCCTGGTTCCACACAGTTCTCCAATTTCCCAGGCTGGAGTGATCTTCCACAATACTCTGCTGGATGAGAACGCATCCATTCATATCGCCCTCGGAAGAGGCATCCGGGCATGTTTAAGCGGTGCAGATGATATGAGTACAGAAGAATTTGTGGCGGCTGGAGGTAATCACAGCACAGTCCATTATGATTTTATGATCGGATCCGCTGAGATAGATGTGGACGGGATCGATCAGGATGGCCAGGCCCATCCCCTGATGAGAAAAGGCGAATGGGCATATTAGATCAGCTGATTGTTAATTTCTAGTTTTCCCTATGCTGCTTAAAGATCCAGGATTAGGCGTTGACAACCCCTGTCAGTGGGTGTAACATATTCACAATTATGAATATGAAAAGAGTTGGCGGGGAAATCCGCATCGCAGATTACTTCAAAATCCTTGGATCGCCGTTCCGCATTCAGATTTTATATAACATCGGTTATGGGGAAGCCTGCGTCTGTCATCTTGTAGCAGTTCTGAACAAACGGCAGGCATACATCTCTCAGCATTTGATGGTGATGCGGGATGCTGGTATCCTGGAAACCCGGCGGGAAGGCAAGTTTATCTACTACCGCGTTGCCGATCGAAGCCTGTTTGAGATCCTGGAATCTATCGCGGAGATCCTCAATATTCAAGAGAATGCGTTACCAAATATCAACAACGCGGAAAGACACTCTAAGTGTGATTGCCCCCATTGTCTACCTGAATCTGATCACTATCAAATAATTAGGAGCCATCATGTTAAAAATTAAAATCCTAGGTACAGGATGTCCCAATTGTAATAAATTGGAACAGGAGATCAAAAAAGCCGCCGAAAATCTTGCTTAGAGGCTGAATTCGAAAAAGTCTCCGACTACCAGAAGATCATGGACTACGATGTACTCAGTACGCCTGGCCTGGTAATCAATGATAAAGTCGTCTCCAGCGGCAGGATTCCCTCCCAAAATGAATTGGCCTCTTTCCTGACCAGCGCGATAGAATAAACAAGTGTTTTTTACAATTTACCCCGCTCCGACTGGGTTTATTGTAACTGATATATTCATAGATTTGAATATTTTGCAAGGAACTCAAAAATTATGGAATCAGCCCTAAAACTCGTTTACGACCTGTTCTTCAGCGGTTTGAGCAATCTGACTTCTTATCTAGCAGCTCATGTTCTGCTGTGTTTGCTGCCCGCTTTTGTGATTGCAGGAGCAATGACCACTCTGATCCCAAAAGAAACAGTGACCCGCTACCTGGGAAGGAATACACCCAAATACATTTCCTATCCTGCCGCAGCTGCAGCAGGTTTCCTGCTCGCTATCTGCTCATGCACAGTGATCCCACTCTTTGCAGGTATTCACAAGAAAGGTGCCGGATTGGGACCCGCTATCACTTTCCTTTTTGTGGCACCCGCAGTGAATATCCTGGCACTGACCTATACCGGGGCAGTAATCGGTATCGACCTGGCCATCGCCCGCTTGGTGCTGTCAATTGCGTTTGGCATCGGAGTAGGAATCATCATGGCTTTGATCTTCCGGAAGGCAGATGCCGAACATGACAAGAGAACAGACTCGCTTTTTGCCGGCCAAGCCAAAATGAGTAAAACCGCTGTCATATTCTTGCTGGTACTGGTTGCATTGCTGGTAATAGGCACGTTTCAGATCGACATCCTCAAATCTGTATATTTTCAGATAGACCTCTCAATCCCGGGAATCCATCCCCTCCAGGAAAAATTATTACAGTTGGTGCCGTTTGATCCCTCCAGGGGAGAAGAAGGTGTTACTGTTCAGGGGCTCTTCTTAATTGGTATGCTGGCTTTGATCGGTCTGGCTGCCTGGAAAGGAATTGAGAAGATCCATGACGGGATCACCGGTTGGACCTGGCTTTCAACCGCATTGGTGGGTTTAACTCTGATATTTGCAAGCATGGGAATCATTCCCTATCCCGGAGGAGTATCTCTGCTCCTGACTGGCAAGTTCATTGGGGTTCTAATCGTGATCGGTGTTTTAACCTGGATGATCCCAACTCAATTGACCCGGGATGAAACCAGAGATTTCTTGTGGGAAAGCTGGCGTTTTGTTAAACAGATTTTTCCCTTATTGATCTTAGGTGTATTCGCTGTTGGAGTGATCCGTGAGCTGATCAAACCGGAATGGATCCAGGCTGTCGCTGGAGAAAATACAGTTCTGGGGAATTTTGCAGGAGTGATCTTTGGCGTTTTTATGTATTTCCCGACCTTGGTTGAAGTACCAATCGCCCAGATGTTCCTGGACCTGGGGATGCACCGAGGACCGCTTTTAGCTTACCTGATCTCAGATCCGGAACTCAGCCTGCAAAGCATTCTGATCACATCCTCAATTATCGGACGGCTAAAAGCTTGGGTATATGTGGGCTGGGTAGCCCTGTTCAGTACGATCGCGGGATTATTATATGGAACCTGGGTGAATGGGACCAGTCTCGGTTTAGTAGTGATCTACCTTGGATCTATTCCTGGGTCTACTGGCTAGCCTCTTCTGGTTAATTGAATCCAGACTGAAAATTAAACAGGCATAATTTCTTGTTTGGAACCTAAGATCATTCGACGGGTCCGTAATTTTGAATACCCCCAGGCGATCACAAAGAACCCCGTTGCGACCAGCACAATTGCTGGCCCGGATGCCACGTTGACATAATAGGAAAAATACAGCCCGATCACACCGGAAGCTGAAGCGATGATCGCTGCCAGGATCATCATAATTGGCAGACGTTTTGTGAGCAGGTAGGCCGCCGCAGCCGGAGTGATCAACATGGCGACCATCAGTCCCACTCCCACCGCCTGGAATGAAACCGCAACAGTCAAGGCAATCAATATAAGCTGCAGATATTCAAAAACCTGGGTGGGAATCCGCAAGGTTGCTGCCAGGGTTGGGTCAAAAGTCAAGACCAAAAACTCCTTGTAAAAGGCGATCACGAGGATCAGGATCAGGGCACTGAAAATTGCAATAGTGATCAGTTGGTTCCCGGACACTCCCAGAACATCTCCAAATAGAAAATGAGTCAAATCCACAGTGTAGCTTTTTACAGTGGAGATTATCGCTATACCCAGGGCGAACATACCGGCGAAAATAATGCCGATCGCTGTATCTTGTTTGATCCTGGCACCTTTACTAACCGCGCCTATCACCAACGAGACCACTACTGCAGTGCCAGTTCCCCACCAGAAGAGCGGCTCTCGAGCTCCATCTGTGAGCAGGTAACCAACAGCTACTCCTGGAAGGATCGAGTGGGCCAAGGCATCACCAAAAAAGGCCAATCCCCGAACCACAACATAGACACCAATCACAGCACAGACAATTCCGGTCAGCACTGCTGCAGTCAAACCTCGCACCATAAAAGAATAACTTAAGGGGGTTATTAACAGATCAATGATATTCATGGCGGTCTCCATCACAACAGTCGTCTCCTACAGCCAGGGTATCGAATTCCCCTTCCACAAAATGTAGGTGACCCTGATAGGCTTTCATAAGCAGGTCTCTGGTAAAAACTTCTTCCGGCACACCAAACCCTAATAATTCTTTATTCAAGAGCATTACTCGATCAAATTGTTCGGCTGCCAGGCGCAGGTCATGCATCGAGATCATCACGGTCACATTTTGTTGTTTAAGCGTAGCCATGATCTCAAGGATCTTCTCCTGAGCCGGAACATCGAGGCCATTAAAAGGCTCATCCAGCAGCATCAGTTCAGCTTCCTGGGCCAGAGCTCTAGCCATGAACATACGCTGCTGCTGACCTCCGGAGAGTTCGCTGATCTGGCGTTTGGCATAGTCTGACAGATTCACAAAATCAAGCGAGCGATGAACCACATCCCAATCATCTTTCTGAGGCCATAAAAATGGTCCCATCTTGTTTATCCGGCCCATCATCACCACGTCGGCCACCGTAGCCGGAAAGGTCCAATCCACCGTGCTTCGCTGGGGTACGTATGCAATGCAGGTATGCCCGCCCGGTTCATGTCCGGATATCTGGACGATCCCTTCTCCGGGATCAAGAATGCCGGCGATCACCTTAAATAGGGTGGTCTTTCCAGCCCCATTTGGCCCCACCACAGCAACAGCAGATCCCGGCTTCAGATCGAAGCTGATACGGTCGAGCACCAATCCTGTTTCATAGTGGACCGTGATATCCTGCATTGCCAACAGCGGTGCATTCTTCACGTGAGGAGCATAACGGCGCGAGAAGGATTGCTTACGAAAAGAATTGATCAGATTTTTCATAGTATCTACCTATTGGAGCGCCTCCACAATGGCACTCACGTTATAACGCATAAAAGAGAGGTAGGTCCCGGCCGGATTTCCCATCAGATAGAGATCCAAAATATAGAGGAACTAATTCCACTCCGGTTTCGTCTGCCACTCTATGAGCCAGATTAGGGTCAAAATCCACTCCAATAAAAATTGCCTTAGTCTGATGTTCCCGAATCGCATCAATTAACCCAGCCAGCTCCATACCCGATGTCTCTGCTTCGGTAGTCAGGGCCGGGATAACAGCCCCAATCTGAACCAGGCCATATTCCCGGGCAAAATAACCCAGAGTAGAATGATCCGTCACCAGATCCCGCTGGTTTTCGGGAATTTTTTCGATTTGCTCCCGAATCCATGCATCCAGCTCCAACAGTTTTCCTTGATAGGCGTCAAAATTGTCCTGGTAAAAGACCTCGTTCTCAGGATCTTCTTCTACCAGGGCATTGGTAATGTTTTCAGCCCATATCAGAACGTTGTTGGGATCAAACCAAACATGGGGGTCCTGGCCCATCACCGCCTCCATGGAATCTTCCAAACTATTATCATCACCTTCAATATGTCCTTCCATCAATAACGGCTTGATACCCTCAGAGACCACGATCACTTCTGCGGTTGTATCCGTACCGGACAGCAGATCTTCGAGGAAATCCTCCAACCCAAACCCATTAGCCAGGATCAAATCAGCTTCTGTGACTGCCACCATATCCATAGGAGCGGGTTGGTAAGAATGAGGGTTTTGCCCTGCTGTCAGAAGTGTAAAAATATCTACTTTATCTCTAGCAATGTTTTCCACCACATCAGCAATAAATGTTGTAGTAACCACAACACGGGCTTTACCTTCCGGTGGAGTTTGATTTCCTTCAAACAGACCTTCCGCAGGCGGAAATCATCAATACCCAACATAAAAATAAGCTATAACGGAAAGCCTCTTTCCAATTTCCTTTCATAACCAAATGTCCTTCAGTATCTACATTCTCGCATTCATCACAGATGCCAAATAATTGCAGCCAATGTTCATCCACTTTATAACCAGTTTCTTTCTCTATCCTACTGATGTACTCTGTGATCTCTTCATTACCTTCGATAACCTGCATCTGGCCACAATTTCTGCACAGAAGAAGATGTTTATGGCCATCCACTGCTGGCCAAATCCCATGGCAGCCGCCCGGCTTGTGAATTTGTTGGATCAGACCCAAGACATCCAGCATCTCCAGAGTCCGATAAACGCTGGCAATTCCCGGGGGAGAATCCAGATCGAGGGATTTATGGTAAATATCCTGGGGTGTGAGCGGGGTGGGGCTGGCCGCGACGATTTCCATCACCTGCAGACGCGGTTGGGTCACCCTGTAACCACGCTGGTGGAGCGTGTTTTTCCAGCTTGAGAGAAGTTCAATTGTTAGATTTCCCGACATGGACTATTTCCTTATTGATAATGATTACCATTATCAATAAAAAGTATACCACTTAACTAAAAAAGGATACGGTTTCCTTTGAGGAAAGAATAGGGGTAACCGGTTTTTCATTGCTGTGATGAAAATGCTCCCTTTTCCATACTTAGGTAACACTCATCAATTTCCCACTTCCCGGCCATGAGTGACCGGGCTGGGAACATCGCCCCGTCGGGGCTTCGGTAGTAAAAATAGATTAGATTTCAAGACCTGCTTTTATGGATCCTTTCCAAGAAATAACCTTCCAGTATTTAAAACGAAAAGCCGAACTTCCTAAGAAGTCCGGCTTCGTTATTATTTAAGTTATTTCTCTACGGCGATGGCGTCAGGGTTGAGATCGATCCAGGAGTGTTTACTGGACCTTCGTCTGCGCCCTCTTCTGTGGGCTCAGGGGTGACCAAATTGACGCGTACCAGCAGGATCTGACCAGGATAAATGGCGTTGGGGTCTTCCAACTCATTATATTCCAGGATGTCATCTACTAAACTGCGGAGCTGGTAGGCAATCGACCCAACTGAATCCCCAGGCCGAACCATATATTCCACCCGGAATCCAGGCAGAACATCAAATGGGATTGCTGTGGGCGTCGGCACAGTTGCACCAGGCGCCGGCACCAACACTTCATCACCTACAAACAGGATCGGATTGGCCATATCAAGGTCCAATCGATCTTCTCCAGCGTTATAAACCAGCAGGGTGAAGATATCAATATCAAAACGTTCAGAAATGGAAGAAAAGGTGTCATTTTCTTCAGCTATATAGATCACCGCTCCAGACCGGGTTGCTGTTGGGCTGGGAGCAGGAGTATCTGTCGGAAGTGATTCCGTTGGTGTTAATGTGATCGTGGCTGTGGGTGGAATCGGGCTGGGCGTATATGTTATCGTTGGGGTGGGAGTCTTAGAAGCAAAAATCCCGCCGATATCCAACTGGGCGCCAGTAAGCCAAGTGATCATAAAAGCAGCTCCCAAAATAATTAAGAGCGCAGCTCCCACAAACAGGGCGATATTCTGCCAAGATTGGCCCTTTTTCTTCCGGTAAGAGTCTATGATCTCTTTAGTTGATTCTTGTTTACTCATAGGATCTTTTCCTTCCTGCATTGAGCACTCATTGTACCACTTGAGGTATGCTCTTCTATTCGTTCAAATTAATTCTACCTTAATTTCGGAGGGCTAGCAAAGAGCGGTTCTAGCGATGGATCGAGAGAGAATCCCAGACAGCGAAGTTATTTACCGAGTCAGTATTTGCAATCACAACCAGGAAGATCTGCACCACCTCACCTTTAAAATCATCCAGATCTATCTCAAAAGATTTCATCTTATTATCACAGACCTCATTCCAATCCCAGAGAGTGACCATAGTTTCTGGATCTTCTCCTACCATCAGGTTGATCCGGAACTTCACATCTCCATCTCCGCAGACACCGTTGGTATTTGTTGAAAGGCCAACTCGGCCAAATAAAAGATCTCCTCCATTAACTTTATAGTTGGGGAACCGACCAATGGTATATTTACCCGCACCTTGTGGAGGGTAAGCAGCCAGCAAGATCCCTGAGATCCGCCCACCTTCCAGGAACTGCTGATCCAGCAGCGCAACATAGGGATCCTCTGGATCTCCGGGATAATCAAAATTGAGAATATCTCCACCCAAATCAGCATAATCGACCGGTACAGATCCACTACCCCAAGCAGCTTCATCAGCCCGGACGTTAAAATCTAACATCATTCCAGCCCCTTCCACCACATTGATCTTCACCCAAAAACCTTTTGAGTACTCCCCTACACCAAAACCCTCACCTCTAACATTACGTAGTTTCCAGAAACCTTGGTAGGTTCCGGTTTCCTCAGGTGCCACCAGATCAACGGAAATATCCAGGTCTTCACCAGGATGGATGGTCTCAGAAGTCAGGTCCTGGGATGATGGGCCGCCCATAATGTCACCACTTTCGAAATAAAGCAAGTAGCCAATTCCCCAGGGACAGGAGCCGGCATTTTTAAGGCGCCAGGTTTTTGTAAAACTTTCCCCTGGAGCGATATCCATTTCATCCGGAATGGTGACGTCTTTGACAAATTTCACTTGATCGCAGACATCGGGGGTCGCATCCACAGCTCCTTCCGGCGTGAATGTTGGAATCTCAAAGGTTGAGCTGGAATCGGCCTCTTGAGGTCCATCTGGCGCTGGTGTTTCAGGCAACTGAGTAGTATGCGAGAGGTCGATTCCAACTGCAGTCAGTTGGACCGAGACAGTCATTGCTGCCTCGGTATATAAAGCGCCCGGCTTACCTTCCAACCCAGTACTCTCGTCCGGCAGGTTGCAGGCACCCAAGATGATAACTAAACTAAATATTAGGGATAATACACTTCTTCTATTTTTATGTACCATGAGTGAATTTTATTGTACCCGCAAATCATCCCCCACGAGTCATTCGAGGATGTGCGGATTAGCCTGAACTCGGTCCAATGAATACTTCAAGTATTTATCCACCGGGTAGTTATCGACCTCTTCAAGATCCACCCAGACGAACTCCTGAGCTTCTTCATTTAACCGGACCTCGCCATTTTCAACACGGCAGACAAAATCAAAAAAGATAAAGTGTCTCTTTTCCCAAAAACTATCATCGTAGATAAATTCCTGGTGGCAGAGATAATCTGCCCTGGTCATTTTTAAACCAGTTTCTTCCCAGATCTCCCTTTTGACCGCTTCCTCAAGCCGTTCACCCAATTCCACATGCCCACCCGGGATAGTGTAATTGCCCTTCCATTTATGGGTTTTAACGATCAGAAGCTGATTCTTATCATTAAAGATCAAAGCTCCAACAGTAGGTTCAGGATATTGTTTTTGTGATTTCATATCAAGCCTTTTCCCCCTTTCTAGTTCTCCAGCAACCGTCCCTGCATGGACCAGGGGCCGGTCCAGGTAATTGAAACAGGAACCAGTTTTCCTAACAAATTCTGATCGCTTTCCACAAATACAAGTTTATTTGTTGGTGTCCTGCCCCGCCAGCGTCCCTTATTAAGTCCCTCGAACAGAACCTCCACGGGTTGATCCTGGTAAGCCTTATTAATATCGCCAGAAATACCTTCCTGAAGCTCCTCGATCAATCGGAAACGGCGCCATTTCTCTTCATCTGTAACATCGTCTTCCATTTTCCGCGAAGCAACGGTTCCGGGCCGGACTGAATATCGAGCCAGGTGCACAACGTCTAACTTCAACTCTTTCAAGATATCATATGAGCCCTGAAAATATTCCTCTGTTTCTCCCGGGAAGCCCACAATCACATCCGTGGCAATGCTCACACCCGGGATGCGATCACGAATTTCATGAACTAGCTGCCTGTATTGATCGACGCTGTACTCACGCTTCATAGCTTTTAACACCTCATCATGCCCAGCCTGATGGGGGACCTCAATATGGGGCATGAGTTTTGGGAGTTCAGCAACCACATCCATCAAGTCTGTGTTGAACCAGTTAGGGTGTGAGGTTAAAAAGCGGATCCTTTCCAGGCCATCCACGTCGTGGATCAACCGCAGCAAAGCTGCCAGAGAGGTCTTATCTGGCAGATCCAACCCATATCGGTCGACGATCTGGCCCAACAGAGTGATCTCCTTGACTCCTTGAGAAGCCAGGGAACGCACCTCTTTCACCACATCTTCAACCGGACGGCTGCGTTCGATTCCACGGCGATAAGGAATGATGCAATAGGTGCAGGCATGAGAACATCCCAGTACTATCGGTACGAATGCCGAAACCAGATGGTCTTGATCTGCTGCGGGAAGAGTTAATTCTCCATCCATAAAGGCGAAACGCCGCGAGGTAGTTTCCTTTTCCCATTCCTTACTATCGTCCTGGGTCAGAAATGCCATCAACGGGCCAGGATCCGAGGGAGCTGAGAACACGTCCACATGGGGGAATTGTTCTTCTAAATCCCTGGTACCTTTAATTCCTACCAGGCAGCCCATCACATTGATAACAACATCCGGGCGGTGTTTTCTTAAATTTTTCAGCGAGCTGATTCGGCCCACAGCACTGTCTTCGGCACTCTGGCGAACCACACAAGTATTTAATACAACCACATCAGCGTCTTCTGCGCGATCGGTTGATTGATATTCTAAACCTTCCAGGGCAGATGCCACTCGGCGGGAATCCGCCACATTCATTTGGCATCCTGATGTCCATATGTGATATTTCATGGCTGTCATTATATCGGTTGAATGATAAGCGTCAAGTTGAGAATAATTTAACAAAATACGCCCCCTTCCAAGGCAGCGCCTTTTCAGGGAGCGTATTTACTCTAAAAGTTATTCGTTATGCTAGAAGGGCTTAATCAAACGTTAAGTCAGCGTTCTGGACCAGGATACGTTCTAACGCCATCGTATGGCTGCAGCGCTCTCTGGTCTGGAAAAAATCACAATCACATTTCCAATTGCCGTCCTGAAAAGTGACCTGGTGGGGGTTGTTCTGACCCTGAAAAGTCACCGAAAGCGAATTGATCTTGATCCGTTCCGGTTCTGAAGCATATTGTTTTGATTTTTGAATCTTTCCGATCATTCCGGAATCCATAATAACCCTCCACTAATCTTGAAACAAAAAGCACGCTGCCTAAGCAAGCGTGCATTGAGTACTATCTTTCAATTATTTTTTTTGAGCCTGACACTCCCATAATGGACCACCTATATTTCCAAAACAGTATACGCCGTTTTGGAATTATAGTCAACAATCAGCTAAACAGAGATCATCCGCCAAGCCTCAAAAAGGACCTCTTTGAACCTGTCGAGGTCATTGATAAGGACCGGCATATTCACACCCCGGCCCCCGCCTGAGTCCTCTGGTAGCAGGGTGCCATCCTCGAGGTCATTTATAGTGGATTGGATCATCACCTTATAATCAAAAAAAAGACCCGGATGAGTCACGTAAACTGCTGGCAGCAAATCCCACAAGTAAAAATTCGGAATACCGCAAAATACAGCATGCAACATCAACCAGTCCCGCACCATCCAGCGGGTTTTACGGCTCCAAAAATCCAGTTTCCAATAATCCTTCCACCTGAACGGAGCTTGCAAGCAAATCTGGGCATTCATCAGGGTGACCGGGCAGGGCGCATTCAGCACATCAAAGGAGGCTTCGGGATCCGCAGACAGGTTCAGTTCTTTTACATCCCTTCTGCCAACCTTGATGGGATGCAAATAACCGCCCATACAGGAAATTGCCTTCAGATTTGGGTAGAAATTTGGGTCGAGCTCTGCGGCGGAGCGCAAATTCCCCAGTGGTCCGGTCGCCAGGATTGTTATTTCACCTGGAAAAGCTGCTGCCTTCTCTGCCAGGAAACGGGCAGCCTCAGTTGGCTCTTCTGCACGTTTTCCAGTTCCCTTTATTACCGGGATATCCGGGCGGTCTAAATCTGTGACCATTTTCTGGGTTTGAGGGTAGACCTGGTCGATAGTTCCGTTCCCAAAGGTGGTTGTAATTCCAACCAGGTTAACATCAGGTCGACCTAAAAGGTAATACAGGGCCAGTCCATCATCAATTTCCTTGGTACGAAGGCCCATGGTATTGTCGCAATCAAAAATGATTTTTTCCATAAATACCGCTTATCTCAAAGTTAGACGGCTGGCTCTTTAACATGAGCTTCACCCCGCGTTACCATAGTCATGGCAATCAATCCCAGCACAAAGAATGCTGGGCCAGTGAGAAAGATCGTCTTAAAATTGCTGCCAAACAGATCAATCACTGTACCCATCATCAAGGGGGCGATTGCTGCCCCAACCTGGGATGCCAGATAATAAAGACCTGTGTAGGTTCCCAGCAAGCGTTCATCTTCAGATGTATCGATCACCATCGGCAGCGTGTTGACATTTATCAATGCCCAGCCAATTCCACTGATTGCCAAAACAATGCCCATTTGGGTCGAGCTGGTAACAAAATAACCCAGCATCATATCGATCCCAAACAGCAAGATACCCGCAATGATGGTCTTGCGGCGGCCGAATTTCGCACCAATAAATCCTGCCGGGATTGTGAATAAAATAAAGGTCACTCCCGCCAATCCGAACAGGGTCGGCGCAAACCCTTCACTAACACCAAGCTCATTGATTGCATACGAAGTAAAGAAAGTCCCTATACCTTCATAAGCAACGAACAGGAGGAAGATAGCGACCAGCAAGGAGAATAAAGATTTTCGATATTTTTTAGGAACCACCGAAACGCCTTTCAGGGCTCCAACTGCCTGTTCCTCTTCACTTTGGAGGTGTTCTTCAGGATGGGGCAGATCATCCACGATCGGCTCTTTGGTAGTGGTATATAACAACACCACTGCCAGGATCAAGATTGCGGATCCACCAATAAACGGATATATAGGTTTAATATCAAACAGAAGGGCCAGGCCAAAAGATCCTATGATAAAACCTACTCCGCCCATAAAATTGATCACTCCATTGGCTTTACTGCGCAGGGGCGAAGGGATCAGGTCAGGCATGAGTGATATAACAGGGGTTCGCAAGATCGCCATTGCTAAAAGCACAACTCCAGTGGCAACCATAAAGAGCGAAAAGGCTCCGGTATTTCCAGCAATAGTGCCATTGAGCTCAGGCTTGATGAAGCCAGCGGCTATCGGCATGGCAATAAATGCCAGCGCGGCCAGGGGTGCGGCTGTGAGAATAAACGGATAACGACGGCCGATCGGGGTCCTGATCCTGTCACTCCAGATGCCGATCATGGGCAGTATTAAGATCGCTGCCAAATTATCTATCCCCATGATGGCGCCTGTGGCAGAAGCATTTAAACCAAAACCAAGAATCTCCCTTGAGCTGGCAAAACCAGGATGTCCAGTTTGCAGAAAGATGGGAACAAAGGCGTTATAGATCTGCCAAAGGGCCGAAATACCCAGGAAACCAAAGCCGATCAGGAATGTTTTTTTCCAATCAAGTTTCATCGCTCCTCCAGGTGTGCAAGTGAGTATCCAGTTATGAGCAAATTATATGTCGTAATCAGGGAGTGAATTGATTAATGGGATTTGGTATTTATCGTCGATAATACATTAAACTGACAAACGTTCAACCGTTAGTGTTCATATTTCATCCAGATCAAAGTTCTGGTTGGTTTAAACCAGTGGGTCTCGAGGCTAAGATTGGTTTTCCTGGCCGGGAAATTCAACCTTAAGGATCGTTTGAAACCAGGCCTGTTCATCCAGTGTGGTAAAAAGGCATCTAACAGGACACCTTCCGTTTCTGGAGAAGAGGCGATCCAAAGCCAGTCGGCCTGGGTCTTGGATGATTGCCAGGAAACTACACCGATCAATTCGTTTTCAGCCATAATCGACCACTGAGATATCTTGGGGTCCAGAAGCATCAGGCGGGAAAACCGGCCTGCTAATCCTGCTCGCAAATATTCTGGACGGAGAGGTAAATGCCAGCGCACTTCAGGGGGATAGTTATTCTCCAGCCATCTGCGCTGCAGAGGCCAATGCTTAGATCTGTGCTCTTCCACTGTGAATCCAGGCACGCGCCAATCAAGGAATTCCTGAGGGATATCGGTGGGTTTTAGCATCCAGGTAGTACGGCGGGAAACTTCAACAAAACCATGCCGGATATAGAGGTCCACCGCTGCCTGATTACCTTGATCCACTTGAAGCCAAATACCGTCCAATCTTTTGGGCAGCAGGAAATCCAGGGCCTGGCTGACCAGCGAGTGAGCGATACCTTTGCGTTGGTAATCTGGATGGACCGCCACATTGGCAATCATATAATACTGTCTGCCGCCCACATGATAGGGTATTAAACTGAGATTACCAATGATCTCTCCCTCTTCTTCCCAGACATACCCTGTGAAAGGCATCGATACTCGTCCTGCCATTGAATAGGCCCAGTCCTGAAAACGTTTGTTATGAGCCGAAGAACGCATTTTTCGCAGCAAGGCTTCCCCATCAGGAGAGAGTCGATCCGCAAAACACAGCTCCACCAGATCAGAAACTGAAAGTAAGTCCGTTCGCACATCAAAATCCCGAATGGGAAGAGCTCTGGGGTGATTGGTAATCTTGACAGCCATGGAAGTGATTTTACCACCGGGAGAGGGAATACATGAGACCGGGATGAAGAGACCGGGAAAGCAAGACCGGGATGATGAAACGGGGAAAATTTACTTCACAGCTGGAGAATTATGCAAGCATTCAGAAATTGTAATTTTATAGATCAGATTTCTACCTAATTTTCAATCCCATTAATGCTTCAGGTGTTAAACTTTCTTTTTCAATCAAATCAGGGCAAGCTACTGATTCCAGATATGAGCGTAATGCCCTACTCAAAAGACAGATTTGTTCTCTATCAGACAGTCCAGTTGATCCTTCGGCTATATTCAGGGCGATTGATGTTGATGCCCGGACCAATTGTGAACTCAAATTGAATCTTCGTTGTCTGGCAGATCAAAAACAATATCGTATACACGATCGATATAGTCAATGGCTAGCTGATAAACATATAAGGATTGGAATTTATATTCACCCACATTTTCCCCCTTTATCTTTAATTATTGCAACTTCTATATCAAACGTCTATAGTTTAATTGAATAATTTACCTCTGGCCTCAATACTCCCGTCTATTTATTCCTGTCTCGGCATTTCGATCCTAATCCCGTCAGCTTAGTTTGCCTTAACCTCCACCTCAATTGTCACTGGTCCATCATTGTGGATCTCGACCAACATATGAGCTCCAAACTCTCCCTCTTGAGTGGGAACCCCCAACTCTCTAAGTGCTGAAGAAAAATAATCCGTGAGCGGTTTTGCAATCTCCGGAGGACCGGCACTGACGAATGAGGGCCGATGTCCTTTTTTGGTGTCTGCGAATAGGGTGAATTGCGGGACAACCAGGGCCTCTCCGTCTACATCCAGCAGAGAGAGATTCATTTTTCCATTCACGTCCGGGAATATTCTCATCTGAGCCAGTTTCAGGGCCAATTTATTCGCTTCGATCTCTGTATCGGCAGGGCCAACTCCCAGCAAGATCACCAGGCCAGCCTGGATCTCGGCAATCATATTCCCACCTACCGAGACACTTCCCGACTGAACCCGCTGAAGGATCGCTTTCAATTTTTATCCTTTTACCCCATAGAACCCAATTGCTTCCCGCACTTCTGCCATAGTTTCCGAAGCAATCACTTTGGCTCTCTTGGCTCCATCTAGCAGGACATCCCGAACATAATCTGGATCTCCTTCCAATTTCGCTCTTTTGGCCCGGAAAGGTTCTAAGCTTGTATTCAAATTAGCTGCAAATTTACGTTTGCAATCCACACAGCCAATTTCCGCTTTGCGGCAGTCCTTGTTGATGGCATCCACTTCATCCTCAGAGGAGAATATCTGGTGCAGAGTGTAAACATTGCAAATATCCGGATTACCCGGATCGCTGAGGCGCTGCCGTTGAGGATCGGTCACCATACTCATGACCCGTTTTTCTGTTTCTTCAGGTGTTGCAGCCAGCTCGATGTGATTATTGAGACTTTTACTCATCTTGCGTTCACCATCAATACCCAGAACTTTAGGTGTTTTTGTAATCACCGCCTGGGGCTCGACCAGAACATCAGTCTCGTATTGGAAATTGAATGAACGCACCACTTCCCTGGCAAACTCAAGGTGTGGGATCTGATCCGTACCCACTGGCACAGCATCCGCCTTATAAAGCAAAATATCGGCAGACATCAAAACAGGATATCCAACCAATCCATAGTTCACGTTATCAGGGTTATCGCGCACTTTTTCCTTAAAGGTCGGAAGGGCGGTCAACTTTCCCAAAGGGGTCACCATAGACAGGATAGTATGCAATTCCATAACTTCCGGGACATGGGACTGGATGAAAATTATGCTTTGTTTGGGGTCCATGCCCGCCGCCAGCCAATCCAGGGCCATTTCCTGTGTATTAAACGCCAGATCTTTTGTGGTTTCAATTGTGGTCAGGGCATGGATATCCACGATGCAATAAACGGTGCGGTAATCCTCCTGCATGGCCACATAATTTTTGATTGCGCCCAGGTAATTCCCCAAATGCTGCCGGCCAGTCGGCCTGGCGCCTGAGAAAACCCTGCCTTTTTTTGCTGTCATTCAACTTACTCCTCAATATAAGCTTTAAACAAACCTAAAATCTCCGGTGGGTCCGCATGGCGGCCGGTTTCCAATTTCGAATAGATCAAATCCCCATCAACCTTGATCTCAAAAGCTCCCCCAGCGGATTCTATCAGCTCGATATCAGAGACAAGATCTGGATATTGCTTTTTAAAAGCGGCTTCCAAACTGAAAGCTCGAGGATGGTAATTTCAAGGCACACAAAATTCAATGGATATCTTATACATATTAAAAATCTCCCTTAGAATCGGTTTCAAAGAAGTATAACACAAGGGAATCGGAGGGTTTTTTAGGCCAACTTTTTATATTCAGCGTCAAGGAAATACCTGTGCTACAATCGGAATAGACCTATGAACCAAACCACAGATATTCGACCATCACCCCTGGCAGGCCGCTGGTATCCCGCCCATCCAAAAAAACTGGCGGAGTCAGTAGACGGCTACATCCAGGCAGCTCAGATCCCTGAGATCAAGGGAGAGATCCTGGCCCTGATCTCCCCTCATGCCGGGCATCTCTATTCCGGACCGGTTGCTGGATATGCATTCAAAAGTATCGCAAAGCTTCATCCTGAGCTAGTTGTGATCTTATCCCCTTTCCATCAATATCATCCAGGAGCCATCCTAACCAGCGGGCACCAAGCCTATCAAACACCCCTGGGAGAAGTCCCAGTTGACCAAGGGAGTATAGAATTCGTTAATCAGTTACTGCAAGAAAAATCTGGGGTAGAGGTGATCGAGGTCCAAAACGATACTGAACATGCGGTTGAGATCATATTGCCCTTTTTGCAGCGAGCCCTACAAAATGAATTTGCCATTCTTCCATTAATGCTCAGGCAGCAAGACCCTGGCCTGATGCGGATTCATTGGGTGAGATCCTGGCAGAACTTATGTTATCCAGGGAAGTATTACTGGTCGCCAGCACAGATCTATCCCATTTTCAATCGGCCGGAAAAGCCAACCAACTGGACCAGACCATCATCCAGGGCATTCAGTCTATGGATCCAGAGAACCTTTATCAAGCCCAGAAGGAAAACAAAGGCTCTGCTTGTGGATTAGGGGCCTTAGCGGCTGTGATCTGGGCTGTAAAAACAGGCGGAAGCGCGACGGCTCAAATATTAAATTATGCCCATTCAGGTGATATCACTGGCGACAATACCAGCGTGGTGGGATATACTTCTGCTGTTCTAACCCGTGAATAACTTCAACCACTCCACCATGCCCTCAGATAACAGGACAACTCTTCTTTATGCCCGTATTGCTGTCAACGTTCCACACGTACAGGGCATTTTCGATTATCACCTACCGGAAGAAACCCAAGATGCTTTCAAGTTGGGGCAATTGGTTGAAGTGCCCTTTGGAAGACAGTCGGTTCAAGGAGTGATCATTGAATTTCCTGAAAAACCTGCTGTCACTCAAACTAAGGCGATCCAAAAAATATTGGACCCAATCCCTGTTGTGACACCAGGACAGATCGAACTCGCTCAATATATTTCCAGAGAGACACTTGTCTCCCCTGGGAGTCACCCTTCAGGCAATGATCCCGGCAGGGCTGAGTGTCCAATCGGATAGTACGTATCGTCTTACTGACGAGAGCGAGATATTGCTTGAAGAAGGCCAGCCCCTGCTTCCAGAACCAACTCCATCGCAATCCCGGTTATTGGACCTCCTTGTTAACCGGGGACCACTTCGCGGCAGACAGATTGACCGGGCTCTACCTCAAAAAAATTGGCGCAAAACAGCTGGCTCTCTGACCCGGAGGGGAATCATAAAGAGTCAGTCCACCCTGGCAGACCCCAGTGTTAAACCCAAGTATGAACGACGACTTCAATTCATTGGTGATTTAGAATCCGCCCACGATCAAATGGATGATCTGGCCCGGAAAGGCTATCCTGAGGCTTTAGCCCGCAGGCAGCGAGCCCTGCAGTTGATCATGAAGCAACCAGAACCCGTTCCTCTTTCAATCATCTATGATAAGACTGGCGCCAACCTAAATGACCTCAAAATCCTCATCAAAAGGGATTTGGCCAAGATCATTGAAGTGCCCGTGTTGAGAGACCCACTGGCTGATCTGGTCATCACTCCCCAATCAGCCCCTAATCTGACACCCGGGCAGAAAGAAGTCTGGCAGTTGATCCTGGAAGGATTTCAAAGTAACAGCTCTAAACCCTACCTGCTGCATGGCGTGACCGGATCTGGAAAAACAGAGATCTATTTACGGGCTGTTGAAGAAACCATCGCTAATGGTAAACAAGCCATCATTATGGTGCCTGAGATCGCGTTAACCCCCCAGACAGTGACTCGCTTCATGAGCCGTTTCCCCGACCGGGTTGGTGTGCTGCATTCAGAACTCTCTCCCGGAGAGCGTTACGATACCTGGCGCCTGGCTCGCCACGGCGCCCTGGACATCGTGGTAGGACCTCGCAGCGCCATTTTCACTCCTTTCCCGGACCTGGGTTTGATCGTGGTGGATGAGTGCCACGACGATTCCTACTACCAGGGAGATATATCTCCTCGCTATCATGCGCTCCATACTGCCATTTATTATGCTAAAGTCTCGGGCGCGGTTTGCATTCTAGGTTCCGCCACACCTGATGTGACCAGCCGATACCAGGGCGAGCGCGGTAATTGGACTTATCTGGCCCTGCCAGAACGCATTCTGGCTCACAGAGAATCCATCCAGGTCCAGTTAAATCAGGCTGATCAGGATCCCGCTTTCTCCCGCTATCAAGACCTGGACGAAGAACTCCTGATGGCAGATCTACCCTCAGTGAATGTGATTGATATGAGAACAGAATTAAAGGCTGGCAATCGCTCCATTTTCAGCCGCGAGCTCCAGGAAAAACTGGCTGAAACGTTGAACAAAAACCAACAGGCGATCCTGTTCCTGAATCGGCGCGGCAGCGCCACTTATATATTCTGCAGGGATTGCGGATATTCCCTGCGCTGCCCACGCTGTGAAACTTCACTCACTGCCCACCATTCGGATCACGAGCTGCGCTGCCATTTATGCGGTTATCGCAGGAACATCCCAAAAACCTGTCCTAAATGCGGATCTCAACGCATCCGCCATTTGGGAACTGGCACCCAGCAGGTGGAGTCAGCTCTCAATGAACTCCTTCCGGATGTACGCACCTTGCGTTGGGACAGGGATACAACTCGGAAAAAGGGCGCTCATTGGGAGATCATGGAGAAATTTTCCTCTCATCAGGCTGATGTGTTAATCGGAACACAGATGCTGGCCAAAGGTTTGGATCTGCCATTGGTAACCCTGGTGGGTGTTGTGCTGGCAGACAGCGGTTTGAATTTGCCGGATTTCCGGGCATCTGAACGGACCTTTCAGGTCCTGACCCAGGTAGCGGGGAGAGCAGGACGCAGTCCCCTGGGTGGCGAAGTAATCTTGCAGACCTTTGATCCGGATCATTATGTGATCCAGGCCGCTGCAGGCCATGATTATGAGGATTTTTACCAGCAAGAACTGGAATACCGGCGGGAATTGGGTTATCCGCCATTCCTGAAAATCATCCGGCTAGAGATCCGGGATAAAAACCCCAAATCAGCCGAGAAAAAAGCCGGTGTTTACGCCGCCACCCTGAAAGGCTGGATCGAGAAGGAAGGTTTTCGATCCACCCGATTAGTCGGACCCACACCAGCTTACTTCAGCAAGATCCGGGGCGAATGGCGCTGGCAGATCCTGGTCAAGGGACCTAATCCACTGGCGCTGATACGAGACCATCATCCTGGACCGGAGTGGATCGTAGAAGTGGATCCACCGGTTATACTGTAATAATGACAGGTGACGGAAGACAAAAGACTTATTTTCTGGAATAATATAGTGAGAAAAATCACCATAAAGGAGAGGGAAAAATGACTGGCAATAGAAATAGATCATCATTCGGTGCAATACTATTCCTCATAGTACTGGTAACATTATCATCCTGCAACAGTGGGCCCGCAGCCAGTGAAGATCCTACTGCTACACCTACCCCAACAAAAGTAATCCAGGTAGTTCCACCTTCAATAACTCCCACTCCTTCAAAATGCGCTGGTCTGGCAGGAGAGTTAGAGGTCCAGGTGCTGGTCGGCCCCGCTGAGGTTGTTGGGTTAGAACCAGTTGCAGTCGGCAATATTCCATTTTCCGTGACAACCGGAGAAGCACCTTATCTCATACTAGGTGGTGGTGGAATTGATTACTATGATTTATTAGCAGAAGATTGGGGAACATACGAAGTCACAATGAACCTGGACCTTACGGTAACCGGCGAGTGTTATGCTGATGGAAACGGCGGAAGGTTGGCCCTGGCAGTTGAAATGACTGGAAACCAGCTGGTCGTTGTAACCTCAGATGGATTCTATGGAGAATATCCTTGGGATGGGACTCTTTCTATTGATTTAGATTTTCCCCTCGAGGATGGTGCGTCATTTGCGGGAGAAGGGTATGCTTTTGTTCTGCATCTGAAATAAATGCCTGCTGGACCTGATATTTCATCACCACGGTTTATGCTTTATTTTTAGGAGACTGAATGGAAAGATATCGCGTAATACCCGGAGAAAAAGTGGATCTCAGTAAATGGGATCCCAATGATAAAAGCATCTTCCCATGGGGAAAAAAGTCGGCAAGGAACATCTACAACAACTGAATAGTGAACTGGAGATACTGCAGGAATTGCTTTTTGCGGAAGGGAAGCACAAGGTCTTAATCGTGCTCCAGGCTATGGATACGGGCGGAAAAGACGGCACGATCCGCCATGTTTTTGAGGGTGTCAATCCACAGGGCGTGAAGGTGGCAAGTTTTAAAGCACCAACCCGGCAAGAACTTGCCCACGATTATTTGTGGCGGGTTCATAAACACACTCCAGGGAAAGGAGAGATCGTCATTTTCAACCGCAGCCATTACGAAGATGTGTTGGTGGTCCGGGTTCATGATCTGGTCCCGGAAACGGTTTGGTCCAAGCGGTATGAGCACATATCTGCTTTTGAAAAAACTCTAGCTGATGAAGGCACAACCATTCTTAAGTTCTATCTTCATATCGATAAAGACGAACAGAAAGAACGTCTGCAGGCCCGGCTCGATGAACCGCATAAAAACTGGAAATTCAGTCTCGGAGACTTAGAAGAGCGCAAATTATGGGATCAATACACCGATGCCTTTGAAGATGCTCTGGAAAAAACCAGCACAGAGTCCTCCCCCTGGTATGTGATTCCCGCCAACCGGAAATGGTACCGTAATCTTGTGATCTCCTCGATCATCATTGAGAAACTCAAAAGCCTGAATATGTCCTATCCGGATGCAGAAGATGATCTGAGTGGAGTGGTCATAGAATAATGGAAGACCGAGGACTGGACAGCGTTTATGAATGACACCAGTAATTTTGAGTTTGTATAAACAAACTCGAAATTACTGGTTCTATTCTTGCTTTTTGGAACGCTGATCAGCTAACATTTTTTTCAGATAAAGGGGGATAAAGAAGACAAATCCAAGGTAAGGCTCAGATTTCAGTGCTACTAGATACCGCTTGATATTTCATCATTAATTCCGTATGATGGATTATAGACCCATTGATCCCTAATCCTCTATTTGGACAAATTTCTCTGCTTGAGTTGAAGTGAAGGCTGGCCTACCTTATGTATATTTAGGAGGCGTAATGAAATCCGAAAGCTTAAGTCACGAAGGCATTCACTACAGAATCTTTGGAACTGGCAAACCATTAGTGTTACTGCATGGGCTTGTTGGCTGTAAGGAGGATTGGATTGACAGCGGCTATGTTGATGGGTTGAAGGATTCACATCAATTAATCCTGATAGACTCTCGGGGTCTTGGTGAAAACAAACCGTCTTTTGATCCTGATTTTTACTCCATCAATAACCTTGCCGATGATGTCCAATCAGTAGTCAATGCTCTAGGGATTGATGAATATGACTTGCTTGGGTATTCTTTGGGAGGAGTGATCGCTCATTGGATCTCAAAAAAATATCCTGCTAATATTAGATCATTGGTCTCACTTGATGGAATAATTACTACTGACCTTATCAATATTTATAAGTATTGGTCAGAGAATATTAAAGATATGATTGAGGATTTTGCCAGCGATTCTAGAAACACAGATATTCAAAGATCAAGAATAATCAATAACGACAACAGAGTAATCCAAGCACTCAGTATTGGATTATCGCGGTCTATCTCCAATAACTTGGAGGAATTCCTTTCCATGCCGAATCCTGATTATCCTTATATGGTATTGGTTAGTAATTTGGGTGATCTGGGTCTAGATTTTAGAGAATATGCCAATTGGGCCAAATCTTCTACGGAATTCAAGCAATATCTTGATTTTGATCATGGAGATTTTGCCTATAGAAGCGACATGGTTATTCCCGATCTAAAGACATTTTATAAATCGATCACATGAGGCAAGCGTGCTAAGGCAAAAAAACCGCCCAATAATTGGGCGGTTTTTCAATTTAAGGAAATGCGCTTTACGAACAGCGTTTCACGAAAGCATTGATATGCTCAAGAGCTTGTTCGATCTTGTCGTAATTTGTGGCATAGGAGCAGCGCACAAAACCTTCTCCCCCAGATCCAAAAGCTGAGCCCGGCACAACGGCAACTTTTTCTTCCTCCAACAGCCGCTGGGCAAATTTTTCATCATCCATTCCTGTCCCAGAAATTTTGGGGAAAGCATAAAAAGCGCCTTGAGGCATGAGGGTTTCCAGGCCGATCTCATTTAATCCAGAAACGATCAGCTTTCGGCGACGATCATATTTCAATCGCATCTCTTCTGCGGCCTCTGCTCCTAGATTGATAGCAGCCAGCGCTGCCAGTTGGGAAACAGATGGGGCAGACATTACCGTGTATTGATGGATTCGCACCAGGCCGCTCATAATATTCGCCGGGGCAGCAGCATATCCCACCCTCCAACCTGTCATGGCATAACTTTTAGAGAATCCACCCAGGGTGATGGTGCGCTCCTTCATGCCAGGCAGAGCAGCAAAACAAACGTGTTCCACTCCGTATACCAGGCTGTCGTAGATCTCGTCTGAAATCACCAGTAGGTCATGTTCTTCTGCGATCTTACTGATAGCCAGAAGGTTTTCCCTGGTAGCAACCGCTCCTGTGGGATTATTGGGAAAGCCAATGAAGATGGCCTTGGTTTTGGGCGTGATAGCTTTCTTAATCAGTTCGGGTTCAGGCTGAAAACCATTTTCAAAAGTGCCTGGGACCTCAATTGGTACTCCACCGGCCAGTAGGACTTCCGCCTGGTAGGAAACAAAACAAGGTGTGGGAATGATGATCTCTTCTCCCGGATCGATCACCGCGGTCAAAGCCAAATAAAGAGCTTCAGAAACCCCAACTGAAACCACCACCTCATCTACAGGGTTGTAGCTGACCTGATATTTCTCTTCCAGCATATCAGCAATAGCTTCCCGCAGCTCATAAATTCCGGCATTGGATGTATAGTGGGTCTCTCCCTGCCGGAGTGCTTCGATACCAGCTTCCAGGATCGGTTTTGGGGTTGTGAAATCTGGTTCTCCAATCCCCAGCGAGATCACATCGTCCATAGTTGCAACGATGTCAAAGAATTTCCTGATTCCTGATGGTTTGAGTTCAGCTACTCGTTTGGCTATAAAGTCTCGGGGCATGGGACTCCTTGGGTCTGCAATTTTCCTTCAGATTTCGATTTCGGTATTGTCTCCGACGTTAATAGAGGTTGATCCTCCCTTAACGGCTGTGTTCTGACCGATCAATGACCCATTCAATAACACATCCTCAACCTGGGATCCTTTTTCAATGATCGAATTATGGATCACGCTGCTTATAATCTTGCAGCCGGCCTCCACCGTAGTATGGGGTCCAATCACAGAAGATTCCACTTCTGCCTCCGGGTGAATAAAAACCGGCGGGATGACATGAACCCCTATGCGTTGGGCAGCCTTTTCAGAGTTGTCATGACCGTGTTCAAGCAAATAGCGGTTGGTGCTTAACATTGCCTCAAAAGTCCCTGCATCCAGCCAAACTTGGACTTTTTCGGTCCGCATTTTACTCTTTCCATCCTCAAGCATAATATTGATGGCGTCTGCCAGGAAAAACTCTCCCTTCAATTGAACCTGCTGCTCGATCTGTTTTTCGATAGCCTGGATCAAATCCTGTCCCTTCTTGAAGTAATAAAATCCTACAAGGGCCAAATTATTATCCATGGCTTTGGGTTTTTCGATCAGTCTGGTGACCAGGTTCTCTTTTCCAACCTCTGCAACGCCAAAACGCCGCGGGTCCGGCACCGGTTTGACCCAGGCAACAACATCAGATTTTTCTTCCTCAAGAAAACCGAGATCGGTTTCGATCAGGGTATCGGCAAACACCATGATCATGGGGCCGTCAATATAGTCCTTTGCCAGGTAGATAGCATGGGATTGCCCCCGCATTTCTTCTTGAACCACAAAGTGAACTGTAGTGTCCGGATGCTCTTCCGCCATATAGGCTTTGATCTTGTCACCCAGATATCCGACAATGAATACATACTCGATTTCCATATCCTCAGGCAGCGAGGAAAAAGTATCCAGGACATGCTCTATGACAGTTTTTCCTGCCAGGGTCAGCAGTTGTTTGGGCCTGCTCCAGGTATGGGGCCGCAGCCGTTTACCATAACCCGCCATTGGGATGACAACTTTAAGTTTTTTCACAATATCTTCCCCTTGAATGGTTCCGATTCTAGGATTTCATTATAACGGAGAGGGGGGCTGACAGGTACTGACAAATGACACGCCAAACCCTCTCCTTGATCCATTATTATTATCAGGCCAGTTTGGTTTCTAAGTCAACCAGATTCTCTTCGATCAAATTTACCACTTCGCCCAAAGTCTGAGCGTCAAAGGACAGATTTGCTCCCGATGCATGGTAGAGATCAGGCAGGGATACTGTTCCACCCAAAGCGAGGGCATGCCGGTAGTCTTCTATAGCTTTGGCCTGGTCCCGAAGAGCGTTTTGCATAATCTGGAATGCACCCAACGAAGCCAGACCGTATTCAATATAATAGAACGGTACCTGGTGGATGTGAAGTTTACGGTGCCATCCGGTCATCTTGACGTCTTCATATCCCTCCCAGTCAATGCCAGGCATATATTCATCAACCAAAGCAGACCATTTGGCATCACAAGCGCTCGGATTTTTTCCCTCTTCGTGGTTCTCATAGACCCAGTGCTGAAAAGCGACCACCACTGCCATATAGGGCCAGAAGAGCAGTTTTTCTTCCAGGTTCAGCAGACGGGTCCTGGCAGCATTCTCTGTACTCATAAAACCGCCCATTATCTTTCGCCAGATACGGTTCTGAAAGTAATTCCATGGCAGTTGAAGCAACCTCAGCGAACTCCATATCCGTGTCGCCATTGATGGTGATAAGCCAAATTGAATATTTCAAAGATCATGGAAAGCATGACCACTTTCGTGGAACAAAACTCGCACATCCGCACTCTTGCCAGCCGCATTCATAAAGATAAATGGTAGCCCGACTGTGGCAAATGAGGTACAGAAACCTCCCGGACCTTTGCCTTTTCGGTTCATAAGATCAAAGAGCTGGTTTTCCCGCATGGTTTGGTAGTACCCTCCCAGATACAGGGTCCAACTTATTGAAAATATCCCCCACCCGCGAAATGAATTCCTCTTCCGTATCAAAGGCTTTGATAGCTGGCAAACTGAAGGTTGCCTGGTTATTCAGCAAATCCCAGGGACGCACTTTATCAATATTCAAGCGGGTTTTATATCTCTCGTAAACCCGAGTCGCCGCAGGAACAGCAACTTGTTTAATGGCTTCTACAAATTCCTTGCTGTCCTCAGGAGTGTAATCCAACCTAAGCCTCTGCTGCCAACGAAAAGACCTGTAATCTGGGTACCCCGCATTGTTCGCTAACTCAGCCCGGATATCCATGAACTTTCCCCACAGCTGGTTGATCTCATCCCGGTCATTCAAGCTGACTCCGAGACATCAATTCCCAGAGTTTCTTGCGCTCATCCCGGTCTGGGGTCTGCAGTTTCGATTTGACTTGGGTCAGGGTCAGTTCCTCCCCATCCAAATCTATGGTCTGTGCCCCCAGGATCTTGCTGTACTGGGTGCCCAATTTACTTTCCTCGGTCATCAATGGCAGGTTCTCTTCACAAAAGAGATCTGCTTCCGTCCGCATTTTTTTCAGGATCAATTTCATGCCAGCTGGCTCAAGTTCGCTGGCCAGGAGTTTTTCTTTAAGTTTCTGGTCGGCAGCCCGAATAGACGGGTAGATATTTTCAAGAAAATCATGGTATTGTTTCTCTGCCTCTTCATCAGTGGTATCCAGCTCTGTAGCAAGTGACAACCGGGCATATCTTTCATCCACCAGTTTGCGTAGATCTGACCAACCTTCCATCCAGTTATCTAGATGATCCTTTTCCCAACTCCATCTCCTGGAGTTCTTGATAGAGCGGCTCAATGCCATCTTGATCCAAAACCATGAACTCATTAAATGTTGGTGTTTTCATTACTATCCTCTATGTTCTTTGAATTAATAGTGGTGACCTATTGTTCAGCCCAACCCGCGCTGTACCATTTTAGATATTCCTCCAGATGTAATCTCCAGTAGTGCTCATCATGCAATCCGGGATACAAACGCCATTCGTGGGGGATTTCCTGGTCAAGCAAATAGTCGTGCAAAGCCTGTGCATCAGCAAGATTATTATCACTCTCCCCAATATCCATCAAGATCCGGGGGGTCTGGGAGTCCGGAATGATTTCCACCCAACCTGGCACCCGCTTCAGATCGCCAATAAATAGAGGAGTGCTATGGGCACCTATAGATCCAAACAATACCCCAATGCAATAACCCTAACCGAATAGCCCAGTTACCACCGCGCGACATCCCCCCGATAGCCCGGTAATCCCTGTTCCCCAAGGTCTGATAATTGCCATCAATCCAGGGGATAACTGCTGTTATCAGGTGGTCACCAAAAGGGTTCTCTGGCAAAATAATCCAGGTGATTTCCCGGGGCATGATGATGATCAAGGGAGAGATCTCTTTCTCCAATATCAGCATGTCAGCCCACTCATCCAAGCCAAGACCATCCCATTGTTGATCTCCCTCGGTAGCCCCATGAAGCATGTATAAAGTTGGGTATTCCCGATCTGGATCTGAATCATAACAAGGTGGCAGATAGATCCTACCTGTTAATAACTCATCTTTCCAAGGGATTTCGTACGTCTCGATTTTACCTGAAGCTTCTAAGCAAGATCGATCCTGGGCCGTTGTTGAGGGTTTGGCCGTCTCAGTCATTTCAGGAATTGCCTCAGTCGCTGTAGGAGCCGTAGTTATTGGCATGGGTGATGTGGGCAAAATTAATTCTTCTTCAGCGGTCCTCAACCCGCTGCAAGCAGATAGCAAGAATATAAATGCTAATCCTGCAGCCTGGAATCTCTTCAAGTCAGGCCTTCTTTTGAGCAGATTTTTTAGGTTTTAGCGCCGGTTTTGAGGGATCTGTTTTTTCTATTTCCAGATCTTGTCCTTCTGCTGTCGGTATATCGCGAGGGCTCTCTTCTTCCATCTGGATCTTGCCGCGTAAATAGGCGCCTTCCTCTGTTGTAAAACTTGCTGTCTTTACATCTCCCCAGACCTTGCCAGTACTGCGGATCTCTACCCTATTCGCTTCAATATCGCTGCGCACGGAACCGCCAACGATCACTGTATCGGCCTTGATCTTTTCACTTTCAACCCGCCCTGTACGGCTGACGATAATGAGACCATCGATTTCAATCTTCCCCTCAAAGAGTCCTTCAATTCTAAAGCCGCCTTTGCCGGTGATCTCACCTTTCCAGCTAGTTCCTTCTCCCAAGATGGATGTAACCCGGCTATGAATTGGCGCGGGTGTTTGTTCCTGGGCTGGTTCTTCTCGTTTCCTAAACATAAAATCTCCAAGAGATAATCTTAATATCCATTAAATAGTTGTTGATAATTTACCACAAATCGCCAAGGGATGCTCCGCCATGGTTCCGGAACAGATACCAAACCTACTCGGGGACCAGCATTTATCAATGTTGGATTTAGGTCATGTCCGTTCTCAATAAAAATTTCTGCCCGTGGAGCACAGATGTCCAGACCATTTAAGTCCCCATTGAGTCCCAAAGCAATCGAGATTTTCCCCGGTCCATCAGTCCAGTGTTTTTCAGGTTGGTTTCCCCTTCGCTGAGCAATGATTGACTTACCTTCCTCGGGAGCTATAGCGCGGATCAACACTGCACCAGGGGATCCTTCAGTTTCGGTCACGAAATTAAGCAGCCAATACATGCCATAGATCAGGTAAATATAAGCCCGGCCTGCTGGCCCATACATGATCTCCGTTCTAGGCGTCCGTCCTGCCCGGCAGTGGCATGCCAGGTCTTCTTCTCCCCGGTAGGCCTCAGTTTCCAGGATGATCCCAGAGATCCTCTGCTTCCCTTCCAGGCGCACCAATCGCTTTCCGACCAAATCCCTGGCAACCTGAACAGTGTCCCGGGAAAAAAAGATTCATTGAGACGATTCGACATATGAATAATTTTACTTTAGAAATACCTCAACCGGATTGTCATTCTGACCCTGAGCAAAGCGAAGTGGAAGAATCACATAAGCATGGATGAAGCAAGTAATTTTGAGAAACCTGTCATTGCGAGAGGTAATCACTCCGTGAACAATCTAATGGGGTATGGGGATTGCTTCGGGTGCGATGCACTCGCAATGACAGAACGTCAGACTTTCACTGTCTGAGATTGAAATCGCGGGTCCAACTCCAGGGTGCGCGCCAATCCTTCTGCCAGGCCAAATTTCGGTTTATATCCCAGATGTTTCGATGCCTGGGTGATATCGGCCCTCATCCGGCTGACCCCGCCAGTGGCTTTGTGATTATAGATCGTTTCAGTATCCGCGCCCGTAAGTTCAACGACATTTTTTACCAGGTCAACAACACTATATTCCTTACCGCTGCCAATGTTAATGGTTTTGCCATCTACACCCGTAGCTATGCCAGCTCTTAGCAAGAGCGTCGACCACATCGTCAAGATATACAAAATCACGGGTTTGACTACCGCTGTTATGAACGATCAAACTACCACCTTTTACTGCCTGTTTGAGAAAGTTGGGAATTACAGGCGGATGATCCGCTGGTAAATGTTGGCCTGGGCCATAGGCATTAAAAATCCGGAGAGTAACAGTCTCGATCCCCCACAGTTGGCCAATTGTTTTGACATAATACTCAGCCGAGAGTTTTGAAACCGCATAGGGTGAATCCGGAGAAGGGACCATCAACTCATGCAGGGGTTGGGCTTTTTGGGCGCCGTATACAGCTCCTGATGAAGTAAAAACCACTCTTTTTACTCCCACATCGCGCATGGCTTCCATAACACTAACCGTGCCCCCAACATTAGTGCTGTTATACTCCCTGGGATATAAAATGGACTCCTGAACCGCAACTTTGGCTGCCAGGTGGTAAACACATTCTACATCCTGCAGCAGAGTCCACAATTTGGGGCGATCAAGCATATCCCCCAGTTCAAATTCTACCCCTTTAGGAATGGCTTCTTCTTTTCCAGTGGAAAGATCATCCAGGCCATGGACTTCGTGTCCATCCTGCAGCAGTCGCTGTGCTATAGCGGATCCAAGGAATCCGGCAACACCTGTAACCAATATTTTCATACAGTAAACACCAACCTCTTAGTAATATTCACGGCGAGAGAATTATAGCATGTGCGAGTCGATGAAATAATTCATATCTCAGAAGTATATAATAAATGGCTTCCAAGATGATTATTGCTAAATGTATTTAGTACAATAGATTTTCTACATCAAAGATGTTTTTCCACCAGAACGAGAACTGTTGATACAATAACTGGAAACCTTATGGATTCGCTATTCTCTCGAACACGTCGAAATCACGGACTGGAACACGCCACACTTAATCTACTTGCAAAAACCCACCCAGGCAAACCTTACGCGGGACATTCTGACGGGAGAGGGTTCTGGATCCTGGGTGATATCCCATCCGAGATTCTGAGCAGCACAGTGAGCGAAGCCCTTATTAAATTGAACGCAGGCCATGTTGATCTCGCGATTCACGAGAATTGCGGCACAAATCTTTTGGTCTCCGGCTTTGCTGCTGGATTGGCTGGGGCGGCCGGTTTGATCGGGGTTGGAAAACGACCTCGTGATAAATTTGAGCGCATTCCAGTGATCACATTTTTAAGTGTGCTTGCTTTGATCGCTACCCGTCCGCTGGGTCCAATGCTACAAAAGAAAGTAACAACAAGCGGCAAGCCTGGAAGCTTAAAGATCTCTTCAATTTCCAAACATACCCTGAATGGCATTCCGGCCCACAGGATAAAGACACTGGACTAATATGAGTGACCAATCACCTTCGGTCTATCTTTTACATGGGAACGATGAGTATGCGATCCGCAGCTTTCTGGATGAGCGCATGAAACCAAAAATGGGTGACGAAACTACCATGGACATCACCACAGTAGACGGCAGATCCACAACCATCGCGAGCATTAAAACAGAAACCCAGACAGTGCCATTTCTCACCGAACGCCGGATGGTGGTGGTCCATAATTTTAAATCCTTGGCCAAGGGAAAAACAAATCAAGAGAAGTTCACCTCGCTGCTGGATTCAGTTCCCCCCACAACAGCCCTGGTATTAATTGAAGATGAACTTCTGGAAGATAAACATTTTTTGATCAAGTGGATCAAAAAGAACCCCAAGCGGTCCTGGAAGCAGGTATTCTCCCTGCCCAAAGGCCCTGCTATGACCCATTGGATCCTCGAACAAGCCAAAGAAATGGGTGGAAGCTTCGATCACCAGGCTGCCCAGCTGCTCGCTAGCTACATTGATGAAGATCCCCGCTTGGCGAAATCCGAGGTCAATAAATTGCTTACTTATGTCGATTTTTCACGACCGGTGACAGAAAACGATGTCAGGGATCTGGTATCCGATGTGCGCCAGGGTGATATCTTTGAAATGGTGGATGCCATCGGCTATGGGGACGGTCAAAAGGCAATGTTCATGCTGCGCCGGCTATTGGAAGATAACAAACCATTGACCCTATTCGGCATGGTGATCCGCCAGTTCCGGCTGTTGATCCAAGTCCGGGAATTGATGGACCAAGATCCTGGGTCTGACCATAACAAAATCGCGCTGAGGATCGGATCGCATCCTTATCCCATCAAGAAGATCATGCCTCAGGCAAAATTATTCACTTTACCCCAACTGAAGACAATCTATCATCAGCTTTCAGAGATAGACCAGTCCATTAAAACTTTCCAATTGGAAGAAGAACTGGCACTAGATCTACTGATCGCTTCTCTCACACAATAAGTAAAAAATTATGAGCCTATTAGAAACCATTCCTTCCGTTTTTCTTAAAAATGGACTAGAAATCAAACTTAAAGAAATCCGCTCTGCCCCTTTGATCAGCAGCTGGGTCTGGTATCGGGTTGGATCCCGGGATGAGATCCCTGGCAAACACGGCATATCCCACTGGGTGGAGCACATGCAATTTAAGGGTACGGAAAAGATCTCCTCTGACGAAATGGAGAAGTCCGTTTCCCGTTCAGGTGGTGTCTGGAATGCCTTCACTTATCTGGACTGGACCACCTACTATGAAACCATGCCTGCCGACAAGATCGATCTGGCCCTAGAGCTGGAAGCCGACCGGATGGCGAATACCACCTATGATGAAAAAGAAGTGGAGTCCGAACGCACCGTGATCATATCAGAAAGACAGGGACAGGAAAACAGCCCCGGATTCTGGCTCAATGAAGCCCTTCATAATGCTGCTTTCCGGATCCATTCCTACAACCACGTCGTCATTGGAGAGCAAGTGGATCTAGAGTCTATCCAGAGAGAGGATCTACTGGCTCACTACAAAACCTACTACTCTCCCAACAACGCGGTGGTGGCTATCGCAGGAGATTTCGATAAGGAAAAGATGGTCGACCGCCTTACGGAACTCTACCAGGATATTCCTTCCGGCATTGAACCGCCCAGGGTCAACCGTCCTGAACTTCCCCAACGCGGGGAACACCGTTTTACTGTGGAAGGACCCGGGGATACGGTCCTCGGTGATGTGGCATACCACACTCCCTCTGCAAGTGAACCTGATTTCTTCCCGCTTCTGATCCTGGACAGCATCCTGTCCGGGCCACAGGGACTGAACTTGTTTGGCGGGGGAGGAATTTCCAACAAAACATCCCGACTGTACAAACGAATGGTAGAAGACAAAGAAGTGGTAGTTGATATTCACGGCGGCCTTCCAGCAACTATAGATCCCTACCTATACAGCTTGAATTTTATACTTCATCCCAATTCGACGACAGATGATGCTCTCATGATTTTGGATGAAGAGATCCAACGTTTACAAGACACCCCTCCCCAGGTAGATGAATTAAAGCGGGCAGTCAAACAAACCCAGGCTCTATTTGCTTATGGCGGCGAAAGCATTACCAATCAGGCTTTTTGGATGGGTTTCTCAGAAATGTTCGCCAATTATGAGTGGGTTACAAAGTATCTGGATAATATCGCGGCCGTAACACCAGATGATGTTCAACGGGTCGCGCAGCAATATCTGCAGCCAAAAAACCGCATTGTGGGTATTTATCATCCCCACAAGAAGGGAAATAACAACCAATGAGCAAGCTGGATTTTTCAACCTTAAAGATCAAGTCGCTTCCCGGATCAGATGACATCACCCGAGTTCAGCTGAAGAACGGGATCACCCTTCTTTTCCGGCCTAATATGAATTCTATGGCCGTATCGATTGGCGGGTATATCCAGGCGGGCAGTATCTACGACCCTCAAGACAAGTTAGGCCTGGCAGATTTCACGACCTCGACTTTGATGCGCGGGACCAAGACTCAAAGATTCCAGGAAATTTTCGATTCCCTGGAATCAATCGGGGCCAGCCTGGGCATTGGCTGCGGACCTCACACATCCGGTTTCGGTGGCAAAGCATTGGCGGAAGATCTGCCTACCCTGTTGAAAATACTGGCAGATGTGCTGCAGAACCCAATCTTTCCAAAAAAGGATATTGAACGTGTCAGATCCCAGGTTATTAACTGGACTGGATCTACGGGCTCAAGACACAAACTCAATGGCTATGCTGGAGTTCGAAAAGATACTTTATAAGGATCATCCTTACCAAAACCCCAGCGACGGATACATCGAAACGATCCAGGCCATCCAAGTGAAAGATCTGAAAGATTTCCACCAGAAGCATTTCGGGCCCAAAGATATGACCCTGGTAGTAGTAGGACCATTTGAGCCGGAATCTGTGATCTCTCTGGCAGAAGAACACTTGGGCAGCTGGTTAATGAAGGACAAGCTGGAAGCCATGCAGGTCCCTGATATGACCTTCTCCTGAAAACTCAGTCCAGAATCACCATGTCATCGATGAGAAAAGCCAGACGGACCTGGTCGTCGGTACAATTGGTCCCTCCCGCAGTTGGGAAGGATATTATTCCGCCTTATTGGGCAACAGCGTGTTGGGTCAATTTGGCATGATGGGACGAATTGGAGAATCAGTTCGGAACGAGGCCGGCTTGGCTTATTACGCCTACAGCGCGCTCAGTGCTAGCATCGGTCCTGGCCAATGGATGGTATTAGCAGGCGTAGCTCCCGAGAATCGAGACAAAGCTCTGGATCTGATCAAAGCAGAGTTAAAGAAATTTGTGGACCAGCCCATCAGCGATGAAGAACTGCGAGATGTGAAATCTAACTATATTGGTAAATTACCCCTTTCCTTGGAGTCAAATGCCGGCGTTGCATCCGCCCTGCTCACCATGGAACAGCATCAATTGGGCTTGGACTATCTGCGGAATTATGAAAAGATGATCCGAAAGATAACCCCTGAAACAATCCTGGAGGCAGCCCGGGAGTTCCTTGATCCAGAGCGTTTAATAATTTCCAGCGCTGGACCAGAATTATGAAAATCTCCTCTGGTATTGACCTGATCGAAATCGAACGAATAGAAAAAGCGCTCGGGCGTCACGGAGTGCGCTTTCTAAAAAAGATATTCAGCGACACCGAGCTGGAAAGGTTGGAAAAATTCAAGGCCAGGGAAGTCAATCCCCGACTCATCGCAGCTGAAGTGGCAGCCCGCTTTGCTGCCAAGGAAGCCTGCTCCAAAGCCCTGGGCACCGGGATCGGTCCGGTTTCATGGCGGGAGATGGAGATCCTAAACGAGCCATCTGGGAAACCCACCCTGCGCCTGTCCGGTAAAGCGGGCCAGATCGCGGGTTTCCTGGGATATACCAGCTGGTCTGTAAGCCTGACTCATTCTAAGAGTATGGCAGCGGCAGTAGTTGTAGCTGCAGGGGAGTAAAAGCAAGTCTTAGAAAGCTCCATATCCCCGCCTAGAGCGGACGGTCAGAGTTTCACCAATTTTTCATCCCCTCCCAAGGGTAAACGGCGCATGTTTGGTCATCTCAGCCTGGAGTTTGGTCCTGCACTCCCCGCCGTCCACCACATACACAACCATCAGGTCAAAAAGGAAATATCCATGGTGAATCAACCCCAAGAAAAATCTACATCCGAGGAACTGGCCCAGCGCAAAGCCTGGTTCAAGGAATACACAACCGGGCCAAGATGACCAACCAGAGGGACTGCCACTCAGGTGTCCATGTTGTTATTGTCGGACACTCAGCGAGAGAGGTAGCTTTGATATATGCCCGATCTGCTATTGGGAGGATGATGGCCAAGATGAATACGACGCTGATGTCCTCCGCGGCGGACCGAATGGTAACCTCTCACTTACACGGGCACGATTAAACTATGAAAAATTCGGTGCTATTAGGAAAGGTGTGTTAGATTACGTGCGGAAACCAGGACCAGAAGAGCTGCCATATGATAACTCTGCTTAAGAAGGAGCTGCAGCCGATAACCAGGAGCAGACCTGGGGCCGAGGATGGAAGACGGAAAATCAAGAAGAAGAATTTAGCTGTGGATGATTCATCAAGGAATACTGTGTAAGGCACAAGCCGATTAAGGTTCAGAATAAAAACAGGGCGAAGCATTACTTCGCCCTGTTTTTTTACTTAACTAAATATCAATAATTCTCTACTCTGTCAAATCTTCGTAGGTGGTATTTCCATCAATGTCTATGTAGACGATGCCAACTTCAACTCCATCGCGGAAAACATGGGCCTCGCGGGAGTTGTCCTCATAAACGGTCATTTCGATTACCACACCGTGTTCTTCGTCGGTAAAAATGATCGTACCTTCAGTGACTCTTCCCAACTCATCCCATTTGGTCCATTCGATATCCAGATCAAAAGGATAATCGCCAAAATCAGGATCATGGTAAACCACACTGCCTTCTCCGTCCATGGGACCAAACTGGGGCATTTCACCCAGGTTAGGGAGACTGAAGTCACGCTTTTCGAAAATCGTTCCTTCGGTTCTTCCGCTGAACACAGCTTCGATTTCCATAGCAGCGATCTTGTCAGCTTCTTCTGGCACAGAACCAGCATACCAGCCCGATGTCTGGGAATTATTAAATGCATTTACCACCATGCTGGGTAAGCCCATACTCTCTAGAGTGGCACTCATGCTATCCACAACCGCCTCCTCAATATCTCCGGACACAGTCCAGAGGTGGTAATCCAACAGTGATTCAGCTGGTGTATGATATTGGGCCATCTGACTCCATACTTTTTGGTTCCAGCCGGCAGGAGTGCCAAGAGCCTGATCTCCTGGAGTGATCAGTGAGGTTATGGTGTTTTGCAGCGCCCTACCATCTACTGAGCCGCCGGTCAGGGTATCAAAATTAATTACCTGGATATTCTTTTCAGCCAGCAGTTCGGGGGTGACCTTATCTCCTCCCTCGGTCAGAAATGATGCTGAGGGCGTGGCTCCCACTGCGCAGGCGCCTGCTGGAGCAGGGATAAACCCGGATCCAGGGAGTGGATCCATGAACCCATCCGGTATCTGACCTGATCCACTATCAGAACCCGTACCCGAAGTTCCGGAAGAGGAACCTGATGTTCCAGAGGATGAACTGGTAGATCCCGACGCGGATCCTGCACCACCCAGATTGATCGCGGTAATCGAGGAAGCAGCATCGTTAAAATAGGCATTCACCGTACTTAGATCCTGCACCAGGCCAACTGCCACCTGGGCTAACCGTTCATTATCAGATACAGAGCTGTCAAACTCCTGGTCATCCTCATCGGCTGATTGATCGTCTTCAGCAGCAGCTGAACTGCCGTCTTCGCCATCTGCTAATCCAGCATCTGCTTCCATATCGGCCATCGCGTCCGGATTGGAAAATGGCCAGGATATGGTCGAGCCCGGGCACCAGGGCGGCGCCGACCAGGGTCCCTGAGGGGGACAAATATTCAGAACTGCCATAGCCCCTACGCCGATCACGATGACAGCCAACAGGATACCCATAATTTTTAGTAAGTTTTTCATAATACCTTCCTGGTTTGGAATTGATTTACACCTAAATATATCAAATTTTGTAGCCATAACTGAAGCAATGAGTTTTCAATTTTGAAAATAAAAAAACCGCCCAGTTGGGCGGTTTTGGTTTTCTGAATAGAGTTGATTATCTACGCTTCTTTAGCTGTAACCTCTTTCGCTTCTTTCCTGGCCTTAATAACCTCAAGGACTGGCGGGATAAAGGAAATGAAGATAATCGCGAAGATCACCAATTCGAAGTTCTTCTTCACAAAGGGGATATTGCCAAAGAAATAACCCATGGAAATGAACAGAGCCACCCAGATAATTCCACCGATTACGTTATAGCCAATAAACTTGCGGTATTTCATTGTACCCACGCCAGCCACAAAGGGAGCAAAAGTACGGATAATAGGAACAAACCTGGCTAAAATGATGGCCTTTCCACCGTGTTTATCATAAAAAACCTGGGTTTTCTCCAGATACTCCTTCTTCAGGAATTTTATCTCGCCGCTGAAAGCTCGCTCGCCAATATACTGGCCAATATGGTAATTGACTGTATCTCCCAGAATGGCCGCAGTAGCTAGCAGTCCAAATAACAGGAAGGGGTTCAGCGATCCCAGAGAAGCAAATGTCCCAGCCGCAAATAGCAGGGAATCTCCCGGTAAAAAGGGGGTGACCACGAAGCCGGTCTCCATAAAGACAACTCCAGCCAGTATCCCGTAGGTCCAGGCGCCATAATTGGAAATGATCTCGTTCAGATGCACATCCATGTGCAGAATAAAATCGATCAAAAAATTTATTACTTCCATATAACCTCTCTTTTCTGATTAATCCTGCGCAATTATAGCACGCCGCAAGAGTAAATTCGTTCGAACCAATCCAACTATACTGCCGAGCGCCAGCAGAATCAAACCCACGGGAGCATAGCTGGCGAAATTCAACAAGAATGGACTGATCTGATCCTGGTATGAAGGGAAATCAGCCAACGCAGTAAAGATATTTAGGCCATTCCAAACACCATGCAGAGCCACAGCAGCAATAAAACTACCAGCCAGTCGTCCATATTTTTTCTCAGTCGAGGCAGATGCCAACCCCCAGCCCACCAGACCGGTTGTCAGGATATGAATTGCAGCTGTTCCCAGACGGGATATCATCACAAATGACCAGGTGTCCGCTCCAGCGCCGATGGTCAAATTTTCAAACAGGGCATAACCTGCACCAGCCGTGGCGCCAATCATAAATCCCTCCCAGGGCTGAAGTTTTCGTCCCAACAAAAAATAGACCGCAAGCGGTTTCAGGAGTTCTTCCACCAGGGGGATCAAAAGGGAGAAATACAGGAATATTGTTCCAGTTACTTCAGGGCGATTCACAAATTCAGCCACCCACCGGGCAGGGATCTCTGATTCAACGGAGGATTCGGACACCACATTCAATAAATATCGAATTTCCTGTTCCAAATCTGGCCGAGTCTGGATCAGGACCAGCCAGAACAATCCAATGATGATGAGTAATAAGATTTCTAAAACAAATGTGATCGCCGGGGTAAGGGTCAACCCCGCCCCAAATGCTCCCCAATTCCGCTGGGCGCTATTAGGTGGAAATTTCATTCGCCCAAGGTTAAGGACCCAGAAAATACTGGCTCCATTAGCCAGCACATGGACAAATGGCAGCAAATATAGGCCCCAGGTAGGACCATTTTGAATTAATAATCCAAAGAGGATGGGTATTGGGAAAAAAAAGGCCAACCATGCCATTTTGTCCCAAAGCGCAAAAACTGGCGGCCTGTTTCCGAACAAACGCCTCCCGGAAAAGATTGTTGAAGGGATCAACAGCATTCCGGCAAAACCCAGTCCGGCAGTAAATAGAAGGGAGGAAATTACCTGAGTATCTAATAAGCCCAGATCGCTGGATATTCCTCCGAATAAAATAGCAAAAAAGCTGACGCAAGAAATAGAAATCAGCGATAAAACAGCAAGAAGGCTGAACGCAAATTGTCCTGCGCTCAGCCAATCAAAGCTCTTTATTTGAGGGGATTCTTCCATTGGCGATTTTTCTGTGATACCGGAAGTCCCTTCGCTTGAAATAACCTTATTGTTTTTCAATTGTGACGCTGATTATCAGATCTCCAGGCGGCAAGTCTGCTCCTTGTTGGGGGTCCCTGGGTGTAATGGACTCGACTACTTCCATTCCTTCCACAATCTCTCCAAAGATCGTATACCCACCGTTCAGATTTGGCGCAGGTGCTAAAGTAATGAAGAACTGGCTACCATTGCTATCTGGGCCAGAATTTGCCATGGCCACCAGGCCAGCACGGTCAAAGACCAGATCGGTTGATGCTTCATTACTGAAGCGGTAGCCGGGGTTGCCGTATCCTGTTCCGCTGGGATCTCCAGTCTGGGCTACAAAACCGGGAAGTACCCGATGGAAAGTGATGCCATCAAACCAGCCACTTTCCGCCAGATATACAAAACTGTTCACTGCCAGTGGAGCTTGATCAGCAAAGAGCTCTATCACGAAACTTCCCTGCTCGGTTTTAACCGTCGCCAGGTAGGTTGCTTCCTGGTCAATAGTCAGAGGTGGGCAGGCAGTAAACTGCATTTCTTCCATCCTGATCAGTTCAACATAGGCAGCTAACATCTGCGGGTCAGCTTCGGCGTCATACAAACTATTGATCTTGATATATGGTGTGCCGGGGATGCCCAGTGATTGTCCATCGATCCAGGAGGCTTCCGCCTTGGTAACGATGGCTTCACTATTATAATCTGCTTCAAATTGGACTGGATCCAAGCCAAGCTCTGCGGCAACTTCCACAACCCAGGCAGCAAAATCCTCAACCGAATATCCAGACCAGGCACTCTGTGTTTGATAAAGCAGATCGTGTAAAGCCCAGAATGCATCTTCGCTTTGAATTCCTGCAGCTTCCGCTGCTTGGGCAGCTGGGATGGCTTTGTCATGGATGCTTGCCAGGGGGAAGTGCCGATATACTACACGGACATCATCTGGGTACATTTCCATCAAAGTTTTAAGATTCTGGGAAGCGACAGAACAGTAGGGACACTGGAAATCCGCATACTCAACAATTGTGATCGCAGCATCCTCCGGCCCCTTGATCCAATCGGTTTCTGGATCAGCTGAAAAAACCGCCAAATCCTCATCATTGGGCGTAGGACGTGGTGGATTCGGGATACAGGTAGGTGGAGGAGGCGGACCTTCTGCTACAGCGGATGACACATCAAGGGAAGCTGCAGGCTGTTGGGTCGGCTGAATTTCCTCGGTCTGAACTGCTCCCGCAGTTGCACAAGCCCCCAGAAGGGCACTCAAGATTACAACGGATAAAATTAGGGTAAGTTTCTTCACAAATCCTCCTCGGATTAATTCTCCCCAAATTGTACCAATAATCCTTGCCCCATTTTACATATTTTCATTTCTAACAAAAGTATTAAGGGCAGTTCACTCAAACTGAGAGGACTTAAAAAGAGCTTCAAACTGGTCCAGGCGCCATTTCCAAGCCACTAATCTCATAAATTCCCGATAGGATGGTGAACTCTGTTTTAACTCTCTGAGCTCCGCTCCCAAATCCACGCCCTCTTCTCCTGCTGCTCCTCCGGGTTGGGCGGCATAGGAACCATGAAAAGCAAAATAAGCCTGGTTCAGCCTACGGATCAGATAACCATTCTCCCAGAAAAAGATCCTTCTTGATTCCATGTAACTTTCAGCTTCATCGATTTTACCCTCTGCGAGCAGGCGATCCACCTCAAGACGGGTGAGATGCATTTCCACCCGGAAATCAAAGATCCCTTCTAGAGCTGTTTCAGGTTCCGCCTCGTTATTCTGGGTTGGTGAATTTTCTTCATACTGCAAATCTTGCTCAGGAGGCAAGTATTCAGGATAATACAATTCAAACGTCATTCTCTGGATATCATCAGCAGATAGATCAGCAATAGTCTCGTTGATGGTGGTCAATTCCGGGCTTGTGCCATAAAACATACCAAGGGGACGGAGAGTCAGATAATTATGGGTCCATTCATGGCTGACCACATGCAAAAGCCAGTCCAGATTGCCGGTTTCTATGATCATTGAAGGGTATAAACCCACTCCCCCAATGCCAACAACCAAAGCTGACAAGTTCAAGCTTGTTTTCAATGCCTTCTTCCAGGCGGATGATCTCATCCAATGTTAAACCCCGTACCAACATCAGGTTGGCCGCCTGACGGATCTCGTTCCGGGGAGAGACGATCAGGGCGTAGGAGTCTGGTTCGGATTTGTATAAAACTGGCGGCGCCAGCTGCCCACCAAAATCCAGGTCTAATTCTACCAGGGCGCTGTTTAGCTGATCCTGAAGGACTTGCTCTACAAAAGGAGCCAGCTCTATCCGCAAGTTGTCTTTTAGGTTCAATTCAGCCCGGAGGTTGGATTCTCTTTGCTCCCGGTACTCCTGATTTGGATCTGAAAGGAGATTGGCAAGTTCTGCCTGCAGAACAGAGACCTCATTTCGTAAATTCAGGTAATCAAGGATGAGTTCACGTTTTTCCGGTTGAGGAAGATACTGATTTACTTTTAAGGTCGATTGGACCAATTTTCTGGCTAGCGCTGAGACTGTCCAGGTTACATAATCAAATTCATATACCCTCGAATAGGCGCGAATTTGTTCCAACTCTTCTGTTGGATCAACTACAGAACCCTGAATAGGCAAGATCAAGATCAGCACGATCAATAGGTTTATGACGACGTTTATTCGATATTTGATCTGCTTCATATGGAATAGGGAGCTTTTTTAGCTTGAATACTCTGAGCGCTGTCGACCTGGTCAGTCAGGATCATTTCGCCCAGCTGGTCTCCAAACGCAGTCAATGCCGGTATCTTTTCAGGCTCGTCCATGGGATAGGATCCATCCAGATCAACCTGGAATCGCCGGAAATCCAGCTCCGAAAAGAAGGTTTCGACCAGGTGAACTTGTTGATCATCTGAGGATTCCTGGAAAGCTCCCAGAACAGGACTGATCCAGTGCCAGGGATAAAAATCTCGGATTTGTTCTGGCCGAAGGGCATGAGGTTCTCGTCCGGTGCCGAGACTAATCAAAGTGGTTTCGGCCGGATCCCAACCCAGCACAAACTGAGCCTCATAAGCAGCCACATAACAAGGATTATGATAAGACCCTACCCCGCCATCAACATACCGATCTTCAACCGGCGGGAAGAATGATGGAACAGATGAAGAAGCCAGAACCGCTTTTACTACCGGCCATTGATCATAACCCCTGGATAGGTTGAAGGGTTTTATAAAAAGAGTTTTATTTTCAACCAGGTCAAATGCGGTTATAACCAGGTCAATAGGCTGTCCGGTAAACCAAAAATCACCCATGACCTTACCGCCCATTTGAGATTCAAGGGCTTCCTCCAGAGGTTCAAGCGGATAACGATAACGAGTCAGAGGCCAGAATTTTGAACGCCAGGTATCCCTGAAGATCACAGGTCCCATATCGCAGTACAATTGATGAATTTCCTCAGCAAATAAACCAGTGGCAATGCCTGCAGAGATGATCGACCCGGTCGAGGTCCCGGCCAATAATTTAAATACTTCATAGGAGGGTTTCTGTAAATGGTCTTCAAGGATGGCAATCGCACGCGAGGCGATCACACCTTTGATCCCGCCACCATCCACCGCCAGGGCAACATTCTTTTGGAATGGTTTCATATTTCCTCTTATTAATGTTTTAAAACTTCCAGCAGTTCGAGGCACACATCCCTGGACTGCTCCGCTCCCGGCAGATCCGGTGCCCAGGATGAAAGGGAGATCCCACAAATCAAACCTGTTTTTTTCAGGTATTGAAATACCTCTCTCAATTCTTCCTTCCGTATCCCGCCCGGGGCGGGGTAGTTCTGAGCCGGGACATCTTCTGGATCAAGGATATCAGTGTCAAAGTGAATCCAGAGAGGATTTTCAGAAAAAGTGTAGTCCAGCAGCTCCCGTGGATCCTGTAAATGAGTCAGCATCGACCTGTCGACCAACACCTTTTCGTCTGGATCGAGATCCCGGGCGTCTGTAAGGATCACCCTGTCTTCCTCCATCGGGTCTAAATGCAGCCCTTCTAGAAATGTTTGTTCCCCTTTTCCCACCAACATAGCCAGAGGCATCCCACCCAGGAAGCCGCTTGGAGAGGTTTCCCAGGTATTAAAATCACCGTGGGCGTCAAACCAGATCAGCAAGGGATGGATACCTGCCCGCCTGAGTCCTGCCAACATCGGGATTGTAGTGCAGCAATCTCCCGCGATTGAAACCGGCACAGCTCCCTCAATACAGACCTCCTCCACAGCTTTCGCCAGAGAAGAATGCAAAACTGACATCCGGTCCATTTGAGTGGACTCGGGGAGTTTTTCACGAATGATTGTCCAGTCCCAATCTTTTAAAGCCTCAAGACCTGTTATTAATGTGTCCAGGAAATATGGTGTGAGAATTGTTTTTGTATTCATATTTTTGGATGTTTCTCCTGAATGAGTTCCAGGATCTGATCTGGCTGCCGAGAGGTGAAAACCAGCGCCTTGACCAATCCCTGTTTTTTCTTGAATCTGATCAAAACCCGGGGATATTCCAGAAAATTATAAAAAGCCCTATATTCTCCCTTAACAAAGGCGAAATGCACCCCAGCTCCTCCGTATTTGATGATCATCGGAGCATCGTCCAGGGTAATCTCTTGAATGTTTGAAAGGTCTGTTTTCCAGGGGATAATGCCGAATTTCAAATGAAGCGCTTGATCTGTGATCGATATTTTCAGGACCCGGAAATTGAAGATGTAGAAGGTGAAAAGCAAGCCTAAAAACAGAAAAAAGCCTGGAACGAACTTAAATCCCACAACTGACAACTTCCAAGCGCTGAGGGCATAGGTGATCAATGCCAAAACGACAAAAAGCAGGTCGGTTTTGTTTGACCTGATCTCCTCACTATAAATTATCTCTGCCATATTCGCTCCTTTTTTCTTATGGATCAAGTTTTGGTTTCCAGAGATGAATACATACAAAGATCGGAATGTCCAATAACGATGTAAATTCAACTGCACTGTTCCCCGCGAAACGGGATGACCGAGCAAGTTCGAGGAGTTCATCCCTGGCATACAAATTTAAACCTATTCTTTTTCCCCGACACAGCGCATACTTATTCAACTGTACCGCTCCCCAGCGGCGGAGGGGACCTTTATCTGCCATATTCTCGCGGATCTGTTTCAGCGCGGCATCCAGGTCAATATCCTGATGGGGCTCAAATAACTTTACCACACCGCCTGGCTTCAAGATGCGGTATATCTCATTTAAACATGCCAACGGGTTTTCCCAGTATGACATGCTAGAATTACAGGTGATCACATCAAAAAAGTTGTCCGCATAAGTGGTCTTTTCTATACTGCCGACTCTAAGATCGACCTTTATGTCACCCAAAGCCTGACCAGCGGCTTCAATCCCGGCTGCCGAAAGGTCTATCCCAAATAATTCGACTGCCGGTTGAAGCTGATGGATCACACGCAGCTGCAGCCCGGTTCCTGTTCCGATATCCAGGACCCTTTCCGCTCCATCCAGGGGCAGATAACCAGCGATTTCAGCATAAAGACCGCTCTCTTCCCTGCGCCGGGAAACAATCGCCTGAAACCAGGCTGCGAATTTACTCTGAGAAAATAGTGACATCTTTAAACCTCGGAGTCCTTTCCTCTATTTATAACAGGGATTGACAATAGGGTTGCCATATGTTACCATTCACCTCGTTAAAGATGAAGTAGGTACTGGTTGCACGTTCTAAAACTGCCCAAACTTGCGGAAACAGGGCGGTTTTTTTGTACTAACCCATCTGCTTCAATACTATCAAATGTACCAAGGAGTCAAAAGTGTCCGAAAAAGAAACAGGAACCGTGAAATGGTTCAACGATGCAAAAGGTTTTGGTTTTATTTCCCGCGAAAGTGGCGATGATGTATTTGTTCACCACACCGCAATCCAAATGGAAGGATTTAAAACCTTACGCGAAGAACAGCAAGTTGAGTTCTCCGTTGAGCAGGGCGACAAAGGCCTTCAGGCCGTTGACGTGAAACCTCTCTAAGACTGAAAAAACCACCTGGATGCATCAAGAAATTGAAGCAGTAAGGTAAATACAAACCGCCCGGGGTTTCCGCAATTCCGGGCGGTTTTTTTATTTAAGAGGTTGAATTTCTCTCACGGGCAGCCAATCATCCATATTTCCATAATCACTCATATCGATAGTGAATGATTTTATTTTTTCAGGATTGAAGACGCCAATTAGTATAAGGTAACGCTTTCCTGCCCAACGTTTAATTTGTGCGGAAGTCAACAGAAGACGATCCTGGTATTCATCTACCAATGCTGTGGAATCATCTGAATCCATTTTCTCAGAATTGAACACAAAGTTTACTTCAACCTTCGCCTTGATCTCACGGGTTCCATCATTTTCCAGCAGGTACAAGATATCTCCAATATTCACACGGCCATAGGGCATCTTCCTCCCTGCCGCTCCGCGTATGATCATCGTTTTTTTGCCAGACAATATATTTTCAAGCTCGTTTGCTTTTAGATCCAGATAAACCACATGGTCCATATCAACCTCCATCAATTAGATTCCAGTTCAGAAGAGACCAGAATCATTTCATCTGTTTAGCAGCCAGTCCTCGCCTTCCTGGAGGTCGGCGCAGAAATGGATTTCCCTACCGCGATTGCATTCTTCTGCCCATTCCAGGAAGCATTGACTTGGTATGGAATCTAAATCAACTACGATGGCTGTTTTAACACTGTAAGTTGATAGTTTCAGAGAAATTTCTCCAGCAAGCCCAGTGCTCAAATCAAAAAAGTCCGGGTGCAGGGCCCCATCAGATATTAAAAGTATATTAGCCCCAACCTCCCCAAAATGACCCATCAAATCAAGAATATCCCTTTCACTCTTAAGATTTCCATATTCAGGATCACTGAGAAGATAATTTCCCCGACTGGTTTGTATGACTTGGGCCATTAATTCTCCTCGATTTTTAGCGAGGTCTGATCTAATTGATTTAGATCCTGTTCGGAGAGTTGAAGATTCATGGCACTGAAGCCTTCCAAAACATGTCCAACGCGAGTGGCTCCAGGAATGGCCACGATGTCTTCTCCCTGTTGGATCAACCAAGCTAAAGCCACATGAGCAGGTTCGGATCCATATTTGGAAGCTATCTCATCCAAAACCTCGATAACTGGCCGGCTGGCTTCAAGCTGCTTTTCCAATCTTCTCCTCCGAACTGCTGGTATACGGGTCAGAATTTCCGGATTTTTGTGGAATTTACCGGTCAATACACCTGATTCCAGAGGCGCCCAGGCAATTAACGATAATCCCAGCGCCCTAGCAGTCTCCAACACCCCATTGAATTCGATCTTCCTGTTCAATAAATTGTAGTGGACCTGGTTGGACGCCAATCCCAGACCTCTCTTATCCAAAGTGTCTTGTGCTGCTCTCATTTGGTCCGAGTTGAAATTACTGACCCCGACAGCCCGGATCTTCCCATCGTTCACCAGGTCAGCCATAGCGTTCATCTCTGCTTTTGGAGAAGAAAATGACTTTGGGTTGTGAATTTGGTACAGGCCGATCGAGTAGGGAGAGAGTTTGTCTAATCGCTCTTGTATAGTTTTTTTTATATTGCCGGCGAATCGCAGATAGGAGGACCCCTTGGTGGCGATGATTGCTCGTTGGCTGATCTCACCCAATTCATCAAGCGCTTCGGCTAGGTATTTTTCGGATCTCCCGGCGCCAAATAATTCTGCGGTATCAAACCAGTTGATTCCACCTTCCAGGGCAGTTCTGACGATCTCAATCCTGGTCTCCTCCGGAAGGGCGGGATTGACTGCCTGAATAGCTCCGCTGCCTCCTGCGAACTGCGTCACACCCAATCCTATGGGTGAAACCTCAAGATCGGAATGGCCTAGTTTCCTTAATTGGATCATTATTATTCCTTTTTCGGGATCAAGCTTTGGGCAGCAGTAAATATACTCCAAAACCTGTCACCAGGAGTCCCAAGATCCTCCCCAGCGTAAGCGGGATCGGATCCGCACCCCCAATGCCATAAGAATCGATCACAGCAGAAAGAAGCAGCTGTCCAAAAATCACACCGGCCAATCCGGCCGCTACTCCAGCTCGCTGGAGAGAAAACGAGATTCCGGTGATTATCAATATCCCTAATAACCCAGACAAAGCAGTTGCGCCAATTAAGACCGGGGGCACTTTCCAGGCCTCCGGCCCCTCACGCACCAACCATACCAGCATCATACCTCCGGCGATAATCCCTCCCATTGTATTGGTGAGGATTCCAGTCCGGATATCACCTATCTGAGCCCCCACCCGGCTGGTAATGGTAGATTGCATCGCTATTGCAACCCCGGTTAATGCTGCAAGGACTGCACCTGTTATGATGGGCAAACGCATAAAACCTCCAATAATCTTTTGGGGAGTGAATTCCCTCGATTAATCTCTCTTTCAGATCGATACATCGTCCTCTTTCAACCAGCCAGCAAAAATGCTCAACGAGGTAATTCCCAACATCAGACTAAAAAAACCTAACAGGATCTTCTTAGTGAAAAAAGCCCAGCTGCCGAACAGGCCTAAGGAAATACTGCCAGGGGGCCATTCACTTTTTGTACAACCTGATCCGCTTCTTCAATCGTTTTGCCGTGTTCCACCAGGCTCCATTTTATAATCGGTCCTCCATCTATGCCCGGTATCGGCAGCAAGGAGATCAGGCTGAGGAACAAATTGGTTTGATATGCAGTTTTAGCAGTTTCTCCCGCAATTGAATCTGATCTTGTCAGGGTTCTTGCCCTTCCCGTCACCAGTAAAAGCAAGGAACTAATTACAGGACCACCCAGGGAGCGAGTAATATGCTGGCGTGGAGAAACATTCGGGTCATTGATCTCATGATAAATACAGCGGGGCATACCGGCCTGGATCCGCATCTTATCCATTGGTTTGCCAATCCAGCTAGATGCAAGCAAATGCGCCAGGTTATGGCACCACTCGGATCCCACCACTACGGCCATTTTTAAAAATCCTTCCCGGGACCACTGCAGGCGAGAATTATCTGGTTTTCTCCTGGAAGCTGACCGCGTGAAAATACCCCAGAGGACCAGTTGGGTGATTGGAATCCAGGTATGACCCACTCTGGTTATAGGTGTTTTCCCAATAACCCCTAT
>CAWGOD010000010.1:0-59299 GCA_963824175.1 uncultured Chloroflexia bacterium | reverse complement strand
TCCCACCCGTAATAGGTGCAGTAGAACTCCTGATCCTCAACCATGGTATATTTCCCCCCCAATCCGTCTCGATCAATTTCACATCGTTCCACAAGGAGCTGTTCTCCAGGATGGCCTTCTCTGCTGTGAAGCGCGGATATGTAAAACTCAACCAGCCTCTTTCAACATTCTTAAAATCATCTGCCCGGCAGGCCAGGATCGTCAGGATTGTCTCGCTGTTCTGCGGGGGATAATCTTTGATCATTCACTCGCTCGATCAGGAACGGAATACCGTCATCAGAGAGGGTGTTCAGATAGTAGGTATCCAGGGCTGCCTCTTCGTCTGAGAGGCGTTCAAAGTTCTCCCGGATGATAAAACCATCAATATTTACGGCATTCATGGTCAACACAAAACCCGCCACTGAAATTAATGTGGCCAAGGTAAAATAACGGTGTGCCCCCAGGATCTCTAGAACCAGGATGGCCAGGAACAGGATCCCGATCCAGATCACACAAATGTGAGAATATGCTCGCAGCCGTGTGAAACCATAAGCCGCTTCGTAAAGCGCCAGGCGCTGCAGAGAGGATAGCAGGATCACTCCGATGAAGGCAGTCATCAATCCAGTCAGAGCTGAAAACACAACTCGATTCTTCTTCTCTTTCCTGATTGTGATGCTGCTCAGGACCATAATGATAAAGAGCGTGAAAAAAGCAACTGCCAGCAGCTCTCCAAATCCTCGTCGAGCGTATTCTGAAAAAGTGTATCCATCCAGGCTGATATTCTTTTCACCGCCGAAGAAATATCGAAACTGGATGCTCACAAAGGAAAAGAACAGCAGGTTAACTGCCCCCATGATGATGGTGGTTTCCGTAGAACCCAGGAAGCGGGGCGGCCAGGCCTGATCCAGGCCTACCAGCTTTTCCTCCCGGCTTTTACTCAGAGAGTACAGCATCAAACCGGCTAGCAGGAAGGTCCAGATACCAATTAACACCAATCGCAGAATATACTCAGGAAGTTTTTCGAGGCGCAGGAGCTCGATTAGATCCCCCAGCCACTTGGAGAAGATCGGATCCGCTTCTGATAATAAAGCGGCAAGAACAGCCACAATGGGCAGTGCCAGCAGGATTCCTCGCAGGTATGGCGCGGCTTTTTTCCAGCCAGCATCCTTTGACCTTCTCTCCTTCTTCAGTATCTCCCTTTTCCTCTTTAGCCTCGGTGATCAGTTTGAATGGAAGGCCTATCGCATTGGTAAAAAGACGAAATGCCCCCACGATATAGTCGCTCAGGTTGTATTCCATCCAGCGTCCGCCCTGGTAGGAAAGGATTAACAATCCCAGGAAGCCGAGGGAAAGCAGGTGGTTCAAGGTACGGGTGAAGGGTTCCGCCCGTAAAAAACCCAGGAAACTGAAAGCCAAAGCCAGGCCGATCAGAGGCAGGCTTTTCGGTGATAGGGTTTTACCTTCTTTTTTGGACAAGAAGATCAAGGTACCCAGCAAGAGTAGAACGTGGATGGCAAAGGATACCCCGAGAGGCTTTTTCCAATACAGGATGTCAAAACCCCAGCCTACGATCAAGGCGCAGTACCAGAGAGTGGATCTGTTCTTAAGCATACCCAGCTCCTTATTTGTTATTTAGATGGAGGGAAAACGATTGAGATCTTAGAAGCGGAACATCGAGAGGATCATGGCAAGGATAATGAAAATGCCAATAATACTCATTACGATCTTCTGGGTTCGTTGTTGGTGTTTTCTGTTTGCCATAGGGCTCCTGATATATTATTTGATCTCAGTTCTCGCTCATTGTAGCATGAAGAAGAATTATGCCAAGTGCTTTTTTATAGATTGAGCGATTTTGAGAGTTATTTTTGGTGTTTGAGAGAGTTCTTCCAGGCTCGCATCCCGGATATTCTGAATTGTATGGAATTTTTTCAACAGTTCCTGGCGTCTGGTGGGACCGATGCCGGGTATTTTTTCCAGGCTGGATTCCAATCCCTTTTTGGAGCGGCGCTTTCTGTGGGCTGTGATGGCAAATCGGTGGGCTTCATCCCGGGACCGCTGCAGTAAATGCAGGCCGGGGGAATTCTTATCAAATCGCACAGGATAATCATCTTCTGGTAAAAAAACCTCCTCGTACTTCTTGGCCAGTCCCGCAATGGGTATAGTATCCAGTAAATCGAATTCTGCCAATACCTCTACCGCTCTGTTCAACTGACCTTTGCCACCATCGACCAGGATCAGGTCGGGCAGGGCGCTGAATGACGGATCGACTTTTCCTCCAGGTTTCCTTTCCTCTGTGCTGGAAAGAACCAGGCGCTGTAAACGCCGCCGCAATACTTCGTCCATGCTGGCGTAATCATCCGGCCCCTGGACGGTACGAATATTAAATTGGCGGTAGTGGGCTTTCTCAGGACGCCCATCCAGGAACACCACCATGCTGCCAACCAGAGCTGTTCCCTGGGTGTTGGAAATATCATAACACTCGATCCTCAGCGGGGGAGCGCTGAGATTTAATTGGGATTGCAAGTCAGTAAGTGCTCCTTCAGCTCGTTCCCGTTCCGAATTCTCCTGTGTCTTCAGTGCGGTTAACATGGAAGCAGCATTCTCTGCAGCCATGGTGACCAGTTTTTTCTTTTCACCCCGCCTGGGGACTACCAGTTCTACTTTTTTGCCGCCCCTTTGGCTTTTCAGCCATTGATTGATGATCTTGGCTTCTTCTATTTCCCGGGGAAGCAGGATCTCAGGGGGGATATTGGGTGCCTGATCATAAAACTGTTTGATGACTTCCGCGAGCAGATCCTGATCAGCGGTTTTGTCGATATTTTCCACGAGGAAGTATTCCCGCCCGGTCAATTTGCCGCCCCGGATGAAAAATACCTGGATGCAGGCGTCATTATCCAGATCCGCCAGAGCTATGACATCTGAATCTGTAAATTTTGTTGAGATGATGCGCTGTTCTTCAACGATGCGCTGAACAGCGTCCAGTGTGTCCCGCAGCTGGGCTGCTCTCTCATAATTTAAATCGGCAGAGGCCTGCTGCATTTCCTCTTCCAAGCGCTTGATGATATTGTCGGTTCTGCCATTCAGGAATGCGCCTAGCTCTTTGATCATTTCCCGATAATCTTCCTGGCTGATCCTGCCGATGCAGGGCGCTGTGCAAAGCTGGATGTCGTAATATAGACAGGCTCGCTGGTCATCCCCGGTGATGGTCCGATTGCAGGTCAGATAAGGAAAGATCTTGCGCAATAGATCCATGGTCTGGTTAACAGCCCAGACGTTAATATAAGGGCCGTAATAACGCGATCCGTCTTTTTCAACTTTGCGGGTAACACTGACCCTGGGAAAAGGGTCTGCCCAATGGATCTTGATATAGGGATAACGTTTATCGTCTTTGAGTTGGACATTAAAATGGGGCTGGTATTCCTTGATCAGGTTCATTTCCAGGATCAAGGCTTCCAGTTCTGATTTGACAATAATCCACTCGATATCGCGGATATTGGATACCAGCACGCTGGTGCGAGGATTCTTCTGGGCGCTGGCATGGAAATAGGACCGCACCCGGTGGCGCAAGTTGATGGCCTTGCCAATATATATCACCTTGCCCGCCTGATCTTTCATCAGGTAGCAGCCCGGTTGTTCCGGGACAGAGTTGAGAATATCTTTGATATGATCAGAGGTTTCCATGACAAAAAAATTGTATCACAGGGGGTGAGGATGTATTTCTGGATCACCCATTGGAGGAGAGCCAAATTTGCTAGGGAAGGAAGAATATCCCCCTTGTGGGTGCCTTCCGAAACTTGTTTAGAGTGTAACCAGCCAGTATACTTGCCCTATGTTTTCCTCACCGGATGATCCGGGAATTTCGCGATACTGGTCTATCGCAGAAGTAAATAGCTACCTGAAAGAAATTCTGGAGTCGGATGCCAACCTGCAGGATCTTTGGGTGACGGGAGAGATTTCCAACCTTTCACGTCCTGCTTCGGGCCATTTGTATTTCACACTGAAGGATCAGACCTCCTCTTTGCGGTGTGTGATGTGGAAAAACCGGGCTTTGCAGATCAAAACGGCTCTTCAGGATGGACTGGCGGTAGAAGCTCACGGCGTGCTTGGGGTTTACGAAAAGAGCGGTCAATATCAGCTTTATGTTGATTTTATACGTCCTAAAGGTGAAGGTGCCCTGTTTCAGGAATTCCAACGCTTAAAAACTCAGCTGGAATTGGAAGGGTTATTCGATCCTGCCCGGAAGCGACCTATACCTGCCTGGCCGACACGGATCGGTATTGTCACTTCACCTTCCGGGGCCGCTTTTCAGGATATGAAGGACACATTAAATCGGCGTTATCCGTTGGTGAAGATCCTTTTATCCCCATCCTCAGTTCAGGGTGATAGCGCCCCGGGTGAGATTTGTGCTGCTCTGAAACGGTTGTACCGCCTGGAACCGGACTTGATCCTGATCGGTAGGGGAGGCGGCTCGATCGAGGATCTCTGGGCTTTCAATAACGAGAAAGTTGCCCGGACATTGGCTGAATCTCCCGTTCCGGTGATCAGTGGAGTGGGGCACGAAACCGATTTTACGATCACAGACTTTGTAGCTGACCTGCGCGCCCCAACTCCAACCGCTGCTGCCGAATTGGCGGTTCCAGATCAATCTGAACTGCGAATTGGATTAGGGGAATCTCGGATCCGCCTGGCGCGTTCTGTAAAGAGCATAATTTCAGATCATAACTGGAAGATGGAAAATTACTCTATCCAGATCGCCAGGTTGTCCCCGCTCAGCCAGATCAACAACGGGCGCCAACGCCTGGATGAGTTAAACGGCCGAATCGACCGGGGAATGGGATCTATTATTAAGACTTCCAGGGACCTGTGCCTTGCTTATCAGGCGAGAATGTCAGCTTTGAATCCAGAGGCAATATTGAAAAGAGGTTATTCCATCGTGACAGCTGAGGACGGCTCGACGGTTTATCAGGTCAGCCAGACCAGCACCGGGGAGAAGCTTAAGGTGCGGGTCAGTGATGGGGAGTTTGAGGTGATTGTCAATTAGCTGGCATGCTGCCAGCAGCCTTGGCCTGAGTTATTTTCCCGGTCAGACAATTCATACCTTTCATTAATAAATCTTTAATCCCATTCTAAGATTCGGACTCTATAATTAACATAGATATCAACCCCTCGAGCGGGTTGTCTTGCTCTGTGGGGGAGTAAAATATAGAGGAAAAAATGGACTTAGAAAAATATACCTCAAAGTCTCAGCAGGCTGTTATGCGCGCCCAGCGGCTGGCTGAAGATCAAAATCACCAGGAAATTGAACCTGCTCATTTGCTGTACGCCCTGCTCGAGGAGAATGAGGGCACTGTCAACGCGGTTGTCAGGCGCATTTCAGGCAGCACCAATGGTCTTAAACAGGAGCTTTGGGACGAGATTTCAGACCATCCCAAAGTATATGGCGGAAACGTGCGGGTTAGCATGAGCCGGAATACAGCCGATGTATTATCCGCTGCTGAACGCCATGCCAAAGGCATGGGGGATGAATATGTCTCAACTGAACATATATTGCTTGGACTGATAGAAAGCCAGGAAGGTGAGCGCCTGGAAGGTTTTGGTTTAACCAAGGATGCTGTACTCGAAGCTTTAATGGATATCCGCGGATCGCAGCGGGTCACCAATCAGACGCCAGAAGGCACTTACCAGGCTCTTGAAAAATACGGCCGGGATCTGACCGATTTGGCTCGGCGGGGAAAACTGGATCCTGTGATCGGCCGTGATCAAGAAACCCGCCGTTTGGTTCAAATTCTGTCCAGGCGGACCAAAAACAATCCGGCTTTGATCGGTGAGCCTGGAACGGGAAAAACTGCCATTGTGGAGGGTTTGGCCCAGCGTATAGTTAACGGTGATGTTCCGGAAGGCCTCAAAAATAAACGCTTGATCCAGCTCGATATGGGCGCTCTGGTCGCAGGTGCAAAATACCGGGGCGAATTTGAAGAACGTCTGAAAGCTGTCTTGCAGGAGATTACCTCGGCGACAGGAGAGATCCTCCTGTTTTTGGACGAGATGCACACCGTGGTTGGCGCTGGAGCAGCCGAGGGTGCCATGGATGCCGGCAATATGTTAAAACCGATGCTTTCCCGCGGAGAGCTCCATCTGATCGGAGCCACCACCTTGGATGAGTATCGAAAATACATCGAATCCGATGCGGCCCTGGAACGGCGTTTCCAGCCTCTACTGGTGGAAGAGCCCAGTGTTGAATCCACAATCAGTATATTGAGAGGTTTAAAGGAACGCTATGAGATCCATCATGGTGTCCGGATCACTGACCCGGCTGTGATTGCGGCAGCTACCCTGTCTAATCGCTATATTGCCGACCGCCAGCTGCCGGATAAAGCCATTGACCTGATCGATGAGGCAGCAGCCCGCCTCAGGACCGAGATCGATTCCAAGCCCCGAGCACTGGATGAAGTCGATCGTCAGATCATGCAGCTGGAGATCGAAAAGCAGGCTCTCAAGAAGGAGCCTGATAAATCATCCCTGGCCCGGTTGGAAAAAATACAGGAAGAACTCGCCAACCTGAAAGAAGAACAGAAGCAGCTGCAGAGCCGCTGGATGAATGAAAAGGAAGTGATCAGTGAAATTCGCGAGATTAAACGGGAAACCGATCAAACGCGGATTGATATTGAAAAAGCGGAACGCGAGGCTGACCTGGAGACGGCGGCCAGACTGCAGTATGGAACTCTCAGGGACCTGGAAGAGGATCTCAAAAAGAAAGAAATCCGCCTGGGAGAGATCCAGGCCGATGGGGCCTTGCTGAAGGAAGAAGTAGATGCTGAGGAAATTGCCGGTGTTATTTCACGCTGGACTGGTATCCCTATCTCCCGCTTGTTGGAAAGTGAGACTCAGAAATTGCTACAGATAGAGGACCGCCTTCACCAGCGTGTGATCGGACAGGATGAAGCAGTCAGGGCTGTTGCCAACGCGGTTCGCAGGTCACGGGCCGGCATCCAGGACCCAGACCGTCCCATCGGTTCGTTCATATTTATCGGCCCAACCGGTGTGGGCAAAACAGAACTGGCCCGGGCCCTGGCTGAATTCCTGTTTGATAATCAGGATGCCATGGTCCGGATCGATATGAGCGAATACCAGGAAAAACACACTGTAAGCCGCCTGATCGGGTCACCTCCTGGTTATGTAGGTTATGGAGAAGGCGGCCAGCTGACAGAAGCGGTTCGCAGGCGCCCGTACAGCGTTGTTCTGTTTGATGAGATCGAAAAAGCCCATCCGGAGGTTTTTAATACGCTGCTTCAGCTTCTGGATGATGGCAGGTTAACGGATGGACAGGGCAGGACGATTGATTTCCGGAATACGGTTGTGATCATGACCAGCAATGTCGGCAGTGAAATCTGGTCCCGGGATTTGAGTGAGGAACAAGTGACTGAGATCACACAAAAGGCCTTAAAGCAGGTCTTTCGGCCTGAGTTTCTGAACCGGGTGGATGAGATCGTTCATTTTCATCCTCTGACCCGGGAGCAGATCCAGGAGATCGTTGGCATTCAGCTTAACCGGGTGGAAGAACTGGTCCGCACCCAGGGTTATATTCTGGAAGTCAGCCAGAAAGCGACGGAATATCTGGCCGAGCTCGGTTTTGATCCCGATTACGGCGCTCGTCCGCTTAAACGGACCATCCAGAAAGAACTGCAGGATCCCCTGGCGCTGGCCATCCTATCCGGGGACTACCAAGTTGGTGATACTATCCAGGTTGAAGAAGGGGCGAAGGGATTGAAATTCACCGTGGTAAAGGGGGGGAATTGATAGGGAGGTTGAGGTATTGTAAAATGATACATACTAGGATTGAATCCTTCACAAAGGATTCAATCCCTTTCAAATTAAGGACTGAATCCCCTTTTTCAACATTCTGAAAACTTTCGATGTAATCCTTTAATTTCTTTTACTTCGAATGCGCATGCCCGTGCTCGAGCTCCTCATCTGAAGCTGGTCGTAGGGCGGAGACTGTGATCTCAAAGGTCAGGGTTTTTCCGGCCAGGGGGTGATTGAAGTCAAGGGTAACAGTATCTTCGTCTTCTTCGATGATCTGGGCGCTGAGCACATCATCCTCGTCATCCCGCAGATCTAAAAATGTTCCCACGTCCAGGGGGATCTCCTCGCTGAACTCTTCTTTTTTGGCGATTTCGAGGGATTCTGCGTCATAATCGCCATAGGCATCTTCAGGCTCGATGACCACAGTTTTCTTTTCACTAACCTTCATTCCATAAAGAGCGGTTTCCAACCCGGGAATGACCTGCCCGATACCTTGGATGAACTCGATTGGTTCCCCGTCAGCGGTGCTTTCGAGGATTTCATTATCCACGAGCAGAGTATAGTCCAGTGTCACAACCATATTATCTTGAATGGTATCGCTCATCGTATCTCCTGTTAAATAGAACCCGGGCCAGGTTTGATATCTCTCATCAAATACCAGCTCAAGTCGCTGAGTTGAAAAAATAAATGGTAGGTATTTTCTCTGAAGTCCATCACCAGGATATGTTTGCCATCTTCGCTATCCCACTGGCGACCGACATTCAAGATCTGGACATTTTGATCTTCCAGAGAAAATTCGATCGGGATTAGGGAGCCATCCCGTTTGAAACGGGTGGTGATCTCAATCTTTTCCATTGGTTGATAAGAACGTATATAAAAATTCCAGCGCTACCTGCGCGACCTCTTCTTTGTTCTCGATCCGGTTTCCCCCTGCATTATGCTGCAAGGTCCAGATCCCTTGGGGCGTGCTTAATCCGATCCAGGCATAACCAACCGGTTTTTCTGGAGTCCCTCCTGTTGGACCAGCGATCCCGCTGACGGATAAGCCGATATCAGCTGCCAGCGCGTGGCGGATGCCTTTGGCCATCTCGCTAACAGTTTCTTCGCTGACCGCCCCAAATTTTTCCAATGTATCCCACGATACTCCCAATAAGCGAACTTTAGCTCGATAGGCATAAGCAGTGATGCTGCCCAGGTAATAGGTGGAGGAACCGGAAATGTTAGTGATCCTGTGGCCGATCAAGCCACCTGTGCAGGATTCCGCAATTGCTAGCCGCCAACCCCGCTCCCGAAGTTCATCGCCGACCAGGTTTTCGATATTATCGATCATAGTTTTTATCCTTCAGCTTTTTCCACAACCCAGTGATGGGATAAACCCAGAGACTGGAGTGGTGTCTTTTCGATCAGATAGAGAAACGCCCTGAGCCAGCGTCCCAGACGAGGGAAACGGCCGATAATATTATCATAACCGCCAAAGATCACCTTTTGAGTGATGAATTTGACCGGTAAACCCTGGAATAAGTCCCGCATATCCCTTCGCGAGTAGACCCGGACATGGGGTACCAGCCGGTTCCGTAACCTTTTGGGTAAATAATTGACCAGGAATTTATTTCCGAAGTGATATTTTCCCTGCCGATAGATTCCATGAGTTTCAAAGGGATACCAGCGATTGGGACAGAAAATGATCATCCGTCCCCCAGGAACTAACGTTCGGACCATCTCCTGGACAGCTTTTTTATCATCAACCACGTGTTCAATAACCTCGTTGCTCAGGATCAGATCAAAACTGTTGGCCGGGAATGGTAGAAATTCACCTGCGCCGCCAAGTACGGGATCAGCCACTTTTTTTGCTTCCAGCGCTCGCTGGAACTCGAATTCCAGGCCTACTACCTCGCATCCTAACGGGAAAAGGTGTTCCAGGTACAAACCAATACCGCAGCCGTTTTCCAGCAGCCTGCCCTGGATCCTTGCTCCTGCGGCTGTTTTCACCATTTCCAATCTGCGTTCCTGACCCGCCCTCCAGATATAGGAGGGTTCGCCTCTTTCAGCTGCCTGGGCGGATGGTTGTATGCCGCTCATTTTTCACCCCAATGCACGCTGATCATGCCAAAGGCAAATTGTTGATAAGCTACTTTCTTGAATCCGGCTGCTGCCAGGTAGGCGGCAAGCTCTTCGGCTCGTAAAAATCCTTGAGTGGATTTGTTCAAGTAGCCGTAGGCTTTATTATTGCCGGTAAAGATTCCGCCGATGATTGGAATAATCTTGGTCATATAAAGTCGAATGATGGGTGCCAGAAAATGATTTGGTGGTTTTGTGGTGTCCAGGATTGCAATTCTACCACCGGTTTTTAGGATGCGATACTGGTTTTTTAATCCAACCATAATATCTCCCAGATTCCTGACCAGGAATCCGGAAATCACTCCATCGAATATTCCTTCCTGGAAAGGCAGAAGGCCAGCATCAGCAGCAGTCCAATTGGCTTGGATGGGAAAGTTATTTCCCTGCCCAACAGCCATCATCGCCAGCGTCAAGTCAGCCGCGATACACATACAATCAGGATACTGGCGGCCAACTTCCTGGACGATCTGTCCGTTGCCGCTGCCAATATCCAACAGCCTGGCTGATGGCGGGAGCGCGAGCTTTTTAACAGCAAATCTCCTCCAGCGATTATCCTGCCAACCGGTTATCAGATGATTTACCAGGTCATACCTGGAAGCGATGCGGCTGAATAGGGCCTGCTGCTGGAGGAGTTTGTTATCCTCTTGATGTTCGGCCATACAGTTTATGCTTCCTGAACTGCCAGGGCGTCAGCTTCCTGAGCTACTCGAATACCTTTTTGTTCATCCACTCGAGTTAACATAAGACCACCAGTGATGAAGAAAACGATCAAGGATATGATGCCCAGTCGACTGTTGCCAAATAACTGGCTGACCAGACCGAAAACCAGCGGGCCGAAGATTCCAGCGAATTTTCCACTGACGCTGAAAAAGCTGAAGAACTCAGCAGACTGCGATTTGGGAACCATGCGTGCGTAAAGGGAGCGGCTCAATGCCTGCGATCCACCCTGGACCATGGCAACAGCAAATCCCAGGATCAGGAAGTGGGTCGCATTGCTCAGGAAATATCCACCGATAGAAATCAATGCATAGACTCCCAGGGTGATATAAATCGATTTTTTAGTGCCGATCTTTTTTGCTATCCAACCAAAAGCAAACGAGAAGGGAATGCCGACGAACTGCACAATTAACAAAACGATAATTAAGGAAGTGGAATCTATACCAATTTCGTCGCCATAGGTAGTAGCCATTTTGATAATTGTGCCAATACCGTCGTTATAAAGCCAAAAAGCGACCAGGAATTTAAATAGGTCACCATATTTGCGAATTTCCTTAAAAGTTTCTCCTAATCTGTGGAATCCCGCCGTAATGGGATTGGAATGTATTTCACCTTTGAAAACCTGTCTTGGAGGTTCAGGGATATTTTTCAAGAGCGGAATGGTGAACACCAGCCACCAGACAGCCACACTTGCCAGGGAGATCCGGGTCATGAGTGCGGTCAGGTGATCGGGTGCAAACATGATCATTGCTAGATTAATCGCCAGCAAGATCCCGCCTCCCACATACCCCATCGCGTATCCCTTGGTTGATATTTGATCGATATCATCCTTTTTAGCGATGTGGGGCAGCAGCGAGTCATAAAATACATTTGCACCTGCGAAACCAATATTGCCGAGAATAAATAAACTAGACGCCAAAAGCCAATCCCCGGTGGTTAAGAAGAACATGAATGCTGTGGCAACAATTCCAAACAGAGCGAAAATAGTCAAATAGCGTTTTTTGGCGCCTTTGAAATCTGCCATCGCTCCCAGAATCGGACTGATGATTGCTATTAATAATAATGCGATAGAGTTTGTATAGGCCCAGTAGGATGTAATCTGATTTCCGGTTAATGTCGGTTCAGCAATAGCTCTATAATAAATAGGCAAAACAGCTGCCATGATGGTGGTTGCAAATGCCGAATTTGCCCAGTCATACATAGCCCAGGAATTGATGATCTTCTTGTATTTTTTGTCTTCCATACCATCCTCCGGAGGGGAACTGTTATTTATTTATCCATTATACGATAGAACAACCTCTGCCAGCGAAAGTTACAGCCAATCGCCTGGTTGAATTCTGAGTCAAAAAGGGATTTATTAGAAATATATTAAGGAAAGCGTCTTTTCTCTGAGAGTGTTGACGAGGGTTGGCGGTCATGCTATGATTAAAGCGGAATTATTTATTGGCTTTGCCAAATGAACCACCTGGACTTATTTTGCCATTATTTTTTTGTTATCTGCCATAATGACTATTTTTGTAATGATCAGGATTAAAAGACAGGCAGTCTAACTCTTTTTTGGCATCATATCTTCTTTCTTGAATAGGATTCATTTGGCGAGCACATTGATATTAGTGGTCGCTATTTTTTATTTTAGGAGGGGAGTAATGAGTTTTGATTTTATTTCACGCATTGTAGGTATGATCGTTTTTGGGTTGCTGGGGGGATATTTTGGCGTTGATCTAGCCAATATAACCACAATCACTATAGAAGAAGGCGCAGTTATTTTTGGATTGGTCGGGGCGTTATTTGGCTTGGTCATTACCCCCTTGATCACTACTCGACCGATTAAATCCTTGCGCACTTTGCTGAATCAGTTGGATTCCAGAACGCTAGGTTCCGGTTTGATTGGCTTATTCATCGGCCTGGTTATCGCGGCATTGATGTCAATTCCTTTATCCAAGCTGCCATCCTTCCTGGGGGAAGTATTCCCTTTTATTGGGGTGCTGCTATTCGGCTATATTGGCGTAGCGGTTTTTGTCTCCAGGCGGAATGATATCTTTGCCCTATTCAGCGGACGTGTTTTTCCCCTTTCAGAACGGGGTGGCAGTAGTGACCCGGAGAGGGTCATCCTGGTTGATACAAGTGTGATCATTGACGGCAGGATTGCTGATATTGCCACGACAGGGTTCCTGGTAGGTGAGTTGTTAATCCCCCGTTTTGTGCTGGATGAGCTTCAGCACATTGCTGATTCTGCTGATAACCTCAGACGCCAGCGCGGAAGGCGCGGGATGGAGATCCTGGCAGATCTGCAGGAATCTAAAACCATCCCGGTCCGCATCAGTGATATTGATGTTGAAGGCACCCGGGAAGTGGACAGCAAGCTGGTCATTCTGGCCCGGCAATTAAGCTGTCCTATCTTGACCAATGACTATAATCTCAACCGGGTCGCTGAAATTCAAGGTGTTCCGGTTCTAAACATCAATGAGCTGGCTAATTCTGTCAAAGCTGTCTTACTCCCAGGTGAAGTTGTTGAAGTGAAGATCATCCAGGAAGGCAAAGAACGCGGTCAGGGTGTGGGTTACCTTTCAGATGGCACCATGGTAGTGGTGGAAGATGGCAAGGACCACATGAATGAAGACATCCGGTCAACAGTTACCAAGGTGCTGCAAACTGCGGCAGGCAGAATGATCTTTGCCAAGCCTAACGAGGTCTAAAACCCTATCAGGGATACATCATGGAAATCAAAATTTACAACACCCTATCCAGGAAGAAAGAACCATTTAAGACGCTTGAACCGGGCAAAGTGTCCATGTATGTTTGCGGCCCTACCGTTTATGACAAAGCCCATGTTGGCCACGCCATGTCCGCCCTGGTATTTGACATTGTCCGCCGCTATCTGGAATACCGCGGATTCAAGGTCAGGCATGTGACCAACTATACTGACGTGGATGACAAGATCATTCAGCGCGCTATGGTGGAAGGGGTGGATCCGATGGATGTCGCCCAGCGCTATATCGATGAATTTGATCGACACCTTAAAGGATTTGAATATTTTGCCTGCAACTGTGTATCCCCGGGCAACTGAAGAAATGAACCGCATCATTGAAGGTGTGGCGGATCTGGTTGACAAAGATTATGCCTATCCTAAAGATGGAGATGTGTATTACAGGGTAAACAAATTTCCCGGCTATGGAAAATTGTCCGGCAGGAAAATCGATGATATGGAAGCTGGCTTCCGGATTGATGTAGATCAGCGTAAGGAACATCCCATGGATTTTGCGCTTTGGAAAGGTGCCAAAGCGGGAGAACCGAGCTGGCCCAGCCCCTGGGGCAACGGCCGGCCGGGATGGCATATTGAGTGCTCGGTGATGAGCCATACCTGCCTGGGAGAACAGATCGACATCCATGGCGGTGGAAATGACCTGATCTTCCCCCACCATGAAAACGAGATAGCCCAGAGTGAAGCCATGTTCGGAAAGCAGTTCGCGACTTACTGGATGCATAACGGCATGATGCAGCTATCCGGCGCCAAAATGTCCAAGTCGGTCGGCAACTTGGTCACAATTGACAGTTTCCTCGAAAAATATGAGCCTGCTGTTTTGCGGATGATGATCTTGAATTCAAGCTACCGAAGCCCACTGACCTTTAACGAAGAAACCATTGAACACGCCCAAAAGGCGCTCAAGACGATTGAGGTCTGCTTTGAAACCGGCTCTACCAAAAGATGGCTGGAATGGCGCTGCACAATTAGAAGATCAATCCGTCCAGGCCAAGGGATCATTCCTGGCTGCCATGGATGATGATTTCAATACCGCCAGCGCTATGAGCTTCCTGTTTGATTTTGTGAAGACCATTAATCAAGCCCGGGATGAGGGCGCTGATCAGGTATCTCTTGACAAGGCCCAGGCCCTGCTCACTGAGCTGACTGGGGTTCTTGGATTGGATCTTTCTATTCAGGAAGTACAGGGTGGGGAAGCGGAAGCTTTTATTGACCTCCTGATCGAGATCCGGAAAAAACTCCGGGAGGAAAAACTCTGGGAGATGTCGGACCTGGTGCGAGATAAGCTGGAAGAACTGAACGTCACCCTGGAAGACACAGCCCAGGGTACAACCTGGCATTGGAAATAACCAGATCCAATTTGTGGAATTCTGGATTTTTTCTCACTGGTATATATAAATGAAAGAATGGATTTGGGGTAGAAACCCGGTATATGAAGTGTTAAGGGCGCGGCGGCGAAAAGCTTACCAGCTGAGGATGGCTGAGGGTGTTAATACAGATGGCCGCCTGGGAGAAGTTTTGCGCCTGGCGAAAGAACAATCTATCCCTGTAACTCGTGTTCCACGTGAGACCCTGAAGGGAATTAGCAGCCACAATCAGGGCATAGCAGTTCAAGCAGATGAATTCAAGTATGTGGACTTGAAAATAAGTTTGGAGTCCGCCAGGAAGAATAATGAACCTCCCCTGATCCTGCTTCTGGACACATTAAAAGATCCTCAAAACCTGGGCACATTGATCCGCACGGCTGAACTTGTGGGTGTGCATGGATTGGTTCTCCCGTTTCGCCGGACAGCTACGGTAACTCCGGCAGTGGTGAACGCTTCTTCGGGAGCGAGTGAGTACTTGAATATCAGCCAGTCCAATCTGTCCCAGACATTAACATACTTAAAGGAAGAAGGGCTCTGGGTAGTAGGATTGGAAGGCGGCGCTGAAGCCCAATCTCCTGACAAGGTAGATCTGAGTGGGCCGTTGGCTGTAGTTGTGGGCAGCGAAGCGGAAGGAATGCGCCGGCTTGTGAAGGATTCCTGCGATTTCTTGCTGCAGCTTCCCATGCGCGGAGAAATCGATTCACTCAACGCAGCTGTGGCGGGATCGGTGGCGCTGTATTTGATCTGGCAGGCAAGGGGTTTTCAAGGGGCGCTGGACTGACCGGAAGTATTGACGATAAACCTGAAAGCTGATAAGATTTTGCTCTGTCGACGACGCCGGCTGTGCACTTGCCTCGCTTATTTCCATCTGATATAATGCCTTGGCTGGAAAGGGGAAAAGATGGCACTTGTGCCGACGTAGCTCAATCGGTAGAGCAGTCGTTTTGTAAGCGACAGGTCATGGGTTCGAGTCCCATCGTCGGCTCCTATTATCGAGCCTGGCTCGATAATAATAATTGAATATCTGGGCGAATACCGAAGTGGCCAAACGGGGCTGACTGTAAATCAGCTGGCAAACGCCTACGGAGGTTCGAATCCTTCTTCGCCCACCTTAACTGCGAGCTGCAGAAGTATTGTGCTTCTGGAGCTTGTAGTTGTGTGAGAATCCAGCCCTCGTAGCTCAGGGGTAGAGCGCATTCTTGGTAAGAATGAGGTCATGGGTTCAATTCCCATCGAGGGCTCTGGTACTGGCACAGGAATCCTTTTTGAACATGTATTTCAAGGAGAGGAATTATGGCGAAAGAGAAATTTGAACGAACGAAACCGCACGTGAATGTGGGCACAATGGGCCACATTGACCACGGGAAGACGACCTTAACAGCGGCGATCACCAAAGTGGCGGCGATGCAGGGTTACGGCGACTTCGTGGCCTTCGATCAGATCGACAAGGCCCCGGAAGAAAAAGAGCGCGGCATCACGATCAGTATATCCCATGTGGAATACGAGACCGAGAAGCGGCACTATGCCCACGTGGATATGCCCGGACACCGTGACTACATCAAGAACATGATCACCGGAGCAGCGCAGGTAGACGGCGCGATCCTGGTGGTAGCAGCTTCCGACGGACCTATGCCGCAGACGCGAGAGCACCTGCTGTTGGCCCGCCAGGTGGAAGTGCCCAGCGTGGTTGTATACCTGAACAAGGTAGACCAGATGGGCGACCCCGAGCTGTTAGAGCTGGTGGAATTGGAACTGCGGGAGCTGTTGAATGAATATGGCTTCCCCGGCGACGAGACCCCGATCGTGAAAGGCAGCGCCTTAGCAGCGCTTGAGAGCACCAGTGAAGACGTGGACGCCCCCGAATATGAGAGCATTCGCGAACTGCTGCGCGTGGTTGACGAATACATTCCAGAACCGGAACGAGAAGTCGACAAACCGTTCTTTATGGCGGTGGAAGACGTATTCACGATCAAAGGCCGCGGCACAGTTGTGACCGGCAGGATCGATCGTGGAAAGATCCACACTGGAGACCCGGTAGAGATCGTTGGTCTGCAGGATAAGGTCATGGACACCGTGGTGACCGGCGTTGAGATGTTCCACAAGATCCTGGACGACGGGCAGGCTGGAGACAACGTAGGTCTGCTGCTGCGCGGAGTGGATCGAGAAGAGGTGGAACGCGGAATGGTCATAGCCAAACCGAAGAGCATCAAACCGATCACGAAATTCAAATCTGAGGTCGTGGTATTGAAACCGGAAGAAGGTGGACGGCACAAACCGTTCTTCACCGGGTACCGGCCGCAGTTCTACATCAAGACCATCGACGTGACAGGGACGATCACCCTGCCCGAAGGTGTAGAGATGGTAATGCCTGGAGACAATGTGAATATGGACGTGGAACTGATCGTTCCCATCGCGTTGGAGCTGGGTGGAAAGTTCGCTATTCGAGAAGGTGGTCTGACGGTTGCGTCCGGCGTGGTCACCGAGATCCTGGAGTAGTACTTCCCAAATTATTGAAACAGGATTGATCATATGGCAAGAAAAAAAGGAATCAGACCGGTAATCACCTTAGAATGCACTGAGTGCAATGAACGGAATTACACGTCTGAAAAGAATAAAAGAAACGATCCGAATCGCTTGGAGCTGAAAAAATTCTGCTCCAGATGTCGGGAACATACACTGCATCGAGAAACGAAGTAAGGATAAACTTGGTGATCGCCTTTGTGAAAACCTGGGCGATCACCAGTTGCCAGACTCTAGGCCAGTAGCTCAATTTGGCAGAGCACCGGTCTCCAAAACCGGGGGTTGTGGGTTCGATTCCTACCTGGCCTGCCTATTTCATTTGCTTGACGCCGTCTCAATGGGCGGCGTTTTGACCGTAAAAGGAGTTAGATGTGGCTGCACAAAAGAAACAACAAAAAGGTCTGCGAAAGTTCTACCGCGAGACCACTGCTGAATTAAAAAAGGTTTCTTGGCCAACCCGGGCTGAAGCGATCCATTTGACCAGGGTTGTGCTCATTGTGATCTTTGCAATGGGTGCATTCTTAGGCCTTCTGGACTATGCTTTTAGCCAGTTGTTCGGTTTGATCCTGACCGCCTAGAAGCTACCCGTCTGCTCCTGGAAGTACAGACTATGGATATTAACGAGAACGAAGAACAGATGCACGAAATAGAGCCGCAATCAAGCGATCCTCAACCCGTTCCTGAACCGGAACAGGAACAACCTGAAGAAGAAACTACGGTTGTTGAACCTGAATCGGAACCTGAAGAAGTGATTCAGGAATCTGAAGAAGAAGAGGAAGCTGAAGTTGAGGCTATTGTGGATACTGATGATCCGCCAGCCCTTGAATCCGATTCTCTGGAGATCCTGGAAGATCTGCCTGTAATGGAACCTGATGCTGAAGCAGAAGTGGATGAAGTTGAGGCAGAGCCTGTTCCTGAAATTGAAGAAGAAATGGAACCAGAAGTCGAAACGGATCCGGAAGATGTCCAGGAAGTGGATACGAGTGAGCCGTTAACTCAAGAAGAGCTGGATAAGTACGCTGTAGTCGAGAAAGAGATCCTGTCTGAAGATGAAGAGGAGATCATTGATCCCTATGCTTCAGTGGACCCTGTTGCGGAGGATGGAAGAGGTTGGTATGTGATCCATTGTTATTCAGGCAATGAGGACAAAGTTCGCCACAATATCATGCAGCGGATCGAGTCCATGGCTATGGATACCTTGATCTTTGATGTTGTTGTTCCAACTGAAGATGAAGTAAATATCAAAAATGGCGAACGACAGACAGTCGAAAAGAAAGTTTTCCCGGGATATATCCTGGTTTATATGATCTTGACAGAAGAGTCCTGGTATATGGTCCGCAACACTCCTGGAGTGACCGGATTTGTAGGCATGGGGAATGATCCCACAGCCCTACAGCCCGAAGAAGTCGCCCGGATTTTGAAGCGTATGGAATCTGAATCCCCGCGCATCAACGTTACATTCCGGCCTGGAGAACGGGTCAGGATCGTGGATGGACCTTTTGAAGATTTTTATGGAAAAGTTTCGGAAATAGACATGGAACGGGCTACAGTCCGGGTCATGGTTAATTTCTTCGGCCGGGAAACTCCGGTCGAATTGGACTTCCTTCAGGTGGAGGAAGCCTAATCATTATATTTTGTGGGAGGATAAAAATCCGCTAATACCACGAAGGAGAATATTGTGTCGAAAAAAGTAAAAGCAAATGTAAGATTACAGATTGAAGCGGGCAAAGCAAATCCTGCCCCGCCCATTGGTCCTGCTCTGGCAGCGCATGGCATCAACTTGATGGCCTTCTGCAAGGAATATAATGCCAGGACATCTGACCGCATGGGAGATATCATCCCTGCCGATATCACCATCTTCTCTGATGGATCCTTTAAATTCGTTCTGCGCACTTCCCCTGCAGCTGTTTTGCTGAAAAAAGCAGCTGGTATTGAAAAAGGCTCAGCAGAACCCAACAAGGAAAAAGTGGCAGAGATCACCCGCGATCAACTACGAGAGATCGCTCAAACCAAGATGAAAGACCTCAATGCTGTTGATATCGAAGGCGCTATGCGCCAGATCGAAGGTACAGCCAAGCAAATGGGGATCACGATAAAGAGTTAATTTCTGGTGGGAGGATATTTGATTATCCGCTAATACCACAAGGAGAATTGAATGGCAAAACACGGAAGAAAATACAACGAAGCATTTGATAAGATCGATCGCGATAATAAATATACCCCACTGGAAGCTGTCACTATGGCAAAGGAACTATCCTATGTCAAATTTGACGAAACAGTAGAGCTTCACGTACGGCTGGGAGTAGACCCGAGACATGCTGACCAGATCGTTCGCGACCTGGTGAACCTGCCCCACGGCTTGGGAAAAACCGTCAAAGTACTGGTCTTTGCCCAGGGTGAAGATGCCCAGGCAGCCCGAGATGCAGGTGCTGATTACATCGCTGACGGCGATGATATGGTCAGACAAGATCAAGGGTGGATGGTTCGACTTTGATGTCGTCATCGCTACCCCTAACATGATGGGAAAAGTCGGCGTTCTCGGCCCGGTCCTTGGACCCAGGGGTATGATGCCGAACCCCAAAGCTGGAACAATGATCCCTGGTGAAGATCTACCGCGGGTGATCGAAGAATCCAAATCAGGCAGGATCGAATACAGGGTTGATAAAACAGCCAATATTCATGTGCCGATCGGAAAAGTATCCTTCACAGCTGAGCAGTTACATGATAATATGAGTGCGCTGATGGAATCGCTGGTAGGCAACCGCCCACCATCTACCAAAGGTGTCTACATCAAGAAAGTTGTTGTAGCAACAAGCATGGGGCCTGGCATCATTGTAGATCCAGTCCTGGCTTCAGAAATGGAATTCGATTAGGCTTTTCATTTCATAAATTTATTAATAGCAAAATACTTGTTTACCAGAGAAAGCTGGTGTTTTCCTAGAAAACTTAATTTCCAGCCCAGGTGAAGCTTCAAAATCTTCGGATTTTTCAAAAGTCTTTATCTGCTGGTTAGATAAAGACTTTTTGTTATCTAAGCAGAACTGAACCCGATTTGAAGGAGGTGAAATACTTTGGCTATTTCAAAGCAGCAAAAGGAAGAACTCGTAGAACAGTACAAGAAATGGGTTGCCGAGAGCGATGGATTGGTCTTGGCGAATTACCATAATTTGTCTGTCAAGGGTATCAGCGATCTTCGAAAACAGATCAGAGATACCGGCGGCGAATTCCATGTTATCAAAAACACGCTGGCAAAAAGAGCATTCGAAGAGAGCGGAAGAGAATTCAAGGAAGGTGTTTTTCTTGGACCTACCGCACTGGGTGTTTCCTATGAGAATCCAACTGGCCTTGCCAAGGTTCTGAAGAAATTCTCTAAAGAAACCGGCACGATCGAGATCAAAAGCGGTTACCTGGCAGATCGCCTGATGACCGTTGAAGAGGTCGTAGCGATGGCAGATCTACCGTCATTGCCTGAGATGAGAGCTAAATTGCTAAGCACCATTGTAGCACCGGCTTCCCAACTCGTCCGCACCCTGGCAGAACCTGGCCGATCATTGGCCGCAGTCCTCAAGGCTCGTTCAGAGCAAGAGATTGCAGCGTAGTATTTAGAATAAGAATTACGGATTAATTGCCGTTATAAGGAGATAAAAATGGCTGATATCAAAAAAATCAAAGAAGAACTGGATAAACTAACAGTCCTCGAAGCAGCAGAATTAGTTACTATGCTGGAAGAGGAATGGGGCGTTTCCGCTGCTGCCCCGGTAGCTGTTGCTGCCGTTGCCGCAGGTGGCGATGCTGGTGATGATGGCGACGCCAAAACAGAATTTGACGTTGTTATCAAGGACACCGGTCCAAAGAAAATCGAAGTTATCAAGGCTATTCGCGCAATCACCAGTCTGGGTCTGAAAGATGCCAAAGATATGGCAGAAGCTGCAGATTCCAAGATTCTCGAAGCTGCTGGCAAAGAAGCCGCAGAAGATGCAAAGAAACAATTGGAGGAAGCTGGCGCAACTGTCGTGCTTGCTTAATCAATCAAACGGGTTCAGAAAGGCCGCTCGGGATTTATCCCAGGCGGCCTTTTGCTTTAAATTTGAATAGGATACGTGATTAGAATATGTCATTGCGAGGATGAGCGCAGCATCCGAAGCAATCTGAACTAGATCAGCAATGGATATTAAATTATCAATTGACTAGAATAAGAGAATTTTTCAGTACACGATTATTTGAATATTGAATTAGAAAATTCCAGATGGTTATAGTTGAGATTGCCTCGTCACCTTCACATTCGTTCAGATTCCTCGCAATGACAGTGATAGATTATTTCACTCTTAACCGATTTTCGGCTCTGTAACAATCTCATGAGTTATTCCTGTTAGTGATCTCCTTCAATCACCCTGGCTCTCACTCGCTTTCTGACACAAAGATGCTCCACCATGGGCTAACCATTCATCGAGACGTGCACTGTGATCCAATCCGTTTTCGGCATCTTCATAGATCTTCAAGCCCCAATAAACATAACGTTGGGTCTCTTCTGGCCATTCTCCCTCGGGAAGTGTAGCTCCATTGATTCCCCCGTTATAACCCGCTAACGTTAAACGCGAATTTCCGCCAGCTTCCTTGGCCTGGCGCAAATACTGCAAACCCCTTTTGGCATTGGTATCGGGTAGAAAGGGATTTTCCCCTTCATGGAAGTGATAGGGCATGACCTGGAAAAGGCCTTTGGCGCCTGCCCCGGACTCAGCTAATAAGAAACCGCAAGATTCGATCTGCATTACGGTAGCTACCAGGTTGGGATCCAGTTGGTAAATTTCACTCCAGATCATAATTTCCTCTTCTCCAGTACTGGACCTCGGGAGTGAAAAGAGGTGAAATACCAGGACTAAGATTAGGTTCCTCATTCAACAGATAGGGCAGGGGATTCTGCCTGGACGATCTCAATTTTACTCAATCCAAAAACAAGTAATGAACTGGTAATAAGAACTGCAAGAATAGGAATTAAAAAACGACGCAGACAGCCTGGAGGAGTAGAAAAGGCTGTCTGCGTGTCTACGGAGGAAGGAGGAGAAGAATACATCAGTCCTTTTAATGTTGTTCTCTACCCTGAGCGGAAAGCGGCTGATAAGAAGGCTCTCGATGCGGCGCCCGTACAGCCGGTTTGGGTGATGGTCGGTACCCAGTACCGGGTTTCTTTCGGCTGGAAACTGGAGCTTTACGGGTTGAAGGGGCAAACTCCACTCGCAGCTGGTCTTTACCGAAATAACGGTCACCGGCGACTGAGAAGAGGCCAATGATCAAAACCCGCAAGAGCCAGATCATAACAGCCACGAAGATGGGCACAATCTTGAGCAGGGTCTGGCGGGCGATCACGGCATTGCCGAGAGTCTCATGATTGACAATGGCGATCGAAACGCCCCACCAGGTCAAGAGTGCGTTCATGGTGGCAGCGATCAGCCAGGCGGCGAACAAGTACCAGCTTTCAGTCTGTTCTCCGACTTTGCCTTCAGGAGTAAATAAGCGCGCTATCCCGGCGAAATCGATACCGCAGAAAGCGATTGCTAGAATAGTAGCCCAGCGCACACCCCAGAAGCGCAGATTGCCCAGCAGATCGGTCAGCGCAAAATCAGTAGTGCTGTAATTAAAGATCTCAAAAGCGACCAGGGCGGTGATGATCAAAAGACCAAAAATGACACCGCGCTTGACCTGGACTCGTTCGGGTATAAAAGGAATGCTGTTTGCGGACATAATGTACCTCCTGAGAAGTAAAAAGATAGAACAACCGTTCTGTTGTTCTAATATAGAACAAATATTCTAATTTGTCAAGAGCTGTTCAATAGATATTTCTGCTAAAATTAAAAGTACCTTTCAAGAAGAAAATCAAATATGAAAAGAATTTGGTCCCCCTGGCGTATGAAATATATCCAAAATAATCATCCTACAGATGAATGCCCTTTTTGCGCGGCTCTGGAGAACCCTGAACCCGCGGATCATTTTCTGCTCTATAAAGGGGAAAAAGCTTTTGTGATCCTCAACCGTTATCCCTATACGACCGGCCACCTACTAATTCTGCCCCTTGAACATCAGGAGAATATGGGTAATCTGGATCCCGAAACCAGGGGTGAAATAATGGAGCTGATCAATCATGCCCTCAAAGTACTGGGCCAGATCTATCATCCTGAGGGATATAACGTGGGTTTGAATATGGGGGAAGCAGCCGGGGCCGGGATCCCAAAACACCTGCACTGGCATATTGTGCCCCGTTGGGTAGGGGATACCAACTACATGACCGCAGTTGGGGAAGTTCGGGTACTGCCGGAGACCTTGGAAGATACATACCGGAAAATCGTCTCTGCCTGGTAGAGTTTTATTCTCCCGAGTTTTCCTCCAGACGAGGAGTGGAAATGACCATAAATATTCACGAAATGAGTATCGACGATTACCAGGAGATCTACAATCTGTGGGAGAAAAGTGACAATATCGGGCTGAGTAATGCCGATTCGCTGCACAGCATTGGAAAATTCCTGGAACGGAATCCGGGCATGAGCTACACCGCCTGGACTGAAGGTAAACTGATCGGAACCGTCTTATGCGGCCATGACGGCCGGCGGGGCTATATCCATCATTTGATGGTGCATCCGGATTACCGCCGACAGGGTTTGGGCCAGTCGCTGGTCAGCCGATGTATGTTCGCCCTGACCCGGATCGGGATCCAGAAATGCCACCTCTTTATTTTTGAGGATAATGAAGGAGGCCAAAAATTCTGGGAGAGCCTGGGCTGGACCAAGAGGGTGGAATTGACGATGATGTCGCAGCAGATATTGGAGTGACCCATATCGTTTTAAACGATAGACCTCGGGGATTCTATGAACCTCCGAGGTCTATTTTTGTGTTTACAACAAATCCGTGAGAACTTAGAGAGAAAACAGCTGGTTGATCGCGATCCTGAGCGATTTGAGGGCTCGGGAGGCCGGGGATTTAGCCTTTTGAGCGGCTTTGATCAGCCTGTAGTTCTCGGCCTGTCGTAACATTTCATCCTGTTTGATCTTGAAATCATTTATAGTTGCGGTATTCATCGTTATCTCCAATTCTGTTTTATCTAATTTCCAAACGATTATCGATTGGCTTCTGAAAGGGTCAGAGTCTGCTGTCCAGAATGGTCAATCAACTTGCCAAGCAGGTTGATTATCCTGGAGATCAGGTCGTTGGAGCCCGCGGCCAATTTCGCCAGGCGGTAGGTTTCTGCCTGTCTGATCAATTCGTTCTGCTGGATTTTGAATTCATCTAAATTTGCTGTAAACATTGTTTTCTCCTGTTTCTTATTGATTATTGATTACAGTATATCAAATAAATTTAGTTTGTCAAGAGTAAAAATAAGAAAAATCAATAAATATATCAATAATCTGAATATTTCCCTAAGATTTCTCTATTTTTCGAGAGGTTTTGGTTGAAAATCATGCAAAAAAGAACCACTGCCGGGGGTTTGGAGTGATTTTTAGTGAGATTTTTATCGAAATTGGGTGATTTTTAATCCCTACCTGTCATTGCGAGAAGGGAGCGGAGTGACCGACGAAGTAATCTCAGTAAACGAGGACTGGAATTTGAGAAATCATCTGATAAATTTCCGATCGGGATTACCGCGCAAACCAAGCATTAATTGGGCAATAGATTTATTACAGGTAGATGAAGTTAAGATTGCTTCCCTTCGCTATCGCTCTGGGCAGGCTGTTGCCTTCTCTTTGTTCAGGCTCCTCGCAATGGCAGTGGGTTTTATAGATGTTTGAGAAGCTTTTGAAGGATCTCACGCACAGCCTGGGGATCAGCTTTGCCGCCTGATTTTGCCATCACCTGGCCTATCAACCAGCCGATCACGCCGCCTTTCCCGGATTGAAATTGAGATACCTGGTCCGGATTAGCATCGATGACTTCCTGGCAGATGGATTCGATAGCGCCGCTGTCGGTCAGTTGGGCCAATCCTTCTTCCTCGACGATCACACCTGGATCCTTGGCCAATTCCTGGACTTTTCGCACCAGATCCTTGCCGGTGCTGGTATTGATGGTGCCATCGTCCACCAGCTGGATGATCTGGGCCAATTTATCGGGGGTCAGGAATAATTCATCGATTGCCAGACCCAGGTCATTTACCAATCCCAGCAGGTCATTGATGATCCAATTAGCCGCTGTTTTGGCTTTACCGCTGTATGTTGTAAGCAGCTCTTCAAAATAATCCGACAGAGCCCGGTCACTGGTCAGCAATTGAGCTTCCTTGGTGGCGAGCTGATGTTCTTTAATGAAGCGTTCTTCACGCGCCGGAGGCAGTTCTGGCAGGCTGTCCATCAATTTCTTGATCTTTTCTTCATCAAGAGTGACTGCCAGCAGGTCCGGTTCCTTGAAGTAGCGGTAATCGGCTTCGGTTTCCTTGGAGCGCATCTTGGAGAGGGTTTTGGTTTCCTCGTTCCAGTCCAACGTCCAGGATTTGATAGTTCCGCCGCCTTCGACTTCCTTGATCTGGCGGTTGATCTCGGCATTCATGGCTTCCCGGCCGTGTTCGATCGAGTTCATATTCTTGATCTCGGTCTTGGGATTGAGGATCGTGGATCCTTTTTCGCGGATAGAAACGTTAGCGTCAAAGCGCATTTTGCCTTTTTCCATATCAGCATCCGAGACGCCGATCCAGCGAGCCAGTTTTCTCAGATAGTGGATAAAAGCGGCTGCTTCATCGGCGGAGCGCAGGTCCGGACTGGTGACCATTTCCACCAGGGGAACACCACAGCGGTTGAAATCCAGCAGACGGCGGCCGGGTTTGTGAATGGTTTTTCCGGCATCTTCCTCGATATGCAGCTTTTCGATCTTGATCTTGCGGGAGCTGCCATCATCTAATGGCAGGTCCACATAGCCGCCGGCTCCGATGGCAATATCGTACTGGGAGATCTGGTAGCCTTTGGGCAGATCGGGATAGAAGTAGTTCTTGCGGTCAAAATAGGAAACCGGTAGGATCTCTGAGTGAAGAGCGCCGGCTAAAAGGGCGCCTTTTTCGATCACAGCCTGGTTGGGGACGGGCAAGACACCTGGCTGGCCTGTGCAAACCGGGCAAATATTGGTATTGGGCGGATCCCCCCAGGAATCGGCCTTGCAGGCGCAAAAGATCTTGCTGTTGGTGTTGAGCTGGATATGGATCTCTAATCCGATGACGGCTTCGTATTGGGTCATAATTATTCCTGATAGATGGGTTTGTTCATCACCCTGTTTTACCACAGTTTAGAGGGTAAAAGGGACTGTTTTTTCGGGTGCTGTACCTGTTATTATACATGGAGTATAATTATCTATATGAAGAAATCCACCTGGATTCTGGCCCTGGTCAGTCTGGTCGTGATTGGTGGTCTGGCTTTATCACTGGTAAATAGCTCACCGGTAATGGCCGCACCGAATCCCCAGATGACCAATTTTCCCACCCCGACACCGGGATCGGATGGCCGGATCATTTACGTCGTGAAGGAAGGAGATACACTGTGGCGTATAGCCGCAGTGGCGGGTATTAATGTAGCCGACCTGCGCGATCTGAATTTCCTGGATGCTGACGATATTGTTTATGAAGGCATGCAGCTCTTTTTGGGTCTGGGCGGACCATCCGGAGACCAACCCACCCAGGCACCTGCAGCCACAGCTTTTGTGGCTGAACCCACTGTCACGCCCATACCAGGCAATGGCACCCTGTGCGTCCTGCTCTTTGAGGATCTGAACGGGGATAGCATGCGCCAGGAGGAAGAGATCAGCCTCTCGGGCGGTGCTATTAATATCAGCAATCGCGATGGATCGGTTTCGATTACCGAAGATACACCGGCCCACGATCCTGACTCAGAAACCCTGGATTACATTTGCGAGGACAGTTTGATGGAAGGGGATTACAACGTCAGTGTGGCTATCCCGGAAGGGTATAACCCCACCACTTCGCTGAACGCCCCTATCACCCTGGTCCAGGGCGACAGCACCTACTTGAACTTTGGCGCCCAGGCTGGATCGGTTGTGATCGATGAAACCGCAAATCTCCCTGAAACTAGCGGCAGCACCCCGCTTCTGGGTATTATGGGTGTATTGCTTCTGTTAGGCGGGATCGGTTTGGGGGTATATTCGGTCTGGTTCCGAAGGAAGTAATATTATCGGGACGGAGTCCTTTCTAAGGACTTCGTCCCTTTGACTGGAGGTCGCTGGCTCCCGACGGGAGACGGAGGACCGGTAAGATTTAAGAAGGAAGATGAATAAAAACGGAGCCTCCCATTAGGGGGGGCTTTTGCTTAATGAACGAACCTGTCATTGCGAGGATGAGGAGCATCCGAAGCAATCTGAACTAAATCACAATGGTTCTTAAATGATCAACTGATTAGTCTAAGAGAGTTTTTCAGTACACGATTATTTGAATCTGGAATAGAAAATTCCAGATGGGTTTAATTGAGATTGCTTCGTCACCTTCACTGCGTTCAGGCTCCTCGCAATGACAGTGGGAAATCACACCCCTGTCTCCTGTCGCCGGTCAGCGCTCCGCGCTACTCGTATCCATTCGGATGCCCCTGGTGCCACTCCCAGGCGCTGGCGATAATATCCTTCAGATCCGGCACCTCTGGCTCCCAGCCCAGTTCCTTTTTGATCTTGTCTGAAGAAGCTACCAGGCGGGGGCTGTCGCCCGGCCTTCTGGGGGTCTCTTCGGCGGGGATGGGGTGTCCGGTCACCTGGCGGGCGGTATCGATCACTTCCCGGACCGAATAGCCTTTGCCATTGCCCAGGTTGTAGACAAGTTTCTCTTCTTTTTCCAATGCATCCAGGGCCAGCAAATGGGCCGAAACCAGGTCGGCGATATGGATGTAATCCCGGATGCAGGTGCCGTCCGGGGTGGGGTAGTCGGTGCCGTAGATCTTGATATTCTGACGCTGCCCCAGCGGGACCTGCAGAACCAGCGGTATGAGGTGGGATTCCGGAATATGGGCTTCGCCCTGGTCCGGCAAAGCGCCGGCGGCGTTGAAGTAGCGCAGGGCGGCGTAGTGCAGTCCAAAGATCTCGCGGTAGAATTCCAGAACTTCCTCGATCATCAGTTTGGTGTGGCCGTAAACGTTAACCGGACCCAGGGGGGACTTTTCGCTGAGCGGCTCGTCGCTGGACTGGTAGACCGCGGCCGTGGAGGAGAGTACAAAGCGCTTGACCCCGGACCTGGTCGCGGCATCGATCAAATTGACTGAGTTCATCAGGTTGTTTTGGTAGAACTTGGGGGGCGTTTTCATGCTTTCCCCGGCCTCGATGAAAGCCGCGAAATGCATCACCGCCTCAAAGGAATCAGTGGCCAGGGCCGCTTTCAGATCCACCGTATTGGCCAGGTCCCCCTGGATGAAGGTCGCGTCCGTCGGGACCGCTTTTTTGTAGCCCGTGACCAGGGAATCGTAGACCGTCACCTGGTGTCCAGCTTCCAGTAGCTTGCGGACCGCCATCGATCCGATGTAGCCTGCCCCGCCGGTTAAGAAGATTTTCATGGTGGTTTCCTTATCGTGTTTGGTTCACCCATAGTCTACCATTATTATCGGTATAAAATTATGGCTGAGGGGTTTTTTCTGATTTTTTGGTTGAGATAAATATAGTAATCAGAACAACGTTCTATACCTAACTATCTTATTCATTACATACCTTATATTTGATAATGCTTATCTATTGTGCTAGTATTGAAATACCTGTATCCATTAATCTTACAAAACAACAGACTCGTTGAATCAACAACGTTGATCAAAGAACAATGCCATGTTCCCAGGCTTTGTTTTTTGCTTTAAGATGAACCCTTTTTATAATAATGTTGAAAAGGAGAACCCAGATGAAAAAGGAAAGGATGCCCCGTAAAGGTTTTATTTTGATAATCATTGTAATTCTCTTATCTGGATGTGGACCAACGCCCGAAGAACAAGCATTAATATCAGCCGGTCAGACAGCAGTTGCTGTAACTCCAATCGTTGAAAACCAACATATGCCATTCCATATGGAGACAAGTTTTTTACAGTCTTCTGAAATTGACCGCATATATAATCTCTACATTTCACTTCCTTATGATTATCAAGAAGGATCCTTAGATTATCCCGTAATTTATGTTCTCGATGGAGATATTCTCTTCGGTACAGTCAAAGATGTTGTTTTCGGTTTATTTGATTTAGAAATGAAGGATTCAATAGTGGTTGGGATAGGATATGACACAGATGTGTATGATGATATTCTAACTAATCGCGATCAAGATCTGGTTCCTGATGGGTCAAATTATCATAAATTCACTGAATTTTTTATCAAAGAATTGATTCCTTTTATCGAATCAACCTACAGAGTTGATACATCGGATCGTACTCTAATAGGATTCTGCTATTCTGGCCTTTCTTCTCTGACAATGATGTTTGAATACCCGGATAAATTCAATAAAATAATATCAATAAGTCCGAGTTTGTATAAAAATCAACGGCGTATCTTTATTACGGAAGAGGATTTTGCAGCAGTCTCAAAAGAATTACCCGTGACACTTTATTTATCAGCTGGAGCGCTTGAACAAGACCTTTTATATAATATGGTTGCAAATTTGGTAGAGTTATCATCTGTACTTGAAACTCGAGATTATTCAGGTTTTTCACTTATAACGGAAATTATAGAAGGGGAAAACCATTTTTCAGTGGTACCTTTTTCTATTTCGAAAGGTTTAAGAGCGGTCAATGAATTTAACGAAGAGTAAATATAAGGCTCAATAATTGACTCTTAATCAATAGGGAATATAACCACCCTATAGGTAAAGAGTCAATTGCTGCTCTATTCTTGAAAAAAACCTTTCTTTCATCCATGCCGAGTGCAATTCAGGTGCATATAGGTGAGCGGCCAGCGGCCGCGACGGAAGACCGGAGACAGGATGCACACTCCGCGTGCGACCGTTTCAAACTGAGGATTAGGTATTAATCTTCAGTGCTTATCGTGTGCATAAGGGAGATAAGCAAAATACAGGATATACACAATAGACATTATTTTCCCCCTTATTTCCCTCTGAAATTACTTTCTCTCGATGGGATCACCAAATAGCAGAGGTACTTTTAAGCCATTGGTTTAGCGAGTCCTTGCTCAACTCGCTAAACCCTTCTCATTCCCAGCGGAATGTCCTGGAAGAGATCAGCACCCCCGCCAGCATCACACCCAGCAGAACCCAAACTTCAGTGATATGCAAAGACCAGCTCTCACCGGTCCACAATCCGCGCAGGAGTGTGACCACGTGCGTGAGCGGCAGAAATTTTGAAAAATTCCTGATCCCTTCCGTCATAATCTCCAGCGGCATGCCCGCCCCGGAAAGGAAAAGCATCGGGTAAAAAATCGCCATTCCCACAACCTGGGCAGTGCGGGCATTGGGCATTACTGATGCCAATACAAATCCCAGCGAGAAGAAGCTTAAACAGCTCAGGATAAAAGCGAGGATCACATCCAGCACGTTGCCGTCAAAGCGCAGGTTGTAGATCAATGTGCCTGCCACGATCAACAGCAGCATGCCAGCCACTGTCATTAAGAAGACAACCACCACCTGACCGGCCAGGATAACCAGGGGACGCAAAGGAGTGATCCTCAAACGGCGAAGAATTCCTTTTTCGCGGTAGGCCGACATGGTGATGTTGATTCCCATCAGGCCAGTGGTGCTGATAATCATTGCCGTATAGGCAGGGATAGAAATATCCACAGTGCCGTATCCATTAAACATGGGTGATGGGTCGTTTCCATAAATCGCACCGAACAGGAAGAGCATCATTAACGGAAAACCCAGGGTAAAAAAAGCTCCTACAGGTTCGCGCAGGAAGAGTTTTATTTCAGTCCAGGTATATTTCATAAATGCAGCCATTTCATTTGCTCCTTTCATCTGGCATTTTCCGGCCGGTTAGGGTCAGAAAGACATCTTCTAGGTTCGGGTGTTCGGTACGCAGGTCACTGAATTGAATTCCTGATTCTGACAGGGTGTTTACCACTTCGGTAACAATCGAGGCGGAAACCGGGGAACCATTGGCTTGTCCGTAAACCACGGTTTTATCTCCCTGGCTTTCCACTCTTTTTACGCCGGTAAGGTCTTCCAGCACTTGGGGCATCCACTCCCCTTTCACCCGGAAAATAACCCGCTCGCTGATTTTCAGGCCCCGGATCAGATTAGCCGGGGTATCCAGGGCAACGATTTTACCCTGATCAAGGATAGCGACCCGGTCGCAGAGGTTTTCCGCTTCTTCCATGTAGTGTGTGGTCAGAAAGACCGTTTTCCCGCGCTGACGCACCTCTCGCACCAAATCCCAGATATTATGGCGGGCATGGGGGTCTAATCCGGTAGTCAGTTCATCCAGGAAGACCAGGCGGGGATCATTCAGCAGGGCCAGGGCAATAAAGAGGCGCTGTTTCTGACCGCCAGATAATTTCCGGAAGGCAGTTTTTCGTTTTTCAACCAATCCCAACTCTTCCAGCAATTCTTCCCAATCCAGAGTCAGGTCATAGAAGGAAGCATACAGATCCAGCGCTTCCCAGACTTTAAGGTTATCGGGCAGATGGGCTTCCTGGAGTTGAATGCCCAATAACGGACGGAGCTGGCGTTCTTGCCGGATGGGATCCAGTCCCAGGACTTGAATCTCTCCTTTATCCGCTTTACGGAGACCCTCGATACATTCAATGGTGGTAGTTTTGCCAGCGCCATTGGGACCAACCATGCCAAAAATCTCGCCTTCCTGAACTTCAAATGAGACCTGATCCACAGCGGTAGTCTTACCGTAAGTCTTGTACAATCCTTCCACCTTTATAATGGCGTTCATCATAATCCTCACTTATTCTTCAAAATTTCTTCCAGGGCAGAGACATGCTGGTTAAAGACCTCCCGACCTTCCTTGGAGGCGGAGATAAAAGTCCGCGGTTTACGTTCCACAAATTCTTTATTGATCGTGATAAAACCGGATTCTTCAAGCTTTCGCAGATGGGCACCCAGGTTTCCGTCTGTAACTTCCAATAGATTGCGAAGGTAGGTGAAGTCAACTTCTTCATCCTCCCCGAGGGTCACGAGGGCAGCCATAATTCGCAGGCGAACTGTTTGATGGATGGTTTCATTTAATTGGGTCATGTCTCACCACTCTTTCCGGATATAAATGCCCAAGGCGATCATCCCGCCGCCCCCAAGGACAGCCATCCAGAGATAAAAAATACTGGGTAGGAGAAAATAACCGATTAATGCCAGGGCGGTAATCGCCAATCCCCACCAGACCGATGCCATGGATAACAATAAACTCATCGCGACCCAACCAAGCATGACAAATAAAACGATGATCATAGCCGTCTGTTTCCCGTCGGCAGGAGAAGCCACAAAAATCAGGGAAACACAGAAAACAAACAAGAGCATCCAAAACCAGGCTATTCTTTTTCCAGATGCCAATCCTGATGGACTGCGAACTTTACGGCCCATCCGGATCCCCAATATGGCGGATATCACCCCTCCCACGATATCCAGACCCATCCAGATTACCCTGGCGGTTTTTACGTCAAAAAAATGATTGGCGATAAAGCCGAACAGCCAGATCACACCCCACAAAATTAAGAAGTTGTACGCTCCGCTGTTTGAAATGGCCTTTTTTGTTTTATTCATCATAGACTGAATGGCTTGTAAGGCTTCTTCAGCTTCCGAAGGTGAAATGTTCATTTTCTCTCCAATAGAGCAGTGTGGTTTGTAGAATACTCTGTTATATAGAGTACTCTACAACAAAATATCTCTATTGTCAAGACCCTATTTTGCTAATTCAGGAAAATGGGTTTAGTCTGATGCTAAATCAGTGGGAAAAAGATACTGGGATCATCGAATATCGAATATTAAATTACTGATCAGGCCGGATTATTATTTATAATACAGGGAAGGGCCCAACCATGGGCCTCAAATCCAATCACCCTCCCAGGAGTAAAAAATGCCTCTCGACATCCAAACCATTCGAGACCAATTTCCCGGATTAAAACGCCCGGCGATCTTCCTCGATAATCCGGCCGGTACCCAGATCGTTCAAAAATCCCTCGACCGGATCACGGATTACCTGGTAAATACCAACGCAAACCACGAAGGGGTCTTTGCCACCAGCCGCGAATCGGATGCGGTGATCGAGGAGGCCCGCCAGGCAGCGGCAGATTTCCTCAATGCCCCGCGCCCGGAAGAGATCACTTTTGGACCGAATATGACCAGCCTGACCCTCAACCTCAGCCGCTCGATTGCCAGAACCCTGGAACCGGGCGATACCATTGCGGTCACCCGACTGGATCATGATGCCAATATCACACCCTGGACCCTGATCGCGGCCGACAGGGGCTGCGATGTGGCCTGGGTTGATTTTGACGTGGAAGACGGCCGGCTTCAAATGGATTCCTTTCAAGAAGCCCTGGACCGTAAACCGAAGCTGGTGGCGCTGGGATATGCCTCCAATGCTCTGGGTACGATCAACCCGGTTAAGAAGATGACAGAAATGGCTCATCAGGCTGGAGCCCTGGTTTATGTGGATGCGGTCCAGTATGCTCCTCACGGACCGATCGATGTCCAGGAGCTGGATGTGGATTTCCTGGCCTGTTCGGCCTATAAGTTTTACGGACCCCATATCGGGATCCTGTACGGACGCTACGACCTGTTGGATGAATTGATGGCCTATAAGGTGCGCCCGGCTTCCGATGAACTGCCCTGGAAATTCGAGACCGGAACTCCAAGTTTTGAAGGGATTGCCGGTGTGCTGGGTGCGCTGGAATATTTTGAGTGGATCGGCACTGAGTATGGAGAGGAAACTAAAACCCGCTTTGAGGGGAAATTTGCCGGTAGAGCCCTTGAACCTCAAACAAGGGTTGGCAGCGGCCCAGGACTATGAATATCAGCTATCAAAAAAGTTACTCGAAACCTTGGGGAGTATTCCTGGTCTGCGCATCTACGGACTGGATGATCTGCAGGATGTGGTGGAGAGAGTACCCACCTTCGCGGTCAATCTGGAAGGGGTCCATCCCCACCAGCTTGCCAAGCTCCTGGATGAAAGAGGTATCTACGTCTGGGACGGCAACTACTATGCCATCTGCGCCACCGAGAGGTTGGGCGTGGAAGAATCAGGCGGCATGGTTCGCATCGGCGCTGCTCATTACAACACCGTTGATGAGATCGAGCGGTTGGGGGAGGCTTTGGAGGAGATCAGAAAAACCAAATCCTGATCAATGGGAAAGAGCAGGTTTTACTGTCATTGCGAGGAGGTACTGAGGATTAGCCTGCCCTGAGTGAAATCGAAGGGCGGCTATCTGTACATTTAATTTCTGAAATTTACCTTTTTAGCTGTCAATGTTAACCACAGTATGATGAAATACAAATGCGGACATTTTCGCTCCCTGCTCGACCAGCAGGCGAGTGTTGTGGCCTTCGCCGCAGCCGATATCCAACCCAGTTAATCCAGAAACCTCAGGAAGCATCTCCAGGAAAGCCGGGGTATTGAAGGAATCCCGGTAATCATCATACCCCCTGCGTCCCATCGCTGTCCATGCGGAAGCGTTTTTAATCCATTGCCGGCCAACGTCTCGGTGGTCCATGGTTTTTTCCTTTTTCTGCAGAATATTTCTAGTTTTACTACGCCCCACCAATCCATATTCCTCGCTGCGCGAGGGGACCGATGACCGGAGACGGATGACGGGAGTGATGAGACTGGTACCAGTTTTTATCTTAGGGCTTAGTCATTCTGTAATTTAATGGCCTTACGCCTTACATCTTACGATTTACGCGCACCTCCACCAATCCTTCTAATTTGCAATTTAGACTTCACTATGCTAGTATCAGTTGTACAATACCAATCCCCAAATCTTTTTTGACCACTAATATTGATATAGAACATTGCCATTGGTCCCAGGTAATGTTTTTATTGGTTTCCTCGTTGGTAGAATCCAATGGATTTCTGATCTATTCAAATATTTCTAGGAGGATCCATATGTCTGCACCTACTTATGAAGATGCCCATATCATGCTTCAACTGGCCCGCTGGGGAGCTGAATCAGGCATTAATAAAGCCTACCGATTTGTATGGGGTGACAAATATATCAATGAATACGAAGAATTCATCAAGAAATATCCCAGCGGATCCAAAGAATTCGCGTATGTCATCCAGGTCTGCGGGTGGAATGAATCCCTGGCAGCTCTCTGGGTCAACGGGTTGTTAAATGAGAAATTGATCGATGATTGGGTACTGGTTAGCGTCCTCTGGGAGAGGATAAAAGGCTTCGCCCTTGGTCGACGTGAGGATGTAGGTGATGCCAGGATTTATGAGCATTTTGAAGCCCTGGCAATTAAGCAATCCAAATAGATCAGCCATAAATCTATTTCCTCACTGGGCGAGCGGACGGGAGATCGGAAAAAAGCAAGAGGTAAGTTGTGAATCGTAAAGCGATTAGCATCTAGTACCAGTAAGCTATAGTTTTTTGTCCTTCAAGTTCCTGTCGTTGCTCCTAGTTCACCATCCCCGGGAGAATCGAGTTTGGTTGCCTTATTTCTGATTGGGTCTGGAACATCTGGGAGAATCGCTGGTGCTAAATTTCCCAACTAGAAACGATTTAACGGTAGAATGATTGAGATTGTTTTTAATGCTCCCAATCTAGCACCAAAGTTGTCCTTATGATGCAAAAATCCCTTTCCTTCTTTGATACCTACTTCATCAAGTTCTGCTGGCATTTGTTCAAGCTCTTGCTGATAGTGTTGTACAGTGTGGTCATCACTAGTACTTTGTTGGGGTTATTGGGTATTTTCCAGCTCTGGACAGCAGTCCTGGGGAGTGTGGGTCTGGTAGTTTTCCTGTATTTTCTAAAGGGTAAGGCGAAAAGTCTTATCCGAAGCACTCCAGCGGAGGGTTTGGATCCTGATCAGATCAGGAATAGATCTCTGCTATCCCTGGCTGGAGTGATAGCTGCTGTCTTGTTGCTGGTTCTGATCCTGGTACCGATCTGGAACTGGCCGATGAGTACCATGCAAAACTCCATCCATCACGATGCTGGTATTACTCATTTTCCGAAGGCAGTGGAATTGTGGAAGACGGGTTCAGCTTGGGATTTCACGATCTCCTACGGAGAATATCCTATTGGATACGAGTCCTTGCTGAGTTTCACAATGTTATTTACCAGGAATGTGGGTATGTGGTCGATCCCTCATCTTCTGATCATGCTGTTGATGATCCTAGGGACCTGGTTAGTGGCCATCCGATACACCCGGTTGCCAGCAGGCATCACCATGGCTGGGGTAGTCTTCCTGGGCTTATCGGGATTCCTGGAGATTGGCAACCCTTGGTATTTCTTGCGGTTCATCATCTATACCATTGGTAAAAATGATCTATTCCTGGCCGCTGCGACCATGGCGGCAATGGTCTTCGTGCCCCTCCCCTCAGATCCCGACTCTTCCACCGATTGGGTGGGTCTGGGTTTAAGCTCCGGACTGGCGATCAGCATCAAACCGAACTGCGGGCCGATCCTCCTTTTCCTGTGGCTTTATGCCATCATAACCTCAATAATCCGCAAGGATTCCCTCTGGCCCGCGCTGCCCGGAATCCTGCTGGCCGTATTGGGCACGGGCTGGGTGATTCGCAATTATATTGGTATTGGGCAGCTGTTCCAATCAAACAGCCTTCACGTCATGAGGGATTCGATCTGGTTCAACCTGACCAACCCCGAGTTCTACCGACAGTTTCCCACCTCCCTCCTCTTCAGTATTCTAATGGTGTTCGTGACACTATTGGGCAGCTTATGGAAAAAGACACGTTTAAGTTTGATAGACGGATTGCTCCTGCTTGTGATCTTGATCAGCTTCATGATCACTCCTGTTTCCGTCGTAAGAGCCCATGATCCATCTGCCATCGGCTGGCGCTTTGGTATTACATTACTCTTCCTGCAGTTTGTCTATTTGCTGGCAGTGCTGGAACCAATTACCAAGCTGATCCTGGATTGGATTACAAAATCCTGGTTTTTTACATGGCTGGCAGCGGTATTGTTGCTGGGGACATCGATACTGTTCTTCGACATGCTAAAGGATATCCTGGAAGTACTGCCCGCAAGGGCAAACATACTGGTGCGTTCCTATCAGGACGACCAAGCTGATTATCCCAGTGTGTTTGATTATCTAGATGAACATATCAGTCACTCAACAGTCTGGGTTGAAGGTGATTTAAACTTTTACGGATACGATCCGGCTTTCACCAACTCAACAACCCGATCAAAGCAGGCTGATTATATAGTGGTTGTGGATCGGTCCCTGGATGACTTATGGTTTGATAGTACAAAATGGGACTTGATCTACCAGGATGCTCAGGGTTATATTTTCCGCAATCCAGCTCTTGGTTCAAATTGAAACCAGATATATTTTGTACCTTCATTCCAGGCAAAGGTCAGGTTGTACCTCTTCTGATCAGGCCGCTTGCCACCAGTCCCGGCCCTCTACCAGTCCTAGCTTGTTCAATGTTCCCCGGATCAGGGGGGCGGCTTTGCGAGCCCGCACGGCGGTTAGCAAGATCGGATTTTGAAACTTGGCCCACGCTCCCGTCAGGTCCCCAACCCCGATGATCGGCTTGCCGCGCCTGGTATTGCCGATCTTCTTTTGATCGACCTCCACAAAAGCGGCCAGTGGCAGGCCTTCCCTCACCAGGTGTTTGCTCAATCTCCTCCCTGTCATGCCGGCGCCCCACACGAAAACGGCGTCCCGACCGCGGGCTGGGCCCTGAGCAATATAGTGAGCCTTGGCCCGCAGAAAATTCTCCACTGAATAACGAGAATCCTGGTGGGTCAGGCGCTCGGGGTGCTCATGCCATTCCAGCAGCACCTCGGGGATCTTGGCAAACCCGGCCCCGGCCAGGTAAAAACGCAGCCACAAATCATAATCCTCCGGCCAACCGTGGTCCCGATAACCACCTAAATCCCGGATCCAGGATCTTCGAAAAGCGGCGCATGGATTGGCGATCGGGCTTTCCACAAAGATCTCGCGGGTAATATCCTCATGAGTGACCAGGGAATTGAGCCAGTCATAATAAAGCTGAAATCCTTCTCCGATCTGATCCTCTGGAAAGCCTTTGACAAGCGATCCCACTACAGCGACCTCAGGATTCTTTAGCAGATAATCGCGCTGAAGCTTGATCCGGTCGGGGTGGCAGCGGTCGTCGGCATCCATCCGTACGATGATCTCCCCCTGGCAAAAAGCCAGACCGATGTTGGTGGTATGGACTACCCCACTGTGCTCTTTCGGAACGAATATGAAACGGGAATCGGCCTGGCTCCATTTTTTCAGTAAGTCAGATGTGTCATCGATGGAGCCATCATCAACACAAATAACTTCAAAATCAGGATAGGTTTGCTTTTGCAGGGAGGTTAAGGTTTCCTCAAGCGTTGCGGAGGCGTTATAACAAGGTAGCAGAACAGATACGTCTGGCATACCTCACTCGTCGGGATGCAGGATCTCCCCCGCCAGCTGGTTGAGGGATTTGATTTCATCTTCCGGTGTCTGGCTGGTGATCCAATACTGGTCCAGCAGCTCTTCCGGAGTGAGGGAACCGATGGACTGTCCTTTGGGAAGCCGGATCCTTGGTTCGTATTGAGGTTGTTTCAGGAAGTGGAACTCAAAGCTATCCTTGGCCAGATCCCGAATGGAATTCTCATCGATCAAGGGATCCCAGGCCTTGGGATACTCCAACACCAGGCGGGTGACGGCGCCTTCCAGTTTTTTCCCGGAAGGAAGGGCTTTTTTTACCTGCTCGGTAATATCATCACTGGAGCTGAGCGTCAGGCTAACATCCACGAAGGGACGGATATTTTCTAACCGGCGCCAGTCCAATTTCGTTTTCCCTTTCTTAATATCGGCGATCAGGAAGTATTTATCATCAGCCGCTTCCCCAAAATTCACCCGTTCTATCGATCCCGGGTAAACCACCGGGGGGTGTTTCCCGGTGTTGATCTCCTGTTTCTTGTGGATGTGTCCCAGGGCTGTATAGTCCAGCCTGGAATCACAAGTAATTGATTTGGGCAGGACGAAGTCCTTTCCCAAACTGACTGAGCGTTCAGCGCCGTAAGTAGCGCCCTCCACAGAAGCATGGGCAGCCAGGACTATGGGTATGGCCTGATCCGCTTCTTCCAGCCAGGTATTGATATCCTGAGAGATCTTCTCTTCCATAGCCTGGTAGAGCGTTTCGGTATCCCTGGTTTTCATTTCCAGCTCAGTTGCCATGGAGGATCGCGAGATCCAGGGCAGGGCGATCAGCTGGAAATCCAGGTTTTTTCCTTCCGGGGATAGTTTTGAGAGAGCTGAACTCGAGAAGAATCCAGGCTGGTCAATGATCAACACATGCGGCACCTGCAGGGTGCTGAACTCGGTTAGGGCATGGGCTCGCCCTGCTGCGGGAGAGATATCATGGTTACCCACCAGCAATATTGTCGGTATACCGGCCTCGCTCAGGCGCATGACCCGCTGGCCCCATTCTCTCTGAAAAGTGGGCGCGGGATTCTGATCCTTATAGGCATCCCCGGTAAATAAGACACAATCCACTTTCTCTTCGATGGCGGTCTCAACGATCTCGTCCAGCGACTTCAGGAAATCCAGGATGCGCAGCGGCAGACCGCTGGCTGGATCCCTGCGTCCGTAGTTGGCGATATCGATATGAGCATCTGCAAAGTGGAGTAAACGGGGCATGTTATTCCTATAGGGACGAAGTCCTTCTGAAAGGACTTCGTCCCTGTTTATTCAAAGGACTCAAATCCTATTCTTAATCAAAGCTCCAGGAGTTGATCCTGTCCCAGGCGGCCTGGAAATTCGGGTTGAGCCATACTGCGTTGTACAGATCCTGGCGTGAGAGTTCTTTTTTGTCGAGGGCGTAATAGGCCAGGCCGCGCCAATAAAAGCTCTCTTCCAGGGTGTCCTCATCTATTGTACCGAAGGTGAAGTCCGCGAAGTTTACCACGTCTTGATAGCGGCCGCTGTAATAATAGGCCCAGTACGGCCAGGTTTGGTACCAGGTGATCCGGTAGGGCCGGACAGCATCGTCATTCACCAGTTCGGCATAGATCTGGTATGCGGTGTCGAAGGCCTCCCCGGCATCCATGTAATGCTCCAATTTCACCAGGCTGGTACCCTTGTTGAACCAGGCGAAAAACAGGTCTACCCCGCTGAGAGTCTGGGTCTCGCCCTCAGCTATCTCCAGGGCATGCTGGTAGGACCAGGCTGGATCCCCATAAGGACCCAGGATATCGTAAAGCTTCTCTTGCTCGGCAGGCGGATAGATCACCATGAAGAGATAATCGAAGGACCGCCAGCCTTCCAGGTAGGTCTCATAATCCAGCTTCTTGTTCTTGAAATTTTCCAGCGGTTCACCCTTGAGCCAGTTTGAGTCCTGGACGATGAACACACCTTCGACGTCGTCGTACCCGGTTGTGAATTGATAATGTCCCAACCAGGCATAATTTTTCAAGTAATCCACTTCGTAGTAACCCTTTTCTACCAGCACAGGATAACCGTTGGCGATCAGCTCCTTGAGGATCTCAAGATCCCCCCCATACCGGACAATAATATTGTACTCGGTGTAGCTGGCAACGAAATCGACCATCTCGGAGGGCAGGACATTCTTGTCCAGCCGACCTTGCTGGATGAAATCCAGCTTGGGGTCGTTGATACCCGGTTTGACGACAGCGGCGATATCATCCCGGTTCCCAGACCAGCCCCAATAGTTCAGAGCCATAGCCAGGTTGGACGGCCCACAGTAGTTCCAGCGTTCCCTTTGATCGACGTAGACCACACCGTCGAGGATGACCTGTTCGGGAAGCGGGGTGCCCGTAACTTCAGGAAGGTCCGTGGTCGGTTCCTGCGTGACTTCTGCGGCAGATGGCTTAGGAGTCGCGGGCAGGGTGGTGACCGCCGGGGTGGCCAGGGGAGTGCTTACCCCGGGAACGAAGACAGCCTGGTCAGGGGGGTTGATAGCGTACGACAGGCGCGTTTTCAGCTCATCGATCCGCCAGGACAGCCTATCTTTGACAAATGGAATTTGATAGGTCAGGGCTGCCAGGACGATCAGGAGGGGAATTAGGAACAAAAACCTGGCCTTGGAAGTTTTTTTCATGATGTGGAGATTATAACATTCTAATTTCCACTGTGATTACGAGGAGGCCGAACGTAGAGAGGGTGACGAAGCAATCTTTACTTTATTCTTCTGGAATTTCCTTCTCTGGGATCAAATTGTAGTGGACAGACACTTCTGCCCTTTTATTTCCTAGAGAATTTATTTAAACTACAGAATGATTGCATTGAGATTGCTTCGTTAGTCGCTTTGCTCCTGCCTCGCAATGACACCTTTTCTAATTAAAACAAAAGTCTCCCACTCTGGGAGACTTTAATCTACTTACTCTTTACTGATCAGGACTTCAGTCCTTATTCAACGGATCCTCCGGATTATGGTCCAACACCTGCCTGGCCTGGGGACCGTCCTTGGCGGGGCCGATAATGCCCTCAGCTGCCATGGTTTCGATCAGGCGGGCTGCCCGTGTATAGCCGATCCGCAACCGGCGTTGGAGCATTGAGATCGAAGCCCTGTCCTCCGCCCTTACCAGCTCGACAGCTTCTTCCCACATAGGGTCGAATTCGGTCTCTTCCTGCATATCCTCCCACATTTCTTGCTGTTTGAGAGGGATGGCTGGCATCCTGGCATCCGGCTCTCCTGCTGCGCTAGTCCCCCCGATTGGTCCTTTGATCTGGGCACCCAGGAAACGCCAGTATTTCACCAGTTTATCAATTTCGGAATCGGAAACATAAACACCCTGCAAGCGGACAGGCGCCGCGGCGTCAGGAGATTGGAAAAGCATATCGCCCCGACCTAGCAGCGTCTCAGCCCCGGGTTGATCGAGGATGACGCGGCTGTCAACGCCGGAGGCAGTGGCAAAGGCAATCCGGGCCGGGAAATTGGCTTTGATAAGGCCGGTCACAACATTGGTGGAGGGGCGCTGCGTGGAAATGATCAAGTGGATGCCTGTGGCCCGCGCCAGCTGGGCCAGCCGCGTGATGGCTTTTTCAGTTTCAGCTGGAGCCAGCATCATCAGGTCAGCCAGCTCGTCAATGATCACTACCAGGTAGGGCAGTTTTACTCCGCCCTCTTTGATCGTTTTCTTGTTGTAATCGATGATATGGCGGGCGCCGGCTTCAGAGAATTTATGATAGCGCTGGTCCATCTCACGAGAGACCCACTGCAAAACACCAACCACCCGCTCCAGGTCCACAACAACAGGCGCCAGCAGGTGGGGAATGCCGTCGTAACCGGAGAGCTCCACCCGTTTGGGGTCAACCATGATCATGCGCAGGTCATCCGGGGTGTTGTGGAGCAAGAAGCATGAGATCAGGGAATTGACGCAAACGCTTTTACCGGAGCCGGTGGTTCCTGCTATTAGCAAGTGGGGCATATCCGCCAGATCTGCGGCAATAGCAGCCCCGGAAACATCCTGCCCGAGTGCAAAACGCAGAGGGCTTTTCTTCTTTTTGAAAAAGGGGCTTTGGATGGCATCCCTCAGGGCGACCAGTGAGATCTCTTCATTGGGCACTTCCATACCGATAAAACCCTTACCAGGCACAGGCGCTTCCATGCGGATACTTTTGGCAGCAAGGGCCAGAGCCAGGTCATCTGCCAGGCTGGTGATCTTGCTGACCCGGACACGCCGTTTTTGCCCCCGGACTTCAACGAACTCAGGTTCCACACCAAATTGGGTGATGGTCGGGCCGCGGTTGATCTCCACCACATGTCCTGGAGATCCAAAGGAGTCAAGGGTTTCTTCGATGATCGAGGCCCGGTGCAAATCAAATTCCTCGTTGGGTTCTATATCAATACCGATATTCAGAATATCCGGCACATGGGGCAGGACCCAGTTCAGATCCGGGATCGGATCATGGAACATGGAAGGAGTATCGCTTTTTCCTATGGTGACTTTTGGCACAGTAGGGGTTGGTGTCTTTAGTTCCGGGACAGTCACCCGTCTGTGGAGTAGCTTGGGGCAGCGGAGCTGGTTTCTTTCGGGGCGGGAATAATTTTAGGTAGAGATTCTTGATCGCTTTAAACAACCCGGGTATCCATTGGAAAAGCTCCAGAACCGGGATGTTTAGCGCCAGTGAAAGGCTGAGCAGGATCCACGCAAAGAGGGCGATGGCTGTGCCGGCCGTTCCAAAGGCGGATTGCATCGGCGCCAGTATGTAAGCTCCAATAAAGCCACCACCGATACCGTTAGATGCTATATATTTGGAGGAATCAAAATCCAGCGGGAAGGTGAAGAATTGCATTGTGGTCAGGCCCGCCAGGTATAACAAACTGATGCCGACGGTTTGTTCAGGTGCGAATTTTGGCGCACCTTCAACTTTACGGAGCAGGATTAGAACTCCGCCTCCTAGCAGCAGGATCGGCAGGAAATAGGATCCCCAGCCAAATCCCTTGCGTATCAAGGTGTACAGATCGGCCAGCAATTGAGTGCTGCGGTTGGAGAATACAATAATACCGGACAACAAACCCACAGCGGTCATCAACAACCCGGTCAGGTTCAGATTCCGTTCCGGGGAGGGATTCGCCACCGTTTTCGGTTTGATTTTGGATTTAGATTTCGATTTGGGCTTACTTTTTTTGCGAGCCTGGGCCATATTTTTGCCTTCCTGCAGTGCTTTTGGAATTATAGCTTAACTTTGTGTCATTGCGGGAAAGCAATGACACAAAGGACCGAGGACTGAGGACGGAGGACCGGGAGAGCTGGCGCTCTCCTTGAGCGCGGGATAAAAACCCTGTCTCCAGTCATCCGTCTCTCGTCCCTCAGTGATGCGGTAAAATAAGAGGCAGGTATTATCCTAAACTTGAGGTAAAAATTGTTCGAAATTGTATTCTTGGGAACATCCGCTTCTGCTCCTTCAGTACATCGGGGGTTAACTTCCCAGGTGGTTCTGCGGGGAGAACACCGCTTTTTGATCGACGCAGGTGAAGGCACCCAGCGCCAGATCCTGCAGTCCGGATTGGGTTTTAAGCGCCTGGACCGCATCCTGATCACTCACGGCCACCTGGATCACATTCTGGGTTTGGGTGGGTTGATCTCTACCTTTGTACGCTGGGAAGCGATGGATAAGATCTTGATCGCTGCCGGAAAATCTGCTCTGGGACGCATCAAGGACCTGATCTTTGGTGTGGTGCTGAAAGGCAATTACCCCCCGGTGGAGATCACTCTCCAGCCTTTGGAAACGGGGCTTCTTTTTGATGAAGGTGATTTTACAGTCAGCACTTTCTCGGTTTACCATCGCACCCCGGATTGTTTCGGTTTTCTGTTCCAGGAAAAATCCCGCCGCCCGTTCTTGGCTGAAAAAGCCGATGTGCTGAAGATCCCACCTGGACCCTGGCGGGGAGAATTGGTCAGCGGAAAAGAAGTAACCCTGCCTGACGGCCGGGTGATCAATCCTGAGATGGTCTTGGGAGAGGAGCAGCCGGGCACTAAATTGGTACATGTGGGTGATTCCGGCAGAACCGATAACCTCCTGGAAGTCGCCCGTGATGCTGATGCCCTGGTGATCGAGGCCACTTATTTGGAATCGGAAAGGGATCTGGCAGAGCAATTTGGGCACTTAACTGCAAAACAAGCTGCGGAACTGGCTTTGGAAGCTGGCGTGGGAACCTTGATCCTGACCCATATATCACGCCGCTATCGGGCCGATCAGATCCTGGAAGAAGCCCGGAGTGTTTTCTCGAATGTTTATGTAGCCAGGGATTTTGACCGCTTCCAAATTAAGCGGGGAGAGGTTGAGAAGGTTAAAAGATAACTAGTGGTAAGCTAGAATAAACTCTGCAATCACTCTCGCTTGAAACTCTTTTCCAGCACTGTTAAAATGATATCCATCCAGGTAATATTCCGGATGTTTCAGCATTTCCTGATAGAGATCATTAATAATAATCCTGTCTTCCCCCAAAATTTCCAAAGCTGCTTGATTTCTGAGAATGACATCCTGGTTCAATTTATCCAGGTATGATAAGTTTTCCTCGACTCTTATCGGGGTAGTCATACACCAGAAAATGAGTGTATTTGGCGCATGATCATCCAGGATCTTTTTTACATCCTCCAGGCCTTTTTGATACTCCTCGATCGAATAATCCCATCCATGAAGACCATTATTTATGTGAATGATCTCAAAATCATAACGATCCAGGATGGTCGTTAACTCCGTCTGATAATCTGGATTTCCTAAAAACTTGGAAGTTACATAATAGCCCAGGGAGAACTCCTGTGATAGGTAGTCTTTTATGAATGGGTAGTACCCATCCGTTATGGAATCTCCTACAAAGAGGATCCGTGGTTTTTCAGATTGATTGGCGTTTTCAATCCAGATATTGCTCCAATCATTCTTTTCAAGTTTTACTTCGATTTGGTCCGGTTGTTCGGTTTGATTGACTTGTCCGAGAGGATTACCGTCCTGAGAGGACTCAGCTGGCAATAGATCGCAGCTAGAGCAGATTAAGATAATCAGTAACAATAAAAGAAATAAGGCTGGTTTTTTATTCATAAATATCCAGATTTGGCACCGGGATTGATCTGGAACCATTATACTTGGATTTTGTAAGTGATTTCTGCGGGATAAGAATTAAAAATAGGGGCGACGCTCCTTCGAATAAGCTTGGGATAGGTGTCGCCCCTGTAAAAAAATGGCTAGTATATTTCTATTGACTCAGCCAGAGTGGTAAAAATATCCAAATTGGCTAGGTCCACCCGGCTGTAATCATCCTTCCAGTTCTCAGGGTCCGTGATCACAACCATGTTGGGAGAACCTGTGATCCGCAGCCAGTTCAGGTCCTCATCGAAAGCCATTATCTCCCGGAGATAGACCCGTTCGGTCTGGGCAGTTTCTGATAGAGTTCCAATATATTCTAGACCTTGGAACTCTCCCAGGGTTATTTTTTTCACTCGAATAGTGAGGGACCTGATTGTGGTGATCGATCCTCCATTTTCCAGCTCCAGTAAACCGAGATAGGCATCGATCCAGCCGCTGTTCAAGAAATCATCCCAGGTTTTGCCCTCGATATTCTCAAAGTATTGGATGGTAATGGAATAGGAATCTGGAACAGTGGTGATCTGTTCAGTCCTGTCCGTGCCGTACGGATAAACGACGTCCGAGCTTACTTCCAATCGTATGGATCCCTCTGATTCATATACTTCCGGACCGTACCAGGCTGCAGGATAGAGGTAGCGGAAACCAACTGTGTCGTTAATATATTCCATCCAATCGCCATGGGGGTTTTCGGTTGCCCCAGGTGAAGGTGTGGGATCAGGCATTTCCTGAACTGTGCTGGTCGGGATGGGTTCTTCAGTACTTTCCGGCGCAGCACCTGAACAGGCGCTCAGCGCCAACCCGGCAATCAAACAGATAAGAATGAAGAACTTGATGAGGATTTTTTTTGTACATTGTCGTTTATTCATTATTCTCTTCCTACTGATAAATACCATTGTAACAAGATTTATCATAACTTGTTACACCGGATATTGGGAAGACACTCGCGGATGGTTTTCCGCGAGTGTATTTAATTCTTGAGGGGTGCAAAATGAGGAAACAGTTTCCTGGTGATTTGGTTGGGTGTTGTTTATTTGCGGAACAAGATAATCAGTTATTTCTTAAACGCAAATGTCGCATACCAGATCAAGAAGCCCACGTGCAGGACTACCGTGGACCAGCCCATGACATTGAAGATACCATTTAATTGGGCAACGACCAGGAAGACAGAGCTTACCAGCCAATACAGGAACAGGCTGCGTACAGTAGCTGTTTGCAGGTCCGTGCTTTTAGTTCCGCGGGCGTACCACAGCAGGGTGCAGAATGCCAGCAGGGCGGAACCAAACATGCGGGCCAGGGAGATGCCGAAGGGACTGGGTTCCACCCCAAAGGTACCAAACAGGGTGCCGGGAGCGATGATGAACCCCAACGCAAAGATCAGCTCAACAACGAAAGTGACAGTGAATAAGGTTCCCATACAATTCCTCCTTTGAATGAATAGTTAACAGGAACTTCTGACAAAGGTGTATTATTTCTATATTTAAACGGAAAAGGGGATACCAATAAACTTTTGAGGTGTGCTGTCTTGAAGCTGTTGATGCATTTCCCCCTGGGTTGACGAAGATATTGATCTCAACAATTTCAGTATAGCATAATTAATACTGAGAGGATGCGGGCTCCTAATGAAAATAACTAATCTGGTTTTATTCACGAAAACAAGAAAATTTCATACTTCAATATCCCGGATCTTTGTCCTAGATTGAAGGGGTTCTGCCCTGATGTTGAAATTTCCCCTTCTATATCTCAAAAATCATTTTTAGCGATTAAAAATTACAACCAGTTGGAAGAGGTGATTCTTCCTCAACACCTGGAGCGAAGTCTGGGGGTATTTCCACTGGAGTAAAACCTGTATTGGGGGTTCCTTTCAGGCTCACACCCCCATATCCAGCTTCGTTCATGTGCGCCCGGATGATCACCACTTTGTCTGGACCAATATCAACCGGGCCCCCAGAACGGGTAAATGGTTGTTCATTAACATGGCTGTGTAGGAGTATGCGCCGGTAGATTAGCTCCCCATCTTCGGACAGGATCTCCCACCAGTCTGCATACTTCTCACAGCCTGTATCAGGACTTAAAATCGCTATAGAGAACTGATATTGGTTTGGGCTGCCGCTGACATCCACGGAAATGATATCCGCCTCGATTTTTTTACCATCCATCACGATTTCCTGCTCTTCAACCTCAATATCCACCTCCGCTGTCGCCTGACTATCGCTTTTTTCTTCCTCAACTGAAATTTCTAGAGAAGGGGATGGGGTGGGAGATATTGGGATTGGGGTGATGGTGTCCTTCCCTGAGCAGCTGACCAGGAACAGCAGGGCGATCAGGGGGAATAGGAGAGTTATTGATCTGTTCTTAACCATGATTGTGATCCTTATCCGATAAGGAAACTTAGATTACTTTAAATAGTAAGCGTTATGGTTAAGACTGAAAAATCAGGGGTTTGATACCAGTATAGCATACGGAAAACGCCTGCTTTGGATAGCTTGATAAAAAGGAAAACCGCTATTCATTTCGAATAGCGGTTTTTGTTCTCTTTATTCTCTTAAACTCAAGGCATTGTACAGGGGGTCCCGGGACCGATTCCCGCAGGACAAGGTGAAACACAAATGGTTGTACCATCATCAGCGAGAGCCAAACAACCTTCAACAGGTTCGCCTTCTTGTCCGCCATCATCAGGTTCGTCTTCTTGTTCGCCATCATCAGGTGAATCTGCTGGCTCCTCTGGTGTTGGTGGTGGATCCAGGGTCGGTAGATCATCACAAACCCCGCTTAACTCTCCAAATTGCTTCTCAACTGGTACATAACAAGGGAGCTTATTGGTTGCCCCCACAACCTGGACGAAATTCCCATCCGGGCTGATTCCAAGCACCTCTCCTACTTGTCCGGGAGTGAAGCTATCAGTCACGGGATAGGCAGACATGCCTGGTCCAAAACGGCAGAATAAATTGATACCAGCCGTGTACTTGCAGATCTCCTGTTCTGGTTCTTGCTGTTCTTTGGCAAATGGACCCTCATATTCGAATGCACCAACGTCACAGTCGGCGCCTTGAGGTCGATGGACACCTCGCTGATCATTTATCAGGCAACTTCCGGCCGCAGCATTGATCGCCACGCTTCCTTGTCCGAGGGCATGGGTTTGGGTTACCCCTCCATTGTTGGCCAGCGGACCGAGTTTAAGACTATTTGGAGATACTGTGGTTATATTACAGGAACCATCAGTATCCATGCTTGTTCCTATGCTAAATACAGCCGTAGAGGGGCTGCAAGCGGCATTTTGCTGGGGTCCGAACAAGGTGTTTTGGATGACAATGGTCTCGGTGACAGAGTTCAGGGCAGATCCATTTCCAGAAAAAGTTACTGATGATAAGGTGACCACGCCGGGGCCCTCAGCGTCCTTGTCGTTCTCAATGCCAACGCCTTGATTATCGCTGATGGTTGAGTTAACTACGTTAAGGTTACCTTTATTCCAGATGGCATCACCATAGGTGATCAGCCCATTTTCGCTGATCGTGCTGTGGGTAATTTCCATCTCACCAGTATTCAGTATACCGTTTGTTAAGGAGTCAGCATTATTGTGGCTGATCGTGGAATTTTTGATTGTAATATTTCCTGTATTATAGATTCCACCAACATACCCCGCATAATTATTCGTAATCAGCAATGAATTGATCGAAAGAATTCCGCGATTAAGGATGGCACCACCCCGATCCTCATAATTTGTTGGACCGTTCCCATCAGCGTGGCCATTCTCAATGGTCAGATCATTTATTGTCACAGTTGACTTTGTGCCCACCTGAAGGATCCGGAAAGGATCGGCATTTTCTGCCCGTCGGATCGTAGCGCCATTTCCATTGATGGTCATGTTGGATAAGATCGGGGGGAGACCATTATGACCATTGCTCATATCCTCGATCCAGGTTAGTTCATACGTGCACCCCTGAGCCAACTCGAGCGTATCATCGGTCGTATTCTTATTGGCTTTTTGGATCGCATAAACTAATTCTAAGGAGTCGCAGGGTACATCATAAGTACAGGCCGTCAAAAGAAGTGCAAGTGTCAATAGGATAAGAACCTTTTTATTCTTCATTTTGTGCTCCTTGGGTTTTAGGCGACATTATTTTTACTATAACATAAATACGGGATCTTACTATTTCTCAAACCGGGGTAGTAATCCAAAAAGTCATCCTACCCTTATAACGAGATCAAAGACGGTTTTGTTACAGAAGGCGGTATTCTTTTTCATATTGCATTCTTATACTTTTTCATCTCTTCCACCGGATCAGGAAGTTGGCCAGAAACAGGGTCAGACCGATTCCGGTTAGAAATTCTCCATCTCCGGACCATTACGGGTTAAATACTCCGATCAAGCCTCCTAAATAACTGGATCAACAGAATGATTAACGGATCCTGCACCAATCTTCCATGGGAAGATCTCTCATTCTGAGTGACCTTTTCGGAGGCTTAACGGAGTGATAATCCTGTACCGAATCCTAAATCAAGAACTGGATCATCTTAGTGGAGATCAAGCTTGCCTTAAGTAACTCGATTGGTGGTATTGATCAGTATATACAGAAGGCATATATGATTATGGTATAGTTAACTATCGATCACTGCCCAATTTCCTCCAAATTATATAATCGATCAAGCCCTTTTACTCATTAGGTGCTCGTCTTGAGCACTAAGAATAAGTTAAAAGCTGATCTTATCCTGGAAATGCTCAATGATGGCAAGAGTGTATAAAAGTATATCAGGAGCGATATTCGAGTATTCTTTCAGAAAAATCAAATGTTGTAAACTATGATATGTCCAAGATGTAAAAGTGATCAGAGGCAGCATAAGACCGGGCGGACAAAAGCTGGAAGTCAGCGCTATAAATGCTCAGTCTGTAATTATCGATATACACCCATTAAGAAGGCTCGAGGATATGGACCCGAAATACACCAAAAAGCCATTAGTTTGTATTTGATTGGTTATAGACCGCGTCAGATCGGAATTCGCCTTCATATTCACCACACGACAATCTCAAAATGGATCAATATCTACTTAGATAATCAACCGCATGAAACATATCAGAAGTTTATCAAGCCATAAATTGGTTGATAAAAAGATATCCATTTCTAACCATGACATAAGAAACTATGCTTAAAAAGAATTATCAACTTTTTTCTGTAATTCTAACCTGGTTACTCTTCCCTTTCCTCTAAATTTACATTTATCCAATCTTACGGAGAAATTGGAAAATGATTTATCTGGGCAATAAATCTCAAGAAACGGTACCCTAAGTGAAGAAATACCTTGGTTCAAAACTCATGTTTTGTAACCACTTAATCCGCCATTTCATTAACTGGCTGAAAGGAGAGATCACGTAATACAATGGTATTCTGATATCAGATAGAAAAACCGATAAAGGCAAACCCGTCGAAAGGCGGGGACGCAAAGCTATGGATCTAAGGGTTGCACACATAACCTATGATCGCCTGGCCGCCGAAGTAAACAGAATAAATGATCTGTGGTGGCTTGGATATGAACTCCAAGCCACTTTTTTTTGGAATAGAACCTTAAAATAGATACACGATAAAGGCAAACCTGTTGAAAGGCGGGGACGCAAAGCTATGGGTCTAAAGTCTGCTGCAAGCAGCCTATGATCGCCAAGCCGTCGAAAGTATTACATATAACATACGATTACCGAATCGTTCTTTGCTGAAACCTATTCGATTAGATACGCAGGATTAATCTGAATGGAAGTAGGGAATTAGGTCGGGTCTAAATGTTTACTTTTGCAGGGTTTGGAATACCAGATCCTGTATTTTTAATTAATGGATACACCAAACATTTGGACAAAATTATGCATAAAACCATACTCGGCCTAATTGTATTGATATCCACTTTTCAAGTTTTTCCACAACTCGATCTAAAGGGTTTTGAGCCACAAAGGATCGGGAGTGAAAAGGGAATTACGAAAAATTTGATTGATAGTAATCAACCCCCTGTCTCCTTTCCAGAGGTATGGGCATATAAGGATTCAATGGAAAACAGCCAGGCTATCCCCACAACCAAGATTACATCATATGCCTTCAATAATCCAGCTGGTTGTGCAGCAGTAGCTCCTCAAGGACAAACATCCCTGGAAATGTTGGAAACGGTTCAAGCACAATTAGGGGATGAAATTGATTTATCTGCCAGGAGAATGACTTATATCTGGAATGGCAGTCAGGAATCTTATGTTGATGTTTCAGCTGATGCTTTTGTATATGAATTCGAGGTCAATGAATTTCAGTTTCCTTTTACTTATAAAAGTGACTTCATGGTGACAATTTTTATCCAGAATGGTTTTGTGGTCTGGTTACGCTCCTACAATGGAATCTTCCGCCTGCTGGCAATTCCAGTTGTGCCGGATGTAGAACAGAGCATCTGGAATGACTATCTGGAGGCATATTGGAAGCGAGATGGAAAACCGCATGACAAATTCATTATCCCGGTCTCAAAAAAAATTCCTTGTCATTGGATGATCGATGAAAATCATGTAACAAATGACTCTGTCGGTGAAATGTTTGTATTGGATTGGCACATCCCTGATTACCTCACTGCTGGCAGACAATACCTTGCTGGATCATGCCGTGATGCCTACCGCGTCTCTCAGGAAGAGATTGGATATTGGGATGCCACCTCGATGTGCGGTCCGCTCACCTGGCAGATTACCGATGATGCTAATAGTTTTCCTTATCGAATAGGCAGTTATGATGCCAGTGCAGATTTATTTATTAGCGCGAACCCACGGTATTGGGGAACCCGACCATGGGTAGGGTTTGGTCCGGAGACCTATGACCTGGTAGTTCGTACCAAGGAACAAATGGCCGGATATGATTTTGATACAAAAGGTAATCTCTACGTCGGAGATATTCTCTTTTCATATGGCTCTCCTGATCAATGGTCAATGGGAGGAGGTAATTTTTCGCATATATTCATGGTCGCTGGGATCGATGAAAATAATGCCCGCCTGGCGATTACGAATATGGTCAAAAATCACTTGGGTGTCAAGGATTGTTTCATCAGTGAAGTGAGTTTATATACCCCGGGAGATCGAGTCGAGGGTGTGATCAATCATGAATGGAACAACCATGGTTACGGAATTACAGGAAAATATGGATTTGATGTTTTCCGCTGGAAATGGATTACCCACTCTATCGAAGGTCAATCAAGAGAATATGAAGTGCGCTGGGGGGAAACGATTGAAACCATAGCATTTGATTGGAAGGTATCTCCCGAAAACATCATAAAAGTCAATCACTTTCTAAAAGAAGTCCAACTCAATCCAGGACAATTGATCACAATCCCTGCCCCGGATGTCTCTAACAACGAGGTATGAAATGGTCAGATGGTTCCGATTCTTAATATTTATATTAGGAATTACTGTGGCGTTATTTGCTGCGAATGCCTATGCTTCATCTGATACAAATCAATACCCCAGGCGGGGTGAAGTAGTACCATGGATTAGTGATTATGTTATCTCCAATATCCATTTTGGGCTCGCAGCAGAAGCCCCTTCTTATCTCAATGTGGTTGAGCTGGATCTGGATGGCCCTGCTAGCCAAGTAACGATTGGATTCGATTCATCAATGAACCAGATCTTCACTTGTTATGATGTCGGTCAGAATCGCTGGCATTGCGATGTGGGCAAGGTGGAACTCTCACTTATTACCAATTTCCGGGCGATAGCGGTAAGCTAAGCACTGAACTCGAATAGATTTGTGGTCTAGAATGAGAGAAGGACTTGTGTGATTATTATCATGTTACCTAATCTTAAATCTGAGCTTGGCCAGGAATTGCTCTACTTCCATATTTTGGGGTTCGAGATGAGTCCATGACAGTGGATATTCATGAACTCGAACCATCGATCTCCCGGTTGTGAACCGGGCTTTGTAATCAGCTCGGCTACTGCCATATCACAAATTTGCATGCCTCTTTGTCATTTCCTCAAAACTCTGGTCAGTGATTTCCAGTACCTCGGCCACCACTGCGTCACAGGTGATCAATAATGACATTTCAAACAGGGTTCCGTTTAATGCTTTAACCTCTTCAGGAGGGGAAGGAATGATCAATTTTTCCTTGATCAGATTCCCCAGGGAAGAATCCTTATTTTGGGTGACCCCATATGTGTCAGCACCTATTTCAATGGCCTTTTTAGCAGCATTGAGGATCTCGCCGGTTTCTCCGCTTCCAGAGACCAGGATCAGCAGGTCTGTTTTTTCCAGGGCCGGTGTGGTGGGTTGGGATACTACAAATACGGGCAATCCCAGCTGGGTCAGACGCATGGCAAACATTTCTACTACCAATCCAGTGCGGCCGCTGCCCATCAGGAAGATTCGGTCAGCGCTTTGGATCCGTTTTGCGAACCCGGATATCTCCAGAGGATCTGTAGATTTTATTATTTGTTTGATTCCCTCTTGGACCAGGGTTGTCCAGGTTTCATATTTCATAAATTCCTCGTTCTGAATGATCTTAAACGACTTTATTGCTTCTGAATAGGATTCCAATATTTTATAAATGGAAAGTGATAGATTTAGGATAAATTATGCTGATCGATTTATTTTAAAGGTATGTCTTGTCTTTCTGTTTGAAATGGGTAACCCTGGCAACTTAGGCTGACGGCTCTTTTCATTATTCACCTTGCTTGACCCATTTATAAAAGGCGCTTCGCATCCCAAATTCAAGAAGCCAGATCTCATCTTCTTTTTGAACGACACGAATGATCGCTTCTGCAAAAAAATTCAAGAATAACCAGCTCACCAGATCTGCTCGCTCTTGGGTGCCGATAGCTTTTGAAGCAGGTTCTAATACTTTCCCGTATTCAAAACTGCCTGCTGCTGTTTCTACCGGTAAAACAAATCTTACTATTGCTGTTGTTTCGTCAACGATATATGGACCGTAAGCTAAGGGACGGGCAATAACTTCTTCTCGAGAAGCAAGTGAATCGGCTCGATAGCGCCCATTGACCAGATAGATCGAATAACCTCCGATGGTGCTTTCCATGAATTCAAAGATCAGGTTCTTAATGTTGTCTTCTGAATATTCCTGGGGTAATTTCAGGCCTTCACGTATCAGGGAAATGCCAATTTCTTGGATCCGTTGTTCGATCGTGTCTCGGTAGAATAGATTGTCGAGAGCTTCGCGCAACCGATCTTCCCGGGATAGCGGCATAAAGAATTCATAGATCAAAATACTGGGTGATACTTCCAGGATATAGTCTGTGAATAAACGTTTTTTTTGATCCAGGAGTTCAGTGAAATCAGCTAACCGCACCCGTAGAATTTCGGGTTTGGCAAAATACTCCCCCCTTTTTTCGTAAACGATATCACTAAGCTTGTTAGTGATATTGTTTAGTGTGTCAGCGGGGCTCCACTTGGCTACAGCAGATAATTCATCTATTGTGAATGGTTTTCCCTCTTGAGCATGTTTATAAAGAAAATCGAAGGCCTGTGTAATACGATTGGTCTCTTTCATTTATTTTTATCCTGTTCTGCAAGTAAGGCACAACAATTACCAGTGCCCCCTCGCGATTTGCGTACCCATATCAATATTATATATAGAAAGACCGCTATTCATTAAGAATAGCGGTTCCTGTTACGAGTGGGCGCGAATGGACTCGAACCATCGACCTCACGGATGTGAACCGTGCGCTCTAACCAACTGAGCTACGCGCCCTTTTGTAGGCGAAATTATAGCACCTGGGGAAATCTTTGAAAAGACCTCGGAGATCGGATGCTTAAAAAGTTTGTCGGAATCCATCATAAATAATTGCCTGTGCTCCCGGTAATCATTTTCCTGTAAACAGGGGGGATTCTGAGTATTTATCACTACTGGAGAACGAAGTAATACCGCAGGGATCGAATAATACCAGGACGAATAGCCTGGTTAGTTTTTAGACGGATTATTGGACGATGATACTTGACCGTCAATCATATTTTCCAGTTGAAATCGATCAATGAATTCGATTTCTGTTCGGCTAACTTTGAGGAATCCTTGATCTGCAAATTGGGAAAGTATTTTACAGACCATAACCGGCGTGGTTCCGACCATGGAGGCCATTTCATCCAGCGTGAAATCTCGTTTTAGGTGATCAGCGCCACTCTGTTGATACTGCTTCAGGAGCAGTCGGGCTACCCGGCTGGCGACAGGCTGAAATGCCAGATCTTCCACCATATCGCTGGCTTGGCGCATACGTTTGACAAATAACATAGCAAGATCCCACATAGCCCGATTATTTTTCTTCAGGTAGGGTAAGATCCTGTCCCTGTGCCAGAGGAATAAGCTGCTGTCACCATCGGATTCCAGAGTAGCCGGTAATCCGTCCCCATCCAATATTGTTGGACTGCAAAATAGATTGCTGCTTTGCAGGCGCATAGCTCCCAATGCCCTGCCGTTAGGGGAGATTTTATGGATTTTTAATTCTCCACTTTCCATCAGTACAAGATATGGCCAGATCTGGCCATGCATGGCGAGGAATTCCCCGGTTGATAGTTTTTTAGGCTGAGCGAGCCGGGCCAGGTCCTCAAGGTCTAAATCATTTAGCTGCCTGAATATGGGAGCATTTCTTAATAAGGCTCGTGTGCAGATAGTCATATTTAATTGTGAAAACTTACCTAAAGGAAAAGACAGTAGAAATCAGTCCAATTAAAATTAGATCAATATCCAAATTATAGCAGTAGAAAGGAGAAGAAATTATGGAATCACAGGATTTTGCTCCCAAGACGAGGTTGTACTTGGCTATTTTGATGGCTGCTTTTGGACTCTTCGTGGTCATCGCTGGAACTTTTTTAGTTCAAGGTTCAATGGATGCTATCTTGGCCCGTGTGGTGCCCAAGATTCCCCAGGAACCTGATTTTGCTATGACTGCCAAAGTGCTCCCGACATTTTTTATCATTATGCGGGGGATAAATTTCGTGGCGGGAATCACGCTGATCGTTAACGCTTACTTCTTCTATCAGGGAGAGAAATGGGCCTGGTCAGTAGCTCTTTTGGCTTCAGCGCTTCCAACCATATTTGGGGTCCTTCATAACTTACCCCATATCGTGCAGTACAATCGTCCACCAGCCGCAATTTCAATTTTGCTCTTTGGCCTGGTTACTTATCTGCTGGTGCTTTTATTAAAACCCGGAACAAAAACTCAGAAATGGGCTCGATTCCTCGTGTTTACTATGTTGGGTGTGACCGCAGGACATATTAATGTTCTGGTGATGCACAGCTTGAAGAACATCATCACTCGGCCGGATGCACCTTATTTCTCTGACATTATGTACACGGTGTATACCTTTGAAGGACCGATCAATTTTATTGCCTTTGTCTTTTGTATTTTGGCAATCCCCTTCTTGGCCTCTGAGAATAAAAAATTCACCGGATGGATGTTGGCTTTGATTGCTGGCGTGTCTGTCGCTTTGGCAAATTTCCCGACCCATTTCATCCGCATGCAGACCTCGGATTTCTTTGTGGGTGGCTCTCTGGGTTTGGGATTGGTGATTTTCACCTTGATCCCGTCTTTCAGAAAAGCACTGCTTGATTAAAAATAGCCATTAGTAATCCTCCAAGGACAGACTCTCTGCCCTGCAGTCGCAGGGCAGAGAAGTGTTAGTTAGAGGAATTTATTATGAAAATAAACATACTATTAATCATATCCCTTGCTGGTATTCTATTATCATCCTGCATCCGATCAAGTTGTCCTCCGGACGCTGTGACTTATCTTTCTCCACCTTATCCTCCGGAGATTGTGGGCCAATCTCCCCAACCCCAATTAATTGTGATCAAAGGTGAGCAGGTAATGGTGGATGAGATTATTAGTGGAGCTGTCTGCAATGATACTTGGGGCGGTGAGATTTACCTCACGTGCGACATACAGGTTCCGGGTTGGGAAAAGGATCCCTTTTTCTTCGAGGATTGTGATCTGGAAATTGAAGAAGGAGCTGTTATTTATGTTGAGGCTCACAATGATGATGCCTATACAGAAGGCTGCAGCTGCCATGAGTAGAAAATAAATGAAAAATTTAAAATCTTTCAGCTATTCAGATCCCGCTCTTAAACTATAAATATTGACAAATGATAATGGAACTACCTTCTCTATCGTGGAGGCATTCATATTTAGACTCTATGGCACAAGCGATTGAGATCCTATCTCAATCTTTCTTAAGTTTCTTGAGCAAATCCCGCCCGGATGGTCCCTCCTGGCGGGCGAAAACGGGCTCGTTTAGTTTTTTTACTGCGTCGAGGATGCGCTCTTTATGTTTGGGGATCGTGTTCTCGGGGATATTCTTGATCTTAAAGAATTTATGCTGGTCTGCTTCGGAGGTCGTTATCAGTTCTCCGCCCTTGATCTTGCCCCGGAAAAGGAAGACAACCTCATCACGATTGGCTTTTCCATAGACACCGACCAGTTCTTTGATCTTGACCTTCAGGCCAGTTTCCTCCCTGGTTTCGCGGACAGCGGCCTCGATGGGTAATTCGCCGCTATCCACCCCGCCGCCGGGGAGATTCCAGAGATCGAGATCCCGCCGATGGCTGAGCAGCACGCGTCCTTTATTATCAAAGATCACCACAAATACGGTGACGAAAATTACTATAGAGCCATAATTTATCATCCTGTATTGCTGGGGTATTTTACCAGATGATAAGGACCTAGCCGAGGTTTGAATACTCAGGTAGTATAAAAGCCTGCAGTCAGCACGTCTGCCGAGGTCAAGGGGTTTTATCCAACAACGTCATCATCTCCGCCATAGATCCTGGTTGGATTCAGGATCTTTGCCCATATCCAACAGGCATAAGGCGGCATAATCCTGGAAGAAGGTCCTGCTGGTGGATTTTACTGCAGATGAAACCGCGGAGAGCTGCTGCATGATCTCGCGGCATTCGCGCTCATCATCCAGCATGGATTGCAGGCCCCGGACCTGGCCTTCGATCCGTTTTAGGCGTTTGATCAGCCCCTCTTTGGTTTCCTGATTCTTGATTTTCATATTAGGGTCCAGCTCACGGCTGGAATTAGCAGCTCGCTCAGGTGAAGGGACTGCTGGAAGGCCTGCTAACCGCCGCTGAACTCCCGCTTGAAGAAGCGCCGATCATCGCGCCGGCAGTGATCTTCTTTTGGGTCTCTTTTTCGCCGCAGTGGGGGCATACTGGCACTTTATCCGCTTCCGAAAAGCGCATTAGTTTGTCAAAGATCTCCCCACAGCTGGGGCATTGGTATTCATAAATTGGCATTGGATATCCCTCGTTCTTCTATACTCCCCCCCAGTATACCACAAAAAGAGGGACGGAGTCCTTTAAAAGGACTTCGTCCCTGAATTTTCCTTTTGTGGAAACCCTATCCTACATGGTTTAGCGCGTATACGTTCCCATCAACTCAACCTGGCCCAGGATATGGCCTTCCATGGCGGC
>CAWGOD010000009.1:0-331396 GCA_963824175.1 uncultured Chloroflexia bacterium | reverse complement strand
CGCTCCTGGGTCAGATGCTGTGCGAGTATAGTCTGCATGCTGGTCCCCTTCATTGAACAGAGCGTCCGTGTCGGCGGCGGTATCTCCGCTGCTGAACCACTCCTCCCAATCAGGGATATCAGTCCTGTCGCCAATGCCGTTAGGCCCCCAGCCATAATTGGTGTCGCTGACATAATAATTGTTCTCTGCCAGGGTTTGTCCAAGATTCCCGTAACCATCGGTCAACCAGTTCTCTCCGGTGGAATGGTGGATAAAGATCAATTTCACCGGTCTGTCAGGCGGGTTTAAATCACTCCCTTGCTTGTGTGGAGATGCTTGCGCAATTGAGGAAGTTAATGCTCTTCCAACCAGCGTAATCACACAGATCAGGGAAAAAAAGAAGGTGGCTTTGTTCATTTCATGCTCTGCTCTTGTAATGGGTTTTTGATAATCTATTTGTTTTTTTCCATGCCGAGAGTCCGGACTCTGGCTAATCCAATCCCGGACAGGAAGATCCCCATGCTGATGGCCCCGATCATTCTCCCTTTTTTGGCCCCTGGCCAGAGGGATCAGGATGCCCAGATAAATCAGGATGAATACCCCGGCTAAAAATTGAGTCAATATGCACAGAGATACCAAATTCTGCCGGGATATCAAAGAGGAAATCGTCGATCAAGTGCGGGATAGAAAAAAAAGCCAGGGCCAGGTAAAGAGTTATCACAACTCTAATTGATGATTGGGTTTCATTCATCTTACCTGATCCTCTTTTGACATACGCAGTGCTTCGCCCAATTACTCCGAATAATCCTCACGGCAGAAATTGAAGAATAACCTCCACTGACGTCCACCAGAGTCATAAGCTGTGAATTCATGTCCACCTCCAGTGCTATATTGACCAATGAGGGGATTGAAATGGCAGCTTCCATCTGCAGGATTGACATCACCTGCGCCCCACCTCGGTGGGACATAGGTATACGCTGAGGTGAAATCCTCCAGCAATGAACCGCCGCCGCCACGTGTGCCTACATGTTCAATATCGACCACGATCTCCAGGTCCTCATCACCATAGATCTCAAACCAGTCAGCGAAGTATTCACTTACAGTAAATACCTCATGACAACCTGTATCATCGCATGACCAGCTGATCCTGCTGCCATCGATATCCAAATCAATAACCTGCCTGTCTCTGATCCGACCGGTACGGACATATCCATCAATGTGCATGCGGACGATATCCGCAGCAGGATTGGGAACATTGATAACGGAAAGGTCTAAGGCCAACCGGGTTCCCTCTCCCACCGTGAATGAGTTATTATCATATGATCTCTCAACCACCATGCGATCTGAGTTTACCGTGACCGTATAGCCGTTATACATTTCTTCCCGGACTTCGTCCGAAATCGGAACCAACTCAAATCTATGTGTTTCGTACCTGGTCAAACTCACGCCAGAGTATGAAATCGGACCTAACAGCAGTTCGCCCCGTGGAGTTCTGACCTCGATGCTAATGTTCCGGTCCACCAGATCACCTACTCCAAGATTCTGGACCACGACGCTCAGCCGATTGCCTGCATAGCTCTCGAAGTATGCATCCTGGACTTCCAGGTCCGGTAATTCTGGACAAATCAGTGAATGAGCAAGGGCTCCAGATCTCTCATAGAGCTCCAAAACGTCATCAAATGGATCGATGACCACACAGAAATCAAACGGCGGTGGTACAAATAGCTCAGGATTATGCAGTGATGCAATTTCGCCTACCGGAATATCGAGGTCAAAGAAAGTCACATCAGTAAGCTCACGCCCATCCCTTGTTCTTAACCCAACCGTCAAATCGCGCTGAGACCATCCCGCAGTACCTGTATTCTGAATGTAAAGGCTTACATTCCCGGTGTCTTCGTTAAGCGTAAAATGGTCAAGTTCTAGCCATGGCAATGGTTCTCCATCTAGTCCCGAAACGCCAACCGGGCTTTCAGGACCCGGGCGAACCTCAAAACGGACCTCACAGCGGCGATCATCAGAAAGAATTAGTAGATCGTGGATCTCGTCCAGATCAAAAACATCCTCACTGATCGGGAAATGGAGTCCGCGGCAAATGAGATCATCACATCCACGATCGTCACTATCGCGGCAGCGACCTGTATCACGATCTATAATTGAAAAACCAACTCGCAAATTGGCTCCTTCTTCCAAATCGGCATAGACGATGTTCGAACCAGCTCCACCTGTTCGCCAGGCCGGGTCAGCTGCGACAATACTCAAATCATAGAATGTGTCATGGCGCAAACCTTCCGGCATATCCAGGCCAGCTCCTTCTCTGCCTTGATCAAAATCAAACCTGTTTCTACCTGCATAAAAACCACCGTATGCAGGACCCACATCCCCGTGCCTGTCCTCGTATCTGCCGTCACCCCCAAGGTTAAATGTTTCCAGGCTCTGGAACGTCACCTGAAGCTGACGAGTGCATCCCCGGTCCGGTTGGAGAAGTTCGACTTCTGCGGTTCTTGATTGAGCAAACATCCAAAGATCGCTATCCCAGCGGTAGGCCCTCACACCAAAGGTGTATGTGGATCCGCAAGGTGGATGGAACCATTCAGCCGGCATCCTGCTGTCTCTCCTGAACGCCCCCTCCGTCCAGATCAGGTTGTCATTGAGGAATATTTCAAATCCGATGATATTCTCTTCCTCATCTTCAGGATAATCCCACCACAAAATCCTGTGCTCTTCATCAAGTCGTAAATTGGATGGAACAGCCATTTCTGGATCAAGATATTTCGGGGTTGCCACATCAGAACCCAGCAATCTCGTTACGCGGACTTCGGCCAGCATGCTCCCGCCTTCGCCTTCTACTTCGTGAGCTCGTCTGACTCCGTTCCACTGCTCGGGAAGTATCCGTAGATTAATACGGCCAAGTTCGACAGCTTCAGTCCCACCTGCAACCCCTATACAGTTAATCGTTCCCGTGAGTGCCTGGTCGTGAGGCCAGATGATCAGCGGGGCAGCATCACCCAAAAGAATATCTTCAGTATTCCACCAGCCATCTCCAAGTGCCTCAAACGTTTCATCTGTTGCCCGGTTGGCATCCCGGTCGGGATACCATTGTGGCAGGCTTTCCCCTAAACCAACATAACAATGCAGTCTATCAAAAGGATTCCCTGTTTGAATCCTTGGTACCTCCACCCGGAGTACAACTGGTCTTTCTCTTGGTGGAATAAGGTCAGAAACAGAGAAAGGGGAATCCATCAAGGGCACTCCACCAGCAAATGCTGGCGCATCTCCATCCCCCTCAGGTGCTGGCGGGGCACTATCAGAATCGGGTTCATCATCCGGAATAAACAACTCATCTCCCGGCGCCATTCCGCCACCCCCAATTTCAGGATTGAGTTCTTCGATCTCTTCCGGAGAGCTTCCATATTCGTCGGCAATAGATTCTAGCGTGTCGCCTTCCTCGACAATATGAAGGCCGGTTGAATCCTCATCGGCAGCGACAGCATTGATAATGATGGTTGATTGCCCGGAAATATCATCGGTTGAGATCGCCCGGGCGATGATTTGATGTTCGCCTTCAAAGTAGGGTATCCAGCTTGAATATAAAACCAGATTAGTGGTAGGTTCTTCTGCATCCAAGGCGTCGATCATTATGTCATCTGCCCATAGCTCTATCCTCGCCAATCCATTTTCCTCTTGGGCAGTTGCATGCACCAAAACGCCCTCTCCTACCTGGAAATAATCATCGTATACAGGATCAAGGATCAATACCAGGGGTCGTGAGTCAAAGGCTTTTCCCCTTCTGGAAAACCAGCCCAGGATCAGTGACAGAATGATTAACCCGATCAGGAGCACAATCCCTAATATGATCAGCAAGCGTTTTTTACTCTTGTCCATCCTAACCTCCCTGAGGTTTTTGCGATTTTTAACATTTCAGGTAGCTCGTACCTTAAATCAATTCAGATTGATAACAAATTGCCACCAATTTGACCAAGGGCCAACATTGCCCTCCCCATCTACGGCACGAACCTGCCAGCGGTAGTACCACCCGCATTCCACATACATATTGTAGGATTTGCCTGAAATCCCAGTAAAGGTGCTACCCGCCACATTTGTCCAGTTATTATCGCCCGAATGGCGTTGAGCATTTACCTGATATTGGCTGATCCCGGATTCGTCACTAACCGGCAGCCAGACCAGATCCTGATAGGATTTACAACCCATGGTCAGTCCATTACTGGGAACCTGCTGAACAGGCGCCGGCGGATTCTTTGTGTCCACACAGGTGCCGACCACATTAATATTTACTTTAAGTTTTTCTTCTGTGTCATCGAGGTGCGTAACTGTCAGTGTATAGGTTTCGTTTTTACACAGACATGTGTTGAATGTGCCTTCCATTTCCTGTTCCACACCGCCAAATACCAGGCTTTTTACATTTTCAGCCTGCCAGCGAATGTCCGTGCAATTTCCTGCGTCTATCGTCTCTGGATCTGCCCAGAAAGTCACATTAGCCACCGGGGCAGGAACTGGTGTGGGGGTATCGGTCAGTGTGGGGGTAATTGAGATTATGGGGGGTGCCTCTACCACTGGTATCGGTGTTTCCATTCCCAGCCTGATGTGGGTTTCGTCATACTCACTGGGTGCACCATCTGGTCCATAAGCAATCGCATGGATTGTGTAGGATCCAGGGCCCGGCGGCAGCCATTCCGCCTGGAAGCTGGCCAGCTCCTCATCCATGGGTGGATCATTGATAGTCGTAAACAGCTCCCCATCCACATATACTTCAACCTTAGCCACGCCATCTCGACCAGCGGCGTGGCCTTCGACTTTTACAGGCTGTACATCCGGGTAGGAAAGACCGTTCACTGGCACGTCGATCCAGACATAAGTGCCTTTGGCTGTCGCGCCGCAGCTTGAGATCAGCAGGGCAACCAACATAATAGCCAATAAATATATAGGTGATCTCTTCAATGACACAAGGCACCTCCTTAATTCGATCGTGAATGAAATGAATCTGATAAAAAAGACCAGTAAAATCCAGCTCTACGTTCCCCCTGCTCAACGATGAATACTATAATGAGATTTTCTCAACCTGCGGAATATTTACTAGTATTGAGTGCAATCAGCCAATTTCTCTTTGTCAATGAATACCCTTGCAACTAAATCTCTTTTGCGATCGTATATATCGTTGAATAGTCAAAAAGGAGTACTAAGTGAACAAGGGGCAAGGCTGTCTTACCGGTTTTTTTAAACTCTTGATGCTGGACGTTTTATTCGATTGGCTTCAAGATACATTTGGTTTTGGAAAGGGTGCATCCTGCACCGGTTGCGGCTGCGGGTTTATCCTGTTGATCATCTTCATCGCCCTCACCTGCCAGGTGATCTTTAATACCAACTGGTTTCAATTCGGCTTTTAATGTTCGGGGTTTTCTATAATATAAACGTATCCCACCGAATAAAAGTTACATCATTATTGACCAGCTTCCACTACGAATTTCTCTCCCGCGCTGACAGCCTGGACTTCAGGGAAGTAAACCTGCCAGGCCCGGGCTGGCAGTACCTGGTACTCACCAGGGTGTGCCAAAGAAATTGTGTAGGTTAGTTGATATGTACCAGCCGGTAAGAAATTTGCCGCCCAGGTAACCCGATCATCTAAGCACAAGAGGCTGATTGAAAATACCACCAACCCCAACCATTTTTAAACGGCGCAGCTGCTTGATACTCCTCCAGATCTTGGCGGGAAGTATTTAGTCTGGTATCCAGGATCTCGGCCCCGGACGGAATCTTATCTTCAACCATCAAGTAATAAGAATCGTGTTCCAAAACTAGCGTCAGCTGAACCTGGATAAGTTGACCGATTTCACCCTTCTGTGTGAAATTAACACTTTCTGGATCAGACAAGTCGGCATAAACCCTGGAAATGCTCAGGCCATGGCCATATGGCTGCACGTCCTCTGCTGGTCGGAAAACCTGTAAGTGGGACCTGTAATACAAGATCCCATTGCCTTCAGAGCGATTGATCACCAGTGCATTGGGTTCTTCAGAATACAGATCCCCCACTGGAATTGAAGCAGAAGCAGCTTCCAATTGGCTAGCTCCTTCTGCCTGTCCACTGATCAGCTCTCTCCCATTTACCGTACTTGAAAATTCATATTCACTGACCAATTCGTCGCTTTTTCTCAATATCTCATTCAATGCCAGGACAGACCAACCTGTTTCATAAGCTGACCACCAATCACCTTCCTGAGTCTGCGTTGATACCAGGTAGCGGACTGCTTCCGGAAGTAAATCAGGCGACTCTTCCACTCTTGCCAGGGCATAAGTAACTATTGCTGTTGTAGTTGTTGTGTTGTTCATCCAGGACCAGCGGTTGTCGCCATTCTCCCAATGGATTCCGGTGGCTGTCCGTATCCCGGTTCCAGCCAAATTAGATAACAGGGAGCGGGTTAAATCATTCCCAGGTTGCCATTTCTCCAGTGCCATCGCCAACAGCGCCTGATTGCAGGGATCAAGCTGGCTGCTTTGTGAAGCCAGAGCTTGCATCCCTGAACTGACATCTGTTCCAGCTTCAGTCAACGAAAAATACCTCAATGCCAGTAGGTTATATTGCCACGGTTCAGATAACATATCCAAGGCCGGCAAGGTTGCCAACAGGTAACCTCGGGCTTGTTGAATCATCAGGTCTTCTACAAACACACCGGCTTCCTGGGATTTGATCAAACCAAAAAGAATATAGGAACTGATCTCGGGGTCACTTGCTCCGCCCTGCCACCAGCCCCAACCTCCATCTTCGTTTTGTGCTGCATCCAATACATCAAGGGTCTCAGGGATCAATATTTCCAAACGGCTATCCAATTGCGGGTAATCCACTCCCAATTCCTGCAAAGCCTGGTAAGTAATGGCATTGGGTAAGAAGTGGAACATTTGTGCTACTACAGAGTAATCATGGTCCTCTTCCAACGCGTCCAGCGCTTTGAGAACAGCTGCAGCCAAAGAGGGTGACAACTCAATATCTAGAGATCCGTCAGTTGGGTCGTAACTTCTAGGCAGAGAGACTATCTCCAGTTTCTGACCAGCCTGATCCAATACACCAGATGTGGCATAGCTGTAGGGAGTGATATAACGCAAAACAGGCAGTGGTCCCTGATAGGGTTTCACTGCATCCTGGTATTGTCCTGCATCAGCAACAAATACCAGATCAACTTCATCTACGTTTTCCACGGTACCCCACCATTCAACTCGAACCCTTCCTTCAGCGGGAATTTCCACTGTCTGGGTTGAAAAATCCGGGTTATCCAATTGTATGCCTGAGCTTTGGAGGGACACATCAGTCGTTAGTTCTATTGCGGTGTTATTGTGAATTACTGCGGCCAAAGCCAGGTGATCTCCTGCCACCAGGAAGCGCGGGGTCACAGGACGAATCAAAAGATCCTTCGTTGTTACAACTTCTGTTGTAGCTTCCCCAACCTGTGATTGTTTCGTAATACCCCGAGCGTCAGCCTGCCAGGTTGTAAGATTGTCCGGCAAGGTAAATACTACCTGTGCCAGACCATCTTCATCAGTAACTATATTCGCCTGCCAGTATCCTGTATCTTCAAACTGATCCCGTAAAGAATAATCAGCCGCGCCACCGCCGCCGCCCATACCTCCAGGCACCCAAACCAATCTACCTGCATGCATTCCCAAAGGGAGGCCCATTCGGACCGCGATGGGCTGAATGCCATAAAAAGCCTCATCGATCCGGGGGGAATTGGGTTCTGTTAGTGCCAGGACAGCTTTATCAACCACTGCCAAAGAGAATTCCCCTTCCATTGGTTCACCATCCGGATCTGTAACCCGAAGTGTAAACTGAACTTCCTCCCCTGGGCCAAGTCGCTCTGGTTCACCAATCACTTCTACCTGAAGCAGCTGATTGACTGGTTCCACCAGCAGGTTTATATACCCCTGCCGGAAACTGCTTAGTCCTTCTGAATCCTGGCCTATCAACGTAACCGCAAGGTAGACATTTGGTGTATCTGCATCACTCAGCGGGATGGTGACTTCCTGCCCTGAAGTAGTGATCGAAAAGGTTTCGTATGAAATGACTTTATGGCGTTCGACAGTCACCAGTGCCTGAGCACCATCTGAGAATGGATTAGGGATAAAGATCGTCGCTTCGTCGCCAGGTTGGTAAGTATCCTGGTCAGCAATCAGGGTTATCTTCTGATTAGTCTGGGTAGGCCAGATAGATGTGCCTGGACCGCCAACCCATAGAGTTACTTCAGTTCGGGCTCCGTCGCCAAAAATATCCATCTGGTATGTGCCTGGTTCCGTTGGGGAAAAAGTCAATTCGGCTTCCCCGTCCCTGGTTTGTGCTGAAACTCTGTTCAGCAACCAGTTCTTTTTCGCGGACATAATCTATTTCCCCGATCTCACCAATTTCATATTGCCAAACAACTTTATAAAATTCAGCTGACAAGGCCTTGATCCCATCTGGTTCTTTTTCCCAATCCACTACCAGAATCTCAAAATCCACCGCCTGATCTGCAACGGTTACCCAGGCAGAGGGTTTGACTCCAATATAAAAATCGCTGGGGTGAACCAGGATCTCCGATCTATTTGTAACCTGGAATCCGGTTTCGTCCTGGGCAGTTACTTCAAGGGAATAGTTCGCCGGCAGTGTGACTTCTCTATCATAGATATCGATATTGATCAGCCTTTGCTGAATATCCCATTCACCATTGGCGTTGGTCTGATCTTCTCCAGAATCTATCCGGGTTCCCCAGATAGATGGATAATACATGCCCGGATAAACAAACCAGTTGCTTCCTAGTACTCCAACCTGATAGCCAGGAATTCTAAAGCTAGTTGGCTCCGCTCTCAAAGTCCAGCCCAATTGGACATCGCTGGCCGGTGCATCAAAATAATATCGCGCATCCAATTCTGCCTTGAATTCTTCTCCGACCAGGGTTTCTTCCTGGTCCATATTAAGGTCAAGTTCGATCTCTGGTTTCCTGTAGTTCGCAACTTGGAAATACACCATCCCTGTTTCTGTCTCTAACCGGTAGTATCCCGGTTCCGCCTGTGATGAAAGCAGGATCTCTCCCTGGGCAGTTCCATATTCAGATAAAGGCAGATTGATAGTATTTTCCTCTTTGCCATGCAGGTGGATCGTCAAGGGAATGAATTGCTGTTCAGGTAGAACATACCCAGCACCATCACGATCGCGATGGATCAACCGATAATACACAGTCTGACCTGGCTGGTAAATAGGTCGATCCGTATAAATATAGGTCTGTGGTTTTGGTGTACCATAATCAGACCTGCAGTCCAAATTCATAGGGTTCTGATCCAAAGCCCCAATTACTGGCCGTTATACCAAAGTCCTCCTGTCCAGCTTCACCGGTGATGGCATAGAAAACGTTATTATAAAGATCAATAGGGGTCGAAAAATCTGCCTGGAAGACGCCATCCTGATCAGTTTTTCCTGAGAAAAAGACCTCTCCACCGGAATTGTAGACCTTTACATCGGCATCTGGCACAACTTCTCCGGACCGCAGATCAACCGCCCAGATCAAGAGATTTTCCGGGCTTGTTTTCATTGTTAAATGAATATTACTAACCGCGAGCAAATAAGGTGACGGGTTATAAGGTAGGTCCTGAGAATAGACCTGATATCGGTATAAACCTGGAGCCAGGGCATCTCCCTGATTGGTTTAATGGAAGGTTGACCGTATATTTATCATCCCCGGCTACCCTGACTTGGTGGATCCAAAGCTGATTATCAGTCGGGTAATAATCTTCCAGGGTGTCATAAAGACCATAGCCGAACAGGTCTGGAAGCATGTCTAATGGTAGAGTGCCCACGTTAACAGACAATTGGTGTAGATTTGTGCCCTGGGCCGGGATCGCATTTTCTGTTCCCGTTAGGAAAAGGATGTTGTTGCCCTGAGTAATTGTCAAGTTAGGCGGTAGCGGCTCGGTAGTAAAATTGACCGCCCGGACATTGCCCAATATACTACCCCATTCATCCGCCAGGGATTCCCTAATGATTAGTCTATAGTTAGTGAGCGGCTCGAAGTCCCCATACAGGTTTAGCACATTCCCTGATTCCCCTGTTGAAGGCCTTAAATTGGTAATTTCAGGAATGATCTTAATGTTATCGTCTATAGTGTCCAAATCCACCGTGTTGTTGAAATATAAAGTCACCCCTTCATAAATCGAGGTTGTGTAGTTCTGCCCCCCGGGGGTTCCTAGATACTGGAATTCACCGGTGGTCTGGAAATCAAAAGTTGTATCCATCTGCAGGGGGGTGCCCCCCGCAGATAGCACTTCTCCCGGGAGGATACCGGCATATGAAGTAGCTCGTGAAAAAATCTGGTCAGGGATAAATACAAAATCGCGCATCTCCTCATCCCATTCCATCTCCCCAGTTATCTGTTGACCGTCGCCGTCAATCAGGGAGAAATTATCAGCAACGCTATCAGGATCCATTGCCTGATTAAATTCCATCTGGATCTCCGCGTCCAGCGGGACTCCTTTTTCTCCACGGAAAGGTTCCCAGGATAACATTTGTGGATAAGCATGTGGAAAACGACCAGGTCTGAGTGCTTTCTGGATCTAGTTCCAGCACCAGCCAGGCTGGCTAAATTTCTCGAAAGTGATACCTGATAGGTTATACCTCCTGCAAGGCCCGGATCGGGAGAAAATTGATAGGTACTGGTATTGATCCATACCCCTTTCCCAGGCACGGGTGGATCGAGGGTCAGGGCTGATGGGTTCATCGCGTTGGAAATCTCCCAGTGGCACAACTGGCTGGTTAAAAGCGACAACTATGGCGGATTCAGGGTCGATCTCTATCCCTCCTGGAGATGGCAAAAGTGTGACTGATTTGAGCCAATCAGGTGTGTAGAATTCCAGGTTGGCAATCATAGGCAAAGTCAAATCATTGGCTGCCTTGGCAGTAGTGTCAAGATTAAGCACCAGTTTTGTATTGGGTTCCAGTTTCTGGCCTAGCTGGATCTTCAAGGTCGCTGGATCAAGCCAAGAATATGTGGTTTCTATTCCAGGATCATATGACAAGGCACTAATGACAGAATCCTGGTCCATGGGTTGATTAAAATAAAGAATAATATCTCCCTGGAGAGGAATGGTTGACCCCACTGGAGGATCTGATTCAACGATCGTTGGCGGCAAAGGCTGCGGTGTATTAGTCGGTATTGGTGTAGGATCTGTTATTCTCCCTGAGCCAAATATTTTTTCCTCTAAACCCGCGGGGAGATTACAGGACAAACTGATCAACCCTATCAAAAGGATCATTCCTGCCATGATAAGGGTTGTTTTTTTCTTCTGGTGAGAAATCATAGGTCAGTTTCCTTTTTCAAATACTTACTTGATATGGCATAGACCTGGTAGATAAGGAAATTATAACCGCTTGCTCTGAAAATCTTCTTATTGATAGTCCTTCATACAATACACCCGGGCAGGCTTTGCCCCGGGTGTATTTTTCTTCTACTTTTATATCGATTTATGAAATTAATTTGGCCCAGCGTTTTTAGGTTCCAGCATTTGCATCTGGGAAGTGACCACCTTTGTGAAATACCGGGTACTGCCGTTTTCCTCATATGAGTCAATTTGAAGTCGTCCCTCCAGAAAAACAAGACTCCCTTTATGGAGATACTCACTGCAAATCTCTGCCAGTCTTTCCCAGGTTTCGATATTAAACCAATCGGCTACCTGTTGTGATTCTCCTTCCTTATCCCTTTTGCGGCGGTTGACTGCCACACTGAAAGTACAGACTTTTTTTCCATTGGGAGTGTCTTTCAGTTCGGGATCCCTTCCGAGATGACCAATTAACTGAACACGGTTCAGGCCCACCATATTTCCCTCCTTATACGATATAATTGATAGGTCTTATTATTCAGTGTAGCGTTAATCTTAGGCCTTTGTCAATAAGTGGTTGCGTTTACATGATTTGGCTGCAAATATCTTATTTTTCGATAAACAACTTCCCCATAAACTCAGGTGTGATCAAAGGATTAAACCGATCATATGTATATAGCAATTGAAGGCGCGATTGGTGTCGGAAAAACCACTTTGTCCCGATTATTATCATCCCGCTTCCAGGCTGATTTGCTGCTTGAAGTATTCGAAGAGAATCCTTTCCTGGCTGATTTTTATGCCGATCGGGATGCGTACGGATTTCAAACCCAGATCTTCTTCTTACTGAGCCGATACCATCAGCAGCAGGAAGTTCCCAAGGCGTTGAAGTCGGAGAATAATCTGATCGCAGACTATACCTTTGAAAAAGATGCTCTCTTTGCCCGCTTAAATCTGGATGGAGACGAATTAGACACGTACTTCAGTGTGCATAACGCTCTAGCTGATAAGTTGCCCTTGCCCGATCTGATCGTATATCTGCAGGCCGAAACCAGTATTTTAATGCAGCGGATAGCCCACCGCGACAGGGTGTATGAAAGGAATATGGATCAAGGTTATATTGAAAGCCTAAATAACGCCTACGACGAATTTTACAGCGGAGAACACAGCGGAGCGCCAGTGTTAAGGATCAATACCAACCAGCTCAATTATGTCGCTAACGAAGAAGATTTGGACTGGGTTGAAAACCGGATCCGCCAAACCCTCAAAGTTGGTCCATACCAGACTCAGTTTTTTCATAAAGCCTGAGTCCAGGGAAGGATAGCTGTTGAATGCGTTTCACGCCTGAAATACTTCGTAAACACGCCCAGGTTCTGGTCGATAAAGAAACCAAAAGTAACCGCACTATATTGGCGGCCTACTTGCGCGGATCCTTACTTTACGGATCTCCATTGATCGGCGGAGCAGGGGATATCGATCTGGTTTTCATCCACAACGCCCCTCCATTGAATGAACATCAGATCATCAACATCACCCCCGAGATACAATTTGATATTGAGCACCACGATGAATTGATCTACCGGACACCGCGAGAGCTGCGCCTGGATCCCTGGTTAGGCCCGACCTTAAGGGATGCTGTCCCTCTCCACGATCCCCGCCACCTACTAGACTATACGCAATCTAGTGTTCGCAGCAATTATGGTTTTCCAGAAAACATACAGGCGAGAAGCAAACCACTTCTTGAAACTGCTCGCCAGTTCTGGATGGATCGCCAGATCTCACCACCCCTGCAATTAACCGCTGAAATACCCGCCTTTTTAGACGCCCTAGAGGCCGCGATCAACGCAGTGGCGATTATATCCGGACCACCTCTGGCAACCCGCCGCTTGGGATTATCCTTCGCTGATCGAGCCGCTGCTGTTGATGCCCCGGGGTTGAACATAGCCTTTCAGCATTTACTGGGAGGAATCGATTTATCAGAAGAAAGAATGGTAGGCTGGATCGATGATTGGGAAAAATCTATTGCTATTCTGAAAGCGGAATCATCTTCTCCCCCTATTACTCGTGCAACGGGAGATCTATTATAAAAATGCCTTGGTCGATACTGTTAAAAGATCTAGGCCAGCTGACGCTTTATGGCCGCTGATTGTGACCTGGACCAAGATAATCTCAGCCTTGCCAGAAAGGACTGATTTACAGCTACCCTGGATAAAAGCGCTAACAACTTTGGGATTCGCCGGGAAGGATTACTCCGTTCGCCTGGCGGCATTTGATAGCTTCCTGGAATTATGTGAATCTTTAGTTATGGGAGACTCCGCATCAAGCAGTTAAGACTTATCAGAAATTAAGCAGCTGGTTTAGGCAGCACAACCTGGAAAGTGGCCCCTTTTCCAAACCCATCACTTTCAGCCCAGATCCTTCCCCCGTGCAGGTTTATTAATTCCCGCGCAATTGAAAGGCCCAGACCCAAACCCCCATATCGCCGAGTCATATGGTCGTCTTCCTGGTAAAAAACTTCGAAGATCTTTTCCAGGCTTTCCTTCGCAATCCCTCTGCCAGTATCAACGATTGATATCATTACTTCATCTTTACGGTCCGAAACACGGAGAATAATTTCTCCGTCCACCGGTGTGAAGCGAATGGCATTAAGTATTAAATTAACAAAAACCACACTCATCTTGGGCAGATCGATCCTTAACGGGATCGGCTCATCCGGAATTTCATACACAACGGTGTTGTCCTCTCTATTGACAGTCGCATTAACCTCTTCCTTGGCAAATTCAATGACCTGTTGCAGTGTACTGTCAGCAAAGTCCAGATCTGCTTCACCGGTGTAAAGCAGATTCATATTGGCGATATCATCCAATACTGCTCGCAGTTTTGAAGAAGCTTTCAGGATTGAGCTGGCTAGTGGCTTGTTCTCATCAATGGCATCTTCATATAACAGGGTGGCATATCCCAGGATATTTCCCAGTGGCGTCCGCAACTCATGAGAAGCAACAGCCATTAAGTCCCGCTTTAATTTATCGGCCTGACTCAATTCAATATTTGCTTTTTGCAGCGCTTGGATCAATTGGGCGTTGTGCATGGAGATAGCAGCCTGAGATGCCACAACCAGAAGCAGCGACACGTCAAAATCCGTAAAATCGCCTTCTTCCTTATTTAACGCTTCGATCACGCCAGTCACCCTGTCTTTAATACGCATCGGAACGCCTAACAAGGAATCAACCTGCAGACCAACTTCGTCACCCACCTCATCATAATGACGGGGATCGTCCTTGGTATTGTTAATTACCAGGTGTCGGTTTTCAGTATAGATTGTTCCGGCCAAGCTATTATCTAAAGGAACGGGAATCTGCTCCAACTGGTCGATATTCACACTGGAGGTAGCCGCAAACCTGAGTTCTTTTTCTCTTTCATCGTATAACAGGATGGAAATAACACAACAATCCAGCAAATCAGCGGCAGATTCCAGGATATTCTGAAGCAGCAATTCCGGCTTTAAAGTGGAATTTAAAATGGCGCTAATCTCCACTAACTGGGCGATCTTCTGGATCTTTTTACGGACATCCGGTTCTGTGATGGAAGCTGTTAGAGAATTAAACATGGTTGGTTTCAAGGCTCGTATATAATACAGCGGAATTTATTATAGTCCAAGCGAGCCCTTTTTAACCTAATAATTTAGAAAGCCGGAAAGCTCAATTTTCAAATCTGGAATCGTCAAGCTGCTTTTGCAGATCCTCTTTTTCCGGACGGATCATCCCGGGCTCATCTTTCCGTGTATAGCGGGATTCAGCCTCCTGTAAACTGGCATTTGAAGCACGGGGTAATATACTGACTTTCCCACAATGGGGACATCGAACCAATTTTCCAACAAGTAGATTTGGAGACAAAGCAGACCGGGAGAAAGGCAGCTCACAGCGCGGACAAACTACTCCTCCTGCCGGGCCATATTTCCCAAGCATGAAATTCTTATTCTTGCTCGCCAGCAAAGGCACACCAACACCAAGCAAGGTCAGCACCGCTGTTCCGATCAGGATAGGGACAATCAATTGTTGGGTTTCACCCCAGGCCTGATCTGAAGAAAGGAACACCTTAGAGATATGATTGGATTCCAAAACCGTGCCATCAGCGAGTGTTCCTTCGGCATACATCTCCCGTTCGCCATCGTCAAAAGTACTGGTGTGGAATTTAAAATTTAAAAGGTTCAGTTTCCACCGTTTCCAACAATTCCCCATCTATATAAAATCGCACTTCGCTTAATCCAGGCTGGCGGATCTGAGATCTTTAACGTGAAATTTCCCTGGATCTTTCCCAATCCACCATATCCAAAATTCCTTATCAAGCCCAGCTGCAATCGTGTTCCGTCCTGAGCAGCGAAGGCCGTTACTGGAATAAAAAGGACTGCCATAACCGACAATATTTTCAACCATTTTTTCATTTTCATATTTCTATTTCCAACGCGAAAGGATAGTTTCTCTTTGAAAAATCTGGACTGCGAAATAAAACAGGATAATATCCAGCACAAGTAGCGCCGCGGCCAACCAAAGAATGAACGTTTCGTTGACCAGGATCATGCCGGTCATCTGTCCAACAAATAAGCCTACCACAGGAAGCACGAAGATTCCCGAGATCTGTTCAGCCACTCGTGGGTCATTTACCCTGGAAGAAATCATCACGGAGATACTGACTCCCATAAGGGACAAGAGCGGTCCTACTAAAAATATGGCGATCATCCATAACGGGTCAAATAACTTGCTTACCACCGCTGAATTTGAAACCATTAAATACGCTCCGGCCGCATAGATCAGGTACCCTATCCAGGTCGTCAACACCGCAGGGATCACTCCCGCCAAACCCTTACCCACCAGGATCTCGACCGTAGTTACCGGGGTTGCCAATAAAGGCTCGAGAGTCCGGGTTGTTTTTTCACCCACAATGCTGTAAGAGGCAATGGTCATTGGAACAATGACCGGAACCATCATGAACAACAGTATGAATTGGGTCACAATGTAATACAGCATACAATCGCTGCCACCCAAATCCCCGCACAGCGGTTCAAATTGAGGGGGAAGATCTGCCGTGGATATTCCAGTAAAACCATCTGAAGATCCAGCAAAATAAAGGATAATTAGCGGCAAGGCCGTGATCATAAGAGGAAGAAAAGATACTGTAAAAAGCACAAATTTATTCTTGAATACTTCCCGCCATTCCTTAATGATTATCGCTTTAATTCTTTCCATGATTATTATCCTTATTAGCTCCCATCAGTTCCAGGTAAACATCTTCCAGGCGTCGCTTGAGCTCGCCCACAAACTGCAGTTCCGCCCCGCCATCTATAAGGGCGCGGATCAGTTGAGGATTCTGTTCTTCGGGGTTTTCCACTGCTGCCATGATCTTATTTTCCACCGCCTGCACATCGCTTACAAACGGGAATTTTTCCAGGACTCCAACTAACGCCTGGTTGGCTTCCTGTAAATGAAAGACCACTTTTCTGCCAAAAATCTTCCTTCTTAATTCTCCTGGAGCGTCTAAGGCCAGGAGATGACCTGAGATTACAGCCACCCGATCACATAAACGGTCAGCTTCCTCCAGATTATGGGTGGTTAGAATGATCGTGCGCCCTTCCCCTTTCAGATCCTCAATAAACTCCCTCACTAACCTAGAAGCCTGGGGGTCCAAGCCACTGGTGGGTTCATCCAGGAAGAGCACATCCGGTTCATGAAGCAAGGCTCGGGCAATGGCCAATTTTTGGCGCATACCTTTTGAAAAAGTTCCCACGGGTTCATAACGCCTATTCCACAGCCCCAGCAACTCCAGGTACTTCTGAATTTGTTCGGCGATATTTTCCACTCCATACATGGAACCAAAAAATGCCAGGTTCTGTTCCGCCGAAAGGGAATCATATAAGCCCGGAGACTCCGGCAAAAGTCCGATCTTGCGGCGTATATCCTGGTCATCTACTCCAATTTGAAAACCCGCCACCCGGGCTGTCCCGCCAGAAGGAATCAACAATGCAGCTAACATTCTGACCGTGGTAGTTTTCCCAGCACCGTTGGGACCCAACAATCCAAACACTTCTCCCTGATTGACTGATAGAGTTAGTTGATTTACAGCTACGATCTCACCAAAACTTTTGGTTAGCTTTTGTGTGACAATGATTGGACCATTCTTAATCATATCGACTCTCTTCTATTTGTTCTGTTGTAACTTCAGCGGCAGATAATTGCACTTGATCTGGCACGGGCAGGTCCAAGTCTTTTTCTGGATCAATTTCCCGGATTCTCCAGGCCCAGTATAGCCATCCCGCAGCGAAAACAAAGATTATGGCTTCTAACAAGACAAAATCCATTTGTCTTACAGAAATTACCGCAAAAGCATCCAATACCATATGCCCTATAACAGCAGCGATCAGGTAAATTGGCTTTTTACTGCGAACAGTTTTATATACCAGGAACGATGCCCCGATGTGAAACAGCATGGCTGAAATTCTCTCCATCGCTCCAAGGAGTGAATGATACCAGGGCACTGCCCAATAGATTTCCATTTGGGACATGGCCAACTCCACCTGTTCTGGCGGGACTAAATCCATCATTCCTTCTCCCCCCAAAACCAAAATCTGGATCAGGGCAAACAAAGCTAACAACCCCAATAACAAAGCCTCAACTCCCCCATGTCCGATACCATATTTTAGAGGAAGTAGAGTATGGGCATCCTTCTTCAACCAGAATTTCAAGGCCAAATATCGAGCGATCTCCTCAAAAACACCGGCAGATAATCCAGCGGCTGCACCCAGTACCCAGAGCGAAATTCCTCCCTGGGCAGCAACATCAACCCCCAGAGCCTCCAATCCCGGAACCATTAAGAACTGGTTAAAAGGAATATGTCCAACCTGGGACAGAATGAAAACCGCCGCTCCAATCCAGATCGGTCGAAATCCGCTTTTTCCTCGTTTGTAAATCAGGAGCGCGGCAGTTACCGGGATCACCGATCATTAATCCTGCATTTATTATCCTTAGAATTAATCCAATAGTGGTCATAAATTTATATGTTTCACGTGAAACATCCTCCCTTAGTCTTTGGTATTTTTATTGTCATTTCTCTCGACCATGCTCTCAAAACAGGTCTTGATTTCCTCGGGTTTAAACCCCAGGTAGGTGGCTTTCCTGATATAAAACTTGGTCAGATCCTCGATATTCTCTGTCTTTTGTTTTCTGAAACCTTTTTTATCTTTTTGCTCCAGGATAAAAGTGCCTCTTCCGTGCTGGGTGGAAATGATCTCTCCCTGATCCAGCATCCGATATGCTCGGGCCACCGTGTTAAAATTAATATTTAGTTTAACCGCCAGTTCCCGAGTAGTAGGTAGTTGGTCTCCTGGATTCAATACGCCTTCTTCAATCAGCTCCAGTACCTGGTGGGCGATTTGTTCGTAGAGAGGGACACCACTTTGAAATTCGATTTCGATTTCCATCTCTTCTCTCCAGTGCTGCTGGTCTAAAGTGTATCATTGTATCAGATTCTATTCTACCTGATTTCCAGCAAAGGGCAAGAGGGGTTCCTCAATAAATTTTTTCAGTTTATTGACATGAAAATTGCATAGTCCTTCCCTGCGGATTTTCCTGTTGTCTTGACCCTCGTTATTCTTTTGGTATACTAATTCACGACAAGCCGGAGTGGCGGAACTGGCAGACGCGCGCGACTCAAACTCGCGTTCCCTTGAGGATTGTGGGTTCGATTCCCACCTTCGGCACAGAACTTCCCCTAACCGATCCTATTGCGGATCGGTTTTTGTTTAATTGGACCTGGAATTTAATATAGTCCATATTGGTTAGAAACCTATCGTCGTCACCGCCAGGAGGTGAACAAGGGTAAATACTGTTCTTATAATTAATGACAGTCCAAGAGTAAAGGGCAATACAGTGGTCCTGTCAGAGCAGCTGGCCGCGGGTGTCAGGGAAGTTGGGGTTAAAACGTACGGTTTATAGGAAGTTTTAGTGCCCAGCCCCACTCCCGTTCGCCGACGATTGCCCAGGCTCCGAAACCAATTCTGGACAAGGTTAAACCAGATTTTCCCAACCTTCTTTTGTTATTTTGCATGAGTTCAAGTATTCTTGTCTCTTTCAGATACTTGATAATATACCTGTCAGAAATTTCTCCCTGTGCCCTTTTATCCCTCGAAGAAAGGTTATAATCTATCCAGACAAGCCAACAAGAAGGAGACCAGCGTGCCATCAACGAAAGATATCCTGGCAGTGATCATGGGGGGAGGACAGGGAACCCGCCTTTTTCCACTGACAAAAGTGCGCGCAAAACCAGCCGTCCCAATTGGGGGGAAATATCGTCTGATCGACATTCCCATTAGCAACTGTATCAACTCCAATATCGACCGGATCGCACTCCTAACACAGTTCAATTCCGTCTCCCTTCACCGCCATATCACCAGGACATATAACTTCGATCCTTTTCATCAAGGCTGGGTCCAGATCTGGGCAGCGGAGCAAACCAATATCAACGATACCTGGTACCAGGGAACAGCAGATGCCGTTCGGCAGCAGATGTTTGAGATCCACAGCACAGGTGCTGACTATACCTTGATCCTGGCAGGAGACCATCTTTACAGGATGGACTACGGGGAAATGGCCCGACATATGTGGGAGAACGATGGTGATATATCAATTGCCCTTCAGCCAGTGGCTATGGAAGACGCTCCCCGCCTGGGTATTCTCAAAAGGGGAGAAGATCAGATTGTCACCGATTTTGTAGAGAAACCTAAAGAACCGGCTGTTCAAAAATCCTTCGTCAGCAGAGATGATCCGGATCGGCCTCTATTAGGATCGATGGGAATCTATTTATTTAAAACCTCTGTTCTGGACGAACTTCTTAAAGAATTGGTTGTAGATGATTTTGGAAAGGAAGTCATCCCCCATGCCATACATACCCATAAGGTTGTTGGTTATGATTTTGAGGGTTACTGGGAAGATATCGGAACGATCCGCTCTTTTTATAATGCGAATCTCGACCTGACAAAACCTTCACCTCCCTTTAATTTCTATGATATCGACCGTCCCATCTATACCCACGCCCGCTTCCTCCCTGGGTCTATTGTTGGTGGCGCAAAAATGAAAGGAGTTTCCCTGTCGGATGGATGTACTATCGGTAACGCAGAGATATCTCATTCTGTAATAGGATTAAGAAGTCAGATACAGGATGGTGCTGTTATCAAAAATACCGTTATCATGGGCGCCGATTATTACGAGGAAAATTCCGATCCCAAATTCCCAGTCCCTATCGGGATTGGAAAGAATTCGTATATCGATGGGGCAATCATTGATAAAAACGCCAGGATTGGATCAAATGTGATTATCAAGCCTTTTCCTCCAGGAACTGAAAAAGATGCAAAAATATGGTTCATCAGAGATGGCATTGTCGTAATCCCCAAAAGTAAGATCATCCCCGATGGAACTGTTATTTCCCCTGATTAAACCTCGTTTAAACCCATAATTTCAACAAAATAAACCTTCAAAAAGAAGGTTTTTTTATCTTAATAATCTGTTAAACCTGGGCTCATTATCTGTGGATAAGTGCACTCTTTGTGTGGATAACTACTCCCTTTTGGGGATAACTACCCCTTTTTAAGCTAATTATTCGCGATAAAAAAGGCCTCTTATAAACACCTTTTCCCAATTTCCTGGTTTTTTGATTATTTTCCATTAAACCTCTATTCTATTCAATAGTATCCCCATCTGACTGTTAGTAATATCCCAATCACATATGAGGTAGTTTGACCCCATATGTGGGTAGTGCTCTTTTGTTATCCTCCGTATATTCCACTCTCAATATTCACTTATCTGATCTCAAAATCCATTTTACACATATCCACAAGCCCTACTACGATTACTACAAATAACTATTAATACATATTGGGGATAAGAGATATGGACAAAGTCAACTTCCTGTCCAGTCCGGGTTTCTTTTTTCAAGAAAAGCACTCATGCCTTCTTTTTGGTCCATGGTTGAAAAAAGATTAAAAAACAACTCTCTTTCTTCATTCAATCCATCTGTTAAAGCTAATTCATCAACCTGATTAATGGCTTGTTTGGCAGCTTGTATTGCCAATGGAGCCCTGGACGCAATCTCCTGTGCCAGGGAAAGACCTTTTTCCAGGTAATCTTCTACCGGATATACAGCATTGATCAATCCCATCGAAAGTGCCTCTTCAGCTTTTAGTGTCCGATTATTCAAGATCATTTCCATTGCGATAACTTTTCCAACTGCTCTCGTTAATCGCTGCGTTCCTCCAGCTCCTGGAATAATACCAAGGTTGATTTCAGGTTGTCCGAATTTTGATTTTGTGGAAGAGATGATCATATCGCAGGACATGGCCAATTCCAATCCTCCTCCCAAACAGTATCCTGAAACAGCGGCAATGATTGGTTTATTAATTTCTCTTATCTGTGAAAAAGTTGGGATGAATTTGCTTTTTTTGATTTCATCCTTTGTAGCTTTTGCCATGGAGGATATGTCTGCACCGGCAGCAAATGATTTTTCATTGCCAGTGATAACTATTGCGCCAATATCATCCCTCTCATCCAATTCTTTCAGGGATTCCATTAACTCGGATAAGAGTTGCAGATTGAGTGCATTATATGACTCAGGTCTGTTGAGTTTTACCAAACCTACCTTCCCAATAATTTCGATCACTACAAATTCTTTTTCAGACATGATCTATCCCTCCCAGGAATTAAGTTTGCATTTTTAGTGGGGGCATACGGGTATTTCATCAGTATTATCTTTCCCATTTAGTGGCAAATCAAAATAGGGTGATGGGTCCAGTGTATTTTGAATCTTCAACTCATTCAAAAAGCTGCCTTGTCCATCATCCTTCACTATTGAGAAATGAAGATGTATCCCTGTTGGATTTCCGGGTGTTCCCGAATAATTACCCTGGTAGCCTAGAAGTGTGCCTTCTTTAACAAAAACCTCAATCGTTCCAGGCGAGTAATCAGAAACGATATAGGAGTTGCCTTTAGAATCAGCCATATGAGTGTAATAGATCCAGATCTGGCGCTGGGGGGAAAGAGGATCCTCGGGAATGCGTAAGATTAGGGAGGATTTCCAATCGGATAATCTGGTCAGGTAACCATCATATGCTGCATAAACAGGAGATTCTCCGGACTTTAGATCAGTGAAGATATCAATGCCTTGATGTCGATGTCCAGGTCTGAAAGAATCGTCCCATAAATATCCGATATAACCATCTGTTGGAAATAAAAATGGAGAGAATTCCTGGCAGCGAGTTTTGGATAACATTTTCCACTCAGGATGAGCCTGGGGATTTCTAATCCAGGTGATAACTTGTCTGTTTCTGGAGGAGGATCCATTCCTAATCTGAAAATATACATATATAAGGGAAGTAATGAATATTAAAATGAGAGGAATCAGAAACCATTTCAATATCGATCCAGTAGAAGATCATTTTCATGATTCCTCGACTGTATCTTCCCAGGATTGAATCCGATCCAAAGTATCCTCGTGGAAAGTTCCACTGAGAAGTACTACCTCTCCCCCTGTTATTTCGTGAAGGATTTTCCCGGCTTTCTCTCCCGGAGGAGAAATGAGAGCTTTTTCAAGAGAGGATTTGTCATGAAATAGAAAACTGTATATTCGACGGATATTATTTTGTCCGTATATCCCGCGGTCAATCCGGGAGACGGATTCCCGGATCAAGCCATCCAAAACCTCGACTGCTTCCAAAAAATCAGGCCAGCCTTCATCAAATGAATTGACGTTAACAGTGAGGGGGATGAGTATTAGAAGTTGATACATAGTGTAAGAGTTTGCTTCATTCAGTATAAAAGTGGTAGATATTGCCGCCTTTTTCCTTGGCTTTATACATAGCTATATCTGCTTTTTTTATTAAGTCATCAACTTCTGTCCCATCATCGGGGAATAATACTATACCAATGCTGGTCGTTATATTGATTTGATTACCTTCTAGTAGGAAAGGAGTACTTAATGCGCTCAGTATCCGTTCTGCTGTTATAACAGCATCTTTGGACTGCTTCATCTCAGGAAGTATTAATAAAAATTCATCTCCACCCATTCTTGCCACCGTATCACTTTTTCGAAGCAATCCCAACATTCGCTGAGCCACGGCCTGGAGAAGCAGATCTCCCTAAGAATGACCAAAGGAATCATTTACTCTTTTCAACTGGTCCAAATCGAATAACATCACACCAATTTTTTGGTTATTCCTTTGCGAGCGGGAGATTTCCAGATTTATCCTTTCATTGAACAAGCTGCGATTGGGAAGTCCGGTCAGTGCATCATGATGGGCCAATGTTTGATTGCTTTTTCTGCTTTTTTCCGGTCGGATATCTCTTGCTGGGCTTGTTCATAAAGCTTGGCATTTTGAATGGCAATCGAAGCCTGATCGGCTAAAAATTCCAGGGCTTGGATCTCGTTTTCTGTAAAAATCATGAGGTCTCTCTCAAAGCTACGTTCATCACTCCCAGCACGGTATTGCCTATCTTCAAAGGAAGGCCGATGATTGATCCTTCCCAGAGGGAGTCCTCAAATATTGGGATTTGCTCATGTGTTTCTACTACTATTCTTGTTCCCTTCCCTGGCGACCTTGTATGTCATGCCCTGGGGTCGGGGATTCATGAATGGCTCTTCTTTGCTGGTGTCCATCAAAAAGAGCAGCAGCAAAAGACAACACCCCATGTTCATATAAAAATACGTGGGTATCATCTGCGGATACTAATTCCATGGCGCTCTCCAGGATCGATTCCAGTACAGAATCAAGAGATAAATTCATTGTTAAGTGAAGGCTGGCTTTTCTGATCAGCAGCAGCTCACTCAATCGTTTATTGAGATCCGTTTCAGCCTGCAGTTTGGCAGTGATCAAAGTAGATTTTTCTGCCAAAGAGGTCAGGAAAGGAATGAACAGGGAACTGGAAAGAGCATCAATATTGATCAAATGTAGGCCTGCTGTTGACGAGGAAGGCAGAGAAGAGAGCTCTTTTGATAGCAGTAGAAACTGGTTTTCTGGATAATGATTCTGAATGATATTTACTACTACATCCGGGGGTTCGGACTGGGAGTCGAGATCCAATATACCGATCCAGTCTTCTTTCCCAATATCCGACGGGATATCTCCTGGGAGGGAGGGAATATTTTTTAGTTGGAAACCAGGACTGGAAGATAGCAAGTCCTGGATTTTCCTTAAAAAGGAGGTTTTTGGTGAAAATGTCAGAATCTGAAAGGGCGCCATATTATGATCTATGAAAAAAACAATAAGTTCCGGCCTTCCCGGTTGAGAGAAAACAGGATGAACAGCTAAGGCAGACAAAATTATTATACTTCAGAAGCAGAAAAGGCATTTCTTTGCCGATATTTGGACTGAAAAATTCGTAAGATGGTTGGTGGTTTACCGGACAGAAAATTATGGTAAGATAGCCCTAAGTGGAGGAACGGATCGGTGTGATCCAGGAGATGCATGGCAGAAAAAATTACTATCATTGAAGGACCAACGCCTGAATTTCGCGAAGTTAATGGATTGTGGATCCAGGGAGTAGCTGAAAGCCCAAGCCAGTATGATACTTATTATACGGAGCTGAGGGCTTTTGATGGCTATTCACTTGTAGATCGCTGCACTAATGCTTGGCAGAAGAACGAATCTATTGTGTTGGAATATCGCACAGAGACAGGACTCATTGACGAAATCACCATTATTGCTGCCCACCCAGAAGAAACTGAGGATGGGGATATGATCCAATTGTGGGTCAGGCAAGCCCGGGAAGACGTTGAATTTGAGATAAAATTTGACGACGGGGATGACGAAGAGGATTATTTCTAACCTCAACTGCAAAACAAAAAACTCCCCAATTGGGGAGTTTCATTTTTAAGCAGGTGTTTATTCTTCCCAGAACTCTCCTTCGATGACAGAGTCTTCTCCGTCAGAGTTGAGTTCCTCGATCTCCTGTTCGTATCGGTGTTCCTCAATAAGTTCGTCGGGAACAAGACTCATAAAGAACTGCATAAATAATCCGATGACGACTGCGTCATCAAAAGGGCCTGGCACAAAATCGGGATAGACCAGATATAACAAGGATAAAAAGGGAAGCACTTTGATCAGAGGATGAACCCTTTTATCCTTCAATAAACGGATGATCAGCTGGAGCTGTTTGACCATGTTGTTGATCCAGTAATAAAATTTTGAAGAACTATTTAATTATACTACTGTAAGGTTAGAGAACTCAGGATATCCTGTATAATCACGATTATGACGTTACAAACACCACTGCAAGGAATCTTATTTGATTTTGACGGCTTGATCCTGGATACAGAGACTACAATCTTTCAGGCCTGGAAAGAAAAATTCAAGGAACATGGCCAGGAACTGCTTCTAGAGGAATGGGCGGAGATCCTTGGGAAATCTACAGACCATCTAGGTCCGATTGAGGTGTTTCTAAATGAGTTCCCAGAAGAGAGCAAAAGGGCAGAGATCCTTCAAGAAGTCAAAGAAACAGAATTAGAATTAGTCTATCAGAAGAGGCCGCTGCCTGGAGTGGAAAATTTGATAAACAAAGCCAAGGAACTTGGGCTTGTGTTAGGAATTGTCTCCAGCTCTGATCAGGACTGGGTTCACTCACATCTTAAGCGACTTGGGCTGATGGAGTATTTTGATCATACAAGTTGCGCAGATGAAGTTGAGATAGCAAAACCCAGCCCAGAACTTTATAATTTAGGTCTGAAGAAGACGGGACTTGCACGAGAGAAAGTGCTTGTTCTGGAAGATTCTCCCAATGGTGTACTGGCGGCCAAAAGAGCAGAATTGTTTTGTATCGCAGTGCCCAATCAACTCACCATCCAGCTTCCGTTTGAGAATGATGGCGGAAAACCAGACCTTGTCCTGGCTTCATTACTGGAATTTCCCTGGGATGACCTCATGAGGGATAACTGATGAAAACTCTTTTTAGCGCCATATTAAAATTCATCGCTTTTATTCTGGCTGGAGCGTTAATGATCGTGCTTCCGTTAGCGCTGATGGCCAACAATGTTGGCAATGTGCTCTTTGACCAGGAGCAAGTTAACGAGATAACAACCGGGGTGGTATTAGATTCAGAACTTATTCCAGCAGCCCTGGAGATCATGACCAACCGACAGGCGGAAGATATCTCTACCAAAATTGAAGACACAGAAACTCCTGGTGGGAGGGAGCTTAACCTTTATAATTTGATCTACTCGATGGAAGAACAGAACTGGAAAAACTTAAAACAGCTCTCCTGGCGGACGACTTGATACAGTCCTGGATTGAGGTCACAATAAATGGTTTTTATAATTGGTTGGACACGGATGACCAGCTGCCGTTCATCAGCTGGAAAATGGAACCACTGAAAGATAGAATGTCTGGACCGGAAGGAGAGGCAGCTGTAGTGGCTTTTTACGATTCTCTGCCAGATTGTACGGATCTGCAAATGGAAGAAATGCAAACCATTCCCGGTGAACCCCTGCCGCGGGTCAAGATGGTCAAAGAGCTGTGTAAATTGTCCACCTTCCCCCATACAGAACAGATCGGAGTTTATAACGATGTCTTGAGAATGGTGGTTGAAGCAATGCCTCCAGAATATAATGCAACTCAGGCATTGCTGAAGCAGCGGGAGCAGATCGGGGGAGTCTACACATTAAAATGGAATATCCGGAACATTCGCTGGCAGCTTGATACCGTGCTACTTTTACCCCCTGGGGTTGTTATTGTTGATCCTGTTTATTGGAGTTCGGTCAATGGAAGGTTTGGGTCAGTGGTTTGGCATTCCCCTGATCGGTAGTGGATTGATCTCGCTGATCACAGCTATTTTATATCGACCACTGTGGCGGGGGTGGCTTGCAGAACGTATACCAGAAGGAATTCCCCAGACCTCTTTGTTGTATCATGAATTAATTGATGCCAGCGTCAGGGTAATGGGTCCAATTTTCAACCCGCTCACCTGGCAGTCTTTTATCATTCTCTTGATAGGCGTAGGGTTCTTGGCTATGGGATTTATATTACGGATGAGAAGGTCTGGCGTTAAACCTTCCTGAATTTATCCTGGTCACTTCCAAAAGAAAAAACCTGACGATCGCAACCGTCAGGTTTTTTTATTATCACGCCCCGATACGGGAAGAGGAGCGGAGGGGGTGGGATTCGAACCCACGGTGGACCAAAAGCCCACAACGGTTTTCGAGACCGCCCCAATCGGCCACTCTGGCACCCCTCCACAACTAAGATGGCATTATACCAAGTTGACTGACAGCCGTAAACATGACACGCCAGCCAGCAAGGGCAGTAGTAAATTGTTAGAGAATCCTTAACAAATTTGTTGACAATCCCTTTGAGGAAAGAAATTTCCTCATTATAACCACGGATACTCCAGAATATCTCCAGATTTATAAGCTAAAATGATGCAGGAATTAAATATATAACGGATATTGTTCAGGGTTTAACCCTGACAGAAGAAACCAGAAGTGTTGAAGAAGGGAGATACTAATGAAAAAGAGAACCATTATATTAATTATTATTGGCGCATTGATCCTGGCAGGGGCGACATATGGTGTTGTTAGCGCCAGGCAAAAGAGCCAGGCCAGTAGTAGCAACTTACAAACTTTCCAGGTGAATTATGGAGAACTCAGCGCGGTGGTTGATGAAACAGGTGAAGTACGTGCTGAACAGAGTGCAATTCTCAACTGGGAAACGGCAGGAATAGTGTCTGAAGTAATGGTCAGCCTGGGGGATAAAGTGAAGGCGGATCAGGTTCTGAGCGAGTTAAAGGAAGACTCCCTCCCGCAGAATTATTATATGTCCCAGCAGGAGTTGGTTACAGCTACCAGAGCCCTGGAAGATCTATACGAAAATGCGGCGGAGGTATCAGCCAACGCCCAATTAGTACTCGCCAATGCCAGGGATTCTTTGGATGATGCTGAATATCGCTGGTTGTTGAATTAACCGGGGAACCGCTATAGCCCTGAAGAATTAAAATCAGCCAAGGCAAAGCTAGTTCTCGCCGAAGAAGCAATTAAGTTCAAAACAAACACGATATGATAACGCAGATGGAAGGATAGGCACAGCGCGAGCCCAGATCGTGCTGACAGATGCGATTAACCAGTATCAATATGCGCAGTGGTATGTAAATTGGCTTCAGGTCGGTGCTGATGAGATTGAGATGGGGATATTGGATGCCAAAGTTGCTGTTGCACTTGCCCAATTAGGTACTGCGGAACGGCAGTACGATAGAGTTAAAAGATGGCCCAGACCCGGATGATATCAAGCTGGCGGAAGCCCGCATTTCGGCAGCCCAAGCATCCCTAGATGCTGCCTTTATCACAGCCCCGTTTAACGGGGTGATCACAGCAGCAGAAGCTCATCCCGGAGATTTGGTTTCTCCAAATACACTGGCATTCAGGATTGATGATCTGGATACCCTTTTGGTAGATGTCGAAATCTCCGAAGTGGATATTAATCAGATTAATATTGGTCAACCAGTCACATTGTCCTTTGATGCTATCCTGGATATGGAATACCAGGGTGAAGTTATTGAAGTATCACCAGTTGGTGTCCCGCTGCAGGGGTTGGTTTCCTTTAGGGTTTCTATCAAACTGGTGGATGCTGATGATGAAGTACGTCCAGGTTTAACTGCGGCGGTGCAGATTGTTGTTCGTCATGTTGAAGATGCCTTGCTGATACCCAACCGGGCAGTTCGCTGGGTCAAGGGAGAGCAGGTTGTTTACGTCTCCACAAATGGTGAGTTTGCGGAGATCGAAGGATTGGAGAAAGTTCCTGTCACCTTGGGAGCATCGTCTGATGAATATAGCGAATTATTAGAGGGCGAGATCGGTGAAGGTGACTATGTTGTCCTTAACCCGCCCAGTGTAAGTATTTTTGATGAAATGGAGCCTGGTCAGCCGCCCGATGGCATGCGAGGTATGCCCTAAGAAAAATTAGACCACAAAGAGCAGGAGTTGTTTATGTCGAAGTGGGTAGTTGAAGCAAAAGATATCACCAAGGTTTACCAGATGGGCGAGATTGAAGTTCATGCTTTGAGAGGCCTATCAGTTAATATAGCCCCGGGAGAAATTATCTCCATCATGGGCCCCTCTGGTTCAGGAAAATCCACCCTGATGAATATTTTGGGATGCCTGGATCGTCCGTCATCAGGTGATTACCACCTGAACGGAGAGAGTGTGGCAACGTTAAACGATGATCAATTGGCAGAGATCCGCAACCGGGGAGTAGGTTTTGTTTTCCAGAAGTTTTAACCTGCTACCACGTGCAACGGCGTTGGCAAATGTTGAGCTGCCCATGCGTTATGCAGTTTTGAATGGACGGAATAGAAAGCAAGTGGCAAAAGATGCCCTGGCAGCTGTCGGGTTGAGTGACCGGATCCATCACCGGCCCAATGAACTATCAGGCGGACAAATGCAGCGAGTGGCAATCGCTCGGGCGCTTGTTAATGACCCAGCGATCATTATGGCAGATGAGCCAACTGGAAACCTGGACACAAAATCAGGGGAGGAGATTATGACCCTGTTGAAAAATCTGAACAAAGATCGCGGTACGACCTTGATCATTGTCACCCACGATCCGGAAATTGCAGAATTAACTGATCGGGTGATCTCTATCCGGGATGGACGAATAGCGGAGTAAATATGAATTTTGTATCAGCCTTACTGGAGGCGCTTGAAAGCCTCACCTCAAATAAAGTCCGCACAGCTCTAACCATGCTGGGCATCATTATCGGCGTCGGCGCAGTGATTGCCATGCTGGCAATCGGCAATGGTACAGAACAAGCCATCGTGGGAGAAATCGAAGGCATTGGCACCAACCTGCTTTTTGTGATGACAAATTATGAAGATGTCACCAATCCGAAACCGCTGACCATTCGGGATGCAGAAGCGATTGCAGATCCGATTTTTGCGCCATCGGTCGCAGCAGCAGCCCCGGTGATCCAAGGACAGGCGGAATTGACTAACGCTGGCAATGTTACAAACGTAGGGTTTGTCGGTGTGACCGTTGAGTACGCCGATGTTCAGACTATTGAACTATCTGAAGGGGAGTTCTTTTCCCCATCCCAAATCACCGGATTGGCCTCGGCGGCAATCCTTGGAACAAACGTGGCCGAAGATATGTTTGGACGATCTGACGGGTTAATAGGAGAAACTGTCAGAGTTGCTGGACAACCCTTCCGTGTGGTAGGTATTCTGAAAAAAGAAGGCGGATCGGGATTTGGCAGCAGCCCAGACGATCAAATTTTGATTCCTTTGACTACGGCTCAAATAAGGTTGATGCCCCGCAGTGTAAAAAACCAGGTTGATATGATCTATGTTTCAGCGATCGATGCCGATTTTGTGAAAATAGCTGAAGAGGAAGTATCAATTATCCTGCGCGACCGCCATAGTATTAAGTTAGGCGAGAACGATTTTAATATCCTTTCCCAGGAAGTATTCTTGGATATGGCGTCTACTGTCACTGGTGTCTTTACAGTTTTCCTAGGCGGTGTAGCCGGCATAAGTTTGCTGGTTGGCGGGATCGGGATCATGAATATCATGCTGGTATCAGTCACTGAGAGGACCAAGGAAATCGGCTTGAGAAAAGCAGTGGGTGCCAAGAAAAAAGATATCCTGACTCAATTCCTGATCGAATCGTCCTTATTAAGTGTTATCGGCGGCATTATAGGTATTATCCTAGGGTGGTTGTTATCCCTGGGGATCGGTAGGGTTGCTGCAGCTAGTGACTTCCTGTTGAACCCCGCTATTACCCTTAACTCTGTCCTCCTAGCAACTCTATTCTCAGCAGCTGTTGGCTTGTTCTTTGGGATATACCCAGCTAACAGAGCATCCCAACTGGAACCCATCGAGGCTTTACGCAGCGAGTAGTGAATGCGGGTTAATTTTTGTATCCGTGATCACTTTGAAGGCGAATGAATATGGATAGAATACTTGTCGTAGATGATGATAGGGATATAGTCCGCCTGGTGCGTTCTTACTTGGAAAAAGCAGGATATCAAGTCCTGACCGCGTATGATGGCGAGTCGGCGCTGAGAGTATTGCGGACAGAAAAGCCCCAACTATTGATCCTGGACTTAATGCTTCCGGATCGAGATGGTTGGGATGTAGCTCGCTTGGTAAGGGCAGATTTTAATATAGCAGCCACTCCAATCATCATGCTCACCGCCAGAGTGGAAGATAATGACAAGATCGTGGGATTGGAAATCGGCGCCGATGATTACATCACCAAACCCTTTAATCCTCGCGAAGTAGTCGCCCGGGTTCGTGCTTTACTTCGGCGCACACAACTCCAGCAGGAATCCCAAATACCGCAGCGTTTACAGGTTGGGGAGATTGAGCTTAGATCTCGGTAAGCGGGAACTTTCCCTTAATGAAGAGATGATCAACCTGACTCCTTCGGAATTTGAAATAATTAAAGTATTGATGCAGAACCCTGGATTTGTGATCACCCGCGACGAACTGGCAGAAAAAGCACTGGGATATGGTTCGGCAAGCGCAGGACGAACATTGGATTCCCATATCAAAAACTTGCGAAGGAAGATCGATCAAAATACCGATCAGGGATCCTTCATTCAAACAGTTCATGGTATTGGCTACCGGATGAGAGAACGATGAAATTGAATCAGCTGTGGGTGAGGATCAGTCTCACGTATGTGGCGATCATGATCTTTCTGATCGTTATCCCAACCGGGATCTATCTGACAATCCAGGCGGATAATATCAATCTGGTCCAACCAGATGGTGGGGCATTTGAAACGCATCCAGATGATCCGCAGCTATCATTCCTGACCAGGATAAACCGCTATGGGCAAAGTGAACTAGTTATTGGTTTAGTCAGGATCCTGTTTTCTATATCCATGGTGGGAATACTAGTTGGAGTTATTAGCAGTCGGGGATTGGCTGCCCCTTTGAATAATCTGGTAAAGGCAGCCCGGGCAGTTGGATCCCAGGACCTCACTCAGCGCATCGAAGTGAAAGGTACCAGCGAAATCAGAGAGGTCGCTGTAGCCTTTAATACCATGGCCGCCGCGCTGGAGGAAGCCGATACTTTACGAAATAACATGCTGGCTGATATCGCTCATGAACTGCGGACACCCCTAACGGTTATCCAGGGAAACTTGAGAGCGATTCTGGATGATGTTTATGAACTCGACAAGGTTGAAGTTGCCCGTCTCTATGATCAAACCCGCCAGCTTTCTCGTCTGGTGAATGATTTGCACGATCTAGCTCTGCTGGAAGCCAAAGAGTATTCAATTAATCTTACCAACCAAGATTTGATCGAGGTTGTTCAGGATACCGCGGGAATTTATCAGCCCCTCTTTGACGATCAGGAAATATCCCTGGTTACTGATTTACCTGATACGACCACACCGGTTCAGGGGGATTGTGCCCGTCTTACCCAGTGTTTGGCCAATTTGCTTAATAATGCACTTAGCCATACACTCAAAGGTGGAACCGTACAGATCCTATTGTCTGAAGAGGATGGAGTGGTCACACTATCTGTGAAAGATAATGGCACAGGAATAGACGCCGAGCATCTACCTTACGTTTTTGATCGTTTCTACAGGGTGGATCCAGATCGGAATCGTAGTACGGGTGGATCAGGATTAGGGCTGGCGATCACCCAGGCTCTTGTAAACGCGCAAGGCGGCGAAATTTCAGCCCAAAGTGCAGGAGCAGGCCAAGGCAGTGAGTTCAGCATCTCTTTTCCCGTCTGATCTGATAAAGGGAAACTGATTTCGTTTATTGTCTCCCCCTCGTAAAAACCCCAAACTATTAGATCTGGTTGAATTAAACAAACCTTGTCAGGGTTTATCGTTAATGGTTATAATGTCTTACCCTGAAAACGGATATATATTAAAGAAACTAAAGGCCAGGTAAGCATAATACCATCCAGGCCTTCCTTCTAAAAATAAGATAGTTATGGACCAAATATTAATTATCATTCTAATTGCCCTGGCTTTGATCTTTGATTTCCTGAACGGTTTTCATGACAGTGCCAACGTTGTGGCAACTATGATCTCTTCCCGGGCCATGACCCCGACAGCTGCGCTGGTCATTGCCACGGTGGCCAACTTTATTGGTCCATTTGTTTTTGGCGTTGCTGTTGCGAAAACCATCGGTCAGGATGTAGCATCCCCGGATTCAATAACAATTGCTGTTGTCTTAGCGGCCTTATTAAGCGCCAGTATCTGGAATATCATTACCTGGTTTTTTGGCATTCCCTCAAGCTCATCCCATGCTTTGATTGGTGGCATTGTAGGCGCCGTGATGGTAGGAACAGGTTTTCAAGCCCTTAAAGTGGAAGGATTGGGATTGGTCGCTGTCGCCCTGTTCTTATCTCCAGTATTGGGATATGTTCTCGGGCAAATTGTGATGAGGATAAGCATGTGGGCGGTACGGAATGCTTCACCAAAAGCCAACTTGTTCTTCAAGTACGCGCAGATACCAACAGCATTCACACTTGCCTTGAGCCACGGAACCAATGATGCTCAAAAAACAATGGGAATCATCACCATGGGTCTGGTGGTTCTAGGATATCAAGATTCTTTTGTTGTTCCCTGGTGGGTAATTTTTGCCAGTGCGACAGCGATCGGAATTGGCACAGCATCAGGCGGTTGGCGGATCATACATACCCTGGGTGGAAAATTTTACAGGATCAGGCCCATCCACAGTTTTGCATCTCAGCTTTCATCCATGGTGGTGATTCTGACAGCCTCTTTATTTGGTGGTCCTGTCAGCACTACACATGTGGTCAGCTCTTCCATTCTTGGAGTTGGAGCTGCGCAGCGCAGATCTCAAGTGCGCTGGGGAGTGATGAGTGATATCCTGGTGGCCTGGTTCTTAACTGTTCCGGCATCGGCAGGAATTGCTGCTTTATTGTACTTTTTGATTGATTATTTGATCCCGTAATCGGCGATCAGGTTTTGGATTGGAGGAAGGATATGGGAATTTCAGGTGTGTTTAAACGAGGAAAACGGGAAGATAAGTTTGTCGGGATGTTGATCGAACAAACCCAGATCACAATTGAAGGTTTCAAGCTTATGGAGAAATGGCTGGGAAAATCCGAATTAAAGGACAAAGCCATTGATCAAATGCGGGAAAAGGAAATTGAAGCCGATGAAGTGCGCAGGATCTTGATCGACGAGCTTCACAATACCTTTATCACGCCCCTCGATCGGGAAGATATTTTCATGATTTCCTTATACATCGATGATATTCTTGACTATTGTTATACGACAGTTGAGGAAATGCAGCTGCTGGGTACTGAAGCAGACGATTATTTGATGAAAATGGTGACCTTAACCAGGGAAGCAACTGAAGAGCTGGAGATGGCGTTCCATACGCTTTTCAGCAACCCCCGTGTTGCAGGTGACCACGCCCGCCGGGCAAAAAAGATCGAGAACGAAGTGGAACACCTTTATCGCGTGGCCATTGGAGATCTATTTGTCAAAGCCAAGGATTTTGAACCATTGATGGTGATGTTAAGGCAGCGGGAAGTTTACCGCCATGTTTCTAATATGGCGGATCAGGCTGACAAGGCTGCCGATATTCTGGGCATGGTGGTGATGAAGCTGACCTGAGAAAAACCGATTCTACTAAAATCTAAGATGACAATCCTGGCTGGTTCTTTCCTTGAGAGCGGCCAGGATTTTCAATTGTCCGGGGGTAATTCAGAATCGGGAGCCAATAGTAATGAAGGTAGAATGGAGGATGATCAAATCCGCCCATTAATGAGGATAAAATTGCTGTTATCATTATTCTGGAATCAGCCGGCCTGAAAGCGATGCTAAGCTGAAGCGATGATGGAGACGATTTGATCAAATTATTGACTGTTTAAAAAAATAAAATACGAATGAATTTATGGAAACAATTATAAAAAGTACGATAGAAGAAGTAATCATCGGTATCGAAAAACCATTTTGATTATTGGCGAAAAAATCAACCCCACCGGCCGGAAAAAACTGGCCGCGGCTCTCAAGGAAGGCGATTTTGAATATGTAAAACAAATTGCCTTAAACCAGGTTGCAGCGGGTGCCGACATCCTCGATGTTAATGTGGGTATTCCGGGTGGTGATGAAGTAGACTTGCTTCCCAAAGTGGCCAAGATAGTTTCTGAGACAGTAGATGTTCCGCTGTGTTTGGATTCCGCTAACCCGGATGCCTTGGCGGCAGCCTTAAAGGTTTTGCCTGGTCGCCCTTTGGTAAATTCGGTCAATGGCGAAGAAGCTTCCCTTAAAGCTGTCTTGCCCGTCATTAAGGAATTTGCGGTACCGGTCATTGGTCTGGTGATGCATGATGATGGCATTCCAAATGACACAGAGACACGGGTTGCAGTGGCTGGAAAAATCATTGAAAGGGCTGCTAAACTTGGCATTCCTGTGGAAGATATTGTAATTGATCCGCTGGTGTTGACTGTGGGGGCAGATAGTGATGCCGGTGTTGTGACACTGGATACTATCTGGCGAGTGAAGGAAGAGTTTGGTGTGAATATTAATCTTGGAGCCAGTAACGTTTCCTTTGGGCTTCCGGATCGCCATACCATTAACGGCTCTTCTAGCTCTTGCTATGGGAGCAGGTGCAACCTGCGCAATTACCGATCCTGTGAAGCTTGCTTCGACCATCCGTGCTTCTGACCTGTTGCTGGGAAGGGACTATTATGGATCTCGCTATATTGGGTATTTTAGAGAGCACAAACCTGATTGAGCCTGGATTCATATGAGAAAATGGCAAGCCACAGACTTTAATATTACCGTATAGTGTACTGCGTGGGCAAGGCGCAGATCCTGATATCATCCGGTCCCGCAGTCCAGGCCTGGTTGCCACCGCTGAAAAAGCACTGGCGGAGGGAATAAATTTACTTGAGCCAGAAGTATGTTTAAAGGAAATCAAAGTGATTGATTTCCAGCATAATGGCTTGGAGCTAGAGGGTGGAATCAAATTATCTGGTCCGTTGGTCACAGAACACCTGGTTGGCGCAAGTTATCTCGCAGCAGCAGTTTGCACGGTCGGATCCAAGATCGATGATTATGCATCTGAGGTTATGGAAGATGATATGGTCCTGGGGCTGGCGATCGACGGCGTCGGGTCCACTGCAGTTGAGTCCCTTGCCAATGAAGTGTGTAGAGATATTGAACTTAAAGCGGCTTCTGAGGGGTATCAAACCACCATACCTCTCAGCCCGGGTATGATCGGCTGGGAGTGGAGGATGGACAGCCTATCATTTTTGAACTGCTTGAGACTGAACAGATTGGGGTCAGCTTAACTCCATATTGCTTGATGATTCCCCGTAAATCCTTATCGATGATTGTTGGTCTTGGGCCAAATATCATTTCGGATGCACGTATCTGTGACTATTGCACCATGCGTAAAACATGCCGATACAAGAACCAACACGAGGAGAAAAAATGACCCACAAGATAGCTCTGCTCACTGACAGTACTTGCGATATCCCCGGGAACTCTTGATAAATATGACATCCAGGTTGTTCCTTTGACCATTATCTGGGGAGAGGAGCAGTTCCGCGATGGGGTTGACCTGACTGCAGAGGATTTTTATAAAAGATTGGAAGAAGATCCAACCATACCGACCACATCCCAACCCACTCCACAGCAGATGGTACAGGCCTATGATGCCGCTAAAAGCAAGGGCGCTGAGCAAATCTTGATCATCACCATCAGTAAAGCCATGAGTGGGACCCATGAGTCAGCCAAAGCCGCAGCAGAATTGGTGGATTTACCTGTAACTGTGCTGGATTCAAAGGCCAACGGTATGAGCCTGGGATGGCAGGTGCTGGCAGCGGCCAGAGCAAGGGAACAGGGAGGTGATCTTCAGGCTATGGTCGGCGCAGCGGATAAAGCTCGCAGCACTATGGTGTATATCATTACCCTCGATACTCTGGAATACCTGCACAAAGGGGGGCGCATTGGCGGAGCAAGCCACTTTATCGGCAATTTGCTGAATTTGAAACCGCAGATCTCCGTTGATCATAGTAGCGGTGAAGTGGCAGGGGGAGGCGATCCCGGACCAGGAAGAAAGCACTAACCGATCTGTTTGTGGATTTCTTTGACCAGGTAGACCGAGAGAAACCCCTCAGGATCGCTGTATTGCACAACGCAGCCCTGGAAGAAGCCCAGACACTTGTAGAGAAAATCAAAACCGAAATTGATCCTGAAGAAATCATCATCAGTATCGTGTCCCCTGTATTGGGTGTGCATACCGGACCTCGAGCAGTGGCGATTTGTGGTTATACGGAGTAATGAACTTCCTTCAGACTGCCTTACTAGTTGATCCTGGAAAGATATGTCTAATCTCAAAACGATAGCCGATTCTCTGAATATCCCGTTGTCTGGCGTAAAAGCCGTTGTCTCGCTGCTGGACGATGGCAACACCATCCCCTTTATCGCCAGGTACCGAAAAGAAGCCACCGGTGAACTGGATGAGGAACAGCTCCGTAATATTTCTGAAGAGCTTATCCGACTACGGACACTGGATGAACGCCGGGCTACTATTCTGAAAAGCATTCAAAAACAGGGAAAGCTGACTCCTGACTTGGAAAAGGAAATCATTTCAACCAATTCCAAGGCAGAGCTGGAGGACCTTTATCAACCCTATAAGCCCAAGAGAAAAACACGAGCGAGTATTGCTAGAGAAAAGGGATTGGAACCTCTGGCGAAGTTGATCCTGAAGCAGGAAATAAGACAAGAATCTCTGGAAGAATTAGCCACCCCCTATATTAATGATAAAGTTAACCGTGGAAGATGCCTGGCAGGGTGCCCGGGATATTGCTGCTGAAGTTATCAGCGATCATCCACAGCTCCGCCAGCAGCTCCGTAAAAAAGCCATCCAAAGCAGCCTGTTATCGACCACTAAGAAAAAGAAAGGGGAAGATCAAAGGCAGGTCTATCAGGATTATTACGAGTTTGAGATCCAATCAAATCGCATCCGCCCCCATCAGACCCTGGCTATTAACCGCGCAGAAGAACAAGGTATCCTGGCGGTGAAGCTCACGCTCCCCGAAAAGTTATGGGAACCTTTGATCCGGACCATTATCCACTGGATCTGGAATCTCTTCTTTCTGGAGAACTCAACAAGAGCATAGCTGATGCTGCTTCCAGATTATTGCTTCCGGCCATATTTCGAGATGTCCGCCGCACTCTGACTGAGAAAGCAGAAGATCGGGCTCTGCAGATCTTTTCCAAGAATCTGCGGGCGCTGCTGCTGCAGCCCCCTCTGGCAGGCTATACCATAATGGGGTTGGACCCGGGTTACCGGACAGGTTGCAAGGTGGCTGTTGTGGACCCAACCGGCAAAGTCCTGGTCACCGGGACGATCTTTCCAGTTCCTCCCCGCAACCAGGTAGAAGATGCCCGGGAATTCCTGATAAAGAACATTCAAAAATTGAATGTATCCTTGATTGTGATAGGAAACGGGACAGCATCGCGCGAGACCGAGTTATTTGTCGCGGATGTTATAAAGGATCTGGAAGGCGTGAATTATCTGATCACCAGTGAAGCTGGAGCAAGTGTATACAGCGCCAGCAAGTTGGCCGGAAAAGAGCTGCCGGATATGGATGTCAGCTTCAGGGGAGCTGTGTCAATCGCTCGCCGGGTTCAGGATCCGTTGGCCGAGCTGGTTAAGATCGATCCCCAATCTCTTGGGGTGGGCATGTATCAGCATGATGTCAATCAGACAAAATTGAAAGAGAAATTGGCCCAGGTTGTTGAAAGCGTGGTAAATCAAGTTGGTGTCGAGATAAACACCGCCTCTCCAGCTCTGTTGTCTTTTATCTCGGGCATCGGTCCGGGTTTGGCTAAAAGGATCGTAGCCTACCGGGATAAAGCTGGCAATTTTCGTAACCGTGAAAATTTACAGGATGTTCCTGGCATGGGTGAAAAAATCTATCAGCAGGCAGCCGGGTTCCTGCGCGTCAGGGAGGGAGATAATCCCTTGGATTCAACTGCAATACATCCGGAAAGCTATTCTGCGGCAAAACAAGTCATAAATCAGGCCGGCATCGACCTGAATGAAAATTCTGATCAAAACAGAGTGCACTGGTCAGGCTAAGTGAAAAGAAGACGGCTGAGGATCTGGCAGCGTCCTTAAGATCGGGGTCCCAACGCTGGTGGACATATTTAAACAGTTGGTCCAACCTGGGCGCGACCCGCGGGAAGATCTCCCCAAACCATTCCTGAGAAAAGATGTTCTAACTGAGAAAGATCTGGTTGTGGGCATGGAACTGCAGGGAACTGTGCAGAATGTAGTTGAGTTTGGAGCTTTTATTGACCTGGGAGTAAAAAACGCGGGCTTGCTGCATAGATCGAAGATACCGGCAGGAGTGGACTTAAACCTGGGAGATATTATCAAAGTAACTATCCAGCAAGTAGACCTGGAGCGGGGGAGGATCAGTTTGGGTTGGAGTGAATAACAACCGAGAACATCACCATGAGATTTACGCATTAGTTTTGGAAACTCACTGCTTTGACAATTCATCTATTTAGTTGACAAATAATTCAAAAGTATATAATATCTATTTCGTTATAAATTTATCCTGATGATTTACAGGATCTCAGACTTGGAGAAATTCCGGAAATTTAGTTTGAATTGACGGGAACCAAGGTCTGCGCAGCAGATATTTAGCCAGAGGGAAAGATTTAGCAAAAGACGAATCTGTTCCGCCGAGCAAAGGTAAGCATAAATAACCATTTTTTCCGTACACGATCTTTTACAAGAGGAGTTAATTAATGGCTGAAATGACCTCGCGAGAGCGCGTGGTGACAACTTTAGATCATCGTGAGCCAGACAGGGTCCCTTTCGATTGTACCTTCGGTTATGAGGGTTACTTGCGACTGGCAGAGTATATTGGTTTGAAAACGAAAAAAGAAGTTGTTCCTGGCAGCGCTTGGCTGGCAGTCAGCAACCCGATCGAGCTCCTAAATGAACTGAATATTGATATGTGTTACATCGGTCTTGGGAAAACCAAAGACACACCGGATTTCGAATATGGTATGGATCTTTATACCGACGATTGGGGAGTCAAGTTCCGCAAAGTTGAGCTGCCTAACGGGTTGATGTATGATATCTATGACCATGTCCTTGCGGGTGCTACCATAACAGACCTTGAAGAATATCCCTGGCCCGATCCTTATAATCCAGACCTGGTCGAAGGCTTGGAGGAAAAAACTCGGCATCTATATGAGAACACTGGCTTTGCTCTGATTGGAAAATTTAGCAACTCAATTTTTGAACAAGCTCACTATATGAGAGGTTTTGAACAAGTATTGATGGACTTGAGCTTGGAACCGGATTTTGTGGACGTATTGCTGGGAAAACTTGTTGATATCGCTCTGGCACGCCTGGAAGTTGGCCTTAAAGCCTGTGGGAAATATATTCAGGCTGTTCGATTCGCCGGCGACGATATGGGGCAGCAAAATGGACCGATCATGTCCCCTCCCATGTTTCGAAATCTGATCAAGCCGCAATTCTCACGTTATTACCAACAAGCCCGGAAACTGATCGATCAGTACAATCCAAAAATCAAGATCATTGCCCATACGGACGGTGACGTTTACCCGATCATCCCGGACTATATTGAAATGGGATTGGATGTGTTTAAATCCGGTTGCAGCCATATGTAGCTGAGATGGAACACGACAAATTAAAAACTGAATTTGGAGATCGCCTATCTTTTCATGCCGCCATTGATATTCAAAAAGTTATGCCATTCGGGACTCCGGAAGAAATTAAAGCAGAAGCCATAAAAACAATGAGAGCGCTTGGCCCAGGTGGAGGATATATCTTGGCTCCCACCCATTACCTTCAATCAGATGTGCCACCTGAGAATATCATTGCTTTGCGCGATGCCGTTCTAGAATTTGGGATTTATCCATTGAGTTAGTAGATTATTGATTGTGATCGTAGTGAATAAGCAGCTTCTTTTTCACAACGGGCAGCCAAAAGGGTGTTATGGAAATTAGAGAAAATCAATTCAAGATTCTGTCAATCATTTTACTTCTCGCAATAATTGCGATCGTAGTTTTTGTGATCATTCCAAAATATTCATCAACATCCACGGTACAGACTACAGAGATGATTGACTTTTCTAACTCCGCTTGGATTGAGAATTATGTGGAAGAAACCATTGGGCTTTTTGGAAAAGACTTTTTTCGTAAATTCAGCTTTCTCCTATAATGCCAAGGTCCAATAAAATGATTGTGACCTATGCTTCACAAAAGAGCGTAGAAGAAGCGCGCGATCATTATTCTGCTCTTCCGGGAGCAGAACAAATTGGACGGAATGACGAAACCAGCCTATCGATTGCAGCTGATAAGAATGGTCAACCATTTAAAATTAATCAACTACTATTCTTCGATTTCCCGAGTATTTGAATTAGAACTTGTTCTTGATCCCGAGAAGGCAGAACTCGTCATTGCCCAATTGGAGGGAGCTTTCCCAGCCCAGGAGCTTGCCCAGATCAACGAGATCCAAGAAATTATCAAGGGAGATTTATTCGGGGGATATGTACGCTATAGATATGATGAACTTGATGAGGTTTAACTACCCTTTCTATACCAATATTCTCTCGGGCTTATCTTTTTGAAGGCTCCGAAGAGGATTTTATTATTTCCCTGAACGAGTTGAAAGAAAATTATCCAGATTTCAAATACGACGACACTCAGAATGCCTATTATTACTATATCAATGGGCAAATCATTTCCGTGAGCTATCTAGTTACCGATCTGAATGAAAAAATTGTATCTATCAGTATTCAAAAAGAGGGAAATTAGGTTTCGGAAAATTAAACTATTTCTGGACATATTCTGCCTTTAATCCGGACCATTTCTCCCTGGTTTCAACCAGGCCATTCCATCTATTTCAGCATTCTCAAATATGAATTTATTTTCAAATGTAAGATTTTGGCGACTGGATCGTTGAAGGATGTTTAAATCAGAAAGCTAAAACTGCTACCCTGACTTAACTCCTTCTTTTGACGATATATAAATCACATATGTGAATACAAGGTTGACAAACGTGACCACATCTATTATTGTATATCCAGACATGAATGTGACCAAAAGCACAAACATCGCCCTCCACCGAAAAAAATTGATTTAAATCAATATGTGTATAATAATTATGGCTTTCCTCTAATTATTGATTTGATTGAAATTATCTGAAGGCATGACGGCAAGGCCTTTGTTAGGTTTTGACATTTCGATATACAAATTCCTGAAAATTTACAGCAAAGGAGGTCCTTGGAAATCAAAATATTACCTGTAAGTCGAATATTGTCCGGAACTTGAAGGTGAGTTCCCACCAAGAACTATATGTTCATTTACCAGGAGAGAGATAAATGAAATTCCAGATCAGTTTCAATTGCTTTAGTGTTTGTATTGATGGTTACAATGTTGGCTGCCTGTGCCCCCGCAGCACCTGAAGCTGCCGCTCCAGATGCTCCTGCCGCAGTTACAGCCGACGAACCCGCAGAAATGCGCACCTACTACATGGTGTCTTCCCACCAGGCGCACCCCTATTTTGCGGATTCTCACCTTGCCCTGCGCTATGCCGCCGAGTATTTCCAGGTGAACATCATTGCAGCCGGACCCGAAGGTTGGGACACCCAGGCTCAGGCCGAAGCAATTGAAGCTGCTGTCGCCAATCAGGCCGACGGCATCATCACCAGGATGTGGGACGACTCACCCAGCCGAAGCTGTGAAAAAAGCTATGGCTGCTGGTATTCCGGTTGTTATGACCGAAACCAGAACCGCTGTTAACCCCGGTTGACCTACATTGGTCTCGACAACTACCAGTGCGGCCGCGACACCGCAAAAGAATTGATCGAGCGCGCCGGCACCACCGGCAACGTCGCCCTGATGGGTAACTGGGGTGCTGCCAATACTGATGCGAAACTGGCTGGTGTGAAAGACTACCTCGCTGAGTACTCAGAGTGGGAAGTTGTCGTCGAAGCTGATGACAAAGCCGCAACCGCAGATGCTATCGAAGCCGCCAAGAGCGTCTTCAACAACTACCCTGATGTCGATGCAGTCGTTGGTCTGGACTCCAGCTCCGGCACCGGTATTGCCATAGCTATGGAAGAACTGGACATCGCAACCAGGTACAGTGAAAGTCGTTGTGCACGACCGCGAACCGGCAACCCTCGAGTACATTGCCAAAGGCTACATTGATGCCACCTTGATCAACAAGACAGCCACTGATGAATACATGGCCATCTTGATGATGGAAGATTGGAACAACGGCGGTCTGACAAACATCCCAGTTTCCTCCGACAATGCAGCCGCAGGCGTGAACCCTGTTCCGGAAAATATGTACAACACCGCAGCAGTGATCGACGCCGACAATGTGGATTTCTTCTTTGCCGAGAATATGCCCACCTTTGATACCAGTCTTTACAACTACTAAAAAAGTATTGCTCTAACACAAAAAGGCGAAAGGTATGATTACTATGCCTTTCGACTTTTTATCAACCAAACACAGTATAGATTGTAATAATGCAACCGGAGTGAACTAATGGAGCTAAATTCATTTGAGGGCAAAAACAAAGCGAAAATTGCACCTGCCTTTCAAGAAGATGACTTTATTCAAATTCATGGTATCAAAAAATCCTACGGTATTGTCGAAGCACTTAAGGATGTAAGTTTTGGTATTACAAAGGGTGAAGTTCATACCCTGTTGGGAGAAAATGGAGCCGGGAAATCCACCCTGGTGAAGATCATCATGGGCGAAGAGGAACCCGATTCGGGTATTACTGAGAGATCGATGGACGAAGAAATTACAAACTTATTCGCCTGAATATGCCAACGGTATGGGTATCTCAATGGTTCACCAGGAACTGGCGATCTTCGAAAACCTGACTGTTGCCGAAAACATTTTTCCCATCCCGCTACTTTACCAACAAATTTGGCACTATAAACTGGAATGCCAGTTAAACAACGGGCTCAAAAAAGTATCGATGTTTTTGACATTGATATAAAACCAATTCAAAAAATGGACTCTCTCACTCTGGCGCAGCAGCAGATAGTAGAGATCCTGCGCTGTATCAGTGATAACCAGCAGATCATCTTGCTTGATGAACCGACATCAGGCCTCAATAATCTTGAAACAGAAAAATTGATGAGGATCATCGATGAGCTGCGCAATGAAGGCATCACTTTCATTTATATCTCCCACCGAATCAACGAAGTCCTTGAGATCAGCGACAAGATCACCATTTTGCGCGATGGTCAGATATATCCGTACCTTTATCAACGACGAGAACCTTACCGAAGATGATCTGGTCAACTCAATGGTTGGACATGAGTTATCAGGCAGTCTTTATTCTAAAAAAGAATTTGTTGACGCCAGCGCCAACCCAGTGCTGTTCAAAGTTGAAGGACTTGAAAAGAAAAATGCGCTTAATCCGGTGAGTTTTGAACTTCACAGAAGGCGAGATCATCGGCTTCTTTGGACTTGAAGGATCCGGCTTGATAAACAGTATCCCGCATGATCTACGGATTGGAAGGAAAGGATTCTGGCGAGATCACTTTTAAGGGATCAAAAACTCATCTACTATTACTCCCCAGGAGATGATCAAAAATAAGATCCTCTACCTGAACAATAATCGCAAGCAGGCTGGGCTGCTGATGAACAGCGGTGCCGCAGATAATATGATGCTGCCGAGGATGGATGACTTATCCATCATGACCATATTAAGGGATAGCGCAATCGCGGATTTCGCAGAAAAATATATCAAATTATTTTCGATTGTATTACCCAGTATTTTTGAAAAACCGACGGAATTTTAGTGGTGGCAACCAGCAAAAATTGATGTTCTCAATGTGCACAGGAGCAGAGCCGGACCTGATGATCGTCAATGAACCAACCCGCGGCATCGACGTGGGCGCAAAAAGCGAGATCCATAAATTTATCCTAAATGCATCAGATCAGGGGACTGGATTTATTATTTTCAGCTCTGACCTGCCTGAACTGGTCGGGCTTTGTGATCGAATCTACATCATGAAGAACAAAGCCCTTGTAGGTGATCTTCAGGGTGAAGCCATTAATGAGGAAGCTATCCTGGCATTAGCCTGTGCATAAGCGTGTAAGGAGGATTTAGCAGATGGAAATTAGCTCATCAGAAGCTGTGACAACCATCAGCCGGAAAAGGAAGATTCAACTTTGGTTCTCTGACCATCATCTATCATCACGGCTATTTTGTTTACATATCTAACTCTTACCAGTGAAACCTTCTTTACTTACAGAAATATCTACGCCATTTTATACGGAGTCTCGTTCCAATTTATCGCTGTGATCGGTTTTACCTATTTGATGATCATCGGTGAAATTGACCTTTCAGTGGGTTCTATTTATGCCTTCTCTGGGATGTTCATGGGATACCTGATGGTTATGAAAAAGGTTCCCCTTGCTTCCGGCAATGGGCATCTCCCTGCTGGCCTGCGTGTTATTGGAGCAATTACAGGTTTCCTGATCGTTAGATTCAAACTAAACTCCATGATGGTAACAATCGCAACCATGACCCTGATCCGAGGGTTGGCATCCAATTTTGTCAAACGAATGTACGGCGCCACTTATCCTTCAGACATGCGCCACATCTCAAAGATCGAGGTCAATGAAGTTTATCTGACAATAATAATCATGATCGTCCTGGTTGTGATCCTGGAAATCCTACTGAAAAAATCTTCGATCTTTAAAAGATTATACAGTGTGGGTGAAAACCGCCTAACTGCCCGTATTTACGGGATCAAATCCAACCGGATTATCATTTCTTTGTTTGCACTTTCCGCCCTTTCTGCCGGGATTGGAGGAATCTTATTTATCATCCCGCGTGACCTACGCGGATACTGCAATTGGCTTGGGACTTGAATTCCATTTGCTTACTGCTGCTGTGTTGGGTGGAGCCAGTCTCTACGGCGGGAAGAGGCAGCATGTTAGGATCTGCAGTAGGCCTGATCTTCCTGGCCACAATCCTGAATGGCATGGTCATCTTCAACATTGAGCCGCTGCTCCAGCAGCTGATCGTCGGTATCATCCTGATAGTCGCAGTTTTTGTTGATACACGCCTCAACAAGCAGGAATAAGGATATATAACTCATGGGAATGAATTTATCAAAAACAAACGGAAAAGGAAAAATTGCCAGCATCCTGAGGAAGAACGAAACAGTATCTGTCACTCTGGCGATATTGCTGCTGGTCTTTCTGTTGATTGCCAGGCCCAATTTTCTTGACCGCGTAAATATTGACTCCGTTCAGACCTCGATCGCTCCTTACGGGATCATGGCAATTGGCATGATGGTCCTGCTGATTTCCGGTGTTTTTGACCTCTCCGTTGGTTCGACAATGGGTCTTGGAGGCCTTGTTAGCGCAATCAGTCTAACTTTGGGTGCATCCCCAATCGTTGCGATACTGATAGGAATGCTGTCCGGCCTTCTGATCGGGTTTATTAACGGTGTTATTGTAGAGATTGCCAAGGTTAACGCGTTGATCGCCACCATTGGAACCATGTATATTGGCAGGGGCATCAGCGAAATTGTTTTGGTAGGACGAGGATATGCCGGTTACACCGACTTTCCTGAGAGTTTCAACAACCTGGGTAGAGGGCAATTCCTGAATGTGTACTATATGTTCTGGATATTGCTAATTTTACTGATCGTCTTCCAACTTGTCCTTCGGTATACAAAATTCGGCCGGCAGCTCTTCTTTATTGGTGGCAACTATGACGCTGCAGAAAAACTAGGCATTAATTCTCGCAGGATCAGAATTCTTGCTTTTACATTAAGCGGATTCCTGGCAGCATTTGCAGGTATCCTGGTCACTTCCCGGGCAGGGATTGCAAACCGCTATACAGGCGTTGGTGCACATATGAACATAATCATCGCCTGTATCATTGGCGGCGGGTCATTGATCGGCGGACAAGGATCCATTGTCGGTGCGTTTTCAGGCATGGTCTTTATGGTGTTGATGTCAAATGCTTTCAACCTGTATGCCATTCCACCTCAGTGGCAGAACATTCTGGTTGGCATAATCTTGCTGCTCGTGATCACGGTTGATGGATATGTTTCCCTGAATAAACAGAAAAGACTTGGTAAGATTTAGGGGATATTTCCAGGCCAAATTAAAGAGGAGGGAATATGTATCTTCTTGGGATTGATATTGGAAGCACAGTAATCAAAGCTGCAATTTTTGATATTGAAGGAAATGAACTCGGCGTTTATGGAGAGCTGGCTGAAAACCATTCACCCAAACCCGGCTATTACGAGAGGGATATGGACGATAAGTGGGCTGCCTGTTTAACCGCTATCCAAGAAGTCATCAAAAAGGCCGATATCAACGGTAAAGATATCGGCGCTGTTTCATTAACTGGACATGGCAATGGAGTTCATTTGCTGGATAAAGATAAAAATCCTGTCCGGCGAACGATCGAAGGCGCAGACAGCCGTGGGCTTCCCTACTTAAAAATCCTGGAAGACGAAGGATACTACGATCAGGTTCATCCATTAAACATGCAGATCCTCTGGCCGGCGTTATCATTTGTCGCGATGCGTTGGCTAAAAGATAACGAACCAGAGAGTTATCAAAATGCCAGATATTTCCTCACGGCGATCGACTTTATCAGATTTAAACTCACCGGAGAACTTCGATCTGAAATCTCTACTATCTCTGGCACCGGTTTGATAAATACAAAAGAACAGAAAATTGATCGTGAGATGTTGAAACTGGGGGGCATTGAGGAAGTCGCGGACATGATCCCGCCTCTGGTTGGATCATTTGACGAAGCGGGAAAGATAACTGGTGACGTTGCTGATGAATCAGGTCTTGATCAGGGGACTCCTGTTTTTGCCGGTTGTTATGATATAGACGCGGCTTCATTGGCTACCGGATCAATTGATGAAAAGAGAATTTGCATCATTGTAGGCACCTGGGCGAACAACCAGTATATTGGCAAAAAACCAATTGTCGCCAAAGAATTCTTTTCGACCACTATCTTTTCACGCCCCGGTTATTACCTAATGCTGGAAGGATCCCCAACTTCGGCGAGCAACTTGGAGTGGTTTATTGGTGAATTCCTTCAGGATGAGAGCAAAAAGGCGGAAGCAGGTGGAAATAACGTATATGATCTTTGCAACCAGGCTGTTCGTGATGTCAGCCCGGAGGATTCTGAGCTTGTATATCTGCCATTTTTGTATGGAAGTAATCTGAATCCCCATGCCCAGGGGAGTTTTATCGGCCTGCAAGGCTGGCATGACCGCAAACACCTAATCAGGGCAATTTATGAAGGGATCTGTTATTCCCACAAATATCATATTGGAAAGCTGCTGAAATATCTCACCCCGCCAGAAGCAGCCAGGATCGCCGGCGGCGGAGCGAAGAGTGTGGAATGGGCCCAGATGTTTGCTGACGTACTTCAAATGCCGATCGAAATAACAAAGGCAAGTGAGCTCGGCGCACTTGGAGCAGCTATCTGCGCGGCTGTGGGTTCTGGACAGTATGCCAATGTCGAAGAGGCGGTTAATGCCATGGTCAAGATTACCAAGGTTGTTCCGCAGGACAAAAACAAAAAAGATATATACAACATCAAATATAGTCGTTATCTGGAAGCTGCTCAGGCCCTTGATGGGTACTGGAAAGCTTAGAGCATAGTTTTGGAGGTTTCACATGACTGAGAAATTCCGCTGGGCAATCCTGGGAACAGGGGCCGTAGCCAACCGATTTGCGAAGGCGTTAGCAAATATCACTGACCAGGCAGAGCTGGAAGCTGTAGGTTCTCGTAGCCAGGCTGCTGCAGATAAATTCGCAGAGGTTTATGGAATCCCAACTGCTCACGGCAGCTACCAGGCAGTGGCGGATGATCCCAATGTAGACATTGTCTATATCGGCACCCCACACCCGTTTCACCATCGAGATGCAAAAATGTGCCTGGAAGCCGGAAAACACGTTCTCTGTGAAAAGGCTTTCACAATGAATGCTAGCGAAGCGCAGGACTTGATAAACCTTGCGCGAGACAAGAAACTTTTCTTGATGGAAGCGATGTGGACTCGGTTTTTCCCCATCCAGGTCAGGGTCCGCGAGCTGCTAACCGAAGGAGCGATTGGTGACCTGCAAGGCTTAAACATCCATCATAATTATGTCGGGCTTCCAGAGTTGCCAGATGCCTATCCCGACGAGCTGGGTATGGGGACTTTTATGGACCAGGCTCCTTACGGAATGGGCCTCGCCTTTTCTGTGCTGGGCCCTCCAGTCCGGACTACCGGAATCGGGACCTTTGGAGCGCGCGGTTTGAATCTACAGGTCTCTGGTGTCTTTGAGCACAAGGGTGGCAGGTTGACCACCTGGATGGCCTCCCGTACAACCTATGATGTCAAGGATGTAGTGATCGCAGGCTCGGAAGGAAAGATCGAAATTCATGCTCCCTGGTACAAACCAACTGCAATGACCTTGCATGTCAAAGGGAAAGATCCCGAGTTTATTGAATTTCCCCTGGATGGTTTTGTAGGTTATGAATATGAAGCGATGGAAGTCATGAACTGTATTAGGGACGGCAAAATCGAAAGCGAGATCATGCCGTTGGATGAAACTCTGGGGATCATGAAAACGATGGACAGCATGCGGGCTGAATGGGGTTTCGGTAAGTAGAATTATTGGTGTTCAATCCAAACTTCCAATCGTCCTGTTTTCTGCTTCCAGAAAACAGGACGATTCATATATTCGAGGATAAGAGTTTATGCCAGAGATGAATTCTATTGAGCGAGTCATGTGTGCATTGCAGCGAAAAGTGCCTGACCGCGTGCCCCACTTCGAATGGATGGTGGATCAACACGTGCGTAAAGCACTATGTCCTGACGCCAAAGACGCGTTGGAATTCTATGACCAGATGGACTGGGATGCTGTTATTGCTGATACTGTTTATAAAAAAGAAAAAGTGGGGGAAAACCGTTGGCTCAGTGAATGGGGTTATGTTACTCAGGATACAGCTGAGGAACACGGCATTGAAGTAGAATCCCCTATCAAGACCCTGGCTGATTTTAAAAAGTACACACCTCCAGATCCCTACGCCCCTGGCCGCTTTGCGGCAATTGAGGCTGCGGTTGAAAAATATGGCAATCGCCGGGCAGTTGTCGTTCACCTGAATGATGTCTTTACGCTTCCTCGGTATTTGATGGGCATGCAGGATCTGTTAATGGCTATCGTCACTGAGCCTGACCTTGTTAAGGCATTAATAGACTTGTCGGTCGATGTTAATCTCAAACTGGCCCAGGAAGTAGCTTCACGAGGGGTGAAAATTATTTATACCGGAGATGATTACGCTTATAACAAGGGTCCGTTGATGTCACCAAAACATTTTCGAGAGCTGTTTTATCCTGGACTCAAACGAGTTGTCCAAGGGTTTAAAGAGCTAGGCCTTTACGTAATCAAACATACAGATGGTAACATCTGGCCGATCATTGACATGATCATTGACTCGGGAATTGATTGTCTCGATCCTATCGATCCTCAAGGAGGAATGGATCTGTCCGAAGTAAAAGCCAAATACGGAGACAGAGTCGCGTTGAAAGGAAACGTGGATTGTGCCCATCTTCTAAGCTTTGGTACCGAGGAAGAAGTTATTGAGGCTACTAAAACTGTCTTGAAAAAAGGGAAGCCCGGGGGAGGATTTATTCTTTCGTCTAGCAATTCAATTCATTCGGCGGTCAAGCCTGAAAACTATGCAGTCATGCTGCGAACGTTGAAAGAATTTGGTTCTTATTCAGAACAATCCACTCACCATACTTAACACCTGGTCTAGACTGCGGCGGTTGGTTACCAGTGTCCGGGACATCAACATCCCTTTTTGGAGATGGGTTACCTTAAAAACACATATTGCTAATGATATGTCATTTTTTTTGCTGATCAAAAATTATTACCCCCTACTTTAATATATTCCTGAAATAAATTGTTTTTCGCTTGTTTCCCTGGTCTTAAACTGAATGATGAGCTAACCATTCCCTGAGGTCAGGATTGGCTTTGTTTCAAATCACATATAAAACCACCCCGTAACCCTGAATGAAATAATATGTTTATATAGTTACTATATTTCAATGCCTGCACAATTGTGAAATCCGTGAAAATAATTTCATAATAATGTATAATATCACTTATATGGCGGAATACGAACGTACGGAGCTTTTAGCTCATGTAGCAGAGATGTATTACATCCAGGACTTGAGCCAGGAAGCGATAGCCAAAAAAATATTCTTCTCAAGATCCAAGGTCTCGCGCTTGCTAACAGAAGCTCGGGAAACCGGATTGATTGAAATTAATATTCGCCACCCATTTCAGCGCGCCAGAGAATTGGAAAGCATTTTTCTTGATAAATATCACCTGAAGCAGGCGATCATATTGAAATCTGGAAAATTATCGGTTGAGCGAATGCTGAGAACGTTGGGCCGCCTAAGCGCGAAATATTTAATGGATAACCTGACGGATGGTGACATATCTGGGCATCTCCTGGGGCACGGCAGTTTATGAGGTTTCCCAGGCATTACAGCCCAAGAATCTAAATAATTTTAATGTTGTTCAAATAATAGGTTCGATCGGTTATGGAGATCCGGCTATTGATGGACCTGAGGTTGCCAGGAATTTTGCGGAGAAATTTTCAGGGAAGTATTTTACATTGAAATGCCCCTGTTATTGTAAAAGATAAGGCTACTAGAGACGTTTTGATAAAAGATCGGAATATACATAAAGTTATAAAAAAGGCGATACAGGCAGACTATATCCTGGCGGGTATTGGTAGTTCTTACCCTGGAAGATCAGGATTGGTTCGCGCGGGATATTTGCTTGAAGATGAATTAAAAATGATCAATGAACAAACAGGCGCAGTTGGTGACATCTGCGCTTGTTTATTTTAATGTGGATGGCGAATATAAAGATATCAAGTTTAATGACAGAGTGGTTGGGCTTACTCTGGATGAGATTAAGTCAATCCGAGCAGAGGTGATAGGAATTGCAGGGGGACAAGAAAAAGCAGAAGCTATCCTGGGAGCGTTAAAGGGTAAATTAGTTGATACTTTGATTACTGATGATAAAGCAGTAGAAAAAATCTTAAAAATTGATTAGCGTAGGAAGAATTATTTCATGGCGAAAAGTAACATTATCCATAAATCACGAAGCCGGACTTCATGCAAGACCATTATCTCAGTTTGTGAAAACGGTAAATAATTTTGATGCGGAAGTACAGGTAACAAATATAACCCGGGAAAAAGGACCGGTAAATGGCGGCAGCCCCCTATCATTGTTGTTGTTGGCAGTTTTGAGATGGACATCAAATTGAAGTTGAGGCCGATGGTCCCGCAAGCAGAACGAAGTTCTTAAAGCTCTTGAAGAGCTTAGTAAATACTAATTTTGGAGAAAAGTAATGTTTGATGTGGTTGCCGAAAATCTTGGAGTTCTTTTTAGCGCTTTTGGTAATCATGTGGGTCCTGCAATTTGGATTAACTTATTTCCAAATGAAAAAATATACCAAACGCCTAAAAATCATTCGCCAGGACGGATTAACCTCGGTGGGGATGAGCGGCGGTAAATACAAAGGACGCACTTATGGGATATTGACTGTAGATGAAAACAACAAGGTCATCCATGCAGAAAAAATGGCGGGCTGGACAAATTTTTCCAACTTAAGGGCTGTTCCAGATCTGGTCGGTTTGACTCTGGATCAAATTCTAGATGAAAAATTTGATCTACCGATTAAGAATAAACTACTACTCGCGTTTCGAACTGCAGCCAATGATCTGCTAGAAGCGCGAAAAAAAGGGCTTGATAAGGACTCAACCAAGGATGATTTATATAAGTTATCAGAAATTGATAACTAAATCAGAGGAGGTGATAACGGAAAAACCAAAAGAGGATCCGTAATTATGTATTTGGAAATTTCTAGCAACTCTAAGTAAGGAGAATAAAAAAATGAATGCATTTGTTGCAGCAGCCGAGTGGTTCATCGGGCTGTTCCAAGAAGGTGGCGCGGTATTTCTCTCCCTTGTTGGAGGAATCGTCCCCTTGTTGATCGTCCTGCTGACCGGCGTAAATGCCCTCGTGGCCTTGATCGGCCCCGAAAGGATTGACAAAGTTGGTGAATGGGCTGCCCGTGATGGGATTATTTACTACCCTGTTCGCTATATTTTGTTGCCCTTCCTGGCAGTGTTCTTCCTGACAAACCCCATGGCCTACACAATGGGGCGTTTCCTGCCGGAAAAATACAAACCAGCTTTTTACGATTCTGCCGTATCATATGTGCACCCACCCCTGGGAATTTTCCCGCACATTAACCCGGGCGAGTTATTTGTCTGGTTGGGAATTGCCGCAGGCATCGAAACTCTTGGATATTCCGTTGTCCCGCTTGCGGTTTGGTACCTGGTTGTCGGCTTAATCGTCATCTTTATCCGCGGTATTGTCACTGAGCGCATCACTGCGATCATGTGGGCCCGCCGAGAAGCTAACTAAAGAGGAGATCAAAAATGAATAAATTCCTAGTTAAAATCGGTCGAGGCGTTGGTGGCGTAGTTGGTGCATTGTATCAGGCTGGCCGCGAAGCTATTGACCAAGTTATTGTCAACATTTTGCCCTTTATGGCTTTCATAGCCCTGATAATCGGCATCATCCTTAAGACTGGCGTTGGAAACTGGATAGCAAATTTACTGGCTCCCCTGGCCGGAAGCCTGCTTGGATTGCTGCTCCTTTCTGTGATCATCGCCCTTCCAGTGCTTTCCCCGCTTCTGGGTCCTGGGGCAGTGATTGCCCAGATCATTGGCACCCTGTTGGGCAGCACCTTAATCGCTAATGGAGATATCCCTGCAAGGTTTGCGCTCCCGGCGCTGTTCGCCATTAACCCGCAAGTAGGTTGTGACTTCATACCTGTTGGTTTAGCACTCGGTGAAGCAGAACCGGAAACAGTTGAGGTTGGTGTTCCTGCGGTGTTATTCTCCCGCTTGATCACTGGTCCAATCGCTGTTTTAATCGCGTTCTTGTTCATGCCTCTGCTGCCGTATGATTAAGTTCTAGCAATTTGATAGATGATATGACAGGGAAAATTTATTTTTTCCCTGTCATTGTTGTTTAGAATAATACTTAAACAAGGAGCTGAAGAATGTCCGAAAAACAGTATAAACGAGTAAAGATTACTGCTGGTAACCGAGGCTGGGGCGGACCCTTAATTATCGCGCCCGAACCCGGAAAAGACTTGATTTACAGCGTAACAGGTGGCGGCATTCACCCGTTAGCGCAGCATATTGCTGATTTGACAGGCGGTACAGCATTTGATGGATTCAGTTCAAAAGCAGGGTTTGACGAAATTGCAGTGGCCGTGATTGATTGTGGCGGTACCGCCCGGGTGGGTGTTTATCCCATGAAAGGTGTATTAACCGTTGAGATTCATGCCATAAAACCTTCTGGCCCACTATTCCGCTTTATTAAGGAAACTAATTTTGTCTCTGGCGTTGGTACTGATCAAGTTGAGCTTCTTGAAGACTGATCAAGGAATTAAATAATGATTAAGATATCAGGCAACGATTACAGCAATTGGTCCTTTAGTTGCGGAGTTCATTGACCACAATATCCTGGTCCTTTTTGGTGATCAAGCCCCAGAAGAATTAGCCGAGTTCTCTATCATTCACGACGGCAAGGACCTGAATGGAACGTTAATGGTAGATGATATTTTTTTCTTGGGCGAAGAAGCGTTTAAAATCGTGGCAGTCGGAGATGTTGCCAATAGCAATCTTGAAAATCTAGGACACGTGATCCTTAAGTTTAATGGTGAAACAGAACCAGAATTGCCTGGAGATGTCTGCCTTGAAGCCAGACCCCTGCCAAAATTAGCGCCGGGATTAGTGATCCGAATAGAAGAAGGAAAACAGGAATAGGATAATAAGATTAATGAAAACATTACGAGAACGATTAAAAGAATACGAAAAAGAACATGGCCATCCTATTCGGGTAGGATTGGTAGGTGCAGGCCAAATGGGTACCGGCCTGATCAGCCAGATGGAACTAATGGATGGAATGAAAGCTATCGCTGTGACCGATGTGCTTCCCGACAGGTCATATGAAGCTTATCTAGAAGCAGGGGTGGCAGATGATCTGGTAGAGAAGGCTGCTAGTGCAAACGAGGCAGAAAATCTGATCTCTTCAGGGAAACGAGCTGCTCTTAAATCAACCGAGGAACTCTTAAAGATACCCAGTCTTGATATTATCGTTGAATCAACTGGAATTCCCGAAGTTGGTGCCCATGTTTGTTCTAAAGCAATTGAAGCCGGGAAGAATATTGTTAATATGAATGTTGAGGCTGATGCAACAATCGGTTATTACCTAGGCCAGAAAGCCAAGGATGCTGGTGTTGTTTACACACTCGCGGCTGGAGACGAACCTGGATCTATTAAGGAACTCTATGATTTTGCTGACGCGCTTGGGTTTGAGATTCTGGCTGTTGGGAAAGGCAAAAACAATATGCTTAATCGGGCCTCTAACCCGGAAAGTGTTGCTGAAAAAGCCAAGAAGAAAAAGATGAGTCCCAAGATGCTGGCTTCCTTTGAAGATGGCACTAAGACCATGGTTGAAATGACATCCATTGCCAATGCAATCGGATTCGAACCAGAAATACGGGGAGCGCATGGTCCGACAGTCACAGTTCAAGATTTGCCAAAGGTGTTTTCCCCCAAAGAAGCTGGTGGAATTCTGTCTGGAACAAAAATTGTTGATTATGCGGTTGGTCCCGCACCGGGTGTGTTTGTGATCATTACTACTGACAGGGAAAAGATCATCCGTGATCTGAACTACCTTAGTTTGAGCGGGCATAATGGATTTTGGTGTTTATACCGCCCCTATCACCTTGCCAACCTCGAAACGCCTATTTCTATCGCCAACGCCATGCTGGATGGATTGTCAACCCTGGTTTGCTTCAGACCACCAACAGCAGAAACCATTACGGTAGCTAAACGAGACTTGAAAAAAGGTGAGAAAATTGATGCCCTGGGTGGGTTCACTGTCTATGGCATGATAGAAAAATCCTCCCTGGCTCAAGAGCAGAATCTGCTGCCCCTCGGCCTGGCTGTTGGAGCTACGCTCAAAAATGATGTTTCGCTGGGAGAAGCTTTGAGTTATGACGATGTTGATCTGGATGACACCCAGCTTATTGTAGAACTTAGAAAGAAACAAGACGAGCTACTTGCGGCTGGTTAGCAATTCCAAATCCTATGTCCCCTAAACGTGAGAAACTGCCAGGAAGTGCCATTGATAGATTAAACGAGACCTATCATTATCTTCTTGGAAAAAGGAATAACGCCCCGGTGACTTCCGGGGCGCCTGGTATCAACCGGGACATCAGAAATACTTTGGTTTCTGCACAATTGCGCGAGGAGATGACCCAGAGCCTTATTGTGGCTGCTGAACTTGGATTTTCTGCAGGTGATCTAGCCGAAGCCAGCATCATGTTTAAAGAAAACCATTTTCTTGTGACCAGGAAAGGCTGCTGGCTGCATGACCTTAGCGATGATGATTTGATTTACACCTCTCCTGTTTTTGGTATGGAGGATGCAGGAGAAGTACCAGCGTACTGGAATTGGCATTTGGAGATTTATGATAGGGCACCATCCACCAGGGCTATATTCCTGGGGCAGCCTTCCGCAGTTTTAGCATTGGCGCAGGAAAATAGATATCCGGATCAATCCCTGCTGCCCGATGCGGCTGCCGAGATGGGCAATCTTGTCTATTGCATGAAGGATGGCGATGAGATTTCCAAGTACGCTGATCCCAAAAATATACTGGTCATCCCTGGTATGGGAGTCATTTCTCAAGGCAGAACATTAAAGGATGCGATCATCAAGATCGATCTACTAAACAGGCTGTGTAAAATCACCCTGATGGTCAAAGACTGATCTACATCACGGTATAGTATCTCTTCAAACAGAAGGTCATATTATCCTCTGAGAGATTATTTGCATCTAGAGAGATATGACCTTTTATCTTGTGGTTAAATTGTAAAACCCGGGAATTTATGATTAAATCGCTGTAGATTTTATTTTTGGCGGGATAGGAATAATATGAACGAAAAAAACATTGAATTACAGGCTCAACTTGACCTGGCTGTGAGCACAGCCCATGATGCCGGGCTGCTGCTGGTGGAAGGATTTGAAAAAGAAAAGTTCATAGATCAAAAAAGCTCAGAAGTTGACTGGGTGACAGAATATGATCGGGCATCTGAGACTTTGATTGTTGAACGGCTGCTGTCCGCAAATCCGGATCATGGCATTGTCGGAGAGGAAGGCAGCCGTGTGGAATCAAAAAATGGATATCTGTGGTATATCGACCCGCTGGATGCCACAAATAATTATGCCCATAATTTCCCTATTTTTGCAGTGTCAATTGCCCTGTATTTTAATCAGGAGCCACTCGTCGGGGTGATCTATGATCCTTTAAGGCAAAGAGACATTCACTGGTGTGCGGGGAGATGGCGCGTACTTGATAATGCCGGAAGCCAGAAAAAGACTTGAGGTGAGCCGGCAATCCAAGCTCACACACAGCCTGCTCTCCACTGGTTTTCCATACGATCGCCAGACATCTCCCCATAACAACACCCGGGAAGTTGTCGAGTTCATCAAGGTTGCTCAGGGAGTACGCCGCCCGGGTTGTGCAGCCCTCGACATGGCATACGTGGCCGCGGGAAGGATTGATGGCTACTGGGAATATAAATTATATGTCTGGGATATGGCTGCCGGCCGACTAATTATCGAGGAATCGGGAGGACGGTTTTCCCAGCCGGATGGAAAACTGATCGAAATGGATGAAAGATTATCCGTTTTAGCCTCAAATGGAGCCATTCACGATCAAATGCTGCATGTGTTATCAGCTGCAAAAAAAGAAAGAGAATATGCCCCCCACGCCGGAAGCTAAAAAATTTATGAGCGATAGCAGCAGGCCTGTCATTCCGGAAACGCATTTTAACCTGGAATCTCTATGGTTCCGGTTATGATGAGTTTGGTAAATTCAGGAAACCAGAGCGCGAAATAACTCCCCGTCCAGGACCGGGAGAGCTGCTGGCAAGAATTGACAGTGTTGGGATCTGTTACTCCGACGTAAAGCTTCTCAACCAGGGAAACAGCCACCCAAAACTGAAAGGCAGAGATCTATCTGAAGAACCTGCCCGTCCCGGGCACGAAATTTCTTTTACCGTGGTTGATATCGGTGATGATCTAAAGAATGAAATTAAAATCGGAGAGAGATACGCCATTCAACCAGAGATCATCATCCATAAGAAAAGGCAAAGCTACGGGTTTTCGCTAGCGGGCGGATTAACACAGTACCAGATCATCGGACCCGAGCTGCTTGACACTGATCAGGGGAAAAGCATTATCCAGATAAAAGACAGTATAGGTTATGCTGAGGCCTCATTATTAGAACCCTTAGGCAGTGTACTGGCCTCTTTTGACAATAAGCGGCGCTTGACCCCCAAAAAAGATGGAAGGATGTGGATTATCGGGAATGGGCAGAAATCTACGCCCTTCATATTCTCTCGACACTTGGACAACCCTAAGTTTATCTTTGCAACGGATATAGATCCTGGCTTGGCAGATTTGATCCGAAATACAACCGGAAGCAGCCGAATTACCCAGGGAGATAATTTTGAGCCCCACCAGCAAATGATCACCTCGCAAGCCGTCGGCCAGGGATTCGATGATATCGTTCTGCTTAATCCTCAATCTGCAGATCAAATTCAGCAAGTGATAAAAATGATTAATCAGGGCGGATTAATTAACTTGGTAGGAACGGAAAGCCTGGATAAACAAGTCCTGGTAAATCCCCAGCGATTTCATTATGATTATGTTGGACTCGTTGGAAATTCCACAGCGGATATCTCGCGTTCATACGGTATCGAAAATAATCGTTCAAATTTTAAAAACCAGGGCACCGCTATCTTGCTTGGGGGGGGAGGTCCGATGGGTCAGCTCCATCTGCTGTGGGCAATCACCAGTAATAACGGCCCCAGCACTATCCTGGTTCTAGAAATCAAACAGGATCGCGTAGCGTACCTAAAGCAGAAATATGCTCACCTGGCCTGGTCCTGCCAGAAAGAACTCCATATTGTTGATCCGCCGGATTGGGATCTGGAATTTTCCGAAATAGCCCTGGAGTTCACTGGATCGCCAACGATAGATGATGTGATCCTGCTCGCCCCAAATCAGAACCTTTTTTGAGCGGGCAGCAGCTTTATTGCATAAAGGCAGCATGTTAAGTGTGTCTTACCGGAACACCATCCGGAATAAATATGTTACTTGACCTGTCTCTGAGTTATCTAGGAAATTTACAGATTACTGGCTCATCAGGGCTGGAATATAGCCATATCCGGAATGCATACCAGCTTGTTCGGTCAGGGAAAATAGATCTAAATTCTACGATTGCGGCAGTAGGAGGGATGAAAGCAGCTTTAGAGGCAATTCGTGCTGCGGAAACAAGACGATATGCCGGAAAGATTATTATCTACCCACAGCTTGATGATCTGCCGTTACTAACAATTCAGGAGCTTGCAGACGCCTATCCGGATTTACATGCAGAGCTTGGAGATCAAGGCCAATGGACAAAAAATGCGGAAGCGAAATTTTTGAATTTGATGAACCAAGAGGGTGTTGGATATTCCTAATATTAAAGAACACCGGGAAACCCCGATGTTCTTTAATATTACCTAAGTTCAGGCGTGAATTGCTTCACCCGTGACTGCTTTCGCGGCCTCGTGTAACACTTCGCTCAATGTTGGGTGGGCGTGGACATTATGCCCGATCTCAACCGATGTGAGCTCGTTAGCCTGGGCCAGGGTCAGTTCTGGAAGCAGCTCGGTCACTTCTGGGCCGATCATATGCGCCCCCAGGATCTCCCCGTATTTTTTATCGGTGACGATCTTGACCCACCCCGCATAATCATTCAACCCCAAGGCTTTTCCATTGGCCTGGAAGTTGAATTTTCCAACTGCAACATCGTAGCCAGCGGCTTTGGCAGCTTCTTCGGTGAGCCCGAAGGATGCTACTTGGGGATGGCAGTAGGTCGCTTTGGGCATATTCTGGTAATTCAGCTTTTCAGTAGATTTTCCAGATAGCGCCTCGGCGCAGGCCATACCCATTGCCATAGCGGCGTGGGCTAACATTAACTTACCTGTGACGTCACCAATGGCCCAGATACCCGGCACATTGGTTGCCATTTGGTCATTAACTTCAACGAAACCTCGCTGGTCCAAATTGACACCGGTTTTCTCAAGCCCCAGGCTCTCAGTGTTAGGGATAAAACTGGCGGCCAGTAGGACCTGGTCAGCGGATATTTTCTCCTCACCTTCAGGGCTTTCAATGGTCACATTCAGCTTGGTCTTGAGTTTTTCCACGCTGGTGACTTTGCTTTTGGTCATGGTCTTGATGCCCAGTTTATTGATAGACTTTTCCAGTTCGGCACTAACGTCCGGATCTTCATTGGGTGTAATCCGGTCCATCATCTCAACGACAGTAACAGGGACACCATAGCTATTCCAGATGGTAGCAAATTCCATCCCGATCGCGCCTGCACCAATAATCACAGCGGATTTTGGCAGGTTTTCCTGGAGGATGGCTTCCTTGTAGGTCACCACTTGTTTGCCATCCACTTCTATCCCGGGAATGATAAATGGCCGGGCGCCGGTGGCTATGATGATATTAGGTGCGGAAATTTGTTCTTCTCCATCAGCTCCAACCACTTTTATAGTGTCGGGAGAGGCAAATTCCGCGTTTCCGGTATAAAGGGTGATCTTATTCTTCTTAAGTAAGAACTCAACCCCCTTTGTCAGTCGTTTAGAAACCTGGCGGCTTCGTTTCACTGCAGCCGCATAATCCAATTTCAGGTTATCAAAAGAGATTCCAAAATCTTTTGCCTTATTGGTTAGTGTATATGCCAGGTCAGCATTTTTCAGCAGACTCTTAGAAGGGACACAACCAATGTTCAAACAAACCCCTCCCAGGTATTCCTTTTCAATTACAGCTACCTGTTTTCCAAGCTGAGCTGCCCGAATGGCAGATACATATCCTGCTGGTCCAGCCCCAATTACGATCACGTCAAATTTGTTCATAGTTTACCTTTTCTTTGTAACAGGATTGATTTAATCCTCAAAGGGGAACTTGTGCCCCCACTGCTCCCGAACTGAATCCATTGTTTCCATAATGCTGATCGTTTCATCTAGAGGCATGATCTCGGATTCTGTTTTTCCGGCCTGAATGCAGTTCATTACTTCCATGGCTTCCCACTCGTAGCCGTTGTATCCATTCAGCGGCATATGGATCTCTTCGGGCTCTTTCCCTTCTTGGTAAAGGGTCATTCTGACTGGCTTGTACCATGGATCATGAACTACGATCTTGCCAGTAGAACCAAACAGGACCGCATCTTTGTCATCGTATGAGATTTGGGACGACATCAAACAGACCAATTGATTCTCTGCATAGCGCATGACCAACGCTGTCTGATTATCTACACCGGTTTCGCCAAAGGTAGATAGACCAGTGACAGCCTCGGGTTTCCCAAAAAGGCTGGACGCCCAGGAAATACTATATGAGGCTGTATCCAATAGCACGCTTCCGCCAAGGTTCAGATCAAACCAGCGGTTCTTTGGATCATAAGGAGGTTTTGCAATGAAGTTGATCGTAATACCATTAGCGGTACCGATCGCACCCTCAGCTAGCAGTTCACGGATTTTGATATGGATGGGAAAATATCGCGTCCACATGGCTTCCATCAGGAATAGATTCTTCTCTCTGGCGAGGGCAATCATTTCCTTGGCCTCTTTGGCATTGATGGTAAATGCCTTTTCACATAACACGTGTTTACCATGATTTAGTGCCATGCTGGCATCTTTCAGGTGGTAGACACCAGGGGTGCCGATATAAATGATGTCGATATCGGGATCCTTTGCTACGTCTTCGTAGCTTGTATAGCGCCTGGGGATGTTGAATTTATCACCGAATGCATCTGCTGTATCCTGGTTCCTGGATCCAACGGCCAGGAGTTCGGCGTGTTCCGGAATGTTGTTCAGGGCTTGTGCAAACCGGGTGGTGATCTTCCCAGTTCCCAGCACACCCCATTTCATTTTTTCGGTCATCATTTCCTCCAGTTCCAGATCTAATGATTATTCCTTGTCAAAATTAATTCCTTCTTCTGCCCAAACGGTCTTGCCTTCTTTTTCCCGGCGGGCCGGGATGACGCATAAAAACCCCAGCGGCTCTTTGCCAGTATTGGTTATCTCGTGTAGAGCGTCTGGTGATATATGTATGATATCTCCCCGTGATATAGTATGGGTCTCTTCCCCCAGCAAGACTTCACCGGCGCCTTGCAGAATCATGATCCCATGGTCATAAGGATGCTGTTCTTGTTTGGAGTGGCCGCCTTCCTCAATTTGATAATACCTGAAAGCGAAATTTTCTGCGCCTTCTTTTTTACCGATCATCCATGTTTCGGAAACCTGGTTCACATCTTCATTCTGATACATCCGGGTCCGGGTGCCTTCCCAGCTGAAAGCCTGGTTCCAATTACCTGTAAATTTCCGAATCACACTCATAACTTTAACCGTCCTCGTCTAAACTTGAAATATTCAAGAGCTCAGCTAACTCGTTTAGTGGGCCTCGAGATGTCAGGTCAAAACTTAAGGGAGTAATGGAGACCCAACCCTGTGCCATCGCGTAGGCATCCGTGTTTTTTTCTGAATATTCACCTTTGCTGGGAAGATAGGAAACAAGCGCAGGTGAATCGAAAGGATGCTCCCGTTCCTTCACAACTGGTTTGTAATACATCATTCGGTCCTGCCTTGTCAATACACAGCGAGTACTGTGATCGGCGCCCAGAGGGATTTCCAGCTTCAGCACATCGGCATCTAGGGGCAGGGTATTGTTGAGCATATTCTCTGCAATCTCGCGCGTGAAATGGACCGCCGCGCTGAAGTCAACCTTCGAGCTGAAATCATGATATTCTAGGCCAGAAATTTCCTGGGAGATGGCAAGGGTGGGCAGTCCTTTTTCGGCAGCTTCAATGGCTGCCCCGATCGTTCCCGAGACGGTGACACAGCTGGCTACATTTTCTCCATAGTTAATTCCGGAAACAACAAGCGCCACTGGGCGAGGAGCAAGCTCGTAAAGAGCGTGAATGACAGCTAGGGCAGGAGTTGCATTCACACCGAAACCATCCCAGGATTCATTTCCAAAATTCACTGTTGTTGGTGTGATCGTCCCGTCCCTCCCGCTTTTTTGAGACCGGCTTCTACTCATGCTGGTTTGCCCTTCCTGGGGAGCGACGATCAATAGATCTCCCAGTGGGTCCAAGGCGGATGCTGCCGCAGCCAGGCCGGGGGACTGAATTCCGTCATCATTTGTGAGTAGGATCAATGGCTTCATGATCTATAGACCTCTTCAAGCGCCTGGTGCAGGCTTCGGATGTCCTCAAAGATGAAATCAGGCTTAATTTCACTCTGATTGATTTCGTCCCTCGATGTCACGCCCGTTAGTACTGCTGCGGTCTGAATGCCGAGCTTATTGGCTCCGAGGATGTCCGTATTTAAACGATCACCTACCATGAGTGTATCTTCGGGTTTCGATCCAAGAACCTTCAAGGCTGTTTGGAAGATAGCTGGTTGGGGTTTCCCAACGACATAAGGTTCTGTTCCAGATGCGAATTGCAGTGCGCCAATCACGGTTCCGGTTCCGGGGTTGATGCCGTCTGGAGTGGGGAAGGAGCCATCTGTATTGGTAGCTATGAAGTCTGCTCCCCCCATGATCAGTCTCATGGCAATAGTGATCTTCTGGAGATTGATCTCCCGGTCCATGCCTGCGACCACGGCCGTTACGTTATTCTTGGGATACTCTTCTCCTGTGGTGAATTGGAAACCAGCATCTTTTAAGGTTCGGGTTAATCCATCCATTCCAACCACGTGGAGGACGGCATCTTTACCGTATTTCTCCAGTAAATAATCAGCAGTCACTGTAGAACTGGTAAAAACAGAGGAAGGACCTGTCGGGATCCCAAAATTTTCCAATTTATCTATATAATCCTGAGCGGTGCGGGTATTGTTGTTAGTCAGGAGAGCCCAGCGGACACCAAGCTCATTTAGTAGATCAAAAAAAGGCTTGATCCCCGGAATAGGTTGATTTGCTTTCCACAGCACACCATCTCCATCCAGAAGAATGGTCGAAAACTTTTGTAGTTTCATAGAATTCCTGCCAGGTTTCCGTTTATTGTTGATCCTGATCCAGTTTTAGAACCTGCATTGCAGTCTGGTTATCTGTTACCAGGGCGTTTATAAATTTACCTTTGATTGCACCCAGGATCGCTTCGGACTTTTCGATATTACCTGCAACAGCCAGCCGAGTGCCAATATTCTGGAGATCATCAAATGAGGTTCCTACCCGGCGCTGATGAAAATCAACTTTAGCCAATGACCCATCAATTTCATAATAAAGTGCACAGACATCACCTACTGCGGAGGCGGATCGAATAGTGTCCAATTCTCCTTTTGTGATGTGGTTTCCTTTATAAAGGCTGCAGTATTCCGGTTTTGTGGTTCCAATACCCATCAGGGCAATATCACATTCCCTCCCAATAGAAATAGCCTCTTCAACTGAAGGATCTTTCAAGAGAGACGCAGCGGTTGTTTCATTTTCCACGATAAATGGAGTGTAGAGGTAGACTCCTTCCCCACCAATCCGGTAAGCCAATCTTTCTACCAGGGTCTGAGCGCTGTAAGAGTGGCGAGTCGAGCCGAGCACGCCAACCAGCTGCACCACCTTTGTTCCGGATATGGGTGATTTCTCAAAAGCTTCGATAGTTGCTTGAACCGTGGTTCCCCAGGCAACCCCAATTTGAAAGCCGGGCTCAATTAATTTTTTCAACAGGCGGCCGCCGGCTTTCCCAAGTTGTTTTCTGAGATCATCATAATTTGGCTGATTAGCGACTTCAACGACAGATACATGTTTCAACCCCAGGCGCCTTTTCAGCTCTTCTTCCAGTTCGCGATCATATCGGAATGGGCGGTGTACTACGATCTCAACAATGCCTTTTTCTCGGGCTTCTGTCAACATTCGTGATACTGCAGACCGCGTAAGACCGATCATTTCCGCAATATCGGTTTGCCGCTTATCTTCCAAGTAGTATTTTTCAGCGACAAACGCCAGAATCTCTTCCCTGTCGGAGTTATTGGCCATAATTCATCACCTATTCATCAAGCTATTCAGTTAATTTTAGTTACCATCGTCTATTGACAAAAGAATTACTGACCATTATTATATCACATATGTGAGTAACGGCCTCACGTATGTAACAAATTTTTTGTATTGATCTAAGGCTATATTGGGTTGAAAATGAAAATAAAAGAGTTTTTGAATGAAGGAGCTGTGATACTGGGCTCAGAGGCTACCACCTCGGAAGAAGTTATTCGCACTCTGGGGAGAAAATTGCGTGACCTGGGCTATGTGAAAGACAATTTTGTTGAGGCAGCCCTTGAGCGAGAGGCTAATATGCCGACTGGGTTACCGCTGGGGGGAGAGTATAATGCGGCTATTCCCCATGTGGATATTGAATATGTAAATCAATCAGCTCTGGGACTGGCAACACTTAAAGAAGATGTTGTGTTCTATAATATGGTTGATAGCGACGAAGTGGTTCCCTGCAGACTAGTGATCATGTTGGCTTTGGATACACCAAAATCACAAATTGAGATGCTGCAAAGCGTGGCGGCTGTTCTCCAAAATCCTGACACTATCAGGAAGCTGGTTAATGCAAAAACAACAGAAGATGTATTTTCTGCTCTGTCATAAAAGTTGATTAGAAAAGGGATGAAAGAATGACAAAAACAGTGATCGTTTCATGTGGTACCGGGATTGCCACGTCTACAGTGGCAGCCAAGGCAATTGAAGAGGCTTGTAAAGCGGCAGGAGTTGCGGTTATTACCAAGCAATGTAAAGGCCAGGAGATCCCCGAGCTCCTTAAACAAGGAGCTGATTTGATTGTCACAACCTCGACCTTGCGTTTTGACCCCGGTATCCCTGTAGTGAAAGGGTTGGCCTTTTTAACGGGAATAGGTATTGATGGGGTTGTGAAAGAGATCCTAGATATTTTGAAGGATTAGTAACTAAACTCTTCTTTTGGTGTTTTTACTGGCACTACAACACTACCCTGACATATTCCAGCGGGAGGCAATTTTCTCTGGAAGAATTTGCGTGATAGTACCTAATAACAAAATAGTCTGAGATTATCTTGGGACTTAGCAAGGGATCCGACCGCTGGCTGCCAAATTCAGAGGTAGGTTTCTTGCCAAGTAACAAAATCTACGCACTAAAACAGGATACTCTCATCAAGGCTGAGGAGGTGATAACACTCATACCAGTTGTAGGATCAAGCAATAGCAATTTTTTACTTAGAAGCATATTATTTTGGAGGATAGAAAATGGATTTTGCTACCGTATTAAAATCAATAGTTGATACCTTAGGTGCCACGGTATTGCTGCCTGTGTTCATCTTTATCTTTGCACTCATTCTTGGTTCAAAGGTGGGACGAGCTTTCCGGGCCGCGGTGACCATCGGTGTGGCATTCATCGGTATTAACCTGGTAATCGGCTTAATGTGGGGCGCTCTTTCCGGTGTCTCCCAGGCCCTGGTTACCAACGCAGGTATCTCCCGCGATATTGTTGACGTTGGTTGGCCCGCTGCTGCCGCAGTTGCGTTCGCCACAGACGTTGGCTTGTGGGTGATTCCCGTTGCCCTGCTGGTGAACTTTGCACTCTTGCTCCCGGGCATCACCAAAACCCTCAACGTCGATATCTGGAACTTCTGGCACTATGCCTTCCTTGGTTCCCTGGTAACTGCCGTTTCAGGATCTCTTCCCATGGGCTTGGCCGCAGCTGCTGTTGGCGCGGCATTTATGCTCTTCCTGGGCGACTGGACTGCCAAAGGCATTCAGGAATTCTATGACCTGCCCGGCATCTCCATTCCTCATGGATTTACTGCTCCTATGGTTCCCCTGGCTCTGCCCTTCAACTGGCTGTTTGACAAGATCCCCGGCCTGAACAAAGTGGATGCTGATCCTGATGGAATCGAAAAAGCTCTCGGCTCCACCTTTGGTGATCCGATGGTTATGGGTCTGGTTATTGGTGTTGTTCTTGGCCTGATCGCCTACTTTGGCGAATTTGCCGGTGCTTTTATTCCCACCCTTGGGAAAATCATTGTTCTAGGTGTTGAGCTGGCCGCTGTTATGGTTTTGCTCCCCCGTATGGTCCGCATCCTGATGGAAGGCCTGATCCCGGTTTCTGAAGCTGCCCGCGACTTTATGGCAAAACGCGCTTCTGGCCGCGAAGTTTACATCGGTTTGGACTCCGCAGTTCTGGTTGGCCATCCTTCCGCGATTTCCACCGGTTTGCTGTTGGTCCCGATCGCAATCTTGCTGTCCATCATTCTGCCTGGCAACCGCATGCTGCTCTTTGCTGACCTGGCCGTGCTGCCTTTCCTGACTTCTCAGATTGCACCGATGGCCAAAGGCAATATCGTCAAGATGGTTTTTGTTGGTACCATTTTGATGATCTTCGGTTTCTACTTTGCCAACGCTATGGCCCCGGTTATCACCGAGGTAGCTGGCGGCGCTGGATTTGCCATCCCCGAAAATGCTGCTATGATTTCCAGCATTGCTGATGGATTTGCTTGGACACCGCTGGCCTTCATGCTTCTTGGTAAATACACCGGCTGGATCGGCGTTGGTTTATTTGCCGTCCTCACCGCTGCTCTGTTCTACTTCTACAAAAAGAACGAAGCTGCCTGGGACAAACTTGCTGGCGCAAAAGGCGAGTAGTTTTTTAGTAACACTTGATTGACAGAATCGGGGTGTGTAATATCATAGATATTGCACACCCCTTTCTTATGGAAGATCTGGAGGAAAATTAGCATGGTGCGTTCTTTTGTAGAAGTTATGTTAGGCGAGGTAGGCAGGCAAATTTTATATTATTATGAGGCGAATGCATTTTGGCTCAACTGGATCGTTTTGATTTATGGCGTGATAATGTTTGCTTCTTGGATGAACCTGGTAAGAATTTATCGCTACCTTATTGTGGAAATTGCAAAAGCAGCCCATACCTCTGATGAGTTAAATCGTAAAAAGTCAAATAAAAAAATCCGCAAAATTATTGGCATCCCCTGGGAAAAAGCTGTTGAACAATCTCCCTTGCCTTTAATTGCCAGAATTGGAGATATCATTCCGCGGCGGAAAACAGCCGAAAATCTTAAGCGCTATTTTGACGAAAAGGATCTCGCTGACAAGGCATTAAAAGTCCTTCAGGGAGAAAAAATTCAGAAAATGTCGCCCAGCACACGTAAAATGATGCAGCGGGATATGGACGAGCGCAAGCAAAAATTGGCCGCCGAAGATAAAAAACAGGAAGAATAAAACCTGCCCAAACCCCTATATATTTAACAAATCAATCCCGGTTGGAGATCATACCCCCCCGGGATTCTTTTATTTAAGCAACGATTCACCCCAGATATACGACAGAATCACTCCTGACCCCCTACCGCTACCGCTTGACAAAAGAATTCTCTCCCCTTATAATAATCACATATGTGAGAAAACAAATCACATATGTGATTAGGACGAGATATGAGAACAACTTGGACCAGTAATCTAGATACGATCAAGGTAGGCCTGTATGAAAAGGCTCTGCCTAAAACCCTTACCTGGGAAGAAAGATTGACTTTGACCAGGAAGACAGGGTTTGATTTCCTGGAAATTTCCATTGACGATACAGACGAACGTTTGGCCCGCTTGGATTGGACCCCCGCTGAGAGAAAGAATATCAGGGACCTTGTTGATCAAACAGGAGTGAAAATCCAATCCTTAAGTCTGAGCGGACACAGGCGTTTTCCCCTCGGAAGCAAGTCAGCTCCAATTAGAGAGCGGGCACTTGACCTCTTTAAAAGAACGGTTGACCTGGCTCTGGATCTTAATGCCAGAACAATCCTGCTGGGTGGCGCGGAAGATTATTACGAAGAAGTAGACCAATCCACCAAGGAGCGTTTCCAAGAAAACCTTGGCAAGGGATTTGAGTGGGCCAGCGGCGCGGGAGTGATGTTGGCGCTGGAAAATTGGGATATTCAAATTAACACTATGCCCCGGGTGATGGAATATGTTGATTATTTTGATTCCCCCTGGTTCCAGTCTTATACCGACCTTGGCAATCTGATCTATGCCGGTGTGGATGTTGTTACCCAGCTGGATTATGTCAAAGGCCATATTGCGGCCCTGCATGTCAAGGATACTCTGCCCGGCCAGCTCCGTTATGTCCCACCAGGGGAAGGGGCAGTTCCTTTTGTAGATGCTTTTGAAAAATTGGCCGAAATGGGTTTTCAGGCCCCTGTTGTATTGGAACTCTGGACAGAGGATTTCCCTGACGCTGTAGAGATCGTTGAAGAAGCAAGGAAATTCATTCAAACCAAGATGAAAGCCGGCTGGAAAAGATATCAGGATAAACACATAGACAAAGGAGATTAATTCCTAAATGGCAGACCTACCACGTATTCAATTAGCATTAGATTATTTTGATCTTGCGCCGGCACTGGCGATGGCCCAGATAATCCACAAAGAAGTGGATATTCTGGAAGTTGGCACACCGCTGACAAAGGGTGGGGGTATGTTAGCTGTCAGTACAATTCGGGAAATGTGTCCTGATAATTTGATCCTGGCAGATATTAAATCCCCAGATGTAGGCGGAGGAGAAGCCAAAATGGCTTTTGATTCTGGAGCGGACTGGATGACAGTTTTGGGCGCGGCACCCCTTGACACCATCAAGTTAGCCCTGGAAGAAGCCAATTCCCGTCCCGGAAAAGAAATGTTCATTGAGCTGACTGGCATTAAGGACATCATGGCGCATGCGAGCGAATGGCGCAGCATCGGTATTGAACGAATGGTCTACCATCGGGGCTGGGATGAAGGAAACCTCTCCCGTTCCTGGGATGAAACTGATCTGGCAACTATCCAGGAGTTAATCGGATGGGATTTAAGGTCTCGGTTGCGGGTGGATTGGGATTGGATATGATTCCCTTCTTCCGTGGAGTTGATATCTCAGTCTTTATTATAGGCCGTGCTATTCGTGAAACCCCAGATCCGGCAGCCACTGCCCGCAAATTCAGAGCTGCGATCAATGCGAATTATTCTGGTGGTTATGGTCCTGTGCTCAACTACACTGACGTAGCGGCCAAAGCCATTCGCTGGGGTGTGAGCGAAATGGGGTTGGATCTGACAATAGATGGCAGGGACTGCCCGGGATGCAATTCTCCAGCACGCTTCTGCCAGGACACCAAAACAGAAATAAGAACTCCTGCAGGAATCAATAATCAGGTTCTTGTCGACCTGATCCAATCCAGTCTTGGTCCTGGCGAAAAAGCCACTGTGGGCGTAAATACCGCAGACAGTTTTTATATCGATGCGGCGCAGCTTCCCCAGGTGAATAATAATAACGTGCTCGGTTTGCTGACAGCCACCAGCGCGGCATTACATAAAACAGGTCTGGCAGCGGATATTGGTGCCGCCATGACAGCAGCACAAAACATATTATCAGAATAAAAAGAATAACCCTCTAAAAAGGAGTAATGAATATGGCTAATGAATTCCCGATGAACGCATTAGGAATGGTTGAGACCAAAGGATTGGTTGCTTCAATTGAAGCAGCTGATGCAATGATCAAAACCGCGAATGTTAAACTCTACGGTCAGGAAGAAAGCGGCGGTGGATATGTTACCGTCTACATCCGGGGAGAAATCGGCGCAGTCCGCGCTGCAGTAGACGCAGGCGCAGCGGCCGCCAAAGCCTCCGGTGATCTGGTAGCTGTCCACGTAATTGCCAAACCTCATAAAAACGTAGAAAAATTACTGCCAGATGAAGTAAAAGTGATCCGACTTTCAGCAGATTAATTCCGTTTTGAGGTAAGAAAAAAATAAGTAAAGGAAAATAACATGCAATTGCGAACTTATGTGATGGTTGATAGTATGCAGCCCCAGTTTGCTGCTTTCACTGGAAAACGCACACTGGGTATGATACCCATCGAGGGAGATGCTCAGTTATATATCGAGATTTCCCCAGCGGCTGAGGTCTACCAGGTAATGGATGTAGCCTTGAAGACCACTGATGTTCAGCCCGGGTACCTAAATATGGGCCGTGAATATGGTTTCCTGGAAATTCATTCCAGTCACCAGGAAGCTGTTCAATATACCGGTCAAATGGCTCTTGAATCAATCGGTCTGAAAGAGACTGATCGATTGAAGCCAGAGGTCCGTTCCGCAAATATGACAACCGGGATCCATCCCCATGAAGCCCAACTGATCAATGCCCGTAATGGGGGCGGGTTGGTGCTGGCCTACCAAACTTTCTGTGTGATCGAAGTTGTACCAGCAGCCTATATCGTTTTGGCCGCTAATGAGGCTGAAAAAGCTGCCGGAATCACCCTGAACCACTACACTTCCAGCGGTGCATATGGAAGGTTGATGATCTCAGGCTCTGAATCCGCAGTGAGACAATCCCGGGACGCTGCGATCTCCGCGGTTGAATCCCTGGAAGGTAGAGCAAGCAAATAAGATGAACATCTATTACACAGCAAAAGATATCGAGGCATTGGTTGCCAAGGGAATCTATGAGGTTGAACTTGGCCCCAACACTTCCCTCACTGATTTTGCCCGGGAGACTGCAGAACAACTGGATGTCGCCCTGATAGATGGTGTGCAGGGTACTCAGGAAACGGTGCGAGGTACAGCTTCACCATCGCCGTCTCCAAGCCCTCAGGCTGTATCTGTCAGCCAGACATACAACAAACCCAGGGGATGCCAGACTGGCACCCCGAGCGCTATTTCCCGGACAGCCAATGTACCCGAAACCAACACGGGTCAAGCTGATCCTGCCCCTGTAAATCGATTGGTTGATCTGATGGGAAAGATCATCAGACGAGGAGACTGATATGAAAATAGTGAAAGTGGTTGGTGTGGCTGTAGCAACTGAGAAGGAACCCAGATTGGAAGATAGCAAGTTGCTTCTGGTTCGGGAAACGGACCCAAGCGGTAAAGAGGTTGGTAAACCTTTTATCGCCCAGGATGCGGTAGGTGCCGGTCCAGGAGAATTGGTCCTACTTGTAGAAGGAAGCACAGCCAGAGTAGCATCAGGGGATATTAATAAACCGGTGGATGCCGTGATCGTTGGCATTTTGGACTCTTTATCGGTAGATGACAAGATTACATACCAGAAATATGGATAGTTGATTTGCTATCAAGGAGACTGATCGATGGCTGAAAACAAAAATACTGAAGTGATTGGAAATGAAGCCCTGGGTATGATCGAAACCCGCGGCCTGGTAAGCAGCATAGAGGCTGCAGATGCGATGGCTAAAGCTTCGAATGTGGATTTGCTTTACAAACGCGCTATAGGTGGAGGTTATATCACGGTTATGGTCCGTGGAGATGTCGGAGCTGTGCGAACAGCTCTGGGTGCCGGCAGAAAAGCCGCCTCAAAGATCGGCCAAGTGATTTCAACCCGTATTATTCCTGGCCCACACAGGGACCTGGAAAATATCCTGCCTGACTCCACAAAAGAATAAGCTGATACTTACATAAGGAGGCTGGCGAGATGACAAAAGTGACCCCTTCTTCGCTAATGGGAAAGAAGCGGCGAGGTGAGAAAATTACCTTGCTTACCGCTTATGATTTCCCAATGGCAAAGTTTATCAATCAGGCCGGTGTGGATATTGTTCTGGTCAGTGATGCTGTTGGAACCGTTGGATTGGGTAGAACGGAAGCAGTATCTGTCAGCATGGACGAAATGGTCTATCATACCCAGGCTGTCAGAAATGGTGCCGGCGAATCCATGGTTGTGACCACACTGCCGTTTGGTTCCTATGAAACCGAGGATCAGGCAGTACAGAATGCAGTCCGGCTGATGAAAGAGGGCAAAGCAGATGGCGTTCATCTGGAAGGAACCCGGGATGATGCTGCCAAAGCAGCCGCAATTGTTGATTCGGGTATCCCCCTAGTTGCCCATGTCGGAATAACAAAGAAGAATATCGTCCGTTCCGGCGCGATTCGTATTCAGGGTAGAACGGCCGGAGCAGCTTCAGAGATATTAAAGGATGTCATTGCTTTTACAGAAGCAGGGGCATGTGCAATAGTTCTGGAATGTATCCCAATGCGGTTGGGTGAGGTGATCTCAAAAAGCCTGGATATTCCAACCATCAGTATTGGCGCAGGACCATCCTGTGATGGACAAGCACTTGTTACTCAGGATATGCTGGGATTATTTAAAGAGTTTTCACCGAAATTTTTAAAAGTGTATTTAGATTTATCTGATATGATTGTACAGTCTTTAACCCAATTTCGGGAAGAGGTTGAAAGTGGGGTTTTCCCCACGGCTGAACACAGCTATACAATTAATGACCAGGAATTGGAAAAACTGGTCTCGGAAATGGCAGATTTATTGGGGAGGTAATGGGAATGACTTTATCGAAAGAAGATGCAACACATTATTTACTGCAGATGTATCAGGTCAGGGCCTTTGAAGAACAGGCTGAAAAAAGCTATATGGCAGGCAAGATCCACGGCACGATGCATCTATCGATTGGACAGGAAGCATCCGCTATTGGGTCCATAAGTACTTTGGATCCGAATGATTTTATCATTGGACACCACCGCGGACATGGCCTGTGTATTGCTAAGGGCGCAGACTTGAATTTGATGATGGCCGAGTTCTACGGTAAAGAGAATGGATACTGCCGAGGTAGAGGCGGTTCGATGCATATTGCAGATGTGGCTGGAGGGAACCTGGGTGCCAACGGTGTGGTTGGGGGAGGCATCCCGATGGCGGTTGGGATCGGGATCGGCTTGAAGATGAAGGGCGAGAATCAAGTCTTGTTGGCCTTTTTTGGAGACGGAGCCGCTTCGACAGGTGCTTTCCATGAATCAATGATCCTGGCGGTGCTTTACCAGGTCCCCGTTGTTTTCATATGTGAGAACAATCAATATGCTATGTCCTTTGCGGCCAATGACTGGACAACTTCAAAGAAGATCGCAGCTCACGGCGAGATCTATGGCATGGCCGGAAGTTGTTCAACAGATGGAAATGATCTTCTTGAGGTTCAATCCGCTGTCGCAGAGGCAGTCAAATTAGCCCGCGAAGGCGGGGGACCATCCCTGATAGTGAATGATACCTATCGCTGGCGGGGTCACTCGAAGAGTGACCGGAATCGCTACCGAACAAAGGAAGAGATCGAGGAATGGAAAGAGAAAGACCCCATTCTTAGGTTTGGGAAATACTGTATCAGTGAAAAAATCCTCTCAGAAAAAGAAATCGAGAAGATCAAAGAACAGGGATATGCCGATATCGAAGCCGCCCGGGTCTTTGCAGAAGCAAGTCCAGATCCGAAAGTTGAAACTTTGGAAGAAGGGGTATACGCACCATGAGAGAAATAACTTACTTAGAAGCTGTACGTGAAGCAATGACCCAGGAAATGGAACGAGATTCCCGGGTATTTCTTATTGGCGAAGATATTGGAGAATACGGGGGTGCCTTTCAGGTTACTTATGGCATGCTGGAAAAATTCGGTAAAGAGCGCATTCTGGATACCCCCATCACTGAATTAGGATCTAACAGGAGCCGCTGTAGGCGCAGCTTTAATTGGCATGCGGCCGATCGCAGAGATCATGTTTATGGATTTCACAACCCTGGCTTCTGAACAGCTGGTTAACCAGGCAGCCAAACTGAGATTTATGTTCGGTGGACAATCTACTGTACCGATGGTTTTGCGAACCCCGGCGGGTTCCGGAACGGGTGCGGCAGAACATCACTCCCAGAGTTTTGAAAACTGGTTTGTGCATGTACCAGGATTAAAAGTTGTCATGCCTACATCCCCGTATGATGTCAAGGGTTTGCTGGTTTCATCGATCAGGGATGATAACCCGGTCGTATTTATTGAGCACAAATTGCTTTATAAGACCAAAGGCGAAGTTCCCGAAGAGCTGTACGAGATTCCTCTTGGAAAAGCCGATATAAAACGGTCGGGCAAGGACCTGACGATCATTGCCACTGGTATCATGGTCCAGAAATCCCTTGCCGCGGCGGAAGAGCTGGCTAAAGAAGGGATTGATATCGAAATCGTTGATCCCCGGACCCTGCGCCCATTGGACACCGAGACCATAGTCGGTTCAGTAAAAAAGACCGGCAAAGTATTAATTGTTCATGAAGCAGTCAAAACCGGAGGTTTTGGTGGCGAATTGGCTGGAGTGATTGCTGAAAGCGAAGCGTTTGGATACCTCGAAGCGCCTATTATCCGCCTGGCGGGTAAGGAAGTTCCGATTCCATATAACCGTGATCTGGAACAAGCTTCAGTTCCTCAAATTGCTGATATTGTTGAGAAGGCCAGGGAACTGGCAACCTTAAAGGTGTAATATGGCCATTGAAATGATCATGCCCAAAGTTGACATGGACCAGGAAACTGGAACGGTCGTAGAATGGACTAAAACTGAGGGGCAACAAGTTAAAGAAGGCGAAACAATTCTGGTTATTGAAACAGATAAGATAGCCATTGATGTGGAAGCGCCTGGAACTGGTATCCTGAATGGGATCTCAGCTCATCCTGGAGATGTGATCCCGATAGGTACTGTGATCGCATATATTCTCGAGGAGGGCGAAGAAGTACCAGTCGCGAAAGTTGTGACCCCTGCACCTGAAACTGAGATCAAACAGTCGACCGCAGCACCAGAAGGAGATGTTCCGGCAACACCTGTGGCCAGGAAAATGGCAGCTGTACATGGCGTGGATCTGTCCAAAGTGGCTCCATCTGGTACAGGAGGAAAAGTTACTAAGGATGATGTGCATTCTGCCATCACCCTACCGGCCACGGTTGGTGGCGGTCAGGTAATTGCCACTCCAGCAGCCCGCAGAACCGCCCGACTGAATGAGTGTGGATTTGAGCCTTGTCCGGGGAAGTGGTCCCGGAGGTAGAATTCAGGCCGGAGATGTGGAAAACTTCCAACCCCGAGCTGGATTGCCTGCGGCCAGCCCTGTTCAAAGCGGGGAAAGCATACCTCTCATAGGTATGCGGCGCACTATTGCTGAAAGACTGACTGCCAGCTATCAATCCATACCGCACATACAGTTTACAGCCCGGGTTGATATGACAAACTTTATCAAAGCCCGGAAGGATTATAACGATCTGGCATTAGAGCGAGGCGATGACAAGGTTTCTGTCACCGCGATGTTGGTCAAGCTAGTTGCCATGGTGATCGCAGACCACCCCATGATCAACAGCTCCCTGGTCGAGGATTCCATCGTCCTGCATCAGGACATCAATATTGGTGTAGCTGTTGCCCTCGAACAAGGGCTAATCGTACCGGTAGTGAAGAATGCCAACCAGAAAGGGATCAGTAAAATAGCCCTTGAAACCACCGATCTGGTGAATCGTGCCAGGGAAAAAACACTGGTAGGTGCAGATGTCAGGGGTGGCACTTTTACGATCACCAACCTGGGTCCTTTTGGTGTGGAACAGTTCAATGCGATCATCAATCCACCCGAAGCAGGGATCCTGGCCATTGGTGCCACAACCCAGGAAGTTATTGCCTTGGATGAAGGGACCATTGCGGTCAGGCCCATTATGCGCTTTACATTATCGGCTGACCATCGTATTATTGACGGCGCCGTTGCGGCCCGTTTCATCGCGGACCTGAAATCAACTTTTGAGAATCCAATCCTAATGAACTATTAACTAGGAGATAATATGCCGGAAATCAAATTAACGATAACCCATGAGGTTGGCCTTCACGCCCGTCCTGCGTCGGCCTTTGTTCAAACTGCTGCTAAGTTCTCCAGTGATATTGAAGTCACACATGGAGAAACAACAGCCAATGCTAAAAGCATTCTGGCTGTGTTAACACTCGGCGCCCATAAAGACGCGGAGATCGTAGTAAAAGCAGAGGGGGAAGATGCAGATGACGCGCTGAAAGCTCTTGAAGAGCTAGTGCTTGATAATTTTGGTGAAGACTAAAATGAAATCGATTTCTGGAATTCCAGCTTCTTATGGTATTGCGATTGGCCCTGCATTTGTTTATTCCAGGGTCGAGATTGTAATAGAACCTTGTAATATTCAAGATCCAGAAGAAGAATGGAAACGATTCGTTCTAGCCCAGGAAGAGACCTTAAAGCAACTGGATGTAGCCGATTTAAAAGCCCAGGATGAGTGCGGGGAAGAAGAAGCAGCAATATTCGGGGCCCAAAAATTAATGCTTCAAGATCCGGAACTGATCAAGACGGTTAAGTCACGAGTAGAATCTGAACTAATCAACGTTGAAACTGCCCTGTATGAAACTGCAGAATCTTTCGCCTTACAATTGGAAGCAATTGATGACGAATATCTCAGCGCTCGAGCACTGGATATTCGAGATGTATCTTCCCGCCTCTTGAGGAATTTGCTTGGGTTGAAGGATTCTCCAGCAGATGGTTTAAAGATTCCTTCGATCATCACAGCCCGGGACCTGACACCCTCGGATACTGTCTTACTAAACAAGGATTATGTTCTGGGGTTCTGTACTGAAGTTGGAGGTTCAACTTCCCATACAGCCATACTGGCTAGAGGATTAGGGATCCCGGCAGTGGTGGGTGCCGGCGAACCATTGAGGAAGATCAAAACAGGAGACAAACTCGTTATTGATGGTGATGTTGGTGAGATCATCATCGATGCGGATAAAAAATCCCTTAAACAATTCAGGAACCGCCAGAAAGAATTCCTCAAGACTCAAGCGGATGCGGAAGCGAGTAGTCATCAACCAGCGATTACTACCGATGGACATCAGGTGGAAGTAGTTGCCAATATTGGCAGCATAGATGATGTTCAACCCGCATTACTCTCAGGCGCTGAAGGAGTTGGTTTGCTGCGCTCTGAGTTCCTTTATCTTGAACGATCCAGTCTCCCTACTGAAGAAGAACAATACGAAAGTTATAAAACAATCGGAAACGCCTTTGGCGATCGTCCAGTGATATTAAGGTCACTCGATGTGGGCGGAGATAAAGATATTCCTTATATTGATATTCCGCCAGAAGCCAACCCTTTCCTCGGAGTAAGGGCTATACGACTATGTTTATCTCGACCAGACATATTTAAGCCCCAACTGAGAGCAGCTCTGAGAGCAGGTTATGGGAATAATCTGAAATTGATGTTCCCTATGGTGGCTACTGTTGATGATGTAGTGCAAGTCCGGAAAGTTCTGGAGGAGTGTAAACAAGAACTGAGAGACGAAGGCCATGATGTTGCAGAAGAAATGGAAATCGGGATCATGATCGAGATCCCATCTGCAGCGATCCTGGCAGATCAGCTGGCAGAAGTGGTTGATTTCTTCTCTATCGGCACAAATGACCTCAGTCAATATACGCTTGCAGCAGATCGAACGAATGCCCAGGTAGCTCCCATGGCTTCCGGGTTCCAACCTGCTGTTTTCAGGTTGATTAAAATGGTCATCGATGCTGCTCATGCCAAGGGAAAATGGGTAGGATTATGTGGGGAAATGGCAGGCGAATTATTGGCAATCCCGATCCTGCTAGGTTTAGGGTTGGATGAGTTCAGTATGAATCCTCCCGCCATTCCTTTTGCTAAAAGGCTCATCCGTTCCATATCGATGGAACATGCCCGCCAAGTCGCTGAGACTGCGATAAACCTGAAGGGTGATCAGGAGATCCGGAAGTACGTGCAGGAAGCTGTTCCGGAAGTGAACTGGGGGTAGATCATTCATGAGGACCTATCCAAAGTGTTTTGACTGCATTGTCAGGCAGACAGTTAACGCTGTCATATTGAATGAAGACGACGAGTCTCTTCAAATCCAGACTATTCAAAAAGTGATAAGCAAACTAGCCCAGATGGACGACAAACTCAGTCCTTCTGAAATCGCTGGTGAGACAAACCGGGTGATCAGAGATTCCCTGGGAGTGATCGACCTATATAAAGATGAAAAAGAAGCCAGTCATCAACATGCGCTCAACTACCAGGATGACCTGAGGGAATTGATCTTAAAAGGGCAGGACCGCCTAGAGCAGGGACTGAAGGTCAGCGCCGCAGGCAATATCATCGATATTATTCATGCCATCGATTATGATCTGTGGGAAGAAGTGGAGAAGACGGTCAGCCAGGAACTCCAAGGTGGCGGCTTGGAGGCTTTCCAGAAAGAATTGAATAGCGCCCCGCACTTGTTATATCTTGCAGATAATGTAGGTGAAACAATCTTTGATAGGGTCTTTATTGAAACCCTGGATATACCCGTAAAATATGTCGTCAAAAGTGGACCGGTTCTCAATGATGCAACCCTTGAGGATGCAGTGGCAGCCGGGATAGACCAGGTAGCCGAAGTGGTGGAAACAGGGTCATGGGCTCCCGGAACTGTCCTATCCCAAACCACACCGGAATTCCAGAAGCTATTTATGGAATCGCCCCTGGTTCTTTCCAAAGGACAGGCGAATTATGAAACCATGGATGAACAGGGAGACAAAGTGTTTTTCCTGCTGCGAACCAAATGCCCCGTTCTGAGTGACCTGCTCGATATTCCTGTCGGTAACCTGGTATTGAAACAGGGAACCCCCCTTAACTGACTCCTATAATTCATATACAGCGCCAGATTCGGGATATATTACTTCGGGGATTCCCCGTTTGCGCAATTTTTCCATTAATGGTTCAGCGCCGCGCGGCTCACCGTGTACCAAAAATACTTTCTTGAGTGTATCCTTAGTTGCGTTGGCGTAGGCTAGTAGCCCGTCCTGGCCGGCATGGGCGGAGAATCCGTTGATCGTGACTACTTCGGCTCGTCTGGTATATTTCTTTCCGAAGATCTTGATTTCTTTTTCCTGATCGGCCAGACGCCGCCCCAGGGTATGGGGAGCCTGCCAGGAGACGATCAAAACTAGTATTGCGGGAATCCTCGATGTGGTTTTTCAGGTGGTGGAGAATACGTCCTGTTTCAGCCATGCCGGAAGCCGAGATCACAACATAGGGCGGATTGGTAAAGTTAATGGCCTTTGACTCTTCCACGGACAAGGTATATTTCAACCGATCAAACCCCAAAGCGGCGTGATGTTTATCATCAGCGATGAACTGCCGTGGTCTCCTCATCAAAGCACTCTGGATGTTCCCTGAAAACCTGGGAGGCGCGGATAGCCAGTGGGCTATCAACAAAGACCGGTATCTCTGGGATATCGCCAGCTTCCATCATTTTATGCAGTCCAAAGACCAGCTCCTGGGTCCTGCCGACCGCAAAAGCAGGAATGATCACCCGCCCTTTACGCTGAATGGTCTTTTGGACCACTTCTTTTAATTCAAGGAAAGCAGCTTCCGATCCCCTCTTTTTTGTATCCCCATAAGTTGATTCCATGATCAAGAAATCAGTATCTTGGGGCAGGACAGGGTCCTGGATTAGCAGCAAACCGGGCCTGCCAATATCTCCTGAAAACCATAACCGCTTAGAATTTTCGCCGTCCACAAAATCAAGGACTACAGATGCTGATCCCAGGATATGTCCGGCATCCACCAGATGGGCTTTGATTCCGGGAACAGGCTCAAAGATTTCCTCATAATTCATACCTTGGAATAATGGCGCAACCCGAGCGGCATCCTCTTTTGTGTAGAGTGGTTCTATAAGTGGTTTGCCTTGTTTTTCCAACCGCCTATTGAGATATTCGGCATCTTTTTCATGAATATAGCCAGAATCCAGCAGCATGATATTGTCCAGGTGGGCAGTTGCCTGGGTTGTGTAAATGGGCCCTTTATATCCCTGTTTGACAAGGTTGGGTAAATTGCCGCTGTGATCTATATGGGCATGGGAGAGAATTACGGCATCTAACTCGTCGGGCTCGAAAGGGAAAATTTCTGTTTCGTGTATTGCTCTCTTTTCTCCTGCCCTGGTAAAGGCCGCATTCCAACAAGCATTTTTTTCTGGTCAAATTCTAAGAGATGCATTGAACCTGTTACTGTCCTGGCTGCTCCAAAAAATTTGATCTTCACTATTTTCTTCCTGTCTAGCTGAGTTCTGGATAATACAGACAGAATGTCATCACCAAATCTTGTCCAATCGCCAGGGAACTTCCTTTAACACGTTGGCCAACTCGGTTCTGGTTTTTGGGTTATGAGAGATAAGGCTGTACATGATCTCCCGGGGAAGCACGACAGCGGAATTTACATTCATCTTTCGGGCTTTTAGCTTGCGCCAATTCCGGAGAGCTTTTTCCCGGGCCAGGTAGGAGTCATCCAGTCGTTCTTTCCGGGGTGGGAGTTCCGGATTTGATACCAAACCTTCCTGGATGGCAGCTACCAGTCCTTCAGCGTGACGTTGTAATGCTTTTCCGCCAGGAAGATTTAGTCCTTGAAGCTGATTAACTGACGTGGGTGATTCTTCTGCGAGGAGAAGCAATGTTTTGGCGCTGAGCACCTTAAATACGGGCAGATTCCTTTTTTTTGCAACATCCTCTCGGTATTCACAAAGCTTGGCGAGCACCGCGGCCTTTTGAGGGTACAGCTTGCGGGCTCCGTTTATCCGCCAGCAAGAAGCGATGTTCTCCTCTTTGGGTTGGCGGTGTACCTGGCAAGCCCGTTTAAAATCCTCCGAGGCGATAGAAGTGAACCCTTTCTCTTTCAATTCCGCAGCCAGAACCTGGCGGATCTTGATCAAATAATGGGTATCCATTTGAGCGTACTGGAGCATATCATTGGGCAGAGGCCGTTTTCCCCAGTTCGCTCGTTGATGTTTTTTATTTACCTTGATACCAACGATCTCTTCTAAGAGGGTGTCCAGCCCTAATTTTTCCCTGCCCAGGATCTGGGCTGCCAGCATGGTATCAAATAAGTTGTTAAATTCAAAATCGAAATCATCATGCATAATCAATATATCGTATTCCGAAGCATGAAAGACCTTTTCAATTTCGGGATTTTTGAAGATCATGCCCAGGGAGGCCAGGTCATCCAGGGGGAGAGGATCGACGATATAGTCTGTCGTTTCTGTTGAGATCTGGATCAGGCAAACCTGTTCTTGGTACGCGAATAAGCTATTGGCTTCGGTATCGATTGCCAAAATCTTTTCGTTTTGCAGACGCCCCATAAGTTCTTCAAAAACTGGCTGCTCATTTATGAATTCTGGTGCTGGTAAGTGATTTGTGCGAGATGACATAGAGACATATTATAGAACAATCGTTGAAAGTTGGAAGGTGTAACGTTCAAAAAAGTAATATTGATTTCATAAGATATTTTGATTAACTGTCTTGCTTCTGAGGGGTTAATTAATCACCTTCTCAAAAACAAGAGCGTTATCTCCCCCTTTGTAGTATTTCTTCCAGACTTCAATTTGCTGGTAACCGTGTTTTTGATAAAGTTGGATGGCAGGCTGATTGGACTGGCGGACACTTAAACGAATTCTGGGTAGATTGATCTCTCCCTCACTGATCTGTAACAAGGTGGATCCGATGCCAGATTTTCTATAAGCAGGGAGGACAGCCAGGGTGGCGATCCAGGCTGTCTTCTGGGATCGCCTGAGATCCACAGCGATAAAACCAACCAGCAACTCTTGATCTACCGCTTTAAGTCGGATGATCTGGGGGATCGTTAGGACTCCCAGAATATCCAGCAGCGGCCAGGCATCTAACTGAAAACAATCCTTTTCCAGCTGAAAAAGGTCTTTTAAGTCACGCCAGGTAGCGGATTCGATGGTGATACCGCTACCTGGAAGAATTTCATATTCGCTCATAGGTCAATTCGGCTCCAGTTCAGGCTAGAGCGCTTTTTCATAGAATCGGTAGGTTTTATAAACTTCTCCCCCCATGGCTAAAATGGGGCGGTTCATTTTGTCATTATTATCCAGGATCCAGCTCATTTCAGCCATCTTCATGCCTTTCTTGAGGGCTGCTTGGGCGGATTTATAGTAAAACAGCGCGTCGATGCCCAACTTTCGATATTCAGGGATTACACCAAGTACCAGGACTCTGACCCAGGTGACGGATTTGCGGACTTTCCAGTACCAGCCCAGCTTCGCCATTACCCACCATTCTGGTGTATTGGGTTTAGGGTAAGCTCTGTGCAAGGCCTGATTCAGATCAGGGAGGGTGATGCTGAAGCCAACAGTTTTTCCGTCCTTTTCAGCGATATAAACCAGGTCGGGATCGAGGATGTCATGTAATCCTTCAGCCAATTTGTCAAATTCAGGATCGGTCATGGGTACAAAGCCCCAATTTTGGGACCAGGCTTCGTTATACAACAGCTTCACTTTGGCGACTTCCTCGTCAAATATCTTCATATTTAACTTACGGATCGTGATCTCTTTGCGCTCGAGGATCTTGGTGGTGATTTTCTCAAGCCGATCGCCGATATTCTCCATAAAATCCTTTACTGGCAGCTGATAGGCCCACAGATCACGGGCATATTGAAAACCTGCCCGCTCAATATAATCGACATAATACCGTGGGTTATACGTCATCATTATTCTGGGCAGGTCATCGAAACCATCCACGAGCAAACCGCACTCATCATTCGTGTTCCATTGAGCAGGACCCCGCAGCGCAGCATGCCCTTTTTCCCGGACCCAATTTTCGGCAGTATTTAATAATGCCTCTGCAGCCTCATAATCTTCCAGCACCTCAAAAAATCCAAAAAACCCGACATTCTCGTTTTGATGTTCATTGTGCCGGCGGTTGGTGAAAGCGGCAATTGTACCAACGATCTCTTCCCCGCGCAGGGCCATATATAATTGTGCTTCGTTGTTTTCAAAGAAGGGGTTCTTTTTAGGATCGGTAAAGTAAACTCGTTCTGAAAAGATCGGCGGTACCCAGTATGGATCGTCCTTATAGACCTTCCAGGGGAAACGTAAAAAGGCTTTTCTTTCTTCAATATTCTCGACAGGTTTGATGACAAGGGGTTTCATGGGTTTTTCCTTTTGAGTGGAAACCGTTTTTTTAACATTCAATTACCTCATTTTGATTATACTAGATACCCCCCCTATGGTATGATTTTAGGGTGATTACCCAACCCCTTTTCCTGGGGACATTTTCCCTTTATGCGATCATCCTTTCCGGCACAGCCGCCTTGGGTTTATTCTTATCCTGGTGGTTAGCAGAAGATAAACGGACCTTTATCCTTGATGCTGGAGTAGGTATTATTTTTGTCAGCCTGCTCGGCGCCAGGATGGGTTTTGTCCTCCGTAATCTGGCTTATTTTCTGGATCATCCCGGACGAATACCCCAATTCTGGCTGGGTGGGCTCAGCTGGCCCGGAGCTTTTATTGGCGCTGGATTGGCTGTCCTCGGGATTCATTTGATCTGGAAAGAACCCCTCGGCGAATTGGCGGATCATTACCTGCCGCTTATGGGAGTGATGGCATTTGGAGTCTGGTTATTGTCCTGGGGGACTGGAATTGGATATGGTCCGGAGGTTGAGGCCTGGTACGGTATTACCGCGCAGGACCTTTATGGTTATTCTTTAAAACGGTGGCCTCTGCCAATCCTGGGTGCTTTACTCAGTGGAGGATGGATTGCAGGCGTGATCCTCTTCCCTATCAAACGACAGCGCGATTCCGGATTCCGGGCGCTAGTTGGTATGGCCGGGATACTAGCAATTACTGGCGTGATCTCATTCTTTAAGGTTGATCCGGCCCCTGTATTATGGGGGCTGCGCTGGGAAAGCTGGTTCTCAATATTTTTCCTAGCAAGCATCATGACCTACTTTTTTGTCACAAGGACTACTGAAAAAAATGAAGGACCTAACCCTTAACTCACAAGAGGCAATTCAGGCGTTAATTGATTTCATCCAAAACGTTGTCAAGGATGCTGGCTTCAGTAAAGTTGTCCTGGGCCTTTCTGGCGGAATTGATTCAGCCCTGAGTGCATTTTTATCTGCCAGGGCTTTAGGGGCTGATAATCTTCTGGCTTTGCGCCTTCCTTATAAAACTTCTTCTCCTGAATCACTGGACCACGCTCAGCTGGTTATTGATGAACTTGGCTGCCATTCGAAAACGATCGAGATCACTGACGCGGTCGATGCGATCCTTGACCCAGCACCCGGATGCGACACCTGTCCGGCGCGGCAATGTAATGGCCAGGGTACGCATGATCAATATCTATGACCAGTCAGCCGCATTTCCCGGTTTGGTAGTAGGTACAGGTAATAAAACGGAATCCCTGCTGGGATATTGCACTATCCATGGTGATGGGGCATTTGATTTCAACCCTCTGGCCGATTTATACAAAGCCCAGGTCCGGCAGCTGGCAAAAGAGTTGGGCGTTCCTGAAGTGATCATAAATAAGGCGCCTTCAGCTGATTTGTGGGCAGGACAAACAGACGAAGATGAACTCGGTTTTACCTACGACGATATGGACCAGATCTTTTACTGTTTAGTGGAAGAAGGCTATAAGCGGGAAGATTGCCTTCGAGAGGGTTTCCCTCTGGAATTCGTGGATGGCATAATCAAACGCATCAAGCAGTATCGTTTTAAGAGTGTCCTTCCTAGAACGGGATCTGTTGGACAGGTTCCTCTTGCAGACTTGGAGGAATTGCCATTTTATTACGAATAATAATCTCTCACAACAAGAAGCCGTTTGGATATGCCTTTTTTTGTTAGATTGACCTATATTTTTACAGCGTGTTTTTCTCTGAGCAATGTCAGGGCTCTTTCCTTCTCTTGCTTTTGGTGATCCGCTGTCCAGTCCAGAATTTCACTGACTGCGGTTGTCAGTTCATTTACTGACTCTTCAGACAATTTGCCAACCCAGGCTGTTTTTGTGCGGCGGAGCAAGAGATCATCCAAACGAGTAACCATTTCATTCTCAACCAGAAATTTAATCTCACCCACAGAATAACCTTCCAGGTTATCCATGGGGGAATCTCCTGTCTTGGAAATATAGGAAGCGACCTCGGAAGCCCGGGTTCCATACCGCTCGAATAATGTTTTAGCCCGCTCGCTTGTGATCTTGTTTGACTCTGCCAGAGTTTGGATCCAGGCGTCTCGCGAGTTATCTGTTATTGGATACGATGTCCCACCTCCAATTTTGAGGTGGGCGGTGCTGGTTTTACGCGGTAATTCCAGTCTATCCAGTATCTGGTCAGTTACCTGTTCAGAAAACGCCCTATAGCTGGTCCATTTCCCTCCGACCAAATTGAGAATTGGCCAGGGATTAAGGTTGCCTATATCTATGAGTTCAATTGAATGGTTACGGCTGATCTGACCCGTACTGCCCTTGGCAACCGGCAGGGGACGGACACCGGAAAACTGGAATACGATTTGTTCCCGAGTGACATTCAGGTGGGGAAATATTTGGGGCACCATATCCAGGATATAGTCGATCTCTTCGTCGGTACATACTGCCTGATCGGGATCATCAATTCTCAAATCAGTTGAACCGATCATAACGTGGTCAGCGATGTAGGGGAAGATCAATACAATCCGCCCATCCACATATTCAAAGAATATTTCGTGTCCGTTAATGGCTTTGCATAGTTCAGGATGGTTTACTATAAGGTGGGACCCCTTGGTGCCGCCAATATAATTTGACTGGCTGGAGATGTCCTGATTAATGAAGTCGATCCAGGGACCTCCGGCATTGACCACGATCTGCGGCTGTATAGGGATGATCTCTCCTGTAAGTTCATCTTTCAACAGAACCTGATCACCTTCCGCACCAGCAGCGCTGAGATAATTCGCTGCCCTGGCATGGTCGCCTTCTTTTTCTCCATCCATCAGGATCTCAAGAGCCAGGCGTTCGGGCGTATCCATACCGCCATCAAAATATGTTGCAGTAAAAAGCAGGTTTGGGTTTAGGGACGGCCATTTTTCCAGGGCTTTGGTGCGGTTTTCAAATCGGTGTCCAGGCATGGGGCTGTCTCCCCGAACATAGGCGTCATACATGATCAAACCCAGCTTGATGATCACTGCACCACGTTCTGCCGGTTTGTCCAATAACCCTAAGAATTTCATGGGGGAATTTAGAATTCCTGACATCCATTTGAAGATCGGGATGGTTGTAGGTAGGGGGTGGGCCAGGTGAGGCGCGTTGCGGAGTAAATTATTGCGTTCACGCAAGGCTTCTTTCACCAGCCCGAATTCGCCGTTTTCAAGGTAACGAATGCCACCATGCAGCATATGAGACGAGGCCATGCTGGCCCCGGAGCAGAAATCCCCTTTATCTACGATCAGACAATCCACGCCCTGCAGGGCCAGATCTCTAAAGCTGCCAATGCCATTGATCCCAGCGCCGATGACAAGCACGGTTGTGCGCGGATTTTCCTTGAGATTTTGAATAACTTCATCTCTATTCATCATGAAATTGTGTCTCCCTGACGGTATTCCACCTTCTCGGTCAGCTTTGACCCTGAGGTTATAATAGTAATGGCTCTATTTTATCACCCCATATTTTAACGACCAGAACCCAGTGGCTCAGCGCGATTGGATGGGCCCTGATTTTCCGGAGGCCATATGACTTCATTTCACACAATTAAATGGATTGAGCCCGGTCTGGTCAGTATGATCGACCAGCGGAAGCTTCCTCACCAGATAGTCTACAACGAATACAAAGACTCAACTGCTGTTGCAGGCGCGATCAAGGACATGGTGATCAGGGGAGCACCAGCGATTGGCGCAGCTGCGGCTTTCGGCCTCGCTTTGGTACCCGTTCATGATACATCAGGTAAGGTAGAGAACAGTCCTGGCAGATCTGCAGGGCGCCTCTGAAACCCTGCGCCAGGCCCGACCTACGGCAGTGAACCTTTTCTGGGCAATAGATCGGATCTTAGCCAGGGTTGAGGAAGGTGATTTTAAGTCAGTGGCTGAGCTACGAGAAGTAGTATTGGCGGAAGCTCAAAAAATTGCCCAGGAAGATGTGGAAATTAACTTTTCACTTGGCAATCATGCCCAATCCCTGATCCCTGATGGGGCGGTGATCTTCCATCACTGCAATACCGGATCTCTGGCAGCGGTGGATTACGGTACAGCACTGGGGGCTATCCGGATTGCCCATGAAATGGGAAAAGAGATCTTCGTCTATGTGGATGAAACCCGCCCCCGACTGCAAGGAGCCAGACTTGACGGCCTGGGAATTAATACAGTACGGTGTACCCTTTAAAGTCGTAGCAGACAGCACCTCCGGGTTTTATATGCAAACCCAAAAAGTAGACCTGTGTATTGTTGGTACTGACCGAGTGGCGGCAAATGGAGATGTGGCAAATAAGATCGGAACTTATAACCTGGCGGTAGTTGCTCACGAAAACGGGATACCGTTTTATGTTGCCGTACCTAAATCAACCATTGACCTCAGCACATCCACAGGTGATCAGATCAAGATCGAAGAACGCCCCCCAGAAGAAGTTACCCATGTTGGCACCTGGCAGATCACGCCAGATGATACCCCTGTAGGTAACCCGGCTTTTGATATCACACCGGCAAAATATATTACAGCTTTTATTACTGAAGACGGAATTGTCTATCCTCCCTATAGAGAGAATCTGGAAAATTTATTCCAATAGAGAATAAAACTTGGTTGTAATTAATTGAAGGAATCCTATGACGGCAAAGGATATTCAAAACACAGCATGTTTTCTGTTTGACCTGGATGGAACCGTATACCTGGGTGATCAACTGCTTCCCGGTGCTGAAGATCTTTTATCCTATCTGGACCAGGAAAGCAGACCCTATTTCTTCCTGACCAATAATTCCTCTCTGTCTCGAGCAGATTATTCAACCAAACTGGCAAAATATGGCCTGGATATACCCTCGGAGAAAATCTTTTCATCAGGTATGGCAACGGCGATCTTTCTCAAGAAACAAAAACCGGGCAGTAAGATATTCTTGGTTGGCACTCCTTCCCTCGAGGAGGAATTCCGGAAGTATGGGTTCCAGTTGGTGGAAGATGAACCTGATTATGCTGTATTGGGTTTTGACACTACCCTGACCTATCAGAAGATCTGGAAGTTTTGTGATTATGTAAACGAGGGTATACCATACATTGCTACGCATCCAGATATCAACTGCCCCACACCAGATGGATTTATGCCTGATATTGGCGCCATGATGGCTATGATCAAGTCCTCCACAGGCAAGGAGGCGGATATGGTTGTGGGTAAACCCAACCCTCTCGATGATTGAGGCGATAGTTGAGCTGACGGGATTTGACCTGAGCAGCTTAACTATGGTAGGAGACAGGCTCTATACTGACATTGCCATGGGAAAAGCAGGAATTCAAACAGTCCTAGTTCTGAGTGGGGAAGCTAAACGGGATGATCTGGCGTAAGCGCCCTGGTAACCAGATCTGGTCTGCGAGAATCTGGGCCAGTTCTTGGAGGTACATAAAAGCAAGTAGTAAGTGTAAGAAGTAAGCGGATTAAGAGCGCTAATTATAAGTTTAGTCCAGTCGTCAGGTCTCGATCCTAAACCGGAAGGGTAGTGTCCTACTTCCCCATCCGCCAGTTGCCATATTGAAATACGACAGCCGCCCCCAGGTGCGACGGAAATCTTCATCGCTCATCCAATACAGTTTATCCTTGCTGGCCCATGAGCTTTGGAATCCCCATGGAGTACAGGTACCAGACAGGTTATGGTGTCCGGAATCGTAAGCGCCCAGGACCATGATATGTCCGCCTACCCAACGGGCAGCACCTAAAGCGCTGGTGTTATTATGTCCACGGGAGATCAGCGGCTCTTCTCCCTTGAAATAAGTCACAGAAACCAGATTGACTGCCCAGCCATCTTTTAGAGTACTAAGCAGGTCTGGTACTTTCCCCCTTTTTATTCGGACATCGAACGTGATCCCATTCAGCATACCCAATACGTTTGACCAGGTTGGCGGTCTGAAAAACCAGGCTTCCGTTGTGATTGCCGAAGATAGTATATCTACCACTGCCTTTAAGAAGCCGATCGTCCAACCAAGAGATGAGCGAACTCCCGTCAAACGAAGTGCCCAACAAAAGATTTGCTGCGGTAGCCGCGGCGTATTTCGCACAATGATTGGTGCTGCCCTGATCCTGCTGATAGGCAGCCAAAACACCTTCCTCAAAACCTCGCCAATAAATTACTTGATCAGACATTAAATCTAAACCTCCGCAAACAGATCTGCTCTCTGGCCTAAGTATACCCTGCAGGATATCCATGGATTTTGATTTGACTTCCAGTTGATCATTCTCTATAATCCATCACAATGACCACTAAGTATTTCCAGGTTTCATCAATGATACTAATAACAAGGTAATGGTCCTAAATGAACCAAAAAGTTGTTAAAGCAATCTTGTTTCTTCTTCTTGGCCTGGTTTCGGGATGCTTTTCTCGGGGCTCTGATATCAGTGCCCCCTGTGAAGAAAGGCAAGCTCTATTTTGCGAGGATTTTGAAGGTGTTGATTCGACTTTAGGAGGAAACCAGCTGGTAACCTCTACATCTGTTGATCAGTGGTGGATTACTAGCGACGGCGATCAGGATTATCTTTTTCAGGGATTCCCTCTCTTTGGAAGATCTCAGAGTAATATGATCCTCCTGAGCGGGAGTTCGTACGAAGACCGATCCGCATCCTTTTTATATACCAGGGAAATCGATCTGAGCTCTGCGACCCGGGCTTCCCTGAGTTTCAACTTGATCTATAGGACAGAGAAGCATTGGGATGGGTTGGTGGTCTTTGCCATTACGGACGGGATTGCTGGAGTAATGAATCCCCAAAACTGGGCCATGCTTGCTCCCCAGGATGGGTATCCGGATAGTGTGCTGCTTAATGGGTCCCTGATTCCAGGGTATTCTGGCATCAGTTCTGGCTGGATTCATCAGGAAATTGATCTCTCATCATACCTGGATCAGAAGTTGATCCTTGGTTTTTATTTTGTTTCCGATGATTATCTAGGTGAGTGGGGAATTGGGCTGGATGATATAGTTGTGGAGGCGAACGCTGGTGATATTAGTGACCAGTCAACTGGGCTTTCTGCCCTTGCGATTGATACGCTCATTATTCCTCACAATTCGCTGATTTCTCCTGATCTTCCACGGGCAAATCCAATATCTGAAGCAGCTTGTATTGGAATCGGAGAAGAAATCCCTGATTTAAGCGAGCGGGCAATTATCAAGGCTATAAGTGAGTCAGGTGAACACGTTCTGGTTCTTCATCCCGGGGCCAGGTCCCTTTGCTGGATCAACCAGGAAGATATTTGGATAGATGGTGATCTTACAAAGCTCCCACATATTGCAGAAAAAGCACTAAAGAATTATCTGCCCATCAGCAGCTTGAGTCATACACCATTTCTGGCGGATTCTGGGTGTTTGACAGGCAACGAATCTGCCCTTCCAGTTCGGATCCAGGCTGCGCTGATAGAGAATGGGAAGATCACCACGCTATTATTTGATCCAATTCTGCCATCTGGATTTGATATACCTCCGATAGACCCCAGAGTTGGATCTCCTGAAAAATTACCTACACTGCAGCCAGATTTCAGTCCAGGCGGGGAACTGTGGATTGGGATTTGAAGGAACAAAAACAACCTGCCTGGCAGATTGGGATCATCCCGGTAGAGTAATCTGTCAGGGATTAGCTATGGATATTTCCCAATCTGTGCAGTTCGATGTTTGCTGGCAGGGGTGGGGTGATACCCAATCCTGCCCTATTGGCTATTTTATGGACCAAACGGGTACAAAATGTGTTCCAGTTGACGAAGCTTTTAGCTGTTCCTTGAACTGCATGCCAGGATACACTCTTGATGGCCAGGTTGAAACCTGCCTGATCGACAAAAGAGAGGATTCTCTTATAGAAGATCAATATACCTGTCCCCCTGGTTTCCTTTTTAGCCCCCTTGTTGGAAGGTGTCAGGGTCAAGAATATTTAACAGAGACAAATTGCCCTCCGGGGACTTATTTTGTGGCAGACGATAGCCAATGTGTGATATTAGGAGAGGGAGATAGATGCCCAGAAGGATATCTCACTCTGCCAGATTCAAAAGGATGCATTCCTGGCAATCCCGCAACGACTCCTCACTGCATGGCTTTTGATTTTCAAATTCCAAGAAGTGAGGTTACGGTAAAGGAAGCCACGCGCTGTTTGAAGGATCCTGGATCCGCGAACGAGATTGTGAGTTCTTTAAAACCATTTGATTCTGTTGAGGTATTAGGTCTGGGAGAGGATGGAGAGACATTGGTAGTTAATAATCCTGCCTACCAGATCCCTTGTTGGGCGCCCATGGCTGATTTTTATCTTGACAAACTGGATCTGAAAATCCTGCCAATTATTTCTAGTGAAATATCTGAATAGGTTCCACTTTAGTCGGCCAAATCATTCTGAAGGATTTCCCATTCGATCATCAGTTTTTCTAGTAGGTTTTCGGCTTCCCTGTAATCATGCCCCAGGCTGGCAACTAATCCTGGATCATCCGGTGGATTGGCCAGTCTTTCTCCCAGGACCACCAAAAGATTTTCAAGTTGCCCAATTCGTTCTTCTACTTCTTCTAAACGAGCTGACCGCTTACGGTCGTCCGCTTTGGCTTTATTCTTCGCCGATTTGACCTCTTTATAATTTTCAAGAGATTCCAGCTCCATTAGAGGATCTTCGGGTTCAGGCTCTTCAACTAGATTGCCCTGATATGCCTGATAACTGCCCTCAAAGACGATCAGGCTTTCTTCATTGACATCAATTTCCCAGATTTGGGTTGCCAGGGCATTGATCAAGTAGCGATCATGGGATACAAGAAGTACTGTCCCCGGATAAGAGGAAAGTACAGACTGCAGTGTTTCCTGGGAAGTGATATCCAGGTGATTGGTTGGCTCGTCCAGCAGAAGAAGATTGGCATCTGACAGGGAGAGCTTGGCCAGTGCCAACCGACCGCGTTCGCCCCCGGAAAGAACACTGACTTTCTTATAAGCCTCTTCTCCCGAGAACAGGTAGGCTCCCAGGTAGCTCCGTGCTGCATTCTCGGATTGAAAATTACCCACACGTTCGATTTCTTCCAGAACAGTATTTTCATCTACAAGATCCTGATGGGCCTGGGTAAAATAACCCACATCAAGGTTTGCACCCAATTTTACTTCACCTGCCAGGGGTGGAATTTCTTCCAGAATGGTTTTTAAAAATGTAGTTTTCCCGGCGCCATTAGGCCCGATCAAGGCGGCGCATTCCTGGCGGAGGAGAGTGATGTCTGGGACGGAGAATAATGCTTTTTCTCCATCCTGATATCCGACCTCCAGATCTGAGGTTCTTAGAACGAGGTCACCACCCCGTTTCTTGGTTCGGAAATTTATATTCACTAGCTGAGGTTTTTTAGAAGGGTTCTTTAATGCTGCGATGCGATGGTGGGCTTCCTGGGGGCGCATCATGCTGGTGGTTGTTTGAACATCCTGGCTGATCTTAGACCAGCTCTTTCCCTGGATAGCCTGGAGACCTACCTGTTCGATGGCCTGGATGCGGCGGCTCAACCGGCGCAGCTTGCCGCGGGCCATGTTGACTCTTTGGCCCTCGATATTCCTCTTCACAAAATCTAGCTCGTTCACCAAGCGAGCTTTCTCGGCTTCGAACATATCTTGTTGTCTTTCCCAACGTGATTGGCGCTGATCCAAATAAGCGCTGTAATTTCCCCGATAGGTTTCAAAGCCAGCTCGACTCATCTCCCATATATGATCACAGACCTGATCAATGAAATAACGGTCGTGAGAGACTAGTAAAACAGCGCCCTCAAAATTCTTTAAGAATCCCTCAAGCCATTGGATAGCCTCAATGTCCAGATGGTTGGTTGGCTCATCAAAGATTAGCAGGTTATTGGGCGATAACAACAGCTTTGCCAACAGGGCGCGAGTGCGTTCGCCGCCAGAAAGATGGTTCACGGACATTTGGAATTCATCTGAAGTAAAACCAAGCCCTCCCAGGACCTGCTGGATGCGGCTTTTATATGTGTAGCCACCAAGGTTCTCGAAATTTTCTTGCAGAGACCCATAACGTAAAAGCAGATCTTCTGATGATCCCTCCGTCTGCCCCATTAAATCTTCAAGCTTTTTTAATTCCCCCTCCATCTTTATGAGCTCATAAAGAGCTGTGAGAGTTTCCTCCCAGAGAGTTTTATCTGAAGAAAGGGAACTTTTTTGCGGCAAATAGCCAGTTCTTAGTTGGTTAGCCCGAAGAATTTTACCTTCTGAAGGAGATTCAATATCAGCCAGTAAATTTAACAGGGTAGTCTTTCCGATACCGTTTTCGCCTACCAGAGCAATTCTGCTCTGGGGTGGAATGGTCAGATTCAATCCGCTGAATATATCAACAGACCCATATGATTTTGATAAACCAGTTGTTGTAATTAATGACATAATATTTTGATCTTGAATATTCTGTTGGTGGATTACAGCAAGTCAGGGGTCTTGAGCATGTTATAATGCCGACCAGACCCGAAACCTATAACCGTCAGCTATTATAGTCTGGTATAAAGGAAAATAAAGGGTTTTCAAAAAAAATATGCAAGCCTATCAACCCGAAAACAATCCATCGCCCGACCCAATCCGGAGAATATTGTTGGGAGCGTTTCTTGTCTCTGCAGTAGTCACACTACTGTTGGCTTTTTGTTCCCGAAAAAACCCTTCTCAGACTTCTCCAGAAATTCTGGAAAATGAAACAATATCTACAAGCCTGCCATCTAACCAGAATCAGCCCTCTTTGGATGGTACAAGGCCGCTGCAGACCAATGCCAACAGACCCGGGATTAAAGAGCTTAACCTCGATGAAACAGTTTATTTCCTATTGACCGGCCTCGATAAACGGGAATGGATAAAAGATTATGGACCCGGGTTAACTGACACGATCATCGTGGCCTTCCTGAATGTCCAAGAAGAAAAAGCCGGTCTGATATCTATCCCGCGAGATACCTGGGTAGAAGTACCCGACTACGGACCTTACAAGATCAATCAAGCCTTCTCTTTGGGAGAAGCTTATGGTTATCCCGGTGGCGGCCCTGCCATCTTGATGGACACTGCCGGCAACCTGCTGGGCATTGATATTGATTATTTTGTCCAGGTTGACTTTGAAGCATTTGTAGTCCTTGTGGATGCTGTTAATGGAGTCATGGTGGATGTGCCCCAGGAGATTCTGGTCTGGCCTAACGCCGATATGGAAGGGGATATGAAAAGGCTCACTCCGGGAATTCAGGTATTGCCGGGCAATCTGGCGTTGGGATATGTTCGAACCAGGAGTACGGAAGAAGGGGATTTCGGTCGAACAAAACGCCAACAACAAGTCCTCGTTGGCCTGCAAAAGAAAATATTCTCTCAGGAGATCCTTCCGATTGTAATTCCCCGGCTGCCGGCTATTTATCGCGACCTTTCTTCCAATGTAGAGACAAATCTGACCTTAAATCAGATCATCTCCTTGGGCTGGGCTATTCGGGATATAAATCCCCAGAGCCTGCAAACCCGGATCATTAAAGAACCGGTAGTTGAGGCAGGCTTCAATGATAGAGACCAATATGTACTTTTCCCGGATATTGATCAAATCCGAACGATATGGCACGACATGCAGGAGATTTCTGCAACACCAATTCCTGAACCAACTCTTGAGATCACATTGGAAGACTATATCTTACAGGAGAATGCCAGTATATCTGTTTTGAATGGGACCTCATCGCCTGGTTTAGCCGGGGAAACAGCTGATTTCCTGATAGCCAATGGAGTAAACATCACAGAAGTTGGTAATTCTGATAAATTCAAAGACCAAACATATATTTACGATTACACTGGCAATCCTTATACAATCCAATCTATTCTTGCTGTTATGAATTATACTCAGAATAGACTATTTCACCGATCAGACCCAGATACTACAGCGGATATAGTCATCGTTCTGGGAGGAGATTGGATTCAGGATAACCCGATGGCGGAATCAGATTGATCCCCAGGGAAATCCTAAAAATCCTCTAAAACTAATTTGACACGATCCAAGAAAACCGTTAGACTTTATGTATGTTCTGAGATTTAGATCAGGAGGACGAATATGGGGTATAAAAATTACCGTCTGACCATAATTAAAGGTTTCAATAAGGGAGAAGTATATCCCTTGGAAGCGGATGAGATAATTATTGGCCGTGGAGAGGAAAATGAGATTGTCCTCAATATTGCCGAGGTATCCAGAACTCATGCGATTCTGACCAAGGCCGAAGAAGGTTTCATGATCAAGGACCTGGGATCCACAAACGGCACTTATGTCGATAAGAAAAAAATCGGAGGAAAATACCTCCTGAAACCAGGAGATACGGTCATGTTAGGGGAAGCCATCTATATGACCTATCAGGCAGATCTTGATCCAGAGGAAACACTGGTAGCCCCACGCCCGGAAGAGATTTCGGCACCAGAAGTTACTGTAGTGACACCAAAGCCTGCTGAAGTTCCTAGTGAACCTGCTCCGCCAACAGCTCCCCGGAAACGCAGATCCAAGGAACAGGTACTTAGTAAATCCCAAGCAACCGAAGAGAAAAAAGGAAAGACCTGGTTGTGGGCTGGCATAGGCTGTGTTGTGGTGATCTTTTTCTTGATCGTTGTTGGTTTGATCGCATTTGATTACTTGAATTTGTACTGCACGCCGCCGTTTGATACTTTTCTAAATTTCCTATACACCTGCCCGTAAGAAAGGACAACGGTACTAACATAGATGGAAGCCTATCAAGAATATGAAATCATCCCCACCATGTTTGTTTATGGTGGGGAAGCCCTTGCCCGACTCCCTGATGGTCGGGCAGTTTTTATCCCCTATGCTCTACCAGATGAAGAAATTCGCATCCGGTTAACAGAGGAAAAAGAACGCTACGCGAGGGGAGAGATCATTGAGATCATCAAGCCATCTCCCTTGAGGATTCAACCGCGCTGTCAGCATTTTAGCGATTGCGGAGGTTGCCATTACCAACACATTTCATACGAAGAACAACTCAAGATAAAAAAAGCCATCTTTGTTGATCAACTGGTAAGAATGGGGAAAATGATCGATCCGCCAGTCAAGGAAATCATCCCATCTCCCCAGGCATGGAATTACCGCAACCAGATCCAGCTTCATATATCCAGAGAAGGAGAGCCCGGATTCTTGAAGCATCGTTCCAACCAGGTTGTGCCCATTCAGGAATGCCATCTCCCGGAAGATAGCCTGAATGAGATCTGGCCATCCCTTAGCTTGGAATATATCCCAGGATTAGACCGGATCAATCTCAGATCGGGAGAAGAGGGGCAGGATACGCTGGTCGTCCTCGAAAGCAGCGATCCCAAACCAATCGAGTTTAGTGTTGACCTGCCGCTTTCAGCAGTGCACCAGGGACCGGGAGGAGAAATTGTTCTGGCAGGCGACGACTTTACTATCATCCCCATCCAAGATATCCCTTTTGTAGTATCCGCTGGATCATTCTTCCAGGTAAATACCGGGGTTGCAGAACTGATCGTGGATTTCCTCCTGGAGAAACTTCCCCTGAAAGATGACACTCTGATCCTTGATGTTTACTGCGGGGTGGGTTTATTCAGTGCGTTTTTGGCTCCCGAGGTGGGGAAAGTTATTGGGATCGAATCCAATCCCAAGGCGGGAGAGGACTTCCTGTATAATCTGGCGGGTATTGATAATGTGGATTTTTATGACCTTCCCGCAGAGAATGTGCTCCCATTCCTTGATATCACGCCCGATATCATATTATTGGACCCTCCCCGAACGGGAATCTCTAAAAAAGTTCTAGATAGTGTGGTGTCACTGAATCCGGAGTTGATCACATATATTTCTTGTGATCCGGCCACGCTGGCCCGGGATGCAAATAGATTTCAGAAACAAGGGTATGTTTTAGAGGAATCGACGCTATTTGATATGTTCCCGCAAACCTTCCATATCGAGAGTGTAAATATATTCCGAAGGACAAAAAAACAGGTATGATTTATCTCACTATGACTTAAACTAAGTCTGGTGTAAAATGCGGACATGACAATGAGGATGTAGTTCTATCCAATTTAGGAAAAGTAAAAATCGGTCCGGTTTCAGGACTTTTTTTCAGGAAAATATAGATGGTAAAAAAAGGCAACTTGATTTTATTACCTCTTCGGCGACCTGATCAACTGATCAGGTTGTTGGTCCTATTGCAACTATTATTATGTGAACCCATCTAAGGTATCAGGCCTGTTTCGAGGGAAGAAAATCGAAACGGGCTTTTTTTATCGCATTAGCTCGGGAGGTGAAAATGAGTAAAAATCTCGGCATGAACCGTGTAATACCAGTTTTAGATTGGGAATCCCATCTGGCTGAACGCACAAAATATATGCAAAGTTCAGCGATCAGGGAACTGCTAAAAATCACTCAGGATCCAGAAGTGATTTCCTTTGCAGGGGGGCTGCCCGCACCGGAAGTGTTCCCGATTCGGGAAGTGGACGAAGCCTGCTCCTATGTGCTGCAAAAATTTGGTAAAAAAGCCCTGCAGTACAGCGCGACAGAAGGATATTATCCCTTGAAGGAATTCCTGGCTTCCTCTATGCACAAATATGGCATTCCTGCAATTCCAGAGAATGTCTTGTTGACTAATGGTTCCCAACAGGCTTTGGATCTGGTCGGACGGATTTTCATTGATCCTGGAACTTATGTTTTATCGGGCCGGCCAACCTATCTGGGCGCAATCCAGGCCTGGGGAGCTTATCAGGCAAAGTTCCATACTATGCGAGTGGATGAATAAGGTATGGTAGTTGATGAAATTGAACACGCCTATGAAAAAGCGCTCAAGGAAAGCGGACGACCGCCAGCATTTATCTATGTGCTGCCTAATTTCCACAATCCTGCCGGGACAACACTACCGCTGGAACGGAGAGAGAAACTGGCAGAGATCGCCACAAAATTGGATATAGCTGTTGTGGAAGATGACCCCTACGGCCAGCTTAGATTTGAAGGGGACCATATTCCACCGATCTGCCATTTGATCCCAGAACGGACAATATACCTGGGCACCTTCTCCAAAACCATGGCGCCTGGATTGAGGCTGGGGTGGATCGTTGCCTCTGAAACTTTGATGAAAAAGCTGATCCAGGCCAAACAGGGTTGTGATCTTCATACTGGCACGTTTGTCCAGTATGTCGCAAATGACATCTGCCAGCGTGGGATACTGAAACCGCATATCGATAAGATTCGCAAAGTCTATAAAGAACGACGCGATACCATGCTGGATTCCATGGCAGAATTCTGGCCGGATGAGTGCTCCTGGACCAAGCCAGAGGGAGGTTTATTCCTGTGGGCTCGCGTTCCAGAATCAATAGACACAGATAAATTCTTGAGGGAGAAAGCACTCAAAGAAAAAGTAGCCTATGTCCCGGGAATCAATTTTTATCCCAATGCTGATGGTGGCCATGAAGCGATGCGCTTGAATTTCTCTTATGCGCCTCCGGAAGTCATTGTAGAGGGCATTAAAAGATTGGGGCTTGCATTAAAAAAGGAAATCGCCGGCAGCTAGTTTATTGAAGGAGATTTATTTCTTTGTCACTGAATTAGACTGACATTCGTCATAAAAACAATCATTAATTACACCAGATGCTCCCAAGGCTTGTATGATGTAAGCGCTGGAGTTGTCCAGACTAACAGATAATCATGTGACAGTATTGTGCTAGGAGGTTTATTGTGTCCCTTATTCAAGATGTGATTGCCAAAACCAAAGAGAAGGATCCTGCCCAACCCGAATTCCATCAGGCGGTTGAAGAGGTATTAAATACTCTTGAGCCAACTGTAGAGAAACACCCGGAAATCGTTCAGGCCAAGATCTACGAACGAGTTGTTGAGCCTGACAGAGTCATCATGTTTCGTGTCCCATGGGTAGATGACGACGGAGATGTGCATGTCAACCGTGGATTCCGGGTCCAATTCAATAATGCAATTGGCCCATACAAAGGTGGCTTACGATTCCACCCGTCAGTAAACCTGGGAATTATTAAATTCCTCGGCTTTGAACAAATTTTCAAGAACTCTCTCACCACATTGCCCATGGGCGGTGGAAAGGGTGGATCGGATTTTGACCCCAAAGGCAAAACCGATCGGGAAGTAATGAGTTTCTGTTATGCCTTTATGCGGGAACTTTATCGCCATATCGGGCAGTTTACTGATGTTCCTGCTGGTGATATCGGTGTTGGTGGACGGGAAATCGGCTATCTCTATGGGATGTATAAAAAAATCCGTAATGACCACGTTGGTGTGTTGACCGGTAAAGGCTTGGAATATGGTGGAAGTTTGATCCGTCCAGAAGCTACAGGCTATGGCGCAGTGTACTTCGCTGCAGAAATGCTCAAGGTTCGCGATATGGATATGTCCTCAAAAGCAGCTATTGTCAGTGGATCTGGCAATGTAGCCCAGTACACCATTGAAAAACTTCTTGATCTGGGAGCGAAACCCATTTCCCTTTCCGATTCCTCCGGAACGATTATTGATGAAGGTGGAATTGACAGAGACAAACTGAAGTACGCCATGGAACTGAAAAACATCCGCCGCGGCCGTGTCAAGGAATATGCTGAGGCTTTCGATGTTCCTTATTTCCCGGACATGAGCGTTTGGGATGTAGTCAAGCAAGAAGGCATCAAAGCTGAATTGGCATTTCCCTCAGCAACTCAGAATGAGATCCACGCTGACCATGCCCAGGCATTGGTTGATAATGGCGTCATCTGTGTTTCAGAAGGTGCGAATATGCCTTCGACTCAGGAAGCAATTGATATCTTCCAGGATAACAAGCTGATGTATGGCCCAGGAAAAGCTGCCAATGCTGGTGGTGTGGCAACTTCTGGTCTGGAAATGAGCCAGAACAGTCTTAGGCTTGTCCTGGACACGAGAAGAGGTCGATGAAAGACTGCACGGAATTATGCGAAGCATTCATAAAACCTGCCCTCGACGCAGCGGAAGCTTATGGGGATCCTGGCAATTATGTTATGGGTGCCAATATCGCCGGCTTCCTAAAGGTTGCCAAGGCTATGCTTGCTTATGGTGTTGTCTGATCTGCCGAGCACGATTATAATCAAGAACCGCCAACCACTATAGTAGTTGGCGGTTTTTTTGTTAAGGACGGCATCCTTTGGATTGAATACGTCCCCCTTTCTGAATGGACTCAATCCCTTAGAGAATACTTTTAATTTCCCATTGCATCTCTTTCTCAGTGAAAACGACAACTTCCTTCCCGGTCAATTTCTCTTGTACTTTTTTGATGATCAATTCCATGTGACCGTTATTGGCGACAAAATCGAGATTATCACCAGGGATAGTTAATACCGGGCATAAGTCAAAATTTTCGATCCATTGGTCGTAAAGAATATTAAGCTGATCGAGATATGCCGGATCGATTTCTTCTTCGTAGTCTCTCCCGCGCAGTTTGATACGCCCCTGCAGAGTGGGTACTGAGGCCTTGATATACAAAACCAGGTCAGGAGGTGGCAGGAATTCTACTAGGGCTTGGTAGAGCTCCTGGTAGGTTTGATAATCTCTTTCACCCATTTGTCTTTGCTGATAGAGGTTGTGGGCGAAGATCTTGGCGTCTTCATACACGCTGCGATCCTGGATCACTGATCCGGGATGGGCGCAAAGATTCTTATGGGCGCGCAGTCGACGGGTTAAGAAAAAGACCTGGCTGTGAAAAGCCCAGGTTTGCATATCTTTATAGAAATCTGGTAAATAAGGATTATCACTTTCGGGTTCAAAAAAAGGGGTCCAGCCGAGGTTGTCACAAAGACTCTGTACTAATGTAGTTTTCCCCACTCCGATATTGCCAGCTACTGCAACAAACTTTTCCATTTCCGCTCCCGTAAACTAATAAGTCTTACTCTGCATTTTACTACTATTACCACGAGAAATTATTCACTTATATTAAAAAACACATCACTGAACCTTAAAAAATTAAGCCCCGGTTCTGTTCAAAAGAAACCGGGACTTTTTTTGGATTGGCAGTGGACTAGGAATCCGTTAATTTCCGAGATGCATGGGCATGATCACATGCAAGAAATCGTCATCCCCAACCGGACGGATCACGCCGGGGCTAGTAGACTTTGATGTCTCCAAGGCCACATTCTGGGATTGGATCACATCAAGCACTTCTCTCAAATATCGAACGTTGAAGGCAATGATAATATCATCTCCGTCAATTGTGGCGTCCATTACAGCCTGGCTGGAGCCGGTTTCTTCGGATTGTCCTGAGATCTCGACTTCGCCTGGGGAATTCTCTTCCGATCCGGGGCGGATATTAACCTGGGCGATGAGCGATCCTTCCCGGGCGAAGATCTCCGCCTGTTTACAAGATTTCAGGAAGGAAGCGGTGGAAAGAATGGTGCGGGATTTATATTCCTTGGGGATGATCTGCTGATAATCCGGGAATGTACCTTCGATCAGCTGGGAGATCAGTTCAATATCCTTGGTCCGGAAGATCACCTGTCCCCGATCAGGGGGAAGGGCCATGGTGATCACTTCGCTGCCGTCATTACTTATACGGGCCAATTCGCTAAGAGCTCGGGCTGGAATAACGGCTTTGATCGGTGCCGGAACAGAGGTGGAGAGTTTTGCTGTCCTGACGGAGAGCCGGAAACCATCTGCTGCGGCAAGGGTCATCGTATTATCTTCCACGGTGACGAGTACGCCTGTCAGGATCGGTCGAGCTTCATCGTGGGAAGCGGCAAACACTACCTGCTTGATCATTTCCTTAAAATCAGACACATTGATCTCTATACCTGTTTCCATATCCGGTGATGGCATGGGGGGAAACTCCTGGGCATCAATGCATTTGATATCGGTATTAAGGGATCCGCTTTTGATATTTAGCGTCTGAGTTGGCTCGTGCAGGGTGATGTCGGTTTTGGCCGGAGGGATAGTGCTGACCAGGTCTGTAAACGTCCGGGCAGGTACGGTTGTGGAACCTTCTTCTTCTATCTTGGCCCCAATCCAGCAGGTAATACCCAGCTCAAGGTTGGTTGCGGAAAGCCGCAATCGGCCATCATCAGTGGCAACAAGGATATTGGATAAAACCGGCAGGGTGCTGCGGGGGGAGACAGCCCGGGATACGATGCTCAACCCATGGGCAAGGTTTTCTTGCAGGACAGAAATCTTCATAAATGGCTTCCTATTATGACTATGTCGCAACGACCGTAAATTGTATAGTAAGTATACAATGAAACCGTTTTTTGAGCTATAAGAAATACCCTCTCTTCCTGGGGAAGCGATTTTGCCCCTTTAGAATAGAAATTCTTCCCCCAGAACTGGAAAAAAGTTAATTGACAGGCTTATTGAGCCATGTTATCATCCGCCGTACATACAAATATGCCTCTGAAGGCACTCTTATCCAGAGAGGTGGAGGGAACGGCCCTTTGATACCTCGGCAACCGGGCAGCGCTATGCGCTGCAGATGGTGCTAACTCCGACAGGTGGATTCTGGAAGATGAGAGGGCGCTATTGAGTTGTTGCCCTTTCCTGCAGACCAGAAGGGGCAATTTTAGTTAAGGGAAGAATATCCAACTCAGGAGGTTATATGAGCAGTACGCTAAATAATATTCCCAGTATATTATTCACATCAGAATCGGTGACAGAAGGTCACCCGGACAAGATGTGCGATCAGATCAGCGACGCGGTACTGGACGCCTGCCTCGCTCAAGATCCCAGATCGCGGGTTGCCTGTGAAACGGCAACGAAGACCGGATATGTCATGCTGCTGGGAGAAATCACTACCTTGGCAGATATAAATTATGACAAATTGGCCCGGGAAGTTATCACCGGTATCGGTTATGACCGGGCTAAAAAAGGATTCGATGGCGCAACTTGCGGTGTGCTGGTAGCCATCTCCCAGCAGTCCGGAGACATTGCCATGGGCGTGGACCAGGCCCTGGAATCCAAATCTGGGGATATGACAGAAGCTGAAATTGAGGCCATTGGCGCAGGCGATCAGGGCATGATGTTCGGCTATGCCTGTGACGAAACACCTATGTTAATGCCTACTCCGATCTATCTGGCACATAAACTTTCCCGCCGCCTGGCGGAAGTTCGCAAGAATGGGACGCTGGATTGGGTCCGCCCAGATGGAAAAAGCCAGGTGACAATTGAATATCAAGCACGGCAAACCAGTCGCGGGTAGATACAGCTTTGATCAGCACCCAACATGCGCCTGAAATTTCCCAGGAAGAGATCCGGGAACTGATCGTCAAACACGTAATCACCCCTGTTCTTCCGGAAGAGATGGTGGATGACGAGATGAAAATCTTAGTCAATCCGACCGGGCGTTTTGTCACCGGTGGTCCATTAGGAGATGCCGGACTTGACGGGACGCAAGATCATCGTCGATACCTATGGAGGTATGGGACGGCATGGCGGTGGAGCTTTCTCCGGGAAAGATCCCACGAAAGTTGACCGCTCTGGAGCCTATGCTGCCCGATGGGTGGCCAAAAATCTTGTTGCGGCCGGATTGGCTAGCCGCTGCGAGATCCAGGTATCCTACGCGATCGGTGTCGCCCATCCATTGAGTGTACATGTGGAAACCTTTGGAACAGGCAATATTTCTGATGAAAAGATTACTGAATTGGTGATATGAATTTTTCGATCTGCGCCCAGGTGCCATTATTCGCGATCTGAAACCTGCGCCGGCCGATATATCAACAGCTAGCTGCTTATGGACATTTCGGTCGTGATGATCTGGATTTGTCCTGGGAGAATACCGATCGAGCGGTTGAGATCAAGAAAGCTGCTGGGATGTAAAATATTACTTAACAAAAGACCCCGGAGACTTAAAGTCTCCGGGATCTTTTTATTTAACCGTTAATACTTAATGCTCTCGGGGTTTTAGGAAACCCCAGGAGTTTGTTTATTTTTACAGGTGGGATTCAAACGCTTTCAGGAGCTGTTTCTTGGGTTTAAAACCAGCTACCCGAGCGGCTACGTCTCCGTTAACAAATAATAGCAAGGCAGGAATGCCCATTACACCATATTGGACAGGCAGATTAGGGTTAGAGTCCACGTCCATTTTGTATACATTGGCTTTCCCGACCCAATCACCGGCCAGTTCTTCGACCAGGGGAGAAACCATTTTACAAGGACCACACCAGGCAGCTGTGAAATCAACCAGGACCGGCAGCTCTGATCCTAATACCTTTGATTCAAAATCATTTTCAGTGATATATTCAACTTCTGCCATTCCTATCTCCTTGGGCCTAAATTCATAATGTTCAATTTATGCTGTCTCTCTATGATTACCTAGAAGATGTGTCCGCGCGATATTATACCAAAGTCACCATGGAACCCCTGGGAGTTTTTTCTACCAGAAGCTGGGTCGAGAAAGCTTCCTTGATCTGTTCTACGTGGGTGATGACGAGGATCTTCTCAAAATCATCTTGGACCATATTTATGGCTTCGATCAGACGCTGGCGTCCGATGGAATCCTGGCTTCCAAAACCTTCATCCACAACCAAGGTTTGCAATCTGGCTCCAGCTCGCTGGGCTAGAACATGCGACAAAGCCAATCGGATTGCGAAGTTGATCCGAAAGGATTCGCCGCCGGAATACAGTTCGTAATCCCTGAATCCGGACTGATCCCGGATCTGTATTTCCAGGGTTTCCCGCAGATCTTCCCTTTTGGTATCTTTATATTCGCGCAGCGTCAGGAATTGAATTGACATGCCTCCGTTGCTTAATTTATCCAAGATCTGGTTGGCTTTGGTTTCAATATTTGGCAATGCCTGTTCTATAAGCAAGGCCGGGACACCATCCTTCCCAAAAGCGGCTTCCAGTTGAAGATATTGCTTAACTCGCTGAGAGATTTCCTGGCGCTTGTTTTCAAGTTCTTCCTGACGTTGTTTTTGTTTTTCCAGGACTGCGACTTTTTGCTGAGCTGCGCCAACCTTGCGTTCAAGAACCTTTTCCCGTTCCTTACATTCGATCAGCGAATCCTCCGCAGCCCGTGTGTCCGGTGAAGTTTCTTTCGCTCTATCAAGTGCCAGCCGTGCTTTTTTCAGATCGCTGCCCAGCTTTTTGAGCTCGGTCTCATCATGCGCCAACCGGGAGACCAGATCTTCAATTTCTCTGTTCAGTGGTTTTAATGCTGCTTCGGCCTTATCCAGTCCAGCTTTTTTCTCTTGAATGGAAACCCCTTGGCTGCTAATCTCTCTGACACGGTCATGTTCAGCGGCATCATATCCGATGTCTTTCAGATTCTGGTTAATAGCCAAAAGCTCCTGCCGGGCTTTATCCGCGTAAGTTTCGTTTGCCAGTGTCTTTAGAATCTCATCCATTTCCTTTTGATCAGTTTTTTTCCAGCTTTTGTGTTCTTTTTCCAAGATAGAAATCTGGTTGTCGATCTGGTCTGTCACCTGGCGTAATTCCCGTAAAGTCTTTTCGGCCAGGCTTAGTTCAGTGATTTGCAGCTGGAGATCCTTTACAACCTGATCGGCCTCTTTTAACGTGGATTGATTTTGCCGGTAGCGGTCTCCCAGATCCTTGCCTTCTTCCTTGAGGTTTTGAACCAGCGACTCTCTTTCAGCGGGGGATAGTACCTGTCCGCACAGTGGACATAGTGCGCCTTCTGCTTTCTCCAGTTCCGCTATCCTTTTTTCCAAATCTTTCATGTCCTTGAACAAACGAGGGTTTTCGGCCTTCGCATCTGCCTGTTCCTGACGGGCATCCTCCAGGGTTTTCTTCTTTTGTTCCCTGGTTTCCAGGTCTACCTCATTCTTTTTAATTTTTTCTTTCCCATCCTTTAATTGGACCTTAAGTTGAGGAATTTTTTCTAAGATCGGACTGAAGATCCTGGAATCGGTTTTCTAATGAGCTGCTTATCTGCAGAAGACGGGCTTTCTCAGCTGCTATCTGCAACAACGGTTCCTGTCTTTTGATCTCGCTTTCCCTGTATTTCTCCGCCACAACTTCCCAATCCACCAAGGATTTCTGGGCCTCTTCCCAATCCTTGAAAGACTTCTGAATGGAGTCTGCCTGCATGAGGGTACTCTCATGGGTTTCTTTTTCCGAGATTCGCTGATCGATCTTCTCTTTGGTTTGGGCGATCGACACCTCTAAGCTTTCCACTTGGTTGGCTGAAGCATCCACTAATTTTTCCTGATCATTGAGTGAAGTAACCAGAGTTTGAAGGCTTGCCAGCTGTATCTCAGATTCTTTCCGTGCTTCCTGAGCCTGGGACAATTCTTCCTCCAGTCCTTCCACCTGTTTTATTCGTTCATCTTCTTCACCTAATTCGGAAATGATTTCAGATATTCGCCCATCCAGTTGATTGAGATCTTTTTCAGCAAGGCGTCTTATTTGAAAAGCACGGTTGCGGTAATCTTCCCAAATCTCTAGGCCCAGGATCTGAGACAGGATTCTTTTCCTGGCAGCTGGATTTTGCTGAGTGAATTGATCGGCCTCGCCCTGGAGCAGGAATGAGGCATTGGTAAATGACTCATAATCCAATCGCAGGATATCAATAATCTTTTGATCTGTATCCCGCATGGTCCTTTCAGTGAGCGGTATCCAAAGAGGATTAGATTTCTCCGACTTATCATCAGCAATATAGAGCTCTACTTGTTTTGTTTTTCCCTGAGGATTGGATCGGACGATTTTATATTGATTGCCCTCGTATTGAAAAATCAGACAAACTTCAGCTTTTTTGGATTCCAGATTGATCACGGTTTCATCGTGTTTTCTGGCTCTGCCAAACAGAGCCCAGGTAATCCCGTCCAGGATGGATGATTTTCCGGCGCCGTTTTCGCCGGTAATACAGGCCAGGGAAAAGCTGGTGAAATCAATTTCCACCCGCTCTTTATATGATAAAAAACCTTCCATTGACAGGGAAACCGGGATCATGCCTTCAATGATAACAGAAAGTGAAACTTCCCCCAGCTTCACGTAATTAGAAATTTAATTACCGATTTCTTTTTTCACGGCCTGGAGCAAATTATCTGCCTGTAGATCAGAAAGGCAGTAGTAGGAGGCATCCAAATGTTCGGCAACTTCACTGGCGAGACCTTTGTCAAACTCTTTGTGTTCCATGTTGATCACCACGCTGGGAATTTCATCCCTGGCGATCTGTTCAGCAATCTTGTAGGCTTCTTCCTGGGGGGGCATTCGAGATATAGAAACGTTACCAACGCCATCGGTGAGCAAGATCAACAAGGATTGAATGTCCGGGTGGGCCAATTCTTCGCGCTTGATGACCTCGTAGGCCAGATTCAGGCCGGCTGAGAGCGGTGTCTTCCCGCCAATTGGGATATCTGCCAATGAGCGGCGGGCTAACTCGACAGAATTGGTAGGCGGAAGCACTAACTGGGCGCGGTCCTTTTGAAATACGATCATCCCGACTTTATCTCTGCGTTGATATGCATCTGTTAACAGGGAAAGCACTGCTCCCTTGGCTGCACTCATTCTTTCAGCTACCGCCATAGACCAGGACGCGTCCACGACAAAGAGGATTAAATTTGCAGTCTGGTTTACTCGAACCTTACGCTGGAGATCTTGTTTTTGGATTGAAAAGGCTACCTGGTCGTCAGGACTATTGCGTTCTTTCTGGAAGGGCGCTGCAGCTCGAATTGTGGCATCAAAAGCGATATCAGACAGCTTGCCGTGAGCAGGCCTGGCCTGAATATATCTTCCGCGTCTATTTTCTGTTTTGGTCTGAGATCTACGGCCGCTGGAGCGGCGGTGTTTCTTGTCCAGTGGCGCATCAATTTTTTCCGGGTCAATGGTGTCTCCGATCTTGACCGGATTGCCGCCATCCCACCAGGAGGATGGGGTACCATCGAATATATCACCAGTGCCGGCGTCTGCAGGCACTTCCATTTGAGCGGTATCAGTAACCGAACTTACGACCGTTTTTTTTTATCCCCGTTTTCCCCAATTTCGGCACTTGATTGTTCGCCACCCTCGCCAGCTTCACTTTCGCCCTCTGCTGAACCGCCAGCTAGTTCTTCGATCTTTTCTGCAAGTTCCTCAGCAGAAATCTCTGATTGCTGGAAAGGACCTCGTTTAATTCGATGTGGATAGGCAAGCTCGGCTGCAAGGGCAATATCTCTTCCTGAGATGGCCTTTCTTCCCTCAAAAGCGGCATGAGCCCGGGCAGTTTTCAGGATTACCAGGTCGGATCGGTGGCCATCTACCTGGAGTGAAGTGCTCAGACTGGCGATGTCCACCATGTTTTTGGTTGAATACTGGACATCGGGCAGGAGCTTCCTGGCCTCGGTGATCTGTTTGGATATTTCCAGTTCTTTGGGGAGCCATTGCTCTCGGAATGTTTCAGGGTCTTCTTCATAGGCCAGATGGCGCTCCATGATCAAAACCCTTTCATGAGTTTCCCGGATACCACGAATATCCACGGAGAGGGCAAAGCGGTCTAGTAGCTGAGGACGCAGGTCGCCTTCTTCGGGATTCATAGTACCAACCAGGATGAATCTGGAGGGATGGCTGAAGGAAATGCCTTCCCGTTCGACGATATTCATTCCCATTGCGGCGGAGTCGAGCAGCAAATCTACAACATGGTCGTCTAGCAAGTTGACTTCGTCAATATACAGCAAGCCCCGATTGGCGTCTGCCAGTACACCGGGCTCAAAATGACGCTCACCTTTTTGAATGGCCTTTTCGATATCCAGTGTACCCACGACGCGGTCTTCTGTGGCAGATACCGGCAGGTTTACAAAAGGAGTCGGCAGCATTTCTCCCTTGCGCTTTTCGCCGTTATTGGATTTTTCACGGCATTCAGTGCACCAGGTTGCAGGTCGATTGGGATCACATCCAAATCGACAGTCTGAGAAGGTTTCCACGGTGGGCAGCAGAGCTGCCAGCGCCCGGGCCGCAGTGGATTTAGCGGTTCCGCGCTCTCCGCGAATCAATACTCCTCCGATCCGGGTGTTCACGGCGTTGAGGACAAGGGCGCGTTTCATGCGTTCCTGGCCAACCACTGCTGTAAAGGGGTAGATTGCTGTCATTTTGATCCTTGTATAGACAAAGAAGTTATTTATTGCTAATAAACGTCAATAACGTCATAGATATTAGTGTTTTTTTTCTCAGCGATTATCTTACCACAAAGGTTGCCAAGTTGATATTTGCACTGTATAATGATTTCCATTCTAAAAATGGAGCGTGCCCTACTTATGGAAGATATGAAGTCACAAGAAGGGGGAGAAGCAATGAGCGATATTTCATCCCCTGCAGAAATTATGGATATGGAAACCCTTTTAGCCCAGGAAGGTCTGGGTCTAGGGAACATCCCTGAAAAGGGTGATATCCGAAAAGGCGTGATTACCGCCATCACATCGAATGAGATCCTGATTGACGTTCAGTCTAAAGCCGACGGTTTGATCGCTGGTAGAGAGCTGGAGCAGATCAATCCCCGGAACCTGGAAGAATTCAAGGTTGGGGAAGAGATCCTGGTTTATGTCCTTGAACCTGAGGATATCAATGGTCATGTAGTGCTTTCTTTCACCAGAGCCCAAGAAGAACAGGACTGGGAAAAGGTAGAACAAAGCCTCGAATCCGGAGACGTTATCTCAACCTTTGTGGAAGGATATAACAAAGGTGGCTTGTTGGTGCCGGTCGGCCAACTGCGCGGGTTTGTGCCCGGTTCTTTGGTCAGTGTTTTCCGTGAAGGAGACACCGGCGCCCCCGAAGATCGCTGGAGCGAAGCCATTGGTAAGGAAATCACTCTCAAAGTTATTGAGGTTGATCGTTCCCGCCAGCGCTTGATCCTATCCGAACGGGACGCCATTGGCGAAACCCGGGAAGCGATCAAAGACCAATTGCTGGACAATCTGGCAGTGGGAGATCGAGTAACCGGATATGTAAGCAGCCTGGCAGATTTTGGCGCTTTTGTCAATATTCAGGGTGTGGACGGCCTCGTTCACCTCTCGGAACTCTCCTGGGACCACGTAGACCACCCCAGCGACCTGGTGAAAGTTGGACAGGAGCTTGAGGTAGAGGTCATCAGTATTGACGAAGAGAAACGCCGGATTGGTTTGTCCATGCGAAGACTGCAGGATAATCCCTGGATCGAAAAAGCAGAAGAGATTCAGGAAGGACAGCTTATTCAGGGTACGATTACAAACTTAACTGATTTTGGCGCTTTTGCCCGGATTGAAAACACTGATCTAGAAGGCTTGATCCATATCTCTGAATTGAGCATGGATCGCGTAGGACATCCTTCAGAAGTTGTCAGCGTTGGAGAAACTCTGGCATTGCGGGTCATCAGTCTGGATATGGAACGCCATCGGATCGGGCTGAGCCTCGAAAAAGTGGATTCTGATGAATATGCCGCGATTGACTTTGAACAGATTCAGGAAGAACTGAACGGAGAAGGCTCTCTGGAAGAGATCCTGGCCGGCTCAGAAGATGCTGAAGAAGCCCCTGAAGCGGAAGTCACAGAAGAAGAACCAGTTGCAGAAGAGGCTGAAGCAGAAGCAGGAAGCTGAAGAAGAAACTGAACCGGAAGAGGAAGCCGAAGAAGAAGCTGAACCGGAAGAGGAAGCCGAAGAAGAAGCTGAACCGGAAGAGGAAGCCGAAGAAGAAGCTGAACCGGAAGAGGAAGCCGAAGAAGAGGAAGAAGCTCCTCCTGAAGAGAAGTAAACAAAAATTAAGAAAGCGCATCTTATAAGGTGCGCTTTTTGTTTAGAGGGGGGAGATTTTAATAAAATTTACATTAAATTAACACGCTTTCCGCGTTTTTGAAAGGGAATTTGGTAGAATGTCTACACTAAAAATAGCGGGGAGTGCTTGTTTAATTCATTTATAGTAATATCCGGGGATTCCCTGGATGATTGCGGGAGGTTGTCTTTTGGCTAGCATGGAAAGATTTACCCAACGAGCTCGGCGAGTTTTAAGTTTAGCGCACAAAGAAGCTGAACGGATGAAACAACCCCAAATTGGGACCGAGCATTTATTGATGGGCTTATTGCTCGACCAGGGAGGTATAGCTGGTCAGGTTTTACGCGATCTGGGCCTTGATATTGACAGTGTTTTAACCATTACTGAAAGTATCACAGGTTTTGGAGAATACAGTGGTGATGCCCTGGCGTTATCCAGGGGAACCCAGCGGGTACTTGAGTTAGCGGTAGAAGAAGCCCGTAATTTGAGCCATCACTATATTGGCGTAGAGCATATTCTTCTTGGACTGGTTACTTATGGAAAAGGCGTTGCTAATGATGTCTTAGAGCAGCTTGGATTATCAGCTGAACAGATCAGACGCCAGACCCTGCGGGAGATGGAAGAACAAAAAGATAAAGGGAAAACCCAGCGGGAACGCAGACAGGTCGGAAAACCAAAACGTGCCAAGTCGAAAAGCAAAACTCCGATGGTTGATCAGCTTGCTGTAAACCTGACAGACCTGGCAGAGGAAGGGAAGCTGGATCCAGTGATCGGACGGGAAATGGAAATTGAACGAGTTGTCCAGATCCTGGCCCGTCGTACAAAGAATAACCCGGCCTTGATCGGCGAACCTGGGGTTGGTAAGACCGCAATTGTGGAAGGCCTAACTCAGAGAATAGCTGATGGAGAAGTCCCGGCGCCATTATTGGGCAAAAGAGTGTTACAGCTGGATCTGGGATCGGTTGTTGCCGGTACTATGTACCGCGGTCAATTCGAGGAACGCCTGAAGAGGGTGATCTCTGAACTAAAACAGTCCGATGCCATACTATTTATTGACGAAGTCCATATGCTGGTTGGGGCAGGATCTGCTGGCTCCGCCATGGATGCTGCCAATATCCTTAAACCAGCTCTCTCTCGTGGAGAACTACAGGTTGTTGGAGCCACAACTTTGGATGAGTATCGCAAGCACATTGAAAGTGATGCGGCGCTGGAACGACGTTTCCAACCCATTACTGTGGATGAGCCAAGCCAGGAAGAAACCATTGAGATCCTTCAGGGCATTCGTCCTGCATACGAGGATCATCATCAATTAAAAATATCTGATGACGCATTGGTAGCAGCAACGGACCTATCGGCCCGTTATGTGTCTGATCGTTTTCTACCCGATAAAGCAATAGACCTTGTCGATGAAGCCTCTTCCCGGGTTCGGATGTATAAAAACCCGATCGGTGATGAAGCTAAAGAGGTTGTTTATAAATTACGGACTGTCCGCAAGGAACTGAAAGGTACGGATGAAGAACAATCTCAATACACTGACCTTGAGACGCTTGAAAAATCTTTGGAAGAAAAACTTGAAGAACTCAAAGCAGCCTGGGATCGTGACAGCAGCCCGACAGTGGGCATAGAGGATATTGCAGAGATCGTCTCCATGTGGACCGGAATCCCGGTGATGGAACTGGCTGAAGAAGAATCTGATCGCCTGTTGCACATGGAAGAGGAATTACACACCCACATCATTGGGCAGGACGAAGCCATAGAGAAGATTGCCAAGGCAGTTCGCCGTTCTCGGGCAGGGTTGAAAGACCCCAAACGCCCGGTAGGATCATTTATCTTCCTGGGACCGACTGGTGTGGGGAAGACAGAACTTACTAAAGCACTGGCCAAGTTCATGTTTGGCAGTGAGGATGCTCTGATCCATCTGGATATGTCGGAATTTATGGAAAAGCACAGCGTCAGTAGATTAGTTGGTGCGCCTCCTGGATATATTGGTTATGACGATGCTGGCCAGCTCACAGAGGCAATTCGAAGACGACCTTACTCGATTGTAGTTTTTGACGAGATAGAAAAAGCTCACCCGGAAGCCCATAATATGCTGCTGCAGATCATGGAAGAAGGGCATATTACTGACGCTAGAGGCAGAACTGTTGATTTCCGTAATGCAATGATTATCATGACCTCCAATATCGGCGCGGAGCTGATCCAGAATAATGCCTCGATTGGATTTGAACTGGCCTCAGATGAGGAACAATCCCGTAAACGGGGTTACGAGGATATGCGGCGCAAATTGCTGAAATCCCTCAAGAGTACTTTCCGCCCCGAATTCATCAACCGTGTTGACTCCGTGGTAGTCTTCCATGCTCTGAGCAAGGATCATATCAAGGAGATCGTGGATCTGGAGTTGGACAAACTACGCGAACGATTGGTAGAAAAGAACCTCCAGCTGGAGATCACCCTGGAGGGTGTCGATATGCTGGTGAAAATGGGCTACAACCCGGAGATGGGTGCCCGCCCGCTGCGGCGCGTGATTCAGGAAAAGATTGAAAATCCACTATCAGACGCGGTCCTTTCAGGTCGGTTCAGCAGTGGGGATATTGTGCTGGTAGATGCCGAGCTTGGCGAAGATGAGGATGATGGTGAAATCATCCTGACCAAGGGAGATCCTGAGATCTACGGAAAACCCTTCCTGGCTGAGGAAGAGGATGAACCAGTTGCAGTAGGATGAAATAACGAGAAATAAACACAAAAAGCTCCCGGAAGCGGGAGCTTTTTATTTTAAGGGAAGGACTTGGGATCCTACTGAGGGGCTGAGTACATTCGAAATTACTCAGCCTCTTTATTTTAGTATCTCCAAAACCTGAGCGCTATGTTTCGCTGGGGAGACTTTCTGGAATACTTCCTGGATGATCCCTTCTGGATCGATCAGGTAGGTTGTACGGTGAACTCCATCGTATTCCTTGCCGAAGCTCTTTTTAGGACCCCAAACCTTATACAAATCACATACCTGGTGGTTCTCATCTGCCAGCAATGTAAAAGGCAACTGGTATTTATCCTGAAATTTCTTGTGGGAAATCGGTGAGTCCGGGCTGACTCCTAGGATCACAACCTTGGCGTTTTGATAACTACTGTAATCGTCCCGGAAATTACAAGCTTCTGTGGTGCAGCCTGGTGTGTCATCTTTGGGGTAGAAATATAATAGAACATGTTGACCCCGGAAAGAATCCAGGGAAACGGACTGATTATTTTGATCTAGAAGGTTGAAATCGGGCGCTTTTTCTCCAACTGATAGATACATAGATACTCCTTCTGGAAATTTTTATCAAGGTCTTTTATGAGTGGAATAATGTTTTACAAGCAAATAAGAAAATCACTTTTAGGGTTTTTGATTATAATCTAATATATAGTCCAGAAGAATTATATAAGATAAGTTCCGGAGTTTACGAAAATCCGGACAGGGGGTACGCAGAACTGAACGGGGGACTATAATTATTAGACATATGTCATGACATATGCTATACTGTAGGCAGCGAGGTGGCATATGGCAACTGTGATGATTGTAGATCCAAAAGATATGAAAGAGGCTCGGGCCATCCTGGGTTTCACCCAGGTCCAGGCCGGCGTTGCCCTTGGGAATGTACGACCTGAGACCGTCAGCCGGTGGGAACGATCTAAAAGGAACGAGCGCCCTAACATGCGGGGGATCCACGTGGAAACCACACGGCAGCTCACAGAAACAGCTGATCTCCTAGTCGATCTTTACCCGGATAAAGCTGGTCGGATGAACTTCCTTCACACAGCCCAACCTGAGCTGGGAGGCAAGTCCCCTTATGATGCGATCATGCAGGATCCGCCTTATGGGCTGAGAGATGTGGTCAGGCTGCTTGGCCGAATGGCGGAGGGGATCCCCACTTAATAAATGACCAGTCTTTTCAACGCATGGCGAAAGGCACTATCTGACTATAAGCCCCGCAAAATTCGCGGGGCCTTTTGGTACCGGGCAGTCACGCCAAAATACAGAAGATCAATCTTGAACATGGACGGGGCTTTTAGATGGGGAGGCCGGTACAATGAGCCGGGGGAATTTGGAGCTCTCTATTTATCCAGAACCAAAAAGGGATGCGTTGCTGAAATTACCAGCCGGCCAGCACACCCGAAAAAGTACATCATTGGTAAAGTTAAGGTTACTCTGGGGAAGGTGTGTGACCTGACGGATCCAGAGCTGCGCAAAAAACTAAAGATGAGCAAGAAGCAGCTGACAGCTCCCACCTGGACAGAAACTCAGGTACTTGGAAGGATTATTAGGGAAGTTGGCTATGAGGGAATGATAGTTCCATCAGCTGCAGGCGATTTCAATAACCTGGTCGTGTTTGTAGACCTCCTGGACAGCGTTTCCAGTATCGAGCTTAAGGAAGTGAAGCCGCTGGATATTTCATGATCCGGAGCGCCCTTCTATTATCCGCGATGTGCCGGGACGACGGGAAAAAGGAAAGCCTATTTCCCATGGCGTGATTTGCTGTTCTTTTCCTCAGTCCCTTTGCTTTAAAAATAATTCCCGAAGCCGGTCGATAAAGCCTGAACTTAATAGCCTGTCAACATCGCTTGATAATTTCTGAAGTTTATCCAAGATGTTTCCATCTCCCTCCCAGTGCTCGATCATAATGTCTTCACCTGCAGTTCCCATGATATTAATGAGCCTGGTGAGCGCGTAAACCACAGCAACCGCATCATCAAGGAATCCAAACGGAAGGGCAAAATCAGGAATTAGGTCAACGGGGGAGATCACATAAACGAGCGCGAGCATCAGCTGTAGACGATACTTGAGCTCAATTCTCTGATCGCTAATTAGACGGATCAGCAGCACAAATAGATCCGGCAACAGCAGCAGGTATTCCCGCACTTTTGGGTCAACAGCCAGGTTCTTCTCCAGCCAGGAATGGATCCGTTTTCGCAATCTGGCATAAAATCTCTCGCCCTTTTCCTTATATTTTGCGATTTGCAGTTCTTCTGGTTTGTTTTCGATTGTCATTAGTGACCTGCTCCCTTGAGGCTCTAAATGGTAAAAACATCTGCCCCGCCCCCATTATTGGTACTGCTCCTTATGTTAGTCCAACAGGTAAGGATTGAAAAGTGTTTATTATAAATATTCATGGAAAGAAAGTCAAGGATTACAGTTTTTGCTGCTGGAGGATTTTACAACCTGGTTATTTTTCGTGGAACGCCTGGAAGGAGTCTCAAGAGTTGAGCTCGAAGAAGTAAAACCTCTATCTCTTTCCTGAATCCAAACACACCATAAAATTGTGGGATCTATCCAGCGTTATATTCCCTGAAGCTGTAAATATCATGGGCGCTGATGGCTTTGACCTCATCGCTGTGTTCCTCAAGCAATGACAGGAGCTGTTTGTTATAGCCGCCCAATATTTTGTCAACCAATCTGTCCGGGAAAAAATTCAACATATAAGCTTCTTCACCACGGTTATGCAGATCGGCCCCTCTATGAAAGGGAGAAGCAGCATCCCCGCAGTGCAGCAGCCAGCTGCCCGGTTTGCCGATCGCCACGCCGCAGTGCCCCCGGGTATGGCCGGGCAGGGGGATAAACAGGAAATCAGCATCTGGCGTGTTCAGGATCGGGACAGCTTCGAACCCAAACCAATCCACAACTGGTTCTTGGTGCCTGACCCATGTCGGATTGTGCCGCCAGTGATCCTGGACATAGGCGAATTCCATAAAACCTTTTGGTTTTAGTATCCCCTGGTATTCAGTTTCATAGATGTGGACATCAGCCCAGGGAAAATCGGCCAGACCGCCGGCGTGATCGATATGCATATGGGTCTGAATGATATTTTGCACATCTTCTGGCTTAATCCCAGAGCCTGAACCTGATTAACCGCTAACTCTTTATGATCGCGTGGAACGCCCATCCAGTTTAGGAAAAAACGCATCTTTCATGGAGGGTTTTATATAATCCTGTGTGCCAAAGCCTGTATCTATCAACACCGGCCCAATGCTGGTTTCAACCAGCAGGCAGTAAACGAGCGATTTAACATTGACGAGGTGAGGTCTGAGCGATCCGCAATTCAGGTGGTGAATTTTCATTGGTTCTCCGTATATTTAGGAAAAGTCATCTGCCCGCTGGATCCGTTTCTTGAGTGCGGGATGGGAATGGAGCAGGAATTCCACCCAGGGTTCGGGATCGACTTCAGCCAGGTTCTGATTGCTAAGACGGGTCAAGGCGGATTTGTAGGCACCAGGCTTTCCGGTGATCTGGAGGGCAAACTCATCTGCCAGATATTCCCGCCAGCGGCTGAAGGCATTGCCTATCGGCATGGTGATCAATCCGTAAATACCCAAAAATAGGCCAAATAGCGGCAGGGCAGCGATATCAGACACGGATTCAAAACCGAAAACCGAGACACCCCAGATCAATCCTAATGAGGTCAGGTACAATCCCCCCAAAGTGAGAACGGTTTGCAAAACCATCCCTAAAGGGATATCGTGGTTTTTCTGGTGGCCCAATTCATGGGCCAGGACAGTTTCGATCTCGTCAGGCTGGAATTCATCCAGGAGGGTATCTCCCAGAATGATGCGGCGTGTATTGCCCAATCCCGTTAGACCGGCATTGGCGGCCTTGGTCCTTGTGCTCATGTCAAAACGGTATACTCCCATGACATGGGTTCCAGCACTTTCTGCCAGACTTAACAGTTTTTCAGTCAGATCCTGGTATTGGTCTTCCAGGGGCGAGAATTTATAGAAGATGGGAAATAACAAAACCGGCGCCAGGTTGGCAAGCAGGACATTAAATATCAGCAATATGCCCGCTGTCCAGAGCCACCAGGTATCTGGCGCAGTCCGCAGGACCTGATAGATGATCTCGAGAATTACACCACCCAAAACGGCCGAGATAAGGAGATTTTTGATCACATCGCTGATCCAGCCCTTCAGGTCCTGATTAGATTGTTGATAACGATGGGGAAGGACATACCCGGTGTAATAAGAGAGCGGCAGATCCAGGATTGTAAATATACCGCCAAAAATCCCGCCGAAGATCAGGACGGCTAACCAGGGGTTCCCAGTCCAGCCAAGGATCCAATCCCGCAGCAGCGCTGACCAGCCCAGCAGTAACCACGCCAGGAGCAGTACTGCTCCCACCAACATATCCAGGAGCATGTACCTGCGGCGGATCCGGGCATATTCTATAGCCAGTTTCTGCCGCTCTGGGTCCAGAGTGGATGGTCTGGTAAGCTCTTCCTGATTGTTTTCAACCATAGATATTCAACCCTTATTTATAATGGATTACTTCTGAAGTATTATAAGGGATTCTGGATGTTCCACCCCAGAGGCCTTCCCTTGCTCAAAATTGGGAACGAAAGCTGATTTTATCAATCCTGATAGATAATGGTTCAACCCATGTACAGAATTGAAAAGCACATTTTCAGGTGATAAAAAGACGTATATAATTAATGGCAATGGCTCAGGATGGAAAGATTACCTTATATGCGCTGGATTGTGGGACTGTGAATTGGCGCCTGTACCGCATGGAGTACCATTATGATGGTGCGAAGGCGCAGCATGTCACCAGTCCCTTATCTTCTCCCCTGGCCAATTTCTCTGATCGCAAGCTTCCCGCAGTTCTTATATTGACACCGGATGGAACAGATCTGGAAGATATCGGTGAGACAGCCCTGAATTACTTAGAAGACACAGAGATTAGAACCCGGGTAAGGGAATTCTTCAAACCCTCTATCGGAAATCACCTGATCGAAAACCCATCCCCTCATCAACAGCGCTACAGCCATTTTGAAGCTCTGCTCTATACCCGTCTTTTATTGAAAACATTGATCGAGCAGATCCGGGAAGAAAAATATAACTCTGGCCCACTTGATGATCAAATCCACTTTTCGATTGCCTATCCGGATCGTTGGCGAACTGAGTTTGACGGTAAGATCTTTGAGGATTTTTATCATGTTATTCTGGAATGTTTTCCTCCGGCGATTGCAGATCATATTCAGTTTGTTCCAGAATCAGAAGGTGTGATTCTCGGCTTAAGGGATCAAGCGCTACTTGAGCGATTCCACTCGGATAATATCAACCTGATTATCGATGTAGGCGGAAGCAATACTACGATCTATGCCAGGAAATATAATGCCGAAACCGGGGCGTTGATTGATATTGACCGCTACGAGGAACCTTATGGTGGGGGATTATATGATGCCCTGTTGGCACAACACCTTTCCAGTGAACTGAAGATCCCGGCCAAGGTTTTGGCTGGCGACCCCGCAGCCTTTATGACGCTGAGGATCTGGGGACAGCTGATCAAGGAATCACTCAGCCGTGAGATACTCGGTGAGCCAGTAGTGATAACAGCTTTAACGGGCCAGCAGGCGCTGACGCTGGTGATGAATAACGGCCAGGTTTTCCGGCAAAATAAGAAATTAACTCCAAGTGAGTTTGCTCAACTTTGCCAGCCCCTGGACCAAGCGTTCCAGGATGTATTAACTCGAGCTCTTAAGGAAATGGAAATTGATGAAGAGATTATTGGTAGGGTAATCCTACTTGGTGGCGGTACCAAAGTACCGGGAATACTAAAAGGAATTGAGGACCGTTTTGGTGATAAATTGATCTATCCGACAGAATCCGGAAGAAATGATTGTTAGGGGGATCGGTTTGGCGTTCACATCTTCCTTACCGGAGCGCGAAGCGGAAGAAAAGAAACATATCCCAGAGAAAAAAACAGGCTGGCGCCTAATGCACGAAAATGGAGAGATTGTAGATATCACGAAAGAGATCTTGATTGCCGGGAGAAGCCAGCAAGCTGATATTCTGCTTGATAGCAAAAAATGCTCCCGCACTCATGCCCTGATCCGATTGGAAGGAAATTCTCTGACTCTGATCGATTTGAGAAGTAAAAATGGAACTTTTGTAAATGATCGTCAGTTAACTCCCAATTCCGGCCAACATCTCAGAGTAGGGGATGAGCTAAAGTTTGGTGACCAGAAATTCATTCTGGAATAAACAGATGTGTTATAAGAAAAAACCCCGGAGGAAGGTTCACTCCGGGGTCTTTTATTGTAAAAGTAAAGGACTAGATCCAACCCTGTTTTTTACAGAACTCGGTCAGCCAAGGAATCTCAAACCATTCTCCCTGGTAGGCTTTGATGGCTGGGTAAATTGTAACAAGGCCCAGTATGGGGGTGATGCAAGATAATAAAATGGTTACTACTAAAAGCGCGCTTAAGATCCCGATGATGATATTGGCCCCAATAGATTGAACAGCATGAAAACGAACAAATGGCCGATCCTTCTGTGGCTCAATTAATAATGCGATTATTGCCAAAACTACACCGAGCCAGGGTATCCAGCCCAACATGGCCCATAATTTGTCATCGTCGCTAACTTCCACATCAGCATAGGGGGCATTGATAATCTCTTCAGTCATTTGTAGCTCCTTTATAATTATTTCCTGTTAAATATCTATTCTACTTGTTTAACGAAAAACTGGGGCCAAAGTTCCTAATCTCTAAGAAATTTACTACGAATCACTCATGATGAACTCAACCAGGGCGTTGATCTCATCCGCTGATAACCGGTTTCCCCAGGATGGCATCGCCCGGAACCGTTTGTTATTGTATTTACATAGGAGGCTGGATCTTTGGTCAGCACAGCTGGCAGTAAGGCAGGTCCCCTGCCGCCTCCCCGGTCTTCGTCCATGGCACCCTGAACAGCGCTGCGAGAAGATATCAGCTGCATCAATAGAAGCCGCGATTTCATCAGTATCATGATCGGCATCAGAGTCGGAAGCGGAATCCGCGTCTGTGTCATCGTCATGACCTTCTGCAGTGTCGGTGTCTGTATCAATGGGAGCTGTTGTCGGAACTTCAGCAGCCCCAGCGCAAGCTGCAAGCGCAAGAACTAATATACCTGCTACAAGAATAAAAACCAATTTTCTGCTCATGTCACACTCCTTTTGCACCAATAAACCTGATTATTACTATACCTTAAAACAATCATTCGATAAGCATGTTAACCAATTTATAACATCGATCAACCCTGATATATTCATGCTATCCCTATATCATGTACAATATTCTATACGGAAACTCTCACCCAAATAAGCAGGTCTTATGCGAAGAATATCATCCTCAAGCACAGTCAGATTCCAGGCCCTACAAAAAAATCGCTATCTATCCGGTTTGAATGATGAGATCCTGCACTGCCTGGCTGAAAACACCAGGTTGATCGCCTATGACGCTGACGAAACCATCATTCATGAAGGACATCCCTGCCAGGGCCTGAATATCGTTGAATCTGGCCGGGTTAAGATCTATAAATATTCTTCCACCGGCAGGGAAATGATCATAAATGTTTTAGACAAGGGGGAATCTTTTAACGAGGTGTCTGTTTTCGATCAACAGGAAAATCCGGTAAATGTCAGCGCTGTCCTCAACACTCGAACCTGGTTGATATCTGCAGATGCGCTCCGCAAGGTCATTGCGGAACATCCTCAGGCTTGTCAGCAGATCATCATCAATCTATCGCAAAACTTGAGGATGCTGGTTGGTAAAGTGGCAGAATTGTCCTTCTATACTGTGACAGCTCGTTTAGCCCGTTTATTGCGGGAGCTCCCTGAAGCCCAGTTGACAGGCAGCGGTCCTTCCCGCTTGACCCAGGACGATCTGGCGGCTCGCATCGGAACGGTACGTGAAGTGGTCGCCAGATCCCTGAAAGAACTGGAAAGAGTGGGTGCGATTAATATTGAGCGGGGAAAGATCACAATATTAAACCAGGAGAAATTGATCGATTGGGAGTAAACTGGCCAGCTTTAACACTCTCTGCTTTCACCCTGGAAGATAAAAAGAGACCGCTGGATTTAATCCAGCGGTCTTTAATATAGTATTACTTCTGTACTGTATTCAGCTGATTATTTTACCTAAACGAAAAGCCGTACACAAAAGCGCCAGTCATCAACAACAACAGAATTGGCAGGAGAGTAAAAATCGTTTTCTGGGAGAGGATAGGCTTGCCGGCTTTCAGGAAAGCCAGAAACAGCCCTCCCACACCAATCATCGCTCCACCTACACCAACCAGAATATAATCTCCAGATACTGTTCCTTGAAGACTTAGAATGATGGGAAGGAAAGTGATCAGGGATCCAGCGATGCCATGCGTTACGGCAAGAATGATCGTAGCTGTTTTACCTTCAGCTGTATAGCGGGTAACAGCAATTGCCGTAAAGCCAAGGATGGCAAAGACAAGGTATGGGATCGTGAATTGGGGCAGATGTTCTGCTACCAGGCCCAGGGAGATGCTGAGAGGGATCAGTGAGGAAACGATTACCACGAGCTGGCTTTCTAGCCCCTCAAACCCCAGGATGATCAGCAGCAGACTGGCAACCACAAGTACGCCAAAACCCACTGTATAACTCCAGGTTGCCAAAGGGTTCAGACTATATAAACCATAGCTGATTTGGTAGGCGGCAAGCAGGACTGTAATCAATAACAGGATTCGATCCAGAATGGAAATGTTCTTCATGGATCAAAATCCCGTGAAGAACATCAGCAGCATGGCGCTTAACATATACAGTGATGCATATTTAAACAAACCGAATGTGATGCGTTCAGATGGCGATCGGAGGCTCTGTACTGCAAGGATGAACAAACCTGCCGACAGCACAACTAATAATCTCAAGAAGCCCCACGTGAGGCCAACTCCGTAGGATGCTGCTCCTAAAGTCAGGGCTGCTAATACACTGGAAACAGCAATGATCAATCTGGTGGTCTGGAAACTGTATGTGCTTGGGAATGTAGGCACTTTTGCTTGTTGGTAATCATCATGATATCGAATGCTGAAGGTGAGAATGTGAGTAGGGATCCAGAATAACACACCCATTGCCAGAGCGATTCCAACCCAATCGATGTGGCCAATACCCAGGACACGCCCAGCGAGGACTGGCATACCGCCAGCTATACCTCCCCAGACAATTGACCAGGCAGTGCGCCTTTTCAACCAGATGGTGTAGACCACCACATCAAAGAACAAACCGGCAAATATTATTACTCCATATAGAGGATCAAGGAGTAGCGCCCAGCCGATGCCGATAACCGAGATGATCAATCCAAAGATCAAGGCCTCTTTTGGTTTGGTTTCCCCGGTGCTCAATGGTCGTTTGCTGGTGCGGGGCATGATAGCGTCTATATCCCGGTCGTACCACATGTTCAGAACAGTACTCCCGCTGATCGAGAGCAATAAACTGGCGGTTAATCCCAACACTGTTGGGATATTGTGAACCGGGCAGCGAGCGCTCATATACCCCGCCATAGCCGGTGATCAACAGCAAAGCTGTCTGGAGTGATTTAACCAGCGGGAAGTATTTTCTTTTTATTGTTTTTAAACTCGATTTCAATTTATTCATCACAGTACCAAATTTAGAACCTTTACTGATAAATTTCTGTGTCAGAAGTTACATTTTACCTGAACAGATCTACCCAATCAATCCTGAGCGCAGCGGAAACCAACATCAGGGGACAAGTAGGTTGGGCCAGCGCTGTCCCGTTTCCAGACCCGCAGATCTACCTCGTAGGAGTAAAAACTTCCTCCTCTCATGTAGCGGTAATGCTGTTTGTGATAATCATCTCCGGTCCACTGCCAGACATTGCCAGCCATATCGTACAGGCCGTAAGGGCTGGCCTGGTCCTCGGTTTCATAACCATCGTATGTGCCACCATTATACAACCCGACAGGTGTGGTATTGCCGAGTTTGCCATAAATTTTCTCAAACAGGTCAAAGGATGAATAGAAATTAGCCTGATTGCGCTCAATTTCATAACCCCAGGGAAATGCCAGTCCGTGACCATTTTCATCAAGTTCTGTTCCCCGGGCAGCTTTTTCCCATTCCAGTTCTGAAGGTAAGCGCCAACCGTAATATTCACAATAAGCGTTTGCGCCAAACCAGGTTACCATGGTGACTGGGTGATTGGCATACTCTGGAATAGATGAAAATGCTTTGCCATCCAGTGTGATGCGGGCGGCGGAATCTTCAAAAGCGTAGAGTAATTTGTCGCCGGCTTCTATCTTTTCTTCATGTTCGTATCCATCAAATGGATCGCCTGGATAAGGCCCGTAAACACCATAAACAGTAAAGATGTTTTCGCTTTCCTTGACCTCGACATCACCAATGCCGATCGTTTGATCTGCGACAGCGTCGTTCAGGAACTGAGCATATTGTTCATTGGTGACATCTGTGATCATGATCTGGTAATCGTAATCCATCTCAGTCATGTGATTGTGCTGCCCGCTGGGAAATTCCCCAGCAGGGATCAAAGCCCAGGCATTTGAATCCACACCTGTATCAATGATTGGAGGATGGGTTTGGGATCGAGATGTCAGGTGCTGAGCTGCAAGCGGTCAATAGTAGGAGTATTCCTACGATGATAATGCGTTTCATTCTGATACCTCCTCAAGGGCAGAAGTAAGCTCTTCGAGTTTGCGTTTTTGGTCTTCAATTTCTGCCTGAGCAAAAACTTTCTTTTCATTGGCCAGCTCAGTGGCCCAGTGGCCTTTTTTCTGTAAAAGGTCATATAGGCGCCAGAGTAAAAATATTGCCAGTAAAACCAGCACGGCCGCCAGGCCAATATCAGTGAGGAGCATGGTTGTATTTACCACAGATTGCTGAGCTGATTTCTCAACAAATAATCTTTTCATTGAAAATACTGTCACAGAACCAAAAGCCAGATCAGAACCGATGATCACTATCCATCCAAACCATTTGCGGGCTTTTCCCTTCATGCCAGAAAGATCCGCAAAATAGAATAAAATGATGGTGGCGATAATTCCCGAGAGAATATGCCAGTGTCCTGTCAGGGTAATTCTCTCTTCACGATGGGGCCAGACCCGGAAAATCTCATCCAGTTTGGCAGCCATGAAAAGTCCAACGAAACTGACTGTGAAATTCATGAATACCATTTGCCAGCCAGAACCAAACTTCAATGGATCCCGGGTCAGGGCTTTGATCTTCTGCCAGGCGTTGGGTTTTTCGATGTCAGCAGTACCGTCCTTGATGAGTTTGTCCCAGGAATAGATTACATAGAACAATCCCGCCAGGAGGATCAGCGAAGATCCGCCATAAATGATGGTATGGGCCCATTCTAGCCAGGTCACCGAAAGCGCGCCAACGGTTGTGATGATGGTTCCTGCGATCATAAACGGCATGGCAATTTTATGGAAAATCCCTTTAAAGTCCATCCATTTGCCAACGATCAAAGTGATGCCAACTGCCACGAGCGTAACCATGATATGCAGGTGACCGATGATGGCTCGCTGCAGGATAGTCTTATCCGGTGTGCGGATCAGATCCTCGGCCAGGAAAGTTTCATGACCGTTGCTCCAGTAAGAGCCGGTAACTGCACCAAATGTCGCAGAAACCAGGGTGCAAATAACCATTACTAAAAAAGCAACCCGTTCCAGATCCACACCCTTTTTGGTTTTGGATTTTTGGGAATCTTCGGGGAGCAGGTATTCCTTTTTCCAGGGCCAGAGGGCTACGGCCAGCAATATCCCGGAGAAGAACACCAGGGTTTGCCCGACCAGGAAAAGACCGTGGTAGACATAATTATGACCAAAATAGCCGAAGATCAAACCGAAGATCAAGGAGGTCAGATAACCAATTGTGATGGTGGCGTTGATCATCACTCGCTGGTGGTGTTTCATTTTTACGATTTCAGTGATGAAATAAACCTCGGCCGCGATCACTGTCATGGCGATGGTGTGATAGAGCATGATGATGCGGCCTTCCCGTTCAGCCTGGATCAAGTCTAAGCCCAGAATCTTGACAGTGATATCTTTAACTCCCCATTCCACCATGGGCCCTGAAAGTGTTCCCCAGATCGCAGTGACAAGTGAAACTGCGGTGATCGCCACGAGGGCCAATCCCCTGGTAGAGGTGAATAGGTAAACAAAACGTTTTTTTAATGCTTCCATGAAAATTACTCCTGTTCTTGATGATTGATATCTCACCTTGAATGCTAAAACAGCGATATTAGATAACGATAACACAGCGAGGATAATTAGTCTTTATTAAAAAGCAAAAGCAGATTGCAATGTCATCAGCTACAGAAATCGAGCAAGGTGACATATTGCTTCAGTTTAAAATATCATATTGTAGGTTCAGCTGTCATTGATTTATGACAAATTGGACCCGGTTTTTAAGTGGACCGCAACTATAGAAAAAACCGATTTTTCTGGAAACGTGATGCTGTAGATTGTAAATACAAAAGAGTTATCTATTAAGGATAAAATCACAGAAACTATCTACTTGGTCATTTTTGGCGGGTCATGCGGCGTCAGTTGTAACGATTTTCAATAACTCTTCCGGCTCTATCACTGAAATATAGGTGCGGTCTGTGCTGATGAAGCCCTGTTTATCCAACCAGCTGAGGGATCTACTGACGGATTCCGGGGCGGTCGCAAGAAGAGCTGAGAGGTCGGATAGGGGAAACTCACGACGATCAATGTTGTTCGCCCCATTGTAGCTTAAATCCAGGATCAACTTTGCGCAGCGAGAGACAACAGTTCTGAACGATAGATCCCCGCATAAATCTATCAATTCCCTGGTGCGACCTGCCAGAACCCTCATCATGGCCAAACCAACTACAGGGTCGGGATATTGTTTGACCAGGTTTTCAAAATCATCATAACCAATATTCCAGGTGAGACAATCTTTAACAGCTATTGCTGTAGCAGGGTTGGGTTCGCCATCTATCGCCGTGACCTCATTGAACATGGTGACGGGTTCGATTGTAGAGAATATTTGGGAATTGCCCATCGCAGCCATAATTGCATAGATGGACTTTTCCCGAAAACAATACATACATTCCAGCAGCGGGTTCATCCTTGGAATAGATATACCTGTTTTTCTTGTATCGCTTCAGTTGCCCGGAATGATTATCCTTACCAGGTCGTCAGGACGGAGATTTTTAAAGTATGAAACACTGCTTAAAAGCTTAGTATATTCTTCCATCATAATCAGAACGTCCTCTAACTCCATTATAAACCCTAAAAATCATATGAATGAAAACAGGCCAAATAACCCCCGAAATCCCCCTGTACTTGATATATATCAAGTACATTACATACCCTTTGTGCTATAAAGCACACAACAGGAATTTCTTGGAAAATTTCCGGATTCTATTTTGCACCATCAGGCGTATTCGTTAGGAGGACAAATGAAATATTTTTCTCGAAAGAAATTAATTATCCTGGGTGCACTTCTTTTGTTGGCAGTGATTTTGGCCGGCTGCCAGCCGACAGAGGTCATCAAGGAAGTAGAGGTGACGGTTGTGGTTGTAGCCACAGAAGTTCCGCCAGCTCCTACTGAGGAACCAGCTGACCAATCAGCATATCATGCTGACTGGGAAAGTGGACCTCATAGCACATATGACGCAGGGCCGTGGCCCGAACGACTGGTGTGCTCGCTGCCACTCCCCCCAGAACTGGAACCCGGAAGCTACCGTAGGGACGACCGCCAAACTGTGTCAGCTGCAAATTCCCCGGCCAAGAAATGACTGTGGGTGATGGCAATGTCCTCATTCGAAGAAGCAGATTGGAAAGCTATTCCTTGCGAAATCATGCCACGTGATGGATGATGATTATGCAACTGAAATTGCCTGGCTCAATCCGATCTCAGATGGAATATGTGGATGTCAGCAACCCCACCGAACTGTGCGAAAAATGCCACGTGACCACCACTGGTAACGCCTTCGGTTCAGCGGTTGATCATAAGATCACCCTTGGCGGAAGCGCCCACCTTAACTATGGTGGTTTCATAGGCGAAGAAGCACCTCCATCCGTACTGCACAGATTGCCATGATCCTCACACCACAGAACCGCTTCAGTGTGTGGATTGCCATGCTGAGGACATCGACTAGCGCAGAACATGCCGGTGGGATGTATGGTGTAATGAAAGACACTGTTACCTGCATGGCCTGCCACGATGCTTCCGGAGCAGATGTTGGTCCTCATCCTGACGAGGATAATGATCTCTGGGTAACCACATTGACAGAAGCGGGCAGAGCTGGACTAACAACATCTGCCATAGTTTCTCACAGCATCGTCTATGAAGTGTCTTGTGATCGCTGTCATTATGCAGAAAATGTCTGGGAGCTCACCGTTAGAAAAGCTGATGGTTCGATTCCGGATCCAAACGCTGAAGCCCCAACTGGTCCTCCCGGCGGATAATTGGAACTGGCTGAATCCCACTCAGTTGATCACTGTGACAGAAGCTGTAAAAATAAATACAAGAAGACAAAGAATAATCACTGGTGGGGCGAGGAAAGTATCTCGCCCCACTTCCACTTTTATTATGAAAGCAGGGTGCTTATGAAGAAAAAAAGAAATGACCAATGGATTTTAGTTGTTTGTCTGGTACTTGCTATCTTGTTGGTCACTGGATGCCAGTCTTCAGGAAACCAGCCTGAATCAAATGGTCAGGGATCCAAATCATCCGATATGAATAATGATTCCACTCCTGACACAGAGGAAGGATCAGTGGATTCGGAATCTGGAGATGATGGGTCTGGAGATGCTGTATCCGACTCAGGTCTGGAACCTGGAGTTGTTGCCCAACAAGAATGGGAAAGCAGCGTTCATGCCAGTTCGTTTGTTGTTGATGACGAGGGAAATAATAACCCTTGCGCCCGATGCCATGCGCCAATCAACTGGTTGCCTGATCCGGATGATATCCCGGAAAGTTGCCAGGCCTGTAAGTTTGAATTGCCAATCCCTCCATCCTTCATCCAGGAGAGTGATTGGCAGCATGTATCCTGCATGATGTGTCACCAGGTGGATAAAAAGGGAGTTGTTCAAGCTGAAGTCGAGTGGTTGGAAATTCCTATTCTAGAGGAATACGTTAGCCTCGAGTCCCACTCAGAGTTATGTCTGAAATGCCATAACACTGAAAATGTTGCAGAACATGGACTGGTGATTGTCGGCAGCGGCCATGAGGATATGGAGTGTACGGAGTGCCATTCCCCTCACAACACGACCACGACATGCATGAATGGAGACTGCCATTCAGGTGTGCTTTCTGATACTGATCAAATTCTGGGCCACGATGATGACCACAAGGATGTTTCCTGTGCGGCATGTCATGATAATGCCGGATGGGATGTGGGTCCGGATTCCGAAACAGGTATCTGGACATCCTTCAGCCCCTGGTCTTACGAAGTGATGATCGGGGAAGCCGATTCGATTATCCAAACCGGCACTGTTCCATTTTCTTCTCATGATATAGGATTAGAAGTTAATTGTGAACGATGCCATTTTTCCGGGCAATCAATGGGAATTGACTGAAAGTGTGGAGACCCCCTAATCTTATTGTGTATTAATATAACAAGGTTATTAGATATGGAGATGGAAAAATGAATGGATCATGGAAAAGTTTTACGAGTTATAGCAATACTTCTATTGGGCATGACCGCTGCGATGAACCTTTTGGGAGGCGCTGGAACATTCTGTGCTGCCTTTTCAAATAATGTCGGGTATCGAATGGCATTTAAGGCAATCATGGATTACCGCTGGATTTACCAGATAGTTATGGTAACTACGCATCTTAACAGGCATCGCAGGTATTTTGGCGCTGGTGAAGTTGCTCAAAGGAAAACCCGGTGTATACCGTTTCACAATGATCGTATTGATCATTGGAACGCTTTTGGGAGGGACACAATTCTTCGCATCCATGATTCTAAGAGGAAAGGCAACTCCCGCAAACGTAAAATTCTTTACCAATGTGGTTACTTTGGTCTACTTCTTCATCCTCGGATTACCAGGGATCAAGGCTAAAGTTGATTTTTCCAGCCCGTCTGAAAAATCTGAGACTAACTCGGCAGGTGGATTGGTCGCATTTTTAGCAGGGATCACAACCTTGACCATTTTCTCCTGGGCAGGACCTTCTCACACCTTCTTTGGTGAGAACTGGGTCTTTGTCTTTGAAACGCCCCTGGTTATTATGGGAACTGTCTTGATCGTGGGAGGATTCTTAGTTGTGCTTCGAGAAATCATAAGCCATGTTTCCCAAGAGACAGCGGTTAAGAGAATCTGAAAATATAATTTCATAAATAACCTAGAGATAGTTCAGTAGAGAGAATTCCAATAATAAAAGATAGCTATCAAATTGCATAGCTATCTTTTTTTTGTTTCACCGAGCTAGAATTTATAGAAAGTTCTATCTGATGTTATTTAATTGCTCCAATATCCTTTCTGAAGCCAAAGGTGAAAGCCAGTGTCATCAAAAACAGCAAGGGTGCCAGGATCATGAGAATGAAATCCTGAGTGAAGATACCAAATAGGGGTTTTCCAGCGATCATGAATGCTAAGGCCATTCCGCCGATGCCGATCAAGGCTCCGCCGATACCAACCATGCCAAATCCCTTGGCAGCATTCTTTTCCACAACACATTTATAGATGGGCAAACCAAAGATGATCAAGCCGGCAACACCGTGAAAAACCGGTACGGCAACGCTTTTTAATGACATGCCGCCAATGCTGGTAACTGCGATGGCGAGCAATCCAACCAGGGCGAACCAGCTGTAGGCTTTTTTATATTTGGGACGGAACTGGTTCATCAATCCCATGGAAATTCCCAGCGGGATCAGTGTGGCCACGGTAAGCACATAGGGCGAAGCCAGGATATCCCAGCCAAAGAAGATCAACAAGCAGGCCGGAGACCAGCAATACGCCAAAACCCAGCATGTAATACACATCATAAAGGGCTTTTTCTTTCTGGTAGCGTTTGTAGAAATTCCACAGCATATAAATGGCGGTTAAGCCGGTTAAGAGCAAAATAATTCGGTCAAAGATGGTCATGTGATACTCCTTTATAACAATAATAACGGATGATCTGATGTATCAAGTATATACCAGGAACTAGAATTTTCTAAGAAGAACCATTCTTTGACAGTGATTTAAGTTACAAAACCCCCAAAATAGGAGCCCGAGCATGCCTAGGGTCTTTTTCTGCCAGCGGTCATCTTAACAATTCTTTCACAATCTCTTTAACTTATCTAAATCTTCCCGCATTATGATGCTATTGTTATCAGTATTTCCTTTTATTAATCGTTTCATCAGCAAAGGAAGAGAAATGTCAAAACTAAATAATAAAAGACCCTTTTCGACACAGACCAGAAATAACATCATTTTGGATATGTTTTTGTTAATTTCTGGGTTGATCGCAGTGCTGTCAGGAATCTATTTTTTATTCCTGCCGATCGGCGGTTATATGGGAGGGAGGAATCCATACTTTGATATAATCATCTTTTTCGAACGCCATACCTGGGGTGATGTCCATACCTGGTCCAGTGTGGCTATAATTGCCTTGATCGCTCTGCATATCCCATTGCATTGGCAGTGGATCGTCAAGATGACAAAAACAGGATTTCGAACCTTGTTGAGAAAAAGCAAACTGAATAAACACAGCCAATTTAACCTGTTCATTAATGTGTTGTTCGGAATTAGCGGGTTGATCTGCGGTTTGAGCGGCTTATATTTTCTATTTCTACCTTTAACGCCAACCTGGATATTTACACCGCTGGTCTGGGATTTGATCCATGCCTGGAGCGGGGTGGTTATGACTGCGGTAGGCATCCTCCATTTTGTGATCCATTGGAAATGGGTGGTAAAGGTTTTGAGTAAGTATGGAAAAGCCCTGTTTGCCAGCAAACCAAACCAGCGGCTAGAACCAGTTTTAAGAACTTCGGTAGTGCAAGCTGACGACAGGATCTAAAGATTAGAAATTAATTATTGTATTCCTTAGAGGTGGATTATGTTTAAAAAAGTTGTTTTGTGGACTGTATATGCTTTGATCGTCGGGTTACTTATCTTTGGTGCAGCCAATCGCACTTCGGCCAAAACGGATCAAGGGCTCCTGTTTGGAAACTTGAACGAAGTCTTTGTAGAGCGGGGCCAAGGAAATAGCAATTCCGGCAGCAATGAAGGTCATGACGAGCTTGAGACTGATGATCATGAAGAGATTATCAAAGAGCAAGACTGGGTGGTATTAAACGGTCAGATCATAAATATCAGTAGTGAAGCTCTTGAGATAGAGACTAAAACCGCTGGAATCCTGGAAATCGAAGGGCGGTCATGGCGGTTCGTCCAGGAATTAGGATATGCCCCAGTGGAAGGAAACGAGTTGGTTGTTCAGGGATTTTATGAAAATGGTGAGTTTGAAGTAGTTACCATTCAAGACCTAACAGCTATTCAAATTTTCCAGATCCGAGATGAATCCGGCAGGCCCATGTGGGGTGGCGGCGGCAGGAATTAACTGAGCTGGCAAATACAAAAAAACGGAGCCTCTTTGGCTCCGTTTTTAGTATAAGGGGTAACGGCAGGATACTTAAAAAAGGCGCAATTCCAAAGCATCATCTTCATTGCAGGTTTCCTGGCATTCCAGGCACTCGATGCATTCTGCGCTGCGTAGATGATGGGTCAAGTCGGGGATCTCCATGGGACAGGCGGAGTCACAGCGACGGCAATTTGTGCAGTGGTCCTGGTTGAGGACCAGCCGCAGTGGAGCAATCTTATTAAACGGAGCCAGAACCGCCCCCAGGGGGCAGAGGTACTTACACCAGAAGCGCTTGTTTGCCATGGAAGTGATCACAAAAGTGATCAACACGCTCCATAACAGAGGGGTGGTCAGCTGGAAACTGAAGAGTGCTCGGGCTGGACAGATCTCCCGCAAAGGCGGATAGACCGCAATGGCGCTGGCTAAGAGGATGACTGCCAGAACCAGATATTTTAAACTCTTCAGCCAGGCATCATTACGCGAGGAAATCTTATAAGGAAAACTGATTTGGGTTTCTGGTTGGATGTTTTTTATCTTTTAAATAATCGGCTGGACAGATTTGCCAGAAGTCCTGGAATGTGCCAATGGGGCACATCCATCCACAAAAAGCCCGTCCAGCCAGCAAAGATACACCGAGACACCCAAAAATATTGAGAAATTGAGGGGAGAAGTGGTTTTTAATGTTTGCCCGGTTGTTATAAATGACCAGAAAGTTTCGACGGCCCCGAAGGGGCAAAACACATCAAACGCGCCGCCCTTGGAGATTCCCCGGGCATGATATGCCGGAGGCCGATCAGAATTGTAACCGACTAGAAAAATAATCTGGATGACCGTGCGGGTGGAGATATCGGAAGCATTGTTTTTTTGACTCTTGGACTTATTTGCCATATGGGTAATTAACCTCTAATGTTGATCCTGCAGGTCCTGCCCGAGAAATGGAAGTCTTGTTTAAGGGCAGGAACCAGCAGGATCAGGAGAGAAGTATTATGTTATGTGAAAAGGATCAATGACCTATCAGGTTGTGTTCTTCGCCGTTATGGGAAGGACTGAAACCCAGCGCCAAGCCTAAAATAGTGAATAACACCAAGGCCAATATGATGATCACAGGATAATGATCCGGGTTGATTTTCATATTAAGCAGGATTGTTTTCTGCAATCCAGTCATTGATCATTTTGTTGACTCCTGGAAGATTGGATAAAAAATTAGAGTTCAGCAATTGATTGTGATTATTTTTAACTATTACCTACAAAAATAGCTTTGCTTTAACGCAAACGCCCGATTAATTCTTCCGAGATTGGCCTCTTCGAAAACAAAAAAAAGCAACCTGAATCGCTTGGACTTCAGATTGCTTTTTTTTGTCAGTGAAGGTTAATTTACTCGGAGTATTCCTCCAGGAGTCGTTTCTTGAATAACGGGATCAACATCATGACTACGATGGATAGTCCCATCAATGAACCGAGGAGGTAATCAATGGTAGCGTGCCGGACATAGTGAGTAGCACCGCTGACCAGGCAGCCAACAGCGCCGCCGATCAAGGCCAGGTACCAGCCGGATTTATTGCGTACACCCAGTTGGTAGATGGCTGCGACCAAAAGCCCAAATGATACCCATAATCCCAACCATCCGAAGTATGTGATGGAAATACCTTCAGCAAATAGAGGGCGTTTTGGGTGCCCATAAAGGATTCTGAAAGCAGCGTGTCCATTAGCGAAATTTTCAGCAGCTGAGACACCCAGCATCATGAATACGAAAAAGTCAACCAGCTTCTGTTTCAGGTCGCCTTTGTCTGCCAGTAGAATTGCAAAATACGGAATTAATCCGATCATCATAATTATTATTGCTGGGGGAAAACCACCTTCTTTGCTTCCTACGAAATTCATCCAGGGCACGATCATATAGGCACCACCCATGGATGGGACCGCAAGACTCAATAAGGCTAAACCACGGGCCCAAGCTTTTCCTTCGTATAAGGGCTTGGCGATAAATAAAAGGGCGATCCCCCCGATAACGCTCATTGTTCCCCAGAACGGATAGAAGAAGCTGACCAGCCAGGTTGTTAAGGTCAGAAGGTGGTATTTGGCATTGCCTTCTTCCATAAATTGGGTAATGCGTTCCAACTGGTAGCCCAAAATCGGGTTAACCATCTTAAATGCGATAAATGGTATTACGGCGATCATCAAGATTGCGGCAACGATGACTAGTCCCAGAACGATCTTTTTGTTCGTAGGGCTCGTGTTTGGTGACATTTGTTCTCCTTTGATATGATGAATATTGGGATAGATAATAATACTTGTTATGTGACCTTATTCTTCCTATATAATCAATATACAAGTATTTGTTTGATAATTCCTTGACTAATATTAAGATGCGGCAGAATAATTGGAGGATAGGTGACTGATCTTCAACAAATGTTATCGACCAAGGATGTCTTTAGGCATTTTCCAGCTGAGGTGCTGGCTCAAATCGCCGAATATTCTCTGTATCGAAAATTATCAGCGGGAGAGTATCTCAACCACCAGGGAGAGATCTGGCCATATGTCCTATACCTGGAAGAAGGACAGATCAGCTGGTCTATGTTGTCAGCGGGGGGGAAGGAACACCAGTTATATAAAATTAAATCCGGAGATATTTTTTGGGCCCATTCTTTTTTTGATGACCTGCCCATGCCGGCTTCATTTAAAAGCCGATAAATCAATATTTGTTCACCTTTGGCCAAAGGATATTGTGCTTCCCTTGTTGATGAAATTTCCCAAAGCAATGTGGGATATACCCAAAAAATTTAACAGGCATAATGCGAAATGCCAGGGAAATCATCTATGGCCTGGCATTTCAACCGGTTGCCGGCCGATTAGCTGGTTATTTACTGGATAACCTTGAATCTGAGGACCATAGTTCTATTGAACGGGAAATGACCCTTGAGGAGATTGCCTCGGTATTGGCAACCTCAGCAGAAGTTGTCTGTCGCTTGTTATACCAATTTCAAACAGATGGCATACTGAAGATTACCCGGACCCAAATTTCTTTAGAAGATCAAACCGCCCTTGAAAAATTAAAAACTTTATCGTGAGATAAACTATGAAGGAACCAGTCTTGTTGGAGAACCAGTTATTCGAAAATCTTCCGGCAACTGCACTTGAGAGCTTAATTGCCAACAGTGTGGAAAAAAAATACCCGAAAGATCAGTGGATCACACATTATGGATCTGACTGGCCTTATCTGTTCCTTGTTGAAAAGGGCAGGTGACCGCCCTGAAAGAATCCCCCGAGGGCAGAAGCCTGGTTGTTATCACTCTGGAAAAAGGTGAATTGTTCTGGGGGGTGGGTTTCTTCAAGGAAGGTATTGGAATGCCGGTAGCCCTGGTTGCCAACCAGGAGACCAGCCTTAGGCTTTGGTCGCGGGAAAAACTTGAGCCTTTCATGATTGATAACGGTCAATTCACTTGGGATCTGACTCAATTGATGGCGGAACGTATGATGAGGGCAAGCCGGATCCTGGAAGATTTGGCATTTCAGCCTGTAGCGGGTCGTCTGGCGCATTTGCTCCTGGAACAATTTGACGACCATCCTGGGGATACCATGTCAAGGGATTTGACCCTGGATGATATGGCAGCCCGGATCGGCTCTACGCGGGAAATGGTCTGCCGGCATCTGTATCATTTTGCGGATAAAGGGGCTATTCTGATTAATCGGACGGAGTTTCAAAATCAAAGATCATGAACTGACTGCAGTTTCTGGCTGGAAAAGGGAATCTGATAGATTTACTCCGAATATTTTCCAGGCTTAAATTGACGCACTGTCTTATAGGGTTTCACCTGGTCGCCAACATTATTCTTCAACACCTGACCTGAGACATGCATCAAAGTATCGTGATCAAAATGCGGCAGTTTTACCATGCTGGCCAGGCAAGGATAGTGATGGTGCAGCAGCCCCGCTTTCTCCTCCGCCTCATTTGCTGTTAATCCAATCAATCCCTCGGCCACAAAACGAGCGCAGCCGCAAACCGCATCTCTTTTAACTGTGGCGGAAGTGATAGTAGCGGTTTCAGGATCTATTTCCAGATCCAGTTCCGGTTTGCCAAAATAATGGGCAAACTCGGCAATCAGGGGGTTATCATAACTGGCCATTTCGTGGCGGGTAACTCCGAATTCAGTCTCGGTCAGGGAACATAGAGGTTTGGGTGTGACGCAGGCAACGCCCATTTCTTTTAACCAGCCATGAAGCTGGTTGTCCAAACCCCTTGGCAGCCAGGCCTCGTCGTCTACTGCAACAAGAACCGCACTGGCGCCGGTTTTCTTGGCGATATCTGGAAGTAATTCAGCGGCCCCCTTATGTTCGGCAAAGGATAAAAGCATATCAGAAGCTGGCATTTCGTCCGGTAGGAAATCTTCGGGATCATCAATGAAGGGAGGAAAAACAGGCGGCGTTTGCCAGGTTTGGATTTCCCAGGTATCAGGTCCATTTGCCCTGAGATTCTCTACGTGCCGATTTCCGTACTCCCCGGAAATAATTGCCAGTATTTTCATAATTCAACTCCTCGAAGATCGATTATAAGGTCAGTGTCAGCAGCATTAAAACCCTGGTCTTGGCCAGAACGCTGTGCGGTAGATCGGGAGGTAGGTGAATCCAGGTTCCTTCCCGTGCTGTTGTGGAATCTTCCCCGAGGGTTAAATCTGCCTCACCTTCGATGAAATGCAGTACTGCCGGAACTGCAGCGGTATGTTCAGATAGTTCTTGGCCTGGTTGAAAACCAAACAGGATCGTTTTTATGGATTTATCCTGGTAAACCGTCCGGCTGAGAATGCTGTCCGGTGGGAATTCATCAACCAGATTTTCTAAATTTTCAATGTAGACTACTTCATTTGCCATATATCACCTTCCGGGATGATCAATAATGTGGGGATAACTCCCCGTTATTTTTTGTGTTGTAATTGTACACCAGGACGCAAAGAGGGTCTGTGACTGATGTTACATTGCGTATAGAGAACATTGAATTGCCCTTCTTGATTTATTAGGTTGTATTTTGTACAATGAAATTGAAGGTTATTGATGTATGACTGGCCTACGTCTTACTCAGGGAGCAAGTCATGGACACCGACAAAGTCGATATCATCAAGGTTTCAGCGACGTCCCGGACCTCAGCCGTAGCGGGGGCAATTGCAGGTATTTTTCGTGAGCAAAAGTGTGCAAATGTTCAGGCGATCGGAGCAAGTGCAGTGAATCAGGCTGTTAAGGCCCTGGCATTAGCTCGCAACTATTTGGCTGAGGATGGATATGATGTTGTCAGTATTCCCGAATTTGTTGATGTGGAAATTGACGGCAATGTTCGGACAGCGATCAGGTTGAATGTAGTAGAGCGATAACCATCCTGAAAACCCGCTGTTCTATATTTCAAAACCAATTTGTTCGGACCACTGAAGATCTGTTCTCTCCACTTGATTCAATCCAATTTCGCCACTACCGGTTTGCCTGATTCTAAACCAAGAGAATTTGCCTGCCAATATCCCGCGTGGTAAAATCAAAACACAGTAACAATACCAAATTCATCCTAAAAGGAAAGCCTTTGGGTGGATTTTGGCGTGAAAATTGAGTTCATTCTGGAAGGCTTTTTTAACAAATATACAGATGAACTCTCAGGTAGGAGGTTGATTTATATGGAGTCTCAAGTTAGTACCTTCAAAACCAAAAAAGGATTGGCGCAGATGCTGAAAGGCGGCGTCATCATGGACGTTGTGACGGCCGAGCATGCCAAGATTGCCGAAGATGCCGGCGCAGTTGCCGTAATGGCTCTGGAACGTGTCCCGGCGGACATTCGCGCTGATGGCGGAGTTGCCCGGATGAGTGATCCCGAGTTGATCATTCAGATCATGGAAACCGTTTCTATTCCAGTGATGGCAAAAGTACGGATCGGACATTTTGTGGAAGCCCAGATCCTTGAAGCCCTGGAAGTGGATTATATTGACGAATCCGAGGTTTTAACCCCGGCAGATGTAGCTTTCCATATTTACAAACATGCTTTCAAAACACCCTTTGTCTGTGGATGCAGGAATCTTGGGGAGGCTTTGCGCCGCATTGGGGAAGGCGCTGCTATGATCCGCACCAAGGGGGAAGCTGGAACGGGGGATGTGGTTGAGGCGGTCCGCCACGCACGCACAGTATTAGGTGAAGTAAAGCGTCTCCAGAATATGCCGGAAGAAGAGCTGATGACTTTTGCCAAGGATATTGGCGCACCTTATGACCTGGTAATAGAAACCAGGGAACTGGGAAGGCTTCCAGTGGTTAACTTCGCTGCTGGAGGTATTGCTACACCAGCAGATGCGGCGTTGATGATGCAGTTGGGTGTAGATGGTGTGTTTGTCGGATCAGGTATTTTTAAATCTGGAGACCCGGCCAAACGTGCAGCGGCGATCGTCAAGGCAGTTACTCATTACGAAAATCCGGAAATCCTTGCCGAAGTTAGCCGTAATCTGGGTGAACCCATGGTGGGCCGCAATGTGACCGACCTTGAAGATAACGAACGCTTGGCAGATCGCGGCTGGTAAATCCAGATAACCCGATTTTAACAACTATGACAAATAGAGCACCCCGACAGCTCATTGACCCCGACCAATTGAAGGTGGGTGTTTTGGCGTTGCAGGGTTCGTTTCTGGAACATCTTGATATCCTGCGCCGAATTGGTGTGCAAACAGTAGAAGTGCGGTTACCCGACCAACTGGAAGATCTGGACGGATTGATCATTCCTGGAGGCGAATCAACCACAATAGGCAAACTGGCTGTAGATTTTGGGCTCCTGGAACCCCTCAAAAAGTTTGGAAAAGAAAAGGCCATTTGGGGTACTTGTGCCGGTGCTATTTTGTTATCGAAAGATGCCCATCGCTCACAACCGCTGCTAGAGTTAATGGATATTACCGTGGATCGAAATGCATTTGGTAGACAAATAGCCAGTTTCGAAACCGATCTGGATATCCCTGCCCTGGAATCTATCTCACCTGAATCGAAACTCTTCCATGGCATCTTTATCCGAGCGCCACTGATCGCTTCTGTTGAAGGGGATGGAAAGATCCTATCTTCCCTGCCCGATGGAAGGGTTGTTGCTGCCCAACAAGGTCATTTATTAGCCACAGCCTTTCATCCCGAATTGACAGATGATGACAGGATGCACCGCTATTTTGTCCAGCTTGCGAGTAAAAAAGACCACTAAATAAATTTCGAGGATTATGGCGCGAAAAATTGTTTGGAAGGATTTAGCTGCCCTAACCCGCTTCAAGAATCAGAAGCTGGTACTGGACAACTCATTCCATTATGTTTACAATCCGGGCCTGTTTTCCAGTTCTTTGCTGTCTTTAATCTCGCCGGCAAGTGGATTCTGTACAGCAGTAGAACCGATAGAATTTGAATCCAATTCTGTTCTTATGGGCCAATTATTTCATCCATCTGGTAGTTCATGTGCTCGATTAGTGTTACTGGCAGGGAATGATTTCAGCCTCCATCCAGCTTTTGGACGAGTGTTGTCACAGCTGGCACATTCGGCGGGTGAACGAGGAGCGCTTCAGATTAAGGCAGAAGTAAGCGAAAATTCACCTGAAGAAGAAATCCTTTATCAGGCAGGATTTCGAACCTATGCTGAACAACAGATCTGGAAACTTCCCCGGAGAATTGTCTTCGGAACAGGGAAGAAAGCTTGGGTGCCAGTCACAAAAGATAATACTGTGCTTGCGGAAACTTTTTACAAGCGAACTCTCCCAGGGCAGATCCTGCGCATAGAACCCCCGCCGGTTTCTCCGGACATGCAAGGTTTGATCAGCTGGAAAGAAGGTAAGATTATTGGTTTTGCAGCAGCTCAATTAGGTCCACGAGGTATACTGGTGGACCTGCTGATAGCTCCGGAAATGGACCCAATCGACGAGTATTTGAGCGCTTTACTCTTTCACCTCCCTTATCGGGATACCCGGGATGTATATTTTCGGGTTCGTTCCTATCAGCAGCAGCTCGCATCAGCGCTGGAAAGGATCAATGCAGAAGACGGACCGAAACAAAAAGCTGTGGTGAAAAGGCTGACCGTCCACTATAATGCCAAACAGACCTTCCGTGTGCAGGGATTCGAAAAACAACCGGATATCACAACACCGATATCCAATTCAGAGATCAAGAATTGAGATTATGTCAAATCACAAAATAACTGATAACCTGGATTCATTTTTTGAAGTTCTTCCTCCTGACATCAGCCAGGCAATTTCTGATAATGGGAAGAATGCAGATCTAATCGAAATCATCCTGGATTTGGGCAGGTTGCCTACAGCGAGATTCGTAGATGAGGAAGTGGAGCTGTCCAAAAATGAAGTGACCAAGAGTGACATAAAATTTGTTGTTAACCGGATCGGGAATTTTGATGCTGATAACCGAGCTGGTTTACCACGCACCTTACACAGGATTGCGGCCATTCGCAACCGGATTGGAAAAATCGTCGGCCTTACCTGCCGAGTAGGCCGAGCAGTGTATGGGACAACCGATATAGTAAAAGACTTGATCGAAAGCGGTAGAAGCCTGCTGATCCTTGGGCGCCCCGGGGTTGGAAAGACAACCATGCTGCGGGAGGCAGCCAGGATACTGGCAGAGAATAAACGAGTGGTTATTGTTGATACATCAAACGAGATAGCAGGGGACGGAGATGTCCCCCATCCGGCAATTGGCAAAGCTCGAAGAATGCAGGTCGCGCAACCTTCCCAACAGCATGAGGTAATGATAGAAGCGGTTGAGAATCACAACCCGGAAGTGATCGTCATTGATGAAATCGGCCGGGAGCTCGAAGCAATGGCAGCCCGTACGATCGCAGAGCGCGGTGTCCAATTGATCGGGACAGCCCATGGCAATACCCTGGATAATCTTCTGATCAATCCCACTCTGTCTGATTTAGTGGGAGGTATAGAATCGGTTACATTGTCTGACGAGGAAGCAAAACGGCGCGGGACTCAAAAAACTGTCTTGGAGCGGCGTTCAAATCCCACCTTCCATGTGCTGGTGGAAATACAGACCCGGGACAGAGTGGCAATTCACCAGGATGTGGCAACTGCGGTGGATTCTCTATTGCGGGATGAGCCGCTGATCCCAGAAGTCAGATCCCGAACAACCGATGGAAAGATATCAATTAAAAAAACTCCCAGCAAACCTGTAATGCAGAGTATCGGATTGGACCCAATCCCGGAAGAAGGTTTTGCTTTCAGTGGAGATGATATGGAAGCCTGACCAGAAAGATCTGGAATCTTTACCAATATATACGTATGGCGTGGCGCGAGACCGAATGTTAAAAGCAGCCCGCAACTTAAATGTTCCAGTCACGATAGAAAAACAAATCCGGGATGCCCGGATCGCTGTCACTTTAAAACATCATTACAGGGATAACCCGAAATCCATTGCCGAAGCAGAAGAACTGGGACTGCCGATCTATGTGCTGCGTTCCAATACCATTAGTCGTATGGAACATTTATTAAAGGATCTTTAATTTAAAGAATGGGACGCTGTCAAAATCGGACGAGAAAGCCCTTCAGCAAACTCAGGGAGCCATTCAGGCAGTATTAAGTGGAGAGCGATGGGTAGAGCTTCCGCCGGCATCATCTTCAATTCGCCGACTCCAGCACCAGATGGTAACCCAGGCGAATTTGGTTTCCCATTCCTACGGGAAGGATCCTAAACGACGGCTGCGAATTTCCCGGGAAGATCACTAGCATCATTCAAATGACTTTGAGATCTATGGAAAATAAATCAGGCAAATTCATCACATTTGAAGGACCGGACGGCAGTGGGAAAACAGCCCAGCTGGATATCCTGGTTGATGAATTCATCAAGGCGGGGTATCCGATCCTTCGGACCAGGGAACCCGGCGGCACACCTATTGGTGATCAGATCCGAGCTACATTGCTTGATCTTAAGAACACCGCAATGATTGATCGCGCCGAGGCTCTTTTATATCAGGCAGCCCGGGCCCAATTGGTTGATGAGATCATTAAACCTCACCTAGCCCAAGGTGGAATTGTGATAAGTGATCGCTACGCGGATTCAACCCTGGCATATCAGGGATACGGACATAAAAATACTGTTGCGTCGCTGGAAGATATTATTAACTATGCTACTGGAGGATTGATACCTGATCTGACAATCCTGCTGGATCTTGCACCTGAGGTTGGATTACAGCGTCGGTTGGATGCGGGTGGTTTTAACCGGCTCGATTCGTACGATATAGATTTTCACCATCGGGTTAGAAAAGGATATCTGAAACTGGTGCAGGCCGACCCGTTACGATGGGTAGTCATTGAAGCTGATCGGCCATTTATCGAGGTACAGGACGATCTCAGAGCTACTCTTCAAAAATATCTGAACAACTGGGGATATTGATCTTGGTGAGATAAGCAGGCGGCAGTGAAAGGCTATAGATCGAAATCCGATCCGGCTTCGCCCACATCTGTCCCAAGGTCCGGGATATCTCGTTCGATCTCTTCGGGTGAGTGCCCTTTTTCAAGGCGATCTACAACTTCATCAAATTCTGCGCCCATATCCTCTCCCAGTTCCCGGCTCATCTTGCGCATCATTCTTCCCAGAGTCTGGGGATCGTCATCCAGCCCGGCTAATTGGGCAGGATCCGCCATGGATTCCAAACGGTCGCCATCGGACCGAGTCACGCGAACTGGTTTGATGATCCGTTTTAGGTGGGATTGACCACATGCTGGGCAGCTGACTGAGGTAGAACCATAATCCTGATATGAAAGGAATATTTCGAATTTGTGGTTACAATCTATACAACGATATTCATAATTAGGCATAATATTTTCCGGGGAAAGAAGGATTGGTTTCCCTTCCCCATTATACTGGATAAGGAATTTTGATAATGACATCTGAAATAACCATTTCTCCCTTCGTTTTGGAACCACCAAATCCCCTGTTGATTGTGATTTCTGGACCTTCAGGTGTGGGGAAGGATTCAGTGCTTGAGGAAATGAAATCAAGGGGACTGCCCATCCATTTTGTGATCACAGCCACTACGCGCGCTCCCCGCCCTGATGAAACGGATGGCGTGGATTATTTCTTCCTTTCCCAGGATGAATTTGCCAGGATGATTGATGAAGGGGAACTGCTGGAATACGCAGTTGTTTATCAGGATTACAAAGGTATCCCTAAGTCTCAAGTACGGAAAGCACTGGCGAGCGGGAAGAATGTGATCATGCGCATTGATGTCCAGGGAGCAGAAACGGTCAGAAAATTGGCCAAGGATGCCCTGATGATCTTCCTGACACCTCAAAATGAGGAAGAACTTATCAATCGCCTGAAGAATAGAAATACCGAGGATAACGAAAGCCTAAAATTGAGAATTGCAACCACCCGCCAGGAATATAACAAGATCGATCTATTTGATTATATAGTTGTTAACAAGGATGAACAGCTCACGGTAGCGGTGGATATGATTGAAGCAATTATCAAGGCAGAACAGCAGCGCGTTCACCAGCGCGTCGTAGAATTATGAACCAGAACTTTTTATCCGTTTCACATGACGAGCAATCTGATAAAAATCGCCTGATCTCCAATAATCCTTACTGATTTTGAAAGTCAATACAGACTGGATATTTCCCAGGATCCTGTTGCTGTGGAACGCATCTCTGATGCAGTAGATCAGGCATTCCTGGCTCTGGAAACCAGCCCAGAGGTGGAAATAAACCTACCTTATATCAGCGCTAATTCAAGAGGTCCAATCCATTTACGTCGGGTAGTACACCGGAATGAGGCATCCAGTACATCCGGAGATGTTGATATGGCGGGGAAAACAGGAGAAACAGCGCAAGAGCCTCCAGGCCAGCGAGTGAGAATCCAACTCCCGGAAAGAAAGCCTTATATTACGAACGCCTTGCTGGTCATCATGGCTGGTTTTTACGCCCTGCAGTGGTTTACGGATCAGGTATTCGGGTATGACATGCTGGCGATCTATGGTATGAAATCAAATGAGTTGATCATAGCCGGAGAATACTGGCGCCTGGTGACAGCGATGTTTCTTCATGGATCGATAATCCATCTGGGATTTAACCTATATGCTCTGTATATTCTGGGCAGGCGGGTAGAACGGTTCTTTGGATCTTTACAATTCGTGGGTTTATTTTTGATTGCGGGTATCGCAGGCAATCTTCTTTCATTTGTTTTTACCGAGGCGCCTTCTCTGGGTTCCTCTACGGCCATCTTTGGCCTTCTGGGAGCAGAAGGCATCTTCATATACCAGCATCGGAAGTTGTTCGGGGATCAATCCAGGGTGGCTTTGCGCCAGATCGTCCAGGTAGCAGTAGGTAACCTGGTGATCGGTTTTATGATCCCGGGTATTGATAATATGGGGCACATCGGTGGTTTGATTGGTGGAGCGATCTATACTTGGTTTGGGGGACCCAATTTCTCTATAGAAAGCTCACCGCCTGATTTGCACCTTGAAGACCAACGCCCTGAAGAAAGATCCCTGTATGTGTTTTTTGCCCTGCTGATCCTGATCATTTGCCTTGTTGTTTGGATAATCTTATCCCGGTCTTAAATCTGGTTATCTCCAATTCCTTTATCTACTACGTCAAGCCGCGTCATTGACTGGGCTATAGGCTTCTGGTAAAATCTTCCGGCGTCTTTTGCGTTGTACCCTTAGCAAAGATGTAACCTATTCATTAGTAAGGAGAAAGGGCTAGATACCATGAAAGTCTTATTACTCGAAGATGTCTATAAATTGGGCCGAGCCGGAGATGTCAAGAAAGTAGCTCCGGGATACGCTCGTAATTATTTGATGCCCCAGGGATTGGCCGTGTTGGCAACCCCCGGTGCTGTATCACAGTCAGGGCGCATCAAAAAACAAGGCGAAGTCAAAAGGGCCAAGGTCAATCAGGAACTTGGTGGGGTTGCAGAGCAGTTGGCAGGCAAACGTTTTACCTTTGCTGCCAAGGCCAGTGAAACTCGCCGGCTGTATGGTTCCATCAATGCCCAGATGATCGCAGATGTTGTCAGTGAGGAAATCGGAGTAACCGTCCTGGCGAAACAGATTGAATCCCAGCCCCTGCGCATGATCGGAAGATACGATGTGGCTGTTCGCCTGACCGTTGACTTGATTCCTGAGGTCGAAATCATCGTTCACCGTGAAGGTGAATCGATCGAATCCGCACTTGAGGAAGAAGAGAAAGAAGCCCTGAAAGCCGAAGAAGCATACGCTGAATTCCTGGATGAAGAGGAAGCTGAAATGGAAGAGGAATTAGCAGCTGACGCAGAAGATGAAGTAGAAGATACCAGCGCTGACGATGAACCAGCCGCAGAAGTAGAAGTTCCAGAACAGGATGAAGCAGCAGAAACTGATTAATTGGTTCTTTATACTCTAAAATCAAAACCGGTCTGGGATCAGCAGCACAGCTGGCCAGGCCGGTCTTTGTATTGACCTATGCCCGATCAAAACCGTACCATTGGAGAGATTCTAAAAACTTCCAGAGAGGAACAAGGATTATCTTTGGAAGAAATTTCCCTGTTAACCAAAGTTAACCAAAAGTATCTCTCGGCAATCGAAGCAGATAACTGGGATGTCCTGCCTTCCACAGTGCAGCAAAAAGGATTTGTGCGCACTTATGCGCGGGCCCTTGAGATGGATCCTGCACCGCTACTTGGCCAGCTTCGGTCAATCATTCAGGTTGATGATATAGATATTGAACCTGATCCTCCTGATGTTCAAGACACGCGCCCTTTGGCCGAACAGCATCCCCTGGAAGAGATCGGATCGATCCTTAAAACTCAGCGGGAACACCTGGGATTCACTATACCTAATGTTGAAGACCAGATATATATTCCAGAAAGGTACTTAATCGCTATAGAAAATGGCAATCTGGAGGAATTACCCTCCACTGTCCAGGGAAAAGGCATGGTTAAGAATTATGCTCAATTTCTTGGACTTGACCCTGAGCCCTTGTTGATGGGTTATGCGGAAATCTTGCAAAAACGTCTTGCAACATCCAGAGAAGGGATTCCTGATGTTAAACCCCCATCACCACTCCAGGTAAGTATAAAAAGATTTTTGGCTAGCCCAACAATCCTATGGGTTGGAGTTGTGATATTGATTGGCAGTATTTCCCTCTGGGCAGGGACTTTGATATTTGGCTCAAGAGCTTCCTTAGCAGAAGCAACAGCTACAATTCCAGGAGTGTCGGATATTTTACTTCCAACATCTACGCCTTCAGTCACTCCAGAGGCGCCTATCTCTACCTTAAGTGAAATTGAGGTGGACATCACCCCTGCGATTGAGGGAGATGAAATCCCTGACGATAACGATGTAACCACACCAACTCCTGGAATCACAGGAAATGAAAAAGTACAGGTTCAGCTGATCATCCTGCAGCGTACCTGGGTAAGAGTAATCGTGGATAATATTCTGGCTTACGAAGGCAGGCTGCTTCCAGGAAGCGTCAAGTTGTTTGGGGGCGAATTGAGTATTGAGGTTCTGACAGGCAATGCGGCAGGCGTTGAAGTAATCTATAATCAGCAGGATTTGGGTGCGATGGGACTCTACGGAGAAGTGATTGACCGAGTCTTCACTGCCGAGGGTATAGCTACACCCACGCCAACTATCACAGCAACACCGACCCCATCCGATACACCGGAAGCGAGTATAACTCCTACGCCTACCCCCTCGCAGGAAGTGGAGTAGGTTCAATCTCAGAAATTACCTCATGAAGAAAAATTCCTTTTATCTGGTTTCCCTCGGCTGCGCAAAGAATACAGTTGATTCGAATTCTATGGCCCAGCTACTTCAGCAGGATGGGTATACGTCTGTTGATGATCCCTCAGAAGCCGATATCGTCCTGGTTAACACTTGTGGATTCATTGAGCCGGCCAGAGAGGAATCTTACGCGGTCTTGAATGAATTGGCAGAAGGGAAGAAAGACAACCAGCTCCTGATAGCTGCTGGATGTCTGACACAGCGATATGGTGAGGAGGTTCTTGAAAGGGTAGCGGGTATTGATGGTCTATTAGGGACCCGCCGCTGGATGGATATTGTTCAAGTTGTTAGGAAATTGCGTTCAGAAGGACATCCCAAACCTTTATATCATCTTCCAGATGCTGCAGTTGTCGGTGAGAACCCTGAAGGAATTTTGGGAGCTCACAATCAAGGTGGCAGTGCATACCTAAAAATAGCCGATGGTTGTCGGCGGCCTTGCGCATTTTGCGCGATACCTTCGATCAAAGGAACTGCGTCAAGCCGACCTTTGAATGAGATCCTGGAAGACGCTCGCACTCTGCAATCCAGCGGAGTACGGGAAATCAATTTGATTGCCCAAGACACGACGGATTACGGTCATGATCTGGGCCTGAAGGATGGGCTGGCGCATTTACTGGAGGCTTTGACAAAAGAAGCTCCGGATGTTAATTGGTTCCGAATTTTATACGCATACCCGGGATATATTACGGATCGATTAATTGATGTGATGGCTAACTCAAATCAAATCCTGCCCTATATTGATATTCCCCTTCAGCATGCTGATCCTGAGATCTTAAAGAAGATGCGCCGACCTGCCAATATGGACTGGGTATATGGTACAGTTGAAAAACTTCGGAGAAAAATGCCAGATCTGGCCTTACGGACCACTTTTATTGTGGGCTATCCTGGGGAGACAGACCAGGCGTTCCAGAAGCTGGTGGATTTTGTGGAGGAGATCCGATTTGACCGGGTTGGCACTTTTAAATTCTCTTTTGAACCTGGCACAACATCCGAGATCTATGGAGATCCTGTTCCAGCAAAAGTTAAAGAGGAACGCCAGGAAATATTGATGCTAAAGCAGCAAGAGATTTCCCTCCAGATCAATCAGGCATTAATTGGGAAATCACTAGATGTATTGATCGAAGGGACGGGTGAAGTAGAAGGTTCCAGTGAGGTGATTTCCCTCGGTCGCAGTTATCGTGATGCACCGGAGATCGATGGCATGGTAATTGTGGAGGGCGCCTTGCCGGAAGGAAAAATTGTCCCAGTGAAGATAACCGGTGCGATGGTGTACGACCTAACCGCTGTGCCGCATTAATGAGCGTTTTATTGACAGCCAGGATAATAAAGAAATGATAAGTTTGAGTGATACAAAAGTTGAATTTGCGCTTCGATCTGTCCAGCAGGCGGCCTCTCTGGCAGCAGATATCCAGAACGAAATGGTGTCTGTAGCACTTACCAAAGAAGACCGTTCTCCGGTCACTGTAGCAGATTTTGCTGCCCAGGCAGTAGTTGGTTATCTATTGGAGAATACGTTCCCGGGGGCCCTCCTGGTTGGCGAAGAAGCATCAGCTGCTCTGCATTCACCGGATGAGCGCGATACACTGGACAAAATCACTTCATTTATGCAACGAGTTATAACGGGGGTCAGTGCTGAAGAGGTCTGTGGCCTGATTGACAGGGGCGTAGATGAGCCCGGTAAAAATTACTGGACCCTAGACCCCATTGACGGCACTAAAGGATTTTTACGAGGAGCCCAGTATGCTACCGCCCTGGCATATGTAGAAAATGGAGTTGTGCGGCTAGGAGCGCTTGGCTGTCCGAATATCACTCCTGACCTCCAAGAAAATATTGGCGGAGAAGGATCTCTATTGATCGCCCAGCGGAACGAGGGTACCTGGATTAGCACTTTAAGCGGCCCGATCAACAAAGGAAATTTCTCCCGCCTCTCTGTCTCCGGTCGCTCCGATCCATCACGGGCTCGTTTGATGCGATCCTTTAAATCAGGACATACCAATACCACATTGATCGACGAGTTCCAGAGGGAACTGGGTGGAGAAGCAGATCCAGTACGAATGGACAGCCAAGTAAAATATGCCCTTCTGGCCTCTGGTGAGGGTGAGATCTATTTACGCTTGTTATCCCCAGACCAAATGGACTACCGGGAGAAGATCTGGGATCAAGCAGCCGGTTCGATCATTGTCGAAGAAGCTGGTGGTACCGTTACAGATCTGGATGGAAAAGTTCTCGATTTTTCCCGGGGACGAACTCTCATAGATAACCGGGGTATCTGTGCCACTAATGGCCTGCTCCATGATGAAGCTTTGGAAGCACTGACAAGAGTAAAAGCCTGATTATTGATAAAACAGGAAAAACGCAAATGAGATTATCTTGGCAGAAATAAAATATCCTCGCAGATTATTTATCCGATCCACTCTTAAGGGGTTGATCAACGTTGCCCTGCATGCCTTCTCGGATTTCGAGGTCATTGGAGCAGAGAATATTCCCGAGAAAGGACCATTGATCCTTACGGCCAATCACTTCAGTTTTGCCGATTCTATTGCCATGCTGCAGATCGCCCCGGCTTCAATTGAAATGTTCTCTGGAGCAAACCCGGCATTTACACCCTGGTGGGGTAAGTTATTACCCCGCTTATGGGGCGTTTTATATGTATATAGGGGAACCGGTTCCCGCCAGGCAATTCGGGATGCAGAATCGATATTAAAACAGAACGGCTTCTTCGGAATCTTTCCTGAGGGAGGAGCCTGGGCAGAGATGATCCGTCCTGCACGTCCGGGAGCTGCCTATTTAGCAGCCAGGACCGGGGCGCCCATATTGCCAGTTGGTTTTACTGGCTTCAATGATGTATTGCCGATCAGGCTCCGGAATCAAAGTAAAGTAACAATACGGGTTGGAAAGCCCTACCAGCCGGCACCTGTAACCGGACGGGGACGAGAGCGCCGTGAACAACTGGACGCTCTTGGTGACCAGATCATGAAAGAAATTGCTGATTTGCTTCCGGATCATTTACGGGGAAAATTCTCCAGTGACCCGGCAGTGCGTGAAAAAGCCAAAGAAGTGGAAGCCTATCCCTGGGAAAACGCTTCCTGGGATGAGGTCTAGGAATAATCCTCTTTCGATTGTTATATCAATTGAGATAAAAAGAAAATCACCGAAAGCACCACAAAGCTGAGGATTGAGGTCAAGCTGACGATGCCAGCTATTTCGGTGATTTTATAGTCGTACCGTTCTGCAAAAACAACCAGGGCGATCGCTGCTGGCATACCGTTCTCAAGAAGCAGAAACTGATTTAACTCTCCACTGCCCGGCAGGATATATCGGAGCGTAATCCAGGTTACCAGTGGCAAAACCAACATCCGGAAGAGAGAAAAAGACAGGGCGTTTTTGAAAGCTGCGTATGAAAAACGGTCATGGATAAACATACCCAATACAAAGATGGCTAGAGCGCCGGCGGTTTGTCCTACCAGGCTGAAGGCATTATTCAGGAAAGTTAACCTTAAGCCGATCAACGAAAAGACAATCCCTGCCAGAATGGATAAAATCAATGGATTTAAAAAGATTTTCCTCAAAAAACTCTGGCGTTGATTCTGATGGTTAGCATATTCAAGCAGCGATAAACTCGTAATTATCCCTAAAATACCCAGTAATGAGGCGGCGATAATTGCGCTTTCCAGCCATATTCCCCCCTGGAAAGTTTCAAAGAAAGCCACCCCAAAAAAGGCATGGCTGCCAAAGCTGGTGGAATAACTTAACAGGAAGTATAGGTGTCTTTATTAGAATACCCGATCCATTTCAGGATCAGAAGGAAGAGCAACAAGCTTGCGGTGGGCAGCAGAGACCCCAGCACCAGCTGGGGATCCAGGGAGGTTAAATCCAGCGCGGAAATTTTCACAAAAAACAGGGCTGGCAGGCCAAAGTAGTAAACAAAGGAGGACAGTGTTTTGGCGTGTTCTGCCTTAAAGATTCCAAACTTCCGGCTCAGGATTCCCAGGGTAACAATGATCAGGATCGTAAATAAACTGGTTAAGACTTCCATTTTTTTGTTTTTTTCTATAACTCTTCTGATCTGGTTAATATAATTGAAAGTGAGGAATTATATCTTCTAAACCCAGACAATCTCTCCTGTTTTGGAACCTCCTATAAATTTCTTAGGTAAGAAAAGAGGATCCAGGTAAGCTAACGGATCCTCTTTGGGTTACTTTCTGAGTAATCAGCCCTTCCTATTCTTCAAGTATGATAATCTCTCCACTGACAGGAGTTAGAGGTTCAGTTGGGTTTGCCCCTGACACATCCCCGCAGGATGCTTCTGGACTGAAGCTACCGTCATGACCAAAAGCCGTCATCCGGTAGGTGAGCTGATTTGTGGAAAACTCAACTGCAGGGATGAAAAAGGTGATGATATCACCCATGCACCACTGCCCGGGCAGCACTGGGTGCAACGTATAAATTCTGAGCGAAATCTGAGACATCCAAAGTCCACATGCCAAAATCAGGATTCCAATTCAAAGTATACCAGCGGTCACGTATTCTGGAAATAGTCCCAGTTATAAGGTGGATTGAATTGGAAGTTGTTGCCAGGATCGCCATCGGCATCCACAACTACAGAATAAGTGTAAAAGCGGTCCGGATTCGCTGCAGGAATCTCTGCTCCAACTTTCATAACAAACGTATAAATATCTCCAGCTTCTATGGGCAAAGGGTCATCGGTGCAAACTACAAAGCCTCCCTCGATCTCGGAATCACAGGGAAACTGCGTGTTGCCGTATAATCGAACATTCGCGTTTTCGTTTATTCTTAGGATTATGTCAACAAGAATCCTAAGGTCGGTCTCATCCATAGTGTCTTCAACGATGATATCCGCGATGCTGTAAATCCAATCAGCTTCCGGGTCATCGTTGATAATTAGCCAAATATGATCTTTTTGTTCGGGTGTCAATCCAGTTGATTTCCAGATCGGGGCTAATGGATCAGGTTCAGCCGGGGCTGTGTCCTCAGCTGCAGGTGCTGCATCCTCGCCGGCTGGGTCTTCTTGTCCTTCGGATTCAGATGTGTCCTCAACCGAACTCTCAGGTATAACTTCTTCCTTTTTAGTATCTTCGGTATAGCCGCTTTCTTTATCAGCACTGTATTCTGATGGGTCAAAATCTTCCCCCCCCCAACCTAAAAAGAAATCCGTTGCTACACAGGCGCTGCTGATGAGAAATATCCCCAGAATAAGTATTGCCCAAAATTTTCTTCTCATAGTTTTTCTCCTTTGTGCTCTTGCATAGCTGGAATTTGATTATCCCCGTAATTGACCCGCGGAAGATGTTAGGAGAATTGGGAACGGTGTGGGTCAGGTTGCGTAGGATAATATTGTGCGAGGTATATATCTTTTAGTGTAACCAAGGAAAAATACTCTGTCAACAAGATTTTCTTGACGCATTGCTCCATGGTCGTCCACATCATGTATAATGACTTCATGTCCAATTACCGTTTCTTCCATCCTATTGTTGTCCGCTATGGAGACCTTGACCCCCAGGGACATGTTAACAACGCCGCCTATCTTACTTTTCTGGAACATGCCCGGGTTGCCTATGTACGGCATCTGGGATTGTGGGATGGCAACTCATTCCTGGAGATCGGGATCATCCTGGCCCGGATAGAACTGGATTACAAGGAACCGATCCTGATGACCGATGCGGTAGAGGTAGGCCTGCGGACATCACGACTGGGCAATAAAAGCCTGGATATGGAATATGTGATCCGGGAATTCAACACCGGCCAGATCTTCGCAGAGGCCAAAACCGTCCAGGTAGCCTATGATTACCAACTGGGAAAAACCATTCCAATCCAAGACGGCTGGCGGAAAACACTCCGGGATTTCGAAGGTCTAGACTAACAACATAAAAAGGTAACCCATGAAAAAACTGCCCGAAATTGATCAAGAGTATTTGATTTCCTTGCTCCAGGAATTATTGGCCATTCCTAGTCCGACTGGATATACCGAAGAAGTAATCGGTTATCTGGAAGGGAGGCTATCTGATTTCCCGTTCTTGAATTTCCGTAGAACAACTAAAGGCGCCCTGGTAGCCAATTGGACCGGGGATCTAAAAACCTCGTTGCGCGGACTCACAGCTCATGTGGACACCCTGGGCGCTATGGTAAAGGAGATCAAAAGCAACGGCCGCCTGAAGTTGTCTCAACTTGGGGGTTACGCCTGGAATACGATCGAAGGAGAAGGGTGCACAGTCTTCTCTAGCGGGGGCGATCCGGTTCGGGGGACTATCTTGTTAAATAAAGCTTCCGGCCATGTTCATGCCAAGGAGGTCAGCACTACCGAACGGTCTGCTGAAAGCATGGAAGTGCGGTTGGATATCGTCACCAGCTCTCCGGATGAGACGCTGGAGGCGGGGATCAAAGTGGGTGATTTTGTGGCTTTTGATACTCGAACAGAATCCAACCAGGGTTTTATCCGATCCAGACATCTGGATGATAAAGCCTGCGTGGCCTGTGTGTTGGCCGCTGTGAATGCTATGTTCGGTGCTGATCTGCAGCCGGCCCAGGACACAGTATTCCATTTTAGCAATTATGAAGAGGTGGGGCATGGTGCGGCAGCTGGTTTTCCAGACGGTCTGAAGGAATTGGTAGCCGTGGATATGGCGGCAGTGGGCACCGGTCAAACCTCGGATGAGTTCCATGCTACTCTGTGTGTTAAAGATTCTGGGGGACCCTATCATCACGGTCTCAGCCAGAGTTTGCGGTCCCTGGCTGACGAGTATGAGATCCCGCACAAAGTGGATATTTACCCTTATTACGGCTCAGACGGAGAAGCTTTTTGGCGAGCTGGAGGTGATGTTGCGGTAGCATTGATTGGACCTGGCGTGGATGCTTCCCATAATTATGAGCGCACTCATATTGATGCCCTGATTGCGACTACAAAGTGGATAATGGCCTATCTATTGAACTAGTGACGCGTTATTAGGATAGAAAGTGGCTTTAATTGATTATCAAGCAGCCCGAAAACGTATGGTAGATGGGCAGATTACCATCCGGGGTATTACATCCCCCGATGTCCTCGGCGCCTTCCTGGAAGTACCCCGGCACCTTTTTGTTCCGAAAAGTCAACAAGTCCATGCCTACCAAGATTGCCCCCTGCCTATTGGTTTGGGTCAGACGATATCCCAACCTTATATTGCTGCTTATATGACGGATTTGCTTCAAATGACTGGAACAGAGCGGGTGCTGGAAATAGGAACCGGTTCTGGGTACCAGGCTGCTATTCTTGGGATTCTGGCCGATCAAGTTCATACGATTGAAAGACATCCATCTTTAGCTGATAAAGCTGATAGATTGCTGCAAAGCCTGGGATATGAAAACGTCCAAGTACACGAAGGAGATGGCACTCAGGGGCTACCTGAGCACGCTCCTTACCAGGCGATCATGGTAACTGCGGCTGCACCCGATGTACCCTCTCCGCTCTTGGCCCAGTTGGGGGAGGGCGGTCGGCTTGTGATGCCAGTAGGCGGCCGGGGTGGTCAGGTCCTCTTGCTGTACAGGCGCGAGGGAAATGAATTTCACAGGGAAGATATGGCCCCGGTCGCTTTTGTTCCCCTGATTGGTGAACATGGTTGGGCGGGAGAATAATAGAAAATATTACCAAATCATGAGTAGCATGCGCGCCACATATTTTCTCTAAATTTGATTTAAACAAAAGAGCGACTCATTGAGTCGCTCTTTTTAGTTCCTAATTGAATCCCCTTATTAGAGGAAGTTAATTGTTGCTAGTACAACAGGTCGTTTCTTTGTTTTACTATACAAGAAAGAACGAATTGACTGCACCAGATCATGGTGCAGGTTGCCCTGGCTTTTGTTAACTATCCCCACGATCTTCTCACGGGTTTGGTCAATCAGGTCACCTTCATCATGTTTGTATACGAATCCCCGGGAGATGATCTCCGGCTCTTCCTGTAATTTACCTTTGCTGTCAAGTACCAGGCTGATCAACACCACGCCATCCTGGGATAGCTGTTCTCTTTCCCGTACTACTGAGGCGCCGATCTCTCCTACCCTGGATCCATCCACAAAAACATAATCTCCGGGTATGCGGTCCTTGATCTGCAGTTTGCCATTATCGAATTCAATGACTTGGCCGTTTTCAATTACCAGCACGTTCTCCATTGGGAAACCGGATTCTTCAGCTAAAAATGCATGCTGCTTGAGATGCCTCAATTCGCCGTGGACTGGGATAAGATATTTGGGATTGACCATATTAAGCATCAATTTCATCTCGTCCTGCTTGGCATGTCCCGAAACGTGCACGCCGCCAGCAATGGGTTCGTAAATAACGTTGGCTCCCTTGCGGAAGAGCCAGTTGATGGTTTTGAACACCGTTTCCTCATTACCAGGAATGGTATGGGAGGAAAGCACAATGGTGTCATCCTTGATAAGCTCGAATTGTTTATTCGTACCCCGGGCCAATCTGCCCATTATGGAGTAAGGTTCTCCCTGGGAGCCGGTTGCCATCAGGACAACGTCCTTAGGCTTCATGTTCAAGGCTTCCTCTATGCCCACTTCAAGATTAGAAGGAATTTTCAGGTAGCCCAGTTTTTTGGCCATCTTGGAATTCTGTTTCATGCTGCGGCCTACAAAAACGATCTTGCGCCCGTGATGTTCGGCGGCATCTATTACCTGCTGCATGCGGGATACCAGTGAGGCGAACGAAGCAACAATTATGCGGCCTGGCGCATTGCGGAACACCTTGTCCAAGGAATCGTTGATCACCATTTCTGATGGTGTCCAGCCGGGTTTGTCTGCATTGGTGGAATCAGCCAGTAATGCCAGAACGCCTCGTCCTGAGAATTCTGCTAGCTTAGAGAAATCTGTTGGCCAGCCGTCCACAGGAGTGGGATCGAATTTGTAGTCTCCGGTATGGACAATTAATCCATCCGGGCAGGTGATACCCAGGCCTACGCTGTCCGGTATCGAGTGGCAGACATGGAAGAACTCCACTTCAAAGGGACCGATAGTGGCACTCTCGCCGGCATGAACAGTATTTATGGTGGTTTTATCCAGTAAGCCTTTTTCTGACAGGCTGTTCTCGATCAAACCTCTGGTCAGCGGAGTAGCATACAAGGGCACGTTGATTTCTTCCAAAACGTGCGCGATGGCTCCTACGTGATCCATATGGCCGTGGGTGAGGACCATTCCTCTGACCATATCCTTATTTTTTTTGATATATTCAAAATCCGGGATAATGTAATCAATTCCCAGCATATCATTATCAGGAAACATCAATCCGGCATCGACGATGAGAATATTCTTCCCATATTCGTAGACCATCATATTTTTCCCGACTTCCCCCAAACCTCCCAGGGGAATAATCCTTAATTTGTTTTTACTCATATTTTTTCCTTCAATTATCTCTCGACCTGATATTTTGTTCAGTGAGAGTTATTAGTCTAATATAAAAAATACCCGGACGGTTAAAACCGGCCGGGCAGTGCTTTTGGAAACCTATTCAATATTATATCTTGCGATAAAACCTAAATAATCTTCGTAGAGCAATGTTGCTGCTGGATAAATCCACCAGCCGGGTGTTTCTTTTCTAGAAACCGGGATCATTTTAGCACGATAGTCAGGATTTGTCAAAAGGGTCTTCTTCTCAAAGTATCCATTTGTTGCTGATAGATCATTGGATATAGAATATCCTGTAAATTACCCCGAGTTTGTCATCGGACAAGAACAGGTCCCCATCTGGCCCCTGAATTAGGTCCGTTGGCGCGCCCCAGGAGTTCCCGTCTTCCAACACCCATCCCACAGCGAAATCTTGGACAGGCTCCTGGTTTCCGGTGCCAAATTCTATCCGGATGATTTTATTTCCCGAGGTCAATGAACCATCTCCAGTTCCATGAAGAGCGATAAATAGGTCTCTTTGATAATCAGCTGGAAATTGATCCCCAGTATAAAATTCTATTCCATATGGCTCGGTTTGGGCTTCAAATTCATATATTGTTGTCAACAGATCCTCATTGCAGGAATCTTTATTCCCAAAATCGGGATCAGTTATACGCCCTGCGTGACAAAAAGGCCATCCACCGTCAGCATCCTGATAAAGGGCATAAAGGGTCTCGGGCGGAAGCCCGTCTGCCATCCCTTCTCTCTCCGACACAGCAGCCCAGAGGATTTCTTTGTCTGGACGGAATGCTAGACCAATGACGTTCCTTAACCCTGTTGAGAAGATCCTGCCGTCACTTCCATCCGCATTGAACTGCATCACACTGGCCCTGCGGCTATCTTGTTCTTCACAGACATTGCAGGATGAACCGATTGCTAAATAAAGTAGATTCCAATCAGGACTGAAGATGATCGAGCGATTTGTATTTCCACCTGCGGCGATTCCTGCCACGATGATTTCTTGGTCCTGGTAATATCCATCACCATCAGAATCCCCCAAACGCAGCACTCGGGTGGTTTCAGCAACGTATAGGGAACCGTCCTCGTAAAAAGCAATCCCAGATGGCTCTAATAGACCTTCGGCAACGACTTCTATTCCATCCGCAATCCCATCTCGATCTTTATCGGGCAGAGTGATAACGCGGCCAGTTTCTGGTTCTGTGACATAAAGTTGTTGGTCAGGGCCAAAAGCCATCATCCGGGGTCCTTGTAATCCATCTGCGAATACAGTTATGCCAAAACCCTCAGGCATAGAGATCGGATGTAGCGGTTGAATTATTGTGATATCAGCATCAGTAATGCCAGACTGAGGATTGGCAAGAGGAATGGATGTTGGAGCTGGTTCTTGCCCCGAGTTGCCATTACAGCCGGACAGCAGGATCAGGGTGAGAAGTAACAAGATGATGTTCTGGTATTTTTTCATCGGTAGTCCTTAAAAAGGGAGTGGATGTCTGCGTAAATTATACTCGCTGAGTTTGTATGGTAGATAGGAGAAACCGGGGTTTAAATAAAATGTAGTGTGGATCACACCCCTATCCACACTACACGATGGTTCAAATTTCAGAGTATTACATCATGCCGGGCATTCCGCCGCCCATGCCGCCCATTCCTCCGGGGGGCATATCGGCTTCGTCTTTCGGCTCATCAGCAATCAGTGCCTCTGTGGTCAAGATCATGGCTGCAATGGAAGCAGCATTCTCGAGTGCGCCGCGGGTCACCTTGGCGGGATCGATCACACCAGCTTCAACCATGTCGATGTATTCCTCGCTGAGGACATCGTAACCAATCTGGTTGTTCTTCTTCTCTGCCTGGATGCGGCGGACGTTCTCAAGGATCACTGCGCCGTCTTTGCCAGCGTTATCAGCGATTTTCCGCATGGGAACTTCCAGGGCTTTGCGGACGATCTTCACGCCCACCTGGGCATCGACATAGTCCATTTTGAGTTTATCAATGGCCTTAGTGGCATTGATAAGAGCAACACCGCCGCCAGGTACGATACCTGCTTCAACAGCAGCTCGTGTGGCGGAAAGAGCATCTTCCACGCGGTGTTTCTTTTCTTTTAGCTCGGTCTCAGTTGCGGCACCAACACGGATGATGGCAACGCCGCCGGACAGTTTAGCTAAACGCTCCTGCAGTTTTTCGCGATCGTAGTCGCTGGTGCTGGAGTCGATTTCGTTGCGGATCTGCTGGATGCGGCCCTTGATCTGGGCATTGTCGCCAGCACCGCCTACGATGGTGGTATCGTCTTTGGTGGAAATGATTTTTTCGGCTTTACCGAGATCTTCAACTGTGGCGCTGTCTAACTTGCGTCCCAGATCTTCGGAAATTACAGTAGCGCCGGACAGGATAGCAATATCCTGCAGCATGGCTTTGCGGCGATCACCGAATCCAGGGGCTTTGATAGCCAGGACATTGATCATACCGCGGAGCTTATTGAGCACTAGAGTAGCTAGAGCTTCGCCGTCTACGTCTTCAGCGATGATTACCAGGTCTCGTTTCCCGATCTGAACCAAACGTTCCAGTAGGGGAACCAGGTCCTGAGCAGCAGAAATCTTGGAGTCATGGATAAGAATATTGGCTTCTTCGATCACTGCTTCCATATCATCAGCATTGGTGACGAAGTAAGGGGACAGGTAGCCGCGATCAAACTGCATACCTTCAACGTATTCGGTTTCAAATGCCAGGGTTTTGGATTCTTCAACGGTGATTACGCCATCTTTGCCGACTTTGTCCATCACGTCTGCGATCAGTTCACCAATGGAGCGGTCCTGGGCAGAAATGCTGGCCACGTTGCCGATCTCTTCTCTGGTGGTAACGGCGATTGCGTTTTTGCCGAGTTCTTCGGAGACTGCGTTGGCGGCTGCTTCAATTCCCTGTTTCAATAACATCGGGTTGGATCCTGCTGCCAGGTTCTTCATTCCTTCGGTCACGATGGCGTGAGCAAGCAGAGTTGAAGTTGTGGTGCCGTCACCGGCGATGTCATTGGTTTTGGTTGCTGCTTCTTTAAGCAGCTGAGCACCCATGTTCTCAAACTTGTCTGAAAGCTCCACTTCTTTGGCAACGGTTACGCCGTCGTGAGTGATGGTGGGGCTGCCAAAACTTCGGTCAAGGGCAACATTACGGCCTTTTGGACCGAGGGTGGTAATAACGGCTTTCGCCAGTTTGTCCATGCCGACCTGTAATTTGCGTCGGGCCTCTTCTGAAAAAACAATTTGCTTTCCTGCCATAGATTTCTACTCCTTCCTAATTACAAAGAATTCACAGTATGAAGATAAATGCTTTAACGCCGACTCAGAGTTTATCTTTGATGCGGTGTATTGGCAGTCCATATTATGGACTGCTAATTAGCGCTGGATATGATAACTTTCTTCGATTTGAAAGTCAAGTTTCATCGAAGGCTTTAACATGATTCTTATATAACGTTTAGGTTTGAATTGGTTTTGAAATTTAGGGAGAGGGAGTAGCTTCCAGTAGATAGCAGATGGCTTCGTTATCTGCTACGATGCTCATCAGGGTGACATCATCTCCGTAGGCGATTTTCAACTCCGCCATCACTTCTAGGGCTTCCTGGCAGTAGTTCTCTTCTGGGCGGCTGAGGGCTGCTAAAACAGATCCGTAGCGAGCGTAATAATAGGCCACATCAAAATTTGTTATTTCTAGAGCCTGGACTGCCACTCCGCCAACCTCGTTTTCTTCCGCAGTGCAGCCAACCACAGCGCATTTCAAGACAGGCAAAGCGCCCTCGTAGTTACGAGCCCGGACATAGATATCACCCAGTTGTCCATAAGTGTCTGCATTGGTGGGATTGATAGCGATGGCCTTTTCTCCGTTAACAGCTGCGATGAAAAACTCACCATCACGTGAATAGGTCTTTGCGATGGCGATATAAGGTATGGAATCTTCCACCCCATTAGATTGGTTGATGGCAATCGCTTTGGCGAAGTATTCCAGAGCGACGTCATAGACTTTCAGGGCTCGATAGATCACACCGATGCGGATATAGAGGAATGTCAGGTTTGGGTTGATCTCGGCTGCTTTCTCAAATTCCTCAATGGCATAGCGGTATTCCCCTAATGATTCCAGAACAGTGCCGTAAACCCTGTGGGTGTCCATTAATTCCGGTCCCTGCTGGACAGCGCGACGGGCGTGTTCTTCCGCCTGGGCTTTTTGGTTTTGGTCCAGTAAGACCTCAGCGTAAAAGGCCAAAGCCAGGCTGTTATTGGGATCGAGTGTAATTGCCAGGTTGGCAGCTTGTTCAGCCTCGTTGATCCAGTCCTGTTTTTCTGCCTGGCTGGCGGCGGCCGAGGTTGAACTCCAGTCCAGGACCAGGGCCTTGATAGCCTGGACAGTGCTGTCGCTAGGTGCCAGATCTGAAGCTTGCTGGATTTCCTGCCGGGCAATGGATAAACGTTCTGTGCGTTCTTCTGTTGTGGATAATAGGCCGGAGGAGTAGGTCAGTAATCTGGCTAATTCTGCGCGAACCTGGGCGTTATCCGGATGTTGTTCTAACACATCGTAATAGGCATCGATGGCATCTTTTCCTACAGGATCATAGATGTTTCCGGCCTCGAAATAAGCTTCACCTTCCAGAACCAATGAGTCCACTGTTCTGGTCGCTGTCGGTGTAGGGAGGAATAGTGGCTCAAAACGGCCTTCTGGATCGTGAACCTGAGAAGCAAACCATAAACCGATCGCGATCAAAGCGATCAGGATCAAGACAAATGTATAGTTGATCGTTGTCTTGTTGGTGCTGAATGTAGGTCGTTTACCAGTTAGTTTTCGATCCATGTATTATTTAGAAGTGCCGGTCACCAGTTATATTACTTGTACGGGATGGCATGAGGTATTGGATCAGGGAGTTGGTGTAGGCTCGGGAGTGGGTTCAACCAGATTAGCAGTACAAATGGCCAGACCTTCATTGGCGTTGATGAAAGCGATATTATCGTCTGCAACCTGACCAAGCATGGTTTGGAAAACAGGAACAGCCTCTTCACACATATTCATCCTGGCTAGAGTTAACCCGTAAGCCGAGAAGATCTCGATCACTTTCGGTTTATAGGACAGCGGCACGCCTTCTACAATTACTCCATCATCTGTTGTGCCACCCCGGACTGCCAGTCCAAGATACTTTAAAGCAAGATCATAATCCCGATTTCTGAAATGCAGAACACCCAAATTCCCTTGCATGAGTGGGTCTTGTGGGGCATCCTTTACAGCCAGCTCCCCATATTGGATGGCTTTATTGTATACACCATCCAGTAGATAAATTCGTGAGATCTCATAATCTGGTGTTGGGTCACCCGGATTTAGTGCGTTTGCCTGGCTGAAAGAAGTCACAGCTTTATCGTTTTCCTGGTTTGCGTAAAAACAATAACCCAGCATTAGATGCAGATTGGGAATGGCATTGTTAATATTGAGGGCGCTCTGATATTCCCGAATCGCTTCATTATAATTACCAGTCCAGTAAAGCACATATCCGCGTGCGCGATGGGTTTCGAGCAGGTTAGGCCCCAGTTCCAAGGCTCTCAACAATTCAATGCTGGCATTTTCAAAATCCTGGCTGTCGATCAAGATTTCAGCATAAACTGCATGAGCCAGCGGGTTCTTTTCTGCCAGGTCCAGGGCTCTTTCAATTGATATTTCAGCCGCAATAAGATCGCCAAGGAAATCCAGCGACCAGGCCTTCATAACATGAGCCAGGGGATTGTCCGGACTGCGAAGCAGGGCCAGCTCAGCGTTTTCAAGAGCGGATTCGGGATCTCCAGCAAGGATTTGTACTCGTGCCAAGGAAACATACAGAGACGAATCTTCTGGGTTGGCCAGAATGGCATCGCGGTAAGCTGCGATGGATTGGCTTAACTTCCCTTCCTCGTACAGGGCTTGAGCCCGGTTGACAAATATTTCCGGATTCTCGGTAGGTGTTACTGTGGGAATGAAAGGTGGTTCAATTTCAGGAACCACAGTTTGATTAAAGTAGATTATTGCTCCAATCAACACCAACAGGAGGATGATGCGCCAGGGATTGGCTCTCTGACGGAGTTTTTTGGTCATTTTCCAATTACTGCCGTTAAGGTACATGCGCACATCTTACCACTGTCGTTAAAAATTGCGTCAAGGACTCCCGGGTAGTTCCCGAGAAGGGTTCTTTTTATAAAGGAAAATCCCCTCACTTGCGTATCTTTCCTCTCTCAGCTAGAATGGGAGCATGCAATTTGATATCTTCACTCTCTTTCCAGAAGTTTTTCCGGCTTACCTAGATGCCAGTATTCTTCACCGTGCTCAGGAAATGGGACTTCTCCAGGTAGATATTCACAACATTCGCGATTGGGCTACTGATAAACATCAAGTAACGGATGAACCTCCTTATGGTGGCGGTGGCGGCATGGTGATGAAACCAGAACCGATCTTCGCCGCAGTCGAAGGTATTCTGGGTCAACCACCTTCCTGTCCGGTATTGTTAATGACGCCTCAGGGTGAGCTCTTGGACCAAAAGAGAGCTCATGAACTGGCAAGTTTTGATCGCCTGGGAATTATCGCTGGGCATTATGAAGGATTTGATGAAAGAGTAAGAGAGAACCTGGTGACGGATGAGATTTCAATTGGAGATTATGTACTGACCGGTGGAGAACTGCCAGCCTTGATATTGATTGATGTGCTTACCAGGTTAATCCCTGGAGTACTGGGAGATCCAATGGCGGCTGAAAACGATTCGCACGCCAGTGGTTTGCTGGAATACCCTCACTACACTCGCCCAGAAGAATACCGAGGATGGAAGGTGCCTGAGATCTTAAGATCCGGACATCATGCCAGAATCGACCGCTGGAGGAGGAATCAGTCTTTGAAGAGAACTCAGGAAAGAAGGCCGGACATTCTGGAGAGGTTCGATCTGACAGATGAGGATCAGAAGTTTTTAGATAAATTGAATAGTGGGGGAGAGTGAAAGGCTTTAAATAATAATGTAGGGGGAGAGTAATCAGTATTCAGTATTGAATTCAATCCCAAATCTCAGAGCGGAGGACCATAGGTCCGTAGACGAAGAACATCTCGGCTTTACTCAATCCTTTGGATTTCATTCCGCTCGATGATTTGGTTATTTTGGGGGAATTATGAGATTCTATGTTTATATCCTAGAGTGTTCAGATGGAACTTATTACACAGGGAATACTTCTAACCTGGAGTTCAGGTTATCTCAATACCAAGTAGGAAAAAATCCAGCGTCTTATACATACAGACGGAGACCAATAAGGGTGGTATGGGTTCAAGAATATCCAACTCGACATGAAGCCTTGGGTGCCGAAAGACAAATCAAGGGCTGGTCTCACGCAAAAAAGAAAGCTCTGATTGAATATGATTTTGAGAAAATACATCAAATTGTGAAACAGGAGAGAAAAAGAAGGGAGAGAATAAATGAGGATTCAAATCTCTGAGCGGAGGACCATAGGTCCGTAGACGAAGAGCATCTTAACTTCACTTAGTCCTGCGGACTTCACTTCCGCTTGTTCGATTTAAAGCCCCAGAAATTATCCTCAGCAGGGCTATATTAACATCCTGTAAGAAAACCCTTTTTAGCACCCGCCTTTCTTGACTGCTAAGAACCACCATGATAGACTATAAATCGTTCTTAGCACTCTCAATAAGAGACTGCTAAATGGTAAAAAAGATGTCTGTTCTATCAGAAAGACAAAAACTGGTCTTAGCCTTGCTGGTTCGGGATTATGTGGAAACAGCCGAACCAATTAGCTCTGGTCGTTTGGTAAAAAACTATCAGCTCGATTTCAGCTCAGCGACTGTTCGTAATGAAATGGCTGTTCTCGAGGATGAGGGTTTTTTATCCCAGCCTTATACATCGGCTGGCCGAGTGCCAACCAGGGCAGGATACAGATATTATGTGAGGCGTTTGATGGGTGAGGATCAGCTGCCTGCACATATTCAAGAGATGATCCGGCATCAGTTTTACCAGGCGCGGCACGATGTAGATGACTGGCTTTCATTGTCAGCATCAGTTTTGGCTCAGCATAGTATGGGTGCGGCCATAGTGACCCAGCTGCATACTGAAAAGGCAAGATTTAAACATATAGCCTTGTTATCTACCCGGGGACGACAGGTTCTGATCATGATAGTCCTGAGCAGCGGAGAAGTTCACCAGCAAACATTAGTGCTCGATGAGACTTTATCTCAGGAACGATTAAGTGGGATTGCGACCCGGATCAATCAGTTGGCGACGGGATTGGATGCCAAAGAGCTGGAGGAAATAGAACCCGGAATTACTGAAGCTCCTCAGAAAGAGATCTTTGAAGTAGTTTTGAATACTATCAAAGAATCTGAAGTGATTTCTTCGGGTGAGGTTTATCGGGATGGATTGGCCAATATGTTATCCGAACCGGAATTCTCTGAACCAGAAAAAGCCAAACATACACTTGAGATTTTTGAGGATCGGGTTATGTTGGATGACTTGTTGTCCAGAACGGTATTTGACAGTGACGCTCCCGGTGTGCACGTGATCATTGGCGGCGAAGATACATGGGACCAGTTGGAGGATACATCACTGATCCTGGCTAGTTACGGGAAGAAGGACCATGCAATGGGTGCAGTAGGAATTCTTGGCCCCTTGCGGATGTCATATAGTCGGGGAGTTTCCACTGTTCGTTTTGTTTCAGATCTAATCAGCGAACTGATCTCTGAATCTATGGGCAGTTGATTTGTTATCGAAGGAGAATTATTACGGTATGAAAAATAAATAAGGATCAGAATAAACCGGAAGTTGAAGAGACCGAAAACGACTCGTTGGAAGAAAACTCCCTCGAACAGGATTTAGATGTTGAAGGTTTTGCTGATGAAGTTGAGCTGGACGATGATGAACCCATGGAGGATCCAGTAGAAATTTTACAGGCATCTCTGGTTGAAATCACAACAAAAGCCGAAGAGTACCTGGATGGTTGGCAGCGAGCCAGGGCAGATTTTGCTAACTATAAAAAACGGGTCCTTCGAGAAAATGCAGATATCCGCCAGATGGCTCGCGGTGAAGTGATCAAACTCTACCTGGATATTGCCGATGACCTGGGACGGGCGCTACAGGAAAAACCCGAATCTGGAGACGAAGGTACCTGGGCAGATGGAATTGAGATCATCTTCCATAAGTTACGCTCCCGGCTAGAAGCCGAAGGGATCAAACCGATGAACCCTCTTGGTGAGGAGTTTGATCCAAATATTCATGAAGCCCTTATGAAAGAAGAGAGCGATGAATATGAGAGCGGCCAAATCATAGAAGTAATGCAGGAAGGCTATTGGATTGGCGAAAAAGTATTACGTCCAGCGCTGGTTCGGGTAGCTGCGTAAATGGAATTATTAGATAACGTAACAGATCCACATTAATGGAGGAAAAAAATGGCGAAAATAATTGGAATTGACTTAGGAACAACAAATTCAGGCGTAGCAGTGATGGAAGGTGGAGAACCCACAATAATCCCGTCTGCAGAAGGCGATCGATTAATTCCGTCAGTTGTTGCCATGAATAAAAATCATGAAAGGTTGGTTGGCCGACCGGCCAGAAACCAGGCAGTCGTTAACCCAGAGAACACCGTCACATCGATCAAGAGATTTATGGGCGGGAAGTTCAATTCACCGGCAGTTGAAAGAGCTCGGAAGATGGTTTCATATGAAACCCTAGAAAGCCCCAATGGCGACCTGCGGGTGATGATGGACGGGAAAGAATATTCTCCGCCCGAGATCTCGGCTATGATCCTGGCAAAGATCAAAGCAGACGCTGAGGATTATCTGGGAGAACCTGTAACCCAGGCAGTGATCACTGTCCCGGCTTACTTCAATGACAGCCAGCGAAATGCCACTAAAGATGCCGGTAAGATTGCCGGGTTGGAAGTACTGCGGATCATCAATGAACCCACTGCTTCAGCCCTGGCTTATGGATTGGATAAAAAACAGAATGAAGTAATCGCGGTTTACGATCTAGGCGGCGGCACCTTTGATATCTCCATCCTGGATGTAGGTGAAGGTGTGTTCCAGGTTCGATCCACCAGTGGTGATACTTTCTTGGGCGGCGATGATTTTGATCAGCGCATTATAGATTTCTTGGCGGACGAATTTCAAAAAGATGAAGGCATTGACCTTCGAGAACAGCGCCAGGCACTGCAGCGGCTTCGTGAAGCTGCTGAAAAGGCCAAGATCGAACTTTCTACCATGCAGCAGACAGAGATCAACCTGCCTTATCTAACTGCAGATGCCTCTGGCCCGAAACACATGGTAAAGAAATTTACCCGCGCCAAACTAGAACAGCTCACTACGGACTTGATCGAAAAATCCATGAAGCCAGTCCAACAGGCACTTGATGATGCTGGCATGAAACCTGGCGAAATCAACGAAGTAGTCCTGGTTGGTGGTATGACCCGCATGCCCGCAGTACAAGAAGCAGTCGAAAAATTCTTTGGCAAAGCCCCCCACCGCGGTGTTAACCCCGATGAGGTTGTGGCTATTGGAGCCGCTATCCAGGCCGGTGTACTCGGTGGAGAAGTTGATGACCTGCTGCTCCTTGATGTCACTCCGCTGACCCTGTCAGTTGAGACCCTGGGTGGTGTGGCCACCCCGTTGATCGAGCGTAATACCACCATTCCTGCCCGAGAAGGTCAGACTTTCTCAACGGCGAGCGCCAATCAGAACCAGGTGGAGATCCATGTCCTTCAGGGAGAACGCGCCATGGCAGCGGATAATAAATCGCTGGGACGGTTCATCCTGGATGGAATTCCCCCCGCACCGCGCGGCGTTCCACAAATCGAGGTTACCTTTGACATCAACGCCAATGGTATCCTGGAAGTGACCGCCAAGGATAAAGCCACAGGCAAGACCCAGAACATCACAATCACCGCTAGTTCTGGTCTGAGTGATAAAGAAGTCGAAAATATGCGCCAGGATGCTGAGCGCTTTGCAGAAGAAGATCGGATTAACAAGGAACAGATCGAAACCCGAAATAACGCCGATACCCTGGCCTATAACGCAGAAAAAACTCTGCAAGATATGGGAGATAAGGTCCCGGCCGATATCAAAGGTGAAGTAGAAGGGAAAATTGCTGAGGTGAAGTCAGAGTTGGAGAAAGAAACAATTGACGTTCCCCGGTTGAAAGAACTGACAGAAGCCCTGGGTCTATCCCTGCAGAAGGTTGGAGAAGCGGCATACCAAGCAGCTACAGAATCCGAGCAAAGTATGCCCGGTGCAGAGCCGAATGAAGGTGAAGGCGACGATGAAGGCGACGTTGTAGAAGGTGAATTCGAAGAAGTATAGTCTTTTCAAGTGATCGAGTACTCAAAGCCGGGGAATAATACTCCCCGGTCTTTGAGTATTTGGTGAAGTGATATTATCAGCTGGATAGTTTACGGTAAGTTATATGGCTAAACGAGATTATTATGAAGTATTGGGAGTTCCCCGGGATGCTTCGGATAGCGATTTAAAAAGCGCATTCCGAAATTTGGCTCGCAAGTACCATCCGGATGTAAGCGACGCACCGGACGCAGAAGAAAAATTCAAGGAAGCCAATGAGGCCTACGGTGTACTGTCCGATGTTGATAAACGCGCAGCCTATGATCGGTTTGGTCATCAGGGTGTAAGAGGACCGAGTGGAGGTCCAGGATTTGAAACCGTTGATTTCTCTGATTTCGCGGATATTTTCGGGGATATGTTCGGGTTTGGTGGTTTTGGCGGTCGATCAAGAACTGCCAGTAGATCAGGGCCCCGCCGGGGAGCTGACCTACAATATCAGGTAACGATCCCCTTTAAGGAAGCTGTTTTCGGTGCTGATAAGGAAATTGACGTAACTAAAGATGAAAGATGCGATACCTGCAGCGGTGATGGTGCAAAACCCGGCACTTCACCAAAAACCTGTCCGGAATGTCAGGGACGCGGGGAAGTACGCCAGACGCGCCAAACTCTTTTAGGATCCATGGTTCAGGTAACAACCTGTCCGGTCTGTCAGGGTCGAGGGAAGATTATCGAATCACATTGTCCCACCTGCAGCGGACGGGGAAAGGTGAGAAAAACTCGCCGGAAGAAAGTCAGCATACCGGCCGGTGTGGATGATGGCACACGCATCCGATTGGGGGGCGAAGGGCAGCCAGGGGAAAATAATGGACCTCCTGGTGATTTGTACCTGCTCGTCAGGGTTCAGCCTCATAAATATTTCCGAAGGCGGGATAATGATATCCTACTGGATCTTAATGTAAATGTAGCCCAGGCCACCCTGGGCGCTGAAGTGCTGGTGCCTACTGTTGATGGAGATGTAAAACTGAAGATCCCTGGAGGAACCCAGCCAGGAAAGATCATCCGAATGAGGGGAAAAGGTGTACCTCATTTACGCAGCAATTCCCGGGGAGATCAACTGGTGATCGTAAATATCACTATCCCTAAAAAACTGGATGTGGAAGAAAGGGAGTTATTCGAAAAGCTGGCTGATAAGATGGACAGCAAAGTTCTTCCCCAAGAGCGAGGTTTTCTGGACAAGTTAAAAAATGTTCTTGGAGGATAATCTAATTTGATCTAACCAGACTTACCAGGTGCAAATCAACGCCATTCGGCAGAGCTTTGCACCTTTTTGATACCTATGAATGAAATTACACAAGAAACAGAAATGGATAGAGTTTAGTATTGAAGTTGACCAGGATATGGCGGATATGGTTGGGAATGCGCTGATTGGGATCCTGCCAGCAGGTCTGGTTTCGGAAAGGGTTTTTGAAGAGGTGTTTCCCCACGAACTGGATCAGGTCAAAGGACCGATCCGTATCTATGGGTTTTTTCCTGAAGAAGAAGATTTGGTATATAGGGAAAGGATCTTGCAAGCATTGAATGGTTTAAAAGATAAAACAGATTTGCCAGATCCCGTTTATTCATCTCTCGAAAATAAGAATTGGGCTGCTGCCTGGCAGGAAAGATATCAACCCATCCCGGTAGGAGATAGGTTGATAATAGTTCCTTCCTGGCTGGATAATCCGGATCCAGAGAGGGTTCCGATCTTTATCGATCCAGGCATGGCGTTTGGCTCTGGAACCCACGAGACTACCCGATTGACCCTGGCGATGCTGGAAAAGTGTTTAACTGAGCAGTCTCATACCGAGCTAATTGATGTGGGCTGCGGTTCAGGTATATTATCCATAGCTGCCGCAAAACTAGGAGTGGAAAGGGTTTTAGGAGTGGATTCGGATCCTGAAGCCATCCGTGTATCAAGAGAGAATGCGAAGAAAAATAACCTGAAAAAAGCTGGCACATTTCACTCGGGGTCTGTGCAAGAAATCCTCTCAGAAAAATTTTCCATGCCCCGGGCAACCTTGGTGGTTGTGAATATTATCGCTCCCATTTTGGAGGAGTTATTTGAAGAAGGATTGGGGGATATTGTCTCTCCGGAGGGCCATCTGGTTTTATCAGGCATTTTAGAAGATCAGCTACCGGCTATACTAAATCACCTCGAACAAAGTAATTTTCAGGTGATGAAAACATTGCGACAGGGTGAATGGGTTGCTGTTCACGCAGAAAAGATAACTACCTGACTACTTATATTCACTCAGGTATAATAATGAAAGTACGACAATAATTTACTCAACCCCCAGATACATTCACAAGGAGTTCCAGATGCCAGATCTCCACCCGGATATTGAAAGAATATTGATCTCTGAGGAAAATATCCAGCGGCGTGTGGCTGAAATAGCTGCCAAGATCGACCACGATTATAAAGACGCGGGCAGGGTTGTCTTGATCGGGATCTTAAAGGGAGCTTTTATCTTTACTGCGGACCTATCCAGAAAGATGAATGTGCCCCATAGTGTAGATTTCATGTCAATTTCCAGTTATGGTGATACGGCTGAGTCAGCTGGTGCTGTGAGATTGATCCTGGACCTGCGGAAACCGATTGCAGGCCAACATGTCATCGTTGTGGAAGACATTGTGGATACTGGGTATACCATGAATTACCTCTACCAAACTTTGATGGGGAGGAACCCCGCATCGCTAAAAACTTGTTCCCTGTTTAAAAAGAATCGTGACAGCCTGGATGTCCCTCTGGATTATGTTGGATTTGATCTGCCTGATGTCTGGGTCGTTGGTTATGGCCTGGATTATGCAGACACTCACAGGACCTTGCCCTATATCGCTGAATTAAAAAAAGAAGTTTACTCCTGATCTACGATCAGTTGATCAGCTTGTAAATATTTGGTGTTTATGTCTGCTCGAGAACGTTCAATTCGTACTGAGGGAATTATTCTGCGTCGGAAGGATTTCGGAGAATCGGACCGTATCCTGGTTCTGTTCACACGTAAACTTGGGCGCATCTCCGGAATCGCCAAAGGCTCGAGGAAACCAACTTCAAAGATTGCGGGACACCTTGAGTTGTTCATGTGTTCATCTTTCTTGATCTCCCGCGGTAGAAATTTACACCTGATCACCCAGGCAGAGGTTTTAGATTCCTTTGAAAAGTTAAGAGAGGATCTCCAAGGAATTGGCCGGGGATCATATATCGTTGAATTGGTTGATGCTGTGACCTTCGAAGAGGGCACCAACCTTAATTTATATGAGTTGCTATTAACAACCCTTAAAGCCCTGGATTCTGGAGATGACCCAACGATCATCACCCACTTTTTTGAATTGCATCTGTTAGGGTTGGTTGGTTTTCAACCCGAGTTTTTCATCTGCGTGGAGTGTGGAAAAAAGATCACGGAGCAGGATCAACACATTTCTGGAGAGTTAGGAGGAGTGGTCTGCCCTTCATGTGTGACAACAATATCCGGGGCAGATATACGTCCAGTTTCAGCCAGGATCCTGAAATATTTACGGCATATTCAACGATCGAGCCTTCAGGAATTGATGGCCCTAATAATTCCTCCTGATGTTAAGAAAGGGCTTGAAGAGGTTATCCGTTATTATCTGACACATACCTTGGAAAGGCATTTAAACAGCCCCGAATTCATAAACAGGATGAAGGAATAATCTCGTATTGGTCCCGCCGACATTGTCAAGGGGTAAGGAAAATAATTACCCTAACTGGCCTTCAATGACCAGTTTAGCATCACTGAATTTCTCTCCCTCATAGATATAATATTTCAAGGTTAAGGGGATGATCTTTCCTATCATCGCCTGGGCGGGGCAGTAAGCATCCGCGGATAATTCCACAGCCCGGGTGACCGCGTTTTCCGCAATATCTTTTCCGGCGACATGATATTCAATTACTGCGCTGGTAAACACTTTCGGATGTTGATCAGCCCTTTCAGTTTCAACTTTCACCTGAAAATCAAATACTTCCTGCCGTTTTTTCTTCAAGTATGGAAATGACATCCATAGCTGTACACCCGGCCAGACTGACGGCCATCAGCTCCATGGGACGAAATCCATCATTATCTCCCCCAACTTCTGGGTATGAGCCAAGGGGGACCTCAAAACCGGAATCCGCTGAACCCGTAAATGACATTCTGCCTTTCCAATCAACTTTTGCGTTCATGATTTATTCCTCCAAGAGGGGGGTAACATATTTTTCCAGGGTTGGAAGATTGATCGCGCCCAACCATGCCAGTCGGAGATGTCCTTTTCTGTCTATGACCCAGGAATTTGGAAGTGTGCTGTTCTGGAAAGTGATCAACGACTGATTTTCTGGATCCAGAAGAACGACAAACTCAAGCCCTTGTTCTTCGACAAAGGCGCGGACTTCAGCCTCGGGTTGACCAGCTTCCACTGCCACAATCTGGAAACCTTTGTCCCTGTATTTTTCAAAATAGGCTTTAAATTCAGGCATTTCCTCGCGGCATGGTGGACACCAGGTCGCCCAGTTATTCACAAGCACTACCTGCCCTTCAAAATCGGATAATGATACTTCATTACCATCCAGGTCAAACAAGGTCAGCTCTGGCGCAGTTTGATCTATTTCAACTGGGGGCAGCAAAAAAACGTTTTGAGCTGCCTGATCAATACTGCTGGGACTCTGCATATAGACAGCTATTCCAATAAATACCATCAACCCCGCTCCGACCAGGATAAAAGGAAGGAAGTTGGTTCTATTATTTTCGGTTCTGGTCATAATCATGCTCCTAGTTGAACTGCTCCGACGTATGGGAGCCTATCTTGCCCTATTGTACTATTTAGAGTCAAATATCTTTGTCTATCTTACGCAGGATTTTCATCAGAATATTCTGGTTGATCCAGTTATTTCTTCAGATCTGGGACAGCATATAGCCAACAAAGGAAGACAAGAAATTTTTTATTCTGCATATGTCATAAATTCTCCAAATTCCTGAAATGACCATATTCTTAGCTTTTTTACGGTTTCCGAGAGGCGAAAGATGCCTGATAATAAATAAATGTCACATAAAATGGGTGAGCTTTGTCCATCAAATCAAGGGCTACGGCTGTGAAATATGAATTGAATACTGGTATACTAAAACGTGAAAGTTTTTTACTAACTTTAGCTCCGTTGACGTTATCCATTACACATGAGAAATTATTATAAGTGTTGCTTGAGCAGCGCCCAGTTTGTATTAAACTGTACCCACTTTTATTGGTATCAGGTATTCAACCGAAAGAAACCAGGTATCACGGGTTATATTGACACTGGATTTAGCGGAGGAGCAGCTCCCAGGGCGTATCAAGGCTACTTGGATTGCTCCTCTAATTGATTTAATTGTAGTATTTGGGAAAGGAGAAAAATATGGCAAGCTTGTCTCTAGAACTTCCTACGATGTATGGAGACCATCATGTACTCGAAGTCAGGCGGATACTGTTTGAATTTGAGGGCGTAACAGAAGTGTACGCCAGCTCCGGATTCCATGTTGTTGAAGTGGAATACAATAGCAAAAAGACTCCAAAGAAGGACCTGGAAGGTGCACTTGAAAAAGCAGGATATATGGGAGAATTTTCTATGGCTCTGGAACCATCTACTCCAGCCAATGAAGATGTAAAAGGCGCTTATTTCCGCCATACCGAGGCAGTTGAACAGACTGGGAATACGGTAAGTTTTGAGCAAGAAGTAAGAGTTCAACGCTCTCCCCTGTGGCCCTGCCCGGGCATGGGTCCTGTGAAAACGCAAATTTTAGAAGTGGATGAGGAGACTGAAGATGGCTAAACAAAAAAGAACTATTGAAGAACTGAGTATCGATCCCGCAACCCAGGAAATGCTCCAACGCGCTGAGGATATGGGGATCAAAACTGCCTTTACCAGGGCAGATGATATGGCTCCCTGCAATATCGGCGGTGCAGGTATGTGCTGCAAAAACTGCAGCATGGGCCCCTGCCGATTGACCAAAGACGGCCAGGTAGGTGTCTGCGGCGCCACCATTGATACCATTCAGGCCCGCAACTTCCTTCGGGCGATCTCTGCCGGCGCTTCAGCTCACTCCGATCATGGCCGTGATATGGCTTTTACTCTCAAAGCAACCGCCAATGGCGAAGCCGAGGGTTATGTCATTCGCGATGTCGCCAAACTTACGGACTGTGGCGGGTTATTACGATATTCCGGTTGAAGACCGCTCACCGAACGATATCGCCAATGATCTGGCTGATCTTTATATCGCACAATTCGGACAGCAAACCGGACAGGTTGCACCTGTTGTCCGGGCACCGAAGAAAACGCCAGGAACTCTGGAAAGAAAAAGGTGTTATGCCCCGTGGTGTGGATCGGGAAGTTGTTGAAGCCCTGCACCGGACCCATATCGGTGATGACCAGGATCCAAACAATATCCTCAAGCAAGGTATTCGAACGGCACTGTCTGATGGATGGGGCGGGAGTATGATCGCGACGGATATCTCTGACATCTTGTTTGGTACACCTGCTCCATTGCTTGGCGAAGCCAACCTGGGTGTTCTGAAGGATGATTGGGTAAATGTGGTTATACACGGCCACGAACCAACTTTGAGCGAGATGATTGTGGCTGCTTCCCAATCATCCGGACATCATCGAATACGCCAAGGCAGCTGGAGCAGAAGGAGTCAGCCTTTCTGGCATTTGCTGCACTGCTAATGAAACCCTGATGCGCCAGGGCATTCCTGCGGCAGGTAACTTCCTGCAGCAGGAGCTGGCAATTATGACCGGCGCAGTGGAAGCCATGGTTGTGGATGTGCAGTGCATCATGCAAGCCATTGTCGGCCTGGCGGAAAATTTCCATACCCAGATCATCACAACTTCCCCCAAAGTAAAGATCACCGGCGCTACTCATATTGAATTTGATGAGCATAAAGCCTTGACAATTGCCAAGGATATCTTGAAAAAAGCCATTGATAACTACAAGAATCGCGGTGATATCCAGATCCCGGATTACAAATCCGAGCTTATCCCCGGATTCTCACATGAGTACATCAATTACGCGCTGGGTGGATCCTACCGGGCTTCCTTCCGACCACTGAATGATGCCATCATCTCGGGCCGAATCCGTGGTGTGGCAGCAGTGGTGGGCTGCAATAATCCCCGCGGTCAGCATGACTACCTCCACACGGTTGTTACGAAAGAACTGCTCAAACAGGATGTCCTGGTGGTTGAAACAGGATGTTCGGCCATTGCCAACGCCAAAGTAGGTTTGCTGATGGGTCAGGCTGGTCTGGATCAGGTTGGACCTGGTCTGCGTGAAATTTGCGAAGCCACTGGCATGCCGCCGGTGCTTCACATGGGCAGCTGTGTGGATAACAGTCGCATCCTGACAGTCTTATCCCAGGTTGTTGAGGAAGGTGGACTGGGCGATGATATCGACCAGGTGCCTGCCGTTGGACTGGCGCCGGAATGGATGAGCGAAAAAGCAATCTCCATTGGAACCTATTGTGTGGCATCCGGCGCATACGTGATCTTCGGAGGCACCTCACCAGTGGGTGGTATGCCTGATAAGGTATCTGACAGTGATATTGTCACTGAATTATCATGCTCGGGCTGGGAAGAGAATATTCGGCGGAAAGCTGGAATTCATTCCTGATCCTGCAGACATGGTTAAAGCTACTCTGGATCATATCGATAAAAAACGAGCTGAACTGGGCTTGATTGAATATGACCCCAGCTTGTTTGGCAAGAGCGGTGATAGAGATATGATTGAGCTGGAGAAACTTCCTCTCAAGGAACGCCGCGAAGCGATCTATGGATCCGCAGGTAAATGAAGGAGATAAGATAAATGTCTAAATACATTGCTACCCGAGCCGTCCGCGGCGCAAATGCTCTTGTTTACGAAGCCGAGGCAATGCTTTTCAAAGCCCTGGCTGAAAAGGGGCCGGAAACAGTCGTAGAATTTCCCAATACTGCTTATTACCTGCCCTTGATCTATGCCATGACTGGTGAAAAGATTGCTACATTGGGTGATATTCCCCCTCTCCTTGAGAAGGCCCGCAGTCTGCTTCATCCTATCCCGTCCGATGATAAATGGACCCCATATCTTGGTGAAACCCTGGACAGCGGCATGGCGACATTATTTGCTGCTGAAATCATTGAAGCTATCCGGACGGTCTACGGCCTCCAGCCAGAGATGTATCCAGATATCGAATTGGCAGGCGGAACCGAGTATGGAGATCGCGATTTTGGATTGACCGGCCGTTTAAACGGACCGATCGATGATATTCAGCTCCGCTCCTGGGGTATTCAGCTTGTTGACGGCAGGATGCCGGGATTTGCGGCCATTGTCGGCGCGGCTAAGTCAAATGAAGTGGCCGTAAAGATCGTCCGTGAACTGCAGCAGCGGAATATCCTGACTTTCCTGTGCGGCAACGTCAATGGTAGGAGCATCATTGACCAGCTCACAGAGGAAGGTGTGGAACTGGGATATGACACCTACACAGTGCCATTTGGTACAGATACCCTGAGTGCGATCTACGCGCTGGGATTTGCATCCCGCTCCGCCCTGACTTTCGGCGGCATTGATGCTGGCGAAGCCAGAAATATCCTTAACTACAACCGGGCCCGTGTGTTTGCCTTTGTACTGGCGCTGGGAGAAGTGGATGATTTGAAGTATGCCGCAGCCGCCGGAGCGATCAACTTTGGCTTCCCGGTCATCGCGGATACAGTTATCCCGGAGATCTTACCCACCGGTGTGACCACCTATGAACATGTGGTCAGCATGCCATTCGATCAGATCGAAGGCAAAGATGACATGGAACGGGCTACAGCGCTCGTTCAGAAATGCATCCAGATCCGCGGTGTAAAGATCAAAATCACAGATGTCCCCGTTCCCGTTCCTTACGGCTCAGCCTTTGAGGGCGAAGTTGTTCGCCGGGCGGATATGCGAGTCGAGTTCGGTGGGAAAAACTCCCGCTCCTTTGAATACCTTTTCATGTCAGATATGGAAGAAATTACCGATGGCAAAGTAACGGTAGTCGGGCCTTCCTTTGAGGATCTTGAAGATGGCGCCTCGATGGATATGGGCGTTGTAGTACAGGTAGCCGGCCGCGAAATGGAAATGGACTTTGAGCCGGTGTTGGAACGCCAGATCCACGACTTTGTTAACGGCGCTTCTGGAATTCAGCACATTGGCCAGCGCGACATTGTCTGGTGCCGGATCGGGAAATCCGCTTCTGAAAAAGGATTCAGTCTGGAACATTTTGGAAAGATCATCCATGCCCGACTCCATTCCGATTTTGGCGCGGTGTTGGATAAAGTTGAAGTGACCATCTACACTGAAAAAGACGATATTGATAAATGGCTTGCAAAAGCCCGCGAGGCTTATGACTTCCGCAATAAACGCCTTGCTGATATGACAGATACTTCAGTGGATGTGTTTTATTCCTGCACGCTGTGCCAGAGTTTCGCTCCGGACCATGTTTGTGTGGTCAGCCCGGAACGTCTGGGATTGTGCGGTGCCTACAACTGGCTGGATTGCAAAGCATCCTTCAGTATTGATCCGACCGGACCTAACCAGCCCATTCAGCTGGGAGAGGTTTATGACGAAGAAGTGGGATACTGGGAAGGTACTATCGACTATACCAAGTCTGCTTCTCACGGCGTGATCGATAAAGTATCCATGTACTCGATCATGGAAAATCCCATGACAGCCTGCGGCTGTTTTGAGGCCATATTAATGTACATCCCAGAAGTTGAGGGTGTGATCGTGGTCAGCCGTGAAGACACTGGAATGACGCCCATGGGTATGAAATTCAGCACCTTGGCCGGCATCGCCGGCGGTGGTGTGCAAACCCCGGGTGTGATGGGTGTGGGTAAGTATTATATGCTCAGCCCCAAGTTCATATCAGCTGATGGCGGATTTAAGCGAGTTGTCTGGATGAGCAAAAATATCAAAGACAGCATGCAAGCAGAATTCGCTGGTGTCGCTGAAAGGGAAGGCATCCCCGATCTGATTGATAAAATCGCTGACAGTGAAACTGTGACAACTGTTGAAGAACTTCAACAGTGGGTAAAGGACAAGGATCATCCAGTCCTGGGAATGCCCACCATGCAGAGGGAAGAGAAAGAATTGGATATTCCCGAAGCAGTGCAGGAGAGCACCGAGGTCATCGCCCAGGCAGAAGCAGTGATTGCCAAGACAACCCCCGATGCTCCGGAACCTGCACCAGCAGCAGCGGCAGCGCCAACCCCGGCTGCTCCTGCTCCATCAATGCCAGCAGGCGTCACAGGAGATGGCCCTGAAAAGGCCGTCAATATGCTGCGCCGGGCCTTGATGGCCGCGTTGGCAGAATTGGGCGGTATTGAAGGGATGGAGGACTTCCAGCTTCCGGCAATGCCAGCCGCATCCGCAGCAGCGCCAACTCCGGCCGCTGCGGCACCAGCCCCTGTCGTTTCTGATGAACCCTGGCTGCCAGCTGATACAAAAACAAAACTCTCCAAGGAGAGCTGGGATGGTGTAGTAAGGGAGATCACGCTGGGCGCAACTGCTGCCGAGGGTGGCACAAGATCCCATACAGTAACAATTGGTGGCTCCACCGCCATGCCGTATATGCACTTTGAAGGACAAACACCCCGTAAACCAGTAATCGCGATCGAGATCCAGAGCCGCAGACCAGACGATTGGTCTGATCTGTTAGTGAAGGTCTGGGGAGATGCGATGAATGATCCAGGCGAATGGGCCAAGGCAGCCGAAAAGGCCGGCGCAGAAGTACTTTATCTGAAACTGGCCCTAACCGATGCTGATGGCAATCCCACAACCAAGGAACAGGCCAATGAAGCGGTCGATAAAGTACTCAAAGCCAGTGGATTACCCCTGATAGTCTTTGGACCTGGTCAACCGGAACCGGATAATGATCTCCTGGTAGAGATATCCACCAAATTTAAGGGTGAACGACTACTCTTGGGTGTATGTGAAGACAAGAATTACCGTACTATAGTGGCCTCGGCCATGGCTGATGGACAGCTGGTTGTAGCTCGCACCGCGATGGATGTAAACCTGGCCAAGCAGCTCAATATTCTTATCACGGATATGGGCTTGTCAGCCGAGAATATTGTTATGGATCCTACGACAGGAGCCCTGGGTTACGGATTTGAATATGGTTATTCCGTAATGGAGCGCCTCAGGATCGCGGCTTTACAAGGTGATTCGATGACCCAGTTCCCGATGCTGGTAACTCCCGGCGAAGAATGCTGGAAGGCCAAGGAATCCAAAGTTGGCCATGATGTGCCAGAGCCCTGGGGTGATTGGGAAACCCGGGCTATCGCCTGGGAAACTACCACGGCCATCATGTTGGCTGAATCCTGTGCAGATATGATCGTCTTGCGGCACCCCGAAAGTGTCAAGCGAACCAAAGAAGCCATTGATGATTTGATGACTGGATAAACAGTTGTCTGATAAATCCGAGTTGAGCCTCATTTCAAGGCTCAACTCAGCGAGCTTAAACGATAAACAAATAAGAACAACGGAGAAAACGCATGGCTCTAACCGGAATTCAAATTTACAAGCTGCTTCCTCAGACCAACTGTAAGGAATGTGATTTTCCCACCTGCCTGGCCTTTGCCATGAAATTGGCTGCCAAGCAGGTTGAATTAGCAAAATGTCCTTATGTAAGCGAGGAATCAGCAGCGCAACTGGCCGAGGCTTCTGCCCCGCCAGTCCGTCCTATAACGATCAAATCAAATGGGCATGAAGTAAAAGGCGGAAATGAAGTTGTTATGTTCCGCCATAATAAAAGATTCTTCAGTCCCCCCGGGATATTTGTTCGGGTTTATGACGATCAATCCGCTGATGATATCAAGGCTAAGGTTAAACCAGTATCTGATTATGTAGTGGATTATGTTGGCATGGATCTGACAATGGGCGGGATCGCTGTTCAGGCCCGCGGAGGAGATTTTGGTGCCGCAGTGAAAGCAGTCCGAGAGGCCAGCTCCCTACCGCTGATCCTGATCGCTCCCCTGGAAGGCTTAAAGAGCGGTTTGGAAGGCCTGGGCGCTGATGATATCCCGCTTTTATGCAGCGCGACCGCGGAGAATTGGGAAGCAATGGCTGCCCTGGCAAAGGAACATAATACCCCCCTGGCAGTTGAAGCAGGCAATATCGACGCCATGGTCGACCTGGTGGAAAAGCTGGAAAGTAAAGAACTGGTAGATTTTGTACTTGCTCCCAAACAGAGGACTTTGATTGGGACATTGACCGCCAATACCACTATGCGGAGAATGGCGCTGAAGGAAAATTTCCACCAGCTTGGTTATCCCGATCATCAACTTCCCGGGAGACGCGGGTGATCCTGCCCGTGAGCTAACTTTGGCAATGCAAGCCATTGGCAAATACAGCAGTTTTATTGTGATGGATACTTTTGATCCTGCCACCGCCTATTCACTATTGGTACTGCGGGCGAATATCTACACAGATCCCCAGGAACCCATTCAGGTCACTCCTGGAATTTACGAGATCAATGATCCTGGCCCCGAAGATCCTTTCTTGGTCACAACGAACTTCAGCATCACTTACTTCAGTGTTGCAAATGAAGTGGAAAGCATGGGCTTGCCCGCCTGGCTCCTGGTAACAGACTCGGAAGGTATGAGTGTGCTCACAGCCTGGGCGGCCGGCAAATTTGACGCTGAGATCATCGCCAAAGACGCCAAGCGATTCAATGCGGATGAAAAGGTGACAAAGAAACGCATTGTGCTGCCAGGACATACGGCGGTATTGTCCGGTGAACTTGAGGAAGAACTTCCTGATTGGGAAGTCAAAGTCGGCCCCAAAGAGGCAGTTGATCTGCCCGCGTTCATGAAAGAAGCACTATAGGATTGCAGGTGAAAGCCGGTAAGTGTTCTATAATAATAGGTAGGGACGCCGTTCGGAGTATTGAATGGTCCCTACCTTTTGTTATCGTTTTACAGTTGGATAATAATAAGATGGCAACTAATTATTCAGTAAAATTTGATATTGCCCAGGAAGCGGTTGAGGTTCCGGCAGGAACCATGTTAACGGATGCTGCCGAAAAAGCAGGCATAGAGATCAATCAGCCTTGTGGCGGACAGGGTCGCTGCGGCCAGTGCGCAGTCCAGGTTACTTCCGGGAATGTCCGACGGCGCAGCACGATGCGCTTGTTGGCTGAGGATGTTGAACAAGGATATGCTATTGCCTGCCAGACCCTTATTGAAGGGGATCTGACCGTTGTTGTCCCACCGCAAGAAAAGATTCAGCAGCGTTTAACCACCGGTCAGTCAGCGGCCGATGTCAGTGTGCCTTCAGGTTATGACCATTTCAAGGACCAATCTGTTCAACGGGTTCCAATAACCTTGAAACAACCCTCGATGGAGGACCAAACAAGCGACTGGGCACGTTTGAAGACAGCTATCCTCCTTGATACCGGGCTGACAGAGATCTTGGTCTCTCTGCCTGTTTTGCAAAAAATCTCAGGGGTCTTACGAGAGGGTGAATGGAAAGTATCCCCGGTCCTGTATGTTGAAGAAGGAATGAAATCAGGCGGTTCTGCTGAATTGATAGATTTGATTCCGGGCCTGGTTGCGGATGATGCCCCACTTTGGGGAGCGGCTGTGGATATTGGAACCACCACGGTTAAAAGTGATGCTGGTCGATTTGATCAGTGGAGAACCGAAAGGGCAGGCCACTGAATATAACGCACAAATCGCCCGCGGGGAGGATGTTATCTCCCGGATAATTTTTGCCGGGAAAGGGGAAGGCGATAAAACGCTCCGGTCATTGGTTCTGGAAACTATTAATGAACTATTGGAACGTGCCTGCCAGCGAGGTAAATCTTGCCCTGATAAGATCTACAAGACTATCCTGGCCGGAAACAGCACCATGATGCATTTACTGCTGCAGATCCCTCCCTCCAGCATTCGCCTGGCTCCTTATATAACAGTCGCGAACTATATCCCTGTGATGAACGCCCTGGAAGTAGGATTAAGAACACATCCCCAAGGAAAAGCGATTTGCCTCCCTGGAGTTGCCAGTTATGTTGGATCGGATATTTCTGCAGGAGTATTATCTTCGGGTATGTCTGAAACTGAGAAGATCACACTCTTCCTGGATGTGGGTACCAATGGAGAAATGGTCCTGGGTTCCAAAGAATGGTTGGTGACCTGTGCTTGTTCGGCCGGCCCTGCATTTGAAGGTGCGGGGGTTTTCCACGGCATGCGGGCGACAACCGGTGCAATTGATGAGGTCTGGATCAACGAAGAAACCAAAGAAGCAACCTGGCGCGTGATTGGGGACGGCAAGCCAAAAGGATTGTGCGGCAGCGCCCTGATTTCACTTCTGGCGGAGTTGTTAATGACTGGAGTGATCAATAAAAGCGGCCGGTTCGACTTCTCATTGGATTCAAAACGCGTCCGGAAAGGTTCTCATGGCGGTGAATATGTCGTCAGCTGGGCAGATGAAAATGAGATTGATGAGGATATTTTCCTGACTGAAGTGGACATTGATAACCTGATGCGTGCCAAGGCAGCAATTTTCGCGGGATTTTCAGTTCTGGGTGATAGTGTAGGCATGCCCCTGGAATCTGTCGAGCAAGTACTGATCGGAGGTGGCTTCGGCCAGTATATCAATGTCGAGAAAGCGGTTCAGATAGGTTTGCTGCCAGATATGCCCTGGGAACGCTTCCAGTTCTTGGGAAATACATCCTTAAAGGGTGCTTATCTGGCCTTACTGGATAAAAAATGCCAGCAAGAGATCTCCGATATCGCTAACCGAATGACCTATATTGAACTTTCAGCAGATAATCGCTTTTTTGATGCTTTTACGTCAGCAATGTTTTTACCCCACACCGATATGACTCTCTTCCCATCCGTGAAGATCGGTGGAGAAAAATAACGGAGCACAGGAGCTATTGATAATAACCAAAGTAAAACTAAGCTAAGTTTGAGGAGGCGTCAGTATGTACATCATTGGAGAGAATATTCATATCATATCCCCGAGTGTTAAAAAAGCCCTTGCTGAACGGGATGCCGAATTCTTTAAGAAATCAGCTATCCAACAGGTAGAGATGGGTGCCAGCGCGATTGACCTGAACCTGGGTAGACAAAAACACGAATGGGAAGAGGTTTTCCCCTGGGTTACCAAGATCGTTCAGGATGTAGTTGATGTACCTCTTTGTATCGACAGCACCAATATCGACTGGCATTGAAGCAGCCTTGAAAGTTATTACCAAGGCGAGACCGATCGTCAATTCCACCTCTGCGGAAGCTGAGCGATTAGAAAACGTGCCCCTGCTGGCAAAAAAATATGACGCTCAACTGGTTGCCCTGACACTAAAGAAAGAAGGCATCCCAGTGGAAGCTGACGAGCGTGTGAATATTGCCCTGGAGTACTTGATCCCCAGAGCGATGGAAGTAGGCATTGAGATACCAGACCTGATCATTGATCCGCTAGTTCTCACCGTATCCGGATGCCAGGAATACTGCCCGGAACTGATCGAAGCTGTTAGGACGATCAAGTTTGCTGGTGATCCACCCCCCTCGATCTCAGTTGGTCTGTCCAATGTATCCAACGCCGTGCCAGAAGAAACCCGCCCGATCCTCAACCGGGTTTATCTTGCCATGTTAATGGGCGCCGGGTTGGAAATGATGATTGCCGATCCTTTGATGAAAAACAGAACGAAGTCATCCGCATAATTGAAGAGCGGGATGAAGGAACAGCCCTGGGTAAACTTTATCTGAAATTGTATGATGCCACCGAGGCAATGGGTGAAATCACCAAGGCAGATATTGACGAAAACGATCCAGAACAGGTTGCTGTTTGGAAATCCGTCCAGGTCTTGCTGAACAAAGTGATCTATGCAGATTCCTTCCTGGAACAGTAGGTAAGCAAGATTCATGGAGTATTCCAGGGACTGAGTACTTATGATAATAAGCTCCCGGAGCCTTCAAGGTTCCGGGAGCTTTCATATTTAATGAAATGTCATGCTAAACGACACCTGATGAGAGGATAAATGCTAGGGTAATTCAAAAATTGAATCATCTATAATGAAACAGTCGTAGTCAATGAGGGTATTCCAGCTTACACAGAAAAGGAACTGGAGGACTTATGTCTGATGAAAAGATCAATGTAGATGAGTTGCTAGAAAAAGCAAAAAAACCAGCAGCTGATGCTTTAAAATTACATCCCTTTTATAAAGGGAAAATGGAAACCACGCTCAAATGCACTGTGCGGACCATCGATGACTTTGCGATCTGGTATACACCTGGTGTTGCCGCGCCCTGCCGGGATATTTCCCAAGACCCAGAGATGATTTATCAACATACCAGCAAGGGTAATACCGTTGCTGTGATCAGTGACGGAACCCGGGTGCTGGGATTGGGTGATATTGGCCCGAAAGCGGGTCTTCCAGTGATGGAAGGTAAAGCGCTTCTGTTCAAATATCTGGGCGGTGTTGACGCCGTCCCGATCATGCTGGACACCAAAGACCCTGATGTTTTCATTGAGACAGTCCTGCTCCTGCAGTCTTCTTTCGGAGGAATAAATCTGGAGGATATTGCCCAACCCAAATGTTTCCGGATCCTTGATGAACTGCGCGAGAAGTGTGAGATCCCTGTCTGGCATGATGACCAGCAGGGCACAGCAACGGTGACCCTGGCTGGATTGATGAATGCCCTGAAGGTTGTGGGAAAGAATAAAGAAGGATATCCAGATCGCTTTTATTGGTACAGGAGCCTCGAATGTGGCCATTTCCCGGCTGATATACAGCTGGGGCGTAGATCCTGCCCATTGTTTGCATGGTGGACAGTAAAGGTATCTTGGGACTCATCGTCAGGATATCAAGGAGAAGAAAGATCTATTTAAGGATAAAGTGGAGGCTGTGCCAGATCACAAATACAGAAGGCCGCAGGGCGGTATCCGGGAAGCCATGCAGGGCGCAGATGTGGTTATCGCCCTCTCCAAACCAGGCCCTGATACAATTAAACCGGAATGGGTGGAGTCCATGAATACTGACGCGATCGTATTTAGCTGCGCTAACCCCATACCTGAGATTTGGCCCTGGGTAGCAAAAGAAGCCGGCGCCAGGGTGGTTTCCACCGGACGATCCGATTTCCCAAATCAAGTTAATAACTCCCTGGGTTTCCCGGGCATCTTCAGGGGCACCCTGGACGTTCGAGCATCCACGATCACTGACGAGATGTGTTTTGCGGCTGCGGAAGCGCTGGCCGATCAAATTGGTGACAAACTGGATGAGGACCATCTGCTGCCCACTATGGATGATTGGGAAGTATTCGCGAAAGAAGCTGCGGCCGTCGGCATGAAAGCCCAGGAACAAGGGATCGCCAAGCTGGAGCGCACTTATGATGAACTCTATGAGAGCGCCATGAAGGCGATAAAACGATCCAGGGATCTGACTTCACTGATGGAGAAAAAAGGCTTCATTCCGGCCCCACCAGAAGACTAAAGTACTGATTGAGTAGTTGTAACAAGGCGCAGCGAGGGTACTGTGATCACATATACCCTCGCTGGTACGGGTTAAGGAGGAGAAATTCCCCTACTTAAGGATGATTTTTCCAAATTAGCGCAGAATTTGGACTTGTTTTTTTCTTTTTACAGTATACTGAGTTGTACCTTAGTTTATCCGGGTCTATTACAAACCAGTAATAATGCCTTGCACTACGTATATTCTAGGGAGAAACATAACACGAAGTTGACAGGATTTGAAAGTTGTTTATAATCAAATCCCATAGTACTTCATTTGAGTGAACTAATTTCAGAGGGAATAATCCTAAAGGCGATACCCAAAAAGAATTACACCTTTAGGCGGTGCCAAACGGGGAAAAGATCACGGGATCAGTATACAGAGAGATTGGACTTACTCGGAAATCAGCACATTTCTATATTTATTATTTTCATTATTCATCGTTCCCGCTATCAATTGGGGATCTATTCGCATATATTTGCTATTAAGGAGGTGATGCCTGGAGACGATATACCTAAATGAAAATATCTAAGCAACACCCTATTTCTAATTCTCATAGGAGGAGAAACAGTGTCAAAGAAACTATTTTTTATTTTAATCTCTCTGCTGATGATCAGTTCCTTCGTTTTAGGCGCCTGCGCCACGACACCAGCCCCTGTCGAAGAGGTTGAGGAAGTCGAAGAAGTGGAAGAAGCTGAAGAAGCAGAAGAAGAAGAAATGGCAGAAGAAGAGGCCATGGGGGAAAAGATACCCCTGACCCTTTACTACATGCCTGTAACCCGCTTCTATTATCCCAGCCCGAAAGAAATTGGCTGAAGCCATGGCTGCCGATCTGGCAAATGCTGGATTTGATGTTCAGCTTGAACTGGCTGGCGACTGGGCCACTTACCTGGATCTACGCCGTGAAGGCAACCTGGACGGCCTGTACCAGCTCGGTTGGGGTGGTGACAATGGTGACCCCGATAACTTCCTGAACTACTTCTTTGGTTTTGCTGGTGCTGACAAAGTTGGGGATGATCCCTCAGCCTGGGTGAAGAGCCCTGAAAAACGTGAAGGTTGGTATGCCAATACGGATGTTGCCTATATTGCTTTATCAGGCTTCCATCACCCCGGATCAGGCAGCTCGAGAAGCCATGTATAAACAAGTTGAAAACCTGCTGCATGATGACGTTGCCCGCCTTTGGGTGGCCCACAACAATACCCCCCTGGTTTTCTCCAGCACAGTCAGCGGTTATGTGCCGCAGCCTGTTGGAGCTGACTATTTTGAGGGTACTGTTGTTGAAGGTTCTGACACCTTTGTGTTTGGCCGCGGCGGCGACTCCGTCCAGTTGGACCCCGCTGTTGTTACTGACGGTGAAAGCTTCCGTGTTACCGGACAGGTTCTGGAACCTCTCTACCAATATGAACCGGGTTCCACCAAACCAATCCCCGCGCTGGCAGAATCCTGCACCGCCAATGATGCAGGCACAGAATGGGTTTGTGTTCTTACGACAGGGCGTGAAATTCCACGATGGCACGGACTTTAACGCTGACGCAGTGATTTTCAACTTTGACCGCCAGCGCTTTACCGACCCACCCCCAGCACTTTGAAAGCCAGGCGTACGAATACTATGAGTACATGTGGGGCGGCTTTGATGATGAACAGCATCATCACCGCAGTTGAAAAAGTTGATGATTACACAGTAAAATTTGTACTTTCTCAACCCCTGGCTCCCTTCCTGGCCAATATCGCTATGGATATCTTCGCGATTTCCAGCCCGGCCGCTATGGAAGCTGCTGGTGAGGACTATGGTCTTCCCTCCAACGGCGCTGTGGGAACCGGCCCCTTCAAGTTTGTGGAATGGGTAGAAGGCGACCACATCACCGTTGAAGCCAATGCTGACTACTGGGGCGGCGCACCCGGCTGTTGACCAGATTGTGTTCCGGGTCATTGCAGATGACTCCGCTCGCTTCCTGGCCTTGCAGGCCGGCGATATCCAGGGTTTTGAACAGGCTGTAGTAGAAGATCTAGTTACAGCTGAAGCCGCTGATGATCTTTATGTTATGACCAGACCAGCCCTCAACACCGGCTACCTGGCCTTCAGCTACAAGATCGTTGAATTCCAGGATGTCCGTGTCCGTGAAGCGCTTGCTCACGCCATCAACCGCCAAGGATTAATCGAAAACTTCTACGGCGCTTATGGTGAAGTCGCAACCAACTTCCTGCCTCCGCTAATCTGGGGCCACGATGACTCCATTGTGGATTGGGAATACGATCCTGAACTGTCACGCTCGTTGCTGGCAGAAGCTGGATTCCCGGATGGTACTCAGTGAAGTAACCATTGACCCTGCCTTTGTAACTGAGTAAACTCTCTCAGGATAACGAAATTTCCTGAAAGTATAGGTTAGGTCAATCTGTTGTAAAAAGGGAGGGGCGTTAACCCGCCCCTCCTTTCTGTAAGGAATTATTGGAGGTCTTCTTTGACTCGCTATATTATTCGACGTATCATCTCTGTGATCCCCACTTTAATTGGGGTCACGTTTGTGATCTTTATGTTCCAGCGCTTGATACCAGGAGATCCGGCAATTGCCATGCTGGGGGAACATGCGACTGACGAAAGTATCGAACGGATCCGAGAACAATTTGGTCTCAATCGCCCTCCGTTCCTGGATCGGGAAGCACTGGCGGAAGGGGACCTGGCTGGTTTTTTTGACAGTCAATACATCAATTACATGGCCCGTCTCAGCCGGTTAGATCTGGGAGATTCAATTCACCGGCGGATTCCCGTGCTGGAAACGCTGAAATTGAGATTCCCGGCAACGGTTGAGCTTTCATTACTATCCATGATCATCGCCGTAATGGTAGGTATACCGGTAGGAATAATTTCCGCTTCCCGCAGGAACTCGCTGATTGACAGTGTCGCCATGGTGGGTTCTCTTGTGGGAGTTTCCATGCCCATATTCTGGCTGGGTTTAATGGAAATCATGCTCTTTGCTGTGTTCTTAAAATGGCTTCCTGCTGGTGCTCGATTAAGTACCGGGTTTGAAATACAAGGAATCACCCATTTATACTTGGTTGATAGTCTAATAACTGGCAATTGGGCTGGGTTTAAAGATGCTCTGTCTCATATCATTTTGCCTGCCGTAGCCCTGGCAACCATTCCAATGGGAATTATTGCCAGAATGACGCGCTCCAGCATGTTAGATGTGCTCCAGGAAGATTACATCCGGACTGCCAGGGCAAAAGGATTGGGGGGAAGAAAAGTGCTGTTTAGGCATGCCCTTAAAGAATGCCGCCTTACCGGTAGTCACAATCGTTGGCTTCAGGCAGGCACATTATTGGCAGGAGCCGTTTTAACCGAAACGATTTTTTCCTGGCCCGGGATTGGGCGTTGGGTTTATGATGCCATTCTTGGCCGGGATTACCCCATCGTGCAGGGTGGCACCTTGTTAATTGCGCTGATATTCATTGGTGTAAATTTGATTGTAGATATTTTATACGCACTGCTGGATCCAAGGATCCGGTATAAATAAGGAAGTTTTATGGCACAGATCAATCCGGAAGATTTTACTGTAACTGATTTTGCAGTTCGGGAACATCGCTCTTTGTGGAGCGATGCCTGGCGAAGGTTGATATCCAGCAATACAGCCCGATTGGGGATGTTTATTGTGGTCCTTTTTGTATTCTCGGCAACTTTTTCCCATTATTTTTGGGAGTATGAGCCCAAAAAAGACCTGGATTATTCCTTAAAACTCAAAGCGCCCAACCTGGTGGTGACAGAAGAAATCCCCTCTATCCATCCCTTTGGAACTGATAAATTGGGACGGGATATCTTTCGAAGAGTTATCCATGGTGGCTGGAATTCCCTACGGGTTGGTATTGTAGCTGTCGGGATCTCGTTATTATTTGGAGGGGTAATTGGTTTGCTGACCGGTTTTTATGAATCCACTACCATGACAACAGTGGAGCGGATTGTGTTATACGGCATAACGGGTTTCCTGCTGGGTATGCTGGCTGCCTGGATTGCGAACCAGTTTTTCCAATTGGTTGTTTTTACTGTCTTAGGCATTTTGGCGGGTTATTTTGAAGGATTGTGGGCAGGAAAATATTACCGGGTGGTATTTTTTGGAGTCCTGGGAGCCCTGCTCAGTTTTGGACTTGCTCTATTTGTCGGACTGTCTGTCGCATTAATTTGCGGTTCTCTGGGTTTGTTAGCGGGATTGCTGTTATCCGTGACTTTGGATGGAAGGTTTTTCTCGAATGTAATGATGCGAGTGATGGATATGATTTTATCCTTCCCTGGTTATTTATTGGCAATCGCCATTGTTGCCTTTTTAGGACCTGGCCTTAGTAAGGGTATGATTGCCATCGGTGTTGTTGGAATCCCGGTTTATGCCCGGCTAACCCGATCAGCGGTCTTATCAGTGGTGAATAAGGAGTACATCCTGGCAGCCCATTCCGTGGGAGAATCCCATGGTCGGATCATCTTCAGGCATATCACCCCCAATATTCTTTCCCCGATCATTGTACAAACGACCATGGGTTTGGCCAATGCCATCCTATCAGCGGCTGCCCTTGGATTCCTGGGACTGGGCGCTATTCCACCGGAACCAGAGTGGGGAGCCATGTTGGGTGATAGCTACCGATATTTAACCAGTGGTGCCTGGTGGGCGGTTTTATTCCCCGGACTGGCAATTATGTTGAGTGTGCTGGGCTTTAATTTACTGGGAGATGGCCTCCGCGATGCGCTAGATCCTAAACTGCGGACGTAGGAAAAATGATATGAAACCATTATTAGAGATTAAAGACTTAAAAACCCGATTCTATACCCAGGACGGCGTTGTTAAAGCGGTTAACGATGTATCCTATTCCATGAATAGTGGTGAGATCCTTGGCGTGGTCGGAGAAAGTGGTTGTGGCAAAAGTGTTCATGCCCTTTCCATGATGCAGCTGATTCCGGATCCTCCTGGAAAGATCACCCAGGGAGAAGTCTGGCTGGATGGGCAGGATCTGCTTACACTATCAGAAGAGGAGATGCAAGAAGTCCGCGGCCGAGATATTGCCATGATCTTCCAGGACCCGATGACCTCATTGAACCCGGTTTTTACGGTTGGATTCCAAATTATCGAGGCGATCCTGCTTCATACTGATATGACTAAAGATGAAGCAACTCATCGGGCAGGAGAGCTGCTGGATCTGGTTGGGTATTCCGGGTGCGGCTAAGACCGCCTTGATCGATTATCCCCATCAATTTTCGGGGGGCATGAGGCAGCGAGCCATGATTGCCATGGGACTTTCCTGCGAACCAAAATTACTGATCGCAGATGAACCTACCACAGCGCTGGATGTGACCATCCAGGCCCAGATCATTGACCTGGTTAATAAACTTCAGGCTGAATTGGGTATGGCAATCATGTGGATTACTCATGATCTGGGTGTGGTGGCTGAGCTTGCTCATACCATTAATGTCATGTATGCCGGTTCGATCATCGAAACTGGAAAAATCCGCAATATTTATAAAAAAACCAGACATCCCTATACGATTGGTTTGTTGGGATCCCTTCCAAGATTGGATGACAGCCCCGGGACAGAATTAGTATCCATTCCGGGTTTGCCGCCAGATTTACTTGCCCTTCCGGAAGGCTGTCCTTTTGCGGCCCGCTGTGAATACCGTGTTGAGCAGTGCGTAGTAGAGAATCCACCGTTGGTAGAGATTGATGGACCAGATCATTCCGTCGCTTGTTGGCGATGGGAAGAGATAGCAGGGATAGAGTCAAAATGAAAGCTGAGAATAAAAAACTACTCGAAATTAAAAATTTAAAGAAATACTTCCCGGGTTCAGAAGGGCAGTTATTTAAATCCAGCAATGATGTGAAAGCGGTTGATGATGTCAGTTTTGATATTTATCAGAAGGAAACGCTGGGATTGGTGGGTGAAACCGGCTGCGGTAAAACAACTGTAGGTCGAACCATGCTGCATCTTTATAAACCCACAGCCGGGAAAATTTTATTTAACAATATCGATTTGAACTCCCTGGGAGAAAGAGAACTACGCCATCATCGCAGTAAAATGCAAATGATCTTCCAGGATCCCTATGCATCCTTAAACCCGCGCATGACGGTTGGGTCTATTATAGGATCTCCCCTGGATGTGCACACAAAACAGAGCAGAAAAGATAAACAGGATCGTGTGCAGGATTTATTAGATATTGTTGGATTAAATCCGGATTTTGTCAACCGCTACCCCCATGAATTCTCTGGAGGCCAGCGGCAAAGAATCGGCATAGCCCGGGCCCTGGCACTGAATCCCGAATTTGTGGTATGTGATGAACCGATCTCTTCATTGGATGTATCTATCCAGGCTCAGGTTGTAAATTTACTGGAAGATTTACAAAAAAAATTAGGACTGACCTACTTGTTTATCGCGCACGATTTGAGTATGGTACGCCATATTAGTGATCGTATGGCTGTCATGTACCTGGGAAAAATTATGGAATTAGCAGATCGGGATGAGATCTTTCTGAATTCACTTCATCCCTATACTCAGGCATTGATGTCTGCTGTGCCCGTTCCTGATCCTGATCTTGCTGAGAATAAAGATAGAATAATCCTGGATGGAGATATTCCAAATCCATCCAATCCGCCGCTTGGTTGTAATTTTAATACTCGCTGTCCAGTGGCCACTGATATTTGTTTTAAAGAAGAACCAGAATATCGAGAAGTCAAGGAGGAACACTGGGTAGCATGCCATCTTGTAAAATGAACCAGTCCAGCTGGACTTTTTTCTAATAGATATCAACCCTCCTGGCGGAAAATTCTGGGAGGGTTTTGATTTATCTAGTTTTGGGTATAGTTCTGATGTTGAAATTTTCTTAATAGATGAGGAATTGATTATGGAGAATGAGTTATGAAATCGGGTCCCCGACTTTCCTTCGAAGCTATCACGCTTAAATTGCTTCATCCCTTTCGACTCTCAACCGGTGTGAGCACAACACGGACAGCTCACTGGATTCGGTTGGAAGATGACCAGGGTTGGGGTGAAGGCACCATACCTCCCTACTACAACATCAGTGATCAAGATATGCAGGCCTTGTGGGATGAAAAATCCCACAGTACAGAACCTTTCCCGGAAGACCCAGAGTTGATTCCGGGCTGGATTGGCGACCAGGGACCAGCTCCGGCCAGAGCTGCTTTGGATCTGGCTCTGCACGACAGGATTGGGAGAAGGAGGGATCTTCCACTCTATAAGTTATATAATCTTCCAGCTCCTATTCCCTTCTCAACTGCCTTTACCATTGCTATCACTGAGCCTGAGGAAATGGCTCGGATGGCGGCGAATCGTCCGGAATTTCCGGTAATTAAACTCAAGCTAGGCAGCGATGATGATATCAGCCGTGTTGCAGCAGTCCGAAACGCCAGGCCGGACGTCCGATTGTATCTGGATGCGAATGCAGGATGGGAACCAGATGAAGCAGTTCGACTTATCAAGGATCTGGAATCCTTGGATATTGAGATGATTGAGCAGCCAGTTGCTGGACATGATATTGAGGGTATGGGTTATGTTCAGAGCCAGACCGATATTCCGATCGTGGCCGATGAGTCTCTTAAATCATCGGGGACATTGGAGGAATTGGCCAGAGCGGGAGTACAGGGAATCAACTTAAAGATAATGAAACTGGGTGGATTGGGGCCGACGCTAAAATTGTTAAAAAGGGGAAGGGAACTTGGACTCAAGATCATGTTGGGTTGCATGACAGAGACATCTCTGGGAGTTACTGCTATGTCGCACCTGGCTGCCATGGCTGATTGGATCGACCTGGATGCGCCCTTGTTGATCGCTAATGATCCTTTTGAAGGGGTCTGTTATGATCAGGCCATTGTGTCACTGCCTGATAGGGCAGGAATTGGAATAGTTCGAAGAAATGGGATGAAATAGACTGCCAATATTGACCAGATCAATGTGTATAACAACCCTAGTTAGTATATATTAATTGACATTATTTCAACCGCAGACTACAATGTAGATTGACCGAGGCGATGACCCAAGTCGGTTAGGAGGGATCATGAGTTCCTGGCGCGGAAAATATGCCATTGGGTTAACCGGAAATATTGCAACTGGAAAGAGTGTGGTCCGAAAGATGCTTAGAGCATCTGGGCGCATACGGTATTGACGCGGATGTGTTATCTCACCGTGCCATTATGAAATCTTCCCCGGGATATCAACCTGTAATTGATACCTTTGGCCAATGGGTTTTGGGCTCGAATGGAGAAATTGACCGGAACAAACTTAGGCGAATTGGTGTTTAAGAATCCAGACGCGATGATGCGGCTGGAAACTATCATCCATCCCCTGGTCAGACAGGCGTTGGACGTCCTCGTGAATAAGACTTCTCATCCGATCGTTGTCATTGAGGCCATCAAACTGCTGGAATCTGACATGCACAACCTTTGTGATCAGGTCTGGGTGACAATGTCTTCTTCGGACCTACAGTTAGAAAGACTGATTGAAAAACGCAGCATGACCAGAAGGGAAGCAGAGGACCGGATCAATGCCCAACTGCCCGCTACTGCAAAATTAACCAAGGCAGATGTAGTTATTGAAAATGATGGCTCATTTGAAAAGACCTGGAAACAGGTCTATGATGCCTGGCAAGTCATCACCCAGAAAGAACCCGGATTTAAAGAGATACCGAGCAAGTCTTACGGCAAGCTCGAAGTGAAAAGGGCAACACCGGAATCCGCTGAGCAGATCGCTGTGTATATGAGCCAGCACAGCCGCTCCAAACGGCAAATGACCAAAGATGACATAATGGCCGCATTTGGTGAAAAGGCCTATATGCTGCTGATTTCGGACAAAGAGATCATCGGTCTATTAGGTTGGCAGGTTGAAAATTTGATAACGAGAGTGGATGATGTCATGCTCACAGAGGGATTGGCAATCCAGAATGGTCTGAAGGCCCTGATGAGCTTTGTGGAGGATTCTTCCAAAGAACTTCAGAGTGAGGCCGCCCTGTTATTCCTTCCGCCATCCCTGGCTCAACATGAAAATCTGTGGAGCGGTTTGGGGTATCAAGCCAGGACCGTTAAAGACCTCCAGGTAAAAGCCTGGCAGAACGCTGTAATGGAATCCATGCCACCTGGCACAGTTCTGCTCTTTAAGCAGCTCAGAAAGGACCGTGTCTTACGTCCGATGCAGTAATTATTTCTACATCAGGTAGATTGAAGTGATTAATAACTTTTGGAATTATTTGCTTTTTATATTTCAGCGAGCAAATTGGCTCAGCCTTTTTGATATTCTCCTGGTTGCGACTGTTGTGTTTTTTGTCCTCTACCTGCTCAGGGATACAAAAGCGCTGGTTCTTCTCAGGGGTGTCCTGTTCCTGATTGTTGTGATCAGCTTGCTCTCCAGTCTGAGAGTCCTCCCCGCTTTTTCATGGATAGTAACCAATACATTGCCAACATTGCTGTTGGCAATTCCGGTGATTTTCGCCCCCGAGATCAGGCGCATGTTGGAACGCATTGGCCGGACAGGATCGGTTTTTTCTCAGGACCAATTCACCACTGAAATGGAAAAGAATATCCAGGGCGTAGTTCAGGCGGCTCGCAGAATTGCGGAAAGAAAGTATGGCGGCTTAATTGTTTTTTCCCGCCTGGATTCTCTGCAAGCCTATATTGAAACCGGGGTACAGTTAAAAGCATCTATTAGCCCGGAAACGTTGATCCAGATTTTCTTCCCAAAAACGCCATTACATGATGGAGCTGTGATCATCTCTAATAACGTTATTACTGCTGCTGGTTGTGTATTGCCCCTATCTGCCAGCGGTGTATTGGAATCATCCCCGGAAAGATCGATGGGATTGCGACACAGGGCCGCACTGGGTATTGCAGAAGAAAGTGACGCAATTGCTGTGGTGATATCTGAGGAAACAGGCATTGTTTCCCTCGCCTATGATGGAAAACTTGACAAATATGTCCCGCTGGATGAATTGCAAGGCAAATTGAATGGATTCTTCCAACACGAACCAGTCCAAAAATCACTCCTTTCCCGCCTGAGTACGCTTTTTCAAGGAACCTTCGAATGAAACCGATGCGCTGGTTAGGTAGAAATCTCACATCTTTGATCATTTCACTATTGTTGGCGGTGGCGATCTGGATCTCCGCTGTGACTTCTGCTAATCCTAATGTTGAGGTTGAATTATCAATTCCCCTGGAAGTGAGACAACAGTCATCAGATATTGCGATCGTAGATCCAGTGCCACAAACAGTAACCCTGAAGGTTCTGGCTCCGGAAAGCATTATTCAAGGCCTGGAAGAGGACAATCCACTTGTAGCATACATCAACTTGATGGATATAACGGCGGGTACTTACCGGTTTCCCGTTCAGATCCAGATTCCTGACCATCTGTATCCAATCCGTGTTCTTGAACAAAACCCCGAAAAATTGGAGTTGAGGGTCAGTAACCTGATATCTAAGCTGTTGCCCGTATCAATACAGGTGGAAGGAGAACCGGCAATCGGCTATCAGACCAGCGGACTTTCCTGGGATGGGAGCTCTACCACAGTTACCGGACAGGATAGCAAAGTCCAGGAAGTGGCGGTAGTGGTGGGCATACTGGATATTTCGGATTCAACGGGATCGATTTCCAGGAGCATTACACTTGAAGCAAGGAACACAGCAGGTGAGATTGTTGAAGGAGTGACGCTCCAGCCTGAGACAGTCCTGGTCAACCAGGCGATCAGCCTGCAGGGTGGCTACAGAAATCTGGCCGTAAATGTTACTACGCAAGGTGTAGTTGAACCTGGATACCGCTTTACGAGTATCACACCGGCACCGCCGACAGTGATGGTGTTTTCTGAAGATCCCCAACTTGTGGAGGGATTACCGGGTTATGTGAATACTAAACCATTGAATTTGAACGGAGTAGATGGGTATCTGGAGACTATACTGGAATTGGATCTTCCGGAAGGGGTTACTGTAGTTGGTGATCCGACTGTGCTGATCCAAGTGAATGTCACTGCTCTGGAAACCAGTATGGTGATCACGAGGGAGATCGAAGTGATTGGTTTGCTGCCTGGCTTAACCGCCCAGGTATCACCCAGCCAAGTAAGTGTCCGGGTTTCTGGACCAGTGCCTGTCCTGGAAAATCTCACGCTGAGGGATATCAGGGTGGTTGTTGATCTCACCAGCCTGGAAGCCGGGACCCATACTTTGACTCCTACGGTAGAAATCCTACCCACAGGTATTATCTGGGAAGATGTCTCTCCTGCAACTGTTGAAATAGTCATTCTGGAGGGGTAGGAAAAATGAACCCCTCTGATAAATAGTCCCCGAAAAAAAATATGCAGAAACCTGTTGTGGCCATCGTTGGCCGACCCAATGTGGGTAAGAGTACCCTTTTTAATCGCCTGGCTGAACGCAGGATGGCGATTGTGGATGATATACCGGGAACGACCAGAGACCGTCTTGCCACGGAAGTTGAATGGACGGGTGTAGTCTTTGACATCATTGATACCGGGGGATTGGACCCCACTCAGGTGGGTCCCGGGAAAGGACAGGAACCGCTTTCCATCGGTTCCCACCAATTCATCGAAGAAATCCGCAGCCAAGCAGAAATTGCCATCCAGGAATCAGACGCAATCCTTTTTGTTGTGGATGGACAGGCTGGAGTCACACCGGCAGACCGGGAGATTAATGAATCCCTCAGAAAAGTCCAGGAGATCAAGGATGGGGTAACCTATCCGCCAGTGCTTTTAGTTGTCAATAAGTGTGATAATAAGGAAACGCGCCAGAACGCAGTCCAATTCTACGAGCTGGGATATAACGAAATATATATCATATCTGCCATCCACGGTTCTGCGACGGGAGACATGCTGGATGCGCTGGTGAAAGTTCTTCCAGAAGGGGGAGAAGAAGAAGAGGATACATCTGTAAAGATTGCCATTGTGGGAAAACCAAATGTTGGTAAATCCAGCCTGCTGAATAAGATCACCGGGGAAGATCGGGTGATCGTCAGCAATATCCCAGGCACTACCCGGGATTCAATTGATACCAGCCTGGTCTATAATGATGTCCCGATCACAATTATTGATACGGCCGGGATCCGCAAACGCGGCAGTGTTAAAACAGGTGTGGAGAAATTCAGCGTTATAAGGGCGATGAAAGCTATTGAGCGCTCGGATGTGGCCCTTCTAGTTGTTGATGCTTTCGAGGGGGTAAAATCTCAAGACACTCACGTAGCCGGTTATATCCTGGATGAGTGGAAGAGTGCTGTTGTGGTGATTAATAAATGGGATCTGATCGAAAAAGATACCCATACAATGGCTGAATTCACAAATTATGTGCGTTATGAATTGAACTTCATGGATTATGTGCCCATTCTGTTTACCTCCGCTTTGACCGGTAAACGGGTGGATCAGATCCTGGACCTGGCGCTGGAAGTCCAGAAGGAGAGAATGATCAGGTTGCCTACCTCACAGGTGAACAAGATCGTCCAGAACGCTCAGGATAAACATCCTCCGCCCTCAAAGGCAGGACGCCATTTCAAGATTTATTATGGCTCCCAGGTCCGCAACGATCCTCCAACCTTTTTGCTCCATGTCAATGACCCGAAGCTGACCCATTTCACCTATTTGCGATATATTGAAAACCAGATCCGGGAACATACGCCATTCCTGGGGACTCCGATTAAGATCCTGCTCCGCCAAAGTTAGTTTTAAATCCCGAAATCCAAAAAATAACAGAAGATTGAGAAGGGCGTGAGTGCTATCCTTCCCCTTGCCTTGACTGAACTTGGATTATATAATCTGAAACACGTTCAAAGGTGATTACCTGAAAATGACTGAAGAATTCGATTCTCTCCAACTCGATAATGAGGAAATTCGCCCAGAAAAGCCGAATTTACTGGGTGTCCTGGTAGATATCCTGGAAACCCTGCTGCTCTCGGTGGTTCTGTTTTTCCTGATTAATGCGGTTTCTGCCCGGATCCGGATCGATGGATCAAGCATGGAACCCAATCTTCACCATGGAGAATTCGTAATTGTCAGCAAAATCAATTACCGGATAGGGGAACCCGAACGGGGCGATGTTGTAGTATTTGATTTTCCCCGCAATATCACCCAGGAGTATATCAAACGCGTGATCGGGTTGCCTGGAGAGCAGGTTCATATTGAAGATGGTATTGTTTATATTAATGGTGTGATGCTTTCTGAACCTTATTTGATGATGGATCCACAATACGAAGGCCAATGGGTAGTTTCGGAAAACACTCTCTTTGTCTTGGGCGATAACCGAAATAACTCCTCAGATTCCCACAATTGGGGCATGGTGCCCATGGAAAATATTGTTGGGGAAGCTCTGCTGGTGTACTGGCCGCCCGATTCATGGGGATTGGTCAATGGGGCAAACCCGGTTCTGGCCTCGGAATGATTCATCTGTCAATCCGTGGATTCCACCGATTGACTCCAAGTAAATCCTTTATTGGTAGATATAACAGAAACTCCTTAGCGGATTAAGCAGTATCTGTTATTATAAATAAGAGAAATCTGGTCGATAAAACACTTTACCTTATAAGGTTGGTGTTAATTGAGATTAGTTGGTTTTTAGTATTCAGTGGGAGTTTAGTATGGCACAGCGGGCCCTCACCAAACGCATCATCCCGGTCCATGTTTTGACTGCCAGTTACCGCATTGCAGGAACGGTAAAGGTCAGCAACAGTGGCTTAAGTGGGCTGGTAACGGATTCGACAAGCCAGTTCATGACCATTATGGATGCCAGCCTTGGCCGCATCCATGACCCGGATTTTCTGGTACAAAGATTACCTGACATCCGGTTGGTTAAAGACCAGATCCACAGCGTCAGCGTAAAACGACGCCAGGATATTGGACCGAGGGGGATCATGCGTGCTGGGTATGAACATGTCAATGTTTTTCATATCGCCATCACTGACTCAACCTTTGAATATGAAGGCTGCCTGGAATGGCCTGGCCGGTTCGATTTTAAAGCCCTGATGTCTGCAGGAACCTGGGAGTACCTTCCCGTATTTGATGGAACTGTGCGATCCATTATCTATCCAGAGTTGGAGATCAAGAGCGAAGCCATGCTGGTCAATCGCAAACATATCGCTACTTTTACCCATGCCCTGAAGAAAGCGGATGAAGACTCTTCCTTACCGGGAATACCGCTAGGCTTGACCTGATTATGCGGGGATAGTATAATTTTTGCCGTTGTCTTAACAAACTAAATTTGCCCCCATCGTCTAGGGGACCAGGACATAACCCTTTCAAGGTTAAGACCGGAGTTCGAATCTCCGTGGGGGCACAGTGATAAAAACTTTTCCGAGTAGTACACTGGAAAAGTTTTTGTTTTTATTTCTTAGATTTTGAAAACGAATTTATGTTGGATTATCCTGTTTTTGACAACTCAGGGACATTATGGTGATGTTGATGAAGATTCAAGTAAATAATCATATTTACCGAGGTTAAAATTTATTATTTCCCTGATTCGATCTAAATCATATAGATCACCACGAACGATAAATCTAAGCTTATCATAATACATGGCGATGTTAGCATTATGTATTTTATTTTCTCCTTCCGAAAGGGTGTCAATATATCCATCAGGAATTTGGTGGTGGAAATGCCCAATTCTCCAATATACGAATATCTTCTAAGGGCAACCTTGACATGAGAGGATCGGCCAAAGAATTTCTATCGATAATATGAACGTTTGGTCCGTAATAATACCCATCCACCCCTAAAGGTCTGAGAAGCTTGACTTCTTTCTTTGTTGAATCATATATCCAGTCATTCCCGGAATATTGTGAACCGGGAATTGTACTTTCCCGACCTGTGCTCAGTAGACCCAAATTCTGAAAATAGTAAGCTCTTTCGTTTGCAATACCAGTCGGATGGATATAATCACTATTAACACCCTCTCCGTAGTTTAATGAAGTTCGCAAAGGTGATGTGCTAAATAATAATCCCAATGATAAAGTAAGCATAATGACTGCTACATATACATACTTTTTTTCGCTGGTGATGATTCTTGAGATCAATATTGCAGCAATTAATACAATTGTAGAAAAAAAGCGACCACCCATAAAATCGCCACCGATATATAAGATATAACCCATATAGAGGATGATCGACCAAACAAACATTGATAACTTCCGTTGTTTATGGTGTAAGAGAAGAATTATCGCCAGGAGAATACTAATCAATGTAACAGGGTCAGTGATAAAAGAATCGATATAGTAGAAAAGACCTTGTTTTATTAAGACCAATCGATCGATTCCTGTATTTAATTTTGCATATGCAGTATTTGGGAAGAATGTCCCGTAATAGAATAAAGAGAATAACTCCCAAACAATGATGGGAATAAATCCAAGAAACATGAAGACAAGGCTTCGGAACCTAAATCTTTCATTGATCAGAATATATAAAAGGGGAGGAATGAAAAATAATAAAGTGTCTAAACGGTTTAATGTCGCCAACCCGGCGAGTAACGAAAGAAGAAAAATATTCTTTCCGTTTAGCTCTTTGTCCTGTAGATATAAAAATAGAAACAAAGAGACTATCAAGAAAGTGAGGGGGTTTTCCAATCCTGATGTTGTGTAATCCATGAATGATCGCGACGATAGCAGAATCACTAAAGTCAGGATCGCCCCTTCGTATGATTTTGCAATCATTAAAGTGATAACAACAATTGTTGTGAACGAGAAAAACATGGAGATAAATATATTGGTATAGTACATCTGTGACCAATAATCAAATGAGAATACATATTGCCAGATGTAATTCGCACCCGAGAGAATAAAAAACCATAGTGGGTGAGTAAATGTCTGAACCCGCTCACCTACATTATGGACCAAGCCATATCCGTGGATGAAATTCTCGATGGGACGAAAAGTTATGTAGGCATCATCAGATATCCAGGCATTTTTAATAAGTACAATTAAAAATACCAAGATAAATGGGATAACAAGGAGTCTGTATTTATTAGAATGTTTTTCCACGATTGTCCAATTCTTTGTGTGTGATTGTTAAGTGAATTGTCCGCATATGTATACCATCTTTCATCTGATAATTCAAATTGATGAAAGGGATGAAAGATGGGTTCAATAATAGAGCATTATTTTGTTATGGATAATTATAATTTATATATCTCTGATCGATCAAAAACGCTTTATGAATGGGATCCAGGTATCTGCGTTTAGGCCCGGAGTTCATTTTTTTGGCACAGAAAAAACCTCTACGGAAGAAATTTCTTCAAAAAAAGTCTAATTACTTATGCTCCAAATAAGAAGGGGACTCCCCGTCATTTTTTATATTGCCGGATTATATTTTGAATTTTTGCCGTATACCCAGGAACAGGGGGGGCTTGAACAATTGGGATTGTCTATTTGCCAGATGGAACCTGAACGAGCGGCACAGGATATTCGCGGACAATTACCAGATTAGGGCCAAATAATCCTTCTATGTAATTCTCTTTTTATCTGTTATTGACGGGGGTTGCTAAAACGATCATCACTGGTATCCCCCACATCTTATATTCCATTGACTTCTGAATCATGAATCCGGCTTCTTCAACCAAATGCCTGGCTGGAATTGGCCGGCAGTCCGCCCATTTGGGGAAACGGTCGTGGAATGATTCATATATTCTGCCTATCATTCCCAATTGCTGATCCTTAGATAAAGAAACCACAACTAATCTTCCTCCAGGTTTTATCACCCGGTGGAATTCAGCTAATACCTCAGGAATGAGGGGGGAATCAAAAAGCTCCAGCGTGAAGCTCGTAAAAACCCCATCAAATATTTGGCTTTGAAAAGGGATTGGCAGGGTATCGCTCCGCACTAGGCCCACCTGGTCCAGGAGGCCGGCCCGAGATAATCTTCTTTGCGCGACCCTCCCCATGCCGATGGAGAGATCTAGTCCGGCGCTCAGGCCATTTATTACGCCCTGGGCGATATACTGCTGGGCGTATCCGGTGCCAAAACCTATCTCCAGGATCCTTTCACCAGCCTGCGGATATAAAAGCCTCAGACCCAACCTGATAAACCGTTTTTCACTGGATGCCAGCCAGTCATAAAACTTACTGAGGTTGGAATAATAACTCTCGGCAGCCTGAACCGGCCGATTCACTCTTGAGAAGTCCTGAAAGGGTTTCAATATTTCATCCTTTTACTCTTGTTTTAGTATATCCCAATCAATCCCTGGCGATCCTGTTAAATAAAAAAACGCTGCCATTTATGGCAGCGTTGAGTACATTGGTGGGGGTCTTTATCCCAGAGTGACATCCTGTTTCTTTTTGCCGCCCTCTGTCCACTGCAGCTCTATCTCAAGCTGCTTTTTCAGGCCGTGTTTTTTGGGTTGTTCATAATACTCCAGCTCAAAACTTACTGTTTCAGGCAGATCTACAACTACATCCTGTCCACCCTGTACTAGTTTTACCTGTCCGCTTTCGACTTTGTCTGCCAGCTCCCGTAGAAATGCAGCTGTGTCAGCCAGGTTTCTTCTTTGATCGCTTTTAACAAGCACTTTTTTCTTGGCCATTTATCCTCCATGACTATACAATTCATTTTAGCAAAATTCAGACGAACGAGAATATGAAATGTGTTAATACGAACGCTATATATTTAACGTTTAAAGCTGCAAGATTGGAGCGCAAATAGTTCATTGAGGAAAATACTCAGATGAATAATGAATGCCGAACACTGTTTATTAGCACTACCCGCCGCGGTAGGGCGGTACGGTGATGGCATAGATCCGGCACAGACGCCGATCCAGGATCCTGCTGCGTATGCGGGGATCGATCTCGCTGAGTTTGTCCGTGGTAGTGATTATGGTGGGAAGCCCGGCATTGTAGCGGTAGTTAAAGAGCTGGTAGAGTTTTTCCTTAACCCAGGGAGTCATGGATTCTGTGCCCAGGTCGTCCAGCACCAGTAGAGGAGATTTTTTGATCTCATCGAAACGCCGGTCGTAGCTGACAGTGCTGTCGGGACTAAAGGTTGCCCTTAAATGGTCCATCAGGTCAGGAACCATGATGAATAAAGGCGGGATGCCTTCTGCGGAGCGGTAGTTAGCAATGGCGGCTGCCAGATGGGTTTTCCCGCTGGAATACCCCCCCTGAAACACAAGCCAGCCCTTGGGCCTCTCAGCATATTTCTGGGCGGCTTTGAAGGCGCTTTCCAGCTTCTTTTTTTCATCCTTTTCCAGGTTCTCATCATCACGTAAAGAGAAATTGCCAAAGGTGTGGTCTCCCAATAATGACAACGAGGAGAGTTCGGAGTGGCCGGTATCATCCATGGGCCGGCGGTAGTCCGGCGCCAGGATATTGACCCGATTTACAAGTTCAGGGTCTTGCAGCCGGGAGCGGATTCGACCTTCTAATTGGTTGAGAGATAGGTTTGTGGTGATCAATAACGGCAGGTTATTGATGTAGCGGAAATTGAGGATTTGGAACAACTTTTCCTGAGCCCAGGGAGTGGCGTTCTCTGTCCCGAAATCATCCATGATCAACAAGGGAGAACGTCGGATGTCTTCAAAACGTTCCTCAAAACTGGATTCCGGGTTGTTGTAGGTAAAGCGCAAACTATCCAGGAGATCCGGGACCGTCAGGAACAGGGTTGGAATGCCAAGGTCAACTACAAAATTTGCCACAGCTGCTGCGAGATGGGTTTTTCCACAGCCGTAAGGGCCCTGCAGTACCAGCCAGCCCTGGAGTTTGCCGGCATATTGTTGGGCATGGTTGAACGCTTGTTCCAGCGAGTCAGCCTGGGCTGGCCCTAATCCAATTTGTCCCCGGATTTCAAAGTTCTCGAAGGTTAAATGGGTCAGCTCATCCAGATTGCTCATTTTAAATAAACTGGCCCGGGCTTGTTTTCTTAACTGTCCAGCCCGGCAAGAGCAAATTTGGAGTTTGCCAAAATCGGGATGTCCCACCGGGAGGTCCTGCCGCAGGTAGCCAACCCCGCCGCAGATCTCACAATTGGGATCACCCGGGTAAGACCCGGCGCCTGGATCAGTCTTCGATGAATTCGGCGAATTCGTCTTCGAGATATCCCTGGCGGTCTTTTTTAGTATGTCCTCTATCCGGTCGCTCATCTCTTCCACCGTCCTGCCAACTTCGTAATATTGCTTCTATGTAATTCCATTTCCTCACATTATTCTGAACCGCGATTGCTACCGCATGCCTGATCCAATCCTCTGGGAACTCTTTCTCTGCATCCCTTAATGTGTCTGCGATCAAGGGGGTTAGCGGACCAATATTCTCTTCATAAAGCCGGAAGATATTGGGCTGCTCCAAACTTAACGTTGGGATCAGGCTGTCTCCGTCCGAGGGGCGCCACGATCCGTCTGTGACGGATTGAACCGCGGCGTGCCCGCGCGGAGAGTTGAAGAAATATATGGCCAGTTCCCCTTCCCCTTCAGGGACCGTTGTTTTTAACAAAGTGCCGCGGTTCACCGCCCGCTCCAGCCCGGTTTGTACTGCAACCAGCTGGGCGGCGGCTGTGGCGCCCATGCCCGCCATAAAATCCGGGTCTCCTGTGAGGTTCTCTTCCGTGAGGTAGCGAACTTCACCTTCCAATCGTGTGAACAGCCACAGAGAATATAATGTGACCTTCATCTCATCCAGGTTGTCTATTTGTGGAAGAAGGTCCGTAAAAAACAGGCTGGGAATCCTGGTTATGTTTGTTTTTCCTGGAGGAAGACCGTTAAAAGTCATCAGGTTACCTGAGAGAGGTCAATATCGCGAGTGGCGGCATTTTCGAATTTGGCCAGATTCTTCCGGAAGACCAGCTGCACATCCCCAGTAGGGCCGTTTCTGTGTTTGGCTATGATGATCTCGGCCAAGTTCTTGAACTGCGAATCTTCTTCATAAACTTCCGGGCGGTAGATAAACATCACAATATCAGCGTCCTGCTCCAGGCTTCCGGATTCCCTGAGGTCTGATAAAACAGGTCTTTTGTCCGTCCGTTGTTCAACAGCTCGTGATAGCTGGGCAGCAGCCAAGACAGGTACGTTCAGCTCCCTGGCCAGGATCTTCATGTTTCGGGATATGTCAGAGACTTCCTGAACGCGATTGTTGGTACGCATATCTCCGCCCATCAGCTGCAAATAATCCACTACGATCAAGTCCAATTTATATTCCAGGTGCAGGCGCCGACATTTGGTGCGCAGCTGCAAGGGTGTCAGAGCGGGGGTATCATCGAGAAAGATATGGGTGTCGGTTAGAACTTCGATCGCCTGGGTGAAAAGCAGCCACTCATCTGGGCTGAGTTTTCCAGAACGAAGCCGGGTGGAATCGATCCCGGTTTCCTGGGCAATGATGCGCTGCACCAGTTGTTCGTTGGACATCTCCAGGGAGAAGATCGCCACATGTTTTTTGTGGGTTAAGGCAGCATTTTTCAGAGCTGATAATATAAAACCAGTCTTACCCATGCCAGGCCTGCCGGCGATGATCAGTAGATCTGAGGGCTGTAGGCCTCCAAGCATTCTATCTATATCAATAAAACCTGTAGGAACTCCAACTAGTTCATCATCCCGTTGTGAGAGTTCTTCCATGCGGTCGAAATAGTCACTCAAAACGGCTCGTATGGGCTGTAGTTCCTGTGTCGTACGACGTTGACTGACGTTAAAAACGGCTTTCTCTGAGTCGTCCATGACCGTATCGAGGGTGAGATTCTCCTCGTAGGCCAGTTTGGCGATTTTATTAGCAGCTTCTAACATCCGGCGCCTGATGGCGGTTTCTTCTACTCTGTGTCCATAAGCTTCAGCATGGAGGGAGGAGGGGACGTTGTTGATCAGTTTGGTGATATAGGCCGCTCCGCCGATATCTACCAGGTGGCCTTTCTGATCGAGTTCCTCAGTGACCGTCACCAGGTCGATAGCCTCGTTGCGATCGTGCAGGGAAACAAAGGTATCCCAGATCCATCTGTTGCGGTGGATATAAAAATCATCTGCGGCCAGGAACTGGGCCACGTCATAATATGCTTCGGGGTTGATCAGCACCGCTCCGATGACAGCTTCTTCTGCTTCCCGGCTGTGGGGAACCATCTGGGGTCTGGATGTTTCGGGAGCGGATTCGAATTCGAAGGATTCGGTCATGGTTGGTTTTTGAATTATTGTTGGTTGTTTGATTATTGAGGTGGAACTTTAGGGAAACTGGAGGTTGAGGGGTAGTTATTCCTCCTCGGAATCCTCTTCATCAGGTTTGTCTTCAGATTCTTCAGGGCTGATCTGTTCCAGGTAGTTCTCAAAGACTGACAACCGCTCACTGTCCAATTCTTCGTCTGGGAGGGCTTCAGTCAGGTCATCTTCCGGGATCAAACCGGCCTCATCCAGCACACTTTCTGCTACGAATATCGGAACATTCAAACGGATGGCCAAATTCATGGCATCGGAGGGGCGGGAGTCAATATTATGAAGTGTGCCATCGATATTAATGGCAATGTTGCCGAAATAGGTTTCATCTTTCAGGGAAACTACTTCAACGCTGATCACTTCGGCATCCAGGGAATCCAGTATATTCACAAATAGATCATAGGTTAGCGGGCGCGAAACTTCCACTTCCTGTAAAGCCAGGGTGAGGTGTTCGGCTTCATAGATCCCAACCATAATGGGCAGATAACGATCTGAGTCTATCTCACGCAGAATCACAACGCGCTGCTGAGACATGAGACTGACCCGGATGCTATCTATCACTACTTCGATCATTTTGGCCATAACTGGAGTTTCCTTCAGGATTGAACCTGATGTCTTGTTATTCTATCACGGGGGATAAGCGACTGCAACGAATGAACCTTAAAGGCTTATATTTATTAAGAAAACATCTGCTTCTGAAGCATGAAAGAAAATGATTCCTGGGGATGTTATCTGCGATTGAGGTTAAGTTTATAATGAAGATAACACTTTCTGGTTAAATTCGGGGATCTTTGGAGAGATATGGCTGTCGATTCTCAAACTCGACAAGAAAATCGTTTGCTCCCTCTTGATCTGCTGCGTGGGCTGTTGATGATCCTGATGGCATTGGACCATGCCAACTTCCATATTGCTCAGCAGCACTCATCGGGTGAATATTGGGGAGGGTATTTTCCTGCCTTTTCCACCCCAATGCACTTCCTGGTCCGGTTTGTGACTCACTTCAGTGCGCCGGGTTTCTTTTTTACCATGGGTATTGGAATGGTCCTGTTTGCCTCATCCCGCAGGAAAACGGGCTGGAAGGAACCACAGATTTGGGGACATTTTTTGTTGAGGGGTCTGGTGCTGATATCTCTGCAGATAGTTCTGAACTACAGTCAGGCCTGGTCGGTGGCCGATTCTTCTGCGCATTTGTGGTACGTAGGTGTATTGGCAGCCCTTGGAGTTGGTATGATCCTCTGTATTCCTCTACTGCGTTTGAAGCCGATATTCCTGGCAGGGATCAGCCTGGGTTTGTTTATAGTCATGGAGGCCCTGACTCCCGATCCGGGGTTGTGGGGCAGGAATTTTAATAACCTGGGCGGAACCTTGCTGGTATACAGTGGAGGGACGGGGGAGTTCTGGACCAATTACCCACTCTTGGCCTGGGTTGAGTTAGTCGTTTTGGGTATGTTGTTCGGTAAATGGATCCAAAAGGATGTTAAGAAGGCATATCAGAAGGGAGCCTGGCTGGGATTGATTTTCCTGGTTAGTTTTGTTCTGTTGCGTTTGTATAATGGTTTTGGGAATATCCGCCCTTTACCTGTTGGAAATTGGATGGATTTCTTTAGTCTGGTAAAGTATCCGCCCAGTATGACCTTTGTGCTGCTGACTACCGGGGTAAACCTGATCTTGTTATGGGGTTTTTCTTGGATAAAGAAGCCTGTTTTCGGGGATTGGAATCCAGTATTGGTTTTTGGGCGTATACCGCTGTTTTTTTATCTTAGCCACATTGGAGTGTACTTTCTAATGGGAAGGCTGCTGACCCCAGGAGGATCCAGCTTGATGGTAATGGTTGCTCTTTGGTTAGCAGGTTTGGCGGCCCTCTATTTTCCTGCCCGCTGGTATGGCTTGTACAAATCTCGCCAATCTGCCAAATCTTGGGTTCGGTATTTCTAATGTGGTACGAGTATTACCCGGCGACCTTCTCCGCTTCATGTTTGGCTTCCCGTTTTCGAGCACTGTGGTCCAGAATGCGTTTTCGGATCCGGAGATTTTTTGGGGTCACTTCCAGGAGCTCATCGTCTGCCAGGTACTCAATATATTGGTCCAGGCTCATTTCTCTGGGAGTGACCAGGCGCTGATTGATTTCCCGGATATTATTCCGCATATTGGTTAGGTGTTTGGTTTTGCAGACGTTCACCTCAATATCATCTGGACGTTTATTTTCTCCCACAACCATCCCGTGGTAAACCTCCATGCCGGGTTCAATAAAGAGAACCCCGCGTTCCTCGGCGTTTTTCAAGCCGAAAGTTGTTGATGTCCCGGTTTCCCAGGCTACCAGGGAACCATGAGAGCGAACTTCTACGGAGCCGGCCTGGGGAGCATAACTATCAAATGTTGTGTTCAGTACACCTGTTCCCCTGGTCATGGTCAAGAAATGATGCCGGAAGCCAAGGATGCCCCTGGTGGGAGCCAGAAAAGTAAGTAACACTGTTCCTGTGCTTGAGTCCTTCATATCCTGCAGCATACCTTGCCGGTTATTGAGGGATTCCATCACCACACCGATATCATCTGAATGGACCTCTATCCGGACCTCTTCGAAAGGTTCCAGGATCTGACCGGAATGATCTGTTTTAAGAATTACCTCAGGACGTGAAACATGGAATTCATAACCTTCCCGGCGCATGGTTTCTATCAAGATAGCCAGGTGCAGTTCTCCCCGGCCTGAAACCAACAATGTGTCCGCGGATCCAGACTCTTCCACCCTCAAAGCAAGGTTGCTTCTGATTTCACGAAACAGCCGTTCCCGGAGTTTGCGGGAGGTTTTCCAGACGCCTTCTCTTCCAAAAAATGGTGAGGTATTAACGCCAAATGACATCCGAACTGTAGGCGCTTCAACTTTTATCCTGGGGAGAGCAACTGGATTTTCAATATTGCAGATCGTGTCTCCGATAGTTATGCCTTCCAATCCGGCAATGGCTACAATTTCACCAGCCTTGGCCTGTTCGATCTCCTGGCGTTCCAATCCCTGGTAATCATAAAGATAGGTGATCTCTCCCGGGATGGTTTTTCCATCCGCGGTGAGATAAATAACCTGTTCTCCAACTGCAACCTCTCCGGAAGATATTCTCCCGATGGCTGTAGCTCCCCGGAAACTATCGTATTCCAGAGATGTTACAAGCATTTGCAGTGGTTGATCAATATTCACAACAGGGGCAGGGATCGCATTCAGAATGGTTTCAAAAAGCGGCTGTAGATCGGGACCAACATCTGGTGTATGGCCAGCCCGATGCTGGGTAGCGATGGCATAGACCACCGGGAAGTTGGCCTGTTCTTCGCTTGCTCCGAGTTCTATGAACAAGTCAAAAGTGTCATTCAATACCTGCTCCGAATCTGCCAACTTGCGATCCACTTTATTGATGACCACAATCACCTTGTGGTTAAGTTCCAGTGCTTTCTGGAGCACAAAACGGGTTTGAGGGCGAGGGCCTTCAGCAGCATCAACCAGCAGCAATACACCGTCAACCATGTTTAAGACCCGCTCTACTTCGCCCCCGAAATCAGCATGGCCTGGAGTGTCAACGATATTTATCTTGATCCTCTGGCCGTTTTGAGGATCGGTGATCACGATAGCCGTATTTTTGGAGAGAATGGTGATACCCCTTTCCTGTTCCAGTTCATTCGAGTCCATCACCCGGACTCTCGAACTTTTTCTTCTCATGAAAAACGCTTGCCTGTTGCAGGAGCCCATCAACCAGGGTGGTTTTCCCGTGGTCAACATGGGCGATAATGGCTATGTTTCGTATGTCGGTTCTGGTAGTTTGCATAATTTTCACTTTTGAAGCATAAAAAAACCCGACCGATCTTGGCCGGATTCACACAATACAACACCTAAGTTTACCAAAGGAACCTTAAAATGGATAGAGTGTCAAGTTAAGTATTATTTATTTCTTATAATAATGATTTTCAGGACCAGTCTGGGAAAATTTTGCGGACTGGTCCTGTAATCGTTTGTCTTAGCCTGTCTTTTTGAGCTTGTTGATCCTGATGAAGAGCTGAATCATCCCGAACGCATATAACAACATCAGCATGGCAGCGAGACCTTGCAGAATCATGGAAAATAGGTCCATTCCCGTCAGCGGAAGATGTATTGTTCATTAGCAGAATCATTATCGGCAAAAATAATCACCAGGTAAAGCATAACCCGCTGGTACTTACCAATTTTGGATTCCCGGTCGCTGTAGATTTCCGGGAGCTTCGCCATTGGTGACCCGATAACGGAAATACATCCATCCGCCCATTTCTCCAACGTTTTCCCATCCGGCATCTGCAAAAAGCTGCAGGTAGGAGACCTTGTCTTTGGTTTTGAGGGATTGATAATCCAACCTGTAGACATAATCCGCAGGTTCCCCGCTCTTGAATTGATATCTCCCGGGAAAAGGAACGCCATCCAAGTGTAATCCCTGGTGGGCCATTTCTGATAGCCAGGTTTCTTCTTTTTCATCCTGCCAGGCCCAGAACCATTTTGTTTTAGTGATTATTTCATTAGTCATATTATTCTTCCTCCTCGGCAGTTACTTGCTGCCACAAGTCAAAATTATTTCCAGCGCTTTGCAACATGATTTCCATGCGCTGAATTTGTCCTAACAATACCCTGATTCCGGTTTCTGTTACCTGAAAGATTTTCCGGCGGCCTTCTGTTCCGACCATGGAGATCAATTTGCTCCCTTCCAGAGAGGTAAACGCACCATAGATGGTGCCTGGAGCCAACCGGAGGGTGCCTTGGCTGATCTCCTCGGCTTCTTGCATTACCGCATAGCCGTGTTTGGGAGTTACCAGCGCCAGCAAGATATAATAAGTAGCTTCCGTCAGGGGAAGGTGCTTTGAGATTGATTTGTCCTCCATAAAAACTCCTTTCTTCAGCCAAGAGCTTATAACGCCTGGCGGTATAACGGGAAACGATATATCGTATGCCGATATAATAGAATATATTTCATCTATTTGTCAAGACCCAAAAAGGAGAAATTACTATTTAGAAATTTGATCTCGAGAGACTAACATCATTAACTCCTTTATAATGTATATAAACTGGTTATTTGGGAAGGATAAGTTGCCAAGGAGAGAGCCTTATAAATTCACAAGTTGGATATTCCTGTTGTTTTTCTTGGTCGCTGCCTGCCAGCGAACGGAAGTAATAGATCTGAGTGAAGGCAGATCAGATTCTGGCATATTACCAATCACAAGCTGGCAAATCCAATACAGTGGCGAGTTGGATCTTGATATTGAGGTAGATACTTTCAATCTTGATTTGTTTGATACGCCAACAGAGATCATCGTTGAGCTCAAGAAAAGAGGAGTTTTCGTAATCTGTTATTTTAGTGCTGGCAGCTACGAGGACTGGCGGCTTGACGCGCACAAGTATCCAGACGATGTTTTGGGGTATGAATTGGAAGATTGGCCTGGAGAGCGCTGGCTGGATATCCGGCAGATTCCTGCTTTAAGCCCTATCATTGAAAATCGAATGGATCTGGCTGTTGAAAAAGGATGTGATGGCGTCGATCCAGATAATCTGGATGGATTTGAAAACAAGACTGGATTCCCTCTAACAGGGAATGATCAATTGGTGTTTAATACATATCTGGCCCAGGGCAGCCCATGACCGAGGTTTGAAAATCGGATTAAAGAACGACCTCAATCAAATCCAGGAGTTGGTTGATGATTTTGATTGGATTTTGAATGAAGAATGTTTTACATATCAGGAATGTGATCAATTGCTGCCATTTCTCGATGCTAACAAGCCTGTTTTTGTTATTGAGTATGAGATAACCCCGGCAGATTTTTGCTCTCAGGCCAATCAACAAGGATTTTCTGCGCTACATAAGAATTGGGATTTAGATGCCTACTTTACCGATTGCCTCAAATTTTCTTCCCAGTAATTACTGTATCCAAGAAGAGGAAGCATGACAAAAACTGATTTTAAGAAAGAGTGGAAATATCTTTATCAGCCATCCAAAAAGGAATTTCAGGTTGTTGAAGTGCCAGATATGGCATATTACAAAGTGGACGGATATGGAACGCCAGGTATTGTTCCCGAATATTCAGCTGCCATTGAGGCTCTTTATGCCATGTCCTACAAAACCAAATTCTTGAGCAAGAAACTGGAAAAGGATTATGTGGTACCACCTCTGGAAGGATTGTGGTGGGCGGATGATATGGCAACTTTTACAACTGCTCGGGATAAAAGTCAATGGCATTGGACAATGATGATTATGACCCCGGATTGGATCACTGAAGAAATGGTGGCTGAATCCCGGACAGAGGTTTCAAAAAAGAAAGACTTGCCCTCGCTGGCGAAGCTTCGCTGGGAGGTTTACCAGGAAGGTCTATGTGTTCAGATCCTTCATCTGGGATCGTATGATGATGAAGGACCGGTTTTGGCTAAACTGCATGAAAAATGGATGCCGGAACAAGGTTATACATTTAACGGTTTGCATCATGAAATTTATCTCAGCGACCCCAGAAGGGTAGAACCCGAAAAATTGAAGACCATTCTCCGCCAACCGATCTGTAAACGCGAATGAAAATCCCTATGATAGAACCTTTGATCATCCCAAGCTTGAATACAGAACGGCTATTGCTGAGGGCATTTGATAAGGATGATCTTGACCCCTTTGCTGCCATGGTTTCGAACCTGGAGGTAATGCAGCGAGCAACCTATGATGGCACCACTATGACCCGAGCCCAGGCCTGGAACTTGCTATGTTTAATGCTGGGGCACTGGCATATGCGCGGTTTTGGCATTTGGGGAATTGAAGAGAAATCATCAGGAGAATTAATCGGACGGATCGGCCTTCAATTATTGGATTGGTTTGAGGATGTTGAATTAGTGTGGATGTTGGCTAAATCAGCCTGGGGGAAAGGTTTTGCCTCAGAAGGGGCCAGGGCTGCCATTGATTACGGCCTGAACACATTAGCTATATCCCGCATTGCAGCGGTTATCCACCAGGAAAACAAACCATCGATCCGCTTGGCAGAACGTCTTGGAATGGAAATGGAAAAAGAAGTTGAACGCAAGGAAATCCTTTTTTACCAGTATGTGATTAAGGAGTAGTTAAGAGCCTGTTTCTTTCTCTAGCCCTTCCCCGATAGTAAAAAATCCAGCCCAGACACGTTGTGAATAAAATCACAATATTAGCGTTACATAAGATCCCATGTAAATAGACCCTGGCTTCAGGTCAGAGGTGTATACTGTAGTTGTTAAAAATTTCACAAACTTACTGGAGGTAGATTATGTCGGTTGAAAGTTATCCAAAATTCTATAAGCAAGTGCAGTCAGAAATGGATGCCTATGGAAAAGCCAACCCTGATATCATGGCGGGTTTTAGTAAGCTTCACGAAGCTGCCGGAACTGACGGGGCGCTTGATGCAAAAACCAAAGAGCTGATGGCGCTGGCAATCGGTATCGTGGTTCGCTGCGATGGTTGTATTGCTTTCCATGTCCATGATGCCCTCAAAGCTGGCGCTTCCGAGGATGAGATTGTGGATACAATTGGTGTTGCGATCATGATGGGCGGGGGACCAGCAGTAGTTTACGGCTCAGCAGCCCTGGAAGCCCTCAAACAGTTCCAGCTTGATGAATAATCAAAAAAAATAAGTATTTGCTATATAAACGCCAGAAGAGAAATTCCCTCTTCTGGCGTTTGCCTTTAATGTACAATATGATAAAGATATCTCTTTATAGATTGATGTAAACAGCCAGGGGGCAGTAAAGTCAGGAGGTATTACCATGAATGACTTGTTAATGCTGGACAAGTACTTTCCCGAAGGGAATCTTGAAGGGGGCATTGACTTGGCAAATCGGCTGGGTTGGGGGATCTCCGTCCAAATGGCGGGTGATGGATATGTTGTATCGAGCGGGGATGAACCGATTCTGAGAACAGAACATAAAGACGCAATACAATCTTTTATTTATGGGTTGGGTTTGGCATATGCAATTCTTCCGGAGAAGGTATTTATCTCCCTGGAAAAAGCCCTTAAAGATTTATGATATTTGTTGTTAATGAATCACTAACAAGGAGCCATCCATGAAGAAATATCAAAACCAAGTCCGGCATTCATCATCAAAATTATTTATCGTGATCAGTTTATTGATTTTGCTCAGTTTGGCCTGTAATCTGCCCTCGATGGCAAAGTCAGTCGGGGGTCCTGATGAGACTGCCCGAATAGAGATCAGTGTCCGTGAAACGATGGTTGCTTTGGATGGGGAGGTGGTCTCCGATGCAGAGGATCAGTCAGGTCAGGATCCGGATACTCCTTTAGAAACCCCTGAACCGGATATCACCGATACCCCCACCCTGACACCTACGGTTACCGATACGCCCGCTCCGGACGTGGCCATGATTTATGCTTCGGCCAATACCAACTGTCGAACCGGGCAGGGCACTGTGTTTCAATGGCTTGTAACCTTGCAGGAAGGGGACGAATCAGAAGCGGTTGGTATTGATACATCCGGGGATTATTGGTACATACGCCGACCGGACAATCCTTCTCAATTCTGCTGGTTGTGGGGGAAATATGCCACCCCTTCTGGACCGTGGGAATCTCTCCCGGTCTATACCCCTATACCAACACCCACTCCGGCATTTGATTTCAAACTTACTTATATTGACGTTACTCAGTGTACGGCGAATTGGCTTGTACAATTCCAGATTGATAATATTGGTTCACCCACCCTTGAGTCCTGGAGGTCAACAGGTACGGATAATTCTGGCGGGTTAGTAAATTCGCCAAACCAACAGGACAAATTCTATCACTTTAATCATTGCACCATACTTTCTTCACAGAATGACTTGACACCTGGTGAAGGATCCTATTTGAATGTAATATTTAACGATGATTCCACAGGACATAACCTCACAGTTAAACATCAATGTCTGCACGGAGAACGGACTGGGAGGAGATTGTCTCACTAAGACAGTGAATATAACAGCCCTAAGAAGGTGTTCAGAGTCAGATTTAAGGATAATTCTCCGCTAGTAATGTCTGGATGGCTGCCTCAGTTTCCTCATAGGCACCCTCTCCGATATGCACATAGCGGAGATTTCCTTTTTTATCCACCAGGTATAAGGTAGGCCAGTAGCGAGTATTGTATGCCCGCCAGGTTTTGCCGTCGTTGTCCTGGGCAACCGGATATTCTATCCTGAGTTCAGTTACAGCCTGTTTGAGATTATTCAGATCCTTTTCATGAGAAAATTCGGGATAGTGGTTGCCAATGATAACCAATCCCTGATCATGATATCCTTTATGCCATTCCCTCAACGAGGGAATTACGTTTTTGCAATTAATTCAACCATAAGTCCACATATCGACTAGAACTACCTGCCCCCGTAAATCTGCCAGGCGTAATGGCTCATCTGTGTTGATCCAAACCTCGTTTTCTAGTTCCGGAGCTGGCCCCAGACTTTGTAATGTCAGTTTCCCTTGGCTTGCCTGGCTACTGCAGCCGGTAAGGACCAAGATCATTCCGATCAGTATTATGAACTTTTTCATTAGTAGCCTTTTTCCTGTTAATTAATTAAGTTGTCTGATCAAGTACGGGTTACAATAAAAATATTGTTATTTAGTGAGGATTAATAGACGATGATAGATGTGGTAAATCTTACAAAGAAATTTTCCTTGATCACAGAACAATGGGATCCCAAGATAGTTGCTCAATTAAATGATTACCATTTGAAGATTGCCAAGATCGAAGGAGAGTTTATTTGGCACAGCCACGCGGAGACTGATGAAATGTTCCTGGTAATTGATGGTGAACTTACTATCCATTTACGCGATGGACTCCTGCATCTTAAACCGGGAGAATTATGTGTCATCCCCCAAGGGGTAGAGCATAAACCTGCCGCAGTGGGGGAATGCCAGATCCTGATGATAGAACCTGCCGGCACCCTTAATACTGGTGACGCTGGTGGAGAAATGACTATCGAGGAAACCGACTGGATCTGAACTGGTGATTACCCCTTATTTATTGAGGAAAACCAATGATAGAACTTAGCACCCACTGGAGAGAAGTACTTCCTGAAGCGTGTATTGGACTGCTGGCAGTAAAGAACTCGCCCAATCAAAAAGATCACCCGGATCTAAAATCAACCAGGAAGAATTTGGAAAACGAATTGAAGGCAAAATACGGGGGATTGGATCGCAAGTCACTGCGGGAAACAGCAGTTTTTTCAGCCTATGATGCTTTCTATCGGCCCTTCAAGAAATCCTATCATGTCCAACTCCAGCTGGAATCCATAGTATTTAAAGGTAAATCGATCTTTTCTCCCTCAGCTCTAGTAGCTAGCATGTTCATGGCTGAGTTGAAAACGGGATTATTAACAGCGGCTCATGATCTGACGGCTCTGGCGCTGCCGCTGGTGGCGGATGTGGCATTGGGAATTGAAACTTATCAGCGATTGGATGGGTCTGACCAAACTCTTAAAGAAGGTGATATGTATATTCGGGACCAGGAAGGTATCCTTTCCTCAGTGATCTACGGACCGGACCAACGTACTCAAATCCTACCAGATACTCACCAGGCGGTTTTTACGACCTACGGTCCCGTTGGGGTATCCAAGGCCCAGGTCCAGGAACAACTGGAGATCCTGGAATCGTTTATTAAAATATTCTCACCTGATGCAGAAAGATCCTTATTGGTTGTGCTATAACAGGATTCTATAGGTAACCGCCAAATCTACAGGAGGATCCCGTGGCCGCAGTCTCTAGGAAAACCCTTTTTGTCCTATTATTCATTCTGGTCATCATCTCCAGCGCTTGTAAGCCCAAACTTGCTCCCGAACCTCCTCTTATCTTGACCTCTACTGCAAAACCGACCCAGACACCAGAGCCGTCCCCAACACCCTATCCGACCCAAATCCCTCAGCTGGAATCCAACTGCCCACCAGGTGGATGGTCCATATATACTGAGGAAGATGGTCTATCAGATAATTGGCCGAGGACGTTGGCTGTAGACCCGGATGGCAGAGTATATGTGGGTTATACCAGAGGTGATATCAGCTTCCTGTTGAACGGCATCTGGACAACCTTTCCTGACTCGCCGGGTTCTCCCAGTAATCAAGTAAATAAGATCCTTCCCCTAAATAACGGAGATATCTGGGCCGGAACGCAGACCGGTTATATTGCCCTCTATCATGAGGATGCCTGGAAGATGTGGTCAGGGATCTTTGTAGATGGCGAAAACACTTCCGTATATGATTTGGAGAGCGCACCCGATGGGAGAGTGTGGGCTGCCACCTGGGATGGTGTCTTCCAGCTGCAGGGCGATAAGTGGCAGCCCTTATCCAAACCGGTTCTTGAGAATACTACGTTTTCGGTGAAGTCTGTCCACCTGGATCGTGATGGTGGTTTGTGGGTAGGTGCAAGATACGGTTTGCATTATTTCAAAGACGGCGGCTGGAAAAATATCACAACCGGGCATGAACCCATCTATGATGTTGTTACCATCGAAGAGGACCAGTTTGGAAATCTTTGGTTTGGTTATTTGGATGGAATTCTATTCTACGATGGTGATGCCTGGCAGAAAGTATACCCTGCTGTTGGTTCAAGTGACTCTGAAAGCATTAGGGTCCGGGTTGACAGTCTGGCCCTGGGGATGGATGGGCGGATTTGGGCAGCCAACCATCCGAATGCTACCGTCTACGAGGATGGAAGATGGAATATGCTGATTCCCGATGTTGAGGGATATGATATTCAGATCTTCCAGGTGGATACAGATCCCTGGGGAGCAGCCTGGTTTATCTCAAATGAAGGGGTCCTGTGTTATAACCCTTAAACCAGTTTGAACATCCGGACAGCATGACCGGTTCTGGCAGATTCGTATAATGCCAAAGCGGTCCTGACATGATTCCTGGTCTCCTTCAAACTGACCAGGGTGGTGCTGCCGTCCAGGATAGCGTTCTGCAGATCTTCCACTTCCCCGAGATACAGTGATTTCTTGGGGATCTGAATCTCCCTCGATTTATCCTTGTGATCTGTGAAAATCACTTGGGGTTTTCGGTCCATATTCGTGAATGGACGGGAGATATGCAGCCTGCCCTCTGTGCCCACGATCTCTAAAAATGTGTGGAAAGGAGTGTTGAACGAGCAGGAGATCTGGGCTATTACTTCACCATTCTCTGTTTTAAAGCCCATCTGCCCTGCAAACACTTCGTCAATTCCTGTAGGCCCAAGTTCCTCACTTCCGTAGACCCAATCTGGCGGCCCTCCCATCAGGAACTGGGCATAGCTGAGGGGATAGATCCCCACATCCCACAGACAACCACCTCCGAATTCCGGGACCATACGCACATTCAGGTTTTCAGGTTTTCGGCCCTCTGGACCCATCTTGAAGTCAAATGTGCCCCGGACCAGTGTAACCTCTCCCAACTTTCCTTCCTGTACCCAATCCTTGACTATCTTGGTCTGGGGGTGGTGGCGGTACATAAAACGCCTCAGCCGCAACTTTGCCGAACTTATCCCTGGCTGAGATCACCGCGTCAACTTCATCCAGGGACAGGGCGAATGGCTTTTCACATAGAACATGGATGCCTTCTTCGAGTGCTCTAATAGTCCATTTTGCGTGGAGGTGATTGGGCAGACTGATATAGACCGCATCGACTTCTCCGCTTTCCAGCATTTCCTCATAACTACCAAAAGCTTGAGGAATTTCCCAATCTCGGGCGTAGTTTTCTGCGCTTTCAAGGGTTCGGCTGGCTACTGCAGTCAATTCGCTTCGCTTTGCTTCCCGGATAGCAGGAATTAACGCCTGGTTGATATTTGCGGTGGATAATAGTCCCCATCGAATGGTATCCATACATTCTCCTTAGAATATTGTGATCCCTTCTATTGTAACTATCTAAATTGGTATAATGTTGTTTCTAATCTTAAAATTATGAAAATATCAAAAAGAACACTCGTTTATCTGGCTGCGGCGGTATGGTATATCGGTGGGATCATGCTTTTACGCAGCGGCTTGGAGTTGATCGTCCAAATCAGAAGCCTGAAAGAAGACACTCTCTGGCCAGTAATATTTATTGTACTGGGTATTGGGCTGGGTGTTTTCCAGGCTTTGGTAATTTTCATTCCCAGCTGTAGGAAGAACCTACAGCGAATCAACCAGTTGGAGAATCCACGTCTGTGGCAGTTCTTCCGCCCAGGTTTTTTCCTGGCCCTGGCGATTATGATCACCTCTGGAATATTGCTGGATCATTTATCGCAAGGACATTATTTCTTTATGCTGGGAGTAGCAGCAGTGGATTTTGCCCTGACAATTTCCCTTTTAGGCAGTAGCTATATCTTCTGGACGGAGTTCAAGCACATAGATAGCTGAAGAGGATATTTGGGAAAATATATGCAGGATTTAAAAACTTTTCGCCGAAATTGGAGTTCTGATCAAAAACGCTTGCGCGATATGTTTAAGGTTGGGATCTCCCTGGATCAAAGTACGGAGCTGTTTTTCTCCCAACATGCTGTTCTGCACAGCCAAAAAATGTCTGGTTTGGATTCTTGGTCCTATGCGGATGAGATCTTCACTGGAATAAACGAAGATCAATATCGCATCGTTCCGGATGGAAAAGACCATTCACTGGTCTGGATTTTGTGGCATATCAGTCGGATTGAAGATGTCACTATGAACGTCCTGGTAGCTGGGGGCTCTCAGCAATATTTACAGGATCAATGGAAGAGGAAATTGGCTTCCCCGATTGACCATGTTGGTAATCTGATAAACTCCAGAGACTTGTTCGACTTAACTCGAGATGTAGACCTGAAGGCTCTTTTTGAATATAGAGACTGCTGTTGGCAGACAGACCAGGCATATTGTCAGAGGTATGGAGCTTGAAGAACTTGGTCAGAAAGTGCAGCCAGACCGATTGGATCGTCTGGTAAATGAAGGTGCGGTTTTACCTGACGCAGAGGGGTTACTGGACTACTGGGGGAAAAGAAAGATCTTTGAAATGTTGTTGATGCCCCCCACAAGGCATCTGATGACCCACCTGAATGAGGCTTACTCGTTGGTGAGGATCCTTGAAAAATAACGTGACGAGGATTATTTCAGAGTTATGCTTGACAAAATATTTGGAGCGGTGTATAAAGACACCATTCAAATTGAATATAACAAGACTGTGATGAGGAAATAGTACACATCGGTCGTGACGGCACAGAGAGTGAGCGTCGGTGAAAGTCTCACCCGTCCAAAGATGTCGAATGGGCCTCGGAGTCGCAGGGTGAACGGGAAATTCCCAAGTAACCTGTGCCGGAGATGCCACCGTTATCAAGGTAAAAGATATAAACCCGGGTCTTCCGGGCCGTATCTGATAAAGTGAGGCTGGCCTTCAGGGCTGCTAGAATTCAACTCCCGTTGTTTCACTGACGGGTTTTTGTTTTAACTTGAAGCCAGACTAATTTGGGTGGCACCGCGAGTAGATTTTGCCCTCGTCCCTTAGTGGATGAGGGTATTTTTGTTTAAGCCTGATGGCTGAGGAGGAAAAATGAAAGAGAGATTATTAACGGGAGATCGACCTACTGGACCATTGCACCTGGGTCATTATCTGGGCAGTTTGCGAAATCGGGTTAAGTATCAGGAATCGCATGAGTGTTATTTTGTGATTGCAGACCTGCACACCTTAACCACCCGGCCAGGAAAAGAGCAGATTGCTCGCATGAATCAGTATATCCATCATATTGTGCTGGATTACCTTGCGGCCGGGATCGATCCTGATCGGGCAGCTATCTTTGTTCAAAGCAGTGTACCCGGCATCGCGGAATTGAGCACTCTACTGGGGATGCTGGTCACCGCGCCAAGACTGGAAAGGATCCCATCCCTGAAGGAGATGGCTCGAGCAGAAGGTCTTTCTGCCATGCCCTTTGGTTTGCTGGGATATCCGGTTTTGATGTCTGCGGATATTTTAATTCCGCGAGCGAATTTGGTCCCGGTTGGAACGGACAACCAGGGCAATGTTGAACTCGCCAGGGAGATCGCCCGGCGATTCAATCGCAATTACGGCGAGGTTTTTCCAATCCCGGAGATGGAACTGGAGGGCACATTGATCGGTACGGATGGGCAGGCCAAAATGAGTAAAAGCCTGGACAATGCTATCTTCCTGTCTGACAGCCCCGCCGTGGTCGAGGAAAAGGTGATGAGCATGTACACCGACCCGAACCGCACCAGCGCGAATGTGCCGGGGAAAGTGGAAGGCAACCCGGTTTTTATATATCATGACCACTTTAATCCAGATCTGGAGCAGGTTCTTGAGCTGAAAGAAAGGTATCGGCAGGGCAAAGTGGGTGATGTTGAGGTGAAAAGAAAATTGGTTCTGGCGATCAATCACTTCCTCGATCCTTTGCGACTAAGGCGGGAGAAATATGCCCGCCAATCTGACCTTATTCTGGATATCTTGTATCGAGGGATCCCATCGGATGCGGTTGGAGTCGCAAGAGACTCTGGCATTGGTTCGCGAGGCAATGGGAATGCAGCTATACCAGAAAACGATCGTATCCGATGACTTTTATTATGAGCCAGCCAGGGTGTTGGAGGGCCTGGCGTTTTTATAAACAAACCAGCTAATTTTTTCAAGCTTTCAAGGAGGAAGACTATGAACGAAACCAAATATTTATTGAGTGAAAATGATCTACCGAAATCATGGTACAACATTAATGCTGATATCCCTGTTGCGCCGCAGCCGATCCTTCATCCCCAGACTTTCGAACCGGTCACACCTGATTTCCTTTCCCAGATCTTTCCCATGAGTTTGATCGAGCAGGAAGTCACTACTGAAAGGTATAATCCCATTCCGGAGGAAGTCAGGGAGATTTATAAACTGTGGCGTCCCACTCCCCTAATCAGGGCCCGGAAACTTGAAAAAGCGCTAAACACACCAGCCCATATCTATTTTAAGAACGAAGGAGTCTCACCATCGGGTTCGCATAAACTCAATACTGCTGTTCCGCAGGCATATTACAACAAAGCTGAAGGAATAAAGAGCCTGACAACCGAAACAGGCGCAGGCCAGTGGGGTTCAGCCCTGTCAATGGCCGGATCGTTTTTTGATCTGAACATTGAAGTATATATGGTCAGGGTCTCTTATGATCACAAACCTTACCGTAGACTGATGATGGAGGCATTTGGTGGACAAGTTTATTCCAGTCCTACAAATCGAACAGAATACGGGCGGTCTGTTTTAGCGCAGGATCCAGATACACCCGGAACCTTAGGAATGGCGATCTCAGAAGCGGTTGAAGCGGCAGTTACTTCCGGGGGAGAGAAGAAATACAGCCTTGGCTCAGTCTTAAATCATGTCCTGACCCATCAGTCTGTGATTGGAGAAGAGGCCCTCAAACAAATGGATCTGGCTGGTGAATACCCCGATGTTGTGATCGGCTGTGTGGGCGGCGGCTCAAATTTTGGAGGAATTGCTTACCCGTTCCTGCGGGAAAACCTGCTCAATGGACAGAAAACACGCCTGGTGGCAGTTGAACCGGCAGCTACTCCTTCATTAACGCGGGGTTTATATGCCTTTGATTATGGAGATACAGCATGTATGGCCCCAGTGTTGAAAATGTATACATTAGGCCATGATTTTGTGCCGGCTCCACTACATGCAGGTGGATTGAGGTATCACGGAATGGCTGCCAGCATATCTGCCCTTTATGATGAGGGATATATTGAGGCGATTGCGGTTCCCCAGCTGGGAACTTTTGAGGCAGCCCTGACCTTTGCCCGCACTGAGGGCATTATTCCTGCCCCGGAATCTGCCCATGCTATCAGAGCAGCAATTGATGAAGCTCTAGAGGCCAAAGAACAAGGGGAGGAACGGGTGATTGTCTTCAACCTATCCGGTCATGGTTATTTTGATCTGACCGCGTACCAGGAGTATATGGCTGGCGGACTTGAGAATTATAAGCAGCCCCAGGAAGCAATTGATATGGCATTGAAAAACCTGCCAAATGTACCCGTATAGATCTCTGGAAGAGGATGGAGAAATCCATCCTCTTCCCTAATAAATGGTATGATTTGTTTTTACATCATTATTACGGATAAGGAACCTGTACAATGAGCCGTCGTACTCAACTAACGATAGCAGTAGGATCAATAGGGATCAGCCTTTTGGCTTGCACCCCGCTCATTACGATTGGGTATGGGGAAATATTGATCTTGATCCTTGTCCTGGTATTGGTTGTTGGTCCGGTAATCTTTAGATTTTTCAGAACACGGTCAAATACAGATCAGGAAAAGGTAGATCAGGGGGATGATTAATCAATATCAACAGCTGGTTATTCCAGGATCAGCAGGGATTCTTTGCGTTCGACATTATCATTGACTTTGGCCTGGATCCGGGCGATCTTTCCATCCCGGGGAGCTGTAAGTTCATTCTGCATTTTCATTGATTCCAAGATCAGCAGCACTTGTCCCTCTTCGACTTCATCCCCGACATTCACAGGTATATCGATGACCAATCCCGGCATAGGCGCCTGTAGGGAAAACTTTCCCTTTTGGACTGAGGTGCGGCCGGCTGCCATCCGCAGAAGGCGTTCTCTCTCATCCTCAACCCTGACCTGGAAGCGCCTGCCCCGCAGACAGACTTCCCAATCCCCATTATCCTGGTAGATATTGGTTTCATAGGATTTTCCATCCACAAGCAGTGAATACGATAGCGATTGTCTCAAAACCTGGAAATCAATTTCATGCAGCTTGTCATTGATCATCACTTCGGATTCAGAGATGACCTCTATCACATATTCGATGCCTTTAATATCCGCTATATATTTAATGCTCATATTATTTTTTTGTCCGCTCCCAGCGGCCCAGCCATTTCCAGTTGCTGGTATCTCGTTTGGGGCGCTGGATGGCAATCGCGGACCGATGGGCGCGGTCATGAGCGGCAAGCACAGCGGCCAGGGCGGCAACTGCCGGTAAATCCTTGTCTTTCTGGACTTCGCTGAAAGGAGGCACACCATCTTTTACGAACTGAGTGTCAAAATTCCCCACCAGGAAATCCGGGTTTTCCAGTAAAGCCTGGTGGAAAGGGATATTGGTGCGGACTCCGAGTACCCGGAATTCTTCAAGAGCTCGTTTCATGCGGGCGATGGTTTCTTCGCGGGTTTCCCCATGGACGATGAGTTTGGCAATCAGGGCGTCATAATAGGGGGTGATCTCAAGACCTGAATACACACCGGAATCCACCCGGATGCCCGGTCCCGATGGAAGCAGTGCTTGGGTGATCACTCCCGTGGAGGGTAAAAATCCCCTGAATGGATCCTCTGCGTTGATCCGGCATTCCATAGCCCAACCGTGAAACTTGATATCATATTGCATATGCTGCAAGGGCAATCCGGCTGCGATGCGAATCTGCTCTTTGACAATATCAATGCCCGTCACTGCTTCGGTGACTGGGTGTTCTACCTGCAGACGGGTATTCATCTCCAGGAAATAATAGTTATTATCCTTATCCAACAGGAATTCTATAGTCCCGGCATTCAGGTAATCCACTGCCCGGGTCGTTTGGACTGCCACAGCTCCCATTTTGTCTCGTAAGGCTTGATCATCGCCAATAACTACAGAAGGAGATTCCTCTAGTAATTTTTGATGGCGGCGTTGGATGGAACATTCCCTCTCTCCCAGGTGGATAACATGGTCGTATTGGTCCGCCAGAATCTGGATCTCGATATGCCGGGCACCCTGGATTAGTTTTTCCAGGTAGATGTTTCCGTCACCAAAGGAGGATTCTGCCTCCCGCCGTGAAGCGGTTAAAAGCCCAGGCATCTCTTTAATATTGCCAACTTCGCGCATGCCCTTTCCGCCGCCCCCGGCGCTGGGTTTGATCAACAGTGGAAAACCGATTTCAGGAGCGATTTTTAACAGAGCTTCATCCGATAGGTCTCCCTGACCTTCTGTGCCGGGAACAACTGGTACACCTGCCTTGGTAACGGTATCGCGAGCGACCTGTTTATCACCCATGGCTGCGATTGCTGAGGGTTTGGGGCCGATAAAAGCGATGCCCTGGTCCAGGCAGGCCTGTGAAAAATCAGCCCGCTCCGCCAGGAAGCCGTAGCCAGGATGGATCGCATCTGCCCCACATTTGTGGGCGATTTCCAGGATCTTATCGATTCTTAGATAGGATTCGCTGGCCTTTGATGGACCCAGGTGATAGGCTTCATCCGCGTGGCGAACATGCAGGCCGTGTCGGTCTGCATCGGAAAAAACTGCCACGGTCTGGATATCCATTTCCCGGCAGCTGCGGATGATCCGGACTGCGATTTCACCTCTGTTGGCGATTAGGATCTTTTTAAACATCAGTATCCAATTGTTTTGACCTTAAAGGGGTATATTTCCGTGTTTTTTACCAGGATTTGAATCCCGTTTATGACTTAACATTTCCAGTGCGTTGATCAATCGGGCCCGGGTTGTGCTGGGTTCAATAACATCATCGATATAACCCCGGGAAGCCGCAATATAGGGATTGGCGAATTTTGCCCGGTACTCTTCAACCAGTTCTGCCCGCTTCTTTTCCGGGTCTTTGGCTTTGGCAAGTTCCTTGCGGAAGATGATATTCACTGCTCCTTCCGGTCCCATTACAGCGATTTCCGCGCTGGGCCAGGCCAGATTAATGTCACCCCGGATATGTTTACTGCTCATTACGTCATATGCGCCGCCATAGGCTTTGCGGGTGATCAGGGTGATTTTAGGAACGGTAGCCTCGCAGTAAGCATAAAGGAGTTTGGCGCCGGATCGGATGATACCGCCGTGCTCCTGTTCCAGACCGGGCAGGAAGCCTGGTACATCCACGAAGGTCAGGATCGGGATATTAAAAGAATCGCAGAAGCGCACAAAACGCCCTGCTTTTTCGGAACAATCTATATCCAGTACGCCTGCCAGATAGGCCGGCTGATTGGCCACAATGCCCACGCTGTGTCCACCCAGCCAAGCGAACCCGATCACGATATTGCGGGCAAAAGCTTCCTGGATCTCATAAAATTCGCCATCATCCACCAACAGGGAGATGACATTCTTAATATCATAGGGTTTAGACGGATCATCAGGAATGATCGTGTCCAGGGCCGGTTCCCGACGCAGGGGGCTGTCGTCTGTGGGGCGGAAGGGTGGATCTTCCATATTATTCTGGGGCAAATAGGACATCAGTTTTCGGACCAGGAACAGGGTATTGGCTTCTGTATCGGCAGCGATGTGGCAGACGCCGGAATTTTCAGCATGCACATCCGCGCCACCAAGTTCTTCAAAAGTGACCTCTTCGTGTGTAACCGTTTTGACCACTTCTGGGCCGGTGATGAACATGAAGGAAGAGCCGCGCACCATAAATATAAAATCGGTCATGGCCGGAGAATAAACCGCGCCGCCGGCGCAAGGACCCATAATTACGCTGATCTGGGGGATGACACCGGAGGCGAGTGTATTGCGTAAAAAAATGTCCGCATAACCTCCCAGGGAAACTACGCCTTCCTGGATCCTGGCTCCGCCGGAATCGTTGATACCGATTACCGGGGCGCCATTGCGCAGCGCCATATCCATGATCTTACAAACTTTTTCTGCATGAACTTCACCCAGGCTGCCGCCAAAAACAGTGAAGTCCTGCGAGAAGACATACACCAATCGGTTTTCTATCGTGCCCCAGCCAGTGATGACAGAGTCTCCCATGATCTTTTTTTGATCCATACCAAAATCTGTCGTGCGGTGTTCTATGAATGCATCAATTTCCCGGAATGAACCTTTATCGAGAAGCAGATCCAACCTTTCCCGGGCTGTTAGGCGTCCCTTCTCATGCTGTTTCAGGATCCTGTCATGACCGCCGCCCTGCCTGCTCTGGGCTTTTTTGTCGCGAAGTTCCTGGATCTTTGTATTTTTTGATTTTTCAACCATAGCTGTACTCCGTTATGGTATTTTAGCAGGATTTTTCCGGAAATAATCCCGGCTTGATTTCCGACTTAGGACTAATAAGATCATACCTAAACCAATTATTGTGAGAATGAGGTTAATTGGCCAGCGCTGTGCCAGGCCTTCCGGTTCGGCGATCCAGATTCTGTCAGCCCAGAAGACCAGGCTGTATAAAAAACTCAGGATCATGACTGCAGGGCTGGACCAGCTTTTTCCTGCCCACAGTCCCCCGGCCAGGATCAGACCAGCTGATCCCCAAATCAGACCATCTCCGGCTAGATAGATTGGAGATATGGATAGAGGTAGTTTGATCAGGATGGACCACTGAATTATCACCTGAATGAATTTCAGCAGGTGAAAAAGACTGATTATGATGTACAAAATGCTTAACATCTTTATACTTGTTGGACGTTTGTTATAGGTGGATTCTGAAAGGTCTATGGGATTTGGCATGTATGAATGTTAATCGACCTCTTCGTCTCAAGTGAGTTCCTTGCTGGTTAATCAGGTGATATATCTTCTTTGTTCTGTTTCTTGATAAGCTTTTTCTGTGAGTTGATGACAATTTTTGCTTCAAAATCGTGTTCGGTTTTTCGGAAACCAAGTCGGAAGAAAAATCCTAACTCAAATGACCTTTTTGGTTTCGGTAAGGCATTCGAGGCTGGTGTTATTGCGGATGACCTATGAAATATGGACATGAACGGTAATTCTTTGTTATCCTTCAATCCACTTGTTGAATCATGATCCGCAAATCTTGAAAGCTCCAGGTGGGTTTCATCTTGAATACGAGGTAGATCCCCAATGCAATCAGAGGGTAGACTAACCACATCACGCGAGAAGTCAATAGATCTCCAATACCGACCCAGAAGGTCACTGAAGTTGATAGTTCCACTGTCCCATTAACGACAGCCCTGCCGATAGGTTTTTCATCCCGATCTCTGATAGTGATGAATTCTGCTGAATCGAAGCGATCTCTGAATATTGGTAATAGTTCCCCGGCAGTATTCTCTTCAAAGAATATGGAGAAATCCTTTTCTAGGGGGAACTGGACAGAGCCGTCTCGAATCTGTCCAATATGCATCGAGTAAACCTGGGTTTTGTCAACTCTATGCGATATAAATATGGAACCCAATCCTGATAACGCTCAGAGTCATAAATATAAAAAATTTCTGTCTCCCGGGGATTTTGTAACCCGGCCCAGTTCATAATATTCTCGAGATTTGGACGGTAGGTTTTTGGGGATTCTACATAATATTCTCTTACTCCGAAAATGAGGATCATTAGGCAGCAGCTGATGAGTAAAAGAGACTGTAGTGGAGCCCAGGACAGTTTTGTTGTTTTAAGATATTTTATGATCTGTTCCACCGTCACGAACAACCCCAGTCCAGAGAATATCGCCAATACAGGAATGATCGGAACCAGATGCGCTGGCCTGGGAGGATAGGTGCTGATAATACTGAGAAAGAATAACCCTGATATGAACCAGATCAAGAAGGGATAACTATACGGTTTCCAGAAGTGGGCTAATAATGCAAATAATCCGCAGACATAGAAAATGACAGCGATCGGTCCAGCCAAGGATGCAGAGAGGTAAAAGTTGTTGCTGAACTCATCCAATTGGAAGCCCAGCAGGGATCGGATCAAACCCCTTTGAAGCAGCCTTGGGGTGAGTTCCGGACTATGGATTATGCGATATTTATCTAGGTAAGTTATTGTACTGGTTTGGATTACACTCTCTTCTCCAAACAAGGAGCAGGCGTAATCGAAATTGTTAACAGTCCTTCAACCAGTTTATACCTAATGTCAGAGGATCTTCGGTTATGCCGTAACTCAGATGAGGTAGTGCGATAAGTGTGTATCCAATTACAAATACCAGGATACCAACCAGAAGAAATCTTCTGGTTCCCTTTCTGAATATCTTGAGTATAAAAAATATACCAAACAGGATGGTTATGATCACCGCTCCCAATTTGCCCGAGCTATAGGTTAGGAACCCCAGACCTGAAGCCATACCAGTCAGGAATAGATAAAAGAGACTTTTTCTTTTTAATCCCAGGTAGAAAAACCAGACACATAGGATCACAAATAGAATTGCTTGAGAGTTGTTATATCCTAAGCGGGCAAAAGCCAGATAATATGGAGAGGAGATATAGATCAAAGAGGAGATGATCCCTACCCGTCGATTAAAAACCTCTTTACCAAGGAGATATAACGGCACGACACTTAATAGCGCGGGTATAACTGAAGCAAATCTCCAACCCCAGATATCCTTGCCGAAAATACGCATGATCGCACCCTGGATGAATGAACTGAAAACGGGATAGGAATACACCCCAAATCCAAATATCGACTCTGTATACTTTCCATTGGCAATGAACCTGGCGGTTTCAAAAAAATTTCCTTCATCTCCCTGGATCGAATTGGGAATGTTCTGAAGTTGATAGGTTCCGATTAGCAAACCCGCGATCAGCAGCAAGATGATTATTCCCACATCGCGGTAGGGTAAATCGGGTGACAGAGATACATCGGCGGCTTTGTCATATCTGAGCACAGCTCTGGTGATAAAGAATATGGCTGCAATCCAGAAAAATACATCGAAGAATTCAAGCTCAAAATTGATCACCCGGATGATCAGGAATCCAAAAAATATACTACCAACAAGGAATGGAATCAGCCATTTTGAGAGGTGAAATTTTTTAAGGATTGGCCCATCTGGTACAGGAAAAATGGCAGAGAGGTTGGTTTTTTTAAATAATTCTGTGTTAAAGGATGTAATGGCAAAAAGCACTCCTCCTAATACAGTGCAAGACATGCCGATAATCACACTCCCCATGTATTTTGCGTCAATCCGCAGCCAGGTATTAATGGATTCACGTAAACCGGTCCAGGAATCTATATGCATTGTCCGATGCATGATAATCTGTCCCCCGATTATCAGGGCAAGAGCTATCAACAGCAATTGAAAACGCCTGCTGGGAGTAATTCTCATTAAAGCTGACACTTTTTTTATTTGGGGCTGAAATTTATTACCGATTTTTATTTGGGGCTGAAATTTATTACCGATCTTGTCATTTGTTGCTTTCTTATAATTAAGAATCAAATTCTCTTCCCACTTCAGGAATTTCACGAATCTAGAATTGTTCTTTTTGTAATCCTCAGTAGAGCGGAATTTGTTCAGTTTCCATACCAAAAAGGCAGTGATCCCAACACACACTACAATGATGATCAAGGTGTACATTGCAACATTCATGGTGACCTCGATTTATTCTTGGTTGCTCCTTTAGGGTGTATTTATGGTTATCTTAAACCTGTCTCAAGTCGGGCAATAACCATGCGCTGGATTTCGCTGGTTCCTTCGTAAATTTCCGTGATCTTCGCATCCCGGTAATATCTTTCTATCGGAAGTTCCTTGGAATATCCCATACCGCCGTGGATCTGAACCGCGGCATCGGCGCAGAAAGTTGCCGTCTCCGAGGCGAAAAGTTTAGCCATGGATGCTTCCAAAGTAAAACGATTACCTGTCGTTTTAAAGCGCTCTTTGGCAAAAGCAGCTTGGTAGATCAATAGGCGGGAAGCCTCGATACGGGTTTTCATGTCCGCCAGTTTAAAGCTGATACCCTGGAACTGGCCAATCTTCTTTCCCATGCTTTCCCTTTCTTTGGCATACTCCACACTTGCTTCATAGGCCGCTTCGGCAATGCCCAGGGCCTGGGAGGCGATCCCAATCCGGCCGGCATCCAATACCGCCATGCTGATCTTGAATCCTTCCCCCTCCTCGCCCAGGCGGTTTTCTACTGGGCAGCGGTAATCTTCAAAGACCAGTTCGCTGGTTGCGGAAGCCCGGATACCCATTTTGGGTTCCTTTTTATCCCGGATAAAACCGGGAATAGTTGCATCGATCAGAAAGGCAGTGATACCTCGATGTCCGGCATCAGGATCGGTAATCATAAATACCACTACAAAATCAGCCACCGGACCACCAGAAACCCAAGATTTACGTCCGTTGAGAACGTAGGCATCACCATCAAGAACAGCCCTGCTGCGCATGGTGCTGGCATCCGAACCTGACATCGGTTCGGTTAAAGAATATGCGCCGATCTTTTCACCGGAGGCCACCGGAGTTAGGAAATTTTCCTTGTGGTGGTCTGTACCAAATAACATGATGCCGTAATTAAAGAGGGAATTGTTGACAGACATGATCGTTCCGTGGGATGCATCTGCCTTGCAGATCTCTTCCAGGGCTAGGACATAAGCCAGCGTGTCCATACCTGATCCGCCATACTCTTCCGGTACTTCTATGCCCATAAACCCCATTTCGCCCATCTTTTTGATGGTTTCTGAAGGAAAGTCGCCGCTCTCATCAAACTCGGCAGCGATCGGTTTGATCTCCTTTTCAGCAAAATCGCGGGCAGCCTTTTGAATCATCTTATGCTCATCGCTGAGTGAAAAACCCTGGGCTTTGTCAGACATTGAAGAACCTCCTTAAACAGGTTGTAGTAAGGCGGGGATACGTATTTTTTATTATAGCATTACCTTTCTTGAGGGGTTGATGGGTAGGAAAAATCAGGATGAATGTAAATAAATCTCCGGAATTTTCTCCGGGGAAGGTTTGTTGGATTTCTAGCATTTAGTATTTGATTCTTTCCCTGTCTTGAGCGGATCGCGCAACGCGGCGTCGAAGGATCCGTCCCCAGTCCTCGATCTACCCCAAGTATTTAGTTGAGTGGAGGTTAGATTTCCTTCTTCCAATGAAAATGCCTATTCAATTCGGAAGTATAACCAACGCCGATTTGGTTTTTATTCATATGCAACCACTGAGAAAAAAGGGTGTTCCCATTTGGGGTCTGATCTGATGTTAATTTGCTCAACATTAATCCACTTAATTCATCTTTTGTAAGGACTACATCCCTTACGAAGAGCCCGATTAATTTTCCAAGGAAAATACCCAGGGACGGAGGTGTATAGAGATAGGCAATATTTCTATTTAACTCTCTGCTGATCAGTTTTAGAAACTCAGCATATGTGTAAGTTTCGGGACCAATCGCATCAATTATTTGTGATCCATTTAACCTGGATGCTTCAACAGCAATTTTCGCTAAATCATCAACAAATATGGGCTGCACTTTATACTTTCCTGATCCAAATATTGGGACCACAGGGAAGTTCCGAATTGTCCAAGCGATATTATTAACTAAAATATCTTCTAATCCAAATACCAGGGTCGGGCGGACTATTGTGTATTCAACCCCTAAGTTTTTGAGTGCTTCTTCTTGTAAAGCTTTCCCGTGATAGTAGGGCAGCTTATCATGCAATGACACATTGGTTACACTGATGTGGATGATTTTCTTGACCCCGGCTTTCTTCGCGCAATTGAATAATACTTTCGTGTTTTCAATTGCCTTTTCGAATGACCACTGTCGATAATTAAATCGTATCCAATATGTATTATATAAGGTTTCACAGCCTTCCAAATATCTTGTAAGTTTTTCTGGGTTATCGAAATCGTAGCTTGATGCTTTTACCTTGCCGCCAAATGGATTCGGTTTATCGGGATGAGTAGTGATCGTTTTTACTTCACGACCCCTGTCTAGAAGCTCTTTTGTGATGTATTTACCTATATAGCCAAATGATCCCGTTACCACATCCATGTTTTACCTTGAGTTATCTAATAATTAAGCTTTACGAAATAATTTATCTGCCTTTCATGATCTGAAGATTTGCTATTGTCACATTTTGTTTGACTGGGGCTGGCTTTATATTATCTCCGATTCCTGTACCTAGTTATTCATTAGGGGATGATCCTCATTCAGTTGGAGCAGATCCCACAGATTTCCGTACAAATCTTCAAAGACCGCAACTGTACCATAGTCTTCTACTTTTGGTTCCCTGATAAATTTAATGCCTTTGGCAATCATGTCATTGTAGTCTCGCCAAAAATCATCGGAATTCAGGAATAGAAAAACTCTTCCACCGGTTTGATTGCCGATGAATGATTCCTGCTCGGGATTTGAAGCTCTTGCTAATAAGAGCGTTGTTCCTGTTGATCCAGGAGGAGATATAACAACCCAACGTTTATCTTGTTCCGGCTGATAAGTGTCCTCTATTAATTGAAAATTGAGTTTTTCAGTATAAAATGCGATGGCGTCATCGTAGTCCCGGACAACTAAAGCAATATGCACTATTGATTGTTTCACCTTTGGGTTTCCTTGTTTGAAAGAAGTATCTATTTATCTCATAGGTCGAAGTAACGAAGAGGGAAAATGTTTAGTGAAATGACTAATGCTTATCTTTTCCGCATTTTGAACAACTACCTCGATGAACACAGATAAGACCACCACATACTGCGCAGGTCCATCTAACTTTTTCATTTCTAACAAATGCCCTAATACCCAGTTCCTCAATATTTTCCAAATTTTCAAGCATACTCATATCATATTTGGTTCGATATCTTTTATCTAAACTCTTTAATCTCCTACAAGGAAATTCGTCACACTTTTCAGAACAATATTTTGAATTGGTGTTTTCAAAGTAATCACAGTTTACAATTACGCATCTAACACAATTTCCTGGTTTATATGCATCATCCCCCCGGCAACCTGGGCATATGTTTTCGTCTCTTAGGAGATGTCCCATACAAATCGCACAATTCATTCCACATGGTGCGATAAGTTCTGCTTTAATTCTTGCTTTAGTGTTCAAAATATTTCCATTTTGTTTAGGTAGTAAATATTCGCTCGCCGAATTATAGTTGGGGGATCTGGTGGAGAGGGAATATGTCCAGTTACTATATTTCGCTAGACAATGGTGCAACTAATTAAATTTTCCATCAACTACAAGCTTATGGATCTTTTGAATTGGCCCCCACACGCCATCCTCCATATTTGACAGGATCACTACATTGATATCTTGTTCGGGGAAATGTCGGATAAGGCCGCTGGCACCGGCATTGATGCCTTCCTTTTGATAACTAACTATCTTCCCATCATTTGTCTACGTAAAACCATAAACAATACCCATACTTCATCACCCAATCACCCTTATCTTTGTAGTCTACCTGGGGTGACAGAAATGCTTTTGTTAATTCTTCTGAGAGCAGTTCGCCGGACTGTACTGCCCGCAGAAAACGATCCAGGTCACTGGCAGTGACATAGGCGCCGCCATCCGGGGATCCGATCGGGGGATATGAATATATATTCTTTTTCCAGCCTTCGATTTCCCCTTTTCCATTTCTGATCGGGTCGCTGCCTTCGGCAACCTTCTCATGAACGCAATCCATGGCTAAAAAATCTGAGCTGGACATATTGGCTTTCTCAAATATGTTTTTCCGAACATAGTCACGATAAGGCATACCGGCTGCTTTTTCGATCATCAATCCCAATAATACAAAGCTGCAGTTGCAGTAGCGGCATCCTTCCCCTGGTGCGAAATTGGGTTCTTTGTAAATGAATTGTGGCAAGAAATCCTCTGTATTCCTGACTGAATAATTTGGCTTTGTTTTCCATAAGTCTTCATAGACTTCACCTGCTTCTTCTTCACAATCATCCCCAATACCTGATGTATGCGTCAGCAGATGAAAGATAGTTACTTCTTTTGATATTTTTGTTCCTTCTAGTCCCAAATACTCGATTGCGCTGGTTTCAAATGCCAGCAGCTTTTTGTCAATCAACTGCAATATGGCAGCGGTTGTAAATAATTTAGTAATGGATGCGGTATCAAACCGAATATCCATATCATTTCTTATTTTCCAGGATCGACTTGCATATCCAAATGCGCCAGAATATATTTCGGCCTCTCCCTTTGTGATCAGCACCACGCCGGAAAACTCATCTTTTCCTTCAAGTTCCTGAAATAGTTGATCCAGTTCATTTATATAATTCATAATGGTCTCTCCTGGAATTGGTTATGCCGGATTACGCAAGTTCCTTGATTTCTTGATATCGATAGCAATTAGTAGTGTGGTCGTTTACCATGCCAACCGCTTGCATGAAAGCATAGCATATTGTTGGTCCGACAAAGTTGAATCCACGTTTCTTCAGGTCCTTGCTCATCACCTCGGACAGCTCTGTTTTCGCCGGAAGATCCGCCATGGATTTCCAGGCATTCTGCTTGGGTTTTCCATCCACGTAGCGCCAGAGATATGAGTCAAGAGATCCATACTCCTCCTGGATGTCAAGAACTCCCTGTGCATTCTTTATGGCCGATTCTATCTTTAGGCGATTTCGCACGATACCGGCATCAGCGAGCAGGCGTTTCAGGTCGGTTTCCTCATATTTAGCGATGCGATCAATATCGAAGCCATCAAACGCCAACCTGTAGTTCTCTCTTTTTTTCAGGATCGTCAGCCAACTCAGGCCAGCCTGGGCGCCTTCCAGGACCAGGAATTCAAACAGGAGCCTGTCATCATGAATGGGAACACCCCATTCATCGTCGTGATAAGTGATGTAAAGGGGATCGCTCCCGCTCCATTCGCATCTGTTCATTTCTGCCTTTCTAAAGTAGTTATGTACAACTTTCTGAGCACTGTATAGTGGTAGAGCTTCGCGCAGCACCTACCCTGCGGGTAAAGAACACCCGCAGCTGGGTGGGCTCTTTAATGATTATAGATGAGAAACCAATAGGCGGAGGGAGATAAAAAATCCGCACGTCGCAGGCTGGCGGGTAGAGCGGGAGTTAGTTGGACACTTAGCTCGATACACGGTTCCTCAAAAATAAGTCTTGGTCCCTATTTGTGTTCAAGTTGTCTTCTATCCCTTTTCCGACCTACTTCCTTTTCTCTATCCAATTGCACAGTTTGAATATATTTCAACTTATCAATCTCTTTACTCTTTCCGAGAGAGACTCTCCCCAGACACGATAAATGAAGATCCCTGCGAGCAAACCAAGTGTATTCGCGATCTCATCTATAAGCGACATCTCACGTCCCGGCACAAACGACTGCCCCCACTCCAAAATTCCACCGAGAAGTATTCCAAACCCAATCGCAGTCATACGAGGCACTTTTGAATCGAAGTTCAACATCGCAAGCACTGCCATTCCTGCGTAGGCAATGAAATGACCGATCTTGTCTATATGCCAGAATGAAATGTGTCCATTGCTTGGAATGAGAGATACTAAAATCAGAAGTACTATATAGATAATGTAAGCTATTCGAAGGTTATCAACTTTTTTCAAATGGTCCCTCACTGTAGTCCAGCTAACGGATGAGCTTCGCGCAGCACCTTGTGAGGACACCCGCAGCCGGTCTTTTAATTCCCGTCTCCCGTCCCCGGTCGTTCGCGCAGCGAACCAAACCGGCTGTCGGGTGGTCCCCCTTGAGCCCTTCGTCTTCGCTCAGGTTCGAAGGAGAGCGGGTGTTATGTGCTGCAAGACTAAAAAAAAATTACAATACTTGACACAAAAACGAGAAACTTATTTCATCAGGGATTAATCTTCTAGGTAAGTAGATTTACCTGGATATTTAGCCATAGCAGTCTTGTGTTTTTTGAAGCCCAGTTCCTTATAAAATTCAACTGCTTCAAAGGAAGAAGTTAATCCAATTAGTAGATGTTCATTACCATTCATAAGTTCATTCATGATGCCGCGTCCAATTCCTTTTTTTTGGTATTTCGGATGAACACCCATGTCATGAATCCAACCGTAACACTCACCATCTGAGATGAGTCTCCCTGCGCCTACAATTTTATCAATATCCCAAGCTGTCACTATCTTATAAGTATTATTAAAAGATTTTTTGATTTTATCAATATTCCCTGCTCTTGCTAATCCTATAACACCATCAACTTCTTTATATAGTTGGATTAGAGAATTCCAGTCGATTGTATTTAACCCAGTTTTGTATTCAATCAATGCATTATTCCTTTTGATAAATTGGCCATCAAACCTCATTTTAGGAATGATATGCTTTTCTTTTCACTTAAATTGCCCAATATCTATATAACTATGGATGGTCAAATTCGATAATATTTTTTTCCAGCAGAATATTTTAGATAATGTCTCGCCAATATGCGACGTTTTTGCCTTTCTCAAATAGTTATGTACAACTTCCTGGGCGCTGTATAGCGCTAGAGATTTACGAAGCACTCTGGTTAGGGCACCCGAAGCCGGATGGGCTTTTAATAATTATAGATGAGAAACTGATAAGGAGGGAATGATAAATATCCGTGCGCCGCACGAGCTTTGCCCAGTCGGGTGGAGCGGGGGTTAGGCCGAATTTGCATCTGAGTTCACAATATTTGATTTGGGTTTTTTGGCGTTTGAGCAGGCCGTCCGAGCCATCTTGGTGTTCTGGCCATATAGTATCTGTAATCATCTCCAAAAACATCTAAACATATTTGCTCCTCCGCAAAAGCATTGTACATGTGACTTATTCCTACCACGATTGATAAGCCAAGAAAGAACCATGATTGAGATATCAACCCTGCTCCAATAAATAAAGTTAATGAAGAAATATATATAGGGTGTCGGGAATATTGATATGGACCGTTAGTGAATAATTCCCCTTTCTCTGATTTTGCGATGGTTATCCACGCTGCTGAATAATTTGCAAAGCCAATAATGTAGATTATGAAGCCGATTAATGAAATTGATGTGTCATAGTGAATTGGTATCAAAATGGCATATAGAAAATATACCAACATTAGAATCTTTGAAATCACAAATAAATAATACTCGCGTGAACTTCTTGAACGGGAAAAGCGGGGCGTTGTCGATTGGAAAATCCGCTTACGTAAAATTATTGTGAGAAGGATGGGGAGTGGGTAGAGAACCATAAGAAGCCATAGATTGAAAAATCCTAGAGAGTATTCAGAAAAAATTCTCATTATTTGTTACCTGCTTCTGAGACCTAACGGATGAGCTCGCCCGCACTGTGCGGAGCGCGAAGCGTGCAGTCGAGGTGTCATGTGGAGCGCCCGGGATAGGTGCCCTTAGATAGCGTTCCGCTCCAGTTCTATTTGAGTCCTTACCGTCCTAGACAAGGTGAATACAATCACCAGTCCGACCAAGTACACACTTATTGTCACCCAGAAGTAGCCGTGGACAATATTCTCAGGCAACAACTTCAGAAGCCTACCCACATCATTCGGACCTCGTAATCCCCCGCGGTAGTTATGGAATGAGTTCACCAGGGGGGAAAGAATTCCAAGGGCAATACCGTTAAGCCAGATCCAACGCTTTTTAAAGAGTACTAACATACATACCGAAAGGAACAACACAAAAGTCAGAAAGTCGCACAAATATGGTGCTCCAAAGGTTGCTGCCGATGCAGGACCATCCCAGCGCACGTAACCCCAGTAGCCCTTAGTTGGCCAGAAAACGAACTCTGTGACCCTTGCCCCCTCGAGTATTGCTGCCACTGCATGGCTGCCTTCATGACGAAGGGTGCCAAGCAGTTGGTATACCGGATAGGCGAGGATCCATAGCAGATCGGATTTCTTAATTCTTCACCTCCCTAAAGAAACAACCATGGCTTTAGATAATAATAAGCACCTAACGGATGAGCTTTGCGAAGCATCCTGTGAAGGACACCCGCAGCAGGATCTGTATTCAGTATACAGCATTTTGAGAGCAGTCTTCCCGGTCGGAAGCGAAGCTTCCTCCGGTCCTCGGTCTCTTTTCCCCGGTCGTTCGCGCAGCGAACACTACCAGCTGTCGGGTGGTCCCCCTTGAGCCCTTCGTCTTCGCTCAGGATCGGAGGAGAGCGGGGGTTAGCCAGCCCGCCAAATGAATTATTAGGTGCAATTAATCATCCTGAATGGTACAAGAACTAACAGGAAATCAACGACGGCAATTATTAACAACGATTTTGGTATGTTAATTTGTTTTCTTGTCAAGTATACTGGTGAAAACAATACTTGATATAAGGCTTATGATTAGGGATATAGGAAATAGGAGGACATAGCAAACAGGGATACCAAAATTTATGTATTGACTTAAAATAATTCCAAGGTAACTAGCGATTAAGGCAATTATTAAGGATAAGAATACAAAAGGATTCTTTTTCATCTCGTGAAATCTCCTATATAAAATGCTGGCTGACGTTTGCTTCATCTACCGGGCGGATTTGACTCTGAACATACATTGCCCTAAATCATTCTCAATAAATTGGCTGCGCTTACCCTCGGGCGACGGCCCGGTCTGCGTGCAAGCAGTTGTAGATGGCATAAGTTTTCCATCGACCAATACTCTATGATTGAGAGAAGAGCAATATTAAGTATATAAGCACAATGATACCTGTTCCAAGACCGATCCCCCACCAAAATCCCCGAGATATGATTTGTTCTCTTTTATCACTAGATTTTGCAGATATTCCAGCGAGTATGCTACCAATTGCGCCCAGATTGGTAATGATGAATAAAAGAGCCCCAATTATGGATAAACGAGTCCTGAGGTAAATTATCGGGGTCCCCTTCGCAAAATCATTCTGCCTGGATTAATAATGGCAACGATACAAGCCACCCCACAACACCGATATAAGCTCTGTTGATTTTGAAGATTAACGCAAAAAATAAAATCGACAACCCTATCACGGATAGCCAGATTGATACCTTAGATAAAAAGTAAAATTGGAACCCTCTGAAAATTTCTAACGAAAGGAACGGACTTGATAGATACTCTTCAGTTGGGGCCAATGCCAAGCGCAAAAGTCTTCATCGCGAAGGTCAAGGACACTTATCCAGGCTCTTCCAGATGGGTCAATCGCAATCTCCGCTGACTTTGCTCGTCAGGCAATCCTGAATTGTCTTCAGTAAAGGTTATCCAGCTCTCCCCATCGAAAACAGATATGCCGCTATTTGTGCCAATCCATGCCCGCCCCGCGTGATCAATTACGAGGTCAAAGACAGCGTTGGTAGCCAGACCAGAGTTATCCACTGTGTAAGCCGTCCAAGTGTTTCCGTCGAAAACGCTAACACCTCCAAAAGTGCCAATCCAGGCCTTGTTTTCAGAGTCGAAAGCAAGCGCATGGACTCTGTTGTCAATTAGATCTGAGTTTCCTGTGTTGTAGGTTGTCCAGCCTTCCCCGTCAAAAATATCGACTCCTTCGTTTGAGCCAATCCAAACCCGGCCGGATGGATCAATAGAAATTTCCAGGACTCCCCTGTCAGCATCAGTTGTCCAGGTCTTTCCATCAATCACCAGGAGACTGTCCAATGTCGAAATCCAGGCTTTTCCTTCTCGGTCAAAGGCGATATCCCAAATGAAATTGCGGAGCAGTCTTGAATTATCGGTGTTGTAAGTAGTCCATGTCTCTCCGTCAAAAATATGTAATCCCTCCAAGTTGCCAATCCAGAGGTTACCCTCAGGATCGAAAGCAATCGCAGACACTTCGCTTGGGCGATTGTTTGCGCGGATTGCAGGTTTAGTGTCATGAAATGTTTGGGTCTCTGGAGCGTATCTTTTAAGGGTGCCATTTACGCTAAACCAAGCGTTGCCGGATGAGTCGAAAGCAATTGCATCACCAGATGAAAGTCCGTTGGGAATCAAAATATCCCAGCCTGCTGTTTTCTGATAGATAGAGAAACCAACAACTACCAATACAACAACGGCCAAGGGCAGTACCTTGGTGAGTATATGTAATCGATAACTCTTGTTCAGAGGAACTTCCTTAATGCAGTGCGCCCTAACGTATGAGCGTTGCGAAGCATCCTGTGAAGGACACCTGCAGCCGGGTCTTCCCGTTCTCATCATCCCGGTCCTCCGTCTCCCGTCCCCGGTCGTTCGCGAAGCGAACCAAACCGGCTGTCAGGTGATCCCCCCTGAGCTAGGTCGAAGGGGAGCGGGGGCTTAGTTTGCTACTACGTCTCAGCTTTCTTCCTTGCCAGGATTGATTGAAAATGCAATGGAGAGTTATCTTCCAATTTTATTGTATCGAATTTTTCAATGATAAAAAATCTAAGGTAAATTCATTGATTTGATCATCATTCAGGAGCGAAAAAAACCTTTTTGGATCATGATGGTCATCTTGATAAACTCCCTCACGATACTCACCACCGTATTGTCCCCAGAAAAATAAACTATCGGGTTTTAAGATGTTTGATATATTGGATAATGCATTCGGTAGTCGAAGAGTTGGAATATCGAGAAGAGAGTTAAAAGGCAAAATCACAATCATATATCCTGGTCCATGAGAATTCAAATTTATCACATTCAAAATCGTACTATTTAAGCTTTTTCTAAACATTTTTGGACTAGTTGCAGGTGATAAATCAATACAGGTAACATCAAGACCTTGGTCATGAAAGAATTTTGCATGGACCCCGGTTCCAGCACCAATATCAATTAGCGTAGATTTATCCTCAGCTGTTAGGATTTCAAGAAGGTGCCAGCGCAGTTCCTTTTTCCAATCCGAAGCGATGGATTTGATCCCTCTCATCAGCTTTGCGATCGTTATGAAAGAATCAGGTCCTGAAAAATATTATCCATTTTATTGAGAGAGATGCGCAAACCAATGGATGAGCTCACCCGCAGCCCATAATCCGTATAAAACAAAAAATTGCTGGTCTTGTTTTGATGATCCAATATACATCGCCTTTGGCCGCCATCGTAATCCGCTGTCGGGAGGTCCCCCCTGAGCAAGGTCGAAGGGGAGCGGGGGTTAGGGCGCACTTCAATTAATTATTGGTATTGATAAAACATCGACCTTATCAAACAGGAATCGATACCGCACCTTATTCGTAATCTATCTCTACGAGTTTGATTGTCAATCCTTGTAAGTATGAGTCGATCACTGTGATTTCATCCCGGATATTGATACCGAGTAGGTCGTGTTCAGCAAGGAAATCACGGGCTTGATCTAAAGACCTGACATTGATTACCAACTCATAAATCCCGTCCTTTTCTGCTTCGATTAAATGGATAGCTGGTCCAGCTTCAAGGTGCCAAACACTTTGGGAAGATGGCGATAAGGGTTCGAGTAAAAGTTGCCATTTGTCCTTTGATTCCTGCATATATGTGGTGCCGATCACAATTTCCTCTACCGATTTGATAGAGAGGGGACCGCCATTGCGCGACATAAGCTCACCAAGGGTTTTATTTCGTTGAGCTGGCAGGTCGTGCGAATACTCGCACAAGAAAATAATGATATAGTTGTTGGATATATCTGGTAGCGCGACTGAATTCCAGAGTGTGGTAACTGATCCTGTTGAATCTAAAATTGTGAAAGGAACGGACACCCCATGTGTAATACCTCTTGCATCGAGTTCTTTTAGACTATCTTTAAGCGGCTCGGGTTCGAGTGCAAATCCAATGATTTGTGATCTAGCATTGTCAGCAGTCGATACAGGCATATTGACAACTTCAAGGTTTACATTGCCCGCTGAAACTCCCCCGCTTGTAAAACGACCATAGTTTCCCATAGGCCATACAACTGGAAGTTCAAATGTTTCAGATAATAGAGAGAACAATTCATTAGCATCGTTCGATGCAATCAAAATGTGATCAACCTGGCGGATGACCTTCCCTTGCGAGGGTCGGCATCCAAATGCGGGGATAAAAAAGCAAATGCTCAGAACGGCAATGACCAGGATATTGTTGCGCTGTTTGAATATCAAGACATGATCCTTTTCAACTCACTTACCTGATTTGATTTTCCCCAATAGTGTGTGCGCCTAACGGATGAGCTCACCCGCAACCGGGCTTTTCCCGGTTTCTTCACCCCTGTCCTACGTCTCCCGTCTCCGGTCGTTCGCGCAGCGGACCCAACCGGCAGTCAGGTGGAGCGGAGGTTAGGTACCAAAATTCAAAATCAATATTCGCTCTACCTCATCTAGTAATCTTCATTCCAAGCAACCAACGCGTAACCTTCCAACGTCGCGCCAGCTCGTATACCAATAACGTCGAGCCAGTTGCGATAAAAATGATCAGGGTGTACTTGATCACCACTGGCGTATCGATCTGGATCACAAAAAATCCTGTCAATACTGTGAAGGTCATGTGTAGCAAATAAAAAGGCATTGCCGCTTCGTTGGAATAGCGCAATAAGCCGTTGGTGCGGTTTAGGAACCGATGCCCAAGCCCAAGAACTGCCAGTGTTAACGTCCATCGTCCCAATTCATAGAGCATACCATGCGCAATCCATGCGAACGTCCATTCCGGGTAATTGTGGTTTGTTGCCATCTGAATCACTGCAGCGAAAATACCGAATGCTAAGACACCCAATGTCATCTTGTCTATGCTTTGCTGAAATCGCGGATCGCTGGTGATGAGAAATCCATAGAAGAAAACAAGAAAATAGTAGATTGGATTCTTGTCTCCGAGAATGTTCATCGCCGCGGCAAGTATCAGCGGAACACCGAAAAGGAGCAGAGTTAAAGTTGGTGGGAACGCCATAGCTGCATTTTCAATCGCATTTTTGACCCACTTGGAACGTATGGCTAGAAAGATAGGTAGACCGATCAAGGAAAAGGCAAACAGATAGAGGATGAACCACAGATGTGCCGGAGTAAATGTCCCATTCATACCGTCCAGGTGTGCGAAGTCAATTTGAAAGAACCCCAGATATGCTTCTGGCAGTGAGGTAGTCTTGCTGTGCTGGATGTAGGTGGTCAGTGGAATATAGGTCAGAATGCCAAAGGTAAGAGGGACGAACAAGCGCAGAAAGCGTTCACGAATATACTGCCCTACCGAGCGGACGCCGAGCGCTAAATAGGTGGCGCTTCCTGAAATGATAAACAGCAGAGGCATGTGCCACATATGAATGAACCCCGCCATCCAGGTTAATGTGCGGCTGTTGATTGTATCCTTGACGTACATGATGGAATTTGGATCAAGAATAAAGATCTGTGCCGCGTGAAAAGGAACTAGCAAGAGCACACCCAGTACGCGCAGCCAATCAATATCATGGCGACGTTGGGAAATGATTTTCATGGTTTTCCATATCCATAGTCATATAGAAGAAGGTGCCTAACGTAAAAGCTCACCTGCAGCCGGGCTTTTCCCGGTTTCTTTGCCCCGGTCCTCCGTCTCCCGTCCCCGGTCGTTCGCGAAGCGAACCTTACCGGCTGTCGGGTGGTCCCCCCTGCGCTCTTCGTCTTCGCTCAGGGTCGAAGGGGAGCTGGGGTAGGGTATTTTAAAAAACGATCCTATTGATTTGAACTTAATATATATTCCAGGTCTGATGGAGCATATTTCTTGAACAATTCAATAGATTGATCTTCTAATACCCCTCCAAAATAAGTCTTAATATGCCGCCTAATATAAGGATTCGTTTCAATGCTTAGACTAGATTGCCCGATATTGTCGTGTAATGCGAAGATGATGTGTGGAATATCCGCCATAACGGCTGCGCCTAAACACAATGGGCAGGGCTCAACAGAAGTAAAAAGGATAGCTTTGCGATAATCAATCCATAACGATTCGCCACCATCCAACATAGCATTTAACTCGGCGTGCCTCAGTTGACTCCTGAATTCATTATGCCGAGCTCTTCCCCGAGAGATTATTTCATTCTCAATTACAACGACTGCCCCAATGGGGATTTCCCCAGCCTGGCCAGCTAATACAGCTTCTTCAAGGGCACTGTTCATGAATTTGATTAAATCTAAATCGGAGATATCAGGTGATATAAAATTCATAAGCCATCACATATATAAGTATTAGTCCTATAACGGATGAACTAACTCGCAGCAGGATCTGTAATCAGTATACAGTATTTTGAGAGCAATCTTCCCGGTCTCTTTTCCCCGGTCGTTCGCGCAGCGAACACTACCCGCTGTCGGATGGTCTCCCCTGCGCCCTTCGTCTTCGCTCAGGGTCGAAGGAGAGCGGGGGTTAGGCCAACTCTTCGTCTCGAAAAAATGCATGGGTTAAATCAACAGTGTTTTTAACGATTTCATAACGAACGAATGCCGCGATGAAAGATATACCAAAGAAAACCAATAGTAGTCCGACAAGGAATATTTCTCTTTGATTATGCATCAACTCAAGCATGCCAAGTGTGAAAAAGGTAGCTAAAGTAATAATAAAAACAACACCTGCAATGGTTACATTCCGACGATATGCCTTAAGGCGAATGTCCAGTAATTTTGCATATGAAGAGATTTTAGACTTTTCCATCAGTCTCCTCCTTTTAGTCATCAAAATAGAATAAAAGAGCATTACAAAGGTGGCCTAACGGATGAGCTTTGCGAAGCATCCTTTAGGACACCCGCAGCCGGGCTTTTCCCGGTTTCTTCGCCCCGGTCCTCCGTCTCCTGTCCCCGGTCGTTCGCGAAGCGAACCAAACCGGCTGTCATCCTGAGCGAAGTCGAAGGAGAGCGGGGGTTAGGTTTTTGTATATTCAGATCATTGGGCTGCTAATGTAGCGATAATATTTGAACAACCCCCCTTGCAGATATACTCAGCATGGTCATGGATACTCTCAAACTTTCGACCAACAATTTCAGAGCACTCGAATTTATAATCAGAGCTCTCTAAAAATCTATTAATTATTTTATCAATCCATGAAGCCGAAAAATCTAATCCAACCTTCTCTTCAGTTCGACTCATTGCGTGAACCCATATTGCAGTCCCTAATGCCCCGCAGGCACCGCCACTTAAGCCAATACCACCAGCCAATCCTGCTGCCATTACCGCATGCATCGTTGAAGCACCCATTTTTTTCACCAACATCGTTGTGCAACTTACCGGCGGTGATGGGACAGAGAAATTTTCTTCAGAAAAAGCTGCCTCTATCTCACGATATGCCAATGGGGCATAGCATGCAGCCATACTTAAGCAGCCTACTGGGCCGCCTTTTACAAAAAACTTCAGTATCGGCAGAACCTGATTTTCTCCCTGTAAGTTTATTTCTGTTATTTCAAGACAATTGATTTCATTTCTAGAACGAGTACGGAAGGATTCTACAGCCTTTTGGGATGCAATTATTGCTGCAGCTTCAGCTTTTGAATCTGATCCATAAACTCGATATGCCTGTGCACCCGCAGCAAGTGCTGCTCCCCAAAGCATGCCACACTGATAACCTTGGCCCGCTATTCCCCCCGCCAAGATCATTGTAGCCTTCTCTTCTGCCTTCAGCGGATGACCGAATGAGTTGTCAACGACACTCATGATCGTTTCTGATCAAGTTCCTTCTTTGAGAAATTTCCGGATAGTTTTTATCGATGATATTCTTTTCTTTGTTTCAGCCATCATATACTCTTTTTATTTTTGTTATTTGTCAGTTCACATGAGTGCATTCTTCTAGCATCAATCTACGCCAGTCCATCATCCAGAATTCCAAAAACATAACGGATGAGCTCAGCGGCGCGCACCCCAGCGTCCGCTGCAGCGGGGGTTATGTGGTCATGATCAATAACTCACCAATAAACAGAGTTATTAAATGCTTTTACACATGAAGAGCTACCAGGGAGACTTTCTATTGAATCACCAACGAGTGATTGGCCAAGCCATCCCTCGGGTTGAGAAAGTTCAAGAGGAGCTGCGATTACCTCTTGGGATATTGGGGAAAACCCGACTTTGGAGTAGAATGCCGGATCTCCATAGGTGGTCACAATTCGAACACCTCTTTTTTTCAATTCCCGAAGACCGTGATTAATCAAATTCTGACCAATACCCTTACCCTGATAATCACTATGGATTGCAACGGGAGCCAGAAGGAATACATCAACACCCTTTTCAAAGGTCAACCTGCTGAAGAAAATAGAACCAACAAGTTTTCCACTATCAACAGCTACAAAACCATATAGATCCTGTTCATCAGTACTAAGGATCAATTCCTTTGAGAGTTGGCCGATAAGGGCACCTTCAGTTTCACCTTCAAATTCAGTGAACACGGATTTAAATAGGTCAACAATATCTGATAAATCATTAATTGTGTGAGAACGAAATTCCATTAATTCTCCATGAAATAGTTATGTCAATGTCCAATAAATAAAAACACATAACGGATGAGCTCACCTGCAGCGGGTTGGCTTGACTTCATTATAGAACCGAAACCTGTAAGAGAGGGAAACCTTCAAAAACCGGCCGTGACCAGCTATCGGGTGGAGCGGGGGTTAGCCTGTCTACTGATCTGGTGTACTGGTTTCCGTTTCTTGGATCATTAGTAATCCTACAAATGTCACAGCGCGGACAATTTCCTCAAATGACGCTTCCAGGTCTGTTTTTGCTTTGTCAAAGTCCTCTTCCAACAATAAACTGATACTGCTTTCCAGTAAATTGATTGCAATAACTGACCGTCCATGGGCGTAATCCAAGCAAGTAGGTACACTCATTTCATATAAAGTAATATCTATAATGGCAGTTTCAGCGATTATTTCTTCAGCCCTGGTTTTTGGTAATTCCTCAAGCTGGCCAATCTCGCGAGCCAAAATGATTAATTTGGTAATAGTGGGGTCCCACACACTAATGTAGGTGTCAAGTTCACCTGGATTACAAGGTAGTTGAGGGGTAGGAGGGTATAGAGTGGATTCAGTTGATGTAGTAACAGTAAAAGTAGGGGGTGGTGACGGAGTTACAGTATCAGGGATAATTGTCCAGGTGGCTGTGTTTGATGGCTTAGGAGAAGCCATAATAATTATCGTCTGCGTTGCAGTTTGATACATTGTAGGGATTGGACTCACATTTTCAGGTGTGCAACCCAAGAGAATGGAAGCCAATATTAGAAGAAGCAGAAACAGGAAACGGGTCTTCAAATAATTAATCCTTTAATTAATATGAGGCTAACGGATGAGCTCACCCGCCCGGTTTAGTAAGGAGTAAGTTGTAATAAGTAAGTAGATTTGATTATAGCCTGCTGCTGTTTTTCGTCGGGAAGTTAGTCTCCTTACTACTTACTAAACTACTATTTACTGCGCCGAAGGCGCCGGGTCGGGTGGAGCGGGGGTTAGGAAAACCACCAAGCTAAAGTATTAAGCCAATACCTTAACCTCATTCAGAATTTGGTCCCCACTTTGCATATCAAGCAATTCAAGGTCGTAGTGGGATTGAAGATTTAGCCAAAACTGAGGAGACATACCAAAGAAATGTCCTAAGCGAATAGCGGTATCAGCGGAAATACTACGTTTTCCATGAACTATTTCATTGATCCTTCTCGGATCCACGCTAATATCCTTTGCTAAACGGTATTGGGTAATATCCATAGGGTTGAGGAACTCTTCCAGAAGGATTTCACCCGGATGTATTGGTTCTAATTCTCGCTTACTCATGTTGTGCTCCTCAAACATTTAAGAGTGATAATCTGTAATTTCAACTTGATAAACATTGCCATCACGCCACTGAAAACAAATACGCCATTGATCATTTATGCGGATGCTATGCTGCCCGGAACGATCTCCCATGAGTTTTTCCAACCGGTTACCTGGCGGGATCCGAAGCTGTGATAATTCGGCAGCAGCATGAAGGATAAGCAGCTTTCTAGTGCCCCTTCGCCAGATATCTGGAGGTAGCTTTCGTGGCTTTTTACCATGAAACAATAATTCCGTATCATGGTCCTGGAATGATTTGATCATCTAGGAGGATAATAGCGCAAAACGCTAATAGTGTCAAGCACAATGAGTTGTGGTTTTACCTAACGGATGAGCTCACCTGCAGCCGGGTCGTGGTTTGTAAGATCCTATATCCCAGGCCATCCACCTTAACCGGCTGTCAGGTTGAGCGGGGGTTATGCTTCTTTTTATTTTATATTCGATAGTGTTAGTGCTCCAATAAGAGACAAGCCAAGGCCAATTGGTAATAAATATTTATAAAACACCTTAATCAGTCCAGTTGTGGCTCCAGAAAATGTCATATCTTTATTACCAGCTGCCTCTTTTTCATAAATTCTTCTTGCTGGAACTATGTACCAAAAAAGAAAATTTGTAAGAATGAAAGATGCACCCATTGCTGGCAAAAACAGTGGCATTACCATAAGAAAACTTGAAATGAATGACTTTAAACCAATGCCCTCACTCCAGAATTCATTGAGAAGCCCAACATGGTGAGGGTAGGCAATTAAATGAATTTGCCACAAGGCCGTGAATAATAGATACCAAAATAAGCCCAGCAGGACGAATGAAAAGATGATTTTTGGTAGGTGCCAAAATGATATCCGGCGTAATGATCTTTCACGCCAATCAGACCTGAATTTGTTGAGTGTTTTTTCTATATATCTCATATGGTGAAAAGACGAAGCCTAACGGATGAGCTCACCCGCAGCCGGGTTTGTTCTTACTAATTATAGAACCAAAACTAATAAGGAGAAAAGAGTAATAAAAGTCCGGCGTGGCAGGCTGTCGGGTGGAGCGGGGGTTAGGTATGATATATCCAAAATTAAGTGTTTCGTTGACATAAGATATTTGTATGACCAGAATAACCAACAGGATATTTAGCTAGTATTTCATCAAATGAAATTGCCACAATATTATTTTCGCCATCTCCAACATCGAATAAATCGAAACCATGGGTTATTAATTGGCGAATGTAATTCAAACTTCCATAGCCGTTTTGATCTAATATAAGAGGCCAATATTCAGTGAGAATAGATATATCTTTTGAGCTGGTTAATTGATTTTTCATTCCATCGAGCGCCCACCCTTCGGAACCTTGAATATCCATTTTTACAAAATCAATACATTTGTTTGAAATCGTTGGAAAAAAATCATCCAATCTTTTTACTTCGATTTCTGTTATGTCTTCCTGCTGAGCAGATTTAAGCTCGGTGATCAAGATTATTAAATTGATCTCTTGCTAGATATAGTGTTGAGTTTTCATCTGATAAGCCCAATTGATAGGCTGATATATTTTTATACTTGTAACATTTAATATTCTTAATAGGAGTTGATAAGAATATGGATATGGTTAAATGCAAAAACATGTCCATTTTCGCCAACTAGCTTGGCAAAGAGAAGAGTGAAATAACCAATATTTGCACCAACATCTAAGACTATATTCCCTGGTTTTATACAGTCGATCAGTAATTGGGTCTCATGAGGTTCATATACTTCATTAATTGAAAGCCCCATCGAATTATCGTTATCAAGGTACATGATATGTCCATGCACTCTGGCTGTACCAGGTGATAATCCGCGATTGAATAATTGGTAAATGGTATTAATAAATTCGTATCGATCTCTTAACCCACTACCAGAAAAGATCTTGCAAACTTTCTAATACTTGAAAATGAATTGTTTCAAAATATACCCCTTTCTTATCATACCTAATGTTAATTATCTTTCCTGGACGTGATAAGTACCTAGGCGTTATGCCGCAGGGAGCGGGGATCCAGATTCATATTCCTGCCCCAAACACTTGTTTCTCCCCGCTACTCTCCTTTATAATCGAAGTATAGCATAATCGCATAAGGGGGAATTATGAGCAAAAAGAAACTGCTGGATCAGGCCCGGGACGTGCTGCGGCGTAACAACTATGCCAGCCGTACGGTTCAGGAACTGCTGGGCCATGCTGATGTCAAGACCACCATGATCTATACCCATGTGCTCAATAAAGGGGGCAGGGGGGTGAAGAGCCCTCTTGATTGAGGGTGTCAGGATCATCAGGTGTGGTTTACTGAATTTTGAGGGGGACCATCAGGGACAGGATATGATGCCGTGGGCCCACAGGCAGCCCCCGCAGGTGGGATGTTCAAAACCCATGCAGTCCATTTGATTATCGTCAGACAGCCAGCAGTCCCGACAGCTGAGGCAGGGGGAAAATTTTTCATCCAGCAGGCGATCTCTCAAGCTACTATATTCCGCATCATCCCAAATCTGCTGGATGGATCTGGACTGGATATTACCCAGGGAGTGGGAATTGACCTGGTGTTTCCAGCTTCCAATGAAGCTGGCATGGTCATAAAGCAGGGGCAGGCAGGGGCTGACCTCGCCATCCCAGCGCATTACGATTTCCCCTTTTTCTGCAAAAGGACAGCAAGTTCTGACATTGCCAATGACCCCTTTTATGATGATTTCATTATCCAGACTATTCATTTCCCTGGCTAGGTCAGAGTGATTTGCCAGCCAGGAGCCCGGCCGCCGCAATTGCTCTGGCTGATAGAGAGTCTCCCGGGCCATATCTTCAGAAAACGCTTCCAGATTGGTGAAAAAAAACGATCTGACCCCGATTTTGATTCCCTGGTTAATAAGGTCTGAGATCGTTGAGGAATTGGTCTGGTTAAGTACGATAACCAGACCCAAATCCGGTCCTGTCAGTAGGTCATTTTTCAGATCAAGGAAATCTTCCAGGTTTCGAGGAATAAGCTGGCTGATTTGTGCTAGAGGGTTTTCCCGGATGCTGTCCTGGTGGATGTTGTCCATGGAAATCCATAATCTGTCCAGGCCGGAGAGGATCAAGTCCCGCGATAATTCCGGTGAGAGCAATGTGCCGTTGCTTACCAGCTCCACCCGGGCTCCTGTGCCTTTTACGTCATGGATCATACCGATAATTTCCGGGTGAGAAAGAGGTTCGCCGTAGCCACCAAAAAAAATCTCTGGAACGGGGGAAAATTCCCGGAGATCATCAAGCAGCGCTGAAAAAGATCTTGATGACATGTTTCCAGGTGAATATTTCCAGGTCCCCCTGATACACATGCTGCAATCAAGATTGCAGCGGTTAGTAGCTTCTACTATGATGCGGTTCAGGGGTTGATCGATCTGGTTTAAAGATCCCATGATTTTATGTGGCAATTTTTGAGAAAACATATTCAATAATATGAATATTTTACCTTATACACCAGGGGTGATTCAGAGGAATGTTGAGCCAATTGAACAATCCCTTTCCTTATCCAAAAAGAGATGTTAATCCACCGTTAGTGTCTTACTCAGGTTCCTCGGGAAATCAGGATCAAATCCCTTCGCCAGGCTGCAGTGATAGGATAGCAGCTGGAGCGGGATGGCGCTCAGTAAAGCAAGTGCCTGCGGGCTTCAGGTAATCCGGCAGATCCAGGTCAGGGATCACCAGGGTCTGCTGGGCATTGCCCTCCAGCCGGGAATCTTCCAAGCCGATCGCTATCACATGACCTCCCCGGCAGGTGACTTCGTTTATTCCGCTAATGATTAGAGGGATGTCGTCCGGCCCAGCAGTGAAGATCACTGGATATCCCTCATAGACCGCGGATAAGGGTCCATGTTTGAATTCAGTGGACAGGATGCCCTCGCAGTGGGCGTAGGTGATCTCCTTGAACTTCAAAGCGCCTTCCAGAGCAACGGGATAGGTCAGTCCATAGCCCAGGCTGTAAAGATCATCCCAGTCCTTTACCTTTTCCACGACTGGAGGCATCTGTTCTTCTGATTTCTCAATTACAAGATCAATAAGCTCCGGGATTTTATTGAGAGTGTTTGTATCCTTTCCTCCCCAGCGCAGAGCTAGATACAGCAAGGCCAGCACCTGGTTGAGATAGGTTTTGGTGGCCGGTACGCTGATCTCAAAACCGCAGACCAATGGCAGGTGCACATCACTTACCAGCATCAGGGTCGACCCCACTACATTTACCAGCCCCAATACACCCATGCCCCGTTCCCGGGCGATTTCAATGGCGTTTAACACATCTTTGGTCTCACCGCTCTGGCTGATGAAAATGCCCACATCTTCCGGCCCTACGGAATTTCCGTACTGGGCTGCGAATTGAGGCGCCAGAACCGGGATGGCAGCCCGGCCGGCGAATTTGTTAAAGTAGATCGAGCCCAGCAGCCCGGCATGAGAACTGGTTCCGCAGGCGACCACATAAATATTTCGGGCGTTCTCCAATTTTTCGATAAATGCGTCAACGTCCGGAGAGTTTTCCAATACCTGGAGCAATTCAGCAGCCACATGGCTCTGTTCGTGGATCTCTTTGAGCATGAAGTGGGGGTAGCCGCCTTTCTGGGCGATCTCCATGCTTTCGATTACATACTCAGGATCTCGCTCGATCTTGGAGCCATCTTCCACACTGGTGAGCTCATAGCCATCAGCCCAGAAGGTGATGATCTCACCGTCATTAAGGCGCAAGATATTCCGGGTGATGGGTATGATCGAGGGCAGGTCAGAACCAATGCAAACCAGCTCATCTGTGATACCGGCAATCAGGCCAGATCCTTTTTTGATGGCATACAGGCGGTCATCTCCCACCGCCCCGATCACAAAGGAATAATCTCCTTGCAAGTCTTTTGTGGCCATACGGATGGCTTCCACCATATCATGACCCTGATCATAATAACGTTCAACGGCGTGCACGCAGCTTTCGCCATCATTTTCAGAACGAACGACCATGCCTTCGGCTTTGAACTCTGCCATCAGCTCCAGGTTATTGACCACGTTGCCGTTGTGGGCCCCAACCAGGTCGCCATCTGAATCCAGGTGGGGTTGGGAATTGATCTGGGAAGGGGCGCCAAAGGTGGCCCAGCGCAGCTGCAGGATGGCCCGGTCTCCGGACATTTCCTTGAAATTGTATTTTTCCGCCACATCCTGGACTTTTCCGGCGTCCTTCCGGAGGTCGATCTTTCCTTCCTGGGGCAGGGTAGCCGCGCCAACCGTGTCATAACCACGGTAGGATAAGCGCTCCCCGGCGCCGATTAAGATTGGACCGAGATTTTGAGTTTCTTTGGTGACAATGCCAAAAATCCCGCACATAAATGACCATCCTTCCTGGTTTTGCCCTTCATTATTGAGCCATAATTCTACCATCAGGCCAGAGCGGCGTCAGATAGCAAATGACACTAATTAGGTGAGATATTGATCCCGTTCCTGGGCCAGGAAAAGGAATGAGCAGTACCGAAACACTCCAAATTTTCAATGATAAAATACAGATACTGTTTTGACAGCACATGTATAAGGAATGAATTATGACTGACAAGATTTCCCCTGAGGATTTTGACCGATTGGCCGATTTGGCTTCTTTAGAGCTGCCGGCAGATGAAGCAGAATACCTCCGCAAGGAATTGAATAATCAAATGATCTCCATTGAAGTTCTGGAATCGATCCCGATCGATGCCGAGACCGGGACCGCCGCTCATGGCATCCCTTATGACGAGCTGAACAGCGCCGCCCCTCGGGAGGATATCTCCCGCCAGGATCCAAACCGGGATGAGATCCTCCAACAGGCTCCCGAAATGGAAGATGGGTATATTGTTGTCCCGGATATTTCCCACGAGGAGCTGGATTGAGTATGAAAACCTGTGATCTTCCCGCATATGTCATTGCTGATCTAATCAAAACAAAACAGGTTTCCGCTGTTGAGGTCCTGGAAGATACCCTGGAACGGATCCGCCAGGTGGATGGGCGGACCGGACAGGTGGATGCTCCCAAAGCCCACTCTGAGGAAGACCTCTCTACAGTCCATGCCTTTACGCTGGTGACCGAAGAGTACGCCCGAAAGCAGGCCGAAAATATTGACCAGTTGATTAAAAGATGGTGAAAACCCCGGCCCACTGGCAGGCGTGCCGTATACCGCCAAGGATATCTTTACTGTAAAGGGCCTCAAGGCCACAGCAGGTTCCAAGATCCTCTCCAATTACATCTCCCCTTACTCGGCTACAGTGGTAGAACGCATGGCGGATGCCGGCGCAGTGATGGTAGGCAAGGTGAACCTGGATGAATTCACTTATGGGTCTTCCAGTGAATCTTCTGCCTACAAGCCAGTGCCCAGGAACCCCTGGGATACCAGCCGGGTGACAGGCGGTTCGTCCGGGGGTTCAGCGGCTGCTGTTGCGGCTGGCGAAGGCGCCATCTCCCTGGGGACAGACACAGGGGGTTCGATCCGCCACCCAGCCTCCTTCTGCGGAACAGTGGGATTAAAACCCACCTACGGCAGGGTCTCGCGCTATGGCTTGATCGCTTTTGGCTCCTCCCTGGATTGCCCGGGTCCTCTGTCACGCAATGTGACCGATGCGGCCCTGGCCCTGCAGGCTATCGCCGGTCGGGACCCTCGGGACAGTACAACAGCCACTGTGCCCGTGCCGGATTACCTGGATGAAATGGAAAAGGATATCCGCGGTCTGCGCATCGGCCTGTCGGAAGAATTTTTCCGGGTGACTTATTTTGATTCCGAGTCCATGGAGCTGGTTGAAAATCCGATCGATCCTCAGATCAGGGAAGCTGTTCTCAGCACGGCCGGCTTCCTGGCCCAATTGGGCGCCGATATTGTGATGGACGTTCCTCTGCCGCATACTAAATACGGCGTGCCAACCTATTTTGTGATCTCCCGCGTGGAAGCCAGCTCGAATTTGCTGCGGTATGACGGTGTGAAATACGGCTACCGGACAGCAGAATCCTTTGCTGATCTGCGCGAACTGTACCGCAAGACCAGGGGGGAAGCCTTTGGTGTGGAACCCAAACTGCGCATGTTAATGGGGATCTATCTGAGTGCCGCTCAATTTGATAAGGGGTATTATGACCTGGCTCTCAAAGCCCGGGCCTTGATGCGGAAAGATTTTGAAGATATCTTCGATCCCAGGGGCAAATATCGCCTGGATGCCTTATTGACACCAACTGCGCCCTCAACTGCCTTCCCGATCGGCAGTGTTTATGGAGACTCGGTCCTGATGCAGTATTCTGATCAGCTGACAGCTACTACCAATCATGCTGGCATTCCGGGATTATCCTTCCCGGTTGGTTTTGATAGTGAGAATTTGCCGATCGGCGCTCAGGTCTTGGGGCCGGATTATTCAGAAGGTGTTCTGCTCCGAATTGCCCGGGCTTATGAAAAAGTCACGGAAAAAGAAGCCTGGCGGGAAAAACGCCCTCCTATCCTCTCTAAAAATGGGAACTGATCCTGGTTCTATCCTTGTATTTGGCAATGTGACGCTGGATGTTATCTGTAAAACAGTGGATGATGTGCCGCGCTACGACTCGATCGCGTTCCAGGATGCGGCCGTCACTCCTGGTGGCTGTGCATCCAATGTTGCCATCGACCTGGCCCGATTGGGGGAAAAGCCTCTCCTGGTCGCCTGTATGGGAGATGACCAGATAGCAGACATTCTGATAGATGCCTGGAACGAACAGGGCGTTGATGCTCGCTTCGTTAAACGAATCCCAGATAAGAGAACCGGTGTCAGTGTAGGGTTGGTTGATAGCGAACTCCAGCCCCGTTTTATTCATAATTCCGGCGCCAATGCTGAACTGGCGGGGGAAACCCTCAATCTTGATATATTCAAAGAACAAGGAGTGGGGTTTATGCACATTGCCGGGTATTTTGTGCTGCCCGGACTGCTTAAACCTGGCTTTGCTGACACTTTGGCCCGCATCAAGGAAGCCGGCGTTTTCATTTCGCTGGATGTGGTCCGCTCCCCGGCCATGAAAACCCCCGAACCACTATGGAATATCCTTCCCAACCTGGACCTGTTCATGTGCAATCTCCAGGAAGCGGAAATCATAACCGGCCAATCAGATCCTGCTGGGGCAGCCAGTGTTTTCCATGAAAAAGGAGCCCGATCTGTGATCATTAAAGTGGGAGCAGAAGGCTGCTGGCTGGCTACGCTAGGGCAGAGCATGCATATTCCGGGAATACCGGCACAACAAATTGTAGATACAACTGGCGCAGGGGATGCCTTCGCGGCTGGAGTAGTTTCGGCATTAAGACAGGGAAAGGATATTGAAGAAGCCTGCCGTTTTGGCGCCAAACAGGGAGCATAACAACTGGTTTTCTGGGCGCCGTCCAGCTGGACTGAAAAAATTGAGGAAATTATGATCGATTGGATCGCCTTTGACGCAGATGACACACTGTGGAAAAACGAAGAATATTATATAGAGGGCAGAGACAGATTTCTGGAAATTCTCCAGAAATACGGCCTGGATTCTGCAGATATTGAGAATTATGATCAATTCGAAGTTGAGAATATCCAGTATTTTGGATATGGTGTGATGAGTTTTGTGCTTTCGATGATCGAGATCGGCATCGAAATGACGGAGGAGAAGATCCATCCATCCGATATCCAAAAATTGATCCAGCTGGCCAAAGAAATGCTCTCACATGAAATGGAGGTCTTTGAAGGGGTCAGCGATCTGTTGGAAAAGCTTTCAGCTGAATATCCGTTGATGTTGATCACCAAGGGAGACCTACTGCATCAGCAGCGAAAATTTGCAGCCTCGGGATTAGCCCATAATTTTCGGGCTATTGAGGTTGTCAGTGATAAATCCCCCGGAGTATATGAGGGCATTCTGAATCGATATAATATTGAACCAGAAGAGTTCTTAATGATCGGCAACTCACTGCGATCGGATATCCTCCCGATCCTGGAACTGGGAGGTTGGGCGATGCATCTGGCCGACCATCCCACCTGGTCTCATGAAGATGACCCTACGAATCATCTGGACCAGGAACGCTACCTGGAAGTGAAAGGGATTTCCCAGGTATTGGATAAACTGACTGAGGCCGATCTGCTCTCAAGGTAGGTGATTAATGGTTTATTTCCTGGCCTGGATCCTGTTTACGATCATATTGCTGGGTTTTACGCTGGCTCGTTCCCATCCCTATCGTTTTACCCGATTTTTGGCTTTTGAGAGCATCCTTAGCCTGATTTTTCTGAATGCCGGAATTTGGTTCCTCGATCCTTTTTCGTCTCTGCAAGTTCTTTCCTGGATCTGCCTGATTGGTTCGATATTCCTCGTTGGATTTGGCTTTTTCCTGATCAAAACCAAAGGCAACCCGGCAGGGGATTTTGAAGATACTACCACTTTGATCACCAGCGGTGTTTACAAATATATTCGCCATCCTCTCTATACCTCACTGATCTTGTTCAGTTTGGGTGCTTTTCTCAAGGATCCGTCCTTGCTTGGGACAGGGATTGGTGATCACTACCATCATTGGCGTGTATCTGACAGCCCGGATAGAAGAAGGGCATAATCTGGAACGCTTTGGGGATGCCTATCAGAATTATATGGATCAAACCAAACGTTTTATTCCAAAAATCTTTTAACAAGGGCAGGTTACTGCAGCTATGAAGATCCTAGAAAAACAAGGTTATCATCTACTTTCCATTTTGGTTTTGAGTGGCGGGTATCTGGCTCGCTGCCCAGGGGGATATTCTGGAGGGAGCGTTTCTGGGGTTATCTACAAGATCCTGGTTGATCCTATCGGTCCTGTTTCCAGTCCTGCATCAGATCTATGTGGTGATCTGCTGGCGGGGAGAGTTATATTACGGCTGGTTATCCAAAGCTTTAGGTGAGAGAGCTTTTACAGCCTGGGCAGTCGGATTTATGATCTTGTTCTTGGCGCGGCCGATCACGATCTTTGCCCTGGCGATCGCCAATCGGGGCACACTGGCCATTCCGCTCTGGATCAATATTCCTTTGATCGGGATCTGCCTGGCGGTAGTGGCCTATATGGCCTATTCTTTTGTTAAATATTTTAGCGTTGAAAGAGCATTGGGGATCGACCATTTTCAGCCTGAAAAATACCGCAATATTCCCTTTGTCCGGGAGGGGATCTTTCAGATGGTCCTCCAACGCCATGTATACCTATGCTTTTCTGGCTTTGTGGATGATAGGTTTGATCTTCAATTCCAAGGCCGCCCTGCTGGCTGCCCTTTTTAATCACCTATATATCTGGGCTCATTATTATTTCACTGAGCATCCTGATATGCAGTATATCTATCAGGAAAAATGAAATCTGACTGATAATTGCAGGGAACTTTTCAGGGTTCCTGATCGTCATCTCCTCATAAGTGAAATATCATCAGGAGGAGAACCATGGTTTCCCCCATTCAATTTAAATTAAAGATCCTCGCCAGTTTTGTTTTGGTTTTAATTGCCTTTTTGGCTTTCGCTCAACCTGCCCTGGCGGATGGGATTATTATTCCGGATCCGCCGCCCTGGCCGGACCCTCCTCCCCTGGAAGAGAGCTGGCTGACCATTCGTTATCACCGGGTATCTGTTTCTATCTCGGACCAGATCGCAGTCACCAGGGTTGAGCAGGAATTCCTGAACGAACATGATTGGGAAGTGGAAGGAACCTATATCTTTCCCATCCCGGATGGCGCTTCGATCTCAAAATTCGTGATCTGGGTTGATGGGCAGGCCATCGAGGGAAAGATCCTGCCCGCCGATGAAGCCAGGCAGATCTATGAGGATATTGTGCGTCAGCGCCGAGACCCTGCCCTGCTGGAATACATTGGAAAAGGGGCAGTCCAGGCCCGGATCTACCCGATCCCACCAGGAGGTTCAAGGAAGATCGAGCTGGAATACAGCCAGGTGTTGAGCCAGGATAACGGCTTGATCAAGTATGTTTATCCGCTGAATACAGAGAAGTTTTCTGCCCGGGCACTGGAGGATTGTTCTGTGCGGATCGAACTATCATCCTCCCAACCCCTGCGAGCCGTCTATTCTCCAACCCATCAGGATCGGATTTACATTGATAGAGAGGGAGATCATCAAGTTACCCTGGGTTATGAGGAATACAATGTGCTCCCAGACCAGGATTTTGAATTGATCTACACCTACAGTGATGATGATGTTGGGTTGAATTTGTTGACTTTTCCTGATCTGGATGCTGGAAGGGATTTTGGACAGGAGGGTTATTTCCTGCTGCTAGCTGCTCCGTCAGTAGAGATTGACCAGATCATTCCCAGGGATATCGTCCTGGTCCTGGATACCTCCGGCTCGATGGAAGGTGACAAGCTTGCCCAGGCCAAAGAAGCTGCCAGGTATATCCTGACCCATCTCAAATCCAGAGGACAGATTCAATGTGATTGCTTTTTCGACCGGAGTAAAACATTTTGCTTATCAGCTTCAGCCGGTTTCAAAAGCTCCCCAGGCGATCTCCTGGATAGAAAACAAGCCGGCTTTGGGAGGTACCAATATCAATCAGGCTCTGCTGGAAGCTATCGCGCAGCGCAATCCAACCGAGGATAGCAATACTGCCCGCCCGCTGGTGCTGCTGTTTTTGACCGATGGTCTGCCAACGGAAGGAGTGACAGAGATCGATCAGATCCTGTCCAATACTAAAAATAATTCGACTCATTACCTGCGGTTATTTGCGTTTGGTGTGGGAGATGATGTGAATACCGAACTGCTGGATACCCTTGCGGAAGATAATAGAGGGCTGGTGAGTTATGTGCGCCCTAATGAGCGGATAGATGAAGAAGTATCAGAGCTTTTCTCGAAGATCCAGACCCCGGTTTTGTCCAATCTTGAACTTGATTTCGGGGGCATCTTGGTGGAGGAGATCTATCCTCCGGAATTGCCAGACTCTGTTTTCCGGTACGCAGCTTATGGTCGCCGGCCGCTACCGCCTGGCAGCGGGGAATCCGGAAGATCAACCATCCGGTTGACCGGTTCAGTGAATTCCGAGAAGTATGTTTATTCTCTCAGGGCAGATTTTAAGGCTGACTCAGATACCAGTGAAGTGAACAGTTTTATTCCCCGTTTGTGGGCGGCGAGGAAGATCGGATATTTGCTGAATCAGATTCGCCATCAGGGAGAAAATACTGAATGGGTGGATGCGGTGATCCAGCTCAGCATCCGTTATGGGATCATCACGCCCTATACCTCCTTCTTGATAGAGGAAGATGATCTCTTTAGTGGGGAAGGTTGGGAAGAGGAAGCCCACGAACTGGTCCAGGAATATTCCGGCCCTGCGGTTGGAGCAGAAGCTGTTGATAAGGCTGACGCGGAATCCAATTTGCGCTCTGCAGAATCTGTACCTCAGTCGGGGATGCCGGTTAACCAATATACAGGAGAGATCCAACAGCCCCAGATTAAAGTATGTGGGAGATAAGACCTTCTTCTTGCAGGGAGAGGTCTGGATCGACAGCCAATATGATGCATCAACAATGACAGTTGTCTGAAATCGGGTTTGGATCAGAGGTGTATTACCAGTTGCTTTCCGCCAGGCCTGGATGGGGAAAATACCTGGCCCTGGGAGAACAGGTGATCTTTGTGGTGGATGGCGAAGCGTATCAGATCGTTTCTGAAGGAGAGGGAATCAGCAGTTTGCCGTCACGATTTATCAGTACCGAGAGTCCACTATCGGCACCTCAGGAAGTGGGTTCGCCGGTGTTTCTGTGTTAGATCAATTAGATCTCTTTGTTCCACGCCTTTCCTGGCTGGATTGTAATGCTGGGTCGCCGGATTCAAACCAAGATCCTGAAAAAGTAGATCGCGGAAATTAAAAAGCCGGGCTCTTAACAGCCCGGCTTTGTTTGTTATTATTCGCGGAAGTTTACTCATCTTTTGATCTCAGTCGGGGAGCGATCTTGTTATAAACCCAGGCGACCAATAAACCGATGAAAAATCCATCCAGGAAGCCGTATGCTAATGCCACCAGGCTGCCCAGTGGGCTGACAGTGAAACCAACATAGGTATCGCTGATAAAAGCGATCTTCTCATGTGTTATGCCTTTAGTGAGGATATCCACCAGGTCAAGCCAAACCAGTTAAATCCCCAGACTATTCCTCCTGCGAGAGCAAATGCTTTGACGTTGAGTTTCATATCGACCATCCTGGCCTTGTTTCTTTTCTTACATTATACGGAAAATACGTCCCCTCGGCATGTCTAATTTTGAGCCAGAGATAAATTACAGGTTAAAAAGGGGTTTCTTATGAGAAAAATAACCTAAAAGATCTGTAAGATCTTCCTATCCGCCCCTTCAATTATATGTAACATGGTAATATGACCCTTGTTACACGCGTGGCTCGGATATGGTGAGAAAACGATAAAGACAAAGATTAACAGTGTTTATAGGTATATCCAGGAGTGAGAAATATGAAAAGAGTTGTTATTCTGGGGGCAGGCACTGGCGGTACGATGGTCGCCAACAAACTCATTCATGAGTTGGATGGCAGAGAGTGGGAAATCGTGATCGTTGATCGGGACGAAACCCATTATTACCAACCGGGATTATTATTCATCCCATTTGGTATTTATTCTCCCCGAGACATTGAAAAACCAAAAAGGGATTTTATTCCCCGGGGTGTGAATTTGATCCTTTCAGATATTGAATTGATCGAGCCAGAAAAGAATCGGGTAGTACTTTCAAAGGATAAACAAGTACTTTCCTATGATTACCTGGTGATTGCTACCGGCACGCATATCCAGCCTTCAGAAACCGAGGGGTTGTTGGATGGCGGTGGTTGGCGGAAGAATATCTTTGATTTCTACACACCAGATGGTGCAGCAGACCTGGCGGGATTCCTGAAATTCTGGAAGGGCGGAAGGATGGTAGTCAATGTGGCTGAGATGCCCATAAAATGCCCCGTTGCCCCCTCTGGAATTTTTATTTCTAGCGGATTGGTATTTCCATCAGAAAGGGATACGAGACAAGGTTGAGATCGTTTATGCGACTCCCCTGGATGGAGCTTTTACCAAACCCCGCGCTGCCAGTATCCTGGGCGGCATGCTGGAAAAGAAAGGAATCAACACTTGAAACCAACTTCAATATTGGATCAGTGGATAATAAAAAGCAAGCCATTCAAGTCCTGGGATGAGCGTGAGATCCCTTATGATCTGCTGGTTACCGTCCCCACTAATATGGGTGCCGAAGTGATCGATCGTTCTGGGTTGGGGGATGATCTGAATTATGTCCCGATTGATAAACATACCCTGCAATCCACAGCTCACGAAAACATCTGGGTGATTGGGGATGCTGGCAATACACCGACCTCAAAAGCAGGCTCCGTGGCCCATTTTATGCTGGATGTGCTGCTTGATAACATGCTGCGTCACATGGAAGGGCTGGAACCGCTGGCCGAATTTGATGGCCATGCCAACTGTTTTATCGAATCCGGTTTTGAACAGGGTATTCTGATCGATTTTAACTATGATGTGGAACCGCTTCCGGGCAAATATCCGTTGCCAGGTTTGGGACCATTTTCCCTTTTGAAGGAATCACCTGCAAACCATTGGGGAAAGATGATGTTCCGCTGGGTATATTGGAATGTGCTCTTAAAAGGTGGAGATATGCCCTTTGAATCCCAGATGACCATGGCCGGAAAATGGCAATGAGAGTGAACTATGGATAAAGACCTTGCTCTGATAAATGAAAAAGTTGACCAGTTGGCCATACAAATCGGCTATCTGACCGAGCAGGCTGAAGCACAACAACGGCGGGCCAGAGAGTTTGATGAACTGAAAGCAGATCTGATCCCGATCGGGAATCAACTGATCCATCTCACCATTAATGAGCTGGAAGAGATTGGAAGCGATTTTGAACTTGAGGATTTGTTATACCTGTTGAAAAGGGTGCTGAGAAATACCCATTTGATCCTGTCCATGATGGACAGATTTGAGTCACTGATGGGCATCGCGGACGAAGTTGAACTACTGGGTAAACAGGTTTTCTCTTCCGCGGTTGAAGCCCTGGATCAATTGGAACAAACCGGTTTATTCACCCAGGCCGGGGATCTATTTAATACATTAGCCAAAGAGAATACTCTCTCGGATCTCAACAAGATGTTAGAAGCGTTCCATCAAGAAGGAAAACGACGAGGCTTCTGCTCCTTCACTAGTATCCCTGGTGAGAGAAGCCAATCGCCCCGAAACCAGGAGGGCATTTTCCCGACTGGTCAAGGTGCTACAAGCCCTGGGTGATGATACCCAGGATAATCATTCACAAGTTGTATAAAGGAGATACATTATGACCCAGGATATTCTTGACACCATTGAATTTGATGATGAAGGATTTATGGTTAATGCTTCAGATTGGACCAAAGAAATCGGCGAGGCAATTGCTGAGGCTTTGGAAGTGGAACTCACTGACCGCCATTGGCATGTGATCAATTTTGCCAGGGCAGATTTCGAGGAAAGCGGCGAACCCCCAACGCTCCGGCGCATCACCAAGCAAACTGGTGTGGACATGAAAGAGATTTATCAGCTCTTCCCGGATGGTCCGGCGAAGCTTGCTGCCAATATTGCTGGTTTGAAAAAACCCACCGGCTGCATATAGGTAAAGGAGATTTTAATGGCTAAACCATCACGCACTTTACACAAGAGTACAGGCACGAACGGCAATCGAAAGTTAGCCTTGATAGCATCCAAAGGGTCTCTTGATATGGCTTACCCCCCGCTGATCCTTGCCAATGCAGCCCGGATGTCTGGCATTGACGTGGAGATGTTCTTCACTTTCTGGGGACTGGATATCATCACCAAGAAAAAGATGAAGGGACTGAATGTTGCCACAGTCGGCAACCCGAATATGCATCCCTGGTTTGGTATTCCAACCCTGCTGGGTGCACTGCCGGGAATGAGTGCAGCCGCATCCTGGATGATGAGGGGAGAGATCAAGAAGCTTGGATTCCCCAGGGTTCCGGAATTCATTGACCTGCTTATTGATGCTGGCGCAAATGTCTATGGTTGTAAGATGTCAATGGATATGATGAAATTGACCGAAGATGATCTTATCGATGGTGCAACGGTTCTTGGTGCCATGGAATTCATGGATCTGACAGAAGGTGCGCAAATTGTTTTTGTGTAAAAGTCTGATCTAGAATAAACAAAAAGCCTTGTAATTAATGTACAAGGCTTTTTGTATTATTTGGAAATGATTTTAGTCTTCTTTTTCTTCCGTTTTTCCTGATGCCATGTGATATTTGCTGGGGCTTTCTCCGGGCCTGAAACCGCACAACATGATCAAGGCATTGGCAACTGTGTTGCCAGGATTATGCCATTTGTGCTCCAGGTCTGCAGAGAATAACAGGGCATCTCCAGCTTCAAGAGTATAAGTATCTTCGCCAACCTCGTAGATAAATTCACCCCGCAGGCAGAAAACAAACTCATGGCCAGAATGGGACATTGGGAACCGTCCGCTGCTGCTGCCGGCTTCCAGCGTGACCATAAATGGCTCAACAGAACCTTCGTAATGGGAACCGCCCAGGCCTTCCCATAAACCCCGGTAGAGAGGGATGCGGTTGCGTTCAGACGATTTGACTAATCACAACGTCCTGTTTGGGGGGAGTTTCTTCAAAAAAGGCTGTTACTGGAATTTCTAATGCTGTGGCAATCTTATACAGCGTGCTCACAGAAGGTGAAGACAGACCTCTTTCAATGACGCTGAGCGCATTTGCAGATAATCCGCTAAGGCGTCCCAACCCCCGGATGGAAAGTTCTCGTTCTTCCCGGAGCTGGCGCAAGCGGTCGCTGATGTTTACAGATGGAGCTTCCTGATCATAAATATCCATATTACCTCGGTTGTTTTATTGCTCTGATTATATCAAAAGAAGAGCAGGTTAAAGAGAAAGACTGATTTAGGTATTTGTTACAACTTAAATTCAATATTACCGTATATTCTGGTAGATAATAATGATTAGTGATCAGGAGAATTAGAAATGGCTATTGAAAATAAGAAACTTTATCGCTCGGTAGAAGATCGCATGGTTGGAGGCGTTTGTGCCGGTATCGCGGATTTCTTTGACATCGACCCAACTATTGTCCGGCTGGTATTTGTGCTGGGTTTCTTTGCCTCGGTCAGTGGATTGTTCTGGGCTTATATCATCATGATGATCGTTGTGCCCGAATACGTCCCGGCGGGAGAGGATATTGTCACGGTTGATGTTGAAGACGTGCCCGAAAATAAATAATTAAGTTCTTCTCTAATAAAGAAAAAAGCCCGGATATCCGGGCTTTTTTCTTGTATCCATCTGATAAGTGTGGGGTTATTCAATAAAGATCTCCACATGTTCCTGGTCTTCTTCATCGACCACATCGACGATCTTCCCGCTCATGTTTTCAGCCAGGGCTTCCTTTACGGCTTCCATCATCTGGGCGTTTTCCATCTCTGGGGTGAACTGGGCGGCGATATTCAAACCGGCATCCACCAATTTCATAGGTACATTGACATTTACCTTGGTTTTTCCGGTAGACATATCAGTAACCCTGACCCGCAGCATCTGGTTAGATAGGGATCGTTTTGCAAATTTTATTTCCTTTTCACTTTTCTGGGAAAGCGCTGAGATCAATCTTGATCCTTCCTCAGCTGTAATCTTCCCGTCGCTTATCATTTTGAGGATTTTCATCCGTTCTTCGCTGGTAACCATATTCCTGCTCCTTCGTAGGAACTTATCCTAACCAATATATATCCTTACTTTTTCGCCGTCATCACTATCATCAACATCAATGGTCAACGGCGTATCCCCCTGGGAGTAATTTCCCAACGCAAGAAGGATCTCGTCCGCGCCAGACAGGTTCATATTAGGGATAAAACTGCCAAATGTCCTGAGACTCCAGGCAAAAAAACGATTCGGGATCGGGAAACTGATAGCAATCCTTCCTGGTTTTTCGCCCGGTTTCTGCTGAATTCTAATGTGCAGCCAGGGGCCAGTACGGCTGTTCCAACCCAGGACTAATAATCCAACGCCGATCAAAAAAGGTATCCAGGACGCGACAAATCCAAAACCAATTCCATGGGCAGACCAGGCCCAGTACATCAAGGAACCGCCCATTACAGTAATGGCAACCCCGATCCAGAAGGGGATGATCCACCAGCTCTTCAAATTATTGAAATGATCTTGATCGACTTCCTGGGTGTATTCATTAGCTTCATTTGGTTCGAAACTGCCCTCCAGCTCGGCTTTGGCTATGGAGTATTCCATTTCAGAATTTTCCCAGCTTTCACCGATGGCTTCGATCAACTTCATGCCTTCCTCGGGGCTTATGGTCCCTTTTTGGATCATTTCCAGGATTTCCAGGCGTTCGTTTTCGGCTGTCATTTTTTCTTTCCCTCCAATGCTTTGAGCAGTTGGTCAGCTTCATCGAGGGAAATTTTCTTCTCCTGGAGCATTTCCAGGATCAATAGTCGCTCAGATTCGGTTACAGCCCGTTTCTCTTTCTGCGTCTCAAGGAAATCCCCCAGATCAAATTCTTTCATCTTGGCCTGGGCTTTTAATGCCTTGCGGCGCGCCTGGGCAATCTTCTTTTCAACCCTTGCCTGGGCTTTGATAGCAGCCAGCTCGGCTTTTTCAGCTGCCATTTTGCTAGTTTCTTCGATCTGGATTCCGATATTCTTTAAATTCTCTTCGGATAATCCGATCCCTTCAAGGGATTCAGACAGACCAGAAAGGGATTCCTGAAGATCCACTTCCAGATGATCCAGGCTGCTCTTGATATGATCGGTGGTCTGGGCTGAAAAATCAGCCGTGATCTCCCCAAAATCTTTTACATTCATTTTGATGCCTTTAAATACGCTGAAATCATCTCCAGAGATGAAGATCTTGCCACCAGCGGTTAACATTACTGTGGGACCGCCTTCTCCAATTTGCTGGGATAGTTCATTTTCCTTGGATTTGACGTTCATCTCACCAATGGTCAAGCTGATATCTTTTTCTCCACTTTTGAGGACCAGGTCGGCATTGCTTTCCTTTGGCATAGTGGCTGAAAGATTACCGCCGACATTGATTTGATATGCTTGCCAGGGAACGGGATTAAAATCAACTGTGCCTTCTCCGCCCGCCGTGGCTTCGATACCGCCGCCTACATCAGTTATGACTATATCTCCGCCAACATTCCGGAGGCTTATCTGGCCCTTGATGATGTCGATCAGGGCATCCCCCCCGGTATTTTCGACTTTTAAATCACCCTGGACCCGCTTGGCGATCAAATCGCCACCAATAGATTCGGCAGTAACAGTGTTGACATCGATAATTGTCAGATCGCCTCCGACAGACGCGACCTTTATTTCGTTGTTAATTCTCTTGATCACTGCCTGGTCGGATACAGATTGGATCTCTACTTCCAGGTGGTGAGGGATGTGAATGAATCCATCACCCGGGAAATGGATCTCGACCTGATCCTTCTTGGTTTTGACCTGGTCTTGATCAGATAGGTCTTTGATACGAATCTCTTCTTGATTCCAGCCAGTTAGATATAGATTACCGCCAACGCTGGTCACCAAAAGCTTGGAGATGTTTTCAATGGGAATGTTGTGTTTCGCCATCGTTATTTCTCCTCATCTTTAAGTAGTTTCATGGCGTCCTCATAGCTAATCACGCCCTCGTCCAAATCGTTAAGGACCTTCTGGCGTTCTTTCTCAGAAAGCTCGGAGGTATCGTCCCCTCCAGGTTCGTAACCCAGAGCCCTGATCACATCATGAAGCAGCTTGCGGATGGTCGGGTAAGAATATCCCAGTTCTTTTTCCATGTGGGTGATCTTTCCTTCCAACCGGACAAAGGTCTCTACAAAATCCATTTGTTTTGGTGTAAGCTGGGAAAATGTCCTGGAAGAGAATTGGCCATCAATGGTTGTATTACAATCCCGGCAGTTGATCTGGGTAACTACAATTTCTCCGCCGCAGATTGGACATTGTGAGGGTAGTGGATGCATGATTTGCTCCTTGTATATAAGACCGTCTTAGTGGGCTGCTGCCCGGGTGTTGTTGATCAATTGCTGACCGGAAAGGATCAACATCCGGCCCAGCGATTCGTAAAATCTATTGACCAGTGAATTATTCTGTACCGGGATCTCGTTAGGCGATACTGAGCTGCCTGGTGATGAAGTTCTTTTTCTTGGGTTTTGAAAGTTCTAAATTAGTTGTAAACATTTTACCTCCCATTGGGATTAAAATAATTATTGTTTTGTCCTAGTGTGCTGCTTGTGTGCGTTTCACCAGGTTCTGTCCTGTGATGATCAACATCGGCCAATTGCTGCATAAAATTATTTGCCCAGGTAGGGCTGCCAGGGATTTCACCAAACGATAATGTGCTGCCCGCTGGTGAAGTTCTTTTTGATAAATTTTGAAAGCATCTAAATTTGTTGGAAACATCGCTTTCTCCTATTTTTTCCTGAACAATGCTTACAGTATATCAAAAATATTTAGTATGTCAAGAGGAAATATAAGAAAAATCAATATAAATATTAAAATTCTTTAGTTTTCTATATTTTTCCTCTTGATTTGGGCGAAATGTAGTGGGTTATAACCTGAAAATTCACCTTCGGGAGATGTTTTAGGTTGAAATTTGATTGAAAAAACGATTAGGAATCAGGGTGTTGGGCGGGGAAAGCTGATTAGACTTTTTTCTTCAGCGTCAGTGCTGGCGATGACTGTTTCGCTATAGAGCTCCAGAGTTCCCTGATATTCGCGGGCGCCAGCGTGGGCAATCCAGCCTCCCAGGTTAAAGGGAATCACATCTGCTGCGGGAATCCACTCGCCATTATATTTGCGGGCGATATGGATGTGGGACCCGGTGCTTTCACCACCTTCGCAGGAAGGGTGCCCTAGATTATCGCCTGTTTCTACCAAGGTATTAATTGGGATCTTATTTTGAGTGCCCAGGTGGAGGTATAAAAGTACCCACCCGGTGCGGTGATCCCCATCTCCATCTAGATCAAGTTCAACCAGGCCGGGTTCGCTGCGGGCAATGATCCCGGGGGCAACAGCTGCTGCCCAAGCACTGGTGATCTCACAGCCGGTTTCAGCACTGGGGGGGGCAAAATCCAGCGCAGCCCAGGGATCTCCCTGGCCCCAACCCGTATGGGGGCCGCCTGTGAAAGCCCAGGTTTCACCACCTTTAAATGGTAATGTCATCTGGGGCTGGCGCAGGCTTCCTGGGATATGAGGTTCACAGCCCCAGGGATCCCCGAATAATTCCTGATATGTCTTCAAAAATCCATCAGCGTGTATTGTATGGTTGTAGACCGCTTTTGGTTCCAAGAGGGAGAAATAATATTGCATAGCGACGGTGGCGGAATTTTGCCAAGGATCTGGGTGTTCAATAGTTCCGTCCATGAATTCCAGGGTATCCAGATGATTTCCCTGCCAGCCGTAATAGCCTTGGTTCAGTTTATTTGCCATCCAGACCAGCTGGATATACAAACCGTGATACCCCGACGATCGGTATCCCAGGGGATATCCGTCCAGCAGATCATCTGGAGGAATTGGATCACTTAGCGCGTTGAGCTGGTATTCCAGGATGGCCAGCAGCAGTTTTGGACTAATGCTGAAGCTGGTTGAGATATAAGTGATGATCTCAGCTCCGGAACGCTGTTCTTTAGCGGCAAACTGCTCAAAATACTTGAACCAACCAGGTTGGGATTGGATAAAACTATCAATATTAAAATCAATTTGAGCGGGCCCATTCACGAAAGCGCAATTGGGTAGGATTTGGAATTGGGAACCCCACAAGGCCTCATAATAAATGGGAATCTGCATTGGTAGACCAGGAGGGAGAGTGGTGGCATCTTCAGGGATGATCGGGTTTTCATTGAGGATCTCTTCAATCGTTGTGTTGAACCGATTGGACAGATTAACCAGAGTATCTCCCGACTGGACAGTATATTCCACCAGTTCGCCTGGCGAATATACAGGCCTTTCAGTTACAGGTATTGGCGGATTGGCAGCTGTGACAGCACTGATAGGAACAGGTGTGGATTCCCTGCCGGGGATATTTGGCAGGCAGGCTGATAATAACAGGACAAGAATCAGACAAGCCTGTAGCAGAGTGTGTTTTTTCTTTCTATTGTGTTCCGACTGGAGGGACATAGGATACCAATTTTACCGCTTAATCTGGCTGCCCGGAGCACTGTAGGAACTCGCTGTTACCAAACCCTCTCCGGGCTTGGTAAGGGTTCCTTTATAAATTGCTGAGCCGTTATGAACCGTCCAACCGCTTAACAAAAATGGGGTTGGGCCATCAGCGGTCATCCATTCTCCATTATACTTCCGGGCCATATGCACATGAGTGCCAGTTGAGATACCACCCTCGCAGGAAGGATGTCCTAACCTGTCTCCAGTGTTCACTTCATCACCGGCGTTGACCACTCTTCCATCAGTGGCGATGTGGAGATATAAGAGGACCCAACCGGAATGTTCGTTGTCGTTGTAATCCAGGTTAATGATGACTACGCCGTCTTCTGCCCGCACTACCAGGCCTGGAGCGGATGCTGTAACGTAAGCATAAGAATTGGAACACTCTCCCCGGAACCCCGAGGGAGCGAAATCTACAGCGGACCAGGAACCTTCTCGTTCCCAGGCACCATGAGGTCCGCCAGTATAGTTCCAGACCACGCCGGGCACGAAGGGCAGTTCTAAGTCCGGTTGGACTAGATTATGTGAGAATAGAGGCTCATACTGGGTCCTGTCATCCGGAGAACCGAACATCTCTTCATAAATTATGATGAAGCCGGTATCATCGTCCATAGCCTGGATCCATTCATCGCTGTCATAGATCTGGGAGTAAAAATATTGCAGGGCTACAGTACCGGCGTTAAGGCTGGGTTCGATCCTGGCAGAAACGTTCCGGTTAGGACTCTGAGCATTCTTGAAAATGACCTCAGTTAATCGGCCCTCTCGCCAGCCGTAATATCCGATCGAGAGTTGATTCACAGCCCAGCGCAATTGCCGTACTAGTCCGTCATCATCGTAATTGACATAACCCATTGGGTATTTCAGCTGTGCCAGGTTCTGGGGCTGCCCAAAGACCCAGTTGCTTTGATATTCCAGCATGGCAAGGAGCAAATAGGGATTGATGGAATTATTTTGAGCGATATTTCTAACGATCTCTCCCCCGCTAGTCAGGTTGGAGTGTTCATATTCTCGCTCTTCGCTGAGATATCCTCCCGCCGCTTGAACGAACTGTACTACGTCTTCTGGGAAATCAGAATCAGTGATGGCCCGGGAATATACAAACTCGCTATCCGGCAGTAGGTGGGAGCCGGAAGTAGTATTGATCAAAACCTGGGGAATCACTAGCAATGTTCCCGGATTGATAAAGGAGCTTTCAGGCAAATCTACATTGGATTGGATCTGGTCTTTCCCAACGCCAAAGTGAGTGGCTACTACTGCCAATGTATCTCCAGCTTGGGCATGGTAAACAATTGGTTCCTGCTGGGCTTCAGGCGTCGGGACAAGAGTTTCAGTCGGTGGTATATACGCTGTTGGTGTGGGATTATCTGATGGATCAGTTGTTGGAGTAGGTTCCAGGATTGGAACTTCAGTAGCTTCCGGAAGGATGATCTCTGTAGTGGGAGTGAACCCGATTGGAGGCACAAATATGGGTGGTGTTTGTTGGTAAAAACTACACCCCGCAAGAGATAATGCCAGCAATAGGATAAAAAATCGTTTCACAGAATTTTACCGTTGTATCTGATTTACATCAGTGTTAGTGTCTTCCGCTTGAATGGCTTGATCACCGCGAACCATTAATCCCTGATATGGATATCCCAAACCCTGAGATATCCAGCCATCCAAGTTAAATGGAATATTCTGATCAGCGGGAATCCATTCTCCATTATACCGCCTGGCAATATGCAGGTGCGACCCTGTGGAGACGCCACCTTCACAGGAAGGATGGCCGATCCGATCGCCGGCTTCTAATATTTCTCCTAGTTCTACCCGATCTCTAGTTTCGATATGCATATAAAGGATCGACCAACCGGTCTGATCGTGTGAGTTACCATCAATGCTTTGTACTACTGCGCCGTGATCCGATCGAGTAATAAGGCCATCGGCAACCGCAACTACCCAATCATCGCTAAAACTGCAGCCCAGGTCCTTGTCGGCTGGAGCAAAATCGATCGCTGCCCAAGCAGACCCATCATCCCATCCACCATGGGGGCCTCCTGTGAATAACCATGCTGCGCCTTCTTCGAATGGGAGCTGAAGAATGGGTTGGGTCAAGTCATTAGGGATCATGGGAGTGTAATTATAGTCAAAGGGGTATCCATAGAGGGCTGTATATGTGTTGACAAAACCGGTTTCTGACACAGCATCAAGCCACTTATTGTAGGGCAGTACCCGCGAAAATAGATTCTGGACCCCAGCAGTTCCGGCATTGATGGTGGAATCTATTGGTACGTTTATTCCATCTAAACATGCCCAGGCGCCCACTCCGCGCACCTTCCATAAGTAATAACCCCGGTTGAGCTCATCAGCTGCCCAAGCAAGTTGATGATATAGTCCTTCGTATCCTCCTTCCCTGTACTCCAGCGGATAGGGATTGTTTAGATTATTCGATTCGGTCAACCATCCAGTTTGATATTCGATGATAGCCAGAAGAAGTCGCGGATTAACCGAATAATCCTGGGAAACTCGGGCTATGAGCTCAGCGGCAGTCTGCACCTCTCCATCAATTTCTTCCTCGTGGTTCTTGAGATAACCTGGCTGATTATTGATAAAAGCCTCAATTTGGAAACGAATTGTGTATGGGCTTCGGACCAATTCAGAATCAGGGATGATTTTATATCCTGGTCCGGTCTCGCTGACATCAGGAGCCGGCAGCAGCAACTGCTGGCCGGCATAAATTAAGCCGGAGTTAGGAATCTGGTTGACTTCAATGATCAGTTCGGGGAGCACATCATACTGGTAGGCAATCGATTTAATCGTATCTCCCCATTGGACTGAATAATAAACATCCTCAGTACGCAGTGTCGGTAGTGGTTTTGGGGGACTGGGGGTCGGTGTGATAACCGGTTGATTAGGTACCCTGGTAGGAGGTATGTATGGATCGGAAGTAGCTTCAACTTCCCCCTCAACTCCTACATTGGAGAAGTTTATATAGGGAGCGGTATGCGCCTGCCGAGTGCAGGCACCGATCAACAAACTCAATAAAACCACGGTAGATAGTCGTATAGTTTTCATAATACAGGGTACATTTTACCTTTAAGTAGGGGAAGATAGCCCCTGATAAATCCTTCCTGGTTAATATTGCAAGAATAATGCCGTTTCAGGCCGAAAAACCAGTCATAGGTAGACAGATTTGGGCGGAATTTGGCTTAAGAACGATAATATTCATTTTATGATGTCAAATGTTGGGGAAAATAAGGAATATTATGCTTTACTGATGAGGATGTTTCCAGTATGATTATGAAGATTACCTCTGCCTGTTCGAAGGCAAATGAATGATAAAAGGACTCGAGATTTAATGAAAGTATTGATTATGTCAGATATTCATGGCAATCGCACTGCTCTGGAAGCTGTTCTTGAAGCTGCCGGTAAGGTCGATGCTGTCTGGTGCTTGGGGGATATTATCGGTTATGGTCCAGATCCAAACGATTGTGTCTCTATTATCAGAGATCTCCCCAACTTGGTTTGCCTACGCGGTAATCATGACAGCGCAGTGATCGGGTTAACCGAAAAAGGAAAATTCAATTTTGCGGCTCAGAAGGTGATTGAATGGACCGAGGAGCAGCTGAATCCTGTTCACCGGCAATATTTGCAGACTCTGTCACCACAAGCAAAAATTGACCAGGTCACACTGGCACACGGTAGCCCCAGGGATCCAATCTGGGAATATATTATGGATGTCTATACAGCAACCGCCAATTTTGAATATTTTGATACCCCTTATTGTTTTATTGGACATTCGCATCTCCCGGTTCTGTATTATCTGAAAGAAGGAAAAGGGTTGGCTAATGTGACCTTTGTTTATCCAGGTGATACAGCTAAACTTCCAGAAAACACCATTGTGAACCCAGGCTCAGTTGGACAACCCCGTGATCATGACCCCAGGGCGGCTTTTACAATTTATGATACGGAAGAAAATACCTGGACCCAACACCGAGTACCCTATGATATTTCCGAAGTACAGGCCCGGATGACCCAAGCCGGTTTACCGGTCGAATATGTACAACGTTTGGATCTTGGTTGGTAGGGGAACTTTTCTTCACTTCCTAACGTCATTAGGATGAAAACATTACATAATAAGGAGAAATAATAATGAGAAAAGAAGTGCTTATCCTCTCCCTTGTTGTCTTCCTGATGGCATCCTGCGCAGGTAAAAGTTCCATTGGTTATGCACCAGACGTCATGATGGAAAGCAGCGCGCCAATGTCACGGGGAGTGTCCGATTCCTATGCCGGAGAGGCAGATAATTCTGTTTATTCGGAAGATGGACTGCAGGTCCAGGAATCCCAAGTGCGCATGGTGATCAAAAATGCCTCGCTTTCGATCGTAGTAGAGGAACCTGGTGTCTCGATTGAAGCAATCAGTAAATTGGCCTCGGATCTGGGAGGATTTGTGGTCTCCTCTAATCTGTATAGGACCCAAACAGCCAATGGACTGGAGGTTCCCCAGGCTAACATCACCATCCGGGTCCCGGCTGACACATTGGACCACGCTCTGGCGGAAATCAAATCCGGTGCTGGGGAAATCCTTAGCGAAAATGTATCCGGACAGGATGTCACCCAGGAATATACCGATCTGGAATCCCGACTTAGAAATCTGGAAAGGGCCGAAGATCAGCTGACCGTGATCATGGAACAGGCCTGGGAAACGGAAGATGTTCTGGTTGTATATAACAGGTTGGTGGAAGTCCAGGAACAGATCGAATTGATCAAAGGGCAGATGAAATATTATGAACAATCTGCTGCGTTGTCCGCGATCTCTATCAATATTCAGGCCAATGAAGCTGTCCAGCCGCTGAAGATCGGCAATTGGCAGCCCGTTGGAGTTGCCAAGAGGGCACTCCAGGCTTTGATCAACACCTTGAAATTCTTGGCTGATATGTTGATCTGGATCGTGTTGTACATACTGCCGGTCGCTCTTATCCTATTCTTCCCGGTCCGCTGGCTTTGGCGCTGGCTAAAGAAAGGGAGTGCAAAAAGGAAAGAAAGAAAAGAGCAGAAAAAGGCGTTGAAAGAAACCAAGTAGAACGTTTACTTTCGAAGATGAAGATAATATTCAACTTCCGAAGTCTTTAGGGGTCCTCTTTCAAGATCTGAGGTTTACTGACTTCGGAAGTCTTCATTTAAGTTACTTTGGTAAAATTCTTATGTAGACTTTGGAAATAATATATCGATGGAAAATCTTAAGCAGGATACAAAAGATCTGATCGGGATAACTTTATCCCCATATCAACTGACCCTCCTGGAAGAATATGAACAGGAATTGGATACCTGGAATGAACGTTACAGCTTGACCGCGATCCATGAACCTGAAAAAGTTCGTGTAAAACACTTCCTGGATTCTTTTAGCCCCATGCTGGTAATGAAGAATACTCCTGTTAAGAAGATTATTGATATTGGTACAGGGGCAGGATTTCCTGGCATTCCCCTTAAGATACTGTTACCGGATACCGAAGTGGTCTTGGTTGATTCAGTGAAAAAAAAAACCGATTTTTGCGAACACATTATCGATCATTTAAAGCTCCAGGGAATATCAGCAATCCATGATCGAGTGGAAAACTTAGCGATAGAAAAAGAATTCCGCGAGCAATTCGATTGGGCTGTCGCCAGGGCTGTGGCTCAGCTGGCAACACTCAGTGAATATATGCTCCCCTTTGTTAAGATCGGCGGCCGGATGCTTGCCATGAAAGGAGATCAGGGTCCAGTTGAAACCCAGGAAGCAGCTCCGGCAATCAGTCTGCTGGGTGGAGAGCTTCAGCAAGTTAAACGTCTAACTCTGCCGGGTGTGACAGAAGATCGATTTTTGATTACGGTTGAGAAAAAAGCTACTACTCCAGAGAAATATCCCCGCAGAGTAGGAGTGCCAAGCAAAAAACCTCTTTGATCAATTCGTCAATCCCCCGTTCTTGATCTCCCACTGGGTCGCTGACTTTTTAAACTCGTCAGAAAACAAATCCAGATCCGTTGTTGTTAACAAGGACTGTTCGGTTTTTGCCAATCTGTCCAAAAGATCCTGGCGTCGTGTATCGTCCAGTTCAGCCAGGACTTCGTCAAGCAAGAGCACAGGCCAATCCCCATTCTTTTCGTTAAGCCAGTTCACTTCTGCCAGTTTAATAGCAAGCATAGCCGTCCGCAGCTGACCCCGGGACCCGAAATTTCCCAGGTCAATACCGTTGCTGAGATAGCGCATCTCATCGCGGTGGGGACCCCGGGATGTAACTCCGCGGTAGATATCTTTGGAACGGGAGGAAAGTAGTTTTTCTCGATATCCATCCTGGATATCTTTCAGTTCTACTCCTGAACGATCGAGGGCATTCTCAATTGGGAGTTCGATTTGTCCGGGCGGGGATTCTACTGGATCAAATGATGGCAGATAATTTAGGCGCAAGATCTCTTCGCCCCTGGTCAGCTCCTGGTGAATTGGGGCAGCGAGATAACCAAGATCTCGTATTGCCTGGATCCGGGCATGGATGATGTAAGCACCTGACTGGGTGATTTTTTCATCCCAGTAGGAAAGTTGGTCAACATCTCCGGAGCGTTCGTTTAGTTGTTTTAAGAGGGCATTGCGCTGGGCTAGAGCTTTATTATATTCAGAGAGAGATTCTGTATAGGTAGGATCGACCTGGGCCAGGGTCAGGTTTAGGTAATGACGTCTCAACTGCGGTGCGCCTGTGACGATCTGCAGCATGTGGGGTAGGAATAGAACAGCATTAAAAGTGCCGATCACTGAGTTGATCTTCTGCTGTGACCCATCCAATAGCACTTCTTTGCGAATACTGTTACTCCCATTGGAGTTAGTATCCTTGATGATGCGAATCTCAAGGTGGTGATCAGTATCCTTCTTTCTGAAGTCAGCTACGATCCTGCAAACAGCCAGATTGTTCTGAAGGGCTGAAAAGTTAATTAGGTCAAGGGAGTTGGACGCCTGAAATGAATCCAGAGCAGAAAGATAATAAACTGCTTCTAGTAAACTGGTTTTCCCCTGGGCATTGTCACCGACCAGAATGAGCGAGTTAAGTGGAACTGCCTGATCAAAGCGGGAGAATATTCGAAAATCAGTCAGGGATAGGTGAGTGAGGAACATGCAGCTTAGACGGGATTATAATCCTCGTCTGTTTCCCAGACGAGGGTAGTTCGGTCAGTGAATAAAATACCATTGATATGATCAATTTCGTGTTGAAAGATCCTGGCGAGCCAGCCTTGGAATTTCATCTTGAGCGGTTTTCCATAGCGGTCCTGGCCTTCAACTACAATTTCTTGGGCCCGTTCAACTTCACCCATAAACCCTGGAATGGATAAGCAACCTTCTGCGCCGGTAACTATTTCCTGTGAAAAGCGGGTAATTTTTGGATTTACTGTCACATAAAGAGTGGGCGGGATATCCTCATCCTCATCGCTGCCGTATTCGGCCAGGATAACTTGTTGAGAAACATTCACCTGAGGGGCTGCTAATCCTGCTCCTGATGCTTCATGCAGGGTGATGATCATATCATCAACTAATTCCTGAAGTTCAGGACCAAAATCAGTGATTCGATCAGCTTTTTTTCTCAGGGTTGGGTGGGGGACAAAGATAATATCTCTAGCGGGCATACGATTATTGCTCCAGATCCTTACAGCAGTATTGTTTCGTCACCATCAAGCGGTTCGATCTTCATTGTTGTTTTCTTCATGATAAGCCGCAAGAAATTCTACCATATCATCTCGACGGCGCCTGGACTCGACCTGCTCGTTTTCTTTGATCACGGCATTATAACGCTCAAATATCTCATTTTGAACAGAGATCGGCTGGGCGACGTGTTCAAAGTCCAACTGGATATCACCGACATTGATGGCGACCGTGCCAAAATCAAATATCCTCTGGATGATATTTTCCCTGCGGTAATCCAGGCTGAGGATGTTTTCCAACAACGCAGAACGTTTGGTTTCCCTGCCAAAGGGTTTCCGATCCAGGTCGATCACTTGTTTGTCCGTGATTTGAAAGCGGTCATTGGCCCAGTCTGCAAAGGCATAAGCCAGGGCAAGAACGTTCACCGTAAAAAGGATACCCAGAAGAGATAATGATGGGATTGGTATCAGCTGTACCAATCGAGCAAAGAAGGAGACTAGCAGGAGCACAAATAATAGCCAAAGCCACCAGGAGTTCTTGAATAGGATGAAGATATGTTTCCGGTAGTTGATGACTCCGTTCAGCTCATATCGAGCCCGGAACAGATTAATGAATTCCTGGAGAGGTGTTATCGTTTCTGTCAGCTGAGGTCCACCTTCCATGATTAGATCAGTGTATTCTTCTTCCTCGTCCATCGGTCCAGTTTCACCAGATAACCCCAAACGGCTGCGGATGGCCTGGTTGATATTGTCCTTATCTGTTTGTTGGGCCCTGGCCTTGGCGATTTCCTGCGCTTCTGAGATCAGATCCAGCAGCACTTCAGGATGGGCCGTATTGCGCATGGGGATATTTCCGGTATAGGTACGGATGATCACATCTCCATAGCCAAATATGCGCTGCATCTGATTTGAGGAGATATTTACAGATAAGATGGATTGGAGCGGTACCTCACGGCGCTGGTCATGAAGCCAGATCACTTTTTCTACCCAGGCAGCCCTGTCGCTGGTGACCAGGTAAAAATCGTTCTGCCAGTCCAACCAGAGCCAGACCCCCCAGACAATAGAGATCAGGATAGTTATGGCCATGAATATCCCCAGATTCAAATGGAGCAGAATCGCCCCAATTCCTGTCAAGATCAAGAAAAGGGCTGGGAGAAGTAATTGTCCGTAGAGGACATTGATGTGTTTGCGATCAATAAAACGGATGATCTCCTCAGGCCCGATCCAGGGGAAATCATTTCTCTGCAGGATGTTTGCGCTTAATTTCAAGGCAGATAACCTGGTTCTGGTGGATGGGTAAGCCGAGAGGATGGCGATAAAGCCCCGCTTATTTACTGCCAGCAAGGTGGTGTCTTCCAGGGCAGTGGCAGTCTCTTTCCGCATTCCTTCTCTGTGTAATTCTTTATCTCCGAAGTGACCCCTTGGATTGATGATGATCCCGTTTTGGTTCTCATCTTCAATCAGAACTTTGCCCGATACAACCAGGAAAAAATTCCTACCCGGGAAACCTGCTCGGTAGAGCACTTCCCCCTCTTCCAGGGATATGGGATTAAAGAGAGGCAGTAATTGCCCCAGCTCGTCATCGCTCAGGAATTTAAAGAGAAAATGGTCATGCAGGAAGGAAAAGATCGTTTTTGAATCCATATTTTTTTGTCAAGATAATTTTAACACAACAAAGGCTTCACAGAACTCTGTTGGCAGGGAGCCGGACAAAAGCCCTGGATCCAGGTTCAATAATAAGGCTGGAACCTGCCTAACGGGAGCAACAGTGTTAGAATAGGGTACGTTTACTGAGTAGACTTAGGAGCAAGAAACATGCCTATAAATTTCGGCACAGATGGCTGGCGAGCAGTCATTTCCGATACATTCACTTTTCATAATCTTCGCATGGTAACTCAGGCGATCGCTGATGCAATTCGTTCTGGACATTGGCATAATAATGACACGGAAGACATCAAACCCGACCCCAATAAGGTTGTAGTTGGTTTTGATACTCGTTTTCTCTCCGATCGATACGCCAGGGATGTAGCCCGGGTGATGGCTGCTAATGGGTATACCGTTTATATCGCCCAGGCAGATTCGTCTACTCCTTCTATTTCTTATGCAGTGAAAAACCTCAATGCCATTGCTGGTATTGTGATCACCGCTTCTCACAACGCTCCCCGTTATAGCGGCGTAAAATTAAAAGCTGCAAATGGCTGTTCTGCTTCACCAGAGCAGTCCCGCAAGGTTGAAGTTTACCTCAATGATAATCAGGAACGAGGGCGCGGCCCAAACTTGATGGAATGGGATCAGGCGGTTGAAAAGGGCCTGATCATCAGTTTTAATCCTGTTCCCGATTACTATGAGCATTTAAGAACGCTGATCGATTTTGATGCCATCGCTGGCAATCCGCCCAGAGTTGTAGTCGATTCAATGCATGGCTCCGGAAGGGGCATGATCAAAAGCATCCTCACTGGAACCGGCTGCGAGGTTAGCGAGATCCGTGGAGAAATGAATCCTGGTTTTGGCGGTGCACACCCCGAACCAATCGGCTCAAATCTCGGGGCACTGGCTGGTGCGATTAGCACTGGAATGGGTAACCTGGGGTTGGCTCTAGACGGCGATGCAGACAGAATTGGCGCCATGGATGAAAGAGGAAATTTTGTTGATCCCCATAAAATTATGGCCCTTTCACTAAAATACCTGGTGGATCATCGAAATTTGACAGGACCTGCGGTGCGAACTGTTTCAACAACCCGCATGATAGACCGCCTGGCAGCCAAATACGACCTGCCTGTTTATGAAACACCAGTAGGATTTAATCATATTGCGGATTACATGATCTCTGAGAATGTTTTGATCGGGGGAGAGGAATCAGGCGGTATTTCGATCCAGGGTAATATCCCGGAAGGAGATGGGGTATTGATGGGATTGCTTTTAATTGAAATGGTTTCTGTTTACGGAAAATCCCTTCACGCTCTAGTAAATGAGCTGCTGGAAGAAGTCGGACCGGCTTTTTACGAAAGAAAGGACCAGCGTTTGAAATACCCCATTCAGAAAAAAGAAATGGTTCAATACCTACTGGATAATAAACCAGCAGAGATTGGGGGAGTGAAAGTCACAGAACTCCTAACCATTGACGGTGTGAAATATATCATGGATGATGATTCCTGGCTTTTAATCAGGCCGTCAGGCACAGAACCGGTCTTGCGTGTTTATGCTGAGGGGAGAACTGAGGAAATGGTTCAGGCTTTACTGGGATATGGAGAGGAAGTCGCTGAAAGTATCACCTGATCCGGATCACCACTTTATTGAATCAAACAACCACAGCGGAAGAGAGAAATTGCTGTGGTTGTTATTTTTAATCAGGTTGACAGGGTATCAAACCATCTGAATCAGTTAGTTGAGGTCCTTAAGCGCCGGCTGAGGATGATGATCACCATTAATACTCCTGCAACTAGAACCAGCCCCGGAACCCCGAAGTCGTCGGCGAATCCCGTATCCGGGAGCGCAGTTGCTGTCGGAATCGGAGTAGCACCTCCTCCACCAGCTTGTTGTGTCAGCAGGGCGGCAACCGTTTCTGTGGCGGCCGGATCGTCAGTTCCATCTGGTGTATTAGTGGGCGCCAGGACGGGTGTTGATGTGCTGCTAGGAGTCATGGTAGGAGTATTCGTAGGCTCCAATGTTGCTGTAAAGGTGGGGGTCATTGTTACCTGTTTGGCAATTGCCGTCAGCTGGGCTTGCTCTGCCACTGCTGTATTGGTCGCATTTATTTCAGCAACCTGAGTCTGTTGGCCAGTATCACGACTTGGCAAGTACAGGACAGCATAGGCAGCAATCGCCAGCAAAGCGATCAGGAGAATACCTCCAAGGATACCTGCAACGATCAGGAAGGTTCGATTTGAACCTCTGCTGGTTGAGATAGTCTCTTCACTCCCAATTTCTTCGAAATCCATATCTTCAAAATCGTTCATTCCCATAAGTCTCTCTCCTCAATTTACCCTGTCAGATCTTCAGTAAATTGGTTTAGTTTTCAATCCTTAATAATTTCCAGGTTAGTAAGCGGTAATAATGTTCTCTTTTCATTGGCAAAACTGACTTCTGCGAGCTTGGTTTCAATGCCGTTGGATAGAACCTGTTTGCCAGATATTATTTTATCAATTTCCCCAATTTGCGGGGCTTGTGGTCCATTTATAATGATAACCTTTTTACCCACTTTGAGTGTTTCAGCTTCTGAGGGTAAATCTGGTTCAGAAGTAGATGATTGTGAAATGATACCCTCGGGGAAGTTTCCCTGGAAGGTGTCAAGTTCCTGGGCATTCAAAGCAATATTCTTATCTTTGTTTTCGATCAGGATAGCTTCTGCTGCCTTGTTCATAGGTGTTTCACGGAAACCATCAATTACCATGATCGGGTAATCCATCTTTTTTGCTAGGGGAATTAGCTCCGAGGACATGCTGCCCAGGATCAATCCCTTGATAGGTACGATGCCAGCAGCTTCCAACACTTCTGGTTTCTTGCAGTATCCAGCTGTAATGATCGAGCCCCTGAATCCAATATTGAGCTGTTCTACGACCAGTTCCTGCAGCATATCATTGCTGATAGGCTGTACGACGCCGTAGGTGATCTTGCCGTTACCCCAAACTCCTTGAATAAGAGATCCTTTGGTTTCTATAATGGCGCCCCGTTCAGGGATGATATTTGTGATAGTTCCTTCCATGCCCGCTTGTAGTTCGAACTCGGGGGAAGTGATCTCGTATAATACTTTTCCTTCTCCTGCTATCCTTACGATTCCAGGCCGAGGTGCCCGAACCACTCGCTGGAATAATCCCACTGGTCCTGCGATGATATCCCCCTGTACCAGGTCTTCACCAGCCTGACGCTGGAGAAGTTCATCCGCCCGGACTGGGTTTACGTTAAGACCCTGGGCAATATCCATGAGAATGAACTGGGGGGCGAGAGGAGCGATCACAATTACATCTGCGGGGGACACTTTTTGCATCCGACGGACGAGGACATGACCGGCTACAGGTAGGACCCGTTCCCGTTTTATGCTTGTGAGTGCATGGATTTGTTTAACTTTACTGATCATTTTTTTATCAGGTTTATACCTGTAACCTATTCATATTTACTGAACGTTTTTCTCCAGGTTTCGTTCCTCTTCCTGTTTTTCTCCTGATCAAGTGAAAACTGAAGTGGACGTCCCCTGGCATCGATCACAATGCCTAAGATGCCTCCAATCGCATTCACCTTGCCAGATTTTCCTGGACCTCCCATGCCAACATCAAAACGATTAAGAGGGCGGAGGTGCAGGGATACTTTTTCACCAAGGTCCACAGGAAGAATAGATAGGGATCCATATTTTATATCTCGAGTAAATGACCTTCCATCTTCCCGGTTGACACGAATCCTGAGGATCGGTGTTCCTGGTCTGGCAATTCCTAAAGGTGCAATAATCGTGCCCAGATTTAGGAATGTACTGGATTCTATCACTTGAACGGTTAACAAGGGGTTGGCCTCGGCCACTGCCCCCAATCCTGGTAATAAACCGTTTTGATCCAGGGCCAGAGTTGTTACACCAGTTGGCTGCAGGCCATCTAGCAATACAGACAGTGGTTGATACCGTTTAGGCGCCAGGGTCAAGATCCTCCCCGACCCAATGATCGGTTCCATATATGGCAGCAATGTGCCTCCAGCTCCAAGCTGTTTAGGCAGGCTGGGGATAGTTTGTTCCGCTGCATATCTTAGAGCTTGTTTGGCAACCGCAAGTTCGACTTCAAAGTGCTCAACATCGAGAGGAAGTGAACTAGGATAAATCGATTTGTTATAGATGTAATCTCGGATCTCCTGATCAGATAGCTCAAATGGCATCCAGCGTTTGATCAATTCCAGGGAATTCTTCTCGATCACACCAGCTGAACCAGAGCCCACTCCTAAACCGGGAAATACCCGGAGCGTTTCTTCTCCGTTGAATGCGCCGGCCATGGTAGTAGCATCGGAACCAATATCAACTCCCAGAACGCCTTTTTCAGGCTCGTATTTTTCACTCAGGAACCGGATTGCTCGACCAAAAGCGGACGCTGTCGAAGTGAATGTTCCTTCAGTCCAAGAAATAACTTCCCTGAGTCCGCCAGTCTGTTTTATCCGGATTTCCTTATATACTTCATTAATCTCTTTCTGGGCGGGTTGGATATTCTCTATCCCGAGCACAGGTTGGATATTGGCAGCAACTCTCAATTTGCTGATCTTACCCAGTCCGGATTTGACCTCGTCTTGAAGTTGTTCGTTTCCAGTGAACAGGATATGGGGGCGCTGACTTTCGTCCAGCATATAACTGGATAGACCGATGCTTTCAAGGATGCTGAGAAGAGATTGTGAGGCACCATTATTTGTTCCCCCGGTAATAATGATCAAGTCGGGTCGTTTTCTGATCAGCAGGTTTATCCTATCAGAGGATGTCCGGTGATCGTTCAGTGAAATCTCGGCGATGATATTCGCGTAAGTAGTATGGGCTAGATGTCGGGCATTTTGTAGGGATACTGTATCCAGGAGGCCTACAGTGACAACAGAGATCGGATTCCCGACTGATATCGTCCCAACCATAATATCAACACCCTGGTTGTCCGGAGTGCTAGGGATGATTACGCCATCTTTTTCGCTTAACAATACCCGGCCGGTTATAAATTGGAGTTCTTCCAACGAACGCCATATTCCTTCGGTAACATCAAAATGTGGCACTCCTGCTGTTGTTGGCGCACTCCCCATAGCCACAAAGCGGTATTTACCGCTTACCACATCGAAAAACAAGGATCGGGTAATGGTACTTCCGATATCAACTGCTATAACTGATTTTGCTGCAACAGTAGTTTTATCCATGATCCCTAAAATGAAGAGAATAATTGAAAACCAATTGAGTTCAAGAAAGCCCAGAATGAGGATAATCTCTCTACCAGGGCGGCCAGGGCAGTCAAGAATACACCAGCGTATAAGGCACCGAAGGTTATCGCCAGAAAGACCTTCCCTACTTTGCTGGTATGTTCGATTATCGGCAGCCTTTTATCGGATTGTCCAGGTGAATCCTGGGTTCCAAAATGAAAATAGATCAGGGTAGTGACTGTTCCCAGGACAACGATGATTCCATTAATTGCTTGATCCCAGCGGTTTGTGGTGATGGTATAGGCCGATGGATCCACGCTGTTGATTGTACCCAGGATCTGGGGGAAGAGTGTGCCAGTAATCGCACCGCCGATGGCTGCTGCGGCCCCAATTCCAACCAGGATGGCAACTGCCCAGTTACCAAGCTTGCGGAGAGGCGTCACTTTGAAAAACAAGAACACACCGGGTATGAAAAGGAGGATCGATAATAAACGTTCTCCCTGTGTTCCCTGGATGAGTGGGATGATCAAACGCGGGATCAACACATTATTGACTGTGACGATGGCAACATATCCGGCAGCGACACCAATAAAAATGTGGATTGCCAACCGGAAAAACGGATTATCACCGAGTAAATAGCTGAAGATCAAGATCGTCAGCAAAAATCCCAAGGATAATCCAATGAAGTCCATCATATTTGCCATATTCACTTAACATCTCCTGCAACCCTGGATCTGTGGCGGGAAAACAGGGACATAACACCATTTGCCAATCCGCCAATAAAAATCGTACCAACAGTGATGATGATACCCAAATTGAATGGAAGCCAGGCTGTGGTGGCTAGATTTGGTCGGTCCAACAGCTGTTCATAATTCATGCTATCAATAATCCCAGACACATAACCTTTTAACAATTGAGGTGATGATCGGAAATAGGGTTGGATCAATGGCTCAGCTTGAGCGCTGACTACCATGTTCAATGGGGTATCTTCCAGAATAGTGCCCACTTGCTCGATCCAGATCTTAGCTGTATCTGGATTATCCGTAATTACTAGAACCATTTCAAAATCATTAATTGTGTCAACTTTCAAAAGAGGGGGAGATCCCCAGGCATTGCTGCCGTCAAAGGCCAGGGGGATTATCTTCTTTGGTGCTATAACGAAACTTAACAAGCCGGCTGATTCGCCAGGCAAATAACCCAGGTTGATGTAGTGCTGGGTATGGATGTAATTATGTTTTTCTTGGGTGGTAGCCAGGAAATGATCTGCCAGGGCTGGTCCGGTAGGCTGAGTTGAAATAAATGATAGATAAGTGCCTTGTTTCATCAGGTGGTCGACGACACCAGCCGCCGCGGCATATAATTCTCCTGCAGAGGCAGGCTGGTAATCAAATGCGATCAAGACAGGCTGGCCATCGGACAAACCCTCGATCTGTTCATATAGAGCCCCGTATCCCGAATTCAGAACCTGGGCATAAGTGGGGGGTTCTGTTTCAACAACTCCGCCAAAAATGATCGTTCCTGCTGTGGTTACCAGCATGATAATTGCAATCAACCACCGCAGTACTCTCTGGGTTGCAACCGGAGCGGGTTTCAGGATGGTTTTTGTCTTGTTCTCATCTGTGATGAGCTTCTTCAGTACATTGACATAATCTTGGTGGGATTTGGAGGCAAATAGATCAAGTGGTTTTCTGGCGGCTTTCTCGGGATCAAAGGCACTTTCTGCTTCAGCCGGTAGCACACTTGGGATTCCTGCCAGTGGCCCGTAATTTTCAATATAATCCTCATCCTCGGAGAGTCCAGTGGCATCGGTCGATTCTACGACCGGACGCATGGCTTCGACCCAACCGGGTAGTTCTCCGTGGGATAATTCATCTTCAAAATCTTCAAACACAGAATCTGATGATGCAGATGTCAGCCAGCTGGGCAGCTCATCGCTGAAGAGATCGTCAAAAAACTCTTCTTCTTCGACCTGGAATGGGTCAATGACTGGTTCGGTCCCATCTTCGCGTCCTGCTAAAAATTCCAGATCTTCGGGGATCTTCTCAGCAGCCTTCCTTTTTTCTTCCGCCCAGGATGGGAATTTGATCTGTTGGGAATCACTCAATCCTGTGGCCGGTTCGTCATCGTCTTCTTCTTGGGAGGGAGCTTATCAGTGATACCCCTTACAATTGCAGGTTTATATTCCTCGTTAGTGCGGTCTTTTTTCAGCAGGAATGCATTTAGGGATTCGTCATCCCCATCAATTTGGAGCCAGGCTGGTAAGTCGCTAGCGGGAGCGGCCTCATCGCTATCAACAGCTGACGGCGAATATTCCGGTGACTTTACCTCTTCTGATATTTCCTCTGCCGGTGTATCAGACACAGAGAGCCAATCTGGGAAGGATGAATCCTCATCCACCATATCGCTGCTTTTATTCAGTCTTTTGATCTTGTCCAGCCAATCAGTTTGAGGTTTTGAGGGCTCAGGTGGGGTTTCAACGGCTGACTTTCTGGAATCAGGGTCTTGGAGCATGTCCAACCAACCAGAATCCTCGCTGAAACCAGGAGAGCCAAACTCCGGTAAAGGATCTTCATCTTCATCATAAAGATCAGGGCGAAAACCGATAGGGCCTGGTTCGCTTTCTGGATCTGGCGTTAAGAAGTCCAATTCCCCTGCCGGTTCGCCTGCGGGTTGTTCTGTCACGGCAGTTCTTTTCTCTTCATCTAGGGATGCTAAAATGTCCAGCCCCCCGGCAGTTTCTGGGTCTGGTTGTTCTGCTGCCAAAGGTTCTTTTTTAGTGTCGGGCTCTGTTAAGAAATCCCATCCATCAACTGGTTCCTTTGCAGATTCTTCTTTGATGGGTTCTTCTTCAGCAGAAGGTGAGGTCAGAAAATCCCATTCATCAACTGGGCTTTTGGTTGGTTCTTCCACCTGAGCTGGTTCTTCTAAGATCGGTTCTTCTTCAGCAGAAAGTGAGGTCAGAAAATCCCATTCATCAGGTGGGCTTTTGGTTGGTTCTTCCTTTTGAACTGGTTCTTCTATGATCGGTTCTTCTTCAGCAGAAGGTGAGGTTAGAAAATCCCATTCTTCACCAGGTTCTTGGGCAGGACTTTCCCCTTCTGAACTGCTGTCATCTGAAAGCGAGGAAAGAAAATCCAAGTTATCCGTGGGCTCATCAGCGGGCGGGATTTTTCCTGACAAACTATCTTCAGTGGAAGGTTCTGTCAAATACTGCCATTCTCCTCCGGATTTATCTACAGGACTTTCTTCTCCCAAAAGCTCATCTCGGGCGGAGGGATCCAGGAAAGGATCGAAAGCAGGAGGCTCTGCCTCTTCTTTTTCAGGTTCAGCTTTCCCAAGAGGTTCTTCTGGTGTCAACAAGTCATCCAGTCGGATAGATGTTAATCGAGTCATCTAATGATAGGGGTTCTTCAGCTGGAGATTCTTCAATGGATCCAGGTGCGGGGATCAGATCGTCCAGTCTGGAGAAATCATCCGTTGATTCCGCAGTTTTCGGTGATTCTTCCAGGGGTTCTTCTTGGAGCCAATAAACTGTCTAAACGCGAGCCCTCATCCATTGGTTCTGGCTGGTGGTTTGGTATCGTTATTGTCGAATAGATCGTCTTGCAAAGAGGGACTATCGGGTGGAAGAGGATCTACGCTGAACAAGGGAGCATTACAATGATCACAAAAATTGTGATCATCTGTATTGGGTTTTCCGCAGGTTGGGCACAGGATCTCAGTCATGATTATTCACCGTACGGTCTATCAGTTCCCATTAGGACCCGGATACCGGTTGTTATTGTGCCCAGAGCAATACCCAACAGCAGCCCACGGGCTCCTCCTAGAGCTGGGACACGCATGATCCAATCGCGGATCACATGAAGAAATGGAAGCGTAGCTGGGGGAATCGAAAATGACCCCAGCAGGACCAATAAAACAACAAAAAAGAAAACTATTGAGAACAGGTCCATCCGCTTGCGTAGGATGCTGGCGGCTGCATAAGTGAGGCTGACAGCTGTTACAGCAAGCAGACTGGTTTCAATTGGAAGCTGAATATTAGTGAAGACCCAACTGGTCATCTGAAAGTTAGGTTTACCGACAAGATAGGTCTGTACCATGTCAATAATGCCAATAATCAATGTGGCCAGCAGAGCAATTACTAGGATCAGGCTGTAACCGGAATTTTCGCTGTCCGCTCCCAGTTTTTTGATATGGACGGTGATTAGATTGATAATGCCAACCAGAAGCGCAACCGCAGCCAGGACCAGGCCGGTTCTCAAAAGGATAAAGCGGATATTTATAAATGAGGGAATGAAATATCCGGCCAGAACAATAATGCCGACTCCGATGGCAACTGCAGTAGAGACAGGAGATTTCAGATTAATCTTCACATTGAACCTGCCAGGATATTTTCAATAAATACGTCAATTCCAAGAATATTCAGTAAAACGCTGGCCAGGATGATAAATATGATGATCCAGCGAACGACATCCTGAGCTGATATGCTTGCCTGGTGCATTTTTCCTGCACCGAGGTAGGCCCCTCCTGCAAATAATTCTTCACCAATTAGAGGATCTGAGGCGCTGGCATAGATGACAGCCTGAGCAGGGAGCTGGGAAGTGCCGGCGATGGTTGGGCTGCTTTGCCTCTCACCAGCAGTCGTGATCCAGGTGATTTCGTTACCAAACCACCCCGTGTGGATATTGGCGGAGACATTATCGTCCCGGATTGTGCTCAAAGTGCCTGCCGCGTAAGAAAAAGGTGTAACGCCGATCAGCTCTCCCGATGGGTTTTTAATGTTATCTGAAACACTGATCGCTTTTGAGCTTCCTTTGATCGTGTCCTGCGCCAGAATTGATATTATAGGGTTTCCGGTGGAGGCAACCGGGGGATGATCGCAAACAGAGGATTTTTCAATGACCTGTTTTAGGATACCTAATCCAGCCAATGAGGCAGCGGATTCGGGACCAGTAATGCCCCCACTGCCCAGGGAAATATGCAGCTGAGAACCGTCCTCAACAGCAACGTTGATTTCCTGGATGATTTTGTCGTAGGCGGGAATCGGGCGGATATTATAGTTTTTTCGGTCCTTATTAATGAACGAAAAAAAGACCATTAAACCAACAAAAAGTACAATTACCACTATTCCCGTGAAGCCAGTAGCAGACACAGATATTTCCTCCAACTAGGTTGTTGGTTCGTAATTTCTGAGTGCCTCGATAAATATCGTTGTTTCGGATGGGTCTTCTAAAATCTTGGCTAAGTCCTGGGATTGATCTTTAGGGATGAAAGGGGACAAAACTGGTTGGCTGAGATAGACCAGCTGGGCGCCAAGCAGATTCATTGGACCCAGAGCTTCCAAGAAGGTTGCGGTGAGGTTCTGGAGCCGTAATTTATACAGCGATTTAATCCATTTTTCCCTGTTTTCTTGAATTTTCATAACTCAGAATTAGTATAGCATAGTTTCATTGTTCAGGCGTACAGCCCTCAATCTAAAGGATGTGACTAATGATATCCAAAGGGATTATTTCTCATACTGTATCTGGTCGATATAATGGCATAATCTATATTACAGTAATGTGTATTGTTGTCAGGAGTGGGAGGGTATTATGCAGCCAGATTTAACTGAACAGATATTGGAATTGGTGCGTTTAACAGCTACGGACTTACCGCCGGATGTTGAAAAAACCCTCCGTGAGTCACGGGATCAGGAAGAAGAAGGCTCGGCTGCCCAGGGAGCGCTGGATACGATCCTGGAAAATGTAAAAATGGCCCGAGTAAATTCCACTCCAATCTGCCAGGACACGGGAACGCCAATGTTTTTTGTGAATTATCCAGAAGGTTGGAGCACCAGAAAATTAACCCGACAGATCCAGGAGGCAGTGATCCAGGCCACAAAAAAATCTTACTTGAGGCCCAATTCTGTCAATACTCTGACTGGGAAAAATACCGGTGATAACAGCGGTGATGAACATTATCCCGCGATCCACTTTGAGGAAATAGACGGTGATCAGTTAGTGGTCGATCTGATTTTGAAGGGTGGTGGTTGTGAAAACGTCAGCACCCAATATAAACTTCCGGATACTTCTCTTGCTGCCGGCAGGGATTTGGAAGGTGTGAGGAAAGTCAGCCTGGATGCTGTGGCCAAAGCCCAGGGAAAAGGCTGTGCTCCTGGAACTCTGGGTATTGCCATCGGGGGAGATCGTGGATCCTCTTATGCTGCTTCCAAGGAAGCGTTAAAGAGGCAGCTGGATGATACAAACCCGAATCCCGCCCTTGCAGATATGGAAGAAAAAATAACAGATCAAGCCAATCAGCTGGATATCGGCCCGATGGGTTTTCATGGCAAGACGACTGTATTAGGGACAAAGATCAAGAACTTGCATCGCTTGCCGGCCAGTTATTTTGTGTCGATTTCCTATATGTGCTGGGCTTACAGGCGCAGGAAAATGGTTTTTGAAAACGGAGGTGCGTTATAGTATGAATAGGAAAAGATATCCTGGATATAACCTGATCTGATACCTGAACCTCTATCAGATGTCAACATAATATTTCTGCAGGGGCTGACTCACTGAATCGGCCTCTATTATATAGAACGAGGACGGTCCCCATTTAAGGGACTTCGCGTCCTTATTGTTTTAAGTAAATATGGTACCGTATCCGCACATAATCAAGGGGGTTAATTCTAGATATACGGTTATTAATCATTTCTAAGGAGTATTTCCATGTTTCGTTCACCCGATCAAGAACTATCCCGATCCCGTAAACGCTGGCTTTGGTACCTGTATGATGTGGGAAACTCAGCTTATGCGGCTGTTGTGATCCTGGCAATCTACGCTGCCTATTTCAAGGGGCATGTTGTTGGTGGTGCTGAAGGTTCGCGGCTGTGGGGAATCTCGGTGGGCATCGCCATGCTGGTCGTTGCGTTGATTTCACCTGTCCTGGGTGTGATCGCAGATCATACTGGGCAAAAGAAACGTTTGTTGACATATTTTACGATTTTGTCTGTGACCTCTACGGCCTTATTGTATTTTGTACAGAAAGGAGACATCCTGCTGGGGATGGTTCTTTTCATCCTGGCTGAAATCGGCTACAGGGGTGGGCAGGTTTTTTACAATTCCTTGCTACCGGAAGTCGCTGATCAGGAGGAAATTGGACGGGTGTCCGGGAATGGCTGGGCGATCGGATTAATGGGCGGGATCGTCTGTTTGCTGGTGGTCCTGGCCCTGGTGACGGTTTATGAGGGTACCTGGATCGTGCGTTTTTCCCTGGTGATAACGGCAGTCTATTTTGCTGTCTTCGCAGCACCATTATTCATCTGGTTCCGAGAAAAAGGGGAGAATAGAAAGCTCCTGACTGGAGAGAATATATTTTTAGTTGCCATCCAAAAACTAAGAAAATCCTTCCAGAGTGTAAAAGACCACAGGGAATTTTTGAAATACATTATTGCCTTCCTGATCTATAACGATGGGATTTTGATGGCGATCAATTTTGCTGCCATATTCGGAGCTGTGATGTTCGGGCTTGATCAACAGCAGATCATCCTGTTTATGATCCTGATCCAGTTCACAAGTGTGATCGGGGCTTATATCTCGGGCTGGATCGCGGACAAGAGAAGTGGAAAGGCAGCCCTGATCATATTCTTATTGATGATGACCGGCTCTGTTGTCGGTCTATTTGTTGTTGAATCTGTGGCTGGATTTTATGTCATTGGCGGAATCGCCGGGCTGGCTCTATCATCGGTTCAAGCAGTCAGCCGGGCCATGGTGGGCGCCCTGGCCCCTCCCGGCCGCAGTGCAGAGTTCTACGGATTTTTCGCGGTTGCTGGCAGGACCTCTTCTTTCATCGGTCCCACGATTTATGGTTTTGTAGCCGCAGAAGCAGCCATTTTCTTTGAAGCCCAGGGTGAGGGAGCTTCTTTTCTGTGGTTTAAGCTGCTGGAAGGTGGAGCGCCCTTTGCAGAACAGCTGGGGCAGCGGGTTGCAATCCTGCCAGTGATCCTGTTCCTGATTGTGGGCACGGCCTTGCTCCTGGGAGTCAATGAAAAGAAGGCCAGGGAGCAGGGAGCCGAGACGGTGTCCGCTTAGTTCTTTCTCAGGTAACTTTCAACTGTTCTTTTGAGTAATTCTGGAAGATCCCATCTTCAACGATGGTTTTTAGGCGTTTAAGGGCGCGGTGAATATCCGTAAAGCTGGTATATAGGGGTGCAATGCCCAGCCGGATGTTATTTGGAGCGCGGAAATCCGGGATGACCTTTAAGTTAGTGTCACCTGGTTGGGGGTCAATTAACGCCCGACAGATCCGGTATGCTTCCGGGTGCCTGAGTGAAACATGGGAACCCCGCTGGGAGGAATCCAGGGGAGATCCAATTTCAAATCCCAGTGGAAGCAATAATTCCTGTGCCAGGTAGATCAAGTAATCGGTTTGTTTGACGCTCTTTTCCCGGAGTTGGTCCATACCTGCCTCCAGTAGGATTTCCAGGGCTGGCTCAATGCCTGCCATAGAAAGGATATGAGGTGTGCTGATCTGGTAGCGAGAGATGCTGTCAGCTGGAGTGAAATCCAGATTAAAGGCGAAGGGAGCCTTGTCAGCAAACCAGCCCCAGATGGGGGGTAATAATTCTTTCTGCAGATCTTTCCGGACATACAAGAAAGCAGGGGAACCGGGACCGCCGTTTAGATATTTATAGGTACAGCCAACGGCCAGGTCCACATTCCATTCATTCAACTTCAAGCGGAACCGCGCCAACAGAATGACTAAGATCCCACATGGCCAGGGCTCCTTTTTTGTGAGCCAGGTTCGTGACTTTCTGGATGTCATACATGAAGGCGCTCTTAAATGCGACCTGGGTCAGAGCTACCAATGCAGTATCCTCGGTGATGGCATTCTTGATGTTTTCTTCAGAAATGGAAATGGAATCTTCTGATCGGATCAAATCCAGTTTATGTCCGTCGTTCAGGAGGTCGATCACTCCCTGGAAAACATACAGGTCGGTGGGGAAGTTGAACTCATCACTGACAAGGACCTTCTTTCCAGCCTGGTACCGCAGGGCGGCAGCTGCCAGTTTAAAGAGATTGACCGAGGTTGTGTCACAAACCACTACTTCGTCATCCCGGGCGCCGATCAGTTGGGCGATCCTGGATCCCAGCCGGGTTGGCATTTCAAACCAGCCTTTGTTCCAGCCCTCTATCAGGCCTTTTCCCCACTGTTCTTCAATCAGATTCTGGAGATGGGGAATCGTATCTTTTGGCAATCTTCCCAGAGAATTACCATCCAGATAGATCAGATTGGGATCAGCAATAATAAACCGTTCCCGGAAACTGGCCAGTGGATCCTGGTTATCAAGTTGGGAGGCATAGAGTTCTTCAGTAGTTTTTATTCATGAGCGGTACCTTCTATTAATTAAATCTGTAATTATCAATCAGCAAAATGGGAGTATTGGCCTTGTGCCAGACGTTGTTTTCCTTCTTCCAATAAATCTTCAGGAATGACTTTAAAGGTTTCTCCCACATCTAGGGTCTTGGGGTGTGCGGGGAGCATTTCCGTTTTGCAGGGAAGTTACTGCCTCAGCCATTAATTCACCCGACAGTGTGGCAATACGATAATTAATGCTTTCATAAGTATCATTGCGAAAGACAGCAAGTTCTTTTGAGATAATGATATCTCCGAGATCAATTCCCGGATTTACAAAGTGAGCGGTAGCACCTTGAGGTAGATCTTTATATAAAGCCCAGCCTACCGAAGCCGACCCGCGAAGCCAGGGAAGTATGCCCGGATGGGCATTGACAGTGGATTGCCGTGGTATTTCAAGGATTTTTGGTTTGATGATGCGCGTTCCACCCAGTACAAGGACGTCAGGTTTATCGGCTGCGAGCAGATCTCTGCAGGTATCGTTGTTATGATTTGATACACAATATACCGGGATTTTCTTGCCAGTGACCAATTGTGTCAAACGGGGAGGCACTGGTTGTCCAGCCATGCGTGTCAGGAATTTTTCACGCTCTTCATTACCTACATCTGATACTTCCTGGATGATCATGCTGGGAATCAGGTCATTTTCAAGCAAGATCCGGAGCATTTCCCGGCCATAAGGATGTTCTTCTAATACGAGGAAAGCAAAGTGAAGGGGCATAACGGTTTACCTTTTTGTTGATGAGAAATTCTAGTTTTAAGCAATCCGATTATACTCTGTAACTCTACGGTCTTTGATCTGTAGTTGGGATATCGATTGGAATTTAACTAGGATGAACGAAATATGGAAAGAGCTGTGGGTTGAATGAGCCCGGTCCAGTTCCAGTACATTTCCCAAGTGGGGTGCAGGCCGTCATTCGCTAATAACTCGGGGTGCTGTTCTGCGAAACGTGAGCTGGAGGTTACGTCAGTATATTTCACTCCCCGGGAGCGGGCCCCTGCCAGATTAATAACATTATATTGATCTAGCTCTTCCTTGACATGGCTGCGGTCAAACTCACCAGCATGAGGAGTAACACTCCAATCGGGTATGGATAGCACCAGGACCCCCTCAGTGCCTTTGCGAGATAAGCTGATGCTTCGGTCCAGTAAATCCCTGAAATTCTCCGCATAAACAGATGGTTCAATTCTTTCATACTGGTCATTGACCCCAATCTGAAGGCTGACAAGGTCAAATGACCCACTGGGAGGGTTAGCGTTGAGAGCCTCGATCAAATTCAGGCTGGTCCAGCCACTCTGGGCAATTATTACAGGCTCTGCAATCTTGATGCCCTTCTGGCGGAGCTGGCTAGTCAATTGATAAGGCCAGCTGTCTTCTAAAGGTAGACCGCTGCCAATGGTATAGGAGTCACCCAAAGCGAGCATCCGTAAAGATTTGGAAGCCATCATAGGTTGTGCTGCCGTGTTAGATAATCCTGATAAATCGTCTTTTTCCTACTTGCAGTACTCCAGCGCCTGGGAATTCGGCATGGGGGTCATCCAATTTCTGGTCATCCAACTTCACCGCGCCCTGTTGGATCATGCGTCTGGCTTGGCTGCGGCTTTCAACCAATTTTGCCCCTTCGAGAACATCAAGAACTGACAGGCCTTTTTCAAGTTTATATTCATCCATCTCATCTGGCTGGCCTTGTTCCTGAAATACTCGAACGAACTCAGCCTCCGCTTTTTCAGCTTCTTCCTGGCCGTGATAAATGGTGACTATTTCCCGGGCCAGTTTCATTTTTGCGTCTTTGGGATGGATCTTCCCGCTGCTGAAATCGGTTTCAAAACTTTCGATTTCGTCCGGCGTCCAGCGTGTGACCAGGCGGCAGAAAATACCCATGGCTTTGTCGGGGATGCTCATCATTTTTCCGTACATGTCTTTAGGATCGCCAGCGATGGGAATATCGTTGCCCAGGGATTTGCTCATCCGGATCTCGCCGTCTGTACCGGGCAGGATTGACATAGTGATGCCAATATTGGGTTTTTTACCAAGGGCAGACATCAGTTTCCTGGCAGCAGTGACGATATTGAAGAGTTGGTCAGTTCCACCTACCTGGACATCCGCATCCAGCATATAGGCATCATATCCCTGCATCCAGGCATAAAAGAACTCATGCAGGTAAACGGGATCATTATTGTTGAACCGCTTGGCGAAATTATCCCTGGTCAGGAACTGCTGGACGGTGAAATTGGAACTGATGTGGATCACATCCTCAAAGGTCAGCTTGGATAGCCATTCGGAGTTATAGCGGATGATGGTTTTTTCACGATCGAGGATCTTAAACGCCTGATCGGAGTAAGTCTTGGCATTGGCTTTGACCTGTTCGGTGGATAAACGTGGGCGCAATTTGTCTTTGTCGGATGGATCTCCTACCAGAGAAGTGAAATCGCCGATCAGGAAGGTCACATCATGGCCTAGTTCCTGGAATTGACCCAGTTTGCGCATGGGAACAGTATGTCCCAGGTGGAGATCAGGAGCTGTGGGATCAAAGCCGCAGTAGACTTTCAAAGGGCGTTTTTCTTTTTCCGCTTCCAGTAGGCGTTCCTTTAGTTCGGCGGCCATGGCCTTTTTTACCTGTTCATCGCCGTAATCAGCTCCCTGCATCAGGTAGGCTACTTGTTCATCTATGGACATCTTTCTCTTTGCCATCTGCTTCTCCCAAAACTTGATTGGTGTTTACATAATAACACGCCCCCGATTGGGAGGGCGTGTGAAGAAGCACTGATCTGTTAATTCGGGTCAGCGCTTCTAGTGGTGGTAATAATTCAGGTCCTGAATTGATGTGCTTTTCAGGTTCATGAGGTTATTATAACTTAAATTGATGGGAGGAAAGAACTGAAGTCCATAGAGAGAACGGTTTCTTTTGAAGGAAACCCTGTTCTTGGTTAGTTAGCTACTTCCAACCCGAGTGTCGCTTCTTCTCCCTCGAATTGGGCAGTCCCGTTGAAGGTGCTTTTGGTGGGATCGCCTTCTGCCATCTTGAGGGTAAGTGTCTCCTCCATGATGTAATCCCGGTGCTTTGTAATCGCACTCTCCAGGGCGGGGGTTGCCTGGTAGACCAGATAGATCCTGTCGGCAATATCAAAATCAGCTTGTTTGCGGAAATCCTGGATGCGCCGGACCATCTCCCGGGCCAGGCCTTCTTCCCGCAGAGCGTCGGTGATCTCGGTTTCAATAGCCACAGTCAGAAATTTACTGTCAACAGTGGCCAAACCTTCTGCTGCCACCGTTTGCACCAGAACCTCATCTGCTTCCAACGAGATCTCTTTTTTATCTACCTTGATAGGAATGAGGCTGCCTTCGCTGACCAGGGCGGCTACTTGATTAGGATCTAAGCTTGGAAAGCGCTGCGGATACTTTGGGAAATTCAGCGCCATATTTTGGCCCCAGGAGCTTGTTATTGGGGAGAACCTTATAGCCCAAAAGGGATTCTGCCTCCTGGACAAAAACCAGGTCTTTAACGTTCAGCTCGTCCTGGACGATCTCGATTAACTCATCGTCAAGTTCTGCCCGACCTTCCTTGACGTGAACCAGCACCTGGGACAGAGGCTGCCTGACTTTAATGCCGGCATTGCTGCGGGCGCTCAGTCCCTGGCTGGCGGTTTCTCGAGCCAGCTTCATCTGCTCGATCAGCTTCAGGTCGATGGCTTTGGAATCGGCTTCGGGCCAGAGAGTGTGATGGATGCTTTCCCTTGCATCTGGGTATACGGAACGGACCAAATTCTGATAGATATCTTCTGTCAGGAAAGGAATTAAGGGCGCTAAGGCGCGGATCATCTTGACCAATACATGCCAGAGAGTGGCATAGGCAGTGCTCTTGTCCTGGTCAGTTTCGGTTTTCCAGTAGCGTCTTCGGGAACGGCGCACATACCAATTACTCAGATCATCAAGCATGGATTCGAAAATCAGCGTAGCGTTGTAGGCGTTGGAGTTCTCAAATTCCTTGTTGACTTGCTCGACAGTCTGGTTCAATCGACCCAGGATCCAGCGATCCAATGGGTTCTCAGATTCTGGTGTGGGTCCTTCCGGAGTATCCTTATCGAAATCCTTTTTATTCGGTTCCCAGCCGTCAATTTCGGCATAGGTTGTAAAGAAGGAATATACGTTCCAGAAGGGGATGATAAATCGACGCCGGGTTTCCTCGGCTCGATGGTAACCAAAGAGCAGATTGTTTTCGGGTTTTTGAGCGCAGTATAACCAGCGCATAACGTCCACGCCCATTTTATCCGCGGCTTGATTAAACTCGATCGAGTTACCGGCGGATTTATGCATCTCTTGTCCGTCTTCGGCCAGTAGACTGGCATAGCTGAAGTTTTCCAGGAATGGAGGGGAGTTATCCAGTACGGTTCCCATGGCCAGAAGGCTGTAGAACCAGTTCCGGAACTGGCCGGGGAATGATTCGCTGATCCAGTGGGCGGGGTACCATTTTTCCCAGAATTTTGAATTGACCCGGTAGCCTATTGTGGAGAACGGAACGATGCCAGCGTCCAGCCAGGGATTTCCCACATCAGGAACGCGGGTCATTTTGCTGCCGCATTTATCACAGGCAATGACGACTTCATCGATATAGGGGCGGTGAGGAGTGTGTCCTTTTAATGACTCGTATCCTTCAATTGCCCGTTCTTCCAATTCGTCATCGTCACCAACTACATGGAAGTGGTCGCAATCTTCGCAGACCCAGATTGGCAGGGCCAGGCCCCAATAGCGTTTTTTGGAGATCATCCAATCGTGCATATTCTTGAGCCAATCCAGCTCCCTTGCATGGCCAAATTCAGGGATCCAGCGGATCTGATCTACAACATCCATGATCTGATAACGCAGGCTGGCATCTTTTTCGGCCTGAGTCAGTTCTTCCCGGGGTTTATCGTAGCTCTCACCCATGCTGATGAACCATTCATCAACCAGCCGGAAGACCAATTCGGTTTTACAGCGCCAGCAGGTGGGGTAGCGGTGAGTATAGGGTTCTACATGATATAAAACGCCTTTGTTTTCCAGATCTGCGAAGATATCTTCGGCGACATCGGAAACGTGTTTGCCAGTCAACCAATCAAAACCTTCGATGAAGTAACCCTCTTCGGTGAGGGGAGCAAGCCTGGGCAGGAGAGTTTCAAATGAGAGCTGAAAGTCCTCCGCACCGCAGCCGGGAGCAATGTGGACAATGCCTGTACCTTCTTCTTCCCCGACCTCATCCCACAGGATGACCTGGTGGGCTTCTGCTGCGCTTTGAGTGATGCCTTCGCTGAGTTCCTTGATGTCTGTCACGCCGCCCTTAGTTTGAGCTGCAGGCAGATCGTCAAATGGGCCGTCAAATGTCCAGCCTTCCATCTCTTTACCTTTGATCTCTCCCAGCACCTTATATTCTCCGCTAAGCATCCCCATCGTGCCCTTGGACAGGTAAACGATATGTTCCTGGTCTTGATTGGGTGCTGGGAGTGATATCTGAACCTTGAGGTAGGTTAGCTCCGGGCCAACAGCGGCGGCCACGTTGCTGGTCAGGGTCCAGGGAGTTGTCGTCCAGATCAGAAGGGATTCCCCGGGACGATCCCGCAATGGGAAGCGCAATGTGACCGAGCGGTGGGTAAGCTCGGCATACCCGTCAGTTACGATTTCATGCTGGCTGATAGCAGTGGCGCAGCGTGGGCACCAGGGCATAACGTCGGCGCCTCGATAGAGCCAATCATTCTCCCAGCATTTCTTGAGGAATTTCCAGATCATGTAGTTGTTTTCGTTGGAGAAGGTGAAATACGAACCGCCCAGTTCCTCCAAACCCAAACGACCAACGATCTGTTCCACGGTATCGGTCACAGGTCCTTTTGGACCGGGTACTGTGATTTCCTGTAGGGGATCGTCAACCAGTTTTTGGGCCAATTCTCGCAGGGTATCAGGTTTGTTCCAATCCATCCAGTATCCAAGGCGGATGGATTGTTCAGTTTGGACAGCTGCATATTTCAGCACTCGGGCTTTGCATTCCCGGACAAATTTGGCCAGGCCGTAGCTTTCAATATCTTTTTTGGATTCAAAACCTTTTTCTTTTTCGACTTCAACCTCAACCCATAATCCCTGGCAGTCGAAGCCGTTCTGGTAGCGAAGTTCACGCCCCTTCATGGTCCAGAAGCGGTTGAAGAGGTCTTTATAAGTTCGCCCCCAGCCGTGATGCACGCCCATGGGGTTGTTGGCAGTGATGGGTCCATCGATAAACGACCAGGGAGGTTGGCCTTTGTGCAGATCGCGTTGGGTCTGAAAGGCGTTTGTATCCTCCCAGAATTTGAGAGTTTGATGTTCCTGTTTTATAAAATCAACTTCATTTGGTGCTTTTTTGATAGCCATCCTGCCTCCAGAAATAAAAAAACTCTCATCCCTATCGGGACGAGAGTGTAAAACTCACGCGGTACCACCCGGATTCCCGCAACTAAAGCGGGCTCTCAGCGAGGGCTCACAAAATATATAAATATGCTTATTGTTTAGCCTCGCACCCTGATAACGGGGGTGAACCCGGATCCCTTAATAACCTGTGGCGTTCAGTTCACGGCTCCGAAAGGATTTTCAAACTGGTTTGTCTGGCCCGGCTTCCACCATTCCCGGGTTCGCTGGCAGATCTTTCCAGTCCTACTCGTTTTCATCGTTGCCTTTATTAATATGATGGGGTGATTATGCCATAAACGAACAGGCTGGTCAACGGTTAGGGATTGGTCTATTGAAAAAGGACCCGTATTAGGAAGCTTCATTACTTGTTGAAGGTTTTCCTTCACTCAATTTGTTCAAAGCGTGTGGGAGCTTTCATTTGAAGCAGAGCAAATATCCCAGCGGAGATCATCATACTGATTCCAGCAGCATACCAGACCCAATTTGGATCGATAGTTATCCATGATCACCCCTGCCGCCAGAGGGACCAATCGCAGTTGGAATCGTCCAGGAAAAACCAAATACTGCCATATATCTTCCCCTCATATCTTCCGGGGCAAGTTTAGCGACAATGGCCTGTCGCGATGGGTGTTACCAGCATCTCAGCGATAGTGATGATCACCATTGCAAGCACAAATAAATGGTACTGTGACTACATATCCATACATTGAAAAACCAACAGCATAGATCACCATTCCCCAGGCCATGATTTTCATGGGCGCAAATCGTTTGATCTGCCGTGTGATCCATAATTGGAATAAGAACTACCATGGCTGCATTGAGGCTCAATAATAAACCATATCCACGAGCAGGGATTCCGTGAACATCTCGCAGGAATACGGACAAGGTGGTGTTCATCTGCATATAGGCCAGCGCATATCAATAAGAGAGGCAATCATAAAGACCACATAGATATTCGATCTTTGACGACCGGAGATATCCCTGATAGTACATGCCCCAGTGGATTCTTCAGGCTCAATCATGTCCATCTTTGATCTGGAACTGTTTCTGGTTTTGTTTCAGGCACATAAAGGAAGATAGATAAATGCAGTAATTGTGCTGGTGATTACATCTATGATGAAATAGCAATGTGTATGAGCGTGCTGCCAGTAACCCGCCGATAGCTGGGCCGATCACAACGGCTAGGTTGGCGATGATCCGAAGATTCCAAAACCATCAGCACGTTTATCTTCTGGAAGCACATCCGCTATCATTGCCTGATGTGCCGGTCCAGATATATTTCCTAGTAATCCAACCATCGCACCTGCAAGATATATGAACTCAGGGATGGGTGCAAAAGCCAACATCAAAGAACTTGCTGCGCTGATGACCAAACCGAATATGATGATTGCCTTTGCGGCCGAACTTGTCAGTTAGTGCGCCGCCAATAAAACTTCCGATCACGCCGGTAACTGCAAATATTGTGAACAATACCCCGACTTCAGTCATGCCGACATTATATTTTGAGGTGATATATAACCCGAAAAAGGGGAATACCAACATGCCGCCCAGCTGATCAATGAACATTCCAACAATAATCAGCCAAAAGGTCTTGTGGGTATTCATTGAATACATGGATCTAAATTCTGGTTAATCATTAGTTTTCCATGTTTTTACACGTAACGATTGGTATTGTTAATGGTTTGAATTGTAGCATGAAAATTATAATATGTCAACACTAAAATTAATATTATTGATTGAAGTCTTAAACTATTAATATAATCAATACTAACACAATAAATATTAGTCTTACGGCCACAATTTTGCGGATTGTTCTCTGCAAGGACATAAATCTTGCACATTACCCTTGACAAAAATTTAGATTAGTCTAAAATATAATTTAGTAATATAAAAAATGGAGTTGAAATGGGCAGGCGGCTGTCGGATACAGTAGAAGATTATTTGAAGGTCATATATGACCTATCAGCTGATAATCAACGAGTAGGGACCGGGCAAATCGCTGAAATGTTGGGTATAAGTCCGGCATCGGTGACAGATATGTTCCAGCGTTTAGCAGGTGAAGATCCCCCACTGTTGGATTATGTAAAACATCAGGGTGTGGCTTTAACCGAGGATGGGAGAAAAGCAGCCCTGGAGACTATCCGCCACCACCGATTATTGGAATTATTTTTACATGAGGTTCTGGGGTATTCCTGGGATGAGGTGCACGCTGAAGCAGAGCGGCTTGAACATGTGATCTCAGAAGAATTTGAAGAACGGGTGGCGGCAGTCCTTGGGGATCCCCAATGGGGATTACATGGGAAACCAATCCCGTCTCGCAATCTGGAAATGCCGGATCTCGACACCTGTATTCTCCAAGATCTGCGCCCTGGCCAGGGCGGGCAGATTCATTCAGTGAACGATGATGATCCGGGTTTTTTACGCTATTTAGAATCCCTGGAATTGATTCCGGGAGCTTCATTTGATGTGATCGATTATTCGCCTTACGATAATAATCTCCATCTCCAGATAAAAGGAAATGATGATGTTGTTGTCCTGGGTACAAATGTTACAGCCCAGATCCGGGTTGAAGTCCTGGATTCGGGAGTGGATAAGGAGTGATGATGACTGACCCCCTGTTTGCTTTATTAATTGGAATTGGTGTAATGACGGTTGCGGGTTTTTTATTCTGGCCCCAGTCCGGTTTGTGGTGGCGACTGCAAAAAAGACGGGAATTAACAGAGAAGGTCCTGATAGAGGACACACTGAAATATATATTTAAATGTGAGCGCAACCAGAAGACTGCCACTGTAGAAAGTCTGGCAGGCGCACTCTCCACCAGCTTGGCACAGGCCTCAGAAATTCTGGCGCTTACCCAGGCCAGAGGCCTGTTGGAATTAAGTGATAATAGTTTTTATTTAACGGACGCAGGGAAAAGAACTGCTACCCAGATCGTCCGGGCTCACCGATTGTGGGAACGTTATCTGGCTGATAGCTACTGGCTTTGAGGAAGAGTGATTGGCATCAGCAGGCGGAACGATTGGAACATAAACTCTCTGAAGAAGAAATGGACCGCCTATCTGCCAGCCTAGGGCCATCCCACCCACGATCCGCACGGAGATCCAATTCCAACTCGGCGTGGAGAATGGGTCTCTCATGGAGGTATACCTTTGTCTGACTCTGGGGGTGGGAACTCCATCCCGGATCGTCCATATTGAAGATGAACCGGAAGTGATCTATGCCCAGATCATTGCTGAAGAACTGCATCCAAATATGGTGGTAGAGGTTGATGAGATCACGCCAACCGGATCCGGTTCTGGACCAAGGATCAGGAACATGTCCTGGCGCCGATTGTGGCGGCAAATATCTCTGTAGTTCCCCTGGCAGAAGAAAATCATGATCGTCAGATCGAAGGGGTTCCACTGGATTCCCTGCAGCCCGGCCAGTCCGGTGTGGTCACTGGTATATCTTCTCTCAGTCGCGGTGTTGAGCGCAGACGGCTTTTTGATCTGGGTATTATTCCAGGCACAGCGATCGACGTTGAGATGGTCAACCCCGGTGGGGATCCCACGGCTTACAGGATCAGGGGTTCAGTGATCGCATTGAGGAGCACTCAAGCCCGGTTGATCAAGGTAAAACCGGAAATTTGAAACGAGACTAACCTTTAGTGGTAGGAATTCAAAAAAGGAAGTAATGTTATGGCTAAGAAAAAAAACAATATAGCGCAAGAAGGATCAAACTTGGCAGGTGTAAATGCAGATTGCGCCAGCTGCCCAGTCCATCATGCGGCGAACTTAAAGAAATTGGGTGTTGATATGGAAAACTGGGATTTTGTAGTCGCCCTGGCTGGAAATCCCAACACTGGGAAGAGTACGGTTTTTAACGCACTGACCGGCTTACGGCAGCATACCGGTAATTGGCCAGGAAAGACAGTTACCCGGGCTGAAGGTGGTTTTGATTATGCTGATAATCGTTATAAGATGGTTGACCTGCCCGGGACATATTCCCTGCTGGCTACCAGCCTGGACGAAGAGATCGCCCGCGATTTTATACTCTTTGCGAAGCCGGATGTGACCATCGTTGTGGTGGATGCCTCCCGACTGGAAAGGAATCTGAACCTGGTTCTCCAGGTGCTTGAAATCACTAACCGGGTTGTGGTCTGCTTGAACTTGATGGATGAAGTGGACCGGCACAAAATGAAGGTTGATCATCGCCGTCTGGCGAGAGACCTGGGTGTGCCAGTGGTGCCAACAGTTGCCCGCTACAACGAAGGTTTAGAGGAACTGCTGGCTGCTATTCATGAGGTCGCGATTGGCGAGACTAAAGCCAAACCTTACCATGTCAAATACAACAATCCAAAATTGGACCGGGCTGTGTCCCAACTCGTGGCCGAAATCGAGGAAGCGTTTCCTGATGTTCCCAACGCCCGCTGGGTTGCCTTACGTTTGCTGGATGGAGATGAAAGGATCATCAAAGCAGTAGAAGAAGGCGAACTGGGAGAACTCTCCTATACCCGGGATGATCTGGAAGGGCCAGGTGTGAATCGTGTTTCCCAGAAGAGCGGATTTGCACAATAATCCTTGGACTGTTGATCATCCTAAATTTGAAAAATAAGCAGGTGTATTCATGAAACCAAATTATGAAAAAATACTCAAATCAGCCCAGGACCTTCGCTGGGATATCGGTGCGGATTTCCATGAGAAGACTATGGAAGCGCTCTATACCGATGCCACCCGGATCGCAGATCGGGCTGTAACTTATCCAGATCAAAAACCCCGTTTTGATCTGGACCGCACTATTGACCGTTTGGTTACCAGTCGGGTTTGGGGTTTTCCGCTGATGATATTGATGTTAACCCTGGTTTTCTGGTTGACGATCAGTGGGGCCAATGCCCCCTCCGGTCTGCTGTACTCTCTTCTGATTGATACGATCCAACCTTTATTAAAATCAGGAGCCGCGAGCATTGGTTTACCCTGGTGGCTTTCTGGTGTTCTGATCGATGGGGCTTACCTGGCAACGGCCTGGGTGGTAAGTGTAATGCTGCCTCCTATGGCAATTTTCTTCCCGCTGTTCACTTTGCTGGAGGATTTTGGCTATCTGCCCAGAGTAGCTTTCAACCTGGATCACATCTTTCGCAAGGCTGGCGCGCACGGCAAACAGGCCCTGAGTATGACTATGGGTTTTGGCTGTAATGCGGCAGGAGTGATATCCACCCGGATCATTGACAGCCCCCGGGAGCGCCTGATCGCGATCATCACCAATAACTTTTCTCTCTGCAACGGTCGCTGGCCAACCCAGATCCTGATTGCTACCATCTTTATCGGCACGCTTGTACCCGCTCACCTGGGCGGATTGATTTCTGCTTTGTCTGTGGTTGCTATCGCCCTGCTGGGTGTGATGTTAACGTTTGGAGTTTCCTGGGCTTTATCTAGAACGATCCTGAAGGGAGAAGTATCTACATTTACTCTGGAGCTTCCTCCCTACCGCCCCCCCCGCGTTCTGCAAACTCTTTACACTTCAGTGATCGACCGCACATTGGTTGTGTTGTGGCGGGCTGTGGTTTTTGCTCTCCCCGCGGGTGTGATCCTGTGGATCTCAGCCAATCTGATGGTCGGGGGTGTGAGTATTGCGGAACACCTGGTTAACTTCTTGAATCCCTTTGGTTTGTTATTGGGATTAAACGGCGTGATTCTGGTGGCGTATATTGTGGCCATCCCGGCGAATGAGATAGTCATTCCCACCATCCTGATGTTAACCGTCATGATCAGTGGGGTATCTGGAGTTGGCGCAGGCTCGGGTGTGATGTTTGAATTGGAATCCGGATTGGCGACCCTGGATATCCTTACTGCGGGAGGATGGACTTTATTGACCGGTGTGAACTTGATGCTCTTCAGTTTGATCCACAATCCATGCAGCACGACCATCTACACTATCTACAAGGAAACCGGCAGCGCTAAATGGACCACCATCGCATCCCTTCTGCCTGTCGCTGATGGGTTTTGTGATCACTTTCTTCACAGCTCAGATCTGGCGCCTGATCGCGGGGTGGTGAATATTCGAATAGGAGCTTGGCTATGGAATTCTTCCCTGCATTTCACCTCGGTTGGCTGAACGGCTGGCTGCTGTTATCCCTGTTGGTTCTGACTGATATCATCCTCTTTTTATCATTCCAGAGAGGGGTCGTTAGGAGGCTTTTTGACCGCTCTGGCTGGACCAGGTCTCAAATCATTCTCACATTAATCGGGAAATTGTTGAGCTTGGGCTTGATTGTGATTATCATTATGACCCCATTAAAGCTGGGATTCCCTGTATTTTGGATAGGGGCAGGGTTGGTTATCCTCGGTCTTATTGGGGTGGTGAAAGCACTCTTTGATTTCCAGAAAGCGCCCCCTGATCAACCGGTAACCGATGGGCTTTATAAAATCACCCGCCATCCGCAGATCATGGCATCCTCGCTGGTGATCCTGGGGTGCACAGTCGCTATTGGATCATGGTTTGGCTTGATGATCTTATTTCTTGCCCGGTTTTTACTTAACGCAAATCTGGTTGCGGAAGAGCAGATCTGCCTGCGGACATTTGGAAGAGATTATCAAGAGTATCTAGAACGAGTTCCGCGCTATCCATTTCTTCGATAATCGTAGTCCAACATCAAATAATGAAAAAAAGAAGCCAGTTCTGGCTTCTTTTTACATAGTCAATAGGGCGACCGATTCGGTCGCCCCTTTTTTTATTCAAAACAGTAACTAACTATTAATCTAATGCGTCGTACCCAGGACCATCGGTGAAGTAATCTTCGTTGGCCTGAATTGCGGGGGTGAGGTCTACAACTTCGCCCTCATCCAGAACGCGGGTTGCCTTGAGTGTCCAGGTGGTCCCATTGACGTCCTCGGATTCGAATTCCTCGGTGTAGCCTTCGGTTCCTGCGGGCATATTCATGCGTTCATCGCCGTAGGCTTCGTAAGCGGAAGGAACTTCATCTTCCATGTAAATGGCTTCATAGGGGCATTCGGGAGCGCAGGCACCGCAATCGATGCAAGCTTCCGGATCAATATAATAATTTGGATATTCTTCCACTGGTTTTCCGGGCAGAATACATTCTGTGGGACATACTTCCACGCAGCTGCCATCGTGCAGACAGAAACTTGTGATTACATGGGTCATAACTTTCCTCCAAGTTGATTGGTTTTAATGAGTATAACTTAAAATCAATTGAGCTACTGTATAATAAACTCTCTAGCATAGAATTGTAGTCCCCGATTTTTTCTTTGTCAAGAAAAATTACCAGCAGTAAACTTTCTTTTTTGAAAGAGGTTACATTCTTCATGAAAAAGGACGCTATACATCCTGCAGTACCCTACCTGATCGTTCTTGTTGGCATTGTTGCAGTTTCCACAGCTTCACTGCTGATTCGATTCTCCCAGGAATATGTTCCATCAATAACTGTTGCAGCTTTTCGCCTAGGATTGGCTGCCCTGATCCTTTTTCCTTATACTCTTATTAAGCACAGCCGTGAGATCAGGAGTTTATCCTGGGATGATCTTAAGTTTGTACTGCTGGCGGGTTTTTTACTGGCGGTTCATTTTGCCTTCTGGATCACATCCCTTGAATATACATCCGTGGCGAGTTCTGTTGTCCTGGTGACCACAACCCCGCTTTGGGTCGCGCTGCTGGCACCGTTTTTCCTGGGAGAAAAGACTCCCCGGATCGCCTTCGTTGGTATGGTAATCGCCTTGGTGGGAGGTATTGTCATAGCCCTCAGTGATGTTTGTATTTGGCTGCCTGCAGGGATCAGCTGCCAGGATAATATCGGACATCTAGGATCAAAAACGCTCCTGGGTGATTTCCTGGCCCTTTTTGGCGCAATCGCCGCTGCGTCCTACTTGATGATCGGTAAATACCTGAGGAGCAGGATTTCACTGACTCCATATATCTTCCTGGTCTTCAGCGCCTCTGCGATCTTCCTTGTGGCAGCTATGCTGATCATGGAAGGAGTTCCCCCGATTTATCCAAGAAAGGTGTACCTCTGGCTGCTTTTATTGGCTTTAGTGCCGCAGCTCTTGGGGCATTCCATCTTCAACTGGTCATTAAAATATTTACCAACTGGCTATGTTGCTGTAAACCTGTTGGGCGAACCCGTTGGGTCAACTATCCTTGCTTATTTCTTCCTGAATGAGACACCCCCGGCGGTGAAAATAATTGGTGCTATACTTATTTTAGCTGGGATTGGGTTGACAACTTTCCGGCAAAAATTACATTAAAATGAGGAGATTCCCTAGGAGTTTCTGTGGTGAATAATCAGGACCCACGCAATATCAAAGATATTCTGGACACACTGTCCGAACAAGGTAAATCCTTTCAAGGGATCTGGAAACGCACGAAAAATTACGGCTGGGATATTCTTGGTATCCTGCTGATAGCTTTTTCTGTGATGGTTTTGATCGCTACTCTCTTGCCCAGCCTGGTTACCGGCTCAGCATTATTAAAATGGACCGATTTTATTCGTTTTGGTCTGGGATGGGGGAGCATTTTTGTAGTTGCCTCTGGTATTGTCCTAGGTATCTGGATGTTAAAGAAACAAGCGGGCGAGCCTAATTCAGTCATCTGGGTCAGGATTTTTGCCCTGGAAATCGCGATTTTTTCCCTGATCGCTCTCTTCACTGTCCTTGGAGGCCATTCCCTGACCCGGGCCAGGGAAGGGCTGGATGGTGGTTTGGTTGGCTGGGGGTTAGTAGAGGCGGTCTCGAGTGTGATTGGTTTGATTCCAGCTGGAATATTGGCTTTTCTATTTGCCTTGATTTGCGGTGTAATTGGGTTCGGTTTTACCGAACGGGTTAGGGAGCAGTTGGATCTGATGAGAGAACCATCCCTGCCAATAGGATTGGATCAGGCACTGTCTGGAGAAAAAGCAGAATCCCCGGTTTTGACTCAACCGGATAAACCCTCTACTTCAAAACGGACCCAAAAAGTTCCTCCAGAGTTCAGGAAACAATTTAAAGTGGATGTCAAGGATGACAAACCGGTCAAGTCACCACCAAGGGATAATGCTTTGCCATCTTTGGATCTGCTGATCTCAGGAAAGTCATTCAAACCCAATCAAAGACACATAAATACTTCAGCAGGACTGATTGAAAAGACCCTGGCGGAATTTGGCATTCCAGCTCAGGTAGTGGGATTCCAGGTAGGGCCTACTGTCACTCAGTTCGCTGTAAAACCTGGTTATCTGAACGGCGCGGAGGATGAAGCCGACGAGGAAAGGAAAAGGGTGAGGGTATCACGCATCACCTCTCTCAAGAACGACCTAGCCCTGGCCTTATCTGCTACCCAATTAAGAATAGAAGCTCCTGTTCCGGGCCGGTCATATATTGGCATTGAAGTGCCCAACGAAAAATCATTCCTGGTTACCTTACGCTCGGTGATGGAATCTGAAGCTTTTTATAAAATGGATTCTCCCCTGGCAATTGCCCTGGGCAGCGATGTCTCTGGTGAGCCTGTTGTAGCTGATCTGGCCAGCATGCCCCACTTGCTGATCGCCGGCACTACAGGATCAGGCAAATCGGTATGCATCACCTCCATTACTACTTGCCTGGTGATGAACAACACGCCGGAACAGCTGAAGCTGGTGATGATCGATCCTAAAATGGTCGAGCTGGTCCGATTTAATGGACTGCCGCACCTCTATGGACAAGTAGAGACAGATCTGGAAAGAATCCTGGGTGTTTTGCACTGGGTAGTTGCAGAAATGGACCGGCGCTATCAGGTTTTGGACGAGACCAGCTCCCGCAATATCGATACCTATAATAATAAGATGCGGAAAAAGAAAGATGGGGAACTCATGCCGCGCATCGTGGTAATGATCGATGAGCTGGCGGATTTGATGATGATGGCCCCGTCTCAGACTGAGTTCACCCTGGTGCGCCTGGCCCAAATGTCCAGGGCAGTTGGCATTCACCTGGTTGTCGCAACCCAACGCCCTAGCACTGATGTTGTAACAGGTTTGATCAAAGCCAATTTCCCGGCCAGAATGTCCTTCGCTGTGGCTTCTTCGGTAGACTCCCGGGTTGTGCTGGATATGAACGGGGCAGAATCCCTTCTCGGAAACGGCGATATGCTTTACCTTTCTCCAGAAGCTTCCAGCCCTGTCCGAACCCAGGGCTGCTGGGTGACCCCGGATGAATTGGATCGGGTGATCAAATCCTGGAGGGAAATTTCTGATATTGAACCAGAAGAGCTGATCATCCCGCCCTGGGAAAAGACAATTGATGAGAAGGCTGAACTGGATGAATACGATGACCTTATTAAGGACGCTTTCAGGATCGTGCGAGATTCCCAGCGGGCATCCACATCATTGATCCAGCGTAAACTGCGCATTGGGTACCCCCGGGCTGCCCGACTGATGGATGAATTATCAGCCCTGGGCTACGTAGGTCCATCCAAGGGCAGCGGTATTGAAAGAGAGGTGTTTATCACCTCTGACGAGGAATTCGGGGAAAGTTACTAGCAGGTTAATTTCTGTTTTATTCCATTCTTCTTTCTATAAGGACATACTATGTCAACTGGTTTTAAACTAGGATCCTTTACTATCCATTACTACGCCCTTCTGATCCTGTTGGGAATGTTCTTGGGGCTGATGTTGACCTGGAGGCGTGCGTCCAATCGAGGGAAATCGATGGGTTTCCTGATCGATGCTTTGCCCTGGGTTTTTATTGGAGGTATCCTGGGTGCCCGTATCTGGCATATCTTTTCCCCGCCGCAATCGATGGTTGCACATGGAATTACTACCCGCTATTATCTGACCCATCTACTGGAAGCCATTGCGATTTGGAAAGGCGGAATAGGGATCATCGGCGCAATGGCAGGAGGGGGGCTGGCCCTATGGATATATTCCAGGAAGAGAGCTGCTCCTTTTAATGAATGGCTGGATATCATATCCCCTGGACTGGCCCTTGCACAATCGATCGGCCGCTGGGGTAACTACATCAATCAGGAAGTATATGGCCTTCCAAGCGACTTGCCCTGGGCAATACCCATTGACCCCCAGCATAGGATGCCCGGTTTTACCGAGTTTGCAACATATCACCCACTATTTTTATATGAAGCTATCTGGAGTTTCCTGAATATGTTATTTATCCTCTGGATTGGCCGAAAGTATCAAGAACAGCTCAAGTCTGGCAGCCTCTTCTTGATTTACCTGATATTTTACGGGGTGGGGAGGGTTGGATTGGAGTTCCTGCGCCTGGATGTTTCCACGTGGCAAGGGGTAAATCTTAACCAAACTGCAATGTTGGTAGTGGTTATCACAGCCTGTTTTCTGCTTTATAATCGCCAGAGAGCGAGTTCTGGAGAAAATGAGCAGGTATGATCCTAACCGAAAATCTCACTAAATATTTCAATGATTTCTGCGCTGTGGACGGTGTCAGTCTGCATGTGAAGGCTGGCAAAGTATTGGCTTTGCTGGGCCCCAATGGAGCCGGCAAAACAACTACAGTGCGCATGTTAACCACGGTGTTACGACCCAGCAGCGGTAGGGCCCGAGTGGCAGGTTATGATGTGTTGGAAAATCCGGGAGATGTGCGAGGGTCTGTGGGTGTGTTAACAGAGGACCACGGATTATACGACCGAATGCATATGGTGGAATACCTGGATTTCTTCGGCAAGATCTATGATATGCCAGATGGACAGAGAGAGGAGCGCATCCTGCATTTGCTGGAGAAATTCGATCTGCTGGATGCCAGGGACCGCCGAATCGGGAAATTTTCCAAAGGCATGCGCCAGAAACTCTCCCTGGCCAGATCTCTATTACACTCTCCACCTGTATTACTGCTGGATGAACCTACTTCGGCTATGGATCCTGCCAGCGCCCGACTGGTGAGAAATGCAATTAAAACTCTGCGCTCAGAGGACCGGGCGATCATTGTTTGTACGCACAACCTGGCTGAAGCAGAAGAATTGGCCGATTCGATCGCGATTATTCGCACAGGCGAGATCATCGCCCACGGCACAGCGTCAGAATTAAAAGAACAGATGCTAGGCCCAGGTGAATACAGGATCCACCTGGCAGATTCACTGGATGGCAGAACACTGCCCCTACCATCAGAGGTGGAGATCACAAATAAAGGAAAAGATTGGTTTACTTTCCGAGTTGAGAAAGCTCAGAAGACCAATCCATTACTGATTCAGAATTTGGTTGCGACCGGCTATGCGGTTGTCAAATTAGAGGAAATCCAACGCAGTCTGGAAGCGGTCTATTTGCAAGCGGTTAACCAGACCGAAAAAACGGGAGGGGGAGATGTGGACTGATTTTCGGAAGGCCATGATTATCACCCGCCGAGAAGTGCGGGACCAGTTCCGGGATTGGCGCATCATTGCCCCGATCATTATCCTGACAGTCTTTTTCCCGGGTTTGATGAATTTCACTGCCCAGCAAGCTGTGGACTTTGTGGGAAAGTACGGTGCCCCCATTATTGCCGATCGCTTGATCCCCTTTTTATTGATGGTGGTGGGATTTTTCCCGATCTCAGTTTCCCTGGTGATCGCATTGGAGAGCTTTGTGGGGGAGAAAGAAAGAAGGAGCATTGAACCCCTGCTTAGCAGTCCCTTGACGGATGTCCAGCTTTATCTTGGGAAGTTAATGGCAGTTATGTTCCCTCCGCTGATTGGCAGCTTCTTAGGTATTGCTGTTTATTTGGTTGGGGTCTACCGTCAGGTTGGCTGGGCGCCGGATATCACGTTATTGATCCAGGTCATCGGCCTGGCTGTGGTTCAGTCCCTGGTGATGGTCAGCGGTGCGGTGGTGGTGTCATCCCAAACCACATCGGTAAGAGCGGCAAATTTACTTGCTTCATTTATTATCATTCCTATGGCTCTGCTCCTTGTAGGGGAGAGCATGATCATGTTCTGGGCCAAATACGAGGTCTTGTGGTGGGCGATCTTCGGCCAGGCCATTATTGCCTGGTTGCTGATTCGGACCGGTATTGCTCATTTTAACCGGGAAGAATTATTAGGAAAGGAACTGGATTCTATAAATTTGAAATGGGCCTGGCAGGTTTTTCGGAGGGCTTTCCAGGGAGAAAATGCCTCCTCGCCTTGGCAGTGGTGGCGCGTGAATGTCTGGGGTGTTCTTAAGGAACTTAAATGGGCTTTGGTTTTGGTCTTACTCATAACCATTGGAGCAGTATTTGTCGGTATCTCCCAGGCTGATGTCTTCCCAATTCCGGCAGAAATATTAGATTGGGGAAACCTGGAAGAAGGTCTTGTGACAGGGATCGAAGATTTCGGCCCGATCCGGTTTTTCTCTGTCCAGGGACTGGGAATCATCTTTCTCCACAACCTGAGGGCTATTGCCCTGGACAGCTTATTAGGAATTTTTTCTTTTGGTGTTCTGGGTATCATTACCCTGATCCTGCCTTTCAGCATTATCGGCTATTTCACAGCCATTGTAGGTCAGACGGGCCTTTCGCCCGGTTTGTTCCTGGCTGGCTTTGTATTACCTCATGGGATCTTTGAAATACCTGCTATTATTCTGACAGGGGCATTGATCATCCGTCTGGGATTAACACTGGTGACTCCCAATGAGAATTACACCATCGGCGAAGCCTGGATCAGGACTCTGGCTGATTGGACGCGGTTGATCCTGTTTCTGGTCATCCCTTTACTGGTTGTGGCTGCTTTCCTTGAGGTTTTCGTCACACCCCGGATTGCCCTGGCACTCTTTGGTGGATAAGGGAGAGAGAACTTTATGGCGAAATTGATATTTCTGGGCACTGCCAGCGCTGTGGCCTATCAAGGTCACGAAAATACTTTCTTGGTCCTCAAGGGAGAGGAATCCTCGATCCTGGTGGACTGCAGTTCGCGCCCGGTGATGCGATTGAAGGATGCCGGGGATAGACCATAATGATCTCAGTGATCTGATCATCACCCATTTCCATCCAGACCATGTTTCAGGATTGGCTACCTTGATCATGGATATGTGGATCCTGGGCAGGGAAAAGGAATTCCATATCCATGGCTGTGAACATTCCATCACACGCGCTATTAAAATGATGGATCTGTTTGGCTGGCAGGACTGGACTGATATTTACCCGGTTCATTTTCACACCCTTCCGTTGGAAGAGTTGGCGCCGGTGCTTGAAAACTCGGAATTCAAGATCTTCAGTTCACCGGTTAAGCACATGATCCCTACCCTGGGGATCCGGGTCGAATACAGGGGTGGTGAGTTTGTGGTTGCCTATTCTTCAGATACCTCACCGGTTCCTGAAACCGTCAAATTAGCGGCTGATGCGGATGTGCTGATCCATGAAGCTGGCGGGACGTCCTTTCACCATTCCACTGCTTTTCAGGCGGGGGAGATCGCATCTCAAGCAGGGGTGAAATCGCTATACTTGATCCATTATCCTCCCGAAGATATGATCAGTTCGGATTCAATACTTGGCGACGCAAAAAAAACCTTCCCCGGGATGGTTTTCCTGGCGGAAGATTTTATGGAGATCGAGTTAGAGGGGGAGTAAGGCCTTACCAGCCCTCAACGTAGGGTTCCCAATCCTGATAAGTATTGATGTATTTCTTGAATAGATAGAAGGCGGATTCCGGCGGCTGTTCAGGTCTTTTGCGCAGTTTCAAACCGGACTGTTTCAACGTCAGGCCGCCCTTTTTATGATTACAGGATAGCGCAGGCGGTCACCAGGTTAGTCCAGGTGGATTCTCCGCCCAGGTGTTGGGGCAGGATATGATCAACTGTTAATTCCCGGGAGCCTTGCCCGCAATATTGGCATTTGAACTGATCTCGCCGGAAAATTTCCTGTTTGGAGAGTTTTACGCAGGGTCGGGGCCGCTTGATGACGGAATGGAGGCGGATTATGGATGGTTTTGGGTAGGATCTGGTCACTGTTCGCACCACACCGCGGCCGTCCATGATCATATTGGCTTTACCAACCAGTATCAGGCACATCGCCCGGCGTGTGGAGCAGACGTTAATCGGTGCGTAATTGCCGTTGAGGACAAGCACTGGTTGGTTCATCTCTTAAATTCTCTCGAAAATTATAGCATGTATTTTATCCCCTTCTCAAGGGATTATTTGCCTATTCATTTACCTGATTATCCAATTTCCAGCAGGAAAAGAGCTAATTTTCCAGCCGGGATCGAGTTCTGCACGATTTGTACGGTAAAATGGGATAGTTAACCTTTCGAGGAGGAACGATTGAAAAAATATCTCAAAGCCTATGCTTTTTTAGTGCCCATTGCAATAGTATTGGTTGCTCTGGACCAGGTGACGAAAACTTGGATCAGGAATAACCTGGCATTCAATGAATTATGGATGCCATGGGAATGGCTGGCCCCCTATGCCAGACTAGTCAATTGGCACAATACCGGGGCGGCGTTTGGTATTTTCCAGGGCATGAACGGCATTTTTGTTGTATTGGCCTTTGTGATCATCACTTTTATCGTTGTCTATTTCCCGATGATCCCAGAAGATGACTTCTTCTTTCGCTTTGCTTTAACCCTGCAGATGGCTGGCGCGGCAGGTAATCTGATCGATCGCCTTTATAGAGGTTATGTGACAGATTTTATCTCTGTGGGAAGATTTCCCGTTTTTAATGTAGCCGATTCCTGCATCACCATGGGGGTGGTGGTTTTGTTGATAGGGATGTGGATTGAGGAGAGAAGGTCAAAAGATGAAACAGGATTCGATGATTCTACAGAACCAATCTGAAAAAGAAATCCGGCTCGATATATTTTTGGCCAATGAACTGGAAGGTCATTCCCGTTCCTATATCCAAAAGATTATTACCGCAGGGGGAGTTTCAATTGATGGAGTCCCCGTATATAAAAAAGCTGAACGGGTCAGTCCGGGAACGGAGATCGAAGTCATCATTCCTGCGGCGGAAGATACAACAATGCAGGGAGAAGATATTCCCCTGGATATCATTTTTGAAAATGATGATTTACTCGCTGTCAACAAACCGGCTGGCATGGTTGTCCATCCGGCCCTGGGACATCCTACCGGTACCCTGGTTCAGGCTGTGCTGGGTTATGCGCCGGAAATAGAAGGAGTGGGGGGAGTTAAGCGCCCTGGATTGGTGCACCGACTGGATCAGGATACTTCAGGTGTGATCTTATTAGCCAAAAATGATCGGGCCCACCAATTCTTGCAGGACCAATTCCGTGATCGGCAAGTCGATAAAGAGTACCTGGCACTGGTGGATGGGCGCCCGCCTACGCCCAATGGCCGGGTAGAAGTGGCTATAGGCCGGGATCCAAAATACCGCCAGCGTATGGCCCCTGTTCTGGAAAGGGACGGTAGGGAAGCCATTAGTGAGTATTTCACCTTGGAGGAATTTCCCAAGCACACTTACTTGAGGGTAAAGATCATGACAGGGCGCACTCATCAGATCCGGGTTCACCTGAATTTTCTTGGCTGTCCGGTAGTGGGCGATACGATTTATGGCAGGAAAAATCCCTCAATTCCAATTGAACGCCAATTTTTGCATGCTTTCCGGTTGTCCATAGTGATCCCGGGAGAAGAAGATAAACATTGTTTTGAAGCTCCCCTGGCACTGGATTTGGAAGGGACATTGAATCAATTAAAGGAATAATTACCAGGAGCATAGAATTATGATCGACCTTCGTTCTGATACAGTCACAATACCGTCACCAGAAATGCGGGAAGTGATCGCCAAAGCCGAAGTGGGGGATGATGTTTATGGAGAAGATCCCACAGTTAACCAGCTTGAAGTTGAATCAGCCATATTGTTAGGGAAGGAAGCAGCTCTTTTTATTCCTTCTGGAACGATGGGAAACCTGGCTGCTGTTCTGACTCACTGCGAGCGAGGTAGTGAGATCATATTGGGAAATAAAGCGCACATTTTCCTAAATGAAGGTGGTGGTGCCGCAGCATTGGGAGGGATCCATTCTCATACAATTCCCAACCAAAAAGATGGGACCCTGAAGTTAGATGACATCAAGAGTGCTATCCGCTTTGATGATATTCATCATCCAAGAACCCAATTAATTTGCCTGGAAAATACCCAAAATATGTGCGGTGGTGTTGCTCTGACAGTGGAATACACGAAGGCAGTAGGGGAGATCGCCCGGGATCATCAGCTGAAACTCCACATGGATGGAGCGAGGATCTTTAACGCAGCGGCTGCCCTGGATGTTGATCCAGCACAATTGGTTGAGCCGGTGGATTCGATCATGTTCTGCCTCAGTAAAGGCCTGGGCGCACCGGTGGGATCGATCTTATGTGGTGATGCAAAATTTATCAACCGAGCCAGAAAGATTCGCAAGATATTGGGCGGGGGTATGCGCCAGGCTGGCCTGGTAGCAGCGGCTGGATTATTTGCCCTGAAGAATAACATTCCTCTTTTAAAAGAAGACCAAAGCCGGGCGCTCGTGCTTGCCCAGGGACTGAAAGATATGAATGGTATAAGCTTGATGGACGAAATTCCACCCTCTAATATGGTTTATTTGAATTTGGATCCTAAGCTTTCACTTGATGCTGTCCAGATGAAAGCCAAATTGAAGGAAAAAGGGATCCTGGGTGGGATCGAGGGAGAACGGCAGATCAGACTGGTTACTCATTTGTGGATTACAGACCAAGATATCGAAGATGTGATCGAGGGATTTAGAGAGATCACTTCCTGAAGGAAGAAAACAGCTATCAGAAAGGTGCTAGCTGCCAGATGTTATAATAAAAACGTTCTTTCTTTATAGTTTATTCAAGGACATACTCACCGATGAAAACCAAATATACTATCGAGGATATGGACCGCATAGCGGATGAAATTCGTTCCAGGATATCAGTTCAACCGGAAATCGGACTGATACTGGGCTCCGGCTTAGGCCTATTATCAGAGTCGATTGAGGACCCCATTATCATCCCTTACCATGATCTTACTGGTTGGCCTATTTCTACTGTGGAAGGCCATGCTGGAGAGCTGGTGATCGGAAACCTGGAAGGTCAGGTTGTACTGGTGATGAATGGCCGGATCCATTACTACGAAGGTTATGAAATGAGCCAGGTGACTCTGCCAATCCGGGTTATGCAGCGTCTGGGTATTAAAACCTTGATCGTTACCAATGCTGCAGGCGGGATAAACCAAGATTTTGTTCCCGGGAATCCCATGCTGATCACGGATCACTTAAATTTCCTGGGTATGGCAGGTGTTAACCCTCTCCGGGGACCTAACCTGGATGAGTTCGGTACTCGTTTTCCGGATATGAGCCAACCCTATGATAGAGAATTGATTGAAATTACCCGAGGGGTTGCCAAAGAACAGGGACTTACCCTCTATGAAGGTATATATGTCTGTCTGTCCGGTCCTACTTTTGAAACTCCAGCCGATCTGCGATTTTTAGCCGGTGCAGGAGTGGACGCGGTAGGAATGTCCACTGTGCCAGAGGTTATTGTGGCCAATCATGGTGGCCAACGTGTTTTGGGAATTTCTGGTATTACCAATAGTTCCAATCTGTATGGAGAAGCGAAAACTACCCATGAAGAGGTGATCGAAACGGGTATGATCCTAGCCCCCAAGATGATGAACTTGATCCGGGGTGTTCTACGAGTATTATAAAATCCCTTCAGAACCTGATGATGAACTGTAGCGGGGGAGAATTGGATCTCCTTTATATAAACACCAAATTTCAATGAACGAGTTATTACGGTACCTCAAAGATTTTGAATACCTGATCTATATAATCATTGGCGGATTCACTGTCTGGCATATCAGGAAGTTTTTACTAGCCTGGGAAGAGCTGCGAGCAGCAGCCTTTGGATTGGAAAAGGAGAGCGCCCAATTGCGTTTGAATCGCTCTGCTGCGCTTCTGGTTGTATTACTATTCTTGGGAACCGCAGAGTTTGGATTGGTCTCTTTTATTATTCCTTCTATGCCCAATGCCAATCCCTTACCAACGGCTACCTTGGATTTGTTGGCCTCACCTAGCACAACTATATCTCCTGTGGAAGAAACTGCCGTTCCGGCAGTTCAGGAAACTCCTTTGCCGGGAACAGCAATTGTCCAAGCAGGATGTGTGCCTGAAGTATTGATGATCACGTATCCAGAAAACAACACCACGGTGAGCGGAATCATTGAGATCGAAGGTACGGTAAATATCCCAGATTTTGGTTTTTATAAATTTGAGATCTCATCACCCAACTCCGGTACATGGCTGACGATCCAGGCGGGAGATGTTCCCAAAAGTGATGAAATGTTAGGTTTCTGGGATACGACCCAGTTGGATCCAGGAAATTATTCTCTGCGCCTGGTAGTAATAGATAATCAAGGTGTTCAAAATGAACCCTGTGCGGTTGATCTATATGTAGAAATGATGGACGAGTAGGCCGGGATACCTATATGACTAAGATCAATATCCGCCCTGTAATATCAACTGATATTTCCAAGATGATTGCCCTGGACCATAATTACGCTACGGGGCATGTCTGGCAAATGACTATGGATTTGACGGAGATCCAAACCCAGGTTTCGTTCCGGGAAGTGCGTCTGCCGCGTGAGGTCCATGTAAATTATCCCCGTATCGCCCAAAAACTAGTGGATGATTGGACAACCCGGGATGTACTCCTTTTGGCCGAAGCAGGTGAGCATGTTAGAGGGTATATCAGTGTTCAAATGGGATTGGCACCTGCGAGCGCCTGGGTGAAAGACCTGGCAGTTGACCGGGTGCATAGACGGAATGGTATTGGCAGCGCTCTGGTATTGGCAGCCCAAGATTGGTGTGGAAGAAAGGGCTTTCACCGGCTGACACTTGAAATGCAGCCTAAGAATTATCCTGCTATTCAATTCGCATACAAGCTTGGTTTTGAATTTTCGGGTTATAACGATCAATATTACAAGGACCAGGAAATCGCGATATTCTTTTCCTCTTACATATGAACTTGTTATCTATCCTTCAAATCATCAACCAGCTCCTGGCAGCTGGTATTTCCATCACCGCATTTTCTCTTCTTCTTTACGCTTTATCCTTTAATCTAAAAGACAAGGTAGCCCGATCATTCGCTTTTATCATGGGCTGTGTAGTGGTGGTATTTGTGGGAGAGTCAGTGGCGGGGGTAGTCAGCTCTCCCACCTGGATAGAGGTCTGGTATCAAATCCAATGGTTAGGGATCATCATGCTTCCAGCCGCTTATGTTCATTTATCAGATGAGATCCTGGCCACCACCGGTCGACCTTCTCGGGGACGCAGGACCAAGTTGGTCAAAGCAACTTTCCTGATCTCATTTGTTTTCCTGATCATGGTTCCATTTTATATCCTGGTTGGCCCCCTGGTTACTGATGGCGTTGTAGCGCCGCATCTGGAACGGACCAGTCTGACCTGGGTATTCTCTGCTTTTTATATATTGAGTATGATCTGGGCTTGGGTCAATTTCCAGCGGGCTTACCACCGAACTGTCACCAGCTCTGGGCGCAGGAGGATTGGTTACCTGATCGGAGGAGCTCTGGCGCCTGCCCTGGGATCATTCCCTTATCTGCTATTTGGCTCAACTTTTGCTTCACAGCACCCTTATGTCTTCTGGCTCGCGGCAGTGGTCAGCAATGTCCTGGTTTCGGGATTGATCATCATCATGGCGTATGCAGTAGCCTTTTTTGGCGTTTCGTGGCCAGACCGGGTAGTCAAACGACGATTGATCAAATGGGTTATGAGGGGTCCGGTTACAGCTAGCACTGTGTTAGCCCTTACTACTTTGGCCCGTCGGGCTGGGGAACCGCTGTCGTTTTTTGCACCGGTGGTTATGGCAGGCACATTTTTGTTGATGCAGTATTTCATCACGATGTTTTCCCCCATCTGGGAACGTTGGTTCCTGTTTGGGGAAGGCAAGAACAATTTAGCTCTGCTTCAAAATCTAGAAGAACGGCTTTTTACATTGGATGACCTGAGCCAATTCTTGGAATCGGTCCTGGCAGCCATGTGCGATCGCCTACAGGTAACTAAAGCATTTGCAGCTTCATTGGATCCGATCGGGATGGATTTCTTGGTTAGCGTTGGAGGACAAGTAGATTTCGACGAGGAAGAACTTTCGGAGCGGATTACGGATGTCTCCTCCAAGCAAGACCAGATTGGCAACTTTAGTATTTTCTTATGGGGGAATTTCTGGGTTATCCCAATAATTAATGCTCGGAAACCAGAAGAACTGCTTGGTTTAGTTGGAGTAGAGACTCCGGAAGAACTCCTTGATGGCGATCAGCGAGAGGCCTTCCAGATCCTGATCCAACGCGCCCAGCAGGCTCTGGCGGATAGAAATTTCCAGCAGCAGGTCTTTAGCTCAATCGAGGACCTGACCCCGCAGATGAACCGCATTCAGCGTCTGAGAGCTGCAGCTCTTTTTGATGGGACCAGCGTGCTAACGGCAGCTACTGGAGAAATTTCCCTTGATGAAGGCACTTTGACAGAGTGGGTCAAGGATGCTTTGTCGGATTATTGGGGAGGACCTGATCTGTCGGAAAGCCCGCTCTTGCAGCTGGAGATCGTACAAAATTCGATGGACGAACACGACGGCATTTCTGTCAAGGCAGTCCGTGCAATTTTGAAGGAAGCAATTGAGAAGATCAGGCCAGAAGGGACCAGAAGATTCACTTTGGACTGGGTTTTATACAATATTCTGGAGATGAAGTTCCTAAAAGGACAAAAAGTCCGGGATGTCGCCAAGCGCCTGGCTATGTCAGAGGCGAATCTGTACCGAAAACAAAAGATCGCTATTGAGGTTGTTGCTAAAACCATCCTGGAGATGGAAAAACAGGCTCGGGAAAATTTGAAAGATTCTTCTGAAAATGCCTGAAAAATGTTACAATCATTTGAGCTCGCCTATATTTTTGAAAGGTACATTAATGGTTCATGAGGATCAGCTACATATTATTCCAGAAGAACCCCCCGATTTGGGTGATTCGTGGTGGAAGGCAGCCTTGTCTGAGGGGGAAGAGGACTTGAACTCAGAAGTGGGTCAGGTTATTGATGTGGATCAGCCTGGAACAACCCCTTCCTTGTACTCTTATAACCAACCAGAAAATGATTGGGACTATGTCAACCGGATATACCAACTGGATGAAATTGTCCGTTTGAAAGTGGTCGGTTGCAATCAGGGTGGACTTCTTGTCGAGGGGGAAAAGATCAATGGATTTGTGCCCTGTTCCCATCTATTGGCTGGTCATAAAAAGAAAGAATACCTTCAGCAAATTATTGAGCTTAAAGGTCATAGAATACGACCGCGATCGCTGCCGGGTTGTACTTTCTGAGAGAGCTGCCCAGGCTAAAGCAGGCACCCGGATCAAACTACTTGATGAGCTGGTAGAGGGTACCTGCATCCCCGGTGTGATCACGACATTGACTGATTTTGGTGCTTTTGTTGATTTGGGAGGAATGGAAGGGTTGATCCATATCTCCGAGCTGTCCTGGGGCAGGGTTGATCATCCTTCCGACGTGGTATCTGTGGGTGATTGCATGGATGTCTATATTCTTAATATCGACCGGGCAGAAAACAAGGTTGCGCTAAGTTTAAAAAAGATGTGTCCCAATCCATGGGAGACAATTACAGAGCGCTACCACCCAGGCCAGATTATTGAAGCGGTGGTTAAGAATATCGTTTCATATGGGGCTTTTGTGCGATTGGAAGAAGGCGTGGATGGCTTGATCCATGTTTCAGAGCTGGGGGAGAATGGGGAAGATATTTCACCTTGGGATGTACTAGAGGAAAACCAGAAGATCTCAGTTGAGATCATTAACCTGGATCCCAATGAGCAGCGTCTCGGACTAAGTTTGGCCGAGGGGGAATAACAAGGTTTAACCAAATAGTATGATTTCTAAAATTAAGGATCTCTTTATCGGAGTTCTATTCGGCTTGTTAAGCGCCGGATTGATCCTGCTGGTTTCAAAACCAAAACCTGGCAGAGCCATCTTGCTTCGACCAGCCCCTACTCCACATCCGGTTGTGATCAATATCGATGGAGCTGTGGTTTCTCCCGGTGTATATACTCTTCCAGTCCAGAGTCGAGTCGTTGATGCTGTCGAAGCAGCCGGTGGATTGGCGGAAAATGCCAGTCCCGGATCTGTAAACCTGGCCGCGGAGCTTGAGGATGGGAGCCAAATATACATCCCCGCCAGGAATCCTTCGCTGGAAAATTCCGCAGAATTGGCGGGAAGTGCAGTGGGAATATCAGAGAGTGGAGAGATGATCTCCCTTGTTAATATTAACCAGGCTTCTCTAGAAGTGTTGATTGGTTTGCCTGGCATAGGTCCGGTAACAGCTGAAAAGATCATCAACTACAGGGAAGATCAGATATTTGCACGAATTGAAGAAATCCAGAAAGTACCCGGCATCGGCCCGGCTACCTTTGAACAGATCAAGATCTATCTTACAGTGGGTGAATAAAGAGCGGGAGGATTAAAAGAAAAAACCTTGTCAGTTTTGTCATTGGCGGGAAAGAACTGATCACCGTTGTTGGGCGGCTGCTTTCATCGCAGAATGGCTGACAAGGTTTTGTATTACAGAGTGTTTAAATTATTATGCTTTCTTCAGAACGGGCAGACCGTTTTTAGTTTCAGATACAACATACCCGGCTGGAACTGCATCCAGCGCGCCTTCTTTAACTTCCTTTGCAAAGAAGTACAGGGTTGATTCTTTTCCACTTTTCAGTACACGGGTTCGTCCGTGCAGGTAGTAAGTGACACCTTTTCCATTTGTATGTGCGTAAGCCATAATATCTCCTTTGTTCGCTACTTCCTAAAAACCGCCCAACTGAATTTTGTGACGAGGTGGTGAAACCTCAGGGTAATCCGAAGTGAATCTGCTCCGAGTTCCTATATCAGAAATTTTTTATCGAGGAAGTGGATGATCGCCCTTCTTCTATTATTGTAACCCTTAAACCTTAAATAGTTCCATATTTTGCCATTTTTAGAGGGAAAAACACCTATTTAAGTCCTTTTTGAAGTGAAAATTCACCATAAACGCTAGATATACGAAATCCAAGGGACTGGTAGAGGGAAAGAGCGGGTTGGTTATCACATTTAACATGCAGCCCGATGAAATCAACATTACCCTCCAGGGTCTGGCATAAGCGGGCCGTTACTGACCTCCCGTAACCCTGACCGCGATTCTCTGGACGAGTAGTAATATTCCCCAGGGCGGCCACTTTGTAAGTGGCTGAATAGGTATGGATGCCGGCAATGCTCACTAACTGACCAAGGTGGCGGATGCCAATATACTGCCCGGACTCCAGCATACGAGGGTCAAAGGCGTTATCAGGATAGCTTTCCTTATAGAGTTCATTGATTTCGGGCAGGTCAGTTTCAGATAACTGAAACGTGTTATCGGTGTTGGCCTGAAGTATAGGATCGGAATTAACGAGAGCCATTTTGTAATGATCCCCGTGTTCCGAGACTTGATAGTCATCGGAAAAATGTTTTATCAATCCTGGACTTAAATGAGCGTAAAATCGATTTGGCAGCAGAGACTGCAGTTGTCTGAAGTAATCCTGATCTAGCTCCCCAAATGCCAGCAAGACAGGCAGATTATCCCCTCGGTAAACAGGAGTGATGTGGCTCAGCCCTGTTTCGGTTTGAATCCCGTAACAAGTTATCCTGGGCCAGTAAAAATCGTCCAGGTCTCCCAAGCTGTAGAGATGGAGAGGGAGATCCTGGCGGAAATATTTTTCCAGAGCAGATCGGTCTTTGATAATTTGGATTTCCACGCCTGGATTTTACCAACTGGTTCAATATTTTCCCATCTTTTCACTAAAGATAATTCCAGAGCAGAGAGTTATAATGTAGCTACGGGAAAACCTAGAATCTGGAAGGATAATTATGTCAAACGCTCTAGTTGAATGTGTGCCGAATTTTTCCGAAGGTCGTCGACAGGATGTGCTGGATGATATCAAGGGGGCCATTTCGGCCGTATCTGGCGCCTATGTCCTTGATATGCATACCGATGCTGATCATAACCGAAGCGTGATCACCTTTGTGGGTGACCCCGAAGCCGTTGAAGAAGCTGCCTTTCAAATGATCAAAAAAGCGTCCCAATTAATCGACCTGGATAACCACAATGGAGAACATCCCCGCATTGGAGCGACTGATGTGGTTCCCTTTGTGCCTATTTCAAATATAACCATGGATGAATGTGTGGATATGGCTCACAGAGTAGGGGAGAGGGTGGGGCGGGAACTGAATATCCCGGTTTATTTTTATGAAGCAGCCGCTTTACGCCCAGAACGAAAACGCTTGGAGTTGGTCCGTCGGGGTGAATACGAGGGCTTGAAAGAAGAGGTTAAATCCAATCCGGATCGAGTCCCGGATGCAGGTCCCGCAGAACTTGGATCTGCCGGAGCCACAGTGATCGGCGCCCGAGAATTCTTGGTTGCTTATAACGTCAATCTGACCACAGATGATGAAGAGATCGCAACTAAGATCGCCCGGACAATTCGCCATTCCTCTGGAGGATTGAGATTTGTAAAAGCTCTGGGTATGACCGTCGAAGGCCGAGCCCAGGTCTCGATGAACTTGACCAATTTCCGAAAAACTTCCCTCCCGTTGGTAGTAGAAACCATTCGTAGAGAAGCAGGACGGTATGGCGTGGGTATTCATAACAGTGAGCTGGTGGGTCTGATTCCCCAAGAAGCCATTGTGGATACAGCAGTATGGTACACCCAGATGGATTTGTTTTCTCCGGACCAGGTCCTGGAAGGGAAAATGGCAGAAATGATTGGAGAACGCGGGTCAGCCGATTTTATTGAGGGTTTGGCTGCTCCAACTCCCACCCCGGGGGGCGGGTCAGCAGCAGCTTTTACAGGAGCGATGGCCGCCGGATTGGTATCTATGGTAGCCCGCTTGACGATTGGGAAAAAAGGATATTCTGAAGTTGAAGCAGCCATGAATAAGATCCTTGAGGAATCAGAAATCCTCCGGGATGATCTTACAAGCGGTGTAAAAGAAGATTCTGAAGCCTTTGATCGGGTCATGGAAGCCTATCAAATACCTAAGTCCGATCCTGCGCGGTCCGCAGCTATTCAGGAAGCAACCTTGCTGGCTGCTCAGGTTCCACTGGAGGCAGCTAAAAAGTCCTACAGGGTCGCTGAATTGGCACTGGAGGCGGCTCAATCCGGGAATAAAAACGCCATCACGGACGCCGGATCCGCAGTTAATCTGGCAATTGCAGCAGTAAACAGCGCTGCTTATAATGTTCGCATAAATCTGGCTGATCTGGATGATCACAAACAAAAAGAACAGATCCTGTCAGAGCTGGGAGAAATCGAAGAAGGTGTGCAAGTTTCCCTCGATAAGATCAAAACAATCCTGACTGACCGGGGGGGATTATTTTCCTGATCCCTCCGCCAAATATATTTCAAGTTCCATCCGGACTGTTTGATAGTTCAGATCTATTTTGCTGGTTTTCGATGAAGAAAAAGACCCTCTGGATCATTCTAATAATTGTCCTGATCGCTGTTTTTTTTGCTGCCTTTTTTTTAAAAGATGGTAGACTTCCCTGGATTTCAGAAGAAGAAGTTACGCCCTATGTGCCACCAATAGGTGAGGTCCTGCCAACGGCCACTTTCTTTTCTCCTTCGGCAGTAACACCCACATTTGAACCAGATATGGTATGGATCGCCCCTGATTTGCCGGATACTTTGCTGAACCAGCTGGCGGGGATGGATTTTCTACAGATAACCGATCAACAAGAAGATGCGGCAACATCCCTTTTGATCGGTGACGAAAATCCAATTACATACTGGGTTTTTGCTGCTGCCGCTCCCTTCCCGACTATCACGGATGGAATCTCTCTGGAAGGCATCAAATCTGCCTGGCAGGGAGGGAAAAACCCTCTAGCGCCCAATAATCCGATTTTCTTAACACAGGAAACCAGAGACATTCTGGCAATCTATTGGGGCGAACCAAGCTCAAACGCAGTTGAGATCATTACCTCGGATAAACTTTCCAAACATGCCTGGACTCATCAGCCCTCCCTGGCCATTTTACCTTTCGATGAGTTAACCCCGGAGTGGAAGGTGCTGGAAATTGATGGAGTTTCACCACTCGAGCAGGTATTTGATCCAGGATCGTATGGCCTTTCTGTGGCTATTTCTGCTGTTGGATTTGACCCTAATATATTCCAGGAAATTACCAGCAACCGCGATCCAAACAAGTTCACCAGTGTGGTTTTGACGGGTGTGACCGCCCTGGTTCGTGCTACAGCCTGGACTATGGAAAATGAGGGAATTAATTATCCAGCCAGGGATATTCTACAATATTTGATCGAGGCTGATATTCTACATATCAGCAATGAGGTTCCATTTGCGCAGGGGTGCCCGTATCCTAATCCTGTCCAGGAGGGTTTGCGCTTCTGCAGTGACAGCAGCTATATTGAACTGATGGAAACCATCGGCACCGATGTTGTGGAACTGACAGGAGACCATTTTGGTGACCAGGGTCCTGAAGCCATGTAATATACCCTGGAGATGTATAACCAAAGGGGTTGGCCCTATTATGGCGGCGGCGCTGATCGCACAGACGCCCAGGAGCCGGTCCTGTTTGACCATAATGGCAATAAAATCGCTTTCCTGGGATGCAATGCCAAGGGGGGCGGATATGCTACAGCAAATGTGGGTTACCCAGGCGCGGTTGCTTGTGATTTTCCCAAAATGACTGGGCAGATCAAAGAGCTGCGGGATGAAGGCTATCTGCCCATCGCCACCTTCCAGCATTTTGAGTATTATACTTACCTTGCCCAGCCAGATCAGATCAGAGATGCCAGGACCCTGACCAATGCTGGCGCTGTGATTGTCAGCGGCAGCCAGGCTCACCAACCGCAGGCATTTGAGATCAGGGATGATGCATTCATTCATCATGGTCTTGGTAATCTCTTTTTTGACCAGATCTATGAGATCCCACCCCACACAGCATCTGCATTCATAGACCGGCATATATTTTATAATGGCAAACACATCAGCACTGAGCTGCTGACGATCAAGTTTGAGGATTTCGCCCGGGCCAGACCAATGACCGCAATCCGAAAGGGAAATACTACTTCAAACAACCTTCAGCGCCAGTAACTGGTAAAACCAAACATATTTGTACAGGAGGTATTGATGGGTGGTTTGACAAATATTCCCGGATTTAAAGTTGGTCACGCTCAGGACATGGATGCATTAACAGGCTGCACCGTGATCCTTTGCCCTCCAAACACGGTGGGTGGTGTGGACCAGCGGGGCGGCGCTCCCGGCACCCGGGAAACCGATCTATTACATCCCATGCACCTGGTGAACCAGGTAACAGCTGTTTTGTTAACTGGCGGTTCAGCTTTTGGACTGGATGCTGCTGCAGGGGTGATGCGCTACTGCGAAGAAAATAAAATGGGCTTCGACGCCAGTTATGCCACCGTACCCATTGTGCCTGCCGCCGTATTATTCGATCTGGGCATTGGAGATCCCAATGTTCGTCCAGACGCTGAAATGGGCTACCAGGCCTGCCTGAATGCTTCCGGAGGATCCGCCTGCAGAAGGCAACGTGGGAGCCGGTACTGGAGCAACAGTTGGAAAAGTGTTATCTCCAAAAATGTCAACCAAGTCCGGTATCGGAACGGCCAGTGTGGATCTGGGCGGAGGTGGAAAAGTGGCAGCGATTGTGGCTGTGAATGCCTTTGGGGATGTAGTTGATCCAGAGAGCGGTGAGATCATTGCAGGCGCCCGAGGTATCAAAGGTTATGCGGATACACTAAAAGTGATGAAATCCTTTGTAGGCCGGAAAGTGATGGGATTTTCCTCTGGCCCGGCGAATACAGTGATCGGCGTGGTGGCAACCAATGTTAAGCTGAATAAAGAGCAGATCACCCGGGTGGCCCAAATGGCCCACAACGGGTTAGCCCGCACGGTTCGGCCGGCTTTCACCCTGCTGGACGGGGATACCGTGTTTTGGGCTTTCCTGCGGTGAGGTGGAGATGGACCTGAACATCGTCGGCGCCTATGCGGCGATAGCCTATCAGGAAGCGATCTTGAGCGCAGTCAAAAACGCTGAGAAAGCTGGCGGTATTCCCGCTGCCAAAAGGAAATAAAAATAAAAAATAGGGACTGAGTCCTTTAATAAGAACTCAATCCCTATCGTCATGAAAGTCCCTTCCCTTTTAATTAAACGAATGAAATCAAATTTATTCTGAAATCGTTGGGTTTGGTAATGATTATTAATTGGAGGTTTTTATTAACCGATCTAGAAATAAATGGATGTGACCTCTAGTTGGAATTTTTCTTGTTAAACGCGAGAATGAAGTATGTGTTAAGGTGTTTTAACGCAAATTACAGCTTATGATAAGACTAGTTATCGTAAGCAAAATGACTAAACAATTATCGCCGCCCCCTTCCTGGAGTGAACCTTTTTGAGGGGTTGTTCAAAAAAACCCAAACGACTTTAGATTTGGGCAGCAGTAATAATCACAGTTATATATCCCTATTGGTTTATAGACGTTATCCGCCACCGAAGGGCGGTTCGATTCCTGCTAGGCCCACCTTTTAGTCCTCTCTAATACTTGCGTATATTTGG
>CAWGOD010000008.1:0-13382 GCA_963824175.1 uncultured Chloroflexia bacterium | reverse complement strand
TCGTCCGCCGAGATTATCTCCAGCGCGGAAAATTGGGACCCTTTTCTGTCACACTTGAATTTGTGGTCTTTGCTCTGCACGCCAATGTGATCTATCTTCATCTACCTGTGCCCTGGCCTCTGCTGCCGCCAGCTCCTGAAAATCCAGTCCAACTCTATCTAGGCGCAGCAATCTGCATCATAGGCCTGCTGACCACCTTGGCGATCATGGCTCATCTAGGATTCAGCACTACGGTAGGTCAGCAACCCGGGGAAGTACGCCAATCGGCCCTTACCGCTGGACCCGCAACCCGCAGCTCCTGACCTATGGTCTTATGCTCTTGGGATTGGGGATCATGTATCCCTCTCTGCAGACAGCTGCCTGGATCCTGCTCTATGCTGCAATCGGTTATCTAATGGTAATCACCGAGGAAGAACATTTAAGCACTCTCTTCGGCGAGAAGTACGACGAGTACCGCAATAAGGTACCGCGCTTTATAATCCATTGGAAGAAATTAGATTCTCGGAAACAAAGGAATAATCAATGACCCTCTTCCCGCACCTTTCTCTGGGTTGGCTGAACGGCTGGATCCCGATGGTTATCTTTTATGGGGTCTTTTTCATCCTGCTGAAAGTTTTCCCAAAAGAGACCGTGGATCGTCTTTATGAAGATTCTGGATGGACCCTGGATCAAGCCCGGCCAGCCAAAATTGGACTGCCCTTTGCCCTGGCCGCATTGGTTCTCATTCTCTTTACTCCCCTGAAAATCAACCAGCCGATATTCTGGGTAGGCCTTGCTTTGGCTTTGGTCGGCCAAACAGGATTTATCTACTCCCTGCATACTTTTAACATCACACCCCCAGATGAACCAGCAACAGCAGGACTGTACAGTATCTCCCGTAACCCTCAATGGGTGACTTTTGCAGTGGTCATGGTCGGTTTCAGCCTCATGGTAGGCAGCTGGACTGTTTTGGCGCTGCTGACTGTTCGGGTGGTCATGAACCATTTCCGAATTCTGGGTGAAGAAAAGGCGCTGGAAGAACAATACGGGAGCTCTTACCTGGAATATAAAATTTCCGTTCCCCGTTATTTCGTTTTTTTCTAAGGCCCATCATATGTCAATAACATTGAACCCGCACAGTGTGATCCTCTTCCAGGGTGATTCCATCACCGATGCCGGCCGCAGCCGGCGGGCGATTGGCCCCAATGACCGGGATGGGCTGGGCACCGGATATCCCCGGCTGATTGCAGATCACCTACTGGCCGAACACCCAGACCACTATTTACAGATCTACAACCGAGGCGTAAGCGGTGATCGGATCCGCGACCTGGCCCAACGCTGGCAAAACGATTCCCTGCGCCTGTTTCCAAACATCATCAGTCTTCTGATCGGTGTGAACGATACTTGGAACTATCTATATATGGGTATGGGTTCCGACCCAAAGGATTACCAAGGTGTCTACCGAAAGCTCCTCCAGGATAGTCGCCAGTTTCAGCCAAACACACAGTTTATTCTCTGTGAACCTTTTGTACTCATCACCGGAGAAGTGACCGAGGAATGGATGAACGATATTAGCGAAAGGCAGGAAATTACCCGGGGGCTTGCCCGGGAATATAACGGGGTGGTCGTACCCTTCCAATCCGCCCTGAACAAAGCCGCGGAAAATATCTCTCCCCATAAATTATTAGAGGATGGCGTTCATCCCACAGATTTGGGGCATCGTGTTCTGGCGGATTGCTGGATTGAAGCTGTATTGGGTTAAGTTTAAAAAAGGGATGCGGGATCCTCCAAGATTCAGAGGTCCCGCATCAGTATTTCAATTAATATAGTTCGTACGATCTCTTAAGTATCCCGCATCCTAAGCTTTATTTCTCTGGCGGAGGAACGGGCAGATCATCTACGGCGGTTTCAATCCATTTATCCCCTTCATCAATTAACATTACTGGGATATCCTGCCGGATGGGATACTTCCTGCTGCATTCCTTGCAAACTAACCAGGCTTCTTTATAAAAATCCAGAGTACCTTCCCGGGTTTGTACACAGGCTGGGCACCTTAAAATTTCAAGCAGTTCTTTACTTACCATTCATTCCTCCTAAACTGGAGTCTTTTCATCTAATATTATAGCTTACTTCCTTTTACAGGGATCATCTGGATCGGGGTTCTCTGGGGGATAATCTCCCGTATCAGGTCCATACTGACAAATAGCAGCCCAGGGTTGGTACTTCGTCTTGAATATATCCTGCCAGAGTTTTTGTCCATCCCGGAAGACGTCACGCGTGATGGTGACGGTAGCGCCATCTACCGCCCAGTCAACTTGTTTGATCTCGCCTTTCGCCAGGTCAGAGTTTTCTTCATAAATTGGTTCTGGTGGATCTTTTTTATTCTCAAGGCCAGTGGTGCTCCAATCAACGGCCCGGCCATCGGAAGTACTGTAAAACTTCCAGATCAGCTGCCGGTACCCTTCAAGCACATAGGTTTCCATTAACAACCAATGGTCCGAATCGTTAGTGAATTTAAAATCAACTATCGGGACGTACACCGTCGCATCCAATCCGGCCAGTTTGGGGTTATTGCTGCCATTGGGATTTTGTTCATAATATAAGACCCGGTAGGCGTGTGGGTGCCGTTCCACAACCTGGTAACCACCGAAGAATACCGTTCTAAATAATGTAGTGCTAACCTGGCAGACACCACCTCCCACACCTTTAATAGTACGATCTCCTAAGATGATCCAGGCCTCCGAGTAGCCTTCATCTAGACTGACATCCCCTAACTGTTCGGCCATAGAGAAGGTCTCTCCCGGAGCAATAAAAACACCATGGAATTTTGCCGCAGCCGTGGCAATGTTATTGATCCTGCTGCCATCTGATCCGTAAAAATAGCTGGTTTCTGATCTGATCAGTTCTGTGATTCCCAATTCTTCTGCAGTGTGTTCCGAGGTAACATCTGGGAAAGTTTTTTCTACTGCTAGATCGATCTTATGAGTACCTTCCAGCAGCTGGGCCTGGATATCTATGATGGACTGGTTGATATCCAAAACTAAACCAGTTTCATCCTCCTCTATCAAGACCAGCTCTTTGGTCTCATCATCAAAATACATGCGGGCGCTTTTTGGATTCCTATTGATTGTCCCTTCGCGTCCAACCAAATATTCGCGTAAAGCCTCGGAGTCTAGCGCAATCCTGTACTCACCACCATTATCTGTATTAATCCGCTCTATGATCATCATCTCCACCAGTTTGTCTGGCTGGATGGACCAGGGACCAGGGTCGTTATCTGCTGCATCGGGGATCTGTAATAACAAGGGTTGGCTTAGAATTTGCCGGGCGAATTCTGCCTGGGCTGTCACGTCAAGAATAACTGGATAAGTCTCGGTGACGATCAACGGGATGCTGCCATCCTGCATGCTTTGCATCTGCAGGCCAACGACTTCAAGCGAGGCCTGGATATCCATCTCCCTTCCGATCTGTCCGGGCTGCACCACCACTTCCAATCCATCCAGTTCCAGTGATGCTTCCATAACTGGCTGATTTACCTCAGCAGCTAACCCTGCCAGGTAATTCCGAGCCTGTTTTTTCATCCATCACAAATTGGGGCGCCAAGATCATTCCATGGCGCAGGATCTGGATCTGGGCGGCGATCCTACGGGCAATATTTCCTTCTCGTCCCGTATTAAAAGCGAGTTCAGCATTAAATTGGGGGCTGAAAAATAATCCCAGGTCAGCCGGTGTAACTGTCCAGCTGAGATCATCATACTGCAGGGTTATTTCTCCTAGTTCAGGATACTGAATTTCTCTCTTGAGCAAGTCCGCCGCATCGATTGGCGCCTGGCCGCTGAGATTGATCCAACCAATTTGTATATTCGGGAAGATCCGTCCAGAATAAATCGCCCGGAAACTCATGGTGCCTATACCGATTACCAGCACAAAGATCAGGATTCCTCCCGCCAGTGCAGCACCAATTTTTAGGAGCGGCTCATAAATTGAAGGCTTAAATTTCATGTATTTCATTTTACCAAAGAGGTTCTCCTCATCCAGATAGGTATTTTATTCTTGATCAAGTCTTCATCAGTATGCAATTATCCTGCCATGCATTTCTGTGAACTCAGCCCAGTTCATTACCTTCAGGTATAGCGATTTCCTTGATTAACTCACCGAGGTGGTCTTCATCAATTCGATTATCTTCAGGTAGGATGCGGCACAAAGCCTCCCTGGTCCTGACAATCTCAGGGATAGTAACTGGCCGACCAGCCCTTTCTGAACTTTTCCGGATAAATAAGCCGTGTTGGGATCGATGGCACTGGATTGCTTCCAGTTTTTTCACTTTCCAGGAAGAGATATCCACCTCGATGTCCGGTTCCGGAGTGAACTTCCCGGTTTCTCTTGATAACCAGGACGGTGCATATACAGACTCGACAGGAAAACCCATTCCTTTCAGGGCCGACATCATAGCTTGATGGGCCAGGATATGAGCCGGGTGCCCGTATTCTCCATCAGGGCCATGCGTCAGGATGATCTGTGGCTTGATCCTCGATATATACCGACTGATCTCATCTGACACCTGATTGAGATTATCATTGAATGGGTACAATTCATTATTGGGTCCAACCAGCGGGTCCTGGTAATTCAGGAACTGAACTGATTTTCCTCCCAGGGATTCTACTGCGCAGCGTAGTTCGTTCTCTCTTACTTTGCCCAATTCACCCCTGGTGCATATAGGGGGATCCCCCATTTCGCCTCCTTCTCCTCGTGTAGCGCACAGATAATGGATCTCCGCTCCACGGCCTGACAAAAAAGCCAAAGTACCCCCCAGAAACACCGTCTCATCATCTGGATGGGCAAAAAATGCTAGTATACGAAGAGAAGTAGAATTGTTTTTCATCATAGAACCAAAATGTACCACAAGCTCTGTTAATAAGGTATAAGAACCTTTTTTAGCAACTGCACCTCCCTTTCCACCGTATATAATTATTAATGAAGAGAAAGTCTCAAATCTAGATATTTTCCAAATTGGAGGAGAAAATGCAAATTACTATTTTGGTCTCAGCCTTGGCCGCGTTTTCCTGGCTGGTGGTCGTAGGATTTTTAGCTTTGGCTGTCCTGCGTGCCCGGCAGGGAAAGAAATCCCGCGGAGCCGTGACCGGAATTATCATCGCGGTAGTTGCCGGAGTGCTATTGAGTACAGTCAGCGCTGGCTTGGTATTCATTCAGCCTCAAGAACGAGGGGTAGTCATCAGCGCTATCGCCGAGGACGGATACCGAAAGGACATCATGCAACCCGGTCTGCGCTGGGTGATTCCCTACGCTGAAAATGTAAAAACCTATCCGATCTCAAAAGTCACCTACACCATGTCGATAGCCCAATTGGAGGGGGAAATTCAGGGCGATGATTCCATCGCCGCCCGCACTGCTGATGGGCAGGAAGTTTATATTGACGCATCGATCATCTTTTCCCTCAATCCTGCTGAGGTCCTCAATGTTCATATTGTCTGGCAGGACCGCTACGTGGAAGGCCTGGTGCGCCCTACAGTCCGCGGCGTGATCCGAGATGCAGTATCCCAATTCCGCGTCAACGAAGTCTACAGCACCAAACGTGATGAGCTGAAACAGCAGATGGAAGATGAGATGAGAACTGCCATGGAAAACAATGGCTTAATTCTGTCTGACTTTGTGCTGCGCAACATCACTTTTACTGACGAATACGCCGCCTCGATCGAACAGAAACAGATCGCCGAGCAGCTGGCCCAGCAAGCCGAATATATTGTTGAACAGCGCTTCCAGGAAGCAGAACAGGCTCGCCAGGTAGCAGAAGGCACCAAAGACGCCGCCATTCTGGCAGCCGAAGGGCGTGCCGAATCCGCAGTGATCGAAGCCAAAGCAGAAGCAGAAGCCCTGCAATTAATTGCTGAGGTACTGGCTGCCAATCCCCAACTTCTAAACTACCGGTATATCGAAAAGCTAGCCCCTGGTATCCAGGTCATGCTGGTACCCAATGACAATCCTTACATCCTGCCTTTACCAGATGTAGCACCTTAGTTTTATATATTGCTTAGCAAATAAGCTCCCGGGGTTTTGAAAACCCCGGGAGCTTTCTTTTAAACTTACAAACCAGTTGGGTTGTAAATAAAAAACTGGCGATTGTGTTAGAATTTTTTCAGTAATCATAATGATTAGTATAGGACAAGGATGCCCAAAAAAGAGAAGAAACCCTCCGGTAAACAAATCCGCCTCACGTCACTCTCCAGCTGTGCTGGTTGAGCGTCCAAATTAAGCGCGGATGCGCTGGCGCAGGTTCTGCGCCCCCTGGATGGGATGTTCAACAAAAAAGATTATCCCCGACCTGCTGGTTGGATTGGGAGAACCTGACGATGCCGCTGTCTGGCGGCTGGATGATGACCGGGTACTGATCGCAACCACAGATTTCTTCACACCTGTCGTGGATGATCCCTATGACTACGGGGCCATCTCGGCTGCCAACAGCCTTTCTGATATTTATGCGATGGGCGGCACACCTTTTCTGGCCCTGAATGTGGCTGCTCTGCCAGCCAATCTGCCGCCAGAAATCTCCGCAGAGATAATAAGGGGCGGTGCAGAAAAAGCCAGGGAGGCCGGTGTAGTAATTGGCGGTGGGCACACCATTCAGGATAAAGAACCTAAATATGGACTGATATGTTTGGGATTTGCTCATCCAGACCTGATCATGACCAAAACCGCTGCCAAACCGGGGGATGCCCTAGTTCTCACCAAGCCGCTTGGTTTTGGCGTAACAACCACAGCGCTAAAAGATGGAAAGGCCAAAAAGGAACACGTCGATGAAGTTGTGCTTTGGATGAAACAGCTCAATAAAAAAGCCAGCGAATTGGCCCAGGCCCACGGCGTAAAAGCTGCCACTGATATCACCGGATTCAGTTTGCTCGGCCACAGCTGGGAAATGGCCAAGGCTTCCGGGGTTGGATTTAATATTCACTGGGATCTTGTCCCCTTTGTCAGCAGTGCCAAAGAGTATGCCGCCCAATTTGCTTTCCCTGGAGGCGCTTATGATAATCGCCAATTTTTTCGGAGACCATGTCGAAGCCCCCAAATCGCTCACCGAGGAAGAATTAATGCTGCTATTTGACCCCCAAACTAGCGGCGGCCTCTTATTCTCCATTTGCTGTGACGAGCTGGATGAGTTTCGAATCCACGCAGAAAAGATGGACCAGCCTGTCTGGGTCATCGGTGATGTTGTGGAAGGAAATCAGATCACGATAAAATAAATTGTCTGTGAAGTTCACCAACTTGATAAACAAAAATGGCTGTCATACTGACAGCATTTTTCTATTCACAGATCATCATTTACCATTCTCCCGCATATTCCAGATGGTAGGGTTTGGCCTGTTCAACCAGGTAAGATCGCTGGAGTTCGATGAACTGTCTTAAATGCAGCAAGATCATGGGTGACCCAGGAGACAAACATATCTCCGGCAGTGATTTCCCCAAACGGTGCTTCATACACAATATCCCAATCCGGATTTTCGATGGAGTCCAGCCAAGCCAGGGCTTCATTGCGAAGGCCCATATACCAATTCAGGGTCTTAAAAAGATCCGCTTCACAATATTTGCGCTCAGTGACCCATCTCCTCTGGATCGATTTCCGGCCAGGCTTTTTCGGATTTATCCAGGATCATTTGCAGGCGGACAGGAAAGTCGAATTCTTCTTCGTCCGCCAGATGACAGATCACTTCTAGAATAGACCAGCTTTCTTGGTTCGGTTTCCAGCGGGCCAGATCTTCGGAAATTCCCCGAGCCAGGGCCGCAACCCGGTCCCTATTGAGCGCTAACTGCCTTTTTAAATAAACCTCGTCCATTGCTCCTCCGGTCATACATCCTGGATTCGTTTCGGGTATCTTAATTATACAGGATGACCTGCTTCAGCTCAGTTCATACTGCCCCAGAGCGGCATCAACTGCCGCCAGGGCATGGATTTCCATCGTGTCGAAAATAGGCACCGATACATCTTCCTTCTTGACCAACAGCCCAATTTCGGTACAACCGAGCACTATCCCCTCTGCACCATCTTTCACTAAATTCTGAATGACTTCCTTGTAACGCTGGCGGGAATCATCTTTGATCATTCCTTGCACTAATTCTTCATAGATCACGTTGTGAACCAATTCGCGCCCGGACTGGTCTGGGACAAATACCCTGAGCTTATGTGCTTTTTCCAGCCTGCCGCGATAGAATTCTTTTTCCATCGTAAATCGGGTACCCAATAAACCAACAGATTTCAGCCCTTGCTCTTTTACTGCCCTGGCCGTGGCATCGGCAATATGCAGCAGCGGAATATTGATTGCCTCCTGAACTTCATCAGCCATCAAGTGCATGGTATTGGTACAGATCAACAGGAAATCAGCTCCTGCTTTTTCAATTTCTCTGGCGCTTTGGACCATGATCCGCGTGGCCTCTTCCCAATCTCCCTTCATCTGCAGCTCTTCTATTTCTCCAAAATCAACTGAGACCATCACACTTTTTGCGGAATGTACACCGCCCATGGCACCCCGGACTTCCTGATTGACTATTCGGTAATATTCAATGGAGGATTCCCAGCTCATGCCGCCAAGCAAACCAATCGTCTTCATATCCAGCCCCTCTTCTCTAAAATAATATTCAGTGATCAGTAATCAAAATGAGGGTTACTTAAAAACATACCGGTCGACATCACAGACTGGTTTGTAACCGATTTGTTGATATATATGATTAGAAGTTGGATTCAGCAGGTCGGTGAATAAAAAGCAAAACCTATATCCAAGATCCAGCAGATGCTGGCTTAATCCGGCTGTGACAGCGCTGGCATATCCCTTTTTTCGCTGCTCTGGTGGTGTGTAAACCGCGCCAATTCGAATGCCATTAGGAGTTGGACCAGCATAGCCGGCCATGGATACGGGAATACCTTTTTTCTCCCAGATCGTTAACCCACGCACTTTTGGATCCGATTTCAGGTACAGTTCAACCTGTTTTCTGGCGCGGGTAGGGTCCGGGTCTTCCTGCATGGCATCCCTGTAAAAACCGGTAAACCATTTTATTAGCAGCCTTCTATCCCTTTTCTCAGCTGGGCGCATTAGGCCAAAGTTGCCTGTTGCAGTTAATACCTTTTCAAGTTTATATATGCGCAAAGCTATTTGGAGCTCAGCATCCCCGCCTGTCATTTCTTCCCAGAGTTCTTTGGTCCGGGCCGCCAATTCCTTATTTCCGGAAATGCCAATAAATTTATCCTCCAGGAAATCTATCAGATCGGTCAGAACCATATTTAATATCTCGTCAGCGGGAGGGGATTTTTGGTACGAAAATATGACCGGGTAGGGCGGGGTGCATAAACAAGCAATTTTGTGCATCCCATCCTGTTCTACATAGGCCATGTAGGGGTTCTCGTGTTGATACTCACCGGATATCACACCATTTAAGATTCCGAGGGGTAGATTATTTTCCGCTTCGTTCTTACTCAAATAACTCAGGATCTTTTCCTGGAATGATTCCGGATCCTCAAAGCGCTGAAGTTTCATATTTTGCCTATCATTTTGATGCCACTAGCTGTTTTAATCATAACATTTACATGGTTCAGAGAGGGTAGAGCGTAAACTTGGATTTTCGAAACACTTCGAACCAAATAGTGTTTACTCATATATAATAAGACCGTTAACCTAAAACAAGGAGTTTTAATGTCTTATAAATTTCCCTCGGATGAATGGATCAATGCCCTGAGTGAGTTATTAAATGCCAATGAATCGTATAAGCGCTCTGCAAAGGATTGGGAAGGAGATTTTATCTTTGTGGTTGATCCGGATGAGGGGTACCCAGAATCTGCATATTTACACCTCCGGCTCCATCATGGTTCCAGTCAGGGAGGGGCCATGGTCGATCCTGACAATCTACCAGAAACTGAATACGTCATCAACTCTCCCTATAAAACCTGGCGCAAAGTCATCGATGGTAAACTGGATCCCATCCAGGGCATGATGACAGGACAATTAAAGCTTCAAGGTGATTTGATGAAGGTCATGCGATATCCAAAGGCAGCTCAGGAAATTGTCTCCTGCTGCGCCCTTATTCCAACCGATTGGCCGTAAGTAATAATCCAATACAATCATGATAGGAGGTCAGAGATGTGGAATTTTGTCTCTCCCAGGATAGTCTTTGGTGAATCGTCCTTATCTTCCCTGGAAGATATCAATATGTCTCGAGCTCTGGTGGTCACTGATAAGAACCTGGTGCAAATTGGTCTTGTTGAACCTGTTCTGGATCTGATCAAAAAGTCGGGCTGCGAGGTTCTTGTTTTTGATGATGTTGAACCGGATCCAACCCTCACCTCTGTTGAACTTGGAAAAGCCGCTGCCAATGATTTTCAGCCTGACTGGATTGTAGGTTTGGGTGGCGGCTCACCCATGGATACCGCCAAGGCTATCTGGGTATTATATGAAAGGCCGGATCTAATCCCGGCTATGATCAACCCTTTCATTGAACTTGGATTGCGAAAAAAATCCCGCCTTGATCACCATCCCCACCACCAGCGGGACCGGCGCAGAAGTGACCTGGGGAATTGTTTTAACAGATTCCGAGAACAGCCGGAAAATGGGATTGGGGAACCGTGAAAATGCGGCCGATATCGCCCTGGTAGATCCCGCCCTGGCGTCTGGTATGCCCCCTCAACTCACAGCAGATACTGGTTTGGACGCTCTGACCCATGCCGTGGAAGGTTTTATCTGCACCTGGCATACTGATATCACCGATGGTTTATGCATCAATGCTGCCCGGGAGATCTTCCATTACTTACCTCTTAGCATATGAAGCTTCCCAGGCTGATAACCCTGAAAAGGATACGCTACCAGTTGGCCCGGGAAAAGATGCATAACGCAGCTACCTGCGCCGGTTTAGGTTTTGGAAATGCCATGGCTTCTTTGGCCCACGCCATGGGCCATGTCCTGGGCTCGGTCTTCCATATCCCCCATGGGCGCGCTGTGGGAATGTGTCTACCCTATACAATTGAGTTTGCCTCAAGAGGCGATGATCCTTCCCAGATAATATCCCTGGCCCAGTTATTGGACATCAAAGGATCAGAATCCAAGATTGGAGACCTATTTGCCGCTGCGTTGAGGGATCTAGCTAAGAAAATCGAAAACCCGACTCAGCTTGTCCGAGTTAGGGATTGATAAAAAAGCTTTTGAAAATCAGTTGGAAAAAATAGTGGATGATTCCTTCAATGATACCCAGATCATCACCGCACCCCGAGCTCCATCCTATGAGGAACTTGGAAAAACTTTTCCAATATGTATATGACGGCCAACCAGTTGACTTCTAATTATCTTCGATTAGCCATTTTACAATTAATGCTGGAGCCCAAATGAAAAAACTATTGGTGGTTGATCTCACAGAAAAATCATTCCAGGTAGAAGAAATCGATCCGGGATTGGCGCGAGACTATATTGGCGGCAGCGGCCTTGCCGCGCGCCTGCTCTATGACCGCATTAAAATGGATACTGATCCCTTAGGCCCAGAAAATCCGCTGATGTTCATGACCGGTCCATTGGTAGGAACCAGCATGCCCTCAGCAGGACGTTGTACAGTCAGCGCTCGCTCTCCTCTGACAGGATTTTGGGGAGAATCCAATACAGGAGGATTTATCGGTCCTGAGCTTCGTTTTGCAGGTTTTGACGGAGTTCTACTCAATGGCAAATCCGATAGACCCTGCTGGATCTCGGTCATAGATGGCAAGTTAAAGTTTCATGATGCTGGTCCAATTTGGGGGCAGGACACTTACCAGACCCAGGACAGCATCCGCGAGATTCTGGCTGATCCAAAAGTACAGGGTGGCCTGTATCGGCCCAGCAGGTGAAAACCTGGTCAAAATGGCTGCCATCGTCAACGATCACGGCCGGGTTGCCGGCAGGACCGGCATGGGCGCAGTGATGGGTTCAAAGAATCTCAAAGCAATCGCTTTCCGCGGAATCCAAAAAATTGGACTCTCTGATCCCGCATTATATAAAGAGGTGATTGCTGAGATCCAGGGAGCAGTCAAGGAAGATATTGCAGTTCAATCAATTAAATTGGCTGGCACGGCCGGGTACGTGGATATGGGCTCTATGTTCGGGGATATGCCGGCCAAGTATTTTCAGCTGGGAGAATGGGAAGAAAGCAGCAATCTCTCCGGCGTATTAATGACTGAAGAATTTTTGAACAAAGGCACAGCATGCTACCGCTGCCCGATCATGTGCGGCCGGGAGACACGCACTATAAAGTACAAGGTGGATTCTGTAGATGGACCGGAATACGAAACCGTTGCCGCTTTTGGATCATTAGCCCTGATCGATGATTTGGAGGGAGTGATCTATGCAGGGCATCTGTGTAATGTCTTTGGCCTGGATACAATTAGCACAGGGTCAACCATTGCCCTGGCCTGTGATCTATTTGATAAGGGCATCTTGACATCTGAGAATACTGGCGGCCTGGAAATCCGTTTTGGTGATGTGGAAATGTCTCACAAGTTGATCGAAATGACCGCCAAAAGGGAAGGGTTTGGAAACATGATAGCAGAAGGCAGCGCAGTCCTGGCAGCTCGTTTTGGCGTGCCTGAGATGGCGGCCACTGTGCGCAATCTGGAAATTCCCATGCATGATGCCCGCTCCTTCAGCGGCATGGCGCCAGTTTATGCTCTTTCACCACGGGGCGCCTGCCACCTGCAGGGAGATATGTATGGAGTAGATATCGGCCAGGGCGCTCCAGTGGAACTTGGCATTCTACCAGGTGAGCGTTTTGAGAATTCCGAAGAGAAAGGAATGATCACAGCCCGTGCACAGGCCTGGCGCAGCATCTACAACGCCCTGACAGTTTGCCATTTTATGAACCCCGGGGCCAGTAGTATCATGCGGGCTTTGAACGCCGCCACCGGCTGGGACTACAATCTGGATGAGCTGATGTTGGCTGGAAAACGCATCTTTGCCCTGAAAAGGATCATCAATCATAATCTGGGATCGACCATTGCTGATGACCGTTTGCCAGACTTTATGCTCAAATCTTTCCAGGAAGGTGGAACTTTGGGGTTTGTACCGGACCTGAAACCCCTCCTTGCCGGCGCTTACCAGGAACACGGCTGGGATTCCCAAACAGGACTTCCAACAGCCGCGTCTGTTGAGGAATACGGTCTAAACTTTACAAAACCTGATTTGCCCTGATAGAACATCTTTCCACGAAGAGCTGGATATTCAAATATCGTATAATTTAAAATTCAGGAGCCAGGAAATCAATCGGCTCCTGAATTTCATTTCTGGGGATAATCTGGGGTATACTTGGCATCTGGTTTAATCCACAAATAAAGGTTATTTAATGAAATCTCAACGACGCAATCTGATTCTTCTGTATTTTACCCTGGCAGT